>CABIYL020000047.1:0-353 GCA_902362925.2 Clostridiales bacterium | reverse complement strand
CACGTGGCGGGGAAGAATCTGGTGGATTTTTCAAAGGCCGACAAATCGGGGACGGCCGGTGGGGTGTCCTTCGCAATTTCCGAGGATGGTGAGATAAGTCTTTCTGGCACGGCCGGATCGTCAGGAGCATACGTTATGCCGTTCGGCTCCGGAATTTCCAAAGCGAATTACCTGCCCGCAGGTAATTATTATCTGAGTTGTGTGACGGCAGGATATCCGAACGACAACGGTATGTATTTTTACGCCAACGTCTATAACGCATCCGGAGAGGTCATCTTAAAGCCGATTTCCTACGATATGAGTGGTGCGTCTTTCTCTCTGACCACAGGAGCATGGGTAGCAGTCAACCTTTT
>CABIYL020000046.1:0-1732 GCA_902362925.2 Clostridiales bacterium | reverse complement strand
AGAAGTTCCTGGATTCTGTCTACGCCGCTTCTGTCAGCTAACTAATTTTTACCGTGCGGGTGTCCAACTTGCACTTGCAATTTGCGGTCGTTTTTTGTTGAATGGACTCGGATTATTTCGGTGCCGTTCGCCACCTCATTTCGGCTCACCCGTCAACTGGACCTGTGAACCGAAATGGAGGTACATAATGCAGAAAATCAATCTTCGGGATCTGTATCCCGATATATATAAAACAGACCTTTTTTTGGAAGTGACCGATGAAGTACACGCTGTGTTTTTGGCAGACAAACGAGCTGACGCTGCCTATGAGCGCCAGATGTATCGCTATAAGGCATACTATTCTCTGGACCATGACAATGGCATTGAAAATGCCGTAATAAATCGCCCACTTACCCCGGAGGAAATCTTGGAGGACAAACAACGGCGGGAACAGCTCTACGCTGCGGTGATGGCGTTGCCGGACAAGCAGGCCAAGCGGATCTATGCCCGGTTCTACCTGGGCATGACGCCAACTGAAATTGCTAAGGCTGAGGGAGTGGATGTCAGCCGTGTCCGAGATAGCATTCGCCGGGGATTGAAACACCTTGCTAAACTTTTTTGATAAGTCCTTCTTACACGCGCCCGTTTTGCGGCTTTTTTGTCAGCGTAATTAGAAGGACAATTCTTCCCCTTCATTGGCACATTGACAACTGAATAGACGGCATTTCTGGTACATAACCCATGTATGAGCGAATCAGGCGCGCCGCCACGAAGGACAAGCCAAGGAGGTGATGAATCGGCTGTCCTGAGCGATCAACGTAAGCCTGGAACCTGGAGGTGGCACTTCAGGGCGCGGTGACTGCATGGGGGCTTAAAGATACTTCCTCACGGCCTCCTAAAGACTTGGGAGGAACCCTGCGGCGCACGAGTAAAACGACGCTGCGGAGTTATGACAGCCGCGCCAGCGGAGACCAGAAGTGTCCCCATCGTCAGGGTGCGTGGCAAATATGGCGAATAGAAATCAAATTACAATACAGCAGCCGTACCGATTTATAGGTTAGCATATACCTTCACCTTTATCGGTACGGCTGCTTTTCTATTTTGACATTCTCCGCGCTGAGGAGGTGTTGATTATGAGTATGTCAATATTTCAAAAAGACGCTTACGGCATGGTTTTTTCAAACTACCCTGATATTGTCAGCGTCGCACAAATGAGTAAAATGTTGGGGATCAGCGAAAAGTCCGCCTACCGATTGTTGCAAGAAAACAGCATCGAGCATTTTCGAGTAGGCCGAACCTACAAGATTCCCAAACTTCACATATTGAATTACTTGCACATCATCAGACGAAGCTAATTCATATCCTTGCTGCATTTATAGGTTGATGGTACGATGATACCGTCAACAGCGGGTGAATATAGCTGCTGCAAAAAGGAGGAATGATGATGGTAGCAGGCCACCTGAGAGAACAAAATGGATATTTCCAGATGATATTAAGCTGGAAAGGTGCTGACGGTAAACGGAAAAGCAAATCCATCAGCACCGGACTTGCCGTAAAGGGCAATAAAAAACGGGCTGAAGCAATGCTGCTCAAGACCCGAAAAGAATTTAATCCCGAAAATCTGCTGGAAAACGCAGATATGCCGTTTCATGTTTTTTTCGCAAATTGCAAGTGCAAGTTGGACACCCGCACGGTAAAAATTAGTTAGCTGACAGAAGCGGCGTAGACAGAATCCAGGAACTTCTCGTACAGT
>CABIYL020000045.1:0-2928 GCA_902362925.2 Clostridiales bacterium | reverse complement strand
TGGTGTGGGAACTTCATTCTACCATACGAGTAAAATCACTATGGATTTTCTTTTCTCAAGTGTCCAACTTCATTATGCAATCAACCTTCAAAAATATACAGATAGTCGAACTGGAATACCAATCGATCAATACACAGAGCATAGAGACTTGCATTATAAAATTTGGTGCATTGAAAATGGGACTTTCAGCAGAGAAACATGGTATAAATTGATGATTGTTTCCCTTCCAGAAGTTTATCAAGGCTTATTAGACGAAATATTACAATAATCAAAATAAACGGAGCGGTAATGTACCTCTCCGTTTATTTTTGGGGGACAGGACTCACTAATTTTTCGCAACATTTATGTCCCCGGGCAGGCATGATAAAATAGAGACAGAAAGAATAAAGGAGGTTTGGATGATGAAAATACTGCTGAAAATATTGGTTGCGCCCTTCGCTCTGGCGCTGTCTCTTCTGGCTGCTCTACTGGTGTTTCTGCTTGATATTTGTGCCTTCATACTGACGATTGCCTCCGTGATCTTGGCGGTGCTGGGTATCGCCCTCTTTTTCACGCCGACACCCATCGGAGGAATTGTATTTCTGTTCTTAGCCTTCCTCCTTTCGCCGTATGGGCTGCAAGCGGCGGCTGGCTCTCTGCTTTGGGCTTTGGACGGAGGCAAATCCGCTCTGTATCGGTTTCTGGCAAGTTGACTTCGGGTCAGCATGGCCCGAAGCAGGAAAGGGTGGCTTCAAGCCACCCTTTCCTGCTTTATTCTATATCTACATACGAAAAAGATTGCGGGGCAAGTGTGATATTGTAATCTAATAAATCTCGTGGAGGATCAAATATTTCTACTTTTCCTAATTCATAGGCGTATGCTGTTTTGCACCCATGAAAATATTCCCGATATTTTTTTCTGCTAATGCCCGCGTTACTTTTAGTCTGTTCCCATAAGGTGGAGGGAGCTGCACAAATAGTCCCCAGTATTTCAACTTTTGCCACCACTTTCATTACCGGAGATGTGCTATATACAAGTAGAACAGAACTGTCACTTCGTGCTAGCCGTTTACGATATTCATATTTTTTTGTACCAGCCAATATCCTATCAACATATTCTGGTTTTATTGATAATAGAATCGCCTTCAAAATTAAATCCTCATCATTCTACATACTTAATTTCCGTCTCAGAATCGTGCATAATCTGATTATATTGTTCATCACTCAATTTCATAAACGATCTAGGCCCCCTTGGAGCACACACAATGTCATGGTCCCAAAGGTAGCCCAATGTTAATCTTTTGCTCAGGCTTTTGACAAATATAAATTTTAAAACTTTTAAATTACGCCTATGATCACGCCAAAAGCCTTTCAATTCTTCGGTAGAAAAGACACTTCGATTCTGACAGATACTAAGCAGTTCCTCCTGAGAATGAATATTGCTAATAATTTCATCCACCATAGCGACTGTTGTAACAACCGAAGTATATTTTTTATTTGAACCTTCGGGGCCTGTTCGATAAAACAGAATTAGATCACCGGGCTTTACACCATTTCCGGGAGCCCACGAGATATAGACCTTTTGTAATGCATACCTATGAGGTTCTCTTCCGAGAAAATCAATTTTATTCTCGTTGTTCAGTTTGGAATCCGGGAGTAGTGTGGTGTGATATTGTGGGAAAATCGGCAAAATATACTTATTGCAATCATACTGAATGTTGGGAAAGTTTTTGCGAAAAGAAATATTACGATCAAAATCTTTCATCCTTTTTACTAAAACTTGTTCTTCTTTCCCGTTTCCAATTTTTACTCCATATTCAGTGAAGCCCCACCTTTTCAGTAATGCAGCCAAAGCGGACAGTTCTTCCCTATCTGTATAAAGTGTTACATAAATTTCGTCAACATTGCGTTGTAAGGCATTGTCAAAAATAATTTTAACAAACCGCTCACCCAACCTAAATCCGGTAGATTCAACTTTAAATGTTCCTACTTTTAATCTGCGCATCGGTTTAAAGGGTGGAACAATATCTGAGTAATTCTCATCGACACCTTCTGTTTTTAAGTAGAGGAATCCCAGTACCTTTCCAGCATCCGTATTACATATGTAAGCTTCTTCATCGCACTTGCGAGCAAACCACTTATCAAATCCTGGATAAGCGATACGGAAACTGTCAAAGAAAGAATCGGTTAAATCAACATTTCCGAAATAGGTTTTTTCAACGGCAAGCATTTTATATTCAATGAGACTTGGGTTTTCAGCCGTCGCTGCACTGATAAATGCATTTATTGAAAAAACTCTGTCACTCAAACCTAGCTTTATAGCTTTATTTCTTAGTCTCCGATCCTCCGTGATTAGTATGTCAACTCTGTTTGAATATACTTCAAACAATAGGCAATCATCAATCATGTCATTTTGCGATTTTTCCGGAATTCCGATCAATTCTAAAAAAGAATCGTCTGGTTCCTTAATGGTTTTGATTACCTCATATGATTCCAGCTTTACCGAAATGGCCTCTTGCGTTTCTGGATCTCGATATTTTTTTATTTCGGATATAGAGTATGGATGGATTACTTTATCATATTTTAACTTATCCAACCATCGAAAAAGGTGGCCAATACTATAATTGGAAACACGCTTGTTTTCTCTATGGATGATTATATTTGTGTCAAGCAAAGCTCTCATAATTTTGGGCCCCTTTCTATATAAGATAAGCAACTCGTAATATCAGTTTCATCAAAAAGCATATGATGAACATACAGATTACAATTTATGTTTGTAGCAATCTCATGTGCTTTTTCATGTTCTGCTTTTTGTAAAAGTAAAATTTGACTTTCAGAATACTCTTTTTTATCTCCGCAAATTGCAAGTGCAAGTTGGACACCCGCACGGTAAAAATTAGTTAGCTGACAGAAGCGGCGTAGACAGAATCCAGGAACTTCTCGTACAGT
>CABIYL020000044.1:0-4659 GCA_902362925.2 Clostridiales bacterium | reverse complement strand
ACACCAACTGGGCCGAGGGCTACATCAAGTACTGCTATGCCAACGGCATCATCTCCGGTGACGGCCAGGGCCACTTCTTCCCCACTCAGGGCGTGACCGTTGTTCAGGCTGCCAAGATGCTGCTGGTGGCTCTGGGCTACGACGCTGAGGCCAGCAAGTACCAGAACAACTCCATGTGGTCCGTCAACATCATGAAGGATGCTCAGGTTGCTGGTCTGCTCAACGGCGTTGAGGGTAGTGCTAACGACACCCTGACCCGCGACGGCGCTGCTCAGATGATCTTCAACACCCTGAACGCCAAGACTGTTACCCCCAAGTTCCAGTATGACATGGGCGTGCAGTACCTGAGCGAGTACGTTGTCTCCTCCACCACCCTGGGCTATCAGACCTACGGCATGGTGAAGGTGACCGCCACCGTGGAGAGCATTGAGAACGGCAAGGCTGTCCTCAATCCCACCAGCGTTGGCAACCTGACTATCAGCAAGACCCTGAGCGCTACCCCCGACATGGTGGGCAACGTTGTCTCCCTGTATGTGAAGGGCACCCTGGACACCAACGGCAAGCTGACCAAGGCTGAGAAGCTGATCTCCACCTCTCTGGTCATCAGCGCCACCAACGTCCTGGGCACCAGCACCGACGGCACCAAGGTGACCGGCTATGTGGCCAACACCACCAACGACCTGACCACCAACAAGAGCGGCAACAAGAAGTTCATTGCCGAGCTGGACGAGAACGTCAAGTACTTTGAGAACGGCGTCAAGCTGGACGATGTTGATGCTGCCAACGGCAAGATCGTGGCTGGTACCGTTGTTGAGCTCATCGATGCCAACAACAACGGCAAGGCTGACCTGGTCAAGCTGACCAACAAGGCTGTCAAGACCCTGACCAACAACGTCAAGACCAAGACCGAGGACGACGTGCTGATGGTCTCCGTCCCCGGCGTGACCTCCGACTATGTTGATGCCAAGACCGTCTCCGGCTACGAGGGCCTGGTCAAGAACGACGTGGTTCTGGTTGTCACCGTGGGTGGCGTGACCTACATCGAGAAGGCCACCTCCGTTGAGGGCGTTGTCACCGGTATCAAGAACGATACCTACAAGGTTGATGGCGTGTACTATGCCAAGTCCGGCCTGGTTTCCAACGCCATGGAAGGCTACACCGCCAACGACTTCAAGAACACCTACACCTTCTACCTGGACAACGGCAACAACATCGTGAAGGCCGTTAAGGTTACCGAGGAGACCGTTACCAAGACTGCTGTTGTCCTCGACTACGGCAAGATCTCCGGTTCCGGCATCGGCGGCACCAACGTGTTCCAGGCTCAGCTCCTGTTCGAGGACGGCACCGTTGAGATCGTCGAGATGAGCAAGTTCGGCGGCAAGACCGTCGTTGCTTCCGGCGCCGACCAGAATGAGGTCAACTATGACACCGTCAATGTTGCTGGCAACGAGGGCGTGTTCGTTGACTACTCCGTCGACAAGAACGGCAAGTACGAGCTGACCAAGGTCGCCGACACTGATGACATCAAGGTCACCACCATCGCTGCCGAGACCGCTATCAAGTCCAACACCGCCAAGTTCGACGGCACTCACGTTGCCAACGCCAACACCATCTTCCTGGTGAAGAAGGGCACTGGCTCCAACGTGACCTACACCGCCTACAAGGGCATCGCCAATGTTCCCGCCATCGCTGCTGGTGAGGGCAACCTGGCTGCCGGTCAGGTCGTGAGCAAGAACGGCGTGGCTACCTACGTCTACCTCGACACCGCTAAGGTTTCCGGCGACGTGGCTGCTGCCAAGTACGCTTACATCCTGAACTGGAAGGCCTACGAGGTTGTCTCTGACGGCAACAACGGTCTGGATTACGTCTACTCCGCCATCGTGGACGGCGTGAAGACCACCCTGACCGTGGACAAGACCGAGTATGTTGGCACCAACGGCCTGGTCACCTACGTGACCACCGACGGTGTGGTGAGCGAGGCTGTGAAGGCTGTGACTCCCGCCACCGGTCTGGAGTCCGTCTCCGGCGGCACTCTGGTTCTGAAGAATGCCTTCGCCGGCAAGACCGCTTACCTGTACAATGACGACACTGTCTTCTACACCATCAATGCCAAGACCGGCAGCGTGGAGACCGTGAACGCCAGCGACATCGAGACCAGCGCTACCGTTCAGGTCGCCGTTGTTCTCGCCAAGGGTACCACCAACGATACCGCTTCCGTGGTGTTCGTGATTACCCCCGCTGTGTAATCTGACGATTCACACAGACGCAAAAGCAAAAAGAACCCCGGGCCATTGGCCCGGGGTTCTTTTTTTCTTTGCTCTTGCTAAAATAACGCCTTTCTGAAACAAACAGATAAGAATAAGAAAAGGAACCCCGGGCCGCTGGCCCAGGGTTCCTTTTGTTTGCCTATCTGCGTTAAGGACTAATCGTTTGATTAGCCAGCCTCAGCAGGAGTGATAACAAACACCACGGAAGCGGTGTTGTTCTCAGTCTTATCAGCCTTGATGACGAAGACCTCGACATCCTTATCAGCGCTGATGTTGGAGGCGCTCACGCTCTCGACGGTGCCGGCCTTCTCGTCAATGGCGTAGAAGACGGTGTCGTCGGTGTACAGGTAAGCAGTCTTGTCAGCGCCGACAACCAGGGTGCCGCCGGAGATGGTGGTGATACCCTTCTTGAGATCGTCCTGCTTAGACTCAGCCTTGGTCACCACGCCGTCAGTGGTCTGATAGGTGTAAAGGCCGCTGGCCTTGAACAGCTCAGTATCGGCAGTCAGAGTGGTCTTCTCGCCGTCCACGATGGCGGAGTAGACATAGTCCACACCGTTGTTGCCGTCGGAGACAGTCTCGGGCTTGGCGCTGATGATGTAGGTGTACTTCTCAGCGGACACATCGCCGGTGAACTTATCAGCAACGATGTAAACATAGGTGGCCACGCCGTCCTTGCTCACAACCTGGCCGCCCTTCAGGTCAGCCTGGGCAACACTGGGAACATTGGCGATGCCCTTGTAGGCGGTGTAGGTCACGTTGGAGCCAGTGCCCTTCTTCACCAGGAAGATGGTGTTGGCGTTAGCAACATTGGTGCCGTCGAACTTGGCGGTGTTGGAGGTGATGCCCTTGTCGGTGGCAACGGCCTCGGCAGAGTCGACCAGGGTCAGCTCATACTTGCCGTTCTTGTCAACGGAGTACTCGACAAATTTGCCCTCGTTAGAGCCATTGTCGATGTCGCCATAGTTGACCTCGTCCTTACCAGCGCTGGAAGCGACGATAGTCTTGCCGCCGAACTTGTTCATCTCGACGATCTCAACAGTGCCGTCCTCAAACAGCAGCTGAGCCTGGAACACGTTGGTGCCGCCGATGCCGGAGCCGGAGATCTTGCCGTAGTCGAGAACGACGGCAGTCTTGGTGACAACTTCCTCGGTGACCTTAACGGCCTTCACGATGTTGTTGCCGTTGTCCAGGTAGAAGGTGTAGGTATTCTTGAAGTCGTTGTCGGTGTAACCGCTGTTGGAAGCGCCCGCCAGGGCGGACACAGCGTAGTACACGCCGTCAACCTTGTAGGTCTTGGAGGTATCGCCCTTGATACCGGTCACAACGCCCTCGACGGAGGCGGCCTTCTCGATGTAGGTCATGTTGCCAACCTTGACAGTCAGGACCACATCGTCCTTGGCCAGGCCCTCATAGCCGGAGAGCTCGCTAGCCTTCACGTAAGTGAGCTTGGCGCTGTCGGAAGTCACGCCGGGGATAGCAACCATCAGCACGTCGTTCTCGGTCTTGGTCTTGACCTCACCAACGACGGTCTTGACTTCCTTAACAGTCAGCTTGACCAGGTCGGCCTTACCGGTGTTATCGGTGTCGATCAGCTCAACAATGACGCCGGCCTTGATAGCGGTCTTGACATCATCTTCAGTCTCGGACTCACCATTCACGAAGTAGTAAACCTTCTCGTCCAGCTCAGCAATGAACTTCTTGTTGGTGCTCAGCTTGGTGGTCAGGTCGTCCAGAGAGGTGCCGTCGGTGCTGGTGCCCAGCACGTTGGTGGCGCCGATGACCAGGGAGGTGGAAATCAGCTTCTCAGCCTTGTTCAGGGTGCCGTCGGAGTTCAGGGTGCCCTTCACGTACAGGTTGACAGCGTTGCCCACCATGTCGGGAGTGACAGGCAGCTTCTCATTCACGAGAGTAGCAGCAGCCTCAGGCTTCACATTGGACAGAGAGGCCTTGCCGTCGGCGGTAATACCAGTCACAGTGGCGGTCACCTTCACCATGCCGTAGGTCTGATAGCCCAGGGTGGTGGAGGAGACAACGTACTCACTCAGGTACTGCACGCCCATGTCATACTGGAACTTGGGGGTAACAGTCTTGGCGTTCAGGGTGTTGAAGATCATCTGAGCAGCGCCGTCGCGGGTCAGGGTGTCGTTAGCGGTACCCTCAACGCCGTTGAGCAGACCAGCAACCTGAGCGTCCTTCATGATGTTGACGGACCACATAGCGTTGTTCTGGTACTTGCTGGCCTCAGCATCGTAGCCCAGAGCCACCAGCAGCATCTTGGCAGCCTGAACAACGGTCACGCCCTGAGTGGGGAAGAAGTGGCCCTGGCCGTCACCGGAGATGATGCCGTTGGCATAGCAGTACTTGATGTAGCCCTCGGCCCAGTTGGTGT
>CABIYL020000043.1:0-4870 GCA_902362925.2 Clostridiales bacterium | reverse complement strand
TCAAGAGCAGTATGGACGGGCAAAAAAGCCTGTATTCATGCGGGTTTTCGCCGTTTCGAGCGTCATTCCCACTCCACCGTGGCAGGGGGCTTGGAAGTGATATCGTAGCAGATGCGGTTGATGCCCTTGACCTCGTTGACGATGCGGACGGACACCCGGTCCAGCACGTCGTAGGGGATGCGGGCCCAGTCGGCGGTCATAAAGTCGTCGGTAGTGACGGCACGGAGCGCCAGGGTGTAGTCGTAGGTGCGGCCGTCGCCCATAACGCCCACGGAGCGGGTGTTGGTCAGAACGGCAAAGTACTGGTTGATGCCGCCGTCCAGGCCGGCCTTGGCGATCTCATCCCGGAAGATGAAGTCGGCCTCGCGGAGGGTGTCGGCCTTCTCCTTGGTGATGTCGCCGATGATGCGGATGGCCAGGCCGGGACCGGGGAAGGGCTGGCGGGAGACCAAATACTCGGGCAGACCCAGCTCACGGCCCAGCTGACGGACCTCGTCCTTGAACAGCAGGCGCAGGGGCTCGATGATCTCCTTGAAGTCCACATAGTCGGGCAGGCCGCCCACGTTGTGGTGGGACTTGATGACAGCGGCGTCGCCGGCGCCGGACTCGATGACGTCGGGGTAGATGGTGCCCTGGGCCAGGAAGTCTACGGCGCCGATCTTCTTGGCCTCTTCCTCAAAGACCCGGATGAACTCCTCGCCGATGATCTTGCGCTTGCGCTCAGGCTCGGACACACCGGCCAGCTTCAGAAGGAAGCGGGACTCGGCGTCCACACGGACGAAGTTGATGTCCCAGCGGGCAAAGGCCTGCTCCACCTCGTCGCCCTCATCCTTGCGCATGAGACCGTGGTCCACGAACACACAGGTGAGCTGATTGCCCACAGCCTCGGCCAGCAGGGCGGCCACCACGGAGGAGTCCACACCGCCGCTGAGAGCCAGCAGCACCTTGCCGCTGCCCACCTTCTCCCGGATCTCCCGGATGGCGGTGTTCTTGTAGTCGCCCATGGTCCAGTCGCCGGCAGCGCCGCAGACCTCATAGAGGAAGTTGCGGATCATGGCCACGCCGTTCTCGGTGTGGTTGACCTCGGGGTGGTACTGCACGCCGTAGAAGCCCCGGGACTTATCGGCGATGGCCACGTTGGGGCAGGCGTCGGAGTGGGCTACCAGGTCAAAGCCCTGGGGAACCTTGGCCATATAGTCGCCGTGGCTCATCCAGGAGATACCCTGGGCGGGCAGACCCTTGAAGATCTTGCAGTCGGTGTTGTAGTAGGTCTCCGTCTTGCCGTATTCCCGGGCGGAGTCGTCCTGCGCGGCGGTCACCTGACCGCCCAGAGTGTGGGCCATAAGCTGGCAGCCGTAGCAGATGCCCAGCACGGGGATACCCAGATTGAAAATCTCCGGATCCACATGGGGGGCCTTCTCGTCATAGACGCTGTTGGGGCCGCCGGTAAAGATAATGCCGATAGGCGCCATGGCCTTGATCTGCTCCAGGGGGGTGGTATAGGGCTTGACTTCGCAGTAGACGCCGCACTCGCGCACCCGGCGCGCGATGAGCTGGTTATACTGACCGCCAAAGTCCAGAACAACGACAAGCTGATGGGACATCGTCCGACCTTCTTTCCTTGATTTTCCACGGTTCCGCACAAGCGGGGCAGCGCGGGATTTATAGTTTAGAATATCATATTTCCGTCCCGGGCGCAAGCAACGAGGCTTACAAACCACTGCCTCATCCTGCCGGAATTGCCGTCATTCTTACACACAGAGGATATAAGAGACAGAAAACCGTGCGGCGCAGCATCAGCTGCGCCGCACGGTCTGGGGTTCCCTCCCGGCGGTGCCGGGAAGGAGGGAAGGGGGGAAAAGGAAAGGTGGGAAAGCAGTGTTATTATGCCAGAGATGCCGCAAATGCGTCATAGCTGGACTGGACCTCTTCGTCGGACAGTCCTCGGTCAAAGATGTTGACAAAGCTGATTCTGCCCTTGAAGAACTGATAGCGATCCTGGAATCCCTCGCTGTCCGCGCCCAGGAAGAGGTCGTTGAGCACGTTGATGGCGATGTCGGCATTGGCGGAGGTCTCGTCGCACAGAACACCGTCTACAAACAGCTTCAGTGTAGCATGGTCATAGGTGACCATGACGTGGTGAGGCTGGCCGCGGGTGATATCGGCAGAGAGCTCATTGAAGTCACTGTCCATATAGAAATGGAGTTTGCCGTCGCCGTTGCCGTATGCCAGAGAGTAGCCGCCGGTTTCGTAGTTGCTGATGATGTGCTGCTCGTCGCTGCCATGCAGGGCGCTGGTGTCATCGGAAATCTCCTCGTCAATGATGAAGGCGGTTTCGATGGTAATGGCGTCCTGGGTGTAGAGGCTGGAGTTAAAGGGAATACGGGCGCAGGAGCTGTTTGCGTCGCCGCGGGCGCCTGTGCCGTCCAGGACGAGAACGTTTTTCTTAAAGGTCTCATCATAGACAACAGAGGCATTGCCTTCCAGAAGCGCGTCGTTCTGGTTGACGGAGGCGTCCTTTACCGTGTTGCCTTCCACGGTGCTGAAGTCCATGTGGAGCACTGTGGGGGCGTCATCGGAATAGGAGGGATCGGCGGCGGGGACATCAAAGGGAGCGGACTCAATGCGGGCGGACAGATTGCCCCAGGCGTCATAAGCCTCCACAAGGACCACATTGCCGGTGGAGCCAGGGGTGAGACCCTTGAGGGTGCGGGTAAAGTCGGCAGTTTCATCCTTGATCCAGTAGGGGTTGTAAATCAGATCCACCTGAGCCTCTTCGCCGTCGCCGTTGCGGACAAAGATATTGTAGTGAGACACAACATGGTTGTCGGAAGCGGCAGGGAAGGAGATACTGCAGGAATTAAAGGTGATGTCGTCCACAGTCACAGCGGCATCGTCGCTGAAAGTGGGGACTTCATCGTCGGTGGGCACCACAGAGAGCATGTCATCCAGAGGAATACGCACCGGCTCGGCCATTTCATAGCCGCCGTCATTGAAGGCCAGCTGATGAACGAGCATGTAGTCCGCATAGACCTCCACAAACAGGCCCTGGGAGATGGGCTTGGCCGTGTAGTAGTCGCCTTCGGTCTGAACGTCGCCAACGCCGCCGTCATGGATGCTGAGGCGGCCCACACGGTTTCCAAGCAGGTTGTGGATGTTGTTCAGGGACGCGTGGTTGTGTCCGGTGAACATGACCACATTTGGATGGGCCTCAAATACGGGCTGCAATTTCTCAACGGTGCTGGCGGAACGATCCGCCCAGGTATCCTGGTCGTAGTGGCTGACAAGGAAAACAGGCTTGCTGGGGTCCACCGGCTGGCCATTATACCCCTCCTCGATTTTGGAGGTGAGCCAGCTGATACGCTCATCGGAGAGGTCCTTGCGATCGTGGTTGAAAACGATGAAATGATAGCCGTTGACCCATGTGTCGTAGAAAATCATATTGCTTTCGGTGCTGTCATCGTTCTCGGAGATGGTGTAAGCGGGGTTGGAGCCAATGCCGGTTTTTTCATAAAAGACTTCCTGAATCTGGTTTCCAAGATAGTTTTCATGGTTGCCGGTGTTGATGATGGGCTGTGCACCCTCCTGAATATTGGCGTTCAGAACCTCCATAAAGGTGTCAAACTGGGTGTCAGACACGGAGGGGTTGTCAGCGCAGTCGCCGTTGAGGATGACGGCGTCATAGTTGAAGCCGTTCTCGGTGTAGAAATTGAGCGCGGTTTCAAAGCGCTCTGCGTGAGTGGTGGGCATCACGTGGTCTGTGCAGCCAACATGGATATCACTCATTACGGCCAGAGAAATAATGGGCTCTTCGGTTTCAGTGGCGTCGGGAGTGATCATGCCATGGTAGCGGCCAAGCCAATAAGGGAGACTATAGATGGTAGAACTTTCCATCTTGTTCGGATCGATATCTTCCAAACTATAGGTAGAGCCGTTGTATTTGTGCAGGCCACGTTCATCAAAGGGAACAACGCGGATTTCGCCGGTGGTCTTGTCACGGGTGGGGCCGTCAGCCACATTGTCAATCTCGTCCTCAGGGCTTCCCTGATACTGACTGGGGTCGGGAGACTTCACATCGGGGCGGTCCGGGTGAGTGGCAGACCACTTGATGGTGTCGATGGGGTGGCGGGAGAGCGTCCAGGAGGCAGTCTCGATGAGAGAATTGCCGTAGTAGTCGGTCATGACCTGGTCGGGATAGGCCAACTGATAGATGTAGTACCACAGGGGGTTCTCGCTGTACTGGATGGAATTCCACCAGTCGTTGAGGCCGACACGATACTGTTCCAGCAGGACAGGGTCATTCTCCAGCTGGAACAGCAGGTAGTAGGCCAGCATGGCCATCTCTTCGTCAGAATAGTTGTGATAGTTCAGGATCCAGTTGTCAACTTCCTCCTGAGAAGCGTCTTCGGGAATAAAGCCGTTCTTGTGTGCGACATAGGCCAAGTGCTCCCAGTATTTTCCGCACAGTTCGGCATAGCGGTAGGGCTCCTCAAGAGCCAGCATCCGGTACTCATCCTCCCAGCGCTGCTCGCCGGTTACATAGTGGGCCATCTTAAAAACATTCAAAAGTACCAGACAATTGAGAGAATTGTCTTCCCAAGTCATACTGTTGTTGAAATATTCGAGGTTGGTCTTGCCCCAAGTAGTTCCCTGACCGGTGGCATCCAGCAGAGAATAGCCGTTATCCACAAAGTGCTGGGCCAAGCGACGAACAGTATCTGTGATCAGCTGCTTCAACGCGGCCTCTTCTTCATTATCCTCGTCCAAAATGTCGTAGGAAATTTTATAAGGCTCTGTCACAACAAATGGTTGATTTTTGACGAGAAATAGCGTATAATAATAGTAAGAAACAGTACCACCGAAGGAGGTA
>CABIYL020000042.1:0-6827 GCA_902362925.2 Clostridiales bacterium | reverse complement strand
GAATGTGGTGTGGGAACTTCATTCTACCATACGAGTAAAATCACTATGGATTTTCTTTTCTCAAGTGTCCAACTTCATTATGCAATCAACCTATTTTTGCGGTCTACAATGACATTGCTATTTGATGTGGTATAATCTCCAGCAGGTAAGTGCTGTGGTAGGATGATAACACCATGCTCTGCGCACCAATCGACCATGGGGGAGTGGCCTTCGCGACTGTCAGCATTAAGCACAGGAAGTCCAGAAAGGTTTGCCAGCAGCAATGCGTGCCGCCAGTTAGGATCACCCTGCCGCCAGCCACCTGTGGTGCCAATACGGATATCATCTGGAGTAATTTGAGCGGCGGATGCTGGCAACGATCTCCTTACATCTATATATTTGGTGCCCGTCCGGCGATGTAGCTCCAGACATATATGATGTCCGGCTGCCTGCGCCAATGATTGTATCCTGCAATGGCTGCCGCGATTGAGTGCATCCAGCGCACACCGGATGGCGGTGGTACCTCTACGCTTATCCAGTCTCCAGATTAGAGGCCACTTGCCGGTTTGCTGATATATATAGGTAGCCCAACCAACACATGGGCCAACCGATATGTCATAGCGGATATAAAAGGCCGCATCGTCTTGCTCGGCGGAAAGAAGTTTTACTCTGTAAATAGCATCTGCGGGTGGATTAGGTGGATACATTGATTATCTGCCTCCAACACAATAGATTCAAGTTGCGGATTGATTATAAGCAAAGTAACTTAATTCTATTGGCAGGATGTTTCTTTACTATCCCATACCACTTATAACTTGCAAAGCAAGACAGGTCCTGCTATAATCGTCTTAGTTGAAACGAATCTCCTTAGGTACCATGTACTTGTCCCCCCGCAAACAAGCACATTGTCCCTAAATAATGACTCACAAAAGAGTCCGAGGAAATTCGTTTCCCCGGGCTCTTTTTTTATTTATTTTCTGTTTTTAGCCCGGTTTTATCTTGATTCTGGCTTTTACCGAACTTTTTCGGAAAAAGAATTGTCGAGCAGCTTGTGGTCAAAATGGTCGGACAAACGACTATTTTGGAAGGGATGACCACAAATTGCTACTGTTGCTTGACGAGTAAGAATCGGCTTCTCCCTTAAACCGATTGAAAAGGGCTCGCGGCAGCTGCCGCGAGCCCTTTTTTCATAGATGGGCATCCAGCACCTCATTCTCTCTTGAGGCGCAGAAAGATTCCTGCTATAATAAAAACAACTGTTCTAATGTTCTGATAAGGGAGGGAGCTGGATGACGGAACTTCTGGAGGGCCTGAACACTGCCCAGCGGGAGGCGGTCACGTCTACCGAGGGCTTTGTCCGCGTCATCGCCGGCGCGGGATCGGGCAAGACCCGGGCGCTGACCCACCGTTTTGCCTATCTGGTCAATGAACTGGGCATCCTGCCTGGCAACATCCTCTGCGTTACCTTTACTAACAAGTCCGCCAACGAGATGCGCCAGCGCATCCATCAGCTCACCGGGGACAACGATACCGGGTATATCAATACCTTCCACGGCTTCTGTGTCTCCGTTCTCCAGGAGGACAGCCATGCGGTCCAGTATCCCAAGAGCTTTCTGGTGCTGGACAATTCCGATATTGACGCCATGCTCCAGATTATCTATGAGGAGCGGGGGCTGACGCTGCGGGATATGACCTTCTCCGCGGCCCGGGACATGATTGAGGACTACAAGCTGTTCCGGAAGCCAGAGTATTATGAGGACCTGATCAACCTCTCCCTGGACACCCTGAAGGAGAAGTACCTCAATGCCGTGCAGACAGGGGACATTATCTTCTACGGCTACCTCTACCAGGAGAAGAAGTGCTTCGGCCTGGACTACAACGACCTCATCAAATTCTCCCTCTACATCTTTCAGGAGCACGAGGACATCAAGCTCAAGTGGCAGCAGCGGCTGGAGTACATCATGATCGACGAGTTCCAGGATATCGACCAGCTCCAGTACCAGCTGATGGAGGTGCTCTGCGGCTACCATAAAAATCTGTTCATCGTGGGGGACCCGGACCAGACCATCTACACCTGGCGCGGTGCCGACGTGAAGTACCTGCTGGAATTTGACCGGCGCTTTCCCGGCGTAAAGACCATTATGATGATGGAGAACTACCGCTCCACGCCGGAGATTCTGGCAGCGGCCAACGCGCTGATTGACAAGAACAAATACCGCATCTCAAAGGCGCTGGTTCCAACTCTGCCGTCGGGCGCCCCGGTGCTGTGCCACCTGGGGGAGACCCAGGAGGCGGAGGCCAAATGGATGGTGGGGGAGATGGAGCAGCTCCACAGCCAGGGGGTCCCATACCGGGACATGACGGTGCTCTACCGTGCTCACTATGTGTCCCGGTCGGTGGAGGAGGTGCTGCTCCAGGCCAAAATCCCCTATACCATTTACAGCGGCGTGCAGTTTTTCGGCCGCATGGAGATTAAGGACGCCCTGTCCTATCTGAGAATGATTGTCTACAAGGATGACCTGTCCTTCCGGCGGATTGCCAACGTGCCCAAGCGGAACCTGGGCAAGCGGCGGATGGCCTTTCTGGAGGAGTATGCGGAGAAAAACGGCCGCACCCTCTACCAGAGCCTGCTGGACAACCTGGAGGACCCGGTGTTCAAGGGCACCAGGGCCCAGGCCTTTGTCTCTTTAATCGAGGCATTTGCTGCCGGATATGAGGGCCGCCCCATCTCGGAGGTGCTCTCCGCCATTCTCAATGAGAGCGGCTATGAGCGGATGCTCCGCACCGAGGGCAGCCAGGAGCGGCTGGACAATCTGGCGGAGCTGAAGCAGTCGGTGTACGAGTACGAGACCACCTGCGGCGAGGAGACCACTCTGGAGCACTACCTGGCTCACATCGCTCTGTTCAGCAACAGCGACACCGGTGACCAGGGGGACAAGGTGAAGCTGATGACCGTCCATGCCGCCAAGGGCCTGGAATTTCCTTATGTGTTTCTGTGCGGCATGAACGAGGGAGTTTTCCCCTCCCGGAAGGTGCGCACCCTCCAGGGCATGGAGGAGGAACGTCGGCTGGCCTTCGTGGCCCTGACCCGTGCGGAGAAGGGGCTCTATCTCTCCGAGGCGGACGGACGCAATTTTGACGGATCGCCCCGCTATCCATCCCGGTTCCTGCTGGATATTGACCAGGAGCTGCTCACCTACACCAGACCGCCGGAGGAGGGGCTCATCCGGGAGGCAAGATACGCCATTGCCAGCAGTGAACGATACCTGCCGGAGGATGGCAGCGCCATCACCTTTTCTGTCGGCCAGCGGGTGCGGCACCAGATGTTCGGCCTGGGTACGATTCTGGAGGTGGACAGGGAACGGGGCGCCCATGTGGTCCAGTTTGACGAGATGGCCACGCCCAGACGGATCTCCTTCCGGGCCAAGCTGGAAAAACTGTAATACAAAAGACCCAGAAAGGGGAATGACATATGCTCTTGTCGGCAGAGCACATCAAAAAGGCATACGGCACCAAGGTGCTGCTGGACGGGGTATCCCTCTACCTGAACCAGGGGGACAAGGTGGGTGTTATCGGCATCAACGGCACGGGAAAATCCACCCTGCTGAAGATTTTGGCGGGGGCGGAAGAACCGGATGAGGGCACTGTCTCGCTGGACCCCAATGTCCGGGTGGAGTATCTGCCCCAGAACCCGGCCTTTGAGGGGAGCAGAACCGTGCTGGAGCAGGTGTTCGCCGGGCTCTCTCCCGAGGCCCGGGAGCTGGCGGAGTACGAGGCCAAGACCATCCTCACCCGGCTGGGCATCACAGACTTTGAGCAGCGGGTGGGCACCCTGTCGGGCGGCCAGCGGAAGCGGGTGGCCATGGCCTCTGCTCTGGTCCATGAGAGCGACGTGCTCATTCTGGACGAGCCCACCAACCACCTGGACAGCGAGATGGTCCGCTGGCTGGAGGACTATCTCCGCCAGTACAAGGGCGCTCTGGCCATGGTGACCCACGACCGCTACTTCCTGGAGCGGGTGGTCACCCGGATGGCGGAGGTGGAGCGGGGCAAGCTCTATTTCTATGAGGGCAACTATGAGGACTATCTCCGCATCCGGGCAGAGCGGGAGGAGATGGCCCAGGCCAGCGAGCGCAAGCGTCAGTCCATCCTCCGCCGGGAGTACCAATGGGTGATGCAGGGCCCCACCGCCCGTGGCACCAAGAGCCGGGAGCGTCTGGAGCGGTACGAGGCCCTGAAGGAGCAGAAGGGGCCGGAGCAGCGGGCTGAGCTGACCCTGTCGGCCATCTCCAGCCGACTGGGGAAAAAGACCATTGAGCTGCGGGGTGTCACCAAGGCCTTTGAGGGCCGGACGGTGCTGCGGGATTTTGACTGCATGCTCCTGCGGGACGACCGGATTGGCATCGTGGGCACCAATGGCAGCGGCAAATCCACCCTGCTCAATCTGATTGCCGGCCGGCTGACCCCGGACAGGGGAGAGATAGAGCGGGGGGAGACGGTGCGCATCGGCTACTTCAGCCAGGAGAACCCCGTCATGCCCCCGGAGACCCGGGTCATCGACTACGTCAAGGAGATTGGCAACTATATCGAGACGCCTGAGGGTACCCTCACCGCCACCCAGCTGTTGGACAAGTTCCTGTTCCCGGGGGATATCCAGTACAGCCCCATTTCCAAGCTGTCCGGCGGAGAGAAGCGGCGTCTGTTCCTGATGGCGGTGCTGGCCTCCGCGCCCAACGTGCTGCTGCTGGACGAGCCGACCAACGACTTGGACATCCAGACCCTGGCCATTCTGGAGGACTACCTGGAGACCTTCCCGGGAGCGGTCATCACTGTCTCCCATGACCGGTTTTTCCTGGATAAGGTGGTGCGCCGGGTGTTCGCCGTGGAGGCGGACGGCGTGGTCCGGGCCTATCCGGGCGGATACACTGAGTATCTGGCTGCCCGACAGGCGGAGGAGAAGGCCAAAACGCCCAAGGCTCCGGCGGCTGAGAAAAAGCAGGAGCGGCCCCAGGGTCCCAAGAAGCTGAAATTCAGCTATAAGGAGCAGCGGGAGTATGAGTCCATCGACGGAGAGATTGCCGCTCTGGAGGAGAAGCTGGCCGACGTGAAGCGTCGGCAGGAGGAGTGCGCCAGCGATTACGTGGCTCTCCAGCAGCTCCAGGAGGAGCAGACCCAGCTGGAAGGGGAGCTGGAGGAGAAGATGGACCGGTGGGTCTACCTCAATGACCTGGCGGAACAGATTGAAAAGCAGAATCAGCAGTAAAAACGGCGGTGCTCTGTGTGATACGGAGCGCCACCGCATTTCATATATTTATTTTTACATTTATCTAAATATAATTGACTTACTGATAAGGTAAATATATAATCAAATTAAGACGAGAGGTTCCATTGAGGTGATTTTGTAATTTATATAAGGAGGAAGCGGAATGGAAAAGAAAGCGGAGCAGATGCGTACGTGGTTTGACGGTCAGATTGCGGCATGCACTAGCCGGCAAAAGGAGCTGCTTGCAGATGACCGCCCGGATGAAGCGGCATTTGAAAAAATCAGAGCCAATGTGTATGACATTTTCCGCACTGTACTTTCCGTAGGGGTTCAGAACAGCGGCGGAAGGGAAGAGGCTGCCAAAGCCTTTTTCCTGGAAAAGCTCCGGCAGATACCCTCCGCCTGGATGGCTTCGTACAATCAGGCGAGTCAGAATCACGACTGCGAGAAAATGCACATTGAGCGGCTCAAGCTGGACACAGCCCAGGAAATCCGCCTGAAATTTTCTGCAGTTTGGGAGGTGGAGGTATGAATGAGGCAGAGGCCGTCCGGCTGTTCAAGTGCCTGTCCGATAAATCACGGCTGCAAATCCTGAAGTCTCTGGCCATTGAGGACATGTATGTGGAGCGTCTGGCGGAGCGGTTGAACCTGACCGCCCCCACGGTGTCATTCCATTTGAAGAAGCTGGCGGATGCCGGGGCGGTCACCTGCTACAAAAGCCAGTACTATACGATGTACGCCCTCAACCGCAGCGTCTTTGAAATCCGTATTCTGGATATTCTGCAGGAAGCGTCCGATGAAGCGGATATACAGCGGCAGCGGGATGAGGAGTACCGCCAGAAGGTAATTGATGCGTTCTTTGTGTATGGAAAGCTGAAATCAATTCCCACGCAGCAAAAGAAAAAACGCATTGTTCTTGAGGTCATAGCCCAGGTCTTCACTTATGACAGAATCTATTCTGAGCAGGAGGTCAATCTGATCATTGCGGACTTTCACGATGATTTCTGTACCATCCGACGGGATATGGTAGGGGAGCATCTTTTGGAACGGGATGCCGGAGGGTATTGGCGCGTAAAACCGGAATGAGCAGGGGGGAGGATATATGGTAATCGGCATCATGGGGGAGAGTTGTACCGGGAAAACCTTTCTGGCAGAGCAATTGAAATCCGCTCTCCACGCCCGGGTGTATACGGGCAGGGACTATCTGCGCCTGGCGGGCAATGAGGCTATCGCCCAAAAGCTCTTCTGCAAAAAGCTTCAGGAGGCCGTGGAGGGTGAGAGTGTGATTTACGTCATCTCCGAGTGGGAGCATCTGGCGCTGCTGCCCGACCGGGCGATCCGGATTTTGGTGACAGCGGATCTGGACACGATTAAGAGCCGGTTTGCGCTCCGCATGCACGGAACATTGCCCGCTGCTGTGGCCGCCATGCTGGAGAGAAAGCACGGCTGCTTTGAACATGAGGCCCACCATATTCGTGTCATCTCCGGACAGTACGACCCGGAGGAGGTCTGTGCTCAGATTCGCAGTCTGGCCGCCCGATAAAATTCTGCTGTGTCTGCTGGAAGAATAGAGCCGGGGGGGGGC
>CABIYL020000041.1:0-7198 GCA_902362925.2 Clostridiales bacterium | reverse complement strand
TCCTTCTAAAATTTGAGTTTCAGGGTCGAAAACAACCACTCAGGGTCGTATAACGCCCCTTTCAGTCGAAATAGAAGAGAGAAAAACAGCGGCAGTTTTTTAGCAAAACTGCCGCTGAAAAAAGAAAAATGTGAATTTGGTAGGCATTTGGTAGACTGTGTCAAAAAGCAGATACATTCATCAGCGCCCAAAGGCCTTGCGGCCCAATGCTTTGAGGGCCTGAGGCTGGTAGACATTTGGTAGACATGGGCCGATATTACGGACACGAATGCAAAAAAACAGGGAGCTGGAATATATCCAGCTCCCTGTCAGATATGGGCCGTGTTTTTAGTGCGGAGCTCTGCCTCAGCCGACCACAACCAGACGGACCTTGCCGCCCTCCTGAGGAGCACGGTCATAGTAGATGGTGAGTGTATCGGAGTAGGCACGGGCCTCGTCCAGAGAGGCAAACCAGGACTTGGTGGTCTTGTTATAGCAGAGTACGTTGCCGGCCACGGGGAGAACCATGTCTCTGGTGGTGACGGTACCGATGGGGGCCTTGCTCTCGGGGTTAATATACTCATTCAGCTCAAAAGCGGAACGAGGTACGTTTTCTACCGCCTTCAGAGTTACCCAGTTGGAGAGTTTATGAAAACCATCAATCTCGTCCAGAGAGGCTGTAATGCCGATAGGCATATTCTCCGTAATGGCGGCGCCGGTAATAAGTTGGTCACTGTAAGTATCGTTACCGATCTCTACGGAAACACAGGTGTTGGAGTAACTCATGCTGGAACTACCGCCCGTGACTGTGCCCTTCTTGGCAAAACCGTAGGTGTACTGGTCGCCGGTGACATCATCAAAGACAATAAAATTGACGCGGCCGGCATAATCCTTACCCACATAGGTGATCTTGTCGGCAGGAACCGTGGTGCGGGTGAGCTGATCAAAAGAGATCTCCACAGGAGCACCCTTGCCCACACGCTCATAGAGCACCACATTATCTGCCAGTTTATCACTGCCCAGAGTACGCGTGCTCATATCCAGTGCACCAGAGGCACCGCTGCCGGACAGGCGGGACAGGGACAGCATGCCAAGCTTGGTGGAGGAAACTGTCACCAGCTGGCCCTGCATCTGGGCTGCGCTCTCCTCAGAATAGGCAGTGGCGCCGCTGAAGACGACCTTTTTCCCATCGGCATCCCGGATATCGGCCAGAGGTGTCACGGTGGCATTAGTACCCTTCATCTCTACCACACCCACGGTGGTGGACTTGGCAACAGAGGGGGAGACGGCACCGGCCACCTGGCCATCAGAAGTGAGAAGCAGTGTAATGACGTCGCCAATCTTAAAGGAAGACAGATCGGTGTAGGCGCTGGAGAGCACGGGGAAGGTGGCGCCCATCATGGTGACAGTCAAAGGAGTGGCAGGGCTGGGGGAGACATTCTCATAGACGCCGGTCAGACGCAGATCGGAGACATAGAGGGTCTTGGATGCCTTGTCATAGGTGGCCACGTCGTACTGACGGATGTCGGAGAGTGTTGCGGGGAGACCGTTCTTGACAATCTGATAGCCGGTATCATTGCCAACCAGAGAGGCAAAGGGATTGCCGGAAACGGTGCCCTTGGCCACAGCGGCCTCCTCGGCGGCCAGATTGGAGGGAAGATAGAGATACTCCAGCTTGCCGGTGACACCGTAGTGGAGTACCAGGGGAGAACCGGTCTTCAGATTGAGGTAAATATCCTTGTAAGTGGTTTCGCCGCTCTCACGGTAGACAGTCGTGGTGGGGGGAACATCCAGCTTCTCACCGCCGGAGACCGTTACAGAGTTGATCTCGGCAGACACAACGGAGGTGGTGCGCTGGGTGCCGCCCTCGCTGGGCATGATGGCGATGACCTTGCTGTTTTTGTCCAGCACCAGCTTGGCACGGGCACCGGCCAGAGTGCTGTCAAAGGGCACGTGGTTGGTCTTGTAGGGATCGGCGGAGCCGGTGGTCAGAATGCAGCTGGCAGTGCCGTCAGCCGCAGTGGCGTCCAGGGAGATGATAACCGCCTCATCGGTAATGCTGCCGCCCAGCTGGGTCAGGTAGGGCGTCTCGGCACCCTTGGGATTGGTGTACAGCATGTTCTCAAAGAGAATGGCGGTCTGGCCGCGGGTAATGGTGGAGTTCCAAGTCAGGGACACACCGTCCGTCAGGCCGATAACGGCGGCAGAGGACAGATAGCCGCTGTACCAGGAGGAGCCGGAAGCAACGTCGGAAGCGGTATAGCCCAGAATCCGCATCATGATGGTGACGGCCTCGGCAAAGGTGATGGTCTGGTTGGGACGGAAGGTGCCGTCGCCCACACCCACCATCAGCATCTCGCCACCGCCGCCCTCCTCCGTGGCGCCAAGGCGGGTGGAGGCGGCCAGGTTGATGTAGCCACGGGCCCAGTGGTCGCCCTTCACGTCCAGGAAAATGGTGCGGTTCATCTGGGCGGAGGCCTCCTCGCCCTTGCCCATGATCTCAATGGCCATCTTGCAGAACTCAGCACGGGTCAGGGTGCCGCCGGGATTGAAAGAGGTGCCGCCGGTGCCGTTGACCACGCCCAGAAGGCGGAGCACCTCGGCCGCCTCAGCCACAGCGGGGTCGGTAATGTCGGTAAAGCCGGAGGTACTGGTGCCGCCGGTGGCAGCGGACGCCGGAACCACCACCATCAGGCCGCACACAAGGGCGGCTGCCAGCAGGCCGGCAAGGAATCGTTTGATTTTCATATTTCTCTCTCCCTTATATATGGAGTTGGAATGGCGGAAAACGGAATCAGTCAGCCCGCAGGGCTTCCACAGGCTGGAGGCCGCTGGCCTTGATGGCGGGGTAGAGACCGAAGATGATGCCCAGGCCCACCGAGATGACAAAGGCACCCACGGTGATGCCCGCGTTGGGCAGCAATATGATGCCGAGGGTTTGCTTACAGACGATCAGCGTGCCGACATAGCCCACGGCGATGCCCAGGATGCCGCCCAGGCCGCAGATCATACAGGCCTCAATGAGGAACTGGATGATGATGCTCCGCCGCTCAGCGCCGATGGCCTTGCGGATACCAATCTCGCGGGTACGCTCAGTGACGGTGACCAGCATGATGTTCATAATGCCGATACCACCCACAATGAGGGAGATGGCCGCGATGCCGCCCAGCAGCATCTGCTGGCTCTTGTTGGCTTCCTCGGTGGAGTTGATATAGTTGTCGGTAGAATAGACGTTGTAGTAACCGTAGCTGTTTCCGGTTTTGGAGTCACCAATCAGCCCCTTCAGGAAGCCCTCCAGACGGGCGGCAGCCTCCTGAGTAGAGGCGGAGTCCTTGGCCTTGACAATAAAGTCAGAGTTGCCGGTGGAGACATTGCCGGAGCCAGCAATCTGGAAGGCACGGGTAGTGGTGTAGGGCAGGAGGATAAAGTTGTCCTGCTGGAGATAGTACTTGGTCTCCTCGGTAAGCGTATCCTCATTGATGCGGGACTCATACACACCGATGACCCGGAAGGGAACACCATCAAAGAGCATGGTCTCGCCGATGGGATTGGCGTAGTTAAAGAACATCTTGGCGGCATAGGAGCCCAGAACACAGACCTGACTGCCGCTCTGTACGTCCAGATAGGTGAGATCACGGCCCTTGGCAATGGTGGCGTTGTTGCAGATCGACCACTGGTCGCTGCCCATCCAGATCTGGGGGGGCTGAGTGCTCCCGTCCTCCGAGTACATGTTGTTGGAGTTCTTGGCACCGTACTGCACGGTGAACCAGCAGTACTGGTTGGGCGTTACGCCCAGCACCAGATCGTCCATCTGCTTGCAGTAGTTATAGAGACTGTTGAACACCACGTCGTCGCTGGAACCGCCCGTCCACTTGTAGGCGGAGACCTGAATCTGGTTGGTGCCCATGGACTTCATCAGGTCCATCATCTGCTTGGTGGTACCCTGAGCGTAGGTCACCAGGATGATAACCGCCGCAAGGCCGATGATGACGCCCAGCATGGTGAGAAAGGTGCGGCCCTTCCGGGCGCCGATGGACTTGGCCGCCAGTTTAATTGTCTGCTTTAAGTTCACAGCCAGTCCACCTCCTGCTGCCCGTCGGACACAATCTGACCGTCCGAAATGCGGACCACCCGGGGAGCTGTGGCCGCGATGCCGTTGTCGTGGGTAATGAGGATTACGGTAGTGCCTTCCTTGTAGAGCCGGCGGAGAATATCCAGCACATGGAGGCCGGTCTTGGAATCCAGTGCGCCGGTGGGCTCGTCAGCCAGAATGATGGGGGGGTGAGTGGCGATGGCACGGGCGATGGCCACACGCTGCTGCTGGCCGCCCGACATCTCGGTGGGCTTGTGGTCCCGCCGGTCCCACAGGGAGACCCGCTCCAGTGCGTCCCGCACCCGCTCCCGCCGGATGGAGGCCTTGACGCCCTGGTAAATCAGGGGCAGCTCCACGTTCTCGTAGGCGGAGAGGGCGGGGATCAGGTTGAAACCCTGGAAAATAAAGCCGATCTGCTTGTTGCGCACGTGGGAGAGCTGCCGGTCGGACAGGTCGGTGACGTCGGTGCCGTCCAGATGGTACTCCCCGTAGGTGGGGATGTCCAGACAGCCGATGAGGTTCATCAGCGTGGACTTGCCGGAACCGGACTGGCCCACAATGGCCACAAACTCGCCCCGGTCAATGTTGAGGGACACGCCGTTGAGGGCACGTACCTCACGCTCCTCCCCTTCATTATAAATCTTGAATACATCCTTTATATCAATGAGCATTCCATCATCTCCTTTTAACAGGAGCGCTTCAGCCCGCCTTGGAGGAGGCACTGGCCTTGCGGCCGTAATAGCTGCCGTCCTCGCTGGGGGTGTTGTTGTAGACCACGTCGCCGTCGTTCAGACCGGAGGTGATCTCCACGTTCATGTCGTCGTTCAGGCCAGTCTCAACAGGCACAACCACGCAGTCGTCGGGAATCTCTTCCTGCATATCGGAAGGCAGGGTGGTCTTGTCAATGGCGTTCTCGGGAGCCTCCTGGCCGGGCTGGAGCTGGAGATAGACAACGGCCTGGGGCTTCTCGGCACCCTCGGGGGTGTAATACCGCACGTCCTGAGTGGGGATGAGGACGCCCGTGCTCTCGGCGGCGGTGAACTCATAGTCCAGATAGTAGCCGCCCATCAGCGTGCCGGTGGGATTGTCCACCCGGATGGTGGCGGGGAACACGGTGACGCCGTTCTCATTGGTGCCCTGGACTGCCACGGTCTCTACCACGCCCATGTAGCTGTTGCCGTTCCAGTCGGACAGGTTGATGGTCATGCCCTCGGAGATGTACTGACGGTTACGGTCGTCCACCTGGATGTTGACCGTCATGACCGCGTTGTCCGCGATGACGATGGCTGCGGTACCGGAGGTGACCTCCATACCGGGCATTAGGGAGCAGGTGACCACGGTGCCGGAGATGGGAGCGGTGGCGGAGAAGTTCTGCACGTTCTTCTCAGCGTCGGTGACCGCCTGCTGGGCCTTGGTCAGAGACTCCTGGGCGGTGTTGATCTGCTCCTGCTTGGAGCGGATCTGATCGTCGATGTCGTTGGTGCCCTGGACCAGCAGCACCTGGCCGGCAGTGACGTTGGCGTAGTTCATCAGGTCGGCCACCTGCTCCACCGGACCGGAGGCCTTGGTGGCGATGGTAGTGGTCTGATAATACTCCAGCTTGCCGTTCTCATAGGGATAGATGGGGTTGCCGGCGGAGTCGGTCAGAGAGGCGGAGGCCACCATGTCGGCGGTCAGGGTGCCGGGATTGTCCAGCACAAAGACAACCTCAAAGGTGACGGAGCCCTCGGGGACAATGCGCTCTACCTTATTAATCTTCTCCACAGTACCGGTACGGGTGGTCATGGTGGCGGGGATGGAGATCTCAGCGGTCTGGCCCACAGAGATATCATTTTCGTAGGCGTAGCTGTAATAGAGGGAGAGCTTCAGCTTGGTGTCGTCCACCAGAACGGCAATCTGAGTACCCGAGGTCATGGGGTCGCCTATCTTAACATCAGAAACCTCGGTGAGCTTGCCGCCATGGGGAGCGGTGATGGTCAGATCATTGCGGCTCTTCTGGAGGTCGGCCATCTCCTCATTGAGCTTGGACATGGCTTCCTGCTGGGCAACCAGCGCCTCCTGAGCGGTCTTCAGCGCCTCCTCGGCGGCGGGAGAGGTGACCACGTAGAGGGGGTCACCGGCGTTGACCATCTGGCCCTGGGTGACATAGACCTCCTGGACCACGCCGTCAGCGGCCAGGGTGATGGTGGCGGAATCCTTGGCGTTGGCCGCGCCGCCGCCACGGACTGTGGTGGAGATGGTGCCGGTCATAGCGGTGTCATAGATGGGCTGGCCCAGATTGGAGTCCTTGTGGTCGGTAAACACGAAATACCAGAGTGCCCAGCCGGCAGCAGCGATCACCGCAAGAACGATAATCGCCGTAATGATGTTCTTGACGATTTTCTTGTTCTTCTTCTTGCGTTCCGGGGCTTTGCCAGAGGGCTGGGGAGCCGGTGTGTGAATGGGCGCCGGGTCCATGACGGGGGTGTTCTGTTCAGCCATTTTCATTTCCTCCTATTGCCGTAGGTTCTCATCATCATTGTAGCATGCGCTGAGCTGGAAAAGCACTACAAATGAATGACAACTTTTTAAGATAACCTTAAGATTCGACTCTCTGTTACTTAGACGCAGGGATTGAAAAAAAGTTACCGCCCGAAAGAAAAAAGTTGCACGCAGCCATACATTGCCGGGGGCCGGAACGGGGATTAGGGGAGGGGGGACACAGGCCCGCGGCAGGCTAGAACGGGGCTTTCAAACCTTATATGTATTTAAGAAATGGAAATGTTACAGCTGAGTGAAAAGTCCAGAAAAATTTTTAAAACAGGTCGGGAACCTTTTAAATAGCCGTATCGTCTAACAAAAAATGATAAGACAGGAATGGCGAGGTCGTAGTTTTACGGTTATGTTACAAATAGGGAAAACCGCTTGACGATTTCGCCGGGATGTATTATCATGCCCACAGAGGCAAGGGGAGTTATACTTGGCTGAAACGCTTAGTTTGCCCCCCACACTCAAATTTTAGAAGGAGGAATTCCAAATGAGAAACCTCAAGCGGGTCCTCAGCCTGGCTCTGGCCTCCGTCATGCTCCTGGGCATGATGGTCATTGGCGCCGGCGCTGCGGACAAGACTGCGGCTGACCTGACCGA
>CABIYL020000040.1:0-7548 GCA_902362925.2 Clostridiales bacterium | reverse complement strand
CTGCAAATAACAGTTTGTAGGGGAGTTCTGATACTCCCCTATAAAAATGGCTATTTATCAACTGTTTGTTGTGACATAGCCTTTTATAAATAAAGAGGTGGGCAATCAGCTCATCTGTGCTGGTATCGCCCTTGTAAAGAAGCCCGTCTTTGGTGTTTCCTTCGCCCAAGGCATCCAAAAGGATTTCGGGAATTTCTCCAGAGGCATCAACGGTTGTTCCGGGCATTTTCTCCCATGGAACCTTTGTCGATGTAGACGGCTGACAGGTGGCGGTATTTGTCTCAGCGTCTATCTTCCAGAAATATCCGTCATTTAGGTTGAGCATGGCGTCTTCCGGCTCATCCTCATAAGCATATGTACGGGCAATAAAACCTTCAACGGTGCGTTTCCGGGTGGCAAAATTAGACTTGTCAGAATTTTCATCTACAATAGCCCAGTCTTCAGGGAAAATGGGTGCCAGAAGGTTGCTGTCATCGTTGCGGACAGGAGTGTTTACAGGGCTGGTCTGGGGGCTGTTTGTAGAGGGATCTTTCCCTGCAAGAAGCGCCAGACCCTTGCCGAACTCTCCCTCAACATAGTCACACTTGTTGCTGCCGTTTTTCAGCGGACGGACATAAGCATCTACTGTGCCTGTACGGCAGGAGACGTTCGAAAGCAGCAGAACAGCTTTCAGAGAACGCATAGCAATTTCGCGGGCCGCTTCGATCTCTTCCTGCGTGGCACTGGGATCGTTCTTCAGGACCGCATAGCGCATCATTTCCCCTGCGCCGTAAAGTGAAGTCCATGTGCCGTCATTATCTCCAACCTTGGAAAGCCAGTCATCAGAATACATATCGCTCCGATGAGCCTCATTAATCAGTCCGCGACGAGCTACATAAGTCTGGGTATTGTCGCTCATCTCAGCAGCCTTGTCGGTGTAGGAGAGCTCTTCCATACGGATATGGGTGACAGCGTTGGCGGATACGACCCACAGGCCGGTACCAGCAGTGTCGCCTTCCATATGGATAATGGAGGTATCGGGAGTTTCCTTGGCCTCGTCGGGCAGGTAACGGTTGCCCATAAAGTACTGCTCGGCGTCTCGCTCATGGACGGGCTCGGTCTCCAGACGCTTGATGCCATAGGTCTCCAGGGACCAGATGACGTCGCCCTGGGTGACGGCAGCGGTGCTAGCACCGCTGCCGTCCGTCAGGACGTTCTTGACTGTCTGAGGAACCTCTTCGCTGGAGAGAGCTTCCTCCTTGGTGTAACGGTCCACGTACTTCTGGAGATTGTGTACTTCTTCGGCAGGCGTGCCTTCATAGTTCACAATGTCCTTGTGGCCGGTCTTGGAGAGTTCCTCCAGAGAGGCAACCACTTTGATAGTGCCGGAAGCAGTAACCTGAGGATTTGCCTTGGCGGCGGTGATGGTGACGGTACCGGCCTTATGGGCGGTGACGCGGCCCCACTCGTCCACAGTGGCAACTTCTTCATTGTCAGAGGACCAAGTCACGCCGCGGTAAGGATTGCTCTCGGGCAGAATGACAAAGTCGATGCTGCGGCTGTCACCTGCCACCATCTCAGCGTTCTCGGGCAGGCTCAGGTTGATGGAGGTAGGGCCATCGGTGGCGGCCTCAGAGGTAATCATGCCGTGGTAGCGGCCCAGCCAGTAGGGCAGAGTATAGGTGGTAGAGCCTTCCATCTGGTTGGGGTTGATGTCTTCAAGACCATAGGTAGAGCCGTTGTACTTGTGAAGACCGCGCTCATCAAAGGGAGCGACACGGATCTCGCCGGTGGTCTTGTCGCGGGTGGGACCGCGGTTGAGGAATTCGATCTCATCATCGGGGCTTCCCTGATACTGGGTGGGATCGGGAGCCTTCACATCAGGACGCTCGGGATGGGTGGCGGACCACTTGATGGTGTCGATGGGGTGGCGGGACAGAGTCCAGGAGGCGGTCTCAACGAGGGAATTGCCGTAGTAATCAGTCTTGGACTCGCTGGGGTAGGCCAGCTGATAGATGTAGTACCACAGGGGGTTCTCACTGTGCTGGATGGAGTTCCACCAGTCATTGAGGCCTTCACGGTACTTGTCCAGCAGGATAGAGTCGTCTTCCATCTGGAACAGCAGGTAATAGGCCAGCATGGCCATCTCTTCGTCGGAGTAGTTCAGACAGTTCAGAATCCAGTTGTTTACCTCTTCCTCAGAGGCGTCCTCAGGGACAAAGCCATTCTTGTGGGCCACATAAGCCAGGTGCTCCCAGTATTTTCCGCACAGGTCGGCGTAACGGAAGGGCTCCTCGGTGGCCAGCATCTGATACTCATCTTCCCAACGCTGCTCACCGGTGACATAGGCGGCCAGCTTGAAGATGTTCAGAACCACCAGGCAGTTGAGGGAGTTGTCCTCCCAGGTCATGCCGTTGTTGAAGTAGTCCAGGTTGGTCTTGCCCCAGGTGGTACCCTGGCCGGTGGCATCCAGCAGGGAGTAGCCGTTATCCGCAAAATGCTGAGCAATACGGCGCATGGTGTCAGAGATGAGCTCCTTCAGCTGACCTTCCTCACCCTCGTCACCAAGAATATCGTAGGCGATCTTATAGATGAAGAGGTGGCCGATGATCTCGTCGGTGCTGGTGTCGGTCTTGTAGATGATGTCGTCCTTGGTGGCGTCGCCCAGCAGGTCAGCCAGGACCTCGGGAATCTCACCGGAGGCATCCACAGTGGTGCCGGCCAGATTTTCCCACTTCACCTTGGTGGAAGTGGTCTCCTCGCATTTTGCGATCTGACCGTCAATGTTCCAGTAATAGCCGTCGTTGAAGTTGGCATCGGGATACTCGCCCTCAAGGCGGTAGGTACGGGCGATCATACCGTCCAGACTTCTGGTTCTGGTAGCAAAGAGGCTCTTGTCGGAGTTTTCGTCCACGATGGCCCAGTCTTCCGGCACAATGGGGGTCAGGAAGTTGGGATCATCGTTTCTCACCTGCGTATCCGCGGGGCTTCCCTGGCGATCATAGACCGCGTATTCCTTGTCCTTCAGCAGAGCCAGGCCCTTACCCTGCTCGGTATAATGGCACTGGTTGGTACTGTTCATAAGAGGACGGACATAGGCCTCCACAGTGCCGGTGCGGCAGGTGATGTTGGACAGAAGCAGCGTAGCTTTGATGGAGTCCAGAGCGGCCTTTTTTGCAGCTTCCAGTTCGACACCCTGAACGCCCTCGTCCTGCAGAACCTTATAGCGCATCAGTTCACCGGCGCCGTACATGGAAGTCCACAGACCGTCGTTGTCAGTCTCCTGAGGAACCCACTTCTCACCGTTCCAGACGGCCTCGGAGACCATACCACGGCGGGCCACATATTCCTGGGTGGTGGCGCTCATGTCGGCGGCCTTGTCGGTGTAGGAGAGCTCCTCCATGCGGATGTGGGTGACAGCACCGGCGGATACGACCCACAGGCCGGTACCGGCGGTGTCGCCCTCCATGTGGATGATAGAGGTATCGGGGGTTTCGTCGGCGTCATCGGGCAGGTAGCGGTTGCCCATAAAGTACTGCTCGGCGTCGCGCTCATGGACGGGCTCGGTCTCCACGCGCTTGATGCCGTAGATCTCCAGGCTCCAGGTGACGTCGCCCTGGGTGACATCAGCGGTGCTGCCGGTGCCGTTGTTCAGCGCGTCCTTCACGGTCTGGGGGACATCCTCTCTGGCCAGAGCCTCGTCCTTGGTGTAGCGGTCCACATATTTCTGGAGATTGTGGACCTCCTCGGCTGCGGTACCCTCATAATTGACGATCTCGTGGGGGGTACTCTTGGTGAGCTCGTCGGTAGTATTGACGACCTTGATGGCGGCCGTATCAGAGACGGCGGAGTTGTAGGTGGAGGCGGCAGTGATGGTGACGGTGCCGGCCTTGTGGGCGGTGACGCGGCCCCACTCGTCCACAGTGGCGATCTCCTCATCACTGGAGGACCAGGCAACGCCGCGGTGGAGGTTGCTCTCGGGCAGAATGGTGAAGCCGATGCTGCGGCTCTCATCAACCACCATCTCAGCATTCTCGGGCAGGCTCAGATTGATGGAGGTGGGGCCATCGGTGGTGGCCTCGGGGGCGATCATGCCATGGTAGCGGCCCAGCCAGTAGGGCAGGGTGTAGGTAGTGGAGGTCTCCATGGCGTTGGAGTTGTCGTCGTAGAGCTTGTAGGTGTTTCCGTTATACTTGTGGACGGCGCGCTCATCGAAGGGAGCGACACGGATCTCGCCGGTCTCCTTGTCCAGCGTGGGGCCGTTGGCCAGCTCCTCATCGGGCAGGAAGCTGGAGACAGGACCGGTCACGTCGGGGCGCTCGGGGTGGCTGGCAGTCCACTTGATGGTGTCGATGGGGTGGCGGGACAGAGTCCAGGAGGCAGTCTCGATGAGGGAGTTGCCGAAGTAATCGGTCTTGACCTCGTCGGGATAGGCCAGCTGATAGATGTAGTACCACAGGGGGTTCTCGCTGTACTGCATGGAGTTCCACCAGTCATTGAGGCCGACGCGGTACTTGTCCAGCAGGACGGAGTCGTCCTCCAGCTGGAACAGCAGGTAGTAGGCCAGCATGGCCATCTCTTCGTCAGAGTAGTTCAGATAGTTGAGCGCCCAGTGGTCGGGGGTCTCGCCGGGCTGGAGGACACCATCGGTCTGGGCCACATAGAGCAGGCGCTCCCAGTAGGTGCCGCACAGGTCAGCGTAGCGGTAGGGCTCCTCGGTGGCCAGCATCCGGTACTCGTCCTCCCAGCGCTGCTCGCCGGTCACGTAGCTGGCGACCTTGAAGATGTTGAGCAGAACCAGGCAGTTGAGGGGGCTGTCCTCCCAGGTCATGCCGTTGTTGAAGTAGTCCAGCTCGGTCTTTCCCCAGGAAGTGCCCTGGCCGGTGGCGTCGCGGAGAGAGTAGCCGTTATCCACAAAGTGCTGGGCCAGGCGGTCCATGGTGTCGGAGACCAGAGCCTTGAGCTGAGCCTCTTCGGGGTTGGACTCATCCAGAATGTCATAGGCGACCTTGTAGATGAAGAGGTGGCCAATCAGCTCGTCGGTGCTGGTGTCGGCCTTATAGGTGATGTCGCTCTTCACGGTGCCCTCGGGCAGGACACTCAGCAGAATCTCGGGGATCTCACCGGAGGCGTCCACGGTGGAGCTGTCGTACTTGGGCAGGCCGTCGGTGGTGTCCTGCATGACGCAGGTGGCGGTGCCGTCCTCGTTGATCTTCCAGCGGTTGCCGCCGCCGTAGTTCTCGTCGCCCACGGTCAGGGTGCGGGCCACGAAGCCCTCCAGAGAGCGGGTGCGGGTTTCAAAAGCGTCCTTGGGACCGGTGAAGTTCTCCAGGGTCAGGTCGGCCCAGTCCTCTTCCACCACGGGAGCCATGAGGGACTCGTCATCATTGCGGGCGGTGGTGTCGGCGGGGCTGTGCTGCAGGTTGCGGACGCTGGGGTCGCCGCCCTTGAGCAGGGCCTTGTTCAGATACCAGTTGCTGCCGCTTCTCAGCGGGCGGACAAAGGCCTCCACTGTGCCGGTGCGGCAGGAGACGTTGGAGAGGAGCAGAACGGCCTTGAGGGAACGGAGCGCGGCGTCACGGGCGGTCTGAACCTCGTCGTCGGTGGCGCCGGAGCCTTCCTCACGCAGCACGGCATAGCGCATCAGTTCGCCGACGCCGTACATAGAGGTCCACAGGCCGTCGTTGTCGTCGTCGTCAGCCTCCCAGGGGGAGTTGGCGTCGTCGCGGCGGGTGCCGGAGACAAAGCCGTAGCGGGAGACCTCCTGAGAGGTGGCGCTCATCTCGGCGGCTTTGTCGGTGTAGGAGAGCTCCTCCATGCGGATATGGGTGACGGCGGAAGCGGACACGACCCAAAGGCCGTTGGCGTTGTCGCTCTCCATGTGGATGATGGAGGTGTTGGGGGTATCCTTGGCGTCAGCGGGCAGATAGCGGTCGCCCATAAAGTACTGCTCGGCGTCGCGCTCATGGACGGGCTCGGTCTCCACGCGCTTGATGCCGTAGACCTCCAGGGACCAGGTCACGTCGCCCTGGGTGACGGCAGCGGTGCTGCCGGTGCCGTTGTTCAGCGCGTCCTTCACGGTCTGGGGGACATCCTCGCTGGCCAGAGCCTCGTCCTTGGTATAACGGTCCACGTACTTCTGGAGATTCTGGACCTCTTCAGCGGGAGTGCCGTTGAAGTTGACGATGCCGCTGGGGGTGCTCTGAGCGAGTTCATCCTCAGAGGCCACGATTTTGATGGAGACGGTGTCCGAGATGCTGGGATTGTACTCGGAGCGGGCCGTGATGGAGACGGTACCGGCCTTGTGGGCGGTGATCCGGCCCCACTTGTCCACGGTCGCCACTGCGTCATCGCTGGAGGACCAGGTGACGCTGCGGTGGAAGTTGGTCTCGGGCAGAATGACGAAGCCGATGCTGCGGCTCTCGTCAACCACCATCTCGGCGTTCTCAGGCAGGGTCAGCCGGATGGAGGTGGGCTCGTCGGTAGGCTCAACGGGGCCTGTGCCGCCGGAGCTGCCGCCGGAACCGGGGACTGTGGCCTCGTTGCCGGGAGCCAGGTCCTTGTTGCCCACTTTGACGGTGCTGTCACTCTCGTTTTTGACCTTGGCGCCCGGGACGGTGACGGAGGAACCCTCACCGCCGGTGACCACGATCTCGCCTACTTTACCGGAGCCGGTCACGGAGCAATTGTCACCGGCAATCTCCATGGAGGCCACGGCGCTGCCGCTGTTGACCTTCACGGACGCACCGGAGGCCGCCTCACGGACCTCCACTTTGCCCACATTGGCGCCGGTGGAGAGTACCAGGGTCTCATTGCCGCCCATGAGGATAACGGTATCCGCATAGGTATCGCCGGCCAGGGTCGCGGTGGTGCCGGCAGCACCGGCGGCCAGCAGAATGGTGTCGGCGGAGCCGGAGATGGTCACGTCGCCGGCCTTGACCAGGGTGATGCCGTCCTCTGTGGCCTCATAGGACCCGGCCTTGTCCGCGTAGGTGCTGATGGCCTTGTCCAGCAGCGCCATGGTGGAGGCGCGGTCGATGTTCTGGTTGGGCAGGACTCTGCCGTCACCGGCGCCGGTGATGCTGTGTCTTGCTGTGTGTCAGCAGACAGCGCGGGGACAGCCAGGTTAGCGGTCAGAGCGAATGACAATGCCAGAGACAACAGTTTGCGCGCTTTCATCTTTTTTCCTCCTTTTCGTTTGGACTTGCAGCATTCCCGTGGTCTATGCGTAAGGGCACGGATGATGGCTCATCCCTGCTCTAAGGGGACATATTGAGCTGATTTTCTCGGATTTTTTGCAAAAAAAGGTAACGGCCCTCCAGCCCCAGCGGGGCCAGAGGGCCGCTGCGGTACAAAAGCATATCTACCGTCTGGAAAAGGCGACCTGAGTTTTAAGGAATAAGCTGTATCCGGCCCGGATGGCGCGGATATGGGTATGGACTTTTTGCATGGCATTCCCTCCAGACATTGGATGGGGTTTGGTTTACTTGGCAGGCACTTCGCCCTTCTCCTCCAGGACCAGGCGCTTATCCCAGCTCTTGAGGAAGGGGAACCAGATGAGGAAGGCCA
>CABIYL020000039.1:0-8085 GCA_902362925.2 Clostridiales bacterium | reverse complement strand
GGTGAATGTGGTGTGGGAACTTCATTCTACCATACGAGTAAAATCACTATGGATTTTCTTTTCTCAAGTGTCCAACTTCATTATGCAATCAACCTCTTTTTTATCTCGCACCGATAAATTCTTTATAATTTGTGAGGACGAGGCTTCCAGCAAAAGTATGGTTTCTATTTCCAGGTCATAGAACACACTACTCGGCAAAGTATCAACATTACCATTTATGTCAAATATGCAAAAATGTCCGGCAAGAATAATACTAGGGGTCAATTTCAGAAGTTGCTTGACTTGTGAGGCCAGAATATTCTGATTAGCATCTTTGTCTCTAACAGCTTTATTTGCTCCATAAGTTTCACCGTTGACCGCACTAATGAGATCACCGGCAGAAAAATCAGGAATTTTTAATGCAGTTGACAATTTATTACATAATGTGCTTTTCCCTACACCGTAAGTCCCGGCAACAAATATCGTCCCCATATGTATAACCCCCGTTTAACGATCCTTTATTGTATATATTTTACATCAAAATTAAGTTAGCGTCTATCGTGTTTTTGGCAAATATCTTGTGTTCGGGCCATGTTGGCCCGAAGTCGGGGCGGTCTGGACGGGCCGCCTCTTTTTCATAGAAGGGAGGGATGATTTCTGGCTACCACAACTTTGTTGCAGCGCCATGCGGGCGAAGGCGAAACGATTGCCGAGGCCATCCGGGATTGTCTGGACTATGGCAAAAACCCGGAAAAAACAGAAAGCGGAAAGTATATCTCCGCTTATGAGTGCGACCCTGCCACCGTGGCGGACGAGTTTCTTTTGGCGAAGGCCAGTTATGCCGCCATGACGGGCCGAGAACAGAAAAAGGCCAATGATGTGCTGTGCTATCAGATACGGCAGTCCTTCTATCCGGGAGAGATCACACCGAAGGAGGCGAACCGTATCGGCTATGAACTGGCTATGCGATGGACAAAGGGGCGGCACGCTTTTATCGTTACCACGCATACCGACAAGCAGCACGTCCATTGTCACATCTATTACAACTCTACCACCCTTGACTGTACCCGGAAATTCCGAAACTTCTGGGGCTCCAGCTTCGCCCTCCGTCGGCTCTCCGACAGACTGTGCCTTGAAAACGGGCTGTCCATCGTGGAGAACCCGAAGCCCCGGAGCAAGGGCAAGTATCGAAACTATGGGGAGTGGCAGAAAGAACGGAAAGGGCCGCTTTCCTATCAGGACCGGCTGCGTCTTGCCATTGATACTGCGCTGGCGGAGCGCCCTGCCGATCTGGACGGATTTCTCGGCCTGATGAAGCGGGCCGGATATGAAGTCAAGAAGGTTCGGGGAGGTGGTATCAGCTTCCGGCTGACCGGTCAGGGACAGGAACGCTTTACCCGTCTGCGGGCCTCTACGCTGGGGGACGGCTACGATCTGAAAGATGTTCTTGCCGCCATTGAGGGCAAAGAAAAACGCCCCGGACGCCCGGAGCGAAAAATCAGTCTGGCGGTGGATATTCAAGCAAAGCTGGCTGCCGGTAAGGGGCCGGGCTACGAGCGGTGGGCGAAGGTGTTCAACATCAAGCAGATGGCCGCCGCCCTCGCCTATATACAGGACAACGGCCTGACTGATTATGAGCAGTTGGCGCAGAAAGCCACCGAGGCAACCGACCATTTCCATGTACTTTCCGAGCAGATCAAGCAGACGGAGCAGGCCATGAAAACCAATGCCGGGCTAAAAGCCGCAACGGTTCAGTATGCCAAAACACGCCCGGTCTTTGAGCAGTACAAGGTAGCGAAGTACAGCCGGAAATTTCTTGCGGAGCATGAGGCGGATATTGAGCTGTACCGGGCGGCGCAAGCGGAAATGCGCCGTCTGCTGGGAGGGGCGAAGCTCCCGAAAATGGATGTGCTGAAGGAGGAAGGCCGTAAGCTCACGGCAAAGAAAAAGCGCCTTTATGGAGAGTATCAGAAAGCACGCCGTGATATGCAGGAGATCGTCACCATTAAGGCAAATATTGATACGCTGCTGGGCTACACTGAGCCGGGCAGAAAGCAGGAAAAGGAGCGGTGAGATTATGAAAACAAGGAGCAAAGCGACGCAAATACTTCGGGCCATGTTGGCCCGAAGATACGGGTTTGGGGCGAGCCCCAACAAGCAGCGTCCGGGCCTTTGTGGCCACGGAGGCATTGCTTGCCACTTAGCGGCAGCCCCCAAAACGGCATGAAAAAACGGAGGCGCTTACTCTTGAACCTCCGTTTCTCTGGCTTTCTTGAGCCCTTCGGCTGTGGCCTCCATGACAACAAGCTCTTTCTCATTCATCGAGCTTAAAAGCACATCAATGTGCTTTCTGCAACTGTTCTCTCCACGCTGACCTTCTGTATAGAAAAACTGATCTACGGAAATATCGAACAGAGTGACGAGTTTGAAAAACAGGTTGAAGCTGGGGTGCTGGCCTTTGTTCTCGATGTTCATAATGGTGCGGTCAGTCTTGCCGACCAGCTCCGCCACATAGGCTTGCGTCCAGCCCTTTTCCTCTCTGGCCTGTTTCAGAGCCAGCCCGAGCCCGTGAAAGTCAAACCTTCTTTCGTCTTGGTTCATTCTCATATCACCCTATATCATTGTACATTTCGGGTCTGATTATGAGAATGTAATATGATTTGATATTACATGATATATTATTTCATAAAATTGACAAAGAAGAATGTTTGTGCTATTCTATATAAAAATATATCTCCAAAGGGGAGCAAGATATGAACTTTCATTTAACAGATCAACGTAAAAAGAAAATCAGCTCTGTACAATCCATTCCGATGAAACATTGTGCAGAGTATAGCGTATAAAAAGCGCATTTAGATTTCATCGGGAAGCCAAGGGAGTAGTGTACCCGTTTTAGGGTGTTGGCTTTCCGTGCAATTATAATGTGTACGAGGCTATGGGCAATGTTTTGTCCATAGCCTTTTGTTTTTGCGTTACTATGTCAAAGGCAGAAGGCAGATACCGTTGTGTATCTTTGCTTTCTGCCTTTTTCTTTTTTCAGAATACATAATTGTAAGCGTTTGAACACATGGAATTTATTGCTTTTTGTTCAGACAAATCAAATATGTTTATATGAACACCTGCTCTTCGTCCTATCTGGGCAGAACTATTATCTCTAAATTAATTGGTCCAGCGCATATCAAAGAGGACTCTCTCATATAGATAATACCCGCTTCTTGCGCAGACAGTTTCCGTTCTGACGGCAAATGCACGTATATATTATAATCATGAAGCCCAGAGAGCGACTGCTCTCTGGGCTATCTCTTTATCCGGAGGTCATGATTATGAATGTACTGCTGGTAGCACCAATGGAGCCGCCCAGACGGGTGGACATCGAAAACTCCCTGGAGAGCATGCAGGCCGTGGTGGGCGGGCTCATCCAGGCAGTGTACCCCTTCGACGAGCCGGTGGCTCTGGTATGCAACGATGAGGGCAAGCTGCTGGGCCTGCCCCTCAACCGCTGCCTGCGCCTGGAGGACAGCGGAGCCATCTACGATGTGATTGCCGGAACCTTCTTCCTCTGCGCCGCCCCGCCGGACAGCGAGCACTTCGAGAGCCTGACAGAGGAACAGCTGGCCCGGTACACGGAGCGGTTCCACACCCCGGAGTTTTTCGTACCAAAGGGGGCGGAGGTATGATAGAACATCTGCTGGAGAGCGAGAAGCGGTTCGGGGAACCGGAGTACAGCCGTGCCACAGCGGAGATACTTCGGGCCTCCGAGGCCCTGGCACAACGCCTGGACGCAGAGGGAACCGCATGGCTGGAAAAGCTCTCAGAGAGCTATATCCGGCGGGAACGGGCCATCATGGAGGGCGCTTTCCGGGAGGGCTTCTGTCGGGCCGCCCTGCTGGCGGCGGACGTGCTGGCCTATCGGTCAGAGCAACCGGAAGATAACAGCTGAGCCCCAGGGGAAACCCTGGGGCTTTTGTCATACCTGGAGGTGTTCATGGACAAAAACTTTGCCAACGTACAGACCCTGGTGCACAGTCTGGCTCGCTGTAACTCCGGGGTGTTGTATCCCCATGTATTCCTGGATTACGACAGCTGGCAGCGCCTGCCCTGGGTCTGGGAGGACGGTCTCACCTCCCGCCTGTCAGCCGTATGCGAGGCTGAGAAGCGCATGGATGCCCTGTACCGTCAGGCGGATGAGAAATTCCGGCGCTATACAGACCCCCGCTCGCCGGACAGCTTCCTGCTCCATTTCCAGTCCGCGCTGAGCGGTCACCTGTCGGAACTGCGGGAAGCGCTGGGCCGCTGCCGCACCCAGGAGACTGCCGCCATAGTCAACCGCATCGGTGCACTGCTCTCCCCCGTCCCGGTGTTCCGGGAAATGGAACGGGTCAACCGTAAACTGACAACAGCCCATCCACTGCCGGAGGCAGCCCGCTACCACCAGTGGATCGACTATATGCAGTATGACCCCTCAGAGTCAGAGGAGGGGCTGATGAAGCTGGTGGCCAGGGCCTTCACCCGCCACGGCTATGACCTTCTGTCCGCCATCCAGCACCTGGAGGAGGATGCGGCACACCAGCTGAGCACATTCCAAAATGCCTTTGATGCCCGGGCGGCCCTGAGCATCAGCGAGCACATCACCGCTCCGGTACAGGCCAAGCTCCCTATCCTGCGGGAACTCCTGGAGCGGAACTCCAACTCATAATCAGAAAGGATGAGCACTATGTCAGAACGCACCTTTGTCTGCGATATCTGCGGCCGTGAGCGGCCATGGGATGAGCACACTGAATTCGACGGTCAGGAGCTGTGTGAGAGCTGCCTGGATAACAATACCGTCTGCTGCTGCGAGTGCGGGGAACGTCTCTGGGCAGACGACAACTCAGGTACCCGGGATGTCCCTCTGTGCCAGCATTGCTATGATGAGAGCTATACCAGCTGCTGCCGGTGTGGGCAGCTTCTGCGGGAAAGCGAGGCCTATTATGAATCAACTGATGAGTATGATGAGCGACCCTATTGTTCCAGTTGTTACCATACCCTGGATAAAGACCAGAGCATCCATGACTATTACTATAAGCCGAAAGCCGTTTTCCATGGGAAAGGCCCCCGGTTCTTCGGCGTGGAGCTGGAAATTGACGGTGCGGGTGAACGTGCATCTAACGCCCTTGCGCTTCTGAATATCGCCAACCGGGACGGAGACTTCGCCTACATCAAGCACGACGGCTCCCTCAACGACGGGCTGGAACTGGTGACCCACCCCATGTCCCTGGACTGGCAGCTTCACAGAATGCCCTGGGCACAGCTGTGCGAAAAGGCGGTGGAGCTGGGCTATCTCAGCCATCGCACCGCTACCTGCGGCCTCCATGTCCACATCAGCCGCAGCGCCTTCGGTCTGGATGAGGCTGCTCAGGACAGTGCCATCGCCCGGGTGCTCTATTTCTTCGAGAAGCACTGGGAGGAGCTGCTCAAGTTCAGCCGCCGCACACCCCGCCAGCTGGAGCGGTGGGCCGCCCGCTACGGATACAAGGAGCAGCCCGCCGAGCTTCTGGACTACGCCAAGAAGGGCTATCACGGCGGACGGTACACCTGCGTTAATCTCCAGAATGACGCTACCGTGGAATTTCGTATGTTCCGTGGTACTCTGAGGCCCAACACCATTCTGGCCACTCTGGAGCTGCTGGACCGCATCTGTGACATGGCCCTGTGCCTCACCGATGATGAGCTGAAAACGGTGGCATGGACCAGCTTTGCCGCCGGCATCTCCAAGGACAGCTACCCGGAGCTGATTCAGTATCTGAAGGAGCGGACGCTCTATGTCAACGAACCTGTGGAAAGCGAGGCGGATGCGTAATGTGCTGCCTGTTTGGATTCATCGACTGCGGCCGCACGCTGAGCGCACGCCGCAAGACCATGCTCATACAGGCTCTTGCCGCAGAGAGCGAGGCCCGGGGCACTGATGCGGCGGGTATTGCCTACAACTCCGGCGGTAGGCTCAGGCTTTACAAGCGGCCCGTTCCCGCTCGGAAATGCGGCTTCCGCATCCCGGATGATGCAAGGGTCGTTATGGGGCACAGCCGTATGACCACTCAGGGCAAGGCCAAATATAACAAAAACAACCATCCTTTTTCCGGGAAAGTGCCCGGAACGCGGTTTGCACTGGCCCACAACGGCGTGCTCTACAACGACCACATCCTGCGTGCGGAGAAGCACCTGCCACACACCGGAATCCAGACGGACAGCTATGTGGCGGTTCAGCTCATTGAACAACAGAGAGCCCTCACACCGGACAGTCTGAAGTACATGGCTGAATCGGTGGAGGGCTCTTTTGTCTTTACCGTGCTGGATGATAAGGACACGCTTACCTTTGTCAAGGGGGACACCCCCCTCTGCCTGCTCCACTTTCCCGGCCCGGACCTCTATGTGTATGCCTCCACGGAGGAAATCCTGCGGAAGGCGCTGAACCGCACCTGGCTGGGCAGAATGTTTTCCGCAGAGGTGGAGGTGGATGGTGGAGAAATCCTGACCATCCGGGCGGATGGGAGCCGCCGGACAGACCGGTTCCGGCAGCAGGAGTCCTGGCCCTTCTATGGTTGGTATTCCCCACCGGTTCGGTACAACGCCCAGTCCCACTATCTCCGGACACTGAAGAGCGTGGCCTCCGCCTTCGGGTACAGCCCGGCCCACATTGACGCCATGCTGGACGAAGGCTGGACCACCGACGAAATCGAGGAGGCTCTCTATGAGACCGGGATGCTCTGACGTCCGGGATGTTTCGTTGTCCCGGCTGCTGGCGGTAATGAGCAGCCGGCAGCCCCATGGCCGCTTCCTGGCCAGGGAGGACACGGGCTGGACCGCTCTGGCTCTCCCGTTTCCCGGCGTCTCAATATTATGTATAAGTAAGGCTACCTTTTACTGGCACATCAGCTTGGGGAAATGAAAAATCCGGGAAATCCGGGGATTTCCCGGATTTTTAGCCGCCATGATAAAAGCTTGTCAGCATCTTGAATGCAGTTTCTTTCATCTCTTTTGCTAATCGCTCCTGATATAAAGAAAGCGCTGTATATTCCCGAATACAACGCGGAAGATACCGCATCTCTTCCGCTGTCAACCTTTTGGGTAGTTCTACTGGATCATGAAAAAAATCTGGTTTATTCGTAGCGTCTCTATAACAGAGCTCTCCATTCGAATCCAAGACTTTGCACTTTGAGGGGGGACGCAAGCTCACATAATAGCTTAATCTCTTGCTCTCGTAACTGGTTACCTTCTCCTGCAAGAAACTCCGCCAGTTCATTATCAAGTTTTCGTTTCTCCCTGCTGATGATATCCGGGCGCTTTTGGATGGCTACACACAGCTTATGGTAAATTTCTATATCGCCGGTATGGTTGTATTCCTCTTTTTGCATTCTGCCCCATGGATATGACCAAAGAAGTGCGGGATCCGGTACGGCTCTCTGATTGGCAATCTCACAGATTCTTTGATAAAAACGAACAGTGGTTAAGTCCTGAAATTCGGGGTCGTTGCAGCCCTTCTGAAAAAACCTGTCATGAGGAGGAAAAGCTCCCGCTGGACCTCAGTCACTTGTTTTATATCTCTACTGTATCCGTTCCTTGCACTCCCATGCTTTCCCACTGGCAAATCGCCAAACAGTTTCGTGCCCGCCAAGAATCCACACTGTCACCGTTGAATGAGGCAATACGCTCACGGTCTGCAGCAAAATACACGCAGTCGTCCACCAGGAATTTCAGAAAAACATTCCATTTATCAGAACTGACCGGGAATACAATGCTTTTCTTCCACTTTTGAAACTCTACCGTTTTCTCCATCAAAGGCAACCTTGAGCCAAGCGCTTTTTGAAAGTCTTTGATTTCATTCTCTAATGTCTTGTACCGTGTCCCATGTATATCCAAAAGGACATCGCCAAGCAAAATCTGGGGTCTGGTTTTCAAATGTAATATAACTGGTTGTTTATGCCTGCCCATATTGAATCACCTCTTTCCAGTCCACTCTGGAATAAAAAAAGTTAAAAAGAAAGGCTCTGTCACAACAAATGGTTGATTTTTGACGAGAAATAGCGTATAATAATAGTAAGAAACAGTACCACCGAAGGAGGTAATTGG
>CABIYL020000038.1:0-11100 GCA_902362925.2 Clostridiales bacterium | reverse complement strand
GAACTGTACGAGAAGTTCCTGGATTCTGTCTACGCCGCTTCTGTCAGCTAACTAATTTTTACCGTGCGGGTGTCCAACTTGCACTTGCAATTTGCGATAAAAATTTTTGGCGTCAAGGCTATGCAACTGAAATCGCCCAGGGAATGATAGACTATGCCCGCAGTCAAGGCGCTGAGAAAGTAACGATTTATGTGAATCAGGAAAATGCCGCTTCCAATCGTGTTGCCCAGAAATGTGGCGGAAAAATTGTCAGCGAGACCACATCTGAGAAAAAGGGAACAGATATCATCATGAAAGATTATAAATACGAAATTGTATTGTAAGGCGTTTCGTATATAAAGGGAGACAGGTTATCGTTATTTTATTCGTGACGCTTACCTGCCACGATGGCGGCAATCAGCATGCCGAACAGGCAAATCATCGTCAGAGGCATCTCCAGGGTGAGGGCATGACCGGGCCACAGGGAGTGGATCACGCCCCAGAGAACGGGGAAGAGGACCATAAGCCCCAGCAGCCAGACCCGCATGGCCCGAATGATGTAGGGCCAGTTGCCGTTGTGGAAGCGCACCCCGGCCAGGTTGATGCGGAACACGCCGTCACCGTAAAAGCTGATGTTGTTCTGATCGTAGTAGGCGGGCAGCCGTTCCTTCACCCGGAAGCAAAGCCAGGCCCCGAAGAGGAGACACAGCCCCTCCACCAGCAGGACATTGGAACCCATCTCCGCTACCGTAAAGCCCACGGCCAGCAGCACGGCGCACTCCGCGATACCCACCAGGGCGCACAGGAGATAGGCCAGCCCCCACTTTCTGCGCCGGGTTTTCTGAGCCTGCCGCTCCTCCTCCGTCAGCTGGAGGGTGGACTTTACCAGAGCCTCCACCTCCTCCACCGGCAGCTGAGCCGCCGCCGTGCGCTCCCCACGGAGCAGCTCGGTGACCGTCACGCCCAGGCAGTCCGCCATGGGCAGCAGCAGCCCCACGTCGGGCAGGCTCAGGCCTGTTTCCCGCACTTAAAGATATTGGTTATGTATGAGTGCCTACGCCTACTTGCATAGGCACTCATATCATTGTTTTTACTCAATTTTGCCGATCAAGCGGTAGTAGATATCAATATTCTGCTCACGCATACCGTCCACGGTGGTTGCTTCATGAATGACGATTTTCTCAATCAGCGTATTCAGAAGCTCCGCTGTCAGTTCGGTGGGATTGGCATACTGCTTGATAAGAGAAATCCATGTTTCCGCATCGACAGTTGTTTGCTTTTCGGATTCAAGCTCGGCAGACAGCTTTTCGATCTTCTCGGTAAGCTCCTGCTGCTCGGTCTGATATTTTTGAGACATCATATTGAAGTTGTACTCCGTGATACGACCGTCCGACCAGTCCTCATACAGCTTCGCAAACTTGCGGTCAACCTCTGTTCTGCGCTTTTCGGCTCTTGTAAGCTCTGCACTCTGTCTTTTGGCATTGGCGGCAAGCTCCTGTTCGCTTCCTTTCAGCAGCCGATGCAGAAGCTCTGTTTCGTCCACCTGCGCCTGTCTCCACAAATCCTGTATTCTTGTCAGAACGTAGTGGTAGAGAAAGTCATAGCGGATATAGTGGGCAGAACACTGTCTTAACCCCTGTCCGTATTGGCTGCAAGTGTAGTGGCTGTAAGGCTTGCTGTTCTGTCTGTTCGTACCGAAACGCATCGACCATCCGCAGTCCGCACACTTCACCAGACCGGAGAAGATCTGCGTGGTAGCGTCTTTCTGCTGTCTGCGGCGGCTGGCGATCTGTTCCTGCACCTGTTCAAAGACTTTCTTGGATATAATGGCTTCGTGGGTGTTCTCCACTCGGAACCATTCTTCCTCCGGCTTGCGTACCTTTTTCTTGTTCTTGTAGGAAATGTTGGTCTGCTTGTTGTGTACGCTGTTGCCGATATAGGTTTCGTCTTTTAAGATGCTCTTGACCTGTGCCAACGTCCATGCGTAGGACTTTTCTTCCGGCTGTCCCTCGTAGATATGAGCAAATGTCCCATATCGCTGATAGTTCAGCCATCCGGCAGTAGGAACGTGTTCATCTACCAATACTCTTGCGATCTTGGCAGCACCCGCCCCATGATAGGCAAGGTCAAAGATTTTTTCGATAATCCAGCGTGTCTCTACATCAATCACAATAGCGTTCTTGATTTCGGGATGACGGATATACCCAAGGGGCGCATAGGCAAAAGTGCGTTCTCCTGCGGCAAACTTGACGTGAAGTGCGGTCTTGACCTTGCGGCTGGTGTCCTTGGCAAACCATTCATTGAACAGATTCTTGAAAGGAACGAAATCGGACAAGCCTTTCTTGGTGTCCTCGTTCTCGGATACGGCGATATATCGCACTTGCTTTTCCGGGAACTCGTATTCCAGATAGTAGCCGACCATGATGTGATCACGTCCGAAGCGGCTGAGGTCTTTGGTCACAATGCAGTTTACTCGTCCTGCATCCACATCTGCCATCATTCGCTTGAAATTCGGTCTTTCAAACGTAGTGCCACTCCATCCGTCGTCGATGTACTCGCCGACCACATGAAGCTCCTGTTCCTTTGCGAACTGCTGTAAAATGGTACGCTGGGTCTCGATGGAAACGCTGTCGCCATAATTCTCGTCATCACGGCTCAGTCTCATATATAGTGCTGTATTGTAAGGTTGTTTCATTAAAAATCCTCCTGTTCGTGAAACAACCCACGCTTACAATACCTTCTTATGATACATTATACCATATGCGTGGGCTGTGTTTCAATTCGATTCTGTGAACAATTTTCTGAATTTTATGCGGACACGCTATTTCTTGCGGCGAAGCGGACAAGGTTTAGGATAAGCTCGTCCATGGTCTGTCCGTTAGGCGAGAAGAACTCTGTCACTTTGGTGCGGGTATTGCCGCAATAAAAATACTTCGTTCCGTCAGGCTCGGTGACATAGAACGAAGTATTCTCTAAGGTAGGCTCCGGCTCATATTCTCCACGCAGTCTGCGCCATTCGTCCTCCTGCTCCTTGGGAGGGTTAAACATCGGCTCATAGATGTCGCAGATGTCGATGAATGCACAGGCTTCGATGATCTCCCACAGGGAGAGGTCATCACGCATCATCATTTTGTTAAGTTGGGTTACGGTATAGGTCTTGTTTTTCTTCATAGGCAAAATATCCTTTCTTATCGGTGAATATCGTGTTTCTGTGTGCTGCGGTTGGTGTACTGACTGATAACATCCGGCGGGATGCGGTCAAGAATACCCTTGATACGCTCATAATCGCTGTGCAGACGCATTTCCTGCAGCTTTTTGACGGTACTTTCTTTCTCGCTTTCTTCCAGAGCTTCCGTCAGTTCGGCATTTTTCTTTTCCAACGCTTTCTGTTTGCCGTCCGCCGTCTTGAAGAACTTCTCATATTTCTTCATCTGCGTTTCCATGGCGGCAACATCGGGTATATACCTTTCAAGAAACGCCGCAATCTGTGCGGAGCGTTCCTTGTAGTTCGTAAATTTCATATCGGAGAGCAGTTCAGCGAGCTTGTCATGCTGCTTGTTCAGACGTGCCATCTGCTTGAATACCCTTGTGGGGATATGGTCACGCCCGGTCTCGCTGGCACTTTCCCCACGTTCCAGATCGGGATATTTCTTGACCATGTGTTCCCAATACTTATCCTGCCATTGTGTGAGCTTCTTTTTGTTCCCCAAAATCTCTTTGGCAGATAAACGCTTATCCTCTGTCAGAGGGACAAAACAAAGGTGCATATGGGGATTTTTCTCGTCCAAATGCACCACGGCGGATATGATGGTTTCGGGGGCTTGATTCTGCTTGATGAACTCCAACGCTTCATTGAAAAAATCACGGATTTCAGCCCGTTTCTTACCCTTGAAGAACTCCGGCGTTGCAGTAATCAGAGCTTCCACCACACGAACACTGTCAGAGCGTGTGCGGCATCCAGCTTCTGCAATCTGCTTTTCGGATTCAGCACGATATTTGCGTTCCGGCTTGATAAGGTGGAAATTCAAATGAGTACGGGACGGGTCAATGTCGGGATTGCTTGCGTATTTCTCCTTGGTTCGCTCATTATGCGCTTCAATGCCGCTGATCTCCGGTCCCTTATACTTGGCAAAGCGTAAAATAGCGTACTGCGGTGCTGTCATCAGCGATCACCCCTCTTTCTCCATACAATTTCAAAGCCCAGCACATCGGCAAGCTGTACCGCTTCGATATAGCGGAGCGATTCACGCTGGAGCTTGTTGGATAGATTGGAAACGCTGTCGCTCCATCCGTATTCGTCCGAAAGAAAGTCAACGACCTCCTGCATGGTCATTCCTTGCCGTACAATGTACGACTTGATTTCATTTCTCAGATTCGATTTCATATAAAAATTCCTCCATAATTTCGTGATATTAGTTTTCTGTGCGGTGAATTGCTGTCACCGACAAGTGTTGATTTTGAAGATGGCGTTTTTCTCTCAGATTTCGCTGTGCGTAATCCTGTTCATAACAGCACCCTATCGGGTTTACTGTTTTGTGAAAGTACAGACCGAATAGGAAGAAGCACCACAGTTCCGTGAATGTGCTTTACTGTTCCGTAAATCACCAAATGATGATTTTGATACTTCCTGCGGTGTAAATCTTCACGAATTGCACAAGGCATGATTTTTCGATACAGAAAAAACACCTTGAAAACGGTACGTGTTACGCTTACCGCAAGTTCCCAACGTGGAAACCTGTGGTGAATACCGTTGATTTCACGGCTGAACTTGAAAACATCCATCCTATCCATCCATCTATCCGAAAAACAGCCTTTTCGGGATGGATGGGATAGATGGATGGATAAATTTGAGTTCAGTTACAAAATCCCCGGCGAGATCAATGCTTCAATGCCCCAAAAGCCGTTGACCTGTTTGCCGAGGGAATTTGTGATGTGGTTGTCATGTTCCAGACCGAACTCGTCTGCGTGTTTCTTTAGGGTCATGCTGACCGTTCGTGCTGCCAGCGGCTTGTAGGTGTTGTCGTTGCACCAGATACAGTAGATGGCGTACAGATCGGCAGAGGTAATGGTGCTGTCCGCTTTCAGACGGATATATCCCTCCGAGCGCAGGAACAGCAGTACATTATCCGCATCACACCTTGCCTGTTCACGGTTGTCCTTGGTACGGCTGCTTTCAGAGAAGCGGTAGTTATTTGCTATCAGTCTGCGTAAGCCCTCCAGACACCACAGGAAAATGCCCTCGACTTCCGCAACGAGCTTGTCCGCAAGGAAAGGATCGTCCTCACGGTCAAGCGGTTTCTTCTTTACCGAAAGAATAAGCTGTCTGCGGTAAAACCCGTCCGAATGGTCATAAAGGGATTCCAGATCGCCGTTGGAGAAGGCAAGGAAACGGACGTACATTTCCCCTTGGTAGCTCTGCTCGCCCTTACGCTCCAAGTCCATCGGCATTTCCGCTGTGATAAGGGATTTCAGATAGTGTGTAGATTTGAGGGCTTCCATCTTCATATCATCGTCCACCATGACAAGCTCATGTTCCAGATCGGCACGAGCGAAAGGACTTCGCTCCACCTTGGCAATGCTGCCACTTTTGAGATTGGCACCGAGCATAGCCTGCATTACAACACCGATGCGGCTTTTGCCCTCACCGCCGTTGCCTTTCAGAAGCATCATGGTCTGTCCTCTTGTGGTGGGGATAAGACAATAGCCGAGATATTCCTGCAAGGTCAGAATGTCCTCGTCATCCAACAGTTCCGATAAAAAATGCAGCCATGTCACAGGCTGCGGAGCATCGGGATTATATTTGACGGGCAGACGGTTACGGCAGAACTCCTTGTGTTCGGTGAACTCGCCCTTGACGAACAGAGTGCCGTTGGCAACGTGCAGCCTGTCCTCGTGTACTGGTAGATTGTCCTTGTATGCTTCCATACGGAGCATTTCAAGTAGATTGGAGCATTTTTTAGCCAGCCCTACTTTCAGAAAGGGACGAAGCATTTCATAAATCTGCTTCTTGATGCCGTTTTCATCGTGGATGCGTCCTTCCTTGGAGAAGAACTTGCCGCCCACACAGACCATAGGGTGACGGCAGATGAAATCACAGCAAAAGCCGACTTCATCTAAAAATTGACCGTTATACCACCCCGGCTGTTCTTTCATGCAATCATCTTTCTCCTTGCTCATAAGACCTCTCCTTTCTATGCTTTTTCAAATAATCTTGCAGTTTTTGCAGCTTGCCATCGGTCATCAGCATTTCAATGACCTCATTACGCTCATAGGAATCGTCACCGATAAGCGTGTCCACTAGATACTCTACATAGGACAGCCAATGACAGGCTTCGGTAAATCTGCTGTCCACATCATCTTCCGGTGTTCTCGGCGCACACACTACCATCCATGTTTGAAGTAATTTCATATACTCCATAAGCGTAGAAAAGCACAGCTTCTCATTTTCTCTGAGTCGCTGTGCTTCGCTTTTCCTGTTCAGTTTTTCCTGCATAGCCTTGTCCGGTGGCTTGTCCTGTGTGATGCCGAAGTCGTATGCCAGCTTCTTTGCCGCATCGTACAGGGTCAGACCATAGAGTTTTGCCGTGAAGTCGATCACGTCACCATGCTCGCCACAAGCGAAACAATGATAGTGGTCATTGTCCACAAACAGGCTCGGATTGCGGTCATTGTGGAACGGACAGAGTGCTTTCCCATGACGGTTGACCTCTACGCCGTAGCGTTCTGCCGCTTCTCTTGTGTTGATGCTTGTCTTTACTGTTCCGAATGCATTCATTCAGTTCCTCCATAATTCTTATTGATAGGGACGGTTTTTCATCCCCTCGTGTATATTATGAGGAAAATCGAAAAAAACAGGCTAATGGCATGACAAGCTCATTTCAAAAAACATGACAAGGCGTTTCAGTACAAAACAGCGTAAAACCTTGGATGAATACGGCGAAAAAATCAGCCGTTGTTCTATATTTTGTCACAAATGTATGGTATAATAGAAGAAAAGGAAAAACATGACAGATTGGAGGCAGGCACATGAGCATCCTTAATCAAAATCTGCTGACACTTGATTTTTGGCAGGACAAGGTAACATACGGCAAACAAACCGTTCCTATTGGCACGATTGGCTGTGCCGCACTCAACATCACCGATGAACAGATCGCAAAACTAACAACGCTCTGCCAGCCGTTGACCGAAATCATTCTCATGCTCGGTACGGGCAACGTGGATGTGTCCGTGTTCCCTGTGGCAGAAAAAGCTCTGCTGAAAATCATCCGTTTCTTGCAGAAAACGGAGCCGTTCTCTTTTCTGGATTTGGCAACAGACGAAACAGAAATTCACCGGCTTTTCGATGAAGCACACATAGAAAATATCATTACGTACATTAAGGCGGCACAGGAAATCGGTGCGGTTGCTGCCTTTGACGAGAAATACAGCCGTGGTGTCGGTGTTTTGAAGCTGATACAAGTCATAGCACAGCTCGGCGGCACATTGCAGATTTACAAGCAATCTATGACCGCTTTCGCTCATGCGCTCCACGACAGCCAGCGCACACCGGACGGATATGCCGCCGCTTTTGCCGAGCATTTTCCTAAAGACGAGACATTATCTCCCGACAATTCCACGTGGATGCAGTTGACCAATACCACGATGCAGTATGTATCCGCTGTCATGCCGGAGAAAGGGATACCGCAGCTTGTGAAGCGTATGCACTACGTTTCTTTTGTGGGAATGTTCCGTTCCGATTTGTTTGAGGGATTATGTGTCGGTCATGCACCGAGGTTATGCCCCATCTGCGGAAAATGGTTTCTGACCACCGATGCAAGGCAGACAAAATACTGCGGAGGACTTGCGCCGGGGGACAAGCTCGGACGCACCTGCCGTCAGATCGGCAATCTGAAAGGCAGAGAACAGAGGGAGCTTGCGGACGATCATCCAGTTAAGGCAATCTACACACGCCGTATGAACACGATTACGCAGTATCTCCACCGCGGCACCCTGGACGAGCAGACCGCCGCCGTGATGAAACAGCTTGCGAAAGATAAATTGGAACTTGCGATTGAGAATGTTTCCTATGCCAAAGGCGACTACGAAAAAGAAATGGAACAGACGGCTCTGCTGAACGAAGCAAGAAAACGCTTGTAATTTATCGGAGGAATCAATGGGAATAGAAATTACCGAGTTAAAACGGAAAGATTATAAAAAAGCCATTCAATTTGCTATCAAGGGGATGCACTTCGACTGGTATCTGGACAGCAACTTTTTACTGCAAGCCTATGGCAGATATTTTTGGTATTTGGAAATGAATCGGGCAACACAGATACTTGCTGCCTATGCTGACGGAAAGTTTGTCGGTGTTCTCCTTGCAGAAATCTATGGAGAAGAAAAGAAACACCGTGTCTGGACGGAACGCCTGTATGTTAAGTTCGTAGACACCATTCAGCGGTTGTTTTTCAAGGGTGGTGCCGGATTATATGAGGATACTGTAAAAGCTCAGCTTGCTCATTATAAAAAAAGCAACAAGCCGGACGGAGAGATCATCTTCTTAGCCGCAGACCCCGATGCGAAAATTAAGGGTGTCGGCTCTGCGTTACTTCACGCATTGGAGGATAAAATCCCCGGCAAGACGTTGTATCTTCATACGGATGATGCCTGTACCTATAAATTCTACGAACACAGAGGTTTTCAGCGAGTGGAGGAACAGGACATTGTTCTTGAAATGCCCAAAGGCAAGGTGCCGCTGAAATGTTTTATTTATAGTAAAGTCATCTGATGTAATTGTTATGAGAGGAGGTGCGCCTAATGTCCGAAGAACGCTTCTGGAACACCGATGAATATGTCAGTACAGCAAAATTTACTGTGCAGGACGGAGTTATGACCATGCGACAGGCAGGGCGCATCTTCCGTCTTGACCCCATGCCGCCCAAGGTGGAGGACATCAATGATTACATCGTTTCCGCTGTCCGTGAAAATGATCTGACCTACTTTACATACTTCCTCCACCACTACGAGTCCAAGCTGAACAAGCGAGTGTACCGCTTTCTGCTGACCGAGGGCATTGACCGATATGACCCTCTGCGTTTTCTGGATTACAAGCTCAGTTGCGTTCTTGCCATGTTGGAGTGTTTGCAGAATTACGTTCCCGACAAGGGCGCAGACTTTCTGACCTATGCCCATCACTTCATCGGTAACGCACTTCTGGATTGCCGCCGACAGGAAGAAGCAGGCTCGTTCAAATCTTTGGACGAATACAAAGCCGCCCGTGGCATTGCATGGCTCTACAACAATTCCGGCAAGAGCGCAAAAGAAGTGATTGCCGAATATGCCGCTGAACAGAACTGTACGGAAGAAACCGCAGCCGAATATCTGACCCTTGCAAGACAGAACCGCAGCCGTGTTCCTTTCTATGCGACCATGCAGGATGAGGACAGCGAGGAAACGGGCGAGGATGTTACCTGTGACGATAGTTGGAACTATGCGGATATTCTCTGGAATGGGATTCGTGCCGATGCGTTGCAAGCAGCCTTTGACAAGCTCAGCCGAAAGGAAAAGTTCTTCCTTGAAAAGAGAAACGCCATCTGCATGAACTGCGGACGGGTGATGCCGTGGGACGAACGTTATTCCTTTGAACAGCTTGCCACCGCCTATGAGTACAGCAGCACCAGCGGTGCAGAGCGAGCTTACAAAAAGATCGTGGACAAGCTGACCGGATTATTGGTGGATGCCGGTGTTCTTGGTGTGGTGGAATTGAAGCTGACCGAGAAAAACAAAAAAATCGCCGCCGCTGCATACGAGTACAAAGCAGTACATCGGTATGCAAACGACGATGATGAATGGGGAGAAATCCGTTTTGACTTTTCTGCCGGAACTGCTCAGATCGTAAAACTTGCAGACGGCGATTTGAGCAGAACGAACGTCTTTGCAAAAGTCGCAATCCGTCAAATTCTGAAACTCTCCATGAATGAGCTTCCGAAGAAATTGATGATTCCCTTTGAGTTGGAATTGGAGAAAATACGGTACGGGAGCTGATCGCTGCGGCGGGTTTTTATATACCTCTTGCTCCCCCGTTGGCACAGAAAATCTTTCCGCTTCGTTTCAAAATTTCCTATGCCAACTACACCCGAACAGTCGGATTTTGCTCATGCTAAATCCTTCGTTTTGTGTTCCTTTCAGCCCACAAAATCCGCCTGTTCTGCTGCCGCCGAAAAGTGTCTGTCCGGCGTGGGACAGCCCCTTTCCAGCGTCAGCGGTCGCAAAAGGTATAACACACTAGACTTTGCAAGCAAAATCGTGTGCCAACAGGGATGCTTCTCGCCCCTATTGGAAACCCAGAGCCAAGGGATTTCACCCCTCTGGACACCCCCTATATTTTCCTCGAAAATGGTACCCAAACTGTAAAAATGCAGTTTGACACCATTCCTCAGAAAATATAAAACGGATTTATTTCCTCATCTGCGAATTGAATGAAAAACAAATCCGTTTATACCGGCATAGCCGGCAAAAAGAAAAACGATTAAAGAACGGCGGTGATGACCATGAAATATAAAATTGCAATCTGTGATGATGAGCAGAATCAAATTGAATACATAACCTCGATTGTGGCATCGTGGAGTGCTCACGCAGGACATAGTTGCGAGATACGCACATTTACATCTGCCGAAGCGTTTCTGTTTGAATACGAGGAAGATAAAGCGTACGATATTCTTCTGCTCGATGTTGAAATGAAAAACATAAACGGCATTGAACTTGCCAAACGTATTCGCAAAGACAACAACCGTGCCGAAATCATTTTTATTACTTCACATTTCGAATTTGTTGGTGAAGGCTATGAGGTGGATGCACTCCACTATCTGATTAAGCCGATTTCTGCGGAGAAGCTGACGCAAGTGCTGACCAAAGCCGCTGAAAAGATATCAGTTGAACCACCGTCGGTGGTAATTTCCTGCGAGGGCGAGACCGTCAAGCTGTATGAAGCCGACATTCGATATGTGGAATCATTTCTGCATTACATTGTTATTCATACGAAAGATAAAGAGCGCAAATTGCAAGTGCAAGTTGGACACCCGCACGGTAAAAATTAGTTAGCTGACAGAAGCGGCGTAGACAGAATCCAGGAACTTCTCGTACAGT
>CABIYL020000037.1:5812-11954 GCA_902362925.2 Clostridiales bacterium | reverse complement strand
TGGTGAATGTGGTGTGGGAACTTCATTCTACCATACGAGTAAAATCACTATGGATTTTCTTTTCTCAAGTGTCCAACTTCATTATGCAATCAACCCTTCAAAAATTTTCACGCTGCAATAGAAGAATACGAAAAATTTGCTTCCGGGTATGCCTTAAAATGCCGTATTCCTCTTACTGGATTTACAGTAACACTGAACGGCACATTTGTTTTACTTATTCCAGTCGCCATGTTTATTTTGTCCGGGGTCAGCGGCCAGGCGGCTTATGAAAATGTTGTGCTGGATTTTCTGTTTTACAGTTTGTTTACTCCGGTCTGTGCAACTATGATGAACCGTATCATGTTTGCCAGCGAGCAGCTTATGGCGGCTAAAAGTGCAGTCAGCCGGGTGGATGAAATTTTGCAGGAAAAGCCATTGAAAGAGCCGGAACATCCCCTGATCCCGGCAGATGCTTCGATTGTGTTTTCGGATGTTTCCTTCGCCTATCCAGGGGCCAAAGAGAAGGCCTTAGACTATATCAGCTTTGAGGTTCCGGCAGGAAAAACAGTTGCGCTTGTTGGTGCCTCTGGCAGCGGTAAAAGTACAGCAGCAAGTCTCATTCCCCGATTTTATGATGTTCAGTCAGGTTCTGTTACGATTGGCGGCGTGGATGTACGCAATATTGAGAAGCAGGAACTGATGGAAAGGGTTGCTTTCGTGTTTCAGAATACCCGTCTGTTCAAGGATACTTTACTGAATAATATTAAAGCGGCCCGCCCGGACGCTACCAGGGAAGAAGTCCTGAAAGCGGCTGATGAAGCACAATGCAAGGACATTATTGACCGCCTCCCGGATGGGCTTGATACGCTCGTTGGAACAGGAGGCACATATCTCTCAGGAGGTGAAAATCAAAGGATTGCTCTTGCAAGGGCAATCTTAAAAGACGCCCCTATTATTGTGCTGGATGAAGCCACAGCATTTGCAGATGCCGAAAACGAACATCAGATACAGCTCGCTTTTGAGCGGCTGACCCAAAACAAAACGGTTCTGATGATTGCTCATCGACTTTCTACGATACAAGACGCAGACCTTATTCTGGTGTTCAAGGATGGGCAGATTGCAGAAAGAGGTACACACGAAGAATTAGTAGCCTTAAATGGTATTTATTCTTCCATGTGGAAGGATTACCAGACTTCGATTGCCTGGAAGGTCGGAAAGGAGGACGAGCAGCATGATTAAGGCGTTAAAAAAGAAGTATGCGTTAAGCAATCAGGGTGCAAAAGACCTGTTAAAAGGGATCGTTTATTCGGTACTGGCTAATATCAGCCTTATGTTTCCTGTTATTCTTCTGGCTATCGTCCTCAATCAGCTTCTTGCGCCTGTTTTGGGAACGAGTGCGCCAGAGATCAGTGCCGCCGTTTACACTGTGATTGGAATTGTGATTTTAGCCGTTGTATTTATTTTTCATTATTGCCAGTACACCGCAGCATATCTCGGAACGTATGACGAAAGCGCAAGGCGGCGTATCGGACTTGCGGAAAAATTGCGCACCCTTCCGCTGACCTTCTTCCACCAGCGTGATCTTGCTGACCTGACAAGCACTATTATGGGAGACTGTGCAAACTTTGAGCACGCATTTTCCCATACGGTTCCACAATTCTTTGGAGCAGTTATCTCTACGGGGATTGTTTGTATCGGCCTGCTGATTTTCAACTGGCAAATGGGCCTGGCTCTTCTCTGGGTAGCTCCGATTTCATTTGCAATCGTTATTCTGTCACGGAAATGGCAGGAAAAACTCAACCAAAAACACATGAACGCCAGACTGGAGCTTGCAGAGGGTATTCAGGAGTGTTTGGAAACTGTACAGGATATAAAAGCCTGCAATCAGGAAGAAGATTATCTTCGCAAATTGGACGCAAAGATGGATGCCGCAGAAAAAGCACAAATTTCATCCGAAATGACAACGGCAAGTCTGCTGACAACCGGCCAGATGTTTTTACGGCTCGGTTTGGCAACGGTGATTGTAGTAGGTAACGGTCTTGTGGTAAGTGGAGGTACCTCTCTGTTTACCTATATTCTGTTTTTGATTGCTGCCTCCCGCCTTTATGATCCGCTTTCCGGGGCGATGTCAAATATGGCGGAGCTGTTCTCTGTACAGCTTCAGGTAAACCGTTTGAAAGAAATAGAGGAATACCCGGAAGAAACCGGCGAGAAGAATATCCATACAAACGGGTACGATATTACATTCGATCATGTCCAGTTTTCTTACGAAAAGGGCAAACCGGTACTGAAGGATGTTTCGTTTACTGCAAAACAGGGACAGGTCACAGCATTGGTTGGCCCGTCCGGCGGCGGCAAAAGTACAGTCGCAAAACTGGCAGCCAAATTTTATCCTCTGGACGGAGGAAGAATACTGTTGGGCGGAACCGATATTGCTCCGCTAAATTCAACCATGTTGATGAAAAACTTCTCTATCGTTTTTCAAGATGTTGTGCTGTTTAATAACACCATCATGGAAAATATTCGTGTCGGTAAAAAGGACGCAACGGACGAGGAAGTGATTGCCGCAGCTAAAGCAGCGCAGTGTGATGAATTTATTTCAAAATTGCCAGACGGCTATCAGACAGTGATTGGAGAAAACGGTTCTACGTTATCAGGCGGTGAATGCCAGCGACTTTCTATCGCACGCGCTCTTTTGAAAGACGCTCCTGTTATTCTTTTGGATGAAGCTACTGCCTCTCTTGACGTAGACAATGAAACAGAAATTCAAAATGCAATATCCAGGCTGGTAAAAGGCAAGACGGTTCTTATTATCGCTCATAGAATGAGGACGGTGGAGGCTGCCGATAGTATCGTTGTATTGTCAGATGGTATTGTAGCCGAAAACGGAACTCACGAAGAACTTATGAAAGAAAATGGCCTCTATCGTAGGCTGGTCGATTTGCAGACAGCTTCTGCAAATTGGAAGTTAAGCGTTTAATTCATAAAAGGAGGTACTGATGAAACTTCATGCGTCCGGGGAGGACTATCTGGAGGCCATACTTGTTCTTCATAAAAAGATGGGCATGGTGCGCTCCGTGGATGTTGCCCGGCACATGGAGGTGTCAAAGCCCAGCGTGTGCCATGCAGTGGCTACCTTGCGGGACGGCGGCTTTCTCACAATGGACGAGGATCACTTTCTCCATTTGACCGATGTGGGCCGCGAGGTTGCCGAAAAAATCTATGAGCGCCATTGCTTCTTTACCGAGCAGCTTATCGCCGCAGGCGTTGACCCTAGGACTGCGGAGGCTGACGCCTGCCGGATTGAACACATTATCAGCGATGAAAGCTTTTCGCGGCTGAAAGAGGCAGCCGCACAAGAGCAAGAATAAACCGAATAAGACAAGCTATCCTGCCCCGCCAGACGGGGAAAGAAAAAACCGTTGCAGGGCAGGCAGCTTCGTGCGCCCATAATGGATTTTCAGGGTGCTGCGGCGGTTTTGAGTAACATCAAGGCCGCCGTTCCTTATGCCTTCGACAAAGGAGTGACGCCTATACGCTGACACGGCGGCTTTAGGAGGGAGCCGCCGTGAAGCACACTGACCGCCGACAAATTCAGACGATATTTGCACTATCGTCAAAAAAATCCCGGCCACCGAACCGGTCCCGTCTGGCAGCCAGTGCGAAAATTGTCACAATGTAACTGAATACCGTGTTTTTTGCGCTCGAATAGCTTTCTGCTGTCCGGGCGTTTTTTCATACCTGTGGGGCCGGAACATCGGGCCATGTTGGCCCGAACCCTGCCCCCGGTGCCGTTCCCCGCCGCCCCGTTCAGATTTTCCCGCAAAAATCTGAACGGAGGAAAGGCCGATGGAAGTCACCATCAATTATAACGGACAAGCTGTGGCCGTGGAGGTCACGCTGGAAGTCTATGAATTTCTTGACCGGGCCGACCACAAAGCCGAGAACCTGTCCCATGAACAGCGGCGGCATTGGGATGGCCGGGAGTTTGACGAATACATAGTTGCCACCGAGGGCGTGGGTATCTACGGCGAAACGCCGGAGGAATACCTTTGCCGCATGGAAACGCTGGGTGAGCTGATGGCCGTCCTGGATACCTGCACCGAGGCCCAGCGCCGCCGGTTCCTGCTCTATGCCCTGGACGGGCTGAGTTTTTCGGAGATTGCTGCCCTGTGCGGCTGCTCCAAGAGTTCGGTGCAAGGCTCCATTGAAGCGGTCAGAAAAATTTTTAAAAAAATTTGAGAAACCACCCATACGAATGACCCCTTTTCGGGCTACCAAGTGAAAGGGATTGTTTCCCTTATCCCAGCGGGAGGCGGACAGCGGACAAGCTGCCCGCCTCTCCCATTTTCAGGAGGTAAGCCTATGAAAACAATCAATCTGCGGTGGATTTATCCCCACTACCGGCATGACGAGTTTGTGGAGGTCAGCGATGAAGTTTGGGAGGTCATGCGGCAAGCCCAGCGCGAGATGAACAACTATGAGCGCCGGAAGGTCTACCACCGCGCCTACTACTCTCTGGACGCATATAGCTGGACGGAGAACTATGCGCTGGAACACGGCAGATCGCCGGAGGAAATCCTTTTGGAGCGCGAGGAACGGGCCGCCCATCTGCGGCTGCTGGCCGCCTTGCCGGAGGCTCTGGCCCATGCTACCCCCACACAGGCCCGCCGCGTCCGGGCCTACTACATCGCCGGTATCAGCCAGCCGGAAATCTCCCGGAGGGAGGGCGTAGACAGCAGCAAGGTCAGCGTTGCCATTCGGCGGGGCCTGCGGAATATGCGCCGCTGCTATGACTGCCTTTTCCCGGCAGAGTGAGGGCGGGCCTATGCAGACCATCAACCTCAAACAGTATTACCCGTTCTGTACCGAGGACACCTTTGTGGAAGTGTCAGATGAAATCGTTGAGGCGTTCCTGCTGGACAAGCGGGCCGAGGCCGCCAGGGAGAGGAAGATGTACCGCTACAAAGCGTTTTACTCCCTTGACTGCGATGATGGGATTGAGAAGGCCGCTATCGGCTGGGCGCAGCCATCGCCGGAGGATTGCCTGATGGAAAAGGAGGCGCAGGCTGAATATGCCGAACTGCTCCGGCGGCTCTATGAGGCCATTTCTTCTCTGCCCCCAACGCAGGCCCGCCGTGTCCATGCCCGGTATATGCTGGGGATGAAAGTGAAGGACATTGCCGCGATGGAGGGCATTACCCCATCCCAGGCTGGGAAGTCCATTCATGCGGCGCTCCGGCGGCTGCGCCGGTACTTCATACGCCGGAAATGGACAAGCGGCCTATGAAAACCATCAACCTGAAAAAATACTACTACCCGATTTGCAAGAAGGACACTTTTGTGGAAGTGCCGGACGAGGTTGCAGATGCCATTGTGGAGGAAAGCCGCGCAGAGAACGCCAATGACGCAAAGCAGCACTATCACTGTTACTCTCTGGACGCATCCCCCGGCATAGAACACCATTTCCCGGAACAGGTCATTTCCCCGGAAGCTATTCTGATGGAGAAGGAAACGGAACGGGAACAGGAGGCCGCCTATACCCTGATGATGGAACGGCTCCGGGAGGCCCTTGCCACCCTGACGCCACGGCAGGCAAGCTGCCTGCACGCCCGGTTTTGGGAGGGCAAGCAGTTTAAGGAGATTGCCGAGGCCGAAGGCTTCACGACATCAGCAGCCATTGTCACGGTTCGCAACGCTATTATCAAGTTACAGAAATATTATATCAAGCGCGGCTGGATGAAGCCGCCAAAGGAGAAAGCGATATGCACAAAGACAGCACCATCCAAGCGAAACAGAAAAAAGACGAGCGCGAAGAAGTCCTGAAGGAAATCCGGCAGCTTGAGAACCGCCAGAAGATTTTGGAGAACAAGCAGCGCAACGAGGAACGCAAGGCCCGCACCCGCCGCCTGATTGAACGCGGGGCCGTTTTGGAGGGCGTGTTCCCTCTGGCCCCCGACCTTCCCGGCGTAGATGTCAAGGCGTTCCTGATTGCCCTGTCCCATCTTCCGGGGGCGGCGGAACTGGCCGAAAAACTGCCGAAATCCGGGGACAAGCCGTAAGTCCCTTGTTTACAAGGGCGCACTTATACACCGTTGCCGGTGTCGTGCGCCCTGCCGGGGGCTGTTGCGCTCTCCGAGCGCGATGGGGCGCTACACTCCCC
>CABIYL020000037.1:3796-5507 GCA_902362925.2 Clostridiales bacterium | reverse complement strand
CCGCCTGAATTTTCAGACCGCTCCACCCTCTGGAACAGTGTGGAGCAGATTGAGAAAGCCAGGGACAGCCAGCTTGCCCGTGAGATTGAGGCGGCCCTGCCCTGTGAACTGTCCAGGGAACAGCAGCTTGCCCTTGTCCGGGCCTATGTGAAGGACAACTTTGTGGACAAGGGGATGTGCGCCGACTTCGCCATCCATGACAAGGGAACCGGCAACCCCCATGTCCATATCATGCTGACCGTCCGGCCCTTAAAAGAAAACGGTGCATGGGGCGCGAAGTGTCGCAAGGCATACGACCTGGACGGGAACGGCCAGCGCATCCCGGACGGGAAAGGCGGTTGGAAGAACCACCGGGAGGATACCACCGACTGGAACGACAAAGGGAATGTGGAGATTTGGCGGGCGGCATGGGCGGCCTATACCAACCGGGCATTGGAGGCCGCCGGTCAGCCTGCCCTGGTAGACCACCGCAGCTACAAGCGCCGGGGCATTGATAAAATCCCCTCTGTCCACCTGGGGCCAGCGGCCAGCCAGATGGAGAAGCGCGGCATCCGCACCGACAAGGGAGAAGTTAACCGGCAGATCACCGCCGACAACAAGCTGCTGAAAGAAATCAAGGCCCGCATTACCCGGCTTTACAACTGGTCGAAGGCCGAGGTCGAGAAGCCGGAGGGCCAGCAGCCCAGCATGATGGACTTGTGGGAGGCCCAGCAGCAGCTCAAGCGGCCTGACACCCGCACCGGCAAAATCCGGGCTTTGCAGGAGAGCGCCGCCCTGTTCAATTTCCTGAACGCCAACGGCATCCAATCCATGCAGCAGCTCCATGAAAAAATTGCCGGCATGAACACCCGCTACTATGACCTGCGGCGAGAGATCGTCAAGGCCGAGCGCCGGATCGCTGTTCTCGCTGAGCGCGGGGAGATGTGGGCGCAGTACAACGAGTACAAGGCTGTCCATAAGCAGCTTGCCAGGGTAAAGCCGGAGAAGCGGGAACTGTTCGAGCAGCGCCACAGCCGGGAACTGATCCTCTATGACGCGGCGGCCCGGTATCTGAAAGAACTGAAAGCCAGCGGCGAGGAACTTTCCCCGAAGGAATGGCAGCGCGAGATTGGTTTACTGACCGCCCAGAAGCAGGTGGACAGCATCGACATGAAGGCCATGCGGGAGGAACTGAAAGCCGTGGAACGGCTCCGCAAGGCCGCCGACCAACTGGCCCGCCAGGAACGGGACAAGCCCCGCGACCGGGGGCCGGAGCGGTAAAGGGTACGGCGTTTTGCCGACCCCTTTTAGGTGCGTCGCGTTTCACGACACCCTTTTGCACAGAACTGTCAACATTCACTCATGGAAGGAGATTGCCTTATGAAACAGATTATTTTACCCGTTACTGTCCACCTGAATATCGACCTGCCCCTTGCCCTCTTGCAGCCGGAACCGGCAGACGCGCCCACCGGCCCGGAGCCGGAGGCCCATGCCTGCCAGGGCTGCGGCAACTGCGGCGGGTGCGGGAAGTGCCAGCATGAAGAAAAGCAAGCCTGAACCCATCCCCGTCATGGACTACCGCCAGTACCGCAGAGTGCGGCGGCTGGTACATGAGTGCTGCAACTATGACGGCGGCAACTGTATCGCGCTGGACGATGGGGAGGAATGTGTCTGCGTCCAGTCCATTTCCTACTCCCTGTTGTGCCGGTGGTTCCGGGCGGCGGTGCTGCCG
>CABIYL020000037.1:2422-3546 GCA_902362925.2 Clostridiales bacterium | reverse complement strand
CCCCCAAAACGGCCCTCTAAAGGCGTATAGACCCCTGAAATAAACCCCAAGGAGGAACCCATGTCAGACAATCGAAAATATTACTACCTGAAACTCAAAGAGAACTATTTTGACGATGACTCCATCGTACTGCTGGAAAGTATGCAGGACGGTGTGCTGTACTCCAACATTCTGCTCAAGCTGTATCTGAAATCCTTGAAACACGGTGGGCGGCTCCAGCTTGACGAGAATATCCCCTACACGGCGCAGATGATCGCCACCATCACCCGCCAGCAGATCGGCACTGTGGAGAGGGCCTTGCAAATCTTCCTGAAGCTGGGCCTTATGGAAGTGCTGGACAGCGGCACTTTTTACATGAGCAATATCGAACTGTTGATCGGCCAGTCCTCCACCGAGGCCGAACGAAAGCGGGCGGCAAGGCTCCAAAACAAGGCCCTTTCCGCGCCCCGGACAGATGGCGGACATTTGTCCGACATTCGTCCACCAGAGATAGAGATAGAGTTAGAGAAAGAGATAGAGATAAAGAGAGAGATAGAGAAGGGACGCCCCGAAACGGGGCGCACCGCCCGCACCTATGGCCGTTACCAGAATGTTTTCCTGACGGACGAGGAACTGGCAGACTTGCAGGCCAGTTTTCCCACGGTATGGGGCCAGTACATCGAAAAGCTGTCCGAGTATATGGCTTCTACCGGCAAGCGGTATCAAAGCCATGCCGCCACCATCCGGCGCTGGGCCGGTGAGGACGCCAGGAAAGCGGCCCCGCCCACCCGCAACCGGGATTACAGCGTAAAGGAGGATGAAACCGTATGATGGAGATTACCGCAGAAATCCGGGCGCTGATCGACAAGGCAGCCGCCGGTGTGGAGCTGGCCGGGGACGAGTACATAGACCCGGCAGACGGCCTCATTCACTGTAAAAAGTGCGGCGGCCAGAGGCAGACCGTTGTGCCATGCTTTGGGAAACCCGGCTACTTCATGCCCCGCTGTATCTGCCAGTGCCAGCGGGAGGCCGAGGAACAGCGCAAGGCCGCCGAGGAACGGCAGCGCCGCATGGAGCGCATCAAGCGCCGGAAGGCCCAGGGCCTGCAAGACCGCTATCTGTACGACTACACCTTTGCCAACGAC
>CABIYL020000037.1:0-2187 GCA_902362925.2 Clostridiales bacterium | reverse complement strand
ATCGCCAGCTTTGACGAATACGACCTGCTTATCATTGACGATTTGGGTGTGGAGCGCAGCACCGAGTATGCGATGGAGCAGATGTTTTTCGTCATTGACAGCCGCTACCGCAGCCGCAGGCCCATGATAATCACCACCAACCTGAAGCTGGCCGAACTCAAGAACCCGCCTGACCTGGCCCACGCCCGTATCTATGACCGTATCCTGGAACGGTGCGCCCCGCTCCTCTTTGCCGGGAAAAACTTCCGGGAGGAAAACGCCGGGGCCACCAGGCAGGCGGCGAAAGACATTGTAAACCGTAAGCATGAGTAATTTTTTGCCGGACAGAGCAGCCCCGCCCGGAGAAAGGAGCGCCATGAGCGAAGAAACCCGCACCATGCAGACCGCAGACACCGCCCCGACCAGAGCGCCGGAGGACGCCCCCGCGCTGGTAAAGAAAATCGGCAAGACCACCTACAAGGTGCGCGTCCATTTCAGCAATACCAGCACTGAAACCATGAGCGACAAAATCAAGCGTATGCTTAAAAACGAGATACAGCAGATGTGACCGGCTGATAAAGCCAGCCGCCTTGTGTTAAACTGATGATGGTACACACCAAAACTTTAGCCAAGGAGGACATGAAAATGCTGTACACAGAAAAAGAGAAAAATGAGATTGAGCGCGTCCGCAAAGTGTTTGAGAAACATATCCAGCAGATGACCGCTTATGATTTGGTTTGGTCGGACAAGGTCGGCTATGTGTGGCTGGCAATATCTATCGACCCGGTCTATATTGATACCGGCAACTGGATAGAGTCCGCTACTGGCCTTTGTTATGAGTGCTTGAATGATATAGCACTGGATGTTTTTGGAATGACCGGAAACGACCATGACTTCGAGGACGCCGATCCGCTGGAACTGGCCGAGATTAAGCGGCGCTGGAAACCCTATATCGACCAACTGCCGGAATATGCGTACATTTGCGACGAACTGCTAAGCGGCCGCAAGTAACTCTACTCGCCTGAGTGTCAGGAGCATGAAAGTGCTTCTGGCACTTTTTTGTGGCTTTTTTGTGAATTTGATGAAAAAGTCCTTGACAACTCGTTTCGGGCAAAACCGCAAAATCAATCCTCATTTCTTGCGGTGCGAGGCTCGCTCCTTTTGATATAAAGGAATTGCGCGATCTTATGTCCTACGACGAATTAGAACTTGACACGTTAGGCGACAGAAAAACAGCTTTGTTTTTGATTATGAGCGATACGGACAGCACGTTTAATTTTGTTATCGCTATGCTGCAATCGCAGTTATTTAATCTCTTGTGCGACAAGGCCGACGACGAATACGGCGGCAAGCTGCCGGTTCATGTTCGCTGCCTGTTAGACGAGTTTGCAAACATTGGACAAATCCCGCAGTTTGAAAAATTGATTGCCACAATCCGCAGCCGGGAAATCTCGGCTTCTATCATTCTGCAATCGCAGAGCCAGCTAAAAGCCATTTACAAGGACGCGGCAGAAATCATACTTGACAATGCCGACAGCACCTTGTTTTTGGGAGGGCGCGGGAAAAATGCAAAGGATATTTCGGAGAACTTGGGACGTGAAACAATCGACAGTTTCAACACTTCCGAAAATCGCGGCACGCAGGTTTCTCATGGCCTCAATTATCAGAAATTGGGAAAGGAGTTGATGACACAGGACGAAATCGCAGTTATGGACGGAGGAAAATGTATTTTGCAGTTGCGCGGCGTGCGCCCCTTTTTCAGCGATAAGTACGATATAACGCAGCACCCGAACTACAAATACCTTTCCGACTTCGACAAGAAAAACGCTTTTGACGTTGAACGGTATATGTCCACCCGTCCGGCAATCGTAAAGCCCGACGAACCCTTTGACATATACGAAATAGATTTGTCCGACGAGGACGCAGCCGCCGAATAAAAACGGCGGCATTTTTATTTCCAACAACATTTTTTGAGCCGTTTTAGCGGCAGAAAGCGAGGTTTATATGGATTTTTTCAACAGCGCAGTTGACGTATTGCAGACTTTGGTAATCGCGCTTGGCGCAGGACTTGGCATTTGGGGCGGCATTAACCTCATGGAGGGGTACGGCAACGATAACCGTGCGACACGTTCCTAACTGAAAAGGTTAGGCACTAAGTCGAAGGGCTTTATAGCCTGAAATCTTAGGAGAACTGACAATCCGATGGGT
>CABIYL020000036.1:0-12128 GCA_902362925.2 Clostridiales bacterium | reverse complement strand
ACTGTACGAGAAGTTCCTGGATTCTGTCTACGCCGCTTCTGTCAGCTAACTAATTTTTACCGTGCGGGTGTCCAACTTGCACTTGCAATTTGCGAAAATTTTTGAAGGAATAAATAGTTTGCTGAAATACTTTTACAACAGGAATACCGCGAATATATTCCACAGATTCTTTATTCATCGTTTCCAGTGCAGTCATATACTTGCCCATAAACTGCGCATTATCTCCGCCCATCATCTGTTTGAGAAAGATGACACTGATTCCCATAGGTATCAGGCAGCAAATTCCCAGCCGCCAGTCAAAAAGGAAAATCAAAATAATAACGGCAACCGGCATAACTGCGGCTCCGGTCAGATCGGGAAGCTGATGGGCCAGAAATCCTTCTGTAAGTCCTGCATTATCATCAATGATTTTTCTGAGCCGTCCGCTTGCATTTTGGCTGAAATACCCCAACGGCAGCGTCACGATATGATGAATTGCAGATTTTCTCATATTGGTGGCTGTACGAAACGCCGCCAGATGAGTACAGTTCAGGGCGATAAAATAAATTAAAATGCTTGCCGTTGCAAACACAACCGCCATCCACGCATAATGGGCGCTCCCCGTTGCAAGAGATATATCCCCGGCAGCAAAAGCCTGGATTAAATCGCGGATGACGAGCCAAATGCAAACAAAAGGCAGCATAGATAAAATGGTACTGATCCCGGAGAGAACACATCCCAAAACGGTCAAAACATGGAATTTCCCTGCATATCCGAACATTCTGGACAGTTCTCCATTTTTTTGCTTATCCATAAGCAAGGCTCCTTTCGCAATAATAGACGAGTTAGCATCTTCTAACCCGTCTATTATCATAAAATCATTCAGTTGTTTCTGCCACTCCATACAGAGCGTATCTATCCAATCAGACACATAATTCATTGACACATAAGGCAGGAATATAAGCGGGACAAATTTTCCTGTAACGGAAATGTTTCTACATGACCTTCATCAACGAAATGCAGAACCCGATTGCAAGTCATAGCGGCAAATTCATAATCGTGGGTAATGATTAAAATGGTCTTTCCTTTTTGCGCCAGAGCTTTCAAATGCTCCGATATTCTCATCATATTTTTGAAATCAAGACCGCTGGTAGGCTCATCCAAAATCAAAACGGGGGTATCTATCCAATCCGATACAGCGAGAGCGAGCCGTTGTTTCTGTCCGCCGGAAAGAGTAGCGGGATGCCGTTCTTTCCATTCAAACAAACCATATAGTTTTAGCAGATCATCGCGTTGCTCCTGGGTACTGCCTTTTCCGTTTAATAGCAGTTCTTCTTCTATGCTGTCCCCAAACAACTGGCAATCTGTATTTTGCATAACAAAGTAGGCAAAATTCTTCCTTTTGCCTTTAGATACCTTTGTCCCGTTATATATGACCTGACCCTCTTTTTCCTTTTGCATACCACAAAGAATATTCGACAAAGTAGTTTTTCCTATTCCGTTATGGCCTACAATCGCAATCAGGTCGCCAGCATACGCCCGAAAAGATATATCGTGGAAAACCGGATGTTTGCGATAGGAAAACGTCAAATCCTTTACCTCCAGCGTCATATCTTTTTCTTTTGTAGGGGGAATATCTACTTCAATATGGTGTAAATCTGCCGCCCGTATTCCTATGGCTCGTCTTTTTTCTTCTGGAATAGAGAGCAGTTCTCCCGCCGTCCATTCTTCTTTTATGCTCCCGTTTTCCATATAAAGAAAACGGTCTGCAAGGTCAGTAAGATAATAAAGCCGGTGTTCAGCAACAATGATTGTGTGGCCTTCCGCTTTTAGTCCACCCATCAAATTTTTAAGCGCCTCAACGGAATACATATCCAAATTGGCCGAAGGTTCATCAAACACATAAATTTCCGGGTCAACAGCATTGACGGAGGCCACCGCTATTTTCTGTTTTTCTCCGCTGGACATCGGATAAATTTCTTTCCCGCGCAGCATATCTCCGTTAATACGTTTGATCGCACTTGAAACCCGTCCATCCAGTTCTTCATACGGAACGCCATAGTTTTCACACCCGAACGCAATTTCATCCTCTGTAATACTGGCAAAAAACTGGCTCTTTGGATCTTGAAAGATTGAACCTACTTTTTTCCCGATTTCATACAGAGGATATTCCGATATGCTGCGTCCCAGCAGTGTGACTCGCCCTTTCAGCGTCCCTTCGTAAAATTGTTCAGCTAACCCGTTTATCAATCGTGTTAAAGTTGTCTTTCCGCAGCCGCTCCCTCCAGTCAGAACAAGGAACTCGCCCTTTTTTATATCGAGGCTGATATGATGGATACTTTCTGTTTCGGCTCCCGGATATTCAAAAGATACATCTTCAAACTGGATAACGGATCGCCTTGCTTTATCATTTACCATTATGCTACCGTCCTTTCCAGCACAAAATAGAGTGCGGTTACGCAAACAGCAACCACGCACATAATCCAATCTCTTTTTTGAAATTCTATCTTCCTGCGGCAGGTATGTTTTCCCGGATTGGAAATCCCCCTGCTTTCAGCAGAAGCTGCGAGTTCCTCAGCTATTCTGGATGAACGGAAAATAACAGGCGTAACAATATACTCCATTGCGTCCAGAGGATGTTTCCATGACAACAGCTTTCGCAGCCGAAGTGAGGCAAACACATCGGAAAATTCACTGCGCACAGTAGGGAAGAAACGCAACATGAAGGTTACGGGCAGGGCAATTCCATCAGGAGCGTGGATTTTTTTAAAAACTGCTACAACTTCTCCCGGCGGCATACCAATCACGGGCTGCGCAGCCATAACCATCATCAAAATACGCAGCACCATGAACAGGAACATTTCCGGCATAAGAATGGTAATGCCCTGTCCTCCTGAAAGCAGCCTTAACACGATAAAAACACCGCAGACGATTAGATATTTTATTGTCTGCCTGCCAAAGCCCTGAATAATCAAATACACGCTCAAAACGCCCAAAAGTGTGTATATCAAAATGTCGCTTGTGAGCACCGCCACAAGCGACATAGTGAGAACTATGACAAGCAATTTGGTCCGAAAATCAAATTTCATGCTCATAGTTTATTTAATCGCGCCACTCTTTCTGAAGTGCTTCACAATCAGTTTGTTGCTAATCATGCAGCCAAGGACGGCCAGGATAGCGGTGACAGCCAGGCTCAAAAGGACGTACTTCGGATCGGTGTAATACTGGGTCTGAACCTGAACCTGCTGCTCACTGACGCCGGTGGCAAGAAATGCGTCTTTGAAAAACCAAATTTCTGACATACCATGTGCAGCGCGAACCAATGCCGTGATTACCCACGAAATGGACACACGCTTAATGTCATGGTAGGCATCCTTTCCGCACATGGAAAGCTCTGCGATGATACCGCCGCCCAAAAACCACGGAATCATAAATGGCCCCATCATCAATCCGGCGATAATTGCCCACATGATATTGTAGACAAGAGCGGGGCCATGCTTGCCAACTTTCATGCACATATAAACATAGAACGGTGCGAGGATAAGTGCCGCACCTGCGGCGTTAAAAATCATGGAATAGAACAGTGAAGCGCCGGTCAGGGTCGAATAGACCATAAATACAACGAACATGACCGCACAGAAGATACCGATGATTGCCGCGTCTTTGACAGTGTACTTGTTACCTGTCGATTTTTCATTTTCCATTTGGAAATCCTCCTTTGTCTTGCAGAAAGTTAGCAGTACCTAACCCACTATTCAAAAAATAGGCCAGCTTCAAGCGGTCTTTCTGCTTTTATCTGACAAAGGATATTCTAATACAGCTCAGATTTCTTCGCCACTCCATACGGACCCGCTTCTATCCAAACGGACATTCTTTCTGAATTCCGTCGGAGAGCTGCCATACGTTTCTTTGAAGGCAGAAGTGAATTTATTCGGATTTTCATATCCGATTTTACTTGCAATCTCCGTTACTGACAACTCGGTTTCCAGCAACAATTTTTTGGCGACTTGAAGCCGATAGGTACGAAGATAAGAATAGACAGAGGTTCCATAGACGCCTCGAAAGCACTTTTTCAATGCTGTTGTAGAAATCTCGAATTTCTGGGAAAGCTGTTCAATCGTATGATGTGCTGTCAAGTCCTCCGTAATATAGGACGCTACTGCTTTAATCAATGCGACCTGATTTTGATTGAAATAATCCGTCTGTAAAACTTCTTCTGCCGTATTGAGATCACTTAAGAACAGAAGCAGTTCCAGCATTTTGACTTTCATGTATCCTGGTTTTCTTTTTTCCCGGACATGATAAAGTTCCGAAAAAATATGTTCAATAGACGGATTGGCCCGCATGATGCAGCAACGGTTTCCTTCGCAAATATATTTTTGTATGTAGTGCAAATCAATATTCAATAGCTCCATGATTTGCCGTACTTCCGGCAGCAATTCATCCAGATTGATGATGATAGAAATACCGTGATAGTGGTTCAGCGGAAAACACGAATTTGACTTTTTCTTCATCATGGAGCTGATCGACAAATCGCCTTCCGCCATATAGCAGCAACTATTTTCACCAAAGCTACACTCAAAACGTCCTATCAGACAATGGTTAATCTCTATCATGTTTTTAGCTGTGGCTTGATTTTGATTGCAATATCCCATGTGCATATCGTTATAGTAAAGCTCAATACCAGAAAAAACCTGATAGACTGTAATGCGTCCATGCCCTGTTTCATTTGACAGCCGAAATATTTTACAGTCCTGCCGTAGTTCATCTTCTTCGGGAGAGCCGTATAACTTTGTCCCTTCAAATTCGTCTGGCAATTCAGACCGCAATAATACTTCAATCGCACCAGAGAGTGCTTGTTTTTCATAGGTCAGCACTACCCATTCCTCCTTTCGGTTCGTTATGACTAACCACTCTAAGTATAGGCGCGAATAATGGCAGTGTCAAATGGTTTTCTGACAAAAAGAAACAGAGGGAAAACCCTCTGCTTCTCTTAAAATTGAAGTTCTAAATATAAATAAACTCTTGACAAATCATTTCCTCCGCCTGTGCTTTCAGCGTGTTCATCAGCCCCACCCAGCGCATGGGGTCACGGCCTTTCAGTTCCTCGGTGACGCCCGCCGCCTCCATCATCCGGGGCAACATGGCGTCCATCCGTTCACGCGCCGCCCGGTCAATCTCCAACAGGTGCGGGTACAGCTTTTCGCTCAAAATCAGGCTGCTGTAAAGACCGGGCCGGTGTTCCTTCAGGTAGCGTTGCCGCATACGGCCATACTTGCCGATGGGGGCCTCCGGCTGCTCGGAAAGTTTCAGGTCGGGGATGTAGTAATCCCCGCAGCGGGTGTAAGTCAATTTGTTCATGTTCGTCCTCCTTTGCACTGTGATGGTTAAACTGCGGCGCTGGCCGGTAAGGTGGCCTTGCGCGGCTCCTGCCTGGGTAACTGGCTGACGGGGATAAAAACGCCCTTTTCCGTGTCCTCGGCCCGGATCGCGGCCTTTGCCGCCTCCACCTGGGCCTTGCGCTTGGCGTTGTAGCGTTCTTCCCATTCCCTCTGCTTGCCGTTTGCCTTGCGGCGTAAGTAGTTCTGGTGAAGCCTGTCCTTGCGTTCCTCCTTCTTCCGCAGTTCTTCCTGTTCCTCCGGGGTCAGGGGAACCGGCTGCAAGGCGGGCGGGATATACCGGCCCACAAAGTTGAAGTAGATTTCAACCTCCTGCGTAGTGTCCTGGCTGCCTTTGCGGGCGCGCTCATGGACAAGGATTTTTTCTACAAACTCGTTGAGCATGGTATTGGTCAGCGTGTCGAAATTCTCGTACTTATCAATCAGGGCGATAAACTTCTCCGCAGATTTCCGGCCCTGCTCATAGCCGGTAACAGCCTTTTCCAGTTCCGCGATTTCCGCATGGAGAGCGTCCTGCTCTTTGGCGTACTGTGCGTCCAGAGCCTCATACCGGGCGTCCGGCAGCTTACCCAGGGCGTTGTCCTCATAGATTTTGCAGATCAGCTTTTCCAGTTCCCCGGCCCGCTTTTGGGCGGCGGCCAGCCGTTTCCGCTTCTTGGATATATCGGCGGTCTGCTGGGCGGCCTGCGTTTCCTGGACAGTGCGGATAAACTCGGCCCGGTCATTCCTGGAATACTCCGCGATGGCCCGGAGCATATCGGTTATCAGGATCAGGACGGCTTCGGCCCGGATGCGATGCTGTGTTGGGCAAAGGGAGCCGATAGGGTACTTGCTGTACTGGCTGCAAGTAAACTGAGGGTCACGCTTGCCGTTATTGACGCGATGGACATACATCTTGCCGCCGCAGTCGGCACAGTACATCAGGCCGGTCAGAGGATGGGCCTCGCCCCAGCCGTCCGGGTAGCGCCTGACATTTGCCCGGATGCGCTGCACATTGTCAAAGGTTTCCTGGTCGATGATGGCCTCATGGGTATTCTCGAAAATCGTCCACTCGCTTTCGTCAACATAGTGGCTTTTCTTGTCCTTGAAGTGCTTGCGGGTCTTAAAATTGATGGTGTGGCCCAGATATTCCCGCTTTTTCAGGATGTTCACGATGGTGGACGATCCCCAGCCGTAGGGGTCTTTGACCGGCTTTGACCTGTTTACGCCCTCGTGAAAGCGCGCCAGGTGGACAGCGGGGATTTCAATCTTTGCCTCGGACAGCAGCTTCGAGATTTGATAGGGGCCATAGCCCTCCATCGTCAGGGAAAAGATACGGCGTACCACTTCGGCGGCTTCTTCGTCCACAAGCCAGTGTTCCCGTTTTTCGTCCCACAAATAGCCGTAAATGACGGTGCCGGTCAGGTGCTTGCCGCTCATGCCCTTGGACTTGAACACGGAGCGGATTTTCCGGCTGGTATCGCGGGCGTAAAACTCGTTCATGATGTTGCGGAACGGGGTAAAATCATCATCGCCTTTCAGACTGTCTACACCGTCATTGATAGCGATCAGCCGGACACCGCGCTGCCGCAAAATCTCCATGACCTGACCGACTTTCAGATAGTCACGCCCCAGGCGGCTCATGTCTTTGATAACAATGGCCTCCACCCGTCCGGCCTCGACTTCCTCCATCATCGCCAGAAAGCCGGGACGGTCAAAACGGGTTCCCGATACGCCGTCATCGGTGAAGTGGGTGGGGTTTGGCAGCCCGTTCCGGCGGGCAAACTCCTCTAACATCTTTTTCTGGTTCGATATGGAGTTGCTTTCGCCCTGTAACTCATCATCGCGGCTCAAACGCTCATACAGTGGGGTGATTTTCTCGTTTCTCATGGCTGTACCTCCTGAAATGAAAATACTCTAAGTGACTGCTTCACTAACCATGACAAAAACCATGATTAAGAAGTCACTTAGAGCATACATCTCCCGCCGCCAATTTATATTTTCGGTACTGCTTCACCGCGAAATGGTCGGGGTCGCGTTCTTCCAAGTCGGCAAACAGCAAATCGACGGGGCTTTGATATTCCTCGTCGTCCTCGCGGGCTTCGCTGGCGTTGATAAGTTCCAACAGGGTAATAAAGTTCATTTCCTCGGCGGGGGCTTCGTACCAGATGTAGCCCACCAACGCGCAATACAAAAGCCGTTCTGCCTTTACCCAAAAATCCTCCGCGCTTTTTTCTCCCTCACCTTTGGTATTCGCTATCAACGTATTTACCAGCTTCAAAATATCTTTCTCGCTGCGGATATACACAAAGGGGTTGTAGTGCATAGATTTTTTGAAGTTAATCGTATTCAGTACCTTAATGCGGTAGCCCGCCCGTTGCAGCAGCTTCCCGCACTCAATCAAAACCGTACCTTTCGGGTCGGTTAAGACGTAAGAGGAATGAAGCTGCATTAGATTAGGTTTGACAAAAAATCTTGTTTTTCCGCTGCCGCTGCCGCCGATCACGACGACGTTCTTATTTCTCGCGTACTTCGGCTGCTTCGGGCGGCTGTTCATGGTAAGCCGTTCCGTCTGCGTCAAAATGATGTTGTTTTGGAAATCCGGGTCTATGTAGGGCTTTATATCTTCGGCGTTTCCCCATGAAGCGTTTTGTCAAGTGCTTTTTTGAGTTATTGACGCAAATTCTTGTGAAAGTGCGAAAGTGCAAAGTGCAAAGGGTCTGCGTTTTGCACTTTCAGCTTGCGGGTTCGGGCGGCTGCTTCTTCTTGATGAAGTTATACCATTGACCGCCGACACGCCTTGCGCCCAAAATGCTGCCCATGTTGCGCTTGGCGTTCTGTACCGTCCTCTCGGATATTCCGGCTTCGGCTGCGGCCTTTACAATGTCCTCGCTGGCAAGCTCTTTCCCGTCTGCAAGCAGGTCAAGTATCAGCTTCTCGGCTTGTTCGGTCTTGGTGGCGGTGTTCCCGCCCGCGCCGGATAGCAGCTCGTCGGCGGTTATGTCGTATTCGCCTATCCATGAAAAGCCTGTTTCCGGGTCAAGGCAAAAGGCAACGGGCTTGCCCTCCGGCGCCAGGGAAGATTTGTCATGGACGATAACACGCACATTCGGCTCCCGCTTCACGCGCCCGATCAGCAGGACGCTCCTTGCTGCGGCGCGGAAGTCGATAGAACCTAAGCCCCGGTATGCGCTCTGCCCTCCGGCAGCTTTGTTCAAGTGTCCGATAAGGATAACGGCGCACCCGGTACGCTCGGCAACATCGGCAAGACGGCGGAACATGGGGCGCACTTCGTTTGCCCGGTTCATGTCGGTCTTTTCGCCCATGTACGCCTGTATTGGGTCAAGGATAATCAACCGCGCCCCGTTCTGCGTGATTGCCTTTTCTATGCGCTCGTCGGAGAGGGTAAGCTCCCGCTTGGCTTCATCAATCACAAGCACGCGGTCAAGGTCGGCTTCGGCTTCTATCAAGCGGGGCTTGACGGTATCGCCCAGCCCGTCCTCGGCGGTCTGGTAAATCACTTGGAATGGCGGCAGGGGCTTCATTCCCGGCAGCGTTCCCCCGGTGGTGCAGGCAGCGGCAAGGCGTAGGGCAAAGGTGGTCTTGCCCTCGCCGGGGTTGCCTTGCACAATGGTTACTTTCCCGAAAGGGATATACGGCTCCCATAGCCATTCAACGGTCTGCGTGTCAACCTCGCTCATGCGGATAATCTCGACGGTTTCTTCCTGCGGCGGCTCTTTCAGGCCGTAAACTGCTTCCTGGATATACTTCCCGTCTGTGATTTCTGCCCGGTGCTGCAATACCTCGTTCCAGTCCTTAAACAGCGGCACAAGGCGGTGGACGGTCAAGCCCTCCGGCACAAGCTCCGCAAGGCGGCTACAAGCGTCGTTTCCGGCTTGGTCGCTGTCAAGGCAGAGGTAAACGGTCTTGATGTTCGGACGGTCAGAAAGGAAACGCAATAGGGCTTTTTCTCCCACGCCGCCCAATGACAAATAGCTCTGCTTCTGCCATTCCTTTTTGAACAGGCAGAGGAAAGAGAGCAGGTCAACGGGGGCTTCAAAGGCAAAAAGCCTGTCGCCCTCGCCCCGGTAACAGAAATTAAAGGCTTTGTCGCTGCCTTTCACATCGAGCCGGAAGTTTCCCGCCGTTCCCTTGCTGTGGGCGTAGCGCGGTATTCCGTCCTCGTCCCGCCCCACAAATACGGCGTTGTGGTGGGCTGCGTCCTCGTAAATATCGCCGCGGGCAAAGAAAAAGCCCGTCACATCTTCATCAATGCGGCGGGCTGCTGTGAGGTAGTTCCTCGCTGTTCGGTTGTCGCTGTTTGGGGGTGGTAGCCGGAAGTCGGAAAGGGACGCGGGGCAAGGTCTGTCCGGCGGCGGTGCGGCTCCCTTTTCTCCTGTGAGAAGTTCCACGGCTTCGGTGAAGCTCTTGCCGAAAAACTCTATAACAAAATCAACGGGGCCGCCGCCCTTGCTCTGGCTGTGCCTGTACCATTTGTTTCCCCGGACGGTCAAGCTGTCGTGCCGTTTCCAGCGGTATTCATTCCCGGCGCGGGTAAGCTGCTCGCCCTGTGATTGCAGGAAAGAAACAAGGTCGGCTTGATTCGCCCGGTCTATCTGTTCTTGGGTGTAGTACAAAAATCTCAACTCCATTCATCGTTCTAAGTCGTGCCGCTTGGCGCGGGTCTGCTCCGGCTGGTCGGCTTTCAGTGCAATATCAACGCACTTGCGGATATTGTGCAGCTCGGCAACCTCGGCGCGGGTTTCTTTCAGCTTGGTATATTCCGCTGTTCTCTGCCCGCTGAGAGTGGCGTACTCTTTTTCCCATTCAGAGATAGGCAAGGTCTTTGTCCCTTTCGGCAGATTTGCATGGAGATAGCGGCTCGCTGCGTTCCATAGCGTAAGCTCGGCGCGGTGGGCTTCCTCGTACTTGTCACGCTTGCTCGTCCAGCCATTTTTCAGCTTTTTCAGCTCGTCGTGAATGGGCTTGTACTCGGTGTAGTTCTTCCCGTATTCAATCAATTTCTGCAATTCTTTCATGCGCTTCTCGGCGGTTTTCATGCCCTCCCGGATAGCGTCGGCTTGGTCGCTGACAGAGGAAAGGGCAGCGTCCAGCTCCGCAAGGGTAGAAATACCATGCTCGGAAAGATAGTTGACCGCCTTTGCAACGGTTTTCAGTTCATCGGCGGCGTGCTGCCTTTGCCAACTCTGCGAATACTTCCGGCTCTTTTCTCTCTGAACGCTTAAATACTTCATCAGCAGATTTGCAAGGCCGGGGGATTGCGGGGGCTGCTCCGGGGCGGTTTCCCGCGCCTTGAACAGTTCGCCAATCCATTCTTTGAGCTTTCCAATCTGCGCCCTGATTTCCCGGATAAGGCGGTTTGCCTTTCGGATATTCCGGTTCAGCTCGCCTTTCTCGGTGGCTATGCCTTTCTTCTCCATTTGACAGGCCGCTACGCCCATGTGGACGGTGGGCAGCTCGTCAATGCCGCGCTCGGCGTTGCTGCGGTAGTCGATACGCTCCGGGTGTCCGGCGCGTTCAAGGTAGGCGTTTGAAATATCCGCCCATGCCTTGCGCCATAAAAGCGCGTTGCCCTTGTCGTTCCAGCCTGTGAGGTCAACTTTGTGTGTCTTGTATCTGCCGCTTGGTAAGCGTATGCGCTCGCCGTTCTCGTCAAGGTCATATTCCTTTTTGGACTTCGCCGCCCATGCGCCGCGCTCGTCAAGGGGGCGCATGGTAAGCATGATATGACAATGGGGGTTGCCGCTGTCGGTGTCGTGAATGGCAAAATCAACGCACATTCCTCTTGAAACAAATTGAGAGGAACAGTATTCACGGACAAGCCGGATCTGTTCCTCTCTGGATAATTCTATGGGGAGTGCTGCGTCAATCTCTCTGGCAAGCTGGGCGTTCCCGGCTTTCTCGTAAAGCTCCACGCTGTTCCACAAGGTTGAACGGTCAGAGAAAGAGGGCGGGGCATGGGGCGGCAGTAGGATTTCCGTATGGACAACGCCGCGCTTGCGGGTGTAGTCATGGGTCATTCCGTCCCACTCGTTTGTGATTTTCTCGCCGCTTCGATAGGCGGCTGCGGCAACGGCTGACTTGCCTTTTCCTCGGCTCACAATGCCGATGTTACAATGGTAAATGGCTATGGGTATCACCTCCCGGATAGGATAACCAAACCCGCAAAAATGGTACAGACGCCAACGGCGGGTGTACTGTTTTTGTGGGTGTGCAGGGATAGCCGCGTAAGCGGCGCAAGGGGTGCAGCCCCTTGTTGCGGCAAAGCCGCCATATCGGAGCGCGGGGAAAGTTCCCTGTGCGGAGATACGCCCTCGGCAGAGCGCACACGCCCGCAAGGGTGTATAAGTGCGCCCTTTGTTCCAAAGGGATTATTCGCTTTTCCCGCCCTCGGTGCGTTTTTTCAGATAAGCCCGCGCTTCCTCGCTCGTCAGGGCAAGCCGGAGAAAGGCGGCGGCTTCCTCATCGGTCATGGTCTTGGCTTCCGGCACAATGCTCTCAAAGACTGCGCCTCGGACGACCAGCCGGTGGCTGCGCGTCCGGCGTTCCTCTTGGGATAACTTTTGCCGCAACACCTTTTCCCGATTTTCAAGCTGCCGGATTTTCTTCTTCCCGTCCTCAATCTCGGCTTGCAATTCCTCGCGTTTTTTTTCTCTCGGTTTCGTCATGGGTGGTCACTCCTATTACAATAAATTTGGACAGGGAAGCCGGGCAGCCAGTCCGGTTTCCCTTCCATCTCGTGCCTAAGCT
>CABIYL020000035.1:0-12447 GCA_902362925.2 Clostridiales bacterium | reverse complement strand
CTGCTCACGGTAGATGGTGTTCCGGTTCATCAGCTCGTCAAAGTCCACCTGATGGCCGTCAAAGTCGGGGCCGTCCACACAGGCAAACTTCACTTTGCCGCCCACCGTCACGCGGCAGCCGCCGCACATGCCGGTGCCGTCCACCATGATGGGGTTCAGGCTCACCAGGGTCTTGATGCCGAAAGGCTCGGTGGTCTTGCACACGAACTTCATCATGGGCACGGGGCCGATGGCGATGACCAGGTCGTACTGGTTGCCCGCCTCGATGAGGCTCTTCAGCTTGTCGGTGACAAAGCCCTTCTCGCCATAAGTGCCGTCGTCAGTGGTCAGGTAGAAGTTGGTGCAGGCCGCCTTGAACTCCTCCTCCAGGATCACAATGTCCTTGGAGCGGAAGCCGGCGATGACGTCCACCTGATAGCCTGCCTGGTGGAGATACTTGGCCTGGGGATAGGCAATGGCGCAGCCCACGCCGCCGCCTACCACGCATACCCGCTTCACACCCTCATCGATGTGGGTGGGCACACCCAGAGGACCGACAAAGTCCTTGATGTCGTCGCCCACGTTCAGGTCGCCCAGCAGCATGGTGGTCAGACCCACCTTCTGGAAGATGATGGTGATGGTTCCCTTCTCACGGTCATAGTCCCCGATGGTCAGGGGGATCCGCTCGCCGTCGTCGTCGATCCGCAGAATGATGAACTGCCCCGGCAGGGCCTTACGGGCAATCTTGGGTGCTTCCACTTCCAGCAGCGTGACGCTGGAATTTAGCACTTCCTTGCGTACAATCTTTGCCATTCCGTTCTCCACCTTTCAAAGAGTCAGCGTGCCAAACTTTTTGTTAGGCTAACCCATTTATCGCAAGAATAGCATGTTCGTTTTCGATTGTCAATATGCTTTACCTATGTAAAGCGTTTTCGCCCCGTCAAACAACCCGCATACAAAAGAACACCCGCCGGACCGGTGTCCGGCGGGTGCGGCAGGGTTTAACGCTCCCCGGCGATTTTCCAAAATACCCGGATGACAAACTCCGGCCCCTCCAGAGCCGCCTGAGTCCGACAGCCCATCTGCTCCGCCAGAGCCTTCACGATGGCCAGACCCAGCCCCGCATTGTGGCTGGTACGGTTCTTATCCGAGGTAAAAGAGCGGTCGAACACATGGGGCACGTCCTCCTGCGTCAGTCCGCCCGCCCCGTTTGCAAAGGCGCTGACCATCGTGTCCCCCGCCCGGTACAGCCTGATGGACAGGGTCCCAACCCCGTGTTCCAGAGCGTTGCGGATCAGGTTTGTGAACACCCGGAGCACGGCGGCAGCGTCTCCCCACACATGGGGCAGGCCCTCCGCCAGCTCCACCGACACATCCAGCCCGGAGGCGGTCAGGTCGTTGTAGAAGCCCGCCACCAGCTCGCTGAGAATGGCGTACAGGTCCACCCGCTCCCGGGCGATGGGGTACTCGCCCCCGTCCAGCCGGGACAGGTCGTAAAAACTGCCGATGAGGCTCTGGAGGGCACGGGCACGGCCCTCAATGATGTTCAGGTACTCCTCCCGCTCGGCCTGGGACAGGGTGTCCCCCTCCAGGAGCTGGAGATAGCCGATGATGGAGGTGAGCGGGGTGCGCAGGTCGTGGGACACGTTGGCGATCTGCTGCCGGAGTGCCTGCTCCCGGCGACGGTAGTCCGCCTCCTCCTTCTGGCGCAGCTCCAGCAGGCCGTTGACGGCGGCCACCAGCTCCTCAGCTGAGGAGTTGGGCGCCGCCATGCGGATGCGGACGCCGCTGCCCGTCTCCTCCCGCTCCCGCAGCTGCCCGGCGGCGGCTCGGAGGGCGCGCTCCACCGCGTAGACCCGGATACCCAGGCCCACGCACAGCGCCCCCAGCACAATGAGGGCCAGAATCAGCAGAGGCATCTTCCCCGCTCCCTTCTCTGTGGTAGATAAATGGCCGCTGATGATGCGGCAAAGCCGCCGGGGAATCCCCCCGGCGGTTTTGTCTCTCCCCGCTGTGCAGGGAGACGGTTATTTCACTTCCGACCGGCGGAACACCCACAATCCCACCACAGTGCTGGCCAGCAGCCAGCCCAGGCCGATGGCCCAATTCTTCGCCATCAGCTGCCATGTCAGGTCATCCTGGTACTGCCCGAAGGGGGCCGTCAGCAGCACCGACCGCACTACCCGGGCTGGGCCGGCGATGACCTCTGAGTTGATCATAGTCAGAATGGCGGTCATGGGTTCCCCCAGCAAGAGGAGGTAGGCCGTCAGGCAGGCGGCCACCACCTCATTTTTCAGGACAAGAAACAGGGCGTGAGTCAAGCCCAGCGCCCCCAGCCACAGAGGAAAGGAGGCCGCCGTCACATAGCCTAGGATGACCAGGGATACCTGGGTCTCCTCCGGGGTACCGGGGGCTGTGAACAGCCAGCCCAGCCCCAGAAAGCTCCCCATCACCAGAATACACAGCATAACAGCCAGCAGGAAGGCCGCAATCAGCTTACCCAGGTAAATCCGGCTGCGGGGAGTGCCAAACTCCACCTCATTTTTCAGGGTGCCTGTCCGGTGCACACCGGACACCACCACCACGTCCATGATGGCGGCCATGAACAGGCCAATCGGCATGGTAGCCGACAGCAGCGCCGCCATATTGGGAAAGGTAAACGGCCCCACCCACATGAGGGCGAAGGCAAGCGCCAGCGCCAGCAGAATGCCGGACACCAGATAGACCGTCATATGGTGGGCGGCCCGGTACAGCTCCGCTTTGATATAATTGAGCATAGGGCCGCCCCCCTTTTCGTCAGTTAATCTCCCGCTTCTGGAAGCAGATAAGGCCCACCAGAGTGGTAATCAAGAACCATCCTGCGCCAATGGCCCAGCTCCGGCCCAGCAGCGCCATGTCCCAGGGCGCATAGGGCGCCATATCCAGGGAGGTGGTCAGCATGCACACATACACATACTCAAACACCGGGCCCACCAGGGTGATGAGCAGCTTGACAACCTGAGGCAGCGCCAAAATCACACCGATAAAGAGAAAAGAGGCCACCGTGCTGCTCTTGAGCAGGAAATAGAGCATGAGGACCAGAGCCTGGGAGCCCAGCCACAGTGGCAGAGCGGTCAGGATGCAGTAGTAAATGAGGCTCATGGTCTCAGCCGCCCCTGTATCGTGGGGCAGCACCACCCAGCACATGGCCACATAGGCGCACAGGATAATGGCGCAGAGCACCAGAGCGGTGATACAGGCCACAAGCAGCTTGCCCAGGTAGATGCGGGCTCTGGGCAGGCCGTAGGACACCTCGTTTTTCAGGGTGTTGAACTTGTACTGGTCGGAGAAAACCATGTCGCCGGTAAGAACGGTGCAGTACAGACCCACGCCCAGCATAAGGCACAGAATACTGGCGCCAGAGGAGAAGTTCACGTCGTTGCCGTTGGCGTTGGTGTAGGCCCAGCCCGCCACCAGCATGGCCTCCAGAAGGAGAATCACCACCAGGAAGCCGTAGGTATACTTGCGGTGGAGCACCTTATAGAACTCAGCGCGCATGTACTTAACCATGGCGGACACCCCCAATCAGAGACAGGAAGTAGTCCTCCAGATTGGCGCCCTTCTGCTCAATGGAGCGCAGTGCCACGCCGCTCTCCACCAGCAGCCGGGTCACCCGGGCGGGCTCGTCCAGGTGGCAGTACAGGCGGATGACATTGTCGGGCAGGACCTCGTAGTCCCGAGCGCCCAGGCCCTGCTCCAGGGCACGGGCCGCCGCCGGTGCGCTGTCTACCGACAGCTCCAGGCAGGCACGGCACTTCTCCTTCAGCGCCTTGGCGGAAATCTGCTCCAGCATACGACCGTTGTCAATAAAGCCGTAGTGGGTGGCCAGGTTCTCCAGCTCGGAGAGGATGTGGCTGGAGATGAGGATGGTGGTCTCACGCTCCTTGTTCAGGTCCAGCAGCAGGTTGCGCAGCTCCACGATGCCCTCCGGGTCCAGGCCGTTGATGGGCTCGTCCAGCAGCAGGAAGTCGGGCTGTCCCATCAGGGCCAGGGCCAGGCCAAGCCGCTGCTTCATGCCCAGGGAGAAGGTCTTGAACTTCTTACCGCCCGCCTTCTTCAGGTCCACCAGCTTGAGCACCTCGTCCACGCAGTTCTTGCCGGGAATGCCCCGCTGGATGCGGTAGTACTCCAGATTCTCCTTGGCGGTGAGATAGGGATAGAAGCTGGGAGTTTCCACCATGGCGCCGGTACGGGCGCGCATTTTGCCCAGTTCTCCCGGCTCGGTGGTGCCGAAGAGGGAAATCTCTCCCTCGGTGGGCACAGTCTGGGCCGTGACCATGCGGATGATGGTGGTCTTGCCCGCACCGTTGCGGCCCACCAGGCCGTAAATCTGCCCCTTCTCTATGTTCAGATTTACATTGTTCACCACGGTGGCCGGACCATATCTCTTGGTCAGGTTCCGGGTGACCAGAACGCTCTCTGCCATTGCGGCATCAACCTCTCTTTCAGGGAGGGGCGTAGCGCCGTCCCTCCTGGATTGTGATGCCAGTATAACGGCAAGTCAACAATTCACCTTTAAGCAAATGTGAAGAAAGGATAAAGTCGGTCTACGACTGTGCTTCCCTGTCACGCAGACGTTGGGCCCCCGCACGCCTCCCCTTCCCTCCGACTCCGGCCAAACCCGGCTCCGCCCTACGGGCGGCTCCTGGGCTTTGGCCGTCGCTCCAGTCCATGGTCGGCTGGGGGCCTATGTCTGCGCTTCCTCGTTCATCTTGAATCCAATGCCCCACACCGTCTTGATGTACTCAGCGGAAGAGACCTTGGCCAGCTTGGAGCGGAGATTGGAGATATGGACGTTGACGGTGTTGTCATCGCCGAAATACTCCCCGCCCCACACCTGCTCGTAGAGCTGCTCCCGGGTAAAGACCTTCTTGGGATAGGACATCAGCAGGGCGAGAATCTCAAACTCCCGGGCGGTGACCGTCACGTCCTTCCCCGCCGCCGTGACGGAGACGCTCTCCTTGTCCAAGGTCAGGTCTCCCCAGGTGAGCACATGCTTCTCACCCGCGGGCGAGGAGAACTGCCGGTACCGCCGCAGCTGGGCTTCCACACGGGCCAGCACCTCGGCGTTGTCAAAGGGCTTTGGGATAAAGTCGTCCGCCCCCAGCTTGAGCACGTTCACCCGGCTCTCCAGCCCCGCCTTGGCCGACAGGACAATAATGGGCATGGTTCTGCTCTTGCGCAGCTCGGCAATGAACTCCTCGCCGGTGAGCCCGGGCAGCATCAGGTCCAGCAGAATCAAATCGTAGTCGTACTGCCCGGCCCAGAGCATGGCCTCGCTGCCCGAAAAGGCTGGACGACAGCAGTACCCGCCGTCCTCCAGAATCTTGCAGAGGAGACGGTTGATGTCCTGGTCGTCCTCCACCACGAGAATGTTATAGCGCTCCATGGCTGTTCCCCCTTTGCGGTGGTCTGTTTTACTTGACTCTCAGCTTGTCCGCCAGATTTTCGTCCGGGTCCGCCCCGCAAAACCTGTTTTGCGGGGACCCCGTTTTTCACTCAACCTGCCCGGAGTGAATCCGGGCAGGTTCAAGGTTTTGGCCTGCCAAAACCTTGACGGCGTAAGCGCCGGAACGTGGCCCCGGACAAGCCGGTTCTTTTCCTGAGAATCGATACTTATTTCACTCTCAGCTTCTCTGCCAGCGTTTCGTCCGGGTCCACGTAGGCGGTCTGATAGGTGGTGTACACCACCATGCCCGGCCGTGCTCCGGCAGGCTTTTTCACATACTTCACCGGCGTGTAGTCCACCGGCACCTTCTTGCCGTCCCGGCCCTGAGAGAACCAGGCCGCCAGCATAGCTGCCTCGGTGAGGCTCTGGGCGTCCACCGGCCCGCCCTCAGCCCAGAGGATGACGTGGGAGCCGTGGATCTTCTGGGTGTGGAGCCAGATGTCGCTCTTGTAGGCCATCTTGGTGGTGAGCTGATCGTTCTGGGCGTTGTTCTTGCCCACGGAAATCCGCAGCCCCGTGGAGGATCGGAACTCCATGGGTTTGCCCGACACCCGCTTTTCCCGCTTGGCCGCCTTGTTCTGGCGGCGGAGATAGCCGGTGTCGGTCAGCTCCTGGCGGATCTCCTGGAGGTCCCGCTCGCCCTCGGCCAGAGTGATGTTCTCCAGCACGCTGTTGAGGTACTCCAGCTCTCCCTCACCCCGGGCAATCTGCTCGGTGAGCACCCGCTCGGCGGTCTTGGCCTTGTTGTAGTCCTTATAATACTTGGCCGCGTTCTGCTGGGGCGTCAGCAGCGGGTCCAGGGGAATCTCCGCCTCCCGGCACTCCGGGTCGTAGAAATTCATGGCCCGCAGCAGGCTCATGCCCTTCTCCATGGCGTGGAGGTTGGAGGTGATGATATCTCCCCACTCCCGCAGCCGCTCCCGGTCCCGGGTGGCCTCCAGCTCACGGCGCTGGTTGTTCAGCTTGCGGGCGGTGCGGTCCCGGGCGCTGGTCACCGACTTCACCAGGTCCTGACCCTTCTGCTTCACCCGCTCGGCGCTCTCCCGGTCGGCGTAGAACTTGTCCAGCATCTGGCCAAAGGACTCCATCCGCCGCAGCTCCACGGTCATGCCGTACTGGAGGATGGGCAGGAAGGAGAAGTCGGTGGGCTTGCCCTCTTTGAGAATCATATAGGGTGTAAATTCTTTATCCTTTACAGAATTTACAAAGGCATTCATCCGCTCCAGCAGGCGGGCTTTCCCCTTCTCCCCCAGCTGGCAGAAGCGGACGGCGGAGTCTCCGGCAGTCTGGAAGGCCAGCTCTCGGCAGATGAGGGGGGACAGGCCGTTGAAGGTGTCCAGCAGCCACTTGTCCACCGCTCCCTCCTCAGGCGCGGCGGCAATCAGCCCCTCCAGCTCTCCCTCCTCCAGGTCCAGAGGATTGTGCTTGTCCTGGGGCGCAGGGGGATGGTAGAACAGACCGGGCAGTAGCTGCCGCTTGCCCGTGGCCAGGTCGCCCTCCACCCGGCGGACGCAGTCGGTGATGCGCCCCTCGCTGTCCAGGAGAATCAGGTTGGCCGACCGGCCCATCAGCTCCAGCACCAGGCGGCGCTCCCCCCGGTCACCCAGCTCGTCCAGGCACTCCAGCTTAAACTCCACCAGCCGCTCCACCGGAGGCTGGGTGATGTCCAGAATCCGGGCGCCGGTGAGGTGCTTGCGCAGAAGCATGCAGAACATGGGGGGCGTGTCCGGGTTTTCCCGGGTAATACGGGTCAGCTGCACACGGGGGTGGTTGGGGCTGGCGGAGAGGAGCAGCTTCACGTTCTCCCGGCTTCCCCGTACCGCCATCACAATCTCGTCCCGGACAGGCTGGTAAATCTTATCAATCTTGCCGCCCAGCACGGCGGCTCTCAGCTCCTCCGCCACAGCGGAGAGGCAAATCGCGTCCAAGGGCATGGGTTTACTCCTCCATCATCAGCTCAAAGAGCTGGTTGATCCGCTCGGTCCGGCCCTGGAGATAGAGCCAGCCGAACAGGGCCTCCAGCGCGGTGGCGGTCTGATAGTCCGCACGGCTGGCCGCCTTGGGCACCGAGTGAGGGCTGGTGTTGCGCCCACGGCGGAACACGTCCCCCTCCTCCTCGGTGAGCAGGGGGATGATCTTCTCCGCAGCCGCGGCCTGGGCGGGAGCTGCCACATACTTCACCGTGGCCTTGTGGAGGCCCTTGTTGGTGGCCTTGCCGTGGAGGCACAGCCAGGAGCGCACCATCAGTTCAAACACGCCGTCCCCCAGATGGGCCAGGCCCAGGGTGCTAATGGCACGGATATCGTCGGGCGCGGCGTTCAGATGAAAATAATCCATGGTATTCTACCTCTGTCTCTTATGTCTGCGCCGGCAGCAAATGCCGCCGGACGGTTGGTTAAGCAGGCATTATTATACAGCAACAGGACCCGGGTTACAACCTTCCCGGACTGTCACAGGCAGTTTACCACACAAACGCCGCCGGAACAAGGAGATTACCCGCCCTTTTTGCCTGGCTCCTCCGGTAGCCGGGGGCAGCCACGGGCGGTGAACCGGAACACCGCATAGCCCCGGCCGTCCATCCGCTCCGCCGACGCGAAGCAGAACAGGGGCGTCATGGGAAAGACGCCCCCCGGCTCCCAGGGCAGGGCAAGCACAAAGCCCTCTCCCTCTCGCTTGAGCAGGCCGCCTTTCAACGGAGCGGCGCACTCCTTGAGCAGCCGCTCCCCCATGAGCCGGGCGGGGTGGTCTTCCCTGGCCCAGCCCGCAGGGGGGCGTACTTCTTCCCCTGTCTGCTGCCCAAAGGCGTAGGCCAGCCGGATTTCCGCCCCAGTCGGCGGCCACAGCCCCTGGCGGCGCAGCTGGTCCACAGGGATGGTACGCCGCAGCCTGAGCACGCCCCCCTCTGGGAGCATGGTCCCCAATAGCAGGCTGCCTCCCTTTCCAAGCAGGTGCAGCTTGTAGAGCCCCCCGCCGTCATCCGCCGCCCGGGCGGAGATGACCGCTCGAAGCCCCTCCTCCCGCACCTGCACCGTCCCCTCCGGTCTCCGCAGCGGAATGCGCATTTCCTCCACTGTGCCGCCCCCTTTCTCCTCTTATTTATATCCACACAAAAATTGGTCACATTTTCCAACGATATTTTTTGCAAAACTTCTTCAAGTGACTTGCGTACTTTTGTCGAACTCTGTATAATGAAGCCATATGTGATGTTTTGGAAACGCCACCCCTATCCCCCGGAAAAACCTGATATTTTGGAGGCACTCATGGCACAGACCGTCCTTTCTTCTGACACCACCCCATGGAAGGCCCTGACTGAAAAGCTCCCCGGTGTGCTCAGCGTGGAGTTTGTTACGGAAGGCCCCGTCGTCCGTGAGGTTCATGTCCTCTCTGATCAGTCCCGTTCCCCCAAGCAGATTGTGCGGGATATTCAGTCCGCCCTGCTTGCCCGGTTCCAGCTGGATCTGGACCACCGGATTATCAGCGTGGCGCAGATCCCCGGCCTTCCCACTGTGGTACAGCGGCGGCTGATCTGTGACAAGCTGGAGCTCTCCACGGGGCGGAGCGGTGTGGATGTGGCGGTCTCCCTGCGGATTGGCGACGTGTATCACAAGGGCGTCGCCCGCTCCGACCTCTCCTCCGCCGGACGGAGCCGGGCTATCGCCCAGGCCACCACCGACGCCATCAATCAGTTCCTGGCCGCCGGCTGCCGCTTCTGTTTCGAGGAACTCAAGCAGGTACCCATCGGCAGCCAGGTGGCCGTTATGGTGGGGCTGCGGCTGGAGCAGGCCGGAAAGGCCGAGTCCCTTCTGGGCGCCTGCTACCTGGGGGAGGATCCCAATTTCTCCGTGGCTCTGGCCACTCTGGACGGCGTAAACCGCCGGATTCTCACCCTCCCTTTCGCCCGTGAGGAGGGCGGCAACTCTTAACCACTGTTAGCGAAGCGGATATGGCCTGTCTCTAGCGAATGACAGAGTACCACTGTCAAGGAGGCTGTATTCGATGAATAAGGCGAAGCTGCTCGTTGCGCTCACTTCCCTTGTTTCCCTGGTCCTGGCCGGCGGCGCGTTCTTTACCCTCCGCTGACCCGTACCACCGGGGGTGCCGGCCCTGCGCCGGCCCCCCGGACCCTATTTTCTCAATTTTCACCGGTAGGAGGGTCGCTTATGCGTCCTGTTTCGAAAGGCTACCTGGCCTGTGTGGGCTGCCTCGGCGCGGCTGCCCTCGTCTGGTCCGGCTGGTCTTTTTTTGTCCGCCATTCCTCCAACTGGAGCACCGAAACGCTGGTGACGCTGCTCCTCCTGCTGTTTCTCAGCTGGGTCTGCTGCTGCCTGCCCCTGTACATCCGGGATGACTGCACCGTGGACCTGTCCTTTATCAGCATCCTCACCTCCACCCTTCTGCTGGGCCCGGAGGCCGCCGTACTGGTCAGCGCCATCTCCTTCCCCTTTGTTGTGGTCTCCACGCCGGACGGAAAGGGCTACCAGCACATCTTCAACACCTCACCACTGAAAACCTTCTTCAACATCGGTGACCACGCCCTGTCCTACTGGGTGGGCGGCCTCTTCTACTATCTGGCCGGCGGTGTGCCGGGAGATATCTCCCTTCCCGGCGTGCTGCTGCCCGCTCTGTTCTTCCTTCTGGCCGCCATGTTCTTCAACGCGGTGGTCATGCTTCTGTTCTATATGCTGGAGTACGGGACGCCCTTCTACCCCACCATCTTCCAGATGTTCATGAGCCTGCTGCCCAGCGTGGCCTGCGCCTCCCCCATCGGATATTTCCTCTCTATGCTGCTGACCATGAAGTCCGGCGTGTGGCTGGCGCTGCTGTTCATGCTCCCCCTGCTGCTGGCCCGCTACTCCTTCAAGCTCTACCTCTCCTTCCAGCGGCAGCAGCACAGCATGGTGGAGGCCCTCACCGCCGCTCTGGAAGCCAAGGACACCTATACCAAGGGCCACTCCGGCCGGGTCAGCGCCTACGCCTGCCGCATCGCCCGGGAGATGAAGCTCCCCGCCAAGCGGATTGAGCTGCTGCGTACCGGCGCCCTGTTCCACGACCTGGGTAAAATCGGCATCCCGGACGCCATCCTGCAAAAGCCCGGCCCCCTCACCCCCGAGGAGCGCACCGTTATCCAGACCCACCCACTGCGGGGCGTAGGTATCCTGGAGAACATGGACGCCTACAAGGATATTCTGATTTTCGTGCGCAACCACCACGAGCGCTACGACGGCGGCGGCTACCCCGACGGCACCGCCGGTGAGGATCTCCCCCTGGAGGTCTATATTCTGGGCGCTGCCGACTCCTACGACGCCATCACCAGCGCCCGTCCCTACTGCACCGCCCGCACTCCCCAGGATGCAGGCCGCATCCTCCGGGCAGAGGCCGGAAAGCAGTTCCACCCCGCTGTGGCGGAGATCACCGCCGCTCTGGCCGAGTCCGGGGAACTCACCCGCTGTATTCCTTCTCAGGAGGAGACGGGAGGCGGCGTATGCTGATGCTGGCTGTCCTTCTGGCGCTGGTCCTGAGCTGGTGCACCGGCGGACGCCTGGTCCGCTTTGTGGAGACGCCCCTCTATCTGCTGCCCCTTCCCATCCTGGCCCTGCTGATACAGCGCGGATTGAACCTGTTGCCGGCCCGGTACTATCTCCCCTGGGCCGCAGTGCTTCTCCTCGTCTCCTACGGTATGCTCTTCCTCTTCCTGTGGCGCAACCGCAGGCTCAAGCGCACCACCGCTCTGGCGGGACTGGGCAGCCTGTGCAACCTGGCGGTCATTGCCGCCAACGGCTGGCGGATGCCCGTATCAGCCGCCGCTGCCGAGCTTCTCTCCCCTGACGGACTTGCCCGGCTCACCTCCGGAGCCGTCCCCATGTACACCCTGGAGAATAGCTCCACCAGGCTGATTTTTCTGGGCGACGTCATCTACTGTCCCATCCCCCTGATTGGCGGTTTTGCCAGCATTGGGGATATCCTGCTGGCCGCCGGCGTGTTCTTCTGCCTGCTGGCCGTTATGAAACCGATAAAGCTGCCCCGCTGGATGGTCCTGGGCTGACCGTCCGCGGGGCTTTCTCCATTATTATGATGTATGCGCAAAAAACATGTTCTCTACTGGCCGAAAAAACAACTCCCGCAGCTTAATGGCTGCGGGAGTTCTCTTTCAGATTTCTTTCTCATAACAGATTTCCGTTGTTCCAAGGACCGGTTTTATTTTATCTGTCGGTTGAAAGCCCTTTGCTTCGTAAAATACTCTGGCACGGGAATTCTCTGTAAACACCCACAGCACAACCTTCTTAAAGCCCGCCTGGGAAATATCAGAAAGAATCCTATCCATCATTTGCCCGCCGAAGCCTTTTCTCCAGTTATCCGGAAGGCTGTGAATGCAGATTATCTCCGCACATTGTGGCATATCTGCGTCTCTAGCGCTGTCCCAATATGCAATGCAGTGGGCTTTTCCGTCTATTTCACCGATATATCCGTTGCCTTTTCCCTCCGCCAGCAAACCCTGATACATCGCAGCAGCCTTTTCTATGTTTGTGAGCCTTTCCAAATCGCTATCAGAGAGGATACCGCGAAATGCAGCCTTCCAGCTGCTTGTTTGAACCGCTGCAAGGGCAGCGGCATCCCCTTGCTGTACGCGCCGTATCTGATAAGTCATACTCTTTCTCTCCTTCACGTTCCGATTTGCTCGTTGTGAATTTGAGTATATCATCAGAGGAATTTACTGTCAATTTTAGCTCCTGTGAAATACCGCTGACGGAAAAAACTCCCGCAGCTGTTAAGCTGCGGGAGTTCTGATATGAAATATAGTTTTACAGCAGAATCTGCAGTTCTATCGAGCCATGATTGATAGCCCCAGTCGGACGAAAGCCTAACTTTTTATAAATATTCCAGGGGTTGATTGCATAATGAAGTTGGACACTTGAGAAAAGAAAATCCATAGTGATTTTACTCGTATGGTAGAATGAAGTTCCCACACCACATTCACCAGA
>CABIYL020000034.1:0-14329 GCA_902362925.2 Clostridiales bacterium | reverse complement strand
CGGATTGTCAGTTCTCCTAAGATTTCAGGCTATAAAGCCCTTCGACTTAGTGCCTAACCTTTTCAGTTAGGAACGTGTCGCACGATTGTCGGAACCATAACCTTCCAAGAGGTTGACAACGCCCCACACGCCCAGGCCAGCGCCGAGAGCCACAACCAGCGTCTGCAAAGTATTGATAGCAGAAGAAAAGAACTCCATATATCCTCCATTTCTCCGGGTGTTCCCCGGCCATGAAAAAAGCCGCCATCACTGGCGGCAGGTTACAGCTTCGGGACACTTTGTCCCAAAGTCCATTTTATGCAAAGGCGTCTGGATCGTCGATGTCGTCATAGTTGAGGATGTCCTCGTCCTCTTCCGTGAGCGCATCGTCCGGCACAGCCACCTCATACATCTCACACGCCTCGTTAAGCCCGGGCCGTCTGCGGCGGTTGATGAGCTTGTCGAGGTCAAAAGCGTTTTTCTGTTTGTCGGCTTCAGCCGTATATTTATAATTCGGGTGCTTTTTCAGATCATACTTCGGGGAGTAGAACGGGGGCAGGCCCCTAAGCTGTAAAATGCACTTGTCCCCGGGCATGGTAGCCAGCTCGCTGGGTGTCATCAGTTCCCGGCCCACTCGCTGGTTGTTTTGACTGTAGCTTTCCGACTGCCCACGGGAGCGGCTGTCGGTCTGCATGGAGATCGTGGCCTTTCCCAGCCAGTTTTCCGATATTTCCTTGATGGTGCTGGCCTCACGGCCTCCCAGGAATACCACGCTGTCCATATTTCCGAGAATTGTCTCCGCGTGTTTATCGTAAATGGCCTTGCACTGCGCTAACTGCTGGTAAAAGAGCGTCAGCGATACCTCGCGGGAGCGGATTACCGCGCAGATTTTTTCGAGCTGGGGCACTTGTCCCGTGTTGGCCGCCTCGTCCCACAGCACCCGTACATGATGGGGCAGGCGGCCGCCGAAAACATTGTCGGCCCGTTCACACAGAAGATTGAACATCTGCGAAAAGGCCAGCGCCACAAGAAAGTTATAGGTCTGCGTGGTGTCCGAAATGATAAAGAACACCGCCGTTTTCCGATCCCCGATGCGGTCAAGCTCCATCTCGTCATAGGACATAATCTCCCGGAGCTGGGGGATGTCAAAGGGTGCAAGGCGGGCCCCGCAGGAAATCAAGATCGATTTTGCGGTTTTGCCGCTACTTAACTTATATTTGCGATATTGCTTGACCGCGAAACAGTCTGGCTTGCGCTTCTCCAGCCCTTTGAACATATAGTCCACGGCGTTTAAGTAGTTTTCATCGTCCTCCTTTACTTCCATACCGGAAATCATATCCACCAGCGTATTCATGTTCCGATCCTCGGCGGGGCCCTCGAAAATGATATAGGCAATCAAAGCGCAGTACAAAAGCGTTTCCGCCTTCGTCCAAAACGGATCGCCCTCCTTGCCCTCGCCTTTGGTATTGGAAATCAGCGCATCCACAAATTTGAGGATGTCGGCCTCATTCTTGATATAGGCCAGCGGATTATAGTGCATGGATTTTGTGAGATCAATGGAATTGAACACCTTGATCCGATACCCGCGCCGCTGTAAGAAAGAGCCCACCTGGGAGAGCACCCCGCCTTTCGGATCTACGCACACATAGCTGCATCCGCCGTTTTTATCCGCACTGGCCTGCAAAATCTGCGGAGTGAGCCAGAAGCGGGTTTTGCCCGAGCCGGACGAGCCGATCACGCAGGCGTTGAGGTTGCGGGCGTTGGCCGGGTTTTTCGGGCGTGTGTTCATAGTAAGAAACTCTGTCCCGGTCAAAATGATGTTGTTTTCAAACTTCGGATCGATAAAGGGCTTGATGTCTTTTTCGGTGCCCCAGCGGGCCGATCCGTATTCTTCATCCCGTCTGAATTTCTTTGCGTTCTTGCTTTTGAAGTAGATCAGCAGGCGGAAGCCCACTGCACCCACAATGCCGATGAGCCAGTCAAAGAGATTGAGCCCCGGTGCAAAGTCGGCAAAGGCTGGGCCGATAGTCTGCCCCAGCCCAATGAGCTTATGGGCGAAATCCGCGCCAGCGGCCAGACGGTAAGCCGTCCCCAGCTTTAAGCAGGCCCACAGCACAAACAGATAGGGGATGTTGGGGAGTACATATTTTTTAATATTATCTGTCCTCACGAACCGCCTCCTTTACCCGTTCCTGCTTGCGAGGCTTTTCCTTCGCAAGCTGATCCGCCGCCTGTTTAAGCTGTTCCCGGATGGGGATGCGGCGGGATTTGGATTTATTCAGCACCTTCCGCGAGTATTCAGAAAAGCAGGCGGTGATCGCATCCGCCTGCCCCGACTTGAAAAACAACAGGTATTTGTCCGGCCCGGTTTTATAAAAGGCATAGTCTACATTCCACTTCCGGGCCACCCGGTCAAAAGCCTTCGTGTCCCCGGAAAGTTCAATGCTGTTTGTAGCCGCACCGTGTCCCATGAGCTTTTTCACGCTCTGCCTGCCGTGGGGCGTTTGGTGTTCCCGGTAAGCCTTGCGGATCTTCCGGCCCACAGCCCCCAGCACATAGGCAAGGCCCCGCGCCGTCAGCTTGCTGGCCCGGACAGAAATTGCTATGGTACGCCGGGAAACATCTTCATCAATCAGTTATACCGCCTCCTTTCCGGCGGCACCTCGGGACAAAGTGTCTCGAAGTGCCGCCTATCGTTCCTTACGCTCCTTATTGGAAAGTTTCCGATAGCCTTCCAAAGAGGAACCGTCAATAATCTCCTTGTAGGCCGCCATCTGTTCCCGGATAGAAAGTTTCGGATAGGAGAAAACTCTGTGCTCGGCGGGGATGTCCTTTGTATCGTGGTAAAATTCCTTGAAGTCCCCGCTGGTCTGGACAATATAGCCGCCGGGGGCAAAATGGCCGCCCTCGTTGATGGAAACATCCCGCCCGTATGCTTCATAATCAAAGTAGTCTTTCAGCTCTTCCGGGATCGGCAAGTCCTCCGCAAAATAGCGGCCTAAATCCTCCTCATTTTCAATGTCGGGATAAAACTCGTAGCAGTCCAGATTTTGCGTGAGGTTGATGAGGTCGGCCACGCTGGAAGTGTGCCCGCCGCTGTCGATCACAGCCTCGAATTTCTCCAAATCGCTCTGATCCAGTTCGGAAAGCAGGCAGGCCAGATGGTTGAGCTCGTCAAGATTTTCGTATTCCGTCAGATAGTCATAGAGCCCCAGCACATCACCGTCAAAGCTGGTAATGAAAAACTCCTCATACCGCACACCATCCACGCCGATGCGCTTTAGGAGCGCCTGCACCTCCTCCGTGGTAGTGGGGAATTTCAGCGTCTCTCCTACAAGCTCGCCCTCGTTATATTTCCCCAGGTTCGTGATGTAGGCTTCGAAAAGGGCCTCCATCAGCGGCGGCCCTGTCCCTTGACGGTAAGGATGCCCTCAAGGGTGGTAGCAGTAATCCCCAGCCGCTGGGCAACGGCGATGTCGTTTTTCATGGCCTCGGTCATGGTATGGCCGCAGACTACCAGTACATGGGAGCGGCGGAGCAGGTCGCGGCTCATGTCAATGCCGCTTTTGTGTTCCTCCGGCACTGCATCATTGAGGAACAAGGGCAGATACAGGGTAGGACAGATGGGCGAAAAGCCCGCCTCATACACCGCCCGGCAATAGCGGGCCGCCTGTTCTGCGTTTTCACTGTCACCGCCAAGCCATCCGGCGGTAATATAAGCAAGTGGCCGTTTCATTGTCAAAACCTCCATTCTTTGAAGAAAGATACTTCAGCCCAATCCCCCCGCCCTTTCCCAGTCATGGGAAAGGGAGCGGCTCTGGAGGATATATGCCCCCGCCGCGCCGCTGGAAGTAGCACAGCCGGGGCAGACCGTCAAGGGCAGGCCGCCGCAAGCGGCGGTGCGTTGCACCCTTGACGGCCCACTCCCGGCTGTGCAGGAATATAGGCGGCGACGGGGGATATATCACCACAGAGCCCTCTGCAGGAGGGGCGGGGCCCCTCGGGACAATTTGTCTCGAAGTGTGGTCGGGTTACTTGTCTTTTTCCATCTTTTTCGGAGCCTTTGCCAGCTCGGGCGGCTGTTTCTCCTTCCACTCGTCCAGCAAAGTCATGATCTGCTCCTTCATTTTGGCGGGAGTGGCCTCCTTGCCAAAATATTTCTCCAGTTCGGCCATCGAAATAATCACGCCGCGATCCTCCTTTTTCTTTTCGCTTAATATGCCGTCAATCACATCGCCGTTGAGCTTGCCTTCCTTATCCAGTTCCCGGAGCTGTTTCGCCTGGGCCAGAGAGGGGGACGCCTGTTCCCCGTCAATGGAAACGGCAATCAGCCTTTGATTTTTCGGCTTGATATAGGAAAGCTCCACCGCAGGCATGAAGCCCATCTTTTTATCGTCCACCTTATCCATGAGCTCCGGGACAAGGTGGTTAAGGCGCAGATACCGCATGACCTTTTTATAGTTCATGCCATGCGCCTCGCCCACGATTTCAACCGAGCGTTTCCCCACATCGCCCTCGGCCACATTTTTCAGCCGGGAGCCCTGGTGCTTGATGTCCTCTACCTCCAGATCCAAAAGGGCGGCCAGTTCGCTGGGGAGCGTCTGATCCCTCTGCTTGTTGCTGTCCTTCATGGCCTCCACCGCCTCGTGGTCGGTCATATCCCGGACAATAAAGGGCATTTCCTCCAGCCCAGCCAGCTCGCTGCCACGGCAGCGGCGATGGCCTGCCACAATCTCATAGCCGTTTCCGTCCTTTTCCGGGCGGGCAAGGCCGGGCACCATAACGCCGTTGAGCTTGATGGATGCCACGGTTTCCTGCATTTTGGCATCGTCCCGCACCTTGAACGGATGGGGACGGAATGTATGGAACGGATGGAGTTCGGAAAGTTTCAGATAGACCAGCTTTCCCTCCTCCACAGGACGGGGCGGCACAGCCGGCTCCGTCACACCTTGCTCCGGGGGAGCGGCCTCCTTTGCGGGCTTATCCTTTCCGGTATCCGGGGGAACAGGAGCATCGGGAGCTTTCCCGCCACTTCGGGACAATTTGTCTCGTTTGGACGGCTGGGCCTCGCCGGGGGCCGCCTTGTCAGCCTTAGAGGGGCGGCCCTTGCGGGGCCCGGATTTTTTGGGTTCCTTTTCAGCCTCCGGCCCGGTGCGTTCCGCCTTATCAGACTTAGGAGGACGGCCCCGGCGCGGCTTTTCGGTTTTCTCGCTTTCAGCGGCAGGACGATCCAGCGCAGGAGCCCCAGCTTCCGGTTCACGGGATGCCTCTGCCTTTTCCACCTCGGCTCGGGCCGCCTGCCGCTTTTCTGCCATGAGCGCGTCAATCTGCTCCGCAGAGATTACCACATCGCCGGGCTCGGCAGGCCCGGCCTGTTCCGGCGGGTGTTCGGGAACGGCGGCCTCCCCGTGGGCCGGATCAGCCACAGCGGGCGCGGGGGCCTCCTCGGTTTTCTGCGCCTCGGGGCCCGTGTTCAGTTTTTCATCTGCCATTCACTAACCTCCTTTTCGTGAAAGTTGCACAATTTTGAGGATTAAATTTCTGTAATTATTTTTCTGCCTCCTTCCGGTCTATCCACGCAAAAAAGCCGCCCAAGATAGCACCTGGACGGCTTTCTGCGTAATGTGATAGATCAAATATTATTTTTTTCGGATTGCAGGCCCCGAAAAGCCTTGTATTTACAGTGTTCCTAATAAGAAACAATCATATAATAATTACCATTGCAACTACTATCCACCAAACTTTAATGTTGAATTGGAGGAAGGAAGTTACACAGTTTATTATGAAGGATAAAATATTTTTAGCAGTGCTTAGAAGTTGCCTGTTCTTTACCATATCGTAAAGCACTGTCAATATAAAGCTGAGGATAACTGGGATAATTGCAACGATAACAGGATGTTTTAGAAGCCTTTTCATTTTTCTTACACCAACTTCAATTCAATCCCATGATCTCGCAGGATGTAGTAGGCATTGGCCATGGCGGTATCGTCAGCAAAGCTGTCACGGGAGATAATGATTTTTGCCGGGGCATATTCGGTCATCTGCTCCACGTCCTCCGGCCGCACATCCTCTGCCAGACAGACCAGCAGCAGGTAATCATCGCCTACGCCATACACTGTCTTGTTGTTGACGGAGAACGAGGTTACGGAGTAGGTCAGCGGTACTCCCAGCTTGAGCATGATTTCATAAATCATATCCAAGTCGGTGCGCTCCGGCTTTACCCGGTGGATCATGGTGTTCATCCGCTGGTATAGCAGATCGAGCTGCTCGTCCTCAATGGGGGTGGCGTCCCAGGTTTTCAAGTTGGAAGTGTCCAACTTAAAGACACGGAAGCCCACATCCAAGGGCTGCTTGTCCTCCTCCATGGTGACTTGGGTATGTTCCTCCAGAATTTTCTTTCCGGCCCGTCTAATTCGCTCTTTGCCAATCTCACAGATATTCTTGTACCCGGCCTTGTGCGCCTCACTTTTTTCGTCGCACAGTTCGGGAAGCTGCACCAGAATAAAGTGCCGGTTGCCGCCGTCCTCGGCGTTGACCTGCATCACTGCATGGGCGGTAGTAGCAGAGCCAGAGAAGAAGTCGAGAATAATGTCATCATTCTTGGAGGCAATAGAAACCATACGTTTAAGTAATCTAGTGGGCTTCGGAAAGTCAAAAATGTTCGGAGCGTCAGCAAACAATGACTTTATTTCTTTAGTCGCTTCTTGTGTATGCCCAACTTCTGAGTTCGGCCACCACGTCCACATATTTCTTCCTTGCTTTTCGGCTAAATAGGTTTTCCGCCTGGGCATACCTTTTCCATCGGTTCCATACCAGAATCTTCCCTCAGCAGCTTGTTGCAGATATACTTCCTCAACATTTTTCCAGCAGGTTCCTGCCGGAGGATAGTATTCAGCTCCACCGGGCGTTGTGATTTTATACATTTGATTAGGACGATACCCCTGGGCCGTAAAGTCTGATGATACCCAAGGGCCTCGTACATCATTATCGGGATTCTTATAACTCTCCCTATCTTTATCTGACAACGGCAGAAGTGACACTGCATCATTCAATAGGTCTGCTGTCTTACAGTACATCACGATATATTCGTGGCCGTCACTTATTTTCTTGCGAGCGTCAGGAGAAGTCCGCTTTTGCCATATAAACTGTGCAACAAAGTTTTCCTCACCAAAAACCTCGTTGCATAGTTTTTTGAGATTATCAACTTCGTTGTCATCAATAGAAATAAAAATCACACCGTCATCCCGCAGGAGGTTTGCCGCCAGTCTCAAACGGGGATACATCATATTGAGCCAGTTGGTGTGGTAACGGCCCATAGTTTCCGGGTTGCTCTTGGTGGTCTGCTGGGTGACTTCCTTGTACCGGGCCATAGGGTCGGCAAAGTTATCGGCATAGACAAAATCGTTGCCGGTATTGTAGGGCGGGTCGATGTAGATCATCTTCACCTTGCGGTAGTAGGTCGTTTGCAGCAGCTTCAAAACCTCCAGGTTATCACCCTCAATGTAGAGGTTCTGGGTGGTGTCCCAGTCCACACTTTCCTCCGGGCAGGGGCGCAGGGTGCCGGTGGATCGCTTCTGGGCCAGCCGCAGGCAGTCCGCCTTGCCCTTCCACTCAAACTTGTACTTTTCAAAGTCGTTGTCGATGTACTCGCCGCACAGAGAAAGCAGCTTGTCAATATCAAGCTTGCCCTCACTGACGCACTCCGGGAATACCGAGCGCAGCTTGTCCAGGTTGGTTTGTTCTATGTTTATGGAAAGTCCGTCCATTGTATGCTCAATCATTTTCCTTGTCCCTCCAAAACTCGTTCCTTCTCACATTCCAGATATTTTTGAGTAATTGAAACCAACCGTTCCCGAAATGATACAAGATTTTCTGCCGCCAAAAGGAATTGTCTTATATGTGTATCTCTGTATTCCTTCGCAGCATCTATGGCATCAGAGGCGGGCACAACACCAGTCAAATCTTCTTTGCGCTCCAACACTTTTTTATAGGCATCCAGAAATCCATCTGGGTTCCGCAATCCATTGGAACATAATTCCGCAACTGAATTGCTAAACCTGACTTTATCTGCAACCGCCAATGAATCATCCAAGATAGTACAAAACTCTTGAAAAAATTGATTTTCATTACTGAGAAGCAACTTTATTTTGTAGTGTGCCGTCTCCATCTGGTGATACCGCTCATATACTTCGGCATCTTTCCCTTCGTACTCTTCCTCGTTTAAGGCCATAAAGCTTAGCCAATGAGCGTCAAGCATAGAAATATATTGGGAAACATTATCAGTGAGCTGAACATACCGACGCTCATAATCTGCCATGCGGAGATTATACCCTTGCGACTGCCGTTGATTGAAAAACGCTGTCACCAAGTTTGCTCCGGCAAGCACAGCAGTAATAATAATTCCAATTAAAGTTATAATATCAGCAGTTTCCATTAAATATTTCTCCGTATTGTCACTAGAAATTCTCTCTGTACCTTTGCCGTCAGTTTTTCCTTTTCGGCAAAGGTTTTTATTTTCTCCTCCAGCTCCATATCCAGCCGCATAGCGTCAAAGAACTGGCTTTCCTGCCGCTTCATGTACTCTTGGCGTAGCTGGTTGATTTTCTTCTGCGTAGCCAGCCGTTTCAGCCGGTCGCCGGTGACGGCCTCCAATTCCGCTTGCGCCTGCTGCACCTGGCTGTCCAGGGTGTTCAGCTCCCGAATCAATGCCGCCTTATCAGCGGACACTTGCTGCTTCATCCGCTCCATTTCCTCAGCCTGGGCCGGGGACAGGCGCTCCAACTGTGCCGCCAGCAGCGCCTTTGTCGGCACCAGATCATCCAGCGGGTGGGGACGGCTGCTCCCCTTTAACCAATGGGGAGATCTCCGCTCATCCTCGGTGTAGCCCTCCACCGGCAAGTCCAGGATGCTGCGGCAAGCTGCATCGTCCATGGCCTTGCCGCTCTCCGTCAGGCCGCACAGCACGGTGTGTTCCGTGCGGCTGGAGCCGGATACCAGAGTGACGGTATAGAGGGCAATCCGGCACGGATCCGGCACCGTTGGGATGGTCAGTATTCCCTCGTTGGCACATTCAAGCTCATGGAGAATCCCACGGCCTATGATGCTGGACAGGGTAAGCTGTCCGGCCTTGGGCTTGAAGTCCTTTGCCATGCCATACACCTTCTGGCTGCGATAGGGTCGGTTCCGGCTCCCCGTCCAGTAATAGAACAGCACTGGCAGTTCCTGATACTCCGTAGCCGTAATGGTACGGTTGGCTTCGTCGATCACAAAATAGCAATCGTCGTTCTTTTCATTGTAACGGTTGAAGAACCATTTGGCAATCTCCCAAAGGTCGTTGTTCAGCTCCTGCCCACGGCGGTTCACATACTTGGGGTTGATCTTCACCTTGTCGGCCAGCTCCTTGGTGAAGGTAGTAAACAGAATATCCTCCGCCGCGGAAATGGTCTGCCGGTTATCCTCCTCATTGGTGTCCAGGGTCTGGCGGTATGCCTGCTCAATCTGCGCCCTGGGCCGCAGCCGCTGTGCAATCACCGGAAAGGCACCCATTATATCATCCGTAAAGCCGCCCAACACATCATCGGTGATGCCAAAGACACCGTCTGTCACCAGCATCCGCTTATTGACCAGCTCCAGTTTGCGAACGTCGGCAAAGTTGTTCTTGTCGATAAAGGCCACGGACAGCACGTCATTTTCCTGGCCCAGCCGGTGGCAGCGGTCGATCCGCTGCTCCATTTTCAGCGTGTTATATAGCAGGTCGTAGTGGATGATAAATGCGGCTTCCTCCAGGTTGAAGCCTTTGGCTCCGTTGTCGGTGGAAATCAGCACCTCGCCCGTCTCTTTGAACTGTCTGATCACGGAGTAATCGGCGTTGCCGTTGTAGGCCAGGGTTCGGTACTGGCCGGAAAGAAGATCCAGGAGCATCTTCTGGGTTTCCACGCTCTCGGTGAAGATAACCGCTTTCTGTTTGGCTCCCGTTTTCTTCATCAGGGAAAAACCCTGTTTGAGAACGGTCAGCAGCTCACCGGCCTTTGCGTCCTGGGGGATGCTTTCTGCCACAGCCTGAATCTCTTGCCATTGGGTCAGCTCTTTCGCTACGTTCTCCAGCCCCTGGAGCCGCTTGACGATGCCTTTGATGGTTTGCAGAATCGCCGCCGTAGAGGAACCCAGCAGGCCCAACAGCCGTAGAGCCAGGTCATATTGGTTCATTTCGGGAAAGGCTCTCTTTTCTGGCTGGTTGATGTAAGCATATAGCAGCTCATACAGCTGCCGTTCCGCCTTGCCGGGGGTGTACTCCACGGTCAACAGCACACGCTCTGTCACCTTGGCGTAGTGCTTGGCCTGGGAACGGAGGGTACGGAAGCAATACCGGCTGACCTGCTCACTGAGTTCCGGGTAGTTCTCCGGTCGGCGTAGATACCGGGCCAGAAACTCTTTTTCCCCTGGCAGCACTGTTTCGTCGATGAACCAGATGAGGCCATACAAGTCCATGATATTCTTTTCGATAGGGGTGCCGGTCAGTAGCAACTTGAAGGAGTCACCAGCGATCCGCTTGAGGGCCTTGGCCTGCTTGTTATCCTCCTGGTAGACCGGAGACAGGGCATTGGCTTCTTCAAATACCGTCAAGTCCCAGTTGACCACCTTTGCGGCCTCCTCGTTGTCGGCGGCAAAGTCATAGGTCGTGATGACAATGGCATCCTGGATAAAGGCATTAGGATGATCGGGAGCACTCAGGGCCTGCCATTCTTTGCGGCTGGTCAGCACCACATAGGGGACAGTATAGAATCGCTCCAGCATTTCCGTCCACTGGTGCAGCAAGTCGGCATTGGGAATGACCAGCAGAATCCGGCTGCATCCCTCCAGCCACTTTTGATTGATGACCAGCATGGCCTCGTGGCTCTTGCCCATACCAGCTTCATCACACAGGACAGCGCCCTTTTGATAGGGGGAGCGCAGGGCAAAGCTGGCCGCTGCAATCTGGAACGGATAGATTTCAATATCCGATGATGCAAAGACCGGGATGAACCGCTCATCCTCCGGTAGCTGCTCCAACAATCGAGCCTTGTAATAGGCATGAAATGATGTTTGCAGCATGGTGTTTGCCCCCTTTACTGTCACACTCCTTTTTGTTTATTATGTCAGATTTTAGGGGAAAAGGCAATGTATGAAACAGATAAACGGGAGCTGCTTATTGGGCAGCTCCCGTTTATCTGGGCGGTGATATTCAGTAAAGAACTATACGAAAATAGGGGCTTTTGAGTTTCAAATTTCAGTATAGGAAATGCTATACTCAAAAAGACGCATTTGGGAATCCTGTTTGACTTTTCTTTTAAGTTCAGCAGTAGGGCTATTCAAACATATAAGGCCGTAAACGTGTTGTCCGGACTTCGCAATATCTGCTTCTACCCATTCAATATATGTTTTAGTTTGTGTGTACGCATCATCGTAACCGGAGTCTTTTTTTAGCTCAATCACATAAAGGTCGTTGTTATTATCCGTTGCCAAAATATCAAGTCTACCAGTACGAAGAATAAATTGTCTGCCGTACACGCCTCTTTTTTGATAGACCTTTAGTGGAAGGCCGAAAACCGGAATACCCTGTTCCATTCTCTGAATTAGTTCATCTTCAAGAAGTTTTTCACTGGTAAATTGATGCTTTTTTATTCCTATGTTAATCGTGGAAGTGTCTGCTGCACTATCTTGTGAATCTGTATCCACATCACATTTTTTGGTTGCCAGGGGACGTCCAATTCTAGCAACGAGTTGTTTTGACACCTTATATCCACTTTTCTGAACAAATTCTTTTGCCTTCTCTTGCTGACCTAATGCCAAATAAGTACGAACGAGATTGTTTGCCGCAAAGCGTGTATCTCTTTTCTCGGATAAACATTTGCGAAATACATCTTCAGCATCATGGTATTTCTTCTGCTTAAACAAACAATATCCCAGGTTATTCAAGGCGTTTTCTGCCTCTGGAAAAACTTCTAATGTTTTTCTGTAATATGCTTCTTCTAACTGATAGTTGCGCTTTTTTCCATAGCACCAAGCCATCCAAAAGTAAATATTGTCCGTATAGAATATGCCTACACGATCTTTAACATCCTCATATTGTTCTAAATACGATAGAGCGTTGTTCCACATCTGCATATTATAATAGGTGTATCCCAATAGTTCTTTCGCCAAATATATATCTCTATTGGTTTGCAACACTCGCAACAGCGCATCTGCAATATCTTCATTTTTTGTCCCGTAATAAACGCTTTCCAATGCCTCACACATTTCTGGAATACCCTTACATACGCCGGGTCTATCAAGCAGTTTTCTCAAATAACTCCACATCCCAGGAATGCCTTCTTTTAGCGGTAAGACCAGACAATAAATAAAGTCTGAGCATGACATTTCTTCATCTTCATCCAAATAACGCTTTATCTTCGCAGGAACATACTGTGCGAGCCTTTTGTTAATTGCTCCAGATTTTCCGGTAAGTAAATCAATTACTGCAAAATATATTTGCTTGATGGGGTCACCGTCCGATAATCTTATAACAGAATTTCGATATTCGATAAAGCAGGGATCTTTCATAACATCGCATTTCATTAACTCTGAATATCTGAGATACCCCATTGTCAAGCTATCTAAAAGCAAGTCGCAGTATTTACTCTGCAATTCGTCATGAAATACAGGGGGGGCAGATATTATAACATTTCGGCATTCTTGAAAATTAGGTTCCTTGGAAAAATCAAGTTGGTCATATGCTTGACAAAGCTTGTTTTGATAATGAATAAGTTCCTTTGATTCTGCCATGCTGAGTTCCTCCTGACGGTCTATTAGCCAGCTCTTATATATTTTCTAAGTTAAAATCTGTTTGTGTGGTTTTTTATTATATCATAAAAGCAATAGAGCGGTTAGACGTGAATTCAAGACTGTATTGAGTATGATGACAGGCCTAACGGAAATCGCTCTCCGTTGGGCCTGCCTAGTGGTCACGCATTTAATCTTTTAATGAAACATATCCAAAATGATATTGAGAATCTGAGATCGTCTGTTTTAAGCTGCGCCCTGTGCTTGTTATTTTGAGCATTTCAGCAGTGATTTGAGTTTCATGACAAATATGTGAGAGTTTTAGCCAAATTCTTGCAAGTTCACCATGAAATTCAGCAGGGTAATTGGTGTTATCTGGGCAAGACACAGGAGTTTTTGCGGAAAAAATTTCTTCAACATTGGCTGAAAATGCGATGTCGTTATCGTAGTGTTCATTGTTGATAGCAAAGAGAATCTTGACGCTTTTCCCGGATTTAATCCTATCGTTATACCACTTCACTCTAGTGTCACTCATTCCGAAGAAAAGTGATTGCGTGGAGAACCAAGTATATCCACGCTTAGCTTCATCTGAAATATATAACGCCATCGTTTCTTCACCATCTAAAGTAACTCCACTAGACGTAGAAAGCCCTAATTTCATAAAAATATAATCTGAACCATCCATCTGGATACTGTCTCGATCAGCAATCATAGCTTTCACTTCCTCCACATGAAGATATTTTTTCTTTAATCTCAGGTATAGCTCCTCGTCTTTAGCGAGCATATACATTTCTAAAACATCATTGAGTGCGGCGGTTTTTGTCATTCCTTTTTCCGACACAAAGTCATTAAACATCTCTTGAACGGTGTCGGCCACTGTGATAGTCATGTAATTTTGCCTGCCCATTAAATCCCCTCCATTGTGTACCATATAGCCGGTAGAGTTTCTTCTAAAGTGTACCATACTCCCGGCAGAGTGTCAAGCAGCATAAAGTAGTTAATAGATCATTATTGAAAGTGACTGATACGTATGGTATTCTTATATCGAGGTAGGTGATTATAATGCCTGATACCGAAAACAAAAGAGTTCGGCGTACCACAGAAGAACGAATTGCCGAGATTGATAACAAAATTGAGGAACTCGGCAATCAGATCCAGGCGATTGAGGCTAAGAAGCAAGAATCTATTGCAGTATTTGATGACCGAATTGCAAAAGTCCAGGCCCGGATTGAAGGCTTGAACAAGCAAAAGGCAGATATTCTCTCCCCCAAGCCGCCTCGGAAGCCGAGAAAAACCAAAAAACAGAAGATCCAGGATTTGATGAAGCAGGCGCAAAAGGCTGGTTTGAAACCGGAAGAAATTGCCGAGCGTCTTGGCCTCAAGATTCAGGAAGAATAACGATAGTTGGAGAGCCTGTTGCTATTTGAAATCGGCAATAGGCTCCTTTATTTCAAATAGAATTGTTTCGCAAATTGCAAGTGCAAGTTGGACACCCGCACGGTAAAAATTAGTTAGCTGACAGAAGCGGCGTAGACAGAATCCAGGAACTTCT
>CABIYL020000033.1:0-16068 GCA_902362925.2 Clostridiales bacterium | reverse complement strand
AACTGTACGAGAAGTTCCTGGATTCTGTCTACGCCGCTTCTGTCAGCTAACTAATTTTTACCGTGCGGGTGTCCAACTTGCACTTGCAATTTGCGAAAATCTCTTGTTTCTTCATGCTCGGACAAAAGAAACAGGACGATTTACCCGGCTGCGGCAATCCTGCCGCTTTGATTTCCCGGATACAATCGTCCCTGTTCCAGCCCCATTCTTCAATGAGGGGGTAGCGGTTATGATATTTTTTGTCGGCTTCGTTGTACTTGCGGGAATGTTCATACCGTTTCACTTCTCCCGCGTCATAGCCGATATAGCGGTTGACTTTCTCGCCGCGCTGCCATACTTCGCGGCAAGGCGCATAGTGGTTGCAAAACTTTTCCTGCGGTGCGATTTTGTGTTTCTGCGAACAACGCTTATGCCCGTAGGCAATCGACGGGAGCGTATGAGAGCGCAAGCACTCGGTTTCAAGAGATAGGCGGTTGCCGTAGCGGTCAACATACTGCACAACGGTAATCTGCGGCATACCGTGTTCCGCAAGCCATTGATTGATTATCTCGATAAATTGATAGGTATGCGGGTGTTCCGCGCCCGTATCGGCAAAGGTGATAAGGTCAATCGGGATTTTGTGCTTGTATAGGCCAATAAGTAAGGCGGCACTATTCGTGCCGCCGCCAAAAGATACAATATTCATTTTTCAACTCCTTTTAATTGTAATTTAACCGCCCGTAGGCGTAAAAGTGGGATTGCCAATAGCTGGTGTCCAGCTTTGAATACTGGATAGGGTCGCCACAATGCAGCATGACGGGGCTTCCGTCCCCGTCCTCGCCCACATAAATCCCCACATGGGAAACGCCGGGGGTGTCGTATGTACCCGTAAAGAACACCAAATCCCCCGGCTGCGGGTTAGAAACAGGGGTTGAGATGTTGTAAAGCCCTTGCGCCCCAAGTCTGCCCGTATTGTATAGGCCGCTGTTCGTCAACACATAACTCACAAAGCCGCTGCAATCAAAAGAGGTTTCCGGGGTGCTGCCGCCCCACACATAGGGAAAACCGACGTATTTATCTGCTTCCTCCATGAGCCGCGCAAACTTTTCATCGGAACCCAGCAGCGCGGCGGGTACTTCATAATCGGCGGGCGGGTTTTCATAGTATTTAGACACATAGCCGGATTGCGGGAAAAGGTCGGGTCTGTTTCCCAGCGACGACATATACATAGCGTACATGGATAGCTGTTCTTCGCCCATGATGTAAACGGGGACATGGGAGAGGTTGAAGTTTTCCAAATCCACATGAAGAATGTAATAGTTATAGGGGACTTCAACCGTATAGGGGTTGCCCTCGCTGTCCGTCCTTGTTTCGGTGCGGTAGCGTACCTGTACTTCTTCCTCGACCGTCAAGATATACTGTTTCTCAAAGAGCATTTCAAGGGTGCTTTGCACTTCATCGAGTGTAAACACGCCCTCATGCCACGCGGAAAGGATAGAAATTAGCACATAGGGGTCATGCTCGATCTCGTCCGCGTTTACCCGGTATTCGTCATAGCCGGGGTATTCGCTTTCGATATTGTCCAGCATATCTTGTAACTCGGCTTCCATAGCGGCATACGCGCTTTCCGCGCCCGTTATATCCGCGTCCTCGGAGAGATAGGACGACGCAATCAAGCCGCTGCCGCTGTTGCCGCCAAAGAGGGAGCAAGAGGACAGCCCGCCGAAAAGCAGCAGCACGATAAAGGCAATCCCGCCCACAATCAAGCAGCCTTTCCAATGCCGGACAACAAAGAACGTCGCCCGTTTGGTTTCCTGCGCGGTTTTCTTCGCCGCCTTTGCGGTGGCTTCAGCGGTTTTTTTCGCTTTGCCGCCCGCTTTCAGCGTTTTTGCATACTGCTTTTTAATGCGCTGCTTCTGCCAAAAACGGGAAATGGGGTTGGAGTGCGCAAGCGCGGGGTTATCGTGCAACGCCTTTTGATAGAGAAAATCTGCGTTTGCCTTTACCGCTTGTTTTTCCGCTGCCGCCGCTGCCCGGTAGGGTTTCAGCTTATGGCGGCGTATGCCGCCCTTAACTGCCCGCGCCGCCATGCCGCCCGCTTTCTCTCCGGCAAGTTCTACCCGGTGCCCGCTTTCCACACCGACGTTTTCTTTCTCTACCTCGTAGATTTTCCCATGTACGGTACTGTTTAACTCCTGTGCCGGACGGGATAAGGGGTTATGCCGCAACTTGCCGTTTGGGGGCTTATCCGTCTTTTCAAAGGAAAGGCGCGTCTTTGCCTTGCCTTTCGCTTCGTCAAAAACGCGCTCTTTCTTGATTTTGGTCTGCTTGGGGATAGCCGCCCGCGCTGCGTCTAAACAGTCTGCCGCCTTATCCGATTTCTTGATCGCTTTTTGAAGTTCCGGCGTTGCCCGTTCCGCTTCGGAAAACTGCAAGCGGGAAGAATGGGTTTTAGGCTGCGTCGCGTCAAGGGCTTTTTTCTCCGCGCCTTTTGCTGCGTGTCGCTCAATCTCTGCGCCGATATGCTGCACAACCTTTTCCGCTGCCACCCCTGCGGGGGCTGAATAGTTTTCTTCCTGCGGCCTTTCGCTGATACTGGACGTTTCGCCCGTCGTGAGGTTTTCCGCAACCGCACCGTCGCGGGTCATTTTTTGCGTTACCTTGTCGGGGGCTTTCAGTTCCTTGCTCAATCTTCATCACCTCCAATCCGCTGTTTTGCAAGTTCGCAATAGTCGGGGTTTAACTCAATGCCGATATAGCGGCGGTTAAGCCGTTTTGCTACCATGCCCGTCGTGCCGCTGCCGAAAAAGGGGTCAAGGACAATCCCGCCGATGGGACAGCCCGCCAAAATGCACGTTTCCGCAAGTTTCGGCGGGAACGCTGCGAAATGCCCGCCATGATAGCCGACATTGTTAATCTGCCAAACGTTGCGGCGGCTGCGGACGGGAGAAATCAACTCGTCGGCGTATGCGCCCTTTTCGCGGGGGCGGTTGATTTTCTGCGGTTGGTTTTGCCCCGGAACAGTAACGTTATACTTATTTCCTTTGCTAACTCCGCTTTTCAGCCGCCCCGCCGTTGTGGGGGCTATCGGCTCGGCTACTGCTTGCCAATCGTAATAATACTTCTTTGACTTGGTAAGCAGAAACACATATTCATAGCAGCGGGTCGGCCTGTCCCGCGTGCTTTCCGGCATGGGGTTTGTTTTGTGCCAAATGATAGAACTGCGCAAATACCAACCGTCGCCCCGCAAGGCGAGGGCTACAAGCCACGGAATACCAATTAAATCTTTGGGCTTGCAGCCGGGGGCGCGGTGGTTAAACGCCACTTGCTGCCCGTTCCTGCCTTTGGGGTATTTGGGGTCTTGGTGGTCGGCTTTGCTGCCTGTGCCGCAATAAGTGTCCGCGATATTCAGCCAACAAGTACCCTCCGGCGTAAGCACCCGCTTTACCTCATGGAATACCGCCGTAATACGGGAAACATATTCCTCCGGCGTTGCTTCCCGTCCGATCTGCCCGTCTGCGCCGTAGTCCCGCAAGGCATAGTAGGGTGGGGACGTTACGCAACAATCAACTGCATTTTCCGGCAAGGTTTGAAGCACCTGCAAGCTGTCGCCGCAATAGATTTTGTCCATTTCTATCCTCATGCCGACACCTCGCCGGGTTTGGTCGTCATTACACGATAGAGTTCCGTATCTTGCGGGAAACGGTCAATAAAGGGCAAAATCACGTTGCCATAGAAGATAAGCCCCTCGCCCGCGTCGGAATGGGTTACATAGGTCATTTGCTGCTGCGAAATGTTAAGCTGCTTTGCAAGGATTTCCCTGTCGCCCTGGGCTTGGTTGAGCATATACACAAAATCGCTGTTTTCAAAAATGTTCTCCACCTCGCGGGACGATAACAAATCTTTCACGTTTTGGGTGATACCTGTCGGAATACCGCCCCATTTTCTAAAACGCTTCCAAATCTCAACGCTGTACGCTGCGGTCTGTTCCTCTTTGAGCAGCAAATGAAACTCGTCGATATAGTACCGCGTCGCCTTGCCTTCGCTGCGGTTTATGGTAACTCTGTTCCAAACTTGATCTTGGACAATGAGCATACCGAGTTTTCGTAGCTGGGTGCCGAGTTCTTTAATATCAAAGCAGACAAGGCGGTTGTGAATGTCAACGTTTGTTTGGTGGTTAAACACGTTCAAACTGCCATTTACATAGAGTTCCAATGCCGACGCGATACGCTGCGCTTCCTTTTCCGGCTGCTTCTTGATTTCATTGTAGAGGTCGCCCAAAATCGGCATATTCTCCGGCTTCGGGTCTGCAAGGTAGCTGCGGTACACGCTGATAACGGCGCGGTCAATCAAAGTCTTTTCAACCGCTTCCAGCCCGTTTTTGCCGCCCATAATCAACTCGCAAAAGGAAAGGATAAAATCGCTCTTTAAGGCTATGGGCGTGTCGCCCTCGCTGTAATTGAGGTTTATATCCATCGGGTTAATGTACTGCGTGCTGTTCTGCGAAACCTTGATAACCTGCCCTTTCAGCCGTTCCACAAGGGGGTAATATTCCGCTTCCGGGTCGCAAATGATAATATCGTCTGCGGTAATGAGAAAAGCGTTGGTGATCTCGCGCTTTGCCGAAAAACTCTTGCCGCTGCCGGGTGTGCCGAGTATCAAGCCGTTAGGGTTCTTCAGCCTTTTCCTGTCGCACAAAATCATGTTATTCGATAATGCGTTTAAGCCGTAATACAACGCTTCGCCGCTTTGGAACAGCTCTTGTACCGTAAAGGGGACGAAAATGGCGGTGCTGGAAGTCGTCAAGCCCCGCTGGATTTGGATTAGGTTTTCGCCCAATGGGATAGAGGACATAAGCCCCTGTTCCTGCCGGTAGTCAAGGCGGGTGAGCATACAGTTGTATTTCTGTGCGATACTTGCGGCCTGAAATACGTCGTTGTCCAATTTCTGCTTTGTGTCTGCCACATTCAAAACTAACAGCGTAAGCAAAAACATTCGCTCGTTCCGGCTCTGCAAATCCCGCAAAAGGTTTTTCGCTTCGCCGCCGTAGGTGGCAAGGTCGGACGGAATTATATCCATATCGTAGCCGCTGCGGATTGCCTTTTTCTGTTCCTCGATTTTCATACGGTCAAGGTCGGTGATTTTCCGCTTGATCGTCTTGATCGCTTCGTTGTGGTCGATACTCTGAATGTGCAGATTGACGACAATCCCGTTTTCCGCTTCCATGAAGTCGGCAAGCATACGGTCTGAAAGTTCCGGCGCGGCAATCTGCAAAAAGGAAACCGCGCCAAACTTCCCGCCCATTTGAAACATTCGCCCGTCGCCAAAACGGAAAGAGGACGGGGCAATAAAGTCTTTGACGGAAAGGCCGCTTACGGGTAGCCATTCCCACGCAAAGTTGAAGCGTTCCCCGTCCGGGTGGAAAAGCCCATGCAGCACTTCAAGCCGCTGCTTCCCGTCCAATACCCGCGCCGCCGCGCCGATCACCTTAAAATGGTTGAGGGTGTCCGTTTCGATACGGGCAAGCCGCGCCCGCGCCGATTTAATATCTTTTGCTTCAATGGTAAAGGTGAGAAACTTTGTCTTGATAAGCCCGTTGTTGCCGCGTTCAAGCTGTGTTTGCAGCATTTCGGTGTATTCGGCTCTGATACTGTCAAAGTCGTCATTCTGTGGGGCAATCGTGATACTGCTCTTGAAATCCTCCTTGTTCGCATGGCGGCTGATTAAGGAAAGCTGCACACTGATAGAAGCGTCAAAAGAGTTATACATATCGCAAAGGGCTTCAAAAATGGCGGTCTTGTCGTCCGGCTGCGCAAGCTGATAGTTAATATCTTCAAACTCAATGCACTTGGAATACCGCCCGTTTGCAAGGCGGCAAATCCCGTCCTTATACATTCGTTCAAACGGTATGCTGTCCTGCGCCGTATGGGGCTTCCCGTCGCCCTTTGACTGCCGGATAAGCGCGTCGATCTGTTTCTTTTCCTGCCGCGTAAGTTTACGCTTTTTGTTTTGGGTCTTTCCCTTTTCCTTTGACAATCGCCCGTACCTCCTTATCTAATCGCTCCTGCCGCGCAAGGGCGGTATAAAAATTGTTGGTCTGATAAGGTCGCTCTTTGGGGCGAAGAAACTTCACTTCCACAAATTGCCGTATAATCACTTCCAGCGGTTGCCCGTTCTTCTCGTACATAGCGAGTAGGAACATGGGCAGCATGGCAAGCACCATGCACAAAGCCGCCGTTGTCGTTCCCGCGCTGTCCTTTGTCAAAAAGAATAGCGGTAGCCCGATAGCCACCGCCGCGCCGAAACAGAGTAATTGTCTTTTGGTAAGGTTGAACATTACCTTGCTCTTGATTTTGGTTAAATCCTTTGGGACGGTTACATACGCCATTTCAAACCTCCTTTCCGGCAAACCGTATGTCGCTTTTGATTTCATTTCCCCATACGTCCCAACCAGGGGTATGCTGCCTTGCAAACAGTTCAATACGCGGTAGGTCGCCCATAAGGGCAAGTATCTTTTCCCGCGTTATATCCGGCTTTTTGCTGTGCTGCTCAACAGGGGAAATAATAAATTGATGTACCTTGTTTGATTGTCGCTTCGGGTGTCCTTTGGTAGCAAGCAAGCAGATTTCCGCATTTCCTCGCGTCCAAAAGCCCAAGCCATAAAACCAAGTGGGCGATTTCCGATTTTGCTTTAACCATACAAAGGCAACGGATTTATAGGTAAATCCCCAAGCCTTGATTAACTGCAACGCTTCTTTAAGCTGCGGGAACGTCGCCCATAGGAATAAAATACAGTCCTTATCCGCAATTTCTTTGACGGGTAAAGCGCAAAGTTCCTCAATACTCATAGTGGGATAGTGCTTTTCCGCTGCGCCCTGTACCTTGCTTCTCGCGTATCTCCAAGGGGGATCGGCGTAAATGATTTTGTATTTCTTCATCTGCACCCCCTTAATGCGCGCTGAATACGGATTTTGCAAGGCTTCCCGTTTTGAAAAGCGTAAAACACAAGAGGACGGTATAGCCCATGCAAGACCAGATCGCGCCGGATATGTCATCGGTTGCTGCGATTGTCTGTATCAAAACCGCATAAATACCGACGCACACAAGAATTAGAAAAGCCTGAAAACCGAGGGCAAGCAAGGATTTTAAGTAGTTCTGTCCCATGCCGCCCCATTCACGATTTACCATTGTCGCAACGGGGATAGGGGCGATACTCGTTACAAGGTATATTTCAATCATGCGCCCGTACACCACCAGCATGATACAGATAGACAACGCTTTCATGGTAAGCCCCACAAAGAGTGATTGAAACCATAGCCCCAAAAGCCCGCCGACGCTCATAGCGTCCAGCTTTGCTTCTATATCGGTGATAACGGTTGCAATATCTATGCTTGTGTCGGATATGATAACGCCCGCGCTGTCGTTGACGACGCTCTGTGTAATGTCAAATACGCCCATGACGATGTTCCAAGTATTTGTTACCAGCAGCACCGCAACAAAGGTTTTGAAAATCCACTTGAAGAAAATCCAAGTGTCGAGATCGTGCAGATTGTTTTTCTCAATTACAAGCTGGATTAGTTCGTAGCACATGACAAAGGTAATGATAACGCCCGCAATCGGCACAATGACGTTTTCCGATAGGCTGCGTATCATATTGAATATGCCCGCGTTCCACCCGGCGGGGGTTGTGCCGACTTGCGTTGCGATTTCTCCAACCTCTGTATTTACGCTGTCGAACAGCCCGGAGAGATTAGAGAGTATTCCGTCTGTCAAAATGCCGCGAAACCAATCTTCAATCATCTGCCATATCAAAAGCTAATCCCTCCTTTCCCGCGCCCTCCCGCGTGAAGCGGGAGAGCGCGGCGGGTAGTGTTAGTTTGTGGCATTATCCAAACAGGCCGGAGAGCAGCGGGACAAGGGTAAGGCCGATAAGGGCAACGCCGCCGCCCGCCATCAACTGTTTCATGCCCTGCGACTTTGCTGATGTGCGATAAAGAAGTAATAGAAGTGTAAAAAATTTTGCCGTTCCTATCCGGCACTTGCGCATTGTGTCGGATAGGTCGGGCGGTTATTCTGGCAAGTCAATCTTGCCGACAAAGCTGTAATAAATCTCAATGTCCTGCCTGCGGGTGCCGTTCTCGTCATAGCTGCACTCATGCACGACGATTTTCTCAATCATCTCCCGCAAGAGGGTGGGGGTCAATTCCTCAAAGGCAAGGTGCTTTCGGACGATACCCATAAACTTTTCCGCGTTGATGGTGGCGGCCTGCGACTTGTCCAGTTCCTCCTGCAAAGCGGCGGCGCGGTCTTTCAGTTCCCGCTGCTCCTGCTCATAGTCTGCCGACAGTTCCATGAAACGCTCGTCGCTGATTTTGCCGTTCACATTGTCCTCATACAGCCGCTTGATAATGCGGCTCACTTCGGAAATGCGCTCCTGCGCCTGTTCAAGCTGCTTGGTGGCTGCGGCGGTCTTTCTCTTGCCGCCGATCTCGTTCTGCTGGATAAGCAGCTTCACAAAGCGGCTCTCATGCTTGGCGGCGTATTCGGTCACTTGCTGGAGATTGGAGAGGACACCGGCGGTCAACAGGTCGGTGCGGATAAAGTGCGCCGTACAGTCGCGGGTGCGCTTCTTGTAGCTGCCGCAGATGTAACAGTCCTGCTTGCGGTTCTTGTTCTGATACCGCTGCTGGTACATCACATGGCCGCAGTCGGCGCAGAACAGCATACCGGAGAACAGCCCCACCTCGTCATAGCGGTTCGGGCGTTTGCGCTGCTTGCGTAACTCCTGCACGCGCTCCCATGTTTCCGTGTCGATAATCGGCTCATGGTGGTTCGGGAAAATGGCCTGCTTCTCCACGGGGTTCTCTACACTGTGCTTGACCTTGTAAGAGGGCTTCTCCGTCTTGAAGTTTACCAGACAGCCGGTGTACTCCCGGTTTTCGAGGATATGAACAACGGTGTTTGTCGCCCACTTGCACTCATAGCCGGGGTGGTAGCGGCGGGTGCTGCCCGTCCTGCGGTATTCCAGCGTCCCCGGCGTGGGGATTTGCTGCTCCGTAAGCATACGGGCAATCTTGGTCGGGCCGTTCCCGGCAAGGCAAAGCTGGTATATCTGCCGGACTACCGGCGCGGTTTCCTCGTCAACGATATAATTCTCGTCCTCGTCCATGAGATAGCCGTACACCGGCTTGCTGGTAACGGGTTTGCCGCTCATGCCTTTGGCTCGTTTTACTGCCTTGATTTTTTTGCTCGTATCTCTCACCAGCCATTCGTTGAACAGATTTCGCAGAGGGGTAAAATCGTTGTCCATGCCGCCGTTTGCGCTGTCCACATTGTCGTTGACAGCGATAAAACGCACGCCCTTTTGGGGGAACAGCATTTCCGTGTAAAACCCTACCTGCAAGTAGTTTCGCCCTAACCGGCTCATGTCCTTGACGATAACTGTACCCACTTTCCCGGCTTCAATGTCTGCAAGCATGGCTTGAAAACCGGGCCTTTGAAAGTTCGCGCCGGAATAGCCGTCGTCGGTGTACCAGCGCAGGTTGGTAAAGCCATTCTGTTTTGCAAAGGCTTCGAGTATCCTTTTTTGGTTCGATATGGAATTACTCTCACCTTGCAATTCGTCCTCATGGGACAATCTCGGATAAAGGGCGGTAATGAGGTTTTGGGTGACTTGTCTTAACATAAAATCCTCCGTTTCCGACAGCCAGCCCCACTATTCCGTGGTTTCATTGTACCACGGAACAGGGCTGGTTGTATAGCGGCAAAAGTGTCAAATCTGCTTCTTTACAGCTTGTCAAATCGCCGGTTTTTGTGTAGCAGCGGCTTCCGCTTCCAGTACCCGCGCCATTTTGTCGGCGGCGGTGGTGGTAGTGTCTTTTTTGAAATAGCCGGACACGACAAGGACGGAATTGCCCATGCGGATTTCCGTCACGCAGTCGGGGCGGCGGGCGGTGCGGGTGTCGTGCTGCTTGTTATCTGCCATAGGCAATACTCCTTTCACTCGTTCATCAGTTCTTTCAAAAGCCCCAGCTTGTCCTGCGCGGCCTTTTTGCGGAAATTGCCGCCGGTACAGCACACCGGGGGACACATTTCCAGCACCCGGTCATAAATCCGGGAATGGGCGGTGTCTTTTGGGTGCTGCAACTCTGAAAGCGTGAGGTTGGTCGTGACGATCAGCGGCTTGCGGCTGCGGTAACGGCTGTCAATCACATTGAAAACCTGTTCCAGCCCGTATTCTGTCCCGCGCTCCATGCCGAAGTCGTCAAGGATAAGCAGCGGATAGCGGCAAAGGCGGGAAATATATTCATTCCTGCCCTCAAAGCTGGCGGCAAGGTCATTGAGGATAAGGGCAAAATTCGTCATATAGACGGGGATTTCTTTCTCCATGAGGGCGTTTGCGATACAGCCCGCAAGGTAACTCTTGCCGGTGCCGACGCTCCCCCAGAACAGGCAGCCCACATTCCCGGCGTATGCCCGTTCCCAGTTCTTCACATAGTTGCGCGCCCGGATTGCCTGCGGGTTCTGGCCGTTGTCGTTCTCAAAAGTCCAGTCCCGCATGGCGGGGTCGGTAAAGCCCCGGCGTTTCAAGTCCTCTACGGTGTCAAGGTGCTTTTGTCGTTTCTCGGCGGCTTCCCGTTCCTCACGGGCGGCTCTCTGGCAGTCGCACTCTGCCGGGTGGCGGTCACGGCCAAAGACAGCGGCCTTGTCCGGCGCAAAATAGGCTTCTTTCGGCTTATGGCACTTGCCGCAGTACAGTAAACCGTCCTCGCCGGTGTAGTCCTCCGGCTCCGGGGTGGTGGCGGTCAATCTGTCAATCATTTCTGAAAATGTGGTGTTCATAGGCTCTCTCCCTCCTTGAATGAGTAATCGGGGACGCCCTGTTTTGCGGCTCCCTTTCTGTCCCGGTCTGCCCACATACGGACAGCGGCGGCATAGTTGCGGTAATCTTTCCCGGTGGCGGCGATATACTGGCTCAATTCCTCAATGAACCGTTCCAGCCTGTCGGGGTAGTCCTCTTTCAGTTCTGCGTATTCTGTTTCTGACAGGAAAATATTCTGGTATCTGCCAAAAGCTGCGGGCGGCTCCCCACTCGCTCCCATTGTTTGGTTCTCTGTAAGGTTGTTTATAGTAGTTTGGTTAGGGGACGGTTTTCCGACCATCATAAGGTCGGTTTTCTGACCATCAGTAGGTCGGTTTTCCGGCTCTGTGAGGGTCGGTTTTCCGGCCATCAGTTGGTCGGAAAACTGTACCTGTGGCACACGTGGCACTTTCACATATAGCCGGTTCGGTGCGGAGAAGCCGCCCCGTTCCCGTTCCAAAAGCCCCGCCATGTCCAGTTCGTTAAGCGCCCCCTTTATGGTGGTGCTGCCTTTATCCAGTATTTCGGCTATCTCCGCGATGGGATAGATAATATAAATCCTGCCCTTGTCGTCCTGCCACTTGTTTTTCTGTGAGAGGGTTGAGCGGTCTAACAGAAGCGAATACAGCAGCTTGGCGGTCTGGGAAATCTCCATTTTCAGCAGGAAACGGGGATAAGGCAGAAAGAGAGGCAGCGGCGTGTCTGCCATGATATAATCAGCGATAGTATCACCTCCCTGTGTTCGGGTTGATTTTGGCAGTTTGTCACGCATTAGGACGGCGTTTCCGGTGGAAAAGGATAAATGTATCGCGCACCCTTTGACACCCACGAAAAAAGCCTTGATTTATGCGGGTTTGAAAGGCTCTAAAGCGTGACATTTATGCCTTTGTTTCCGCTTTCGCTCGGCGGCTTTGATTTTCTTCATGCGTCCGGCGCAGTCCGGGCAGTATTTTCCCCGGTTTGACTTGGGGACAAAGGCCGCGCCGCAGACGGCACATCGTTTCCGGCTCCCCCGATACAAGAGGGCGGCGGCCAGTTCCCCGTCAAGGGGCAGGACAGCCACACGGAACCACCGGCACATGAGAGAAAGGGAAATGCTCTGGACACACACGCAAGGCTCCCCGTCATCTAACAGCAGGCAGTTCCCCCCGTCGTAGTTACAGCACTCATGCACCAGCCGCCGCGCCCGCCGGTGCTGGCGGTAGTCCATGCGGGGCAGCTTATCGCTCATGGCTCTGCTCCTTTCTGCGGTGCGGCTCGCTCCGGCGCAAAATCTGGTCGATGTTCCGCTTGACGGTCTGCAACTCCGTGTACCGCTGCTTCTGTTCGTGGTAGGTGTTATACAGGCTGGATTTCTTGGAAACAAGCTGCTCGATCTCGTCCTGCAACGCTTTCCGGGCGGGCAGCTTGGTAATGCCATGCTCCCGGAAATACCGGGCGGCTGCGTCGGCTATGATAAAATCGCTCTCATGCGCCTGCCGGTATGCGGCGCGGGCTTTCTCGGATTTCTGCGCTTTCAGCCCGTCGCGGGCGGGCTTGGTCTTGGCGTAGGCCAGCACCTGCCGCTGCAACTCCTTTTTCCCTTGTAGCTTGTTTTCCAGTGCTTTCAGTTCGCCGCTGGTCTGGCGCATTTCCTGATAGGCGGTATCAACGGCGGCTTCTAACTGCTCCGGGGAAGTGAAGCCGTATTCCTGATACACATTCAGCGTCGCGGCCATTTGTTTGAGGTTGTGCATGGTCGCCCAGCGTTCATAGCCCCGGCCTTTGCCCTCGGCTTTCTTCTGCTCAATGTCCACAAGCCGCTGCACACCGTCCTGTTTCGGGGCGGTTTGAGGGGCTTTTGTGGGCTGTATGCCGGTTTTCCCACGCCGGGGGTATTCGAGTATGGCCGCGGCCTTTTCTGTGGCTCTGGCGGCGTTCTGCTCCAAAACGGCAAGGACAGCGGCGCGGTCAAAGTCGTCACCCAGCTTCCGGGCGGTAATGGGCTTTGTCCTGTCCGGCGTAAGGTAGGAAAGCCGCCCCCGGCTCTCCTTGACGGCCACGCCCTCCCGCAGCAGCAGAGAGGAAAAGTCCTCGAATGAGGCCGCTGTAGACAGCGCGGCGCGTATGGTCTGCCGCAGCTTCTCCTTGTTCGTTTCAAACTTGGTCTGCCGGGGCGTGATACCGCCTGCAATCATGGGGGCGTTCTGCCTGTCCAGCGCGGCCTGTCCCTTTTTCTGCGCCCAATACTCCCGGTCTGTGACGCGGTTCTTGCTGCCGTTCAAGAGGTCGATTTGGTAAAGCCCCTCCCGGTGGCACATCTCCATGACTTCGGATTTGAAGTAGCGCAAGGCCGCGTCGGTACAGCGGTGCTTGCAACCGGCTTTCGTGTCGGCTGGCCTGTCCATGTAGGGCAGGAACGGCACTTCCTCAATCCGCAGGCTGTTAATGACGATATGCACATGGATATTTCCGCTGTGGTTATGCCCGTCCGGGTGGGTGCATACAAGGGCTTGGTGGCCGGGGAAATGCTCAGCGCAAAACTTCTCGCCCAACTCCTGCGCCCGGTCTACGGTCAAACCGTTGTCCGGGCCGTCCCGTGGGTCAAAGCTGATGATATAGTGGTGGCTTTTCACATCTTCCCGCCGCTGGTTCTTCTCATAGCGGAGATTTGCCCGCATACAGGCAACGGCAAAATCCTCCCCGCCGCAGTTCAGCGTGGACAGCCGGTAGTCCTCGCGGGGGATAAGCCTGCCGGTTTCATCAAGGACGGGCTTCATGGTAAACTCGTCATGCTCAAACAGCAGGTATTGTTCGGCGGCTCCGTAGTCGGCGTTTTTAGAGTTGATATGCTTGAGTGTTGCCAACTGCGTCACCTACTTTCTTGAGGACTTCATACTTGAGGGCGGCAAGGTCGGCTATGGCGGCGCGTACCTCGCCGGACAGCGCGTTGTAGGGTGCGCCGTACTCGTTCAGATACCGGGCAATCTGGTTGAGGTTGCCGCCGATCCTGCCGTACTCGGCTGTGAGTTTCCCGACAGCGGAAAGCAGCTCGTCATTGACCGCTGACACATGGATAACGGGGCGTATGGCGGTGCGCCGTATCGCCTGCCGGAGAAATTCGGACTGGCTGATACCATAGGGCGCAAGCCGCGCTGTGAAGTCGGCGTATTCTTCTTCGGACAGCCGGGTTTTCACAACGCGGCTGCGGTGGGGTGTGTTGTATCGCTTCGGCATAGGCTGTAAACCTCCTTTCACTTATCACAAAAAATAGGCTGGTCTGTTAGGTATTTCCGGGGCAGTTCTCGCAAAAAAATGGCCTGCCGGACGGAAATATTTTTGCGGCGCAAGCCGCCATAGCAGGGTTTGGGGAAGGCACTCCCCAACAAGTTTCCCGCGAGGGGCAAAACCGCAGAATTGCGGATTTTGGCACCGTGGTAGAAACTTGCTCTCGCTCTCGCTCTCGCTCTCGCTCTCGCTCTCGCTCTCGCTCTCGCTCTCGCTCTCGCTTCTCTTTACATTGACAACACAAAGCCCATTTGCTATAATATCGCGAAGAAGAACAGCCATGTTGTTCTAATTTCAGTATCGGAGGTATTCATATGGCAAACTGCAAAAACAGAAACAAGTCTTTTAACGGCGCTTTGGGCACTTTAGGAGGCCTTTTCTAAAATCACTGTTAGAAAGGGCTGAGAAGTTTGCCCTTCCTGCGCGGCAGTCGGGCTTGTTTCACAAAACAACCCACTGATTCGTAAAGGAGAATGTAACTTCATGTTTGCTAAAAATTCAAAGGCATATTCTGTCTACCTGCTGTTCCGATTTGTCTTTTCCCTGGCGGTTTCTATGTCCACAGTGCTTTCCATCGTGTACCACCTGGAGGTGGTGCAGCTGGATGCTTTCCAGCTTGTCCTGGTAGGGACGGTTCTGGAGACCTCCTGCTTTCTGTTCGAGATACCCACCGGTGTGGTGGCGGATTTGTATAGCCGTCGGCGCTCGGTGCTGATTGGAATGTTCCTCTACGGCCTGGGCTTTCTGATGGAGGGTGCGCTACCGTGGTTCGCGCCGGTTCTGCTGGCCCAGGTTGTCTGGGGTTGCGGTGATACCTTCATCACCGGCGCTCTGGAGGCGTGGATTGCCTCGGAGGAAGAGGACAAACCCATAGACAAGGTGTTCCTGCGGGGCAGTCAAATGGGGCAAATCGGCGGCGTTCTGGGCGTGGTGCTGGGCACACTGCTGGGAAACATAAACCTGCAAATGCCTGTCATCTTGGGGGGCAGTTTGTGCTTGTTGTTGGGGCTGGTGTTGGTTCGCATCATGCCAGAAACCAACTTCTCCCCTGCTATTGAGGAACGGCAGGGCTTGCTTAAAGACTTTGTCTGCCTGTTCAAGCTCAACCTGGGCTTTGTGAAAGGCGCACCTGTGTTGCTGGCGCTCTTAGCAATCACACTATGCGGGGGACTTGCCAGTGAAGGCTTTGACCGGCTCTCCACCGCTCATTTTCTGGATGACACGGTAATACCCGTTATCGGGCCGCTGAACAGCGTCACTTGGTTCGGTGTTATCAGTCTTATCGGCAGCGGCTTAGGTATTCTGGCTTCTCAGTTGCTCATCGCCCGCATGGAGAAAAAAGGGACTGTCAGCCGAACCAGTGTGGTCATGTCCACCAGCGCCGGGTATATCCTGTGCCTGGTTCTCTTCGCGGTGGGGCGGAGCTTTTGGTTCATGTTGTTGGTGTTCCTGCTGGCGGGGCTTATGCGCACCATCAAGGAGCCTGTGCTGGCCGCCTGGATGAACGACCATGTGGATGAGAAAATGCGCGCCACAGTCTTTTCCACCAGCGGACAGCTGGACTCTTTCGGGCAGATCATCGGCGGGCCTATTGTGGGGCTGGTAGCCCAGCAGGTGTCCATACCCTGGGGGCTGGTCTGTACCGCTTTCCTGCTGTTGCCCGCGCTGTTCTTAGTGCCGGTGGCGGGAAAGAAGCGGGATTGATATGGCATAGTTAAGTTTACTGACGAGCGGGAGATTACTTCCGCTCGTCTTCATTTAGTAGCGCAAAATTTGAGGACTCTTTATTTCCTTATTCGGTATAGCGGAGGCGGCTGTCAATTCGACATAATTTTCTTGTGATACTTTACCGTACATGAGCATTCGCGCCGGATAGCGATAGGTAATCCTTTGAAGTTATCGCCGGATTTTCCCCCGCTCCGCACCGTGCATGCGGCTTTCACCGCACACGGCGCTCCATC
>CABIYL020000032.1:0-17911 GCA_902362925.2 Clostridiales bacterium | reverse complement strand
TACGAGAAGTTCCTGGATTCTGTCTACGCCGCTTCTGTCAGCTAACTAATTTTTACCGTGCGGGTGTCCAACTTGCACTTGCAATTTGCGGGAAAAATATAGATTAAAAATATAATCTTATTTTATCTGAGCCACGGTATCTGCTGTGACTCTTCTGCTGCACCGGGTTTGACAATTACAAGTCTGATATGACTGTACTGCGCGCACCGCCGTAGCTTTTTCCTATCCTTTTGTTATTATATAAGCTAAAAATCTGGACTGAAAGTATCCACTTTCAGTCCAGATTTCTTTTGTATGCTTTAGCGAAATAAGACCCCCCAGCTCTGCTGGGGAGAGTAAAAAAGCTTTAGCTTCAAGCATCGAGCGAAGCGAGAAAAAATCAGCAACTTTACGATTGTTAAAAAGTTGATCTTGAAAAAGCAACGCCCGTTTACGGGCTGCCGTGCAAGCGATGCAAGTGGCGGATTTTTCAGTGCCTCTTGAGAGGCTTGCCGGTACGATGACCTTCTAGGGCTTACGCAAGCCCCCAGCTAAGCCGTAATCTCATTAAGATAAGGCACCCCAATGCAGCCGTCTCCGGTTTTTATCCCGGAGGCGACTTTAATAAACCCATACACTATAAAAGAGAGCATAACAAAAGCGCGGAGTTTCCTCCACGAATACTAAATAGAAAATATCATTAAATCATCCGGTACTGAAAACTGACCGGGCGTTTCACACGCATATTCCTTGGTTTTTGCTGACCTGGTCGGATCGGAAGCAGGAACTTTGAAATTAAAATTTCCACTTTAGCTGGGGGAACAAAGCCAAGCAGAAATTCCCGTGCAATATGCGCAGCGAAAGCGGCATTGATATGATAGAGATATTTGCCCTCTGGCTGCATAAAAATGGCATGGAGACGGAGCAAGGAGGCAAAATTATAGAGCGTCATTCTGGAAAATATCTCCTGCTCAATAAACGGGAGCTTCTTGGAATGAAAGTGGGTTAATGCCAGAGTGTATTTCAAATCCCGGAAAGATGTCTCAATACCCCATCGTCTATGGTAAAGCTCACGGAGCAGCGGAGGCGGAAAGCGGTCTGCCGGAAGGTTGGTGATTACAGTCTCATACAGACCTTCTTTGACCGCAAATCTGACTGCACGGAAGGAAATGGGATATAATGTATCACTTGCATCTGGAATATAATCAAAATGAACTTTGCTGGGAATCCAGCGGTACTTCTGAGGCTCCTGACGGATACGGTTTGTGAGACGCTTGGATAGAGAATAACTAAAAAATAGGTCAAATTCCGGTGTATCAGGCAGCCTAAGTCCAGAAAGTATGCCCCGCTTATTTTTGACGCGGATCAGATACTTCCAGCCCTTCTGCTCCATGTGTGCCATGTTGTTGTATACCTCATAGCCACGATCCGCTATAAGAATGACTGGCTCTGTGAGTTCTGAGCAGTCTACCAGTTCCACAAGCGCCTTGGATTCGTGCTCCTCTCGGCCCTTTTGTATGACAGCGTCCAGATAAAGCTGGCTTTCCAAATCGTATAGAGCGTTCAAATGCAGCAAGTTGTACCCACGCCCATCCTTGGTGCTGTTGAAGTGGGTTGCCCTGTCGTGAATATTGATTGGAATCTGCACATGGGAACCATCTACCGCCAACAGTGTGTACCCATTCCATCTTCGTATGGGACGATTTTGGTCAATAAACCGGCGTAGAATTTCTTCAAAGACCGCCGGAAGGAGTTTTCCCCCGCTGTTGAACAAAGGCTGATGTAGTTACCGCTGTCGGATCATAGTGAAACTGCCGTTGTAGTTCCACATTCAGGCTTTGTCCGCTCATGGAGAGTATCGTCCTGCATAGTGTTTCAAAAGGCAGCTTTCGGTTACGTGTAAAATCTCGTTTGGGATCCGTCGTATATTTGGACAAGTCTTCACGCATTTGGCATATGGTGTCCAGCAGTTTTTTCTTCATGGTTTTGGGGTAGTTCTTCATCGGCGTAGCCGCCGATTTTTTATATTTTGTCAAGTGTTTTTTGTACTTTCTTTTTAATATTTATAAGCAACAGACCAGACTGCCTTGCGTACAGTCCGGTCTGTTGCTTATCTTAATGAGATTAAGCTTAACTGGAGAGATTGACTTTCTCAGCGATCCCTTATTGTACCTTATCCCCATGGAGTCCTCAGTGTTAGCGACCGGCAGAAACAGCCCCTTTCGGGTGCAACAGAAATCGGCAATTTGAGCTCAGATAAAATAACCGAACAACCCAGATTGGCAATCTTTATTTCTCAGTGGTTACCGGCTCAACAACAGGTGCTTTCCTGGACTGGAAAGAAACCGTCAATAGTTTCTTTCCATAAAGGATCTCCTGAACACAGTGGAGTCTTCCTCAAAAGCCTCCCGCCATATTGGGCCGTTTATACAGTAGTATGTCCCCACCCCCGGAATAGTACAACGCCTCCATGCGGTCTGCGTGTCTGCCACAGAAGAAAAACAGACTGTCCTCGCTGAACTCCTTACCAAATGGCTGCGACACAATCGCAGCCAGGCCATCGCTCCCCTGGCACAGTTCCTTATAACCGACAGGCAACATAGCACTTTTGAACCCGGCTTAAATCCATTATAGCGTCTGTAACGAACAGAGAATATCTATAACAGCATCCACATCCGTACCCACGGGCAGAGTCATGTCTGCGTTTCAAAATTGGATGTGAATCATATCTCAGCAGAATCATGCCCTTCCAGTTCAACAACCCGGGGAGAATCTTTGCTTCCCGTTGTCATACGTATTTTCCGTAACCAGTGATAATACGTTTTCTCTGAGATCCCGTTTTCATGGCAGAACTCCCGATAGCCCAGACCGCTTTCTCTGTATTGTTGAACAATATATCCCCATTGCTGCAGCCGGTATTTCTCCCGTACCTGTAATATATCTTCCGTTTGCACGTCTTGGATAAGTGGCTGCTCTATCCGCTCAAGAAAGCTGGGTCCCGGGATGTGCTGGAACTGGTAGAGGCAAGAAACAAGGTTGCATCTACCACCTTCTGCCTCAATACGACGCCAGTAAATGATATGAGAGTCTGTACGACCCGATCCTGGCCAACGCCATCTGTGGCCGTATCATCCGTAACGCCTACACTGTCCAGCTCGAGAAGTAATCTATGCGCAAGAATAAAAGCCTTCTTGATGTGTGAGTGACTGCGAAACGCTTCTATGCGGGGGAACAATTTGAAAAGCGTCCCCCGTACCCTCCTGCGGAAACAACGTACTATCATGCTGGTGCCTGACTGACGGTCGGGGTGTCTGGTTTCGCCGGTCAGGGTGTAGGAGCACTGGCGGTCAAGGCGTATTTCTGCCCCGATGTATACAATTTCCGTGAGAGTGGAGCCTTTTTCCTGTGCAAGTGGTGCTCATACTCCGGAATTTACACAGAAAAATATTTGACAGCTAAATAGTGACAATTGTCTATTTTACATAAATATCTCTACTTAAAGTTGGAGAATAGAACAAAATAGAACCTATTTCAAAAAAAATATTGTATTTATCGACCAAAAGGAATATAATTAAATTAGAAAAACCTGGAACCGTTTCCAGAAACGTTTCCAGGAATGATATTTAGGAGGTTCTGCATATGAAAAGGCGTTTTCTTGCACTGACCCTAGCTGGGACCCTGGCACTTTCACTCCTGACTTCCTGCGGATCCACCCCCGAGCAAAGCGGAAATAACAGCAGCAACGGTAACAGCGGCAACAGCGGCACCCCAGAGGCCACGGGTTCTGTCTACTACCTGAACTTCAAGCCTGAACAAGATGCCCAGTGGCAGGAACTCGCCCAGATCTATACGGAGGAAACCGGTATTCCCGTGACTGTAAAGACCGCAGCCTCCGGTCAGTATGAAACCACATTGAAAGCGGACATGGCCAAGAGCGAAGCCCCTACTCTGTTCCAGGTCAATGGCCCTGTGGGACTGGCTGCCTGGAAAGACTACTGCTATGATCTGTCTACATCCGCGCTTGCCGGTGAGCTGACCAGCGACGACTTTACTCTTAAGGACGGAGATGCGACTCTTGGTATCAGCTACGTTTTGGAGACTTATGGTATTATCTGCAACAAGGCTCTGCTGGCCGAAGCGGGCTATTCGATGGAAGATATCAACAGCTTTGAGGACCTGAAGAAGGTAGCCGAGGACATCACCGCACGCAAGGATGAGCTGGGGTTCTCCGCATTTACCTCTTCCGGCATGGACGGCTCCTCCGACTGGCGCTTCAAGACCCACCTGGCCAATATGCCGATCTACTACGAGTATCAGGCCGACGGCATTGAAACCACCGATGCCATCAAGGGCACCTATCTGGACAACTACCGCCAGATCTGGGACCTCTATATCAACAATGCCACCTGCGACCCCGGTTTGCTGTCCACCAAGACCGGCGATGATGCCGTAGCAGAGTTTGTCACTGGGCAGGCTGTTTTTTACCAGAACGGCACTTGGGCATATGCCGATGTGGCAGAGGTAGGCGACGAGAACCTGGGGATGCTGCCCATCTATATCGGCGTGGATGGTGAGGAGAACCAGGGGCTGTGCACTGGTACCGAGAATTACTGGTGTGTAAACAAGAACGCGTCTCCTGAAGATATTCAGGCTACTCTGGACTTCCTGTATTGGTGCGTCACCTCTGAGACCGGCACCACCGCTATGTGCGGCGGAGAAGGTGCCATGCCTTCCGGCCAGGCGGGTATGGGTTTTGTCATTCCGTTCAAGGGGAACAAAGAGTCCACCAATGTTCTGGTGAATATCGCGAATGAATATGTGGCCGAGGGCTATACTCCCGTATCCTGGAACTTCTCCACCATGCCTTCTGAGGAGTGGAAAAATGGTGTAGGGTCTGCATTAACCACCTATGCCGCTGACCAGAGCGATGCTAGCTGGGACGCTGTCGTTACTGCGTTTGTAGACGGATGGGCTGCTGAGGTCGCCGCCGCTAATAGCTGATTGCAAATTAAGAATGGTAAATATGCTATAGCTTAGGCTGTCAGACAACATCCGATTTATCTAACGAGAAAGGTTGATGTGCGATAATGAGGAAGTATTTCCGAAAAAGTATGGCAGTTGTGCTTGCCTTCATATTGTGCCTGTCAAATATTATGATCGGTGCGTATGCGACAAATTCCATTCCTACAGTTAAATACAGTGATGTTCAGGAAGATTCCTGGTATTATGACGCGGTAAACTTTGTAACCGCTCAAGGATTTATGGAGGGAACGGATACTGGGGCTTTTTTGCCTGAAAGTTCGCTTACTCGTAGCCAGTTTGCAAAAATCCTTTATAACATGGAAGGTAATCCTGAAGCAGGTAATGCGAGCACATTTACAGATGTTCCTACTGGGAAGTGGTATACTGATGCCGTGACGTGGGCTAGTAATGCGGGCCTTGTCCGCGGTGTGGGAAATGGTGCGTTTTTGCCTGATGAATCTATTCGCCGGCAAGATCTGATTGTAATGACCTATCGGTATGCCCAATACAAAGAATGTGAAATAACAAAACGGGCTGATCTCTCATCTTATCAAGATGCAAAAAATGTCGCCGAATATGCACTGGATGCAGTACAGTGGGCTGTTGCCGAAGGAATTATTGTCGGTAGCGCTGGACAGCTAAGCCCCGATAGAGAAATTCAGCGTTGCGAAGCTGCGGAGCTCCTGATGAGGCTGGCGGAATTTATTACACCCTCGGAGACTGAGCCTACCCAGCCGTCAGAAAATCCTTCACCTGTGCCTGGGGTACCAGAAGAGCCAGATAATCCTGAGACTGATGAAGTAAATCTGAATGAATATGGCCTGGCGGAAGAAGTGGAGGACGGCACGATTCTCCATGCATGGTGCTGGAATTTCAACACCATCAAGGAGATGATCCCCCAGATTGCCGCGGCGGGTTTTTCCGCAGTGCAGACCTCGCCCATTAACGCGATTATTGAGGGAGAGAATGGAGGCCTCCAGATTTACGGCAGCGGCAAGTGGTACTACCACTATCAGCCCACTGAGTACAGCGAAATCGGCAATTACCAGCTTGGTACGGATGAGGAATTCCGGGAGATGTGCGAAGTTGCTCATCAGTACGGAGTAAAGGTGATTGTGGACCAGGTTCTCAACCACATGACTTCCTCTGAGAGCGCCATTTCGGACACGATTAAAAGCGAGATCGACTGGGGCGACGCAGGTGAATGGGGCAACCCGGAAAAGCCCTGGACGCACAAGAGCACCGGGACCCAGTGGTCTGAGGAGGACCGATTTGAGGAGACCCAGAACTCTCTGAGCGGCCTGATCGAGTGGAACACTCAGAATGAGAATGTGCAGCAGTATCTTCTCAAGTGGCTGGAAACTTGCGTGGAGGCCGGTGCAGACGGCTTCCGGTATGACGCGGCGAAGCTGATCGAGCTGCCGGATGATGTGTCCATCAAGTACCCGGAATATCAGTTCAGCAGCGACTTCTGGCCCACGGTTCTGCAGAATGGCTCCAGCTTCCAGTACGGCGAAGTTCTGCAGGAGGGCGAGCCCAACCATGTCTATAGCTCCGATCTGAAAGGCGGCTATAACGATCAGGACAGCAGCCGCCTGGGGAACTATCAGAGCCAGACCTTTATTGCGGCCGACGGCGAAGAAGAGAACATGCGCACCACGCTGTCGTTCTATGGCTTCCGCCTGCGCGACGCCATCAGCAATGGCAATGTCAACGCCGATTTTGTGGGTGACATGCTCGTGCCTGAGGGCGCCAGCGCGGACCGCACGGTTACATGGGTAGAGTCCCATGACAACTACTGCAACAACGCCAGTTACAGCCAGCTCAATGAGCAGCAGGTCATTCAGGCCTGGGCCATCCTGGCTGCCCGCAAGGATGGTACGCCTCTGTTTTTCAGCCGTCCCAACAACAGCAGTGCCAGCAATCCCTGGGGAGACAACCAGATTGGACCGGAAGGCAGCCACTTCTTCATGGACGCTCAGGTGGTTGCGGTCAACTTCTTCCATAACGAGATGGGAAACCAGGACGAGTACCTGAGCAATCCCACCGGCTCTGATCAGGTTGTCATGATCGAGCGCGGCACGGCTGGCGCCGTGATCGTGAACCTGCTTGGAGAGGATCTGGTGCTGGATGAGGCGCCGGTCCAGAGCATGGCGGATGGCACCTATACGGACCAGGTCTATGGTTCCACGTTTACGGTATCGAACGGGAAGATCTCCGGTACCGTTAAAGCGGGGAAAGTTGCCGTAGTCTATAATTCCAAGGTGGATACTCCTCTGGAGTTTGAGCCGGAGATATCCCTGTCCGTCCCCACCGGCGACTACCTGACCGACACCATGGATGTCTCCGTGTCCATCAGAGGCATTGACCATGCGACTTATCAGATTGATGATGGTGAGGAAATTCCCGTTGCCAACGGCGACGTCATCACCATCGGCGAGGATGCGCAGGTGGATGAGGCTGTAACCCTGAAGATCCTGGGCTACAGTGCGGCGGGCGAACTGGTCGCACAGGCTTCCGCCACTTATACGAAGCGCCTCTACAAAGCGGATACCGTGGTCTATATCGATGACGCCCTGTGCAAAGCAAGAGGCTGGGATCAGGCGTATGTCTATATCTGGGTGAATGTTGACGGCTCCACTCTGAGCAATCAGGGGTGGCCCGGCACCAAGGCAGTGCTTGAGACCGAAGGACAGTGGGCTGGGTACTGGAAGTATGTGGTGCCCTATGAGCTTGAGAGTATTTCCAACCTGCATGTCATCGTTCACGGAAACAAGGGCGACCAGATCGAGACCAACAAAATGCTGATTAGCCCGGGTGAGACCAAGGTCCTGGACGCTGACGAGAATTGGGTGGACGGCTCTGAAGTCGTAAATACTGGTAAGGTATATGCGCTTCCTGGTAGTGGTACAGAGTTTTATGAAAACACTTTGAATGTAACTCTGCATGCTACAAATGTGACAAACGCTTCCTACAGGGTAGGTGACAGTGGAGAATGGATGCCGTTTGAAGATGGTCAGATCATTACTATAGGGGAGGATGCCGCCGACAAGGAAAGCATTACGGTTTTTATGAAAGGCACCAATAGCGACGGAAGCACAGTGGAAGAGTCTGCCGTCTATACCAAGCATTTTATTGCAGATAAGGAAGAAATCAACGTTCTCTTTATTGGCAACAGCTATACCTATTATAATGATGGTATCTGGTCGCATTTTCAGAAGCTTGCCTATGAGGCTGGCTATAATGTACAGGTAGATAGCGTCACAATTGGAAGCCACCACCTGTATGAGTTTGCTGATCCGGACGAGGCAGATCCGAATGGCGGCCCACTGGTCGAGGAAAAGCTGAGCACGAATCACTATGACTATGTTTTCCTCCAGGAGCACAGCACATATCCGATTACAAATTATGATACATTTGCAAGTGCTGCGACGACGCTGTACAATCGAATTATGGAGCACAATGCAGAGTGTACCGTAATTCTCTACCAGACCTGGGGACGTGAAACCGGCAGTTCCAACCTCACACAAGACGGGCGCGGATGGACAAATGCGACTATGACATATGACCTGGAGTACGCCTATGAAAAGCTGGGGGAGACGCTGAATGTTCCTGTTTCCCCTGCGGGCACGGCATTCCATGATGTATATGTCAATAATGGATCCAAAATTGACCTGTATGACGCGGACCAGACCCATCCTACGCTGGAAGGTACTTATTTAGCAGCTCTTGTCCACATTGGCACGGTTTTCGGATCTGATGCAATTGAGGCCGCCACTGCATATACTGCAGGGCTGCCTGCGGATACCGTACAGATTCTTAAGCAGGCTGCAATTGATGCGCCTGAAAAAGCTCAGGCTCCCCATCTCTATCTTACCCCTGCGGCAGAGGAAACGACTATGGACGAGGCGGGCCTGACCCTCACGCTGCATGCCGTCAATGTGGCTCGTGCGACTTACCAGATCAACGATGGCGAAGAAATCGAGTATGTCTACGGAGACAAACTCACCATTACACCTGATGAAATCATTAATGGAAAGGTTACAGTAACGCTTAAGGGCGAAAACGATGCGCAAGAACCAGTCCCTGCCGTATACTTTACTTATTCCACTGCGGCTGCGGAGCACTATTTGGTGTTGGGCTGGTACGCTAAGACTGAGACATCCGGGCTAAATGCGGCTGTTGTTGACCAGTTTGTTTCCGAAATGAAGGACTACCTCGGGGAGCAGGGGGCGACAGAGCAGCAGTTGGCGGATATCGTGGTCAGAGGGTACAGCGGTACTGTTGCCGAGATGGGAAGCAGCGTAAGAAATGACGGCGATGTGGATCTCCTGATTGGCGTCGGAGCAAATATCGATGTGCCGACTTCAACTGGCGGTGCAACTGCCGGAGTGCCTATTATTGAAAAGACTGACGGCATTTACATTGGCGATTCTGGAAAAAACCGCTATATTGCAAGACTTACAGAGGACGACATCGCTAAGTTGGTCTATGAGTGGATTCAGGCCAATTATACTGCGGCTTAATTCCATCCATCTGCCCAAAGTAGGACGCTAGTTTCTTAGGAGAAAATTCGCTACCCATGAACTGCACCCCATTTGTTAGACAGTATGGTATACTGAATGGCAAATGGGGTGCTTTATTTTGCAAAAAAGACCAGTCAATCCATGCGGCAGTATCAAGAGTTTGGTAGTGTCAACAGTTGGAGGTAGTGTCCAGAATTTTTTTCAAATTGGTTTGCAGTCGCTGGAGTGAATGAAGTCAGCCAGCAATGGAGGCGTCCTCAACGGCAGTCTCCAGGAGCTTCATGTTCATGTCTGGGTACCGGCCACATGGCGCAGCCGGGCACAGACCAGCATGAGGGCAGAATTGCCATCCGGGAAGTTGCCCACCACACGGGTACGGCGGCGGATCTCCCGGTTTAGCCTCTCAATAACGTTGTTGGTACGAATACGGGTCCAGTGTTCGCTGGGGAAATCGCAATAGGTCAATGTTTCCTCAATGCCATTCTCCACCTTCTTAGCGGCCTCCTTCAGTTTCATGGAGCGCAGTTCCTCCACTATGGCCTTAGCTTTTTCACGGGCAGCTTTCTTGCTCTCTTGAGCATGGATCGCTTTGAGCATCTTAGCTACCAGCTTCACTTTGGAACGCGGCGTAACTGAGAATACATTGCGGTAGAAGTGGACAGTACACCGCTGGTACTTGGCTTCAGGGAATACTTCTCCTACAGCCTCCAGCATACCAAGACACTTGTCGCCAACAATGAGTTTCACTCCGTCCAGGCCACGCCTGCGGAGCCATTGAAAGAAGCTGACCCAGCTGGCCTTGTCCTCCTTCATACCCTCAGCGGCGCCCAGAACCTCACGATATCCATCCTCATTGACCGCAATTGCCACAAGAATGGCTACATTTTCAAATTCTCCGCCCCAGTTGCGGCGCAGGTAGATCCCATCCACATAGACATACGGATAACGCCCACCTTGCAGAGGACGGTTCCGCCAATCTTCAATGTGGACATACGCTTTCTTATTCAGCTCACTGATGGTGGAGGGAGATACCTTGCTGCCCCACAGGGCCTCGGTGATGTCCTCCACACGCCGGACGGATACACCTGCCAGGTACATTTCAATAAGAGCCTCTTCCACACTGATCTCCCGGCGGCGATACCACTCAATAATGGCAGTCTCAAAGGAGAGTCCCTTGAGTATGGGAACCTTGAGGGTGACATCCCCGGAAGTGATAGTAAGGTTGCGGTTGTAGTGAGTGGCTGCTGCGGTAGCTCTGGCGCTGCTCATTGCATTCATACTGGGCAGCTTGGGTCAGTTTCTCTGCATCGGCCTCCAGCAGTTCATTGAGAGTTTCTTCTACGCTGCCTCGCACCAGCTCCTTGAGCTGCCCCTTGATAACTTCTTCGTTTAGCTGTACAATCTTCTCGGACATGGTTTGCTGTCTCCTTTCAGAATGGTGTATTGCGACTTCATTCTACCAGAGTTCTGCAAACCATGTCTCTTTTTATCTACTTTTCAATTTGCAAAAATTATTACATCTTGTTGACCTGATAGCAAGTGTTGGTATTCAGAAGAAATAAGCGGACTTGTTGTCGCATACCGCAGACAACAAGTCCGTTCAAAGAATCAGGATTTCTTATTATTGTGTCATTTTCCCTAGAAACTGAGAATTAGAGATACCAAATGTCATGATTATACTCCCGGATGGTGCGGTCGGAGGAGAAGAAGCCGGAGCGAGCGATGTTGACCAGCGTCTTGCGGGCCCAGTCGGTCCGGTTCTCGTAGTCGTGGAGACAGCACTCCTTGACGGCGATATAATCCTCCAGGTCCAACAGGGCCATGAAGTAGTCCTTGGCGATGAAGTCCTTATAGAGTCGGGTGAGGCGCTCGGCGCTACCGATGGAGAGCAGCTGGGGGCTGAGGATGAAGTCCACCAGGGGACCCACCCCGGGCCGCTGCCAGTAGTCGCTGCTGCGGTAGAGGTTCTCACGGTAGAGACGGATGACCTCGTCGGAGCTGCGGCCGAAGAGGTACAGGTTCTCCTGGCCCACCAGCTGGGCGATCTCCACGTTGGCGCCGTCCATGGTGCCCAGAGTGACGGCGCCGTTGGCCATGAACTTCATGTTACCGGTGCCACTGGCCTCCTTGGAGGCCAGTGAGATCTGCTCGGAGATGTCACAGGCTGGGATGAGGGCCTCGGCGGCGGAGACGTTGTAGTTCTCCACCATGACAATCTTGAGCCAGGGGGCGACCTGGGGATCCTGCTCTACCAGCCTGCTCAGGCAGAGGATGAGGTGGATGGTGTCCTTGGCCAAGGTATAGGCCGGGGCGGCCTTTGCGCCGAAGATCATGGTGACCGGCCGCGAGGGCAGGGCGCCCGACTTGATCTGCAGGTACTTCCACACGGCGTAGAGGGCGTTCATCTGCTGGCGCTTGTACTGATGCAGCCGCTTGATCTGGATGTCAAATACCGACTCCGGGTTCACGGTGATGCCATGCTCCCGCTCCAGCCAGGCGGCCAGTCGGGCCTTGTTGTCCCGCTTCACGGCAAGAAGGCGGCGGAGGAAGTCCTCGTCCCTGCACAGGGGGAGCAACCCTTCCAGCTGGTCGGGGTCCCGCTTCCAGTCGGGGCCAATATACCCGGTGATGAGGTCGGCCAGGGCCGGGTTACAGCCCATCAGCCAGCGGCGGAAGGTGATGCCGTTGGTTTTGTTGTTGAACTTCTGGGGGTAGAGGGCGTAAAAGGGGCTCAGTTCGGTGGACTTTAGGATCTCGGTGTGGAGGGCGGCCACGCCGTTGACCGAGCTGGAGTAGTGGATGTCCATGTGAGCCATGTGGATGAGGTCGCGGTCGTCCCAGATGGCAGTGGCGGGGTCGGGACTGCGGCGCCTGGCCCGGTCATCTAGGGCGCGGATGATGGGTAGCAGCTGGGGGGCCACCCGGTCCAGGAAGGCGGCGGGCCACTTCTCCAGGGCCTCGGCCAGGATGGTGTGGTTGGTGTAGGCGCAGGTGCGCTCCACCAGGTAGATGGCCCGCTCTAGGTCTACCCCGCGCTCGGTGAGCAAGCGGATCATCTCCGGGATGACCATGGAGGGGTGAGTGTCGTTGATGTGGATGACAACATAGCGGTCCAGCTCCTGGAGGCTGTGGCCCCGGGCAATCAGCTCCTCCAGGATGAGCTGGGCACCGGCGGAGACCAGGAAATACTGCTGGTACACCCGCAGCAGCCGCCCGGCCTCGTCGCTGTCATCGGGGTAGAGGAAAGCGGTCAGATAGTGGGCGATGTCGGTCTTGTCAAAGTCAATGCCATCTTCAGGAGCGGGGCCGGGGGATGCCACATCGAAGAGGTGGAGTCGGTTGCACACGCCGTTGTCATAGCCCGGGATCTCCAGGTCGTACATCTTGGCGGTGAGGGCGCCGTCCCGGAAGGGGACGGAGTAGGACCTGCCCGTGTCGATGAGCCAGGACTCGGGCTGGAGCCAAGGGTCGGGGCGCTCCCGCTGGGCACCGGAGGAGAGGTCCTGGCGGAAGAGACCGTAGTGGTAGTTGAGGCCCACGCCGTCTCCGGACAGGCCCAAGGAGGCGATAGAGTCCAGGAAGCAGGCGGCCAGACGGCCCAGCCCGCCGTTGCCCAGGGAAGGCTCGGGCTCGCAGTCCTCTACCTGGGCAAGACTGCGGCCATGGGAGCGGAGTAGGCTCTCAACCTCATCCAGGAGCCCAAGATTGATGAGATTTGCCCTTAATAACCGACCAATAAGAAACTCGGCGGAAAAGTAGTATAGCTTCCGCTCACCGGTAGCGTGGGGCAGGACTGCCTGGTGGTTTCGCAGTGCAATTATTAGCCCGGTCATGATCTGATGGTCAGAGCAACTGTCCAAGTCCAAACCGCAATTTTTTAATAACTGAACAAAATACTGGGAGAATTCCATAGATTATCCTTCCTATGTCCTCAAGATTTGGCCGATGTTTCCCACGCTGCAGGAATGCGACCGTAGAGTTCCATCTGTCGCCACAGGCGATGCTCGAGTTCAGGAGTATTGTACCCGGGCAGAAGGCGCCATCGCCAGTTCCCGCCGAGCGTTGAAGGTATGTTCATCCGTCCCTCTCGGCCAATACCAAGCACATCCTGCATTTGGACAATGGCACGGTCGGCCACACTGCTCCACACTGCACGCATCATGCCCCAGTGTTCTCCCTCACGGGAATCTAGATGAAGATATTCTCGAGCAAGACTAACGTCAGGCCGTGGAGCGCTGGCAAGCCAACCCAGGGCGGTTTCGTTGTCGTGAGTTCCGACATAAGCAACGCAGTTTCTGGGGTAGTTGTGAGGCAGATAATCAATACCACTGCCATCGCGGCTGTCGAAGGCAAACTCCAGGACCTTCATTCCAGGATATCCGGTATCGTACAATAGCCGGCGGACGGAAGGGGTCAGAAAGCCTAAATCCTCCGCAATAATATTTTGGTGCCCCAGGGAGACCTCTAGGCTCTGGAAGAAGGAGAGACCGGGGCCTGGCCTCCAACGTCCAATCCGGGCAGTGGAAGAACCTGCAGGAATGGCATAGTAGGCATCAAAACCCCTGAAGTGGTCAATGCGGAGCACATCATAAATGTGGAACTGGAAGGCGATCCGTTTGATCCACCACTGGTAGCCGTCCTTCTTCATATAGTCCCAGTCAAACAGCGGATTGCCCCATAGTTGTCCATCGGCGGAGAAACCGTCCGGAGGACAGCCCGCAACCTCAATGGGATTCAGAGATTCATCCAGCTGGAACTGTATTGGGTTGGCCCAGACATCGGCACTGTCTTCGGCGACGTATATGGGCAAGTCACCGATGATAGAGATCCCGCTCTGGTTGGCAAAAGATTTGAGACGGTACCACTGACGGAAAAAGAGGAACTGCACCCCTTTCCAGAAAAAAATGTCTTCCGAGAGTTGGCTCTTCATCTGTTCCATGGCATCGGGGCGGCGCAGCTTTAGAGGCTCTGGCCATTGGGACCAGGGCCTGCCCTGGTAATAGTCTTTGATGGCCATAAAAAGTGCGTAGTCTTCCAGCCAGCCAGAGTGCTGCATACAGAAAGCCTCCAACTCTGTAAGAAGACTATTTTTCAGGCGGCATACGGCCTTTCTTAGCACACCGTATCGCTTTTGGTATAGGATTCCGTAGTCAATGCCAGCAGGGTCAGTCCCCCAAAATAGAGTCTGATACTCTGCCGGCAGCAGAAGACCGTCATCTTTCAAATCATCCAAATCAATAAGATAGGGATTTCCCGCAAAAGAAGAAAAAGACTGATAGGGAGAATTACCGTATCCAGTAGGATTAATGGGTAAAATTTGCCAAATTGACTGTCCAGAAGCCCGGAGAAATAAAATAAAATCTCGGGCAGCCTGTCCCATCGTGCCGACTCCCCAAGGAGAGGGCAATGATGTGATAGGTAATAAAATGCCTGCACTTCGCATTAAAAACAGCAACCTTTCTAAAAACGATCTATACGTGCAAGCGGTTCAACACACTCTCTCGCTGGCACAGTTCGAAAGGAATTATCTCGTGGACTGGTTCAGTGGCGTAGTGCAAATGCTCCAAGAGCGCCTTGCTGCCCTGACTTGCCAGTGCAGTGGTATTTTGGTGCACGGTGGTTAGCCGAGGAATGCTGAAACGGGATGCAGTAATATCGTCGTATCCAACGATGGAGATATCCTCAGGGATGCGGAGACCCAGATCACGAATAGCACGCATTGCACCAAGCGCGATGACGTCACTCAGAGCAAAGATAGCAGTGAGGTTGGGATTGCGACTGAGAAGCTGCATAGCGGCCTCATAGCCGGCCTGCATTGAAAATCGGCAGGGCTGATATTGCTGCTCCTGATCAAAAGGGAGCCTACAATCAATCATAGCTTGACGTACGCCCTCAAGACGTTTGAAACTGATTTGCTCAGCAGATAGATTACCTCCCAAAATACCAATACTCTGGTGGCCATAGTTATGCAGATAGTGGATGACCTCTTTGGAGGCAGCTGTATCGTCCGTAGTAAAACTAGACAGATTTGGAAAGTCAAACACGGAAGCACTGTTGGTCAGCAAGACACAGGGAACGGTGAGTTGGGAAAATTCACAACGGAAATGTTCCATGTCTCCACCTAAAAAGATCAGCCCTTTTGGGCGACGAATACGGCAGAGCTGTACGGCGTACTGGACTTCATCCGCGTCTTCGTCTAGATAGGCCACATAAGCGTCTTCCCCACTGTCCCGCAGAATCGACTGGGTCTGCTCCAGAAGATCTGCAAATAGGACGTTTTGAGAACCTTTCACTAGAATAGCAGGAGAGGATTTAGTCTGCATTTTCAGGTGTTTGGCATTGGTGTTGGGTTCAAAGCCTTCCTGCTCGATGACGGCCATGATACGAGCGCGGGCCGTCTCACTTACGTCCGGGTGGTTGTTAAGCACTCGGGAAACGGTTCCAACTCCATATCCGGAGAGTCTTGCAATGTCTTTAATTGTCATCGAGTGACAAACCTTCTTTCTGCATGGAAGTGAGGGTAAATCATCCTTTGACTGCGCCCGCAGCGACACCCTTAATGATATATTTTTGGCAACTGAGATAGAAAATAATGACAGGGATAACGGCCATGATGAGAGTAGCCATAATGGCACCCATATCCACTCGACCAAAGCTGCCCTTCATGTACTGTGTAACAATAGAAATGGTCTTATATTTGTTGGTGTCCAGGACCAGGTAGGGGAGAAGAAAGTCATTCCAGATCCACATGGTTTCCAGGATACCGACAGAGATATAGGTGGGCTTCATAATGGGCAACACCACAGAGAAGAACATTCTGATGGGAGAGCAGCCATCAATAAGAGCCGCTTCCTCAATCTCCAGAGGAATAGACTTAACAAAGCCGCAGAACATAAAGACGGCCAGGCCTGCACCAAAGCCCAGATAGATGATGATAATACCCCAAGGGGTCTTGAGCCCTAAACGGTCAGATACCAGGGAGAGCGTAAACATCACCATTTGGAAGGGGACTACCATGGAAAACACACATAAAAGGTAAACAGCCTTAGTAAAGCGGTTCTTCACGCGGGTGATGTACCAGGCGCACATGGAGGTGCACAGCAGGATTACCAGCACGGAGCCTACTGTGATGAAAACGGTCCAGCCCACAGCCTCTAGTACGCCGTATTGGTCGATAGCAGTGGCGTAGTTCTCCAAACCCACCATGGTTTTTTCTGTGGGGAGCGTAAAGGGCTGCAGGTTAATAAATGTCTTCTTTTTAAAGGAATTGAAAAAGACAATAATAATAGGAAGAACATAAAAGATGGAAAGGAAGGTAAATAATCCGGTTCCAGCCCAACTAAGCCGATTTTTCCGCTTCATTACTGTTGAACCTCCTTTGTCCTGGTAATACGCAGCTGGAAGAGGCCGATGGCTACCACGAGGACAAAGAAGACGACAGCTTTTGCTTGGCCGACGCCTTCCCAGCCAACTCGACCGAAGAAGGTGGTGTAAATATTCATTGCGAGCATTTCGGAGAGCTTGGAGGGTTCACCAGCAGTCAAGGACAGGTTCTGGTCAAAGAGCTTAAAGCCGTTGGTAATAGTAAGGAAGGTGCAGATGGTAATAGAGGGCATCATCATAGGGATTGTGACCTTGAACAGAGTGGTGCGGCGGTTGGCACCGTCAATGGAGGCTGCTTCCAGCACATCCCCGGGGATAGCCTGCAGGCCGGCGATGTAGATGATCATCATGTAGCCGATCTGCTGCCAAGACACCAGTATGATGAGGCCGACGAAGCCATACCACTCGTTGAGCGCCAGGGCCTTGCCGAAGGGGGCCAAAATGCCGTTGAAGATGAGCTGCCAGATATAGCCCAGCACGATACCGCCAATGAGGTTGGGCATAAAGAAGACGGTACGGAACAAATTGGTTCCCCGCATCTTCTGGGTCAGGGCCAGAGCCAGCAAGAAAGCCAGTACGTTAATTACGACCAGAGAAATTACCGCGAAGAGAGCCGTGTACCAGAAGGAATGAAGGAACATGGGATCCTGAAAAGCTTTTACATAGTTGGACAGGCCCACAAAGGTGGCGTCAGTCACCGTCGTAAAGTCACACAGGGACAGCCAGAGACCCATGATGAAGGGCACGATAAAGCCAATGGTAAAGGCGATCAGCGTGGGCAAAACAAAGATGGGCAGATATCGCCTGATACCCTGTTCCATAGGAATACCTCCTCACAGAGTTGTTATAAACAGAGGGCGGACGGAAGTTCCGCCCGCCCTTCTCATGTATATGGAGTTGAGTGCGTCGGCGGATCAGCTATTAGCGGCGGCGACCTCAGCAGCCCATCCGTCTACAAACGCAGTAACGACAGCGTCCCAGCTAGCATCGCTCTGGTCAGC
>CABIYL020000031.1:0-21962 GCA_902362925.2 Clostridiales bacterium | reverse complement strand
CTCCTTCGGTGGTACTGTTTCTTACTATTATTATACGCTATTTCTCGTCAAAAATCAACCATTTGTTGTGACAGAGCCAAAATAAAAAAGTTTTTGTCACCGTTTGACATAAAATGTCATTGAATGTTCATATATTTGTGGTGTACCATAAGACCATCGGAGCAAAGGCGGACGACGAGCCGCCAACATCAAGAAAGGCCGCACAGGGAGACCTGGAGCGGCCTTTCTCATGCTCCGATGTCTGAATAGACGGGCGTATAGTTGCCCAACGGCCAACCTCCAGAGCCGATACGGGAAGGGCGCTGAATCAGTGACAACATGGGAAACCATATGAAGCCCGCAGGTGAGAGCCTTCGGGCTTTTTTATGCCGCGATGGGATGCGCTTCACAGGGCGCGGGCCGATTCGATTCCGGCCAGCGGCACCAGAAATGGGGTGAAGAGTTGGCAGTCACAGTCCAGTTAAAGGACATGAAGAAGCTACAAAGGCAGATCAAGGCTTTGGAGAATGCTCCGCAGAAGGTCATAAACAGCACCATTGGAGACATGAAGAAGCGCGTACCATCCTGGATTGCGGCGGAAGTCGCCCAGGAGTATGGCATCAAGAAAGCAGAAGTCACCGGGCAAAAGGTTGGAAAAGTCAAGGTGCAGGGGAGCAGGCTAGAAAACATAGTGATAACCTATACTGGCCGCGTCCTTACACCGACACATTTCTCCATGTCTCCCACCGCGCCGAAGGCGGGAAGCTACACCTTGAAGGCTACCATCATCAAGGGCCAGAGATCTACTATGGGCAAGGTCAAGAAGTTGACCAAGAAGCAACGGACCGCGCTGGGGAAAAACTTCCGAGGCGAAGGCACGCGATCCAGCGACCATTCCCCCATCATGCTCATGCACACTGGGGCAAAGAGCGCGGAAGGAACGCAGTATATCCCCTTCCAGCGGAAGAGCAAGAACAGGAGCGACGTGGAGGCCATCAAAACTATCTCCTTGCCCCAGATGGTCAGCAGCGAACGAACCGCGCCGAATATTCAGAAGGCCATCAATGAGAACCTGGAGAAGAGGATGGACCACTATATGGGGAGATACCTGGGGAAATAGGAGGACAGCATGGGACTGAGCAGAATGTGGAGTGGCTGCCGGAAGTGCCAATTCCGGGACACCTGCCCAAATAAGCGCATGGAGGGCCTGATGTACTACCCGGAGCAGAACATGGCCGCGAGTGTGGCGTCTCCTGTTGTAGCTGACATGATAGAGCCTATGGCCGTCAAGCATGAATACCGGGACATCAAGATCGCTGATGGCATGACCGTTACCATAGACCTGGAGGAAATCAAGAAGCGCATGGTCCAGGACTTCTATAAGGGCATTTTTCTCCCTGGAGTGTGATCCCCACATACTGGAGCTACTGGGTGCATAGCTGCCTCACGCGCACGCGCACGCGAGTTATACTATATATCTTCTTACTGTGTGTAGTATGTATATCCATAATCTATCTTTAATAGATAGAAGGGAAAGAGCCAAGCAAGCCCGTATACGGCCACGTTACGGCTCTTTTCTCTTTGCCCTACCGTGGACACAAGATAAGAAAAAAAGGCTCAACGGGGCGCTGTGAGAGCGAGAGGGGAATGTTGTAGGTACTTCCGGGGGATAAGGGCGTCTGTGGTGCTTGCGAGCCCAGGAATTACCTAGTTTTTGATTTTCGTTTTTTGACCATTTCGTTGCATTAACCAATATGAAGGATGTGAAGCGCGTCTTTGCTCTAATCTGACAGAGGAGGCGGAGGTATGGCCGAGAATTTACAGAGCACGCAGGCGATCGCGAAGATTTTCGGCGTGAGCACACGACGAGTTGAGCAGCTCAAGACCGAGGGTGTCATAAAGGGACAGGGCAAGCCGACGAAGTACGACCTTCTCCCCACCATCCAGGCATACATCCGATACTTATCTGACAAAGCCAACGGGCGGGAGAAGAAAGAGACCACGGCGGAGCTGGAGGAGTCCAAGCTGCGGGCCGAGGTAACAATCAAGGAATCGAAGGCGGAGGCGGCCAAGCTGGAGCTGAAAGAGCTCCAAGGCAAAATGCACCGTGCGGAGGATGTGGAGGCCATCATGACCGACCACGTCCTTTTTTTGCGCTCCATGCTCATGGCTCTGCCTGGCAAGCTGGCGGTGGAGCTTGCGGGAAACCATACGGCACCCGAGCAGGCCGACCGGGTGAAGCGGGAGGTTTACTACATCCTGGAGCAACTGGCAGATTACAAATACGACCCCGATGAGTACAGAGCTAGGGTGAGGGAGAGGCAGGGATGGAATGAGCGGCACGGGGACGACGAAGAAGAATAAACGGAGGAGGTTGCGTCCTGTTGACCGTACCTTTGCCAAAGCCTTTGCCAGCTACACGCCACCAGCAGACCTGACCGTCAGCCAATGGGCGGAGCGCTACCGCGTCTTGTCACGGGAGAGCAGCGCCGAGGCTGGACCGTGGCGCAATACCCGGACGCCGTACCTGGTTGAGCCCATGGACGCATTTTGCGATCCCAGGGTGCGGCGGCTGACCATGGTTGCATCATCCCAGGTTGGAAAGTCGGAATTCATCCTGAACTGTATCGGCTACGCAATCGACCAGGACCCAGGTTCCATGCTCTACATTCAGCCCAACATTGATGACGCAAAGAAGTTCTCCAAGCGGCGCATCGCACCCATGGTGCGAGATTGCCCGACGCTCAAGCGGAAGGTAGCAGACGCCAAGGGCCGGGACAGCGCGAATACGGTGCAGGAGAAGTCATTCCCCGGTGGGGCTCTGTCCATCATCGGCTCAAACTCGCCATCCGCCCTGGCATCCACGCCGGTACGCTATATCTTCGGTGACGAGCGGGACCGCTGGGCGGCATCGGCTGGAACTGAGGGCGACCCATGGAAGCTGGCGGACGCCCGCACCATTACATACTACAACGCCAAGCTGGTGGACGTGTCCACTTGTACCGTCAAGGGCGCAAGCCCCATCGCGGACGCTTTCGACGATGGGACGCAGGAGCGCTGGAAGCACCAGTGCCCACACTGTGGGGAATGGCACGAGATTGACTTTGACGACATCAAATTTGAGTTTGAGACCTTCAAAGCAGGCCGGAAAACGGACTATAAGGTGACGAACGTATGGTGGTGCTGCCCGTCATGTGCCTGCATCTCTACCGAGGGACAGATGAGGACGCAGCCGGCGCGGTGGATGGCGGACAACCCGGAGGCTATAAGCAAGGGGCACCGCTCGTTCTGGCTCAACGGATTCGCCTCACCCTGGCAACCATGGGAGAAAATTGTCTATGAGTTCTTGGATGCCCGGAAAGACCCGCGCAAGCTCCAGGTGGTTTACAACACCAAGCTGGGCAAGTTGTGGGAGGATCGCGGCGGCCTGGCGAGCGAGGACGACATGATGGCCCGCCGGGAGGACTACGGAACCAGAGCCGACGGATCCACGGTAGAATTGCCAGAGGGCGTGCTGGTGCTCACATGCGGCGTCGATACTCAGGATGACCGCCTGGAGTATGAGGTGGTCGGCTGGGGGCACTACGGCGAAAGCTGGGGCATCAAGAAAGGCATTATCATGGGCGACCCAAACGACGATGAAGTGTGGCTCCGCCTTGATGATGTGATCGGGCATGTCTACAAATTCGAGAGCGGGCGTGGACTGACAATCTCCCTGACCTTTGTCGATTCTGGCGGACACAAGACGCAGAGCGTTTATAAGCAATGCCGGGCCAGGCTGGGCAAGCGCGTCTTTGCCATCAAGGGCAAGGGCGGAGACGGGGAACCATACACCCGCCCGCCGTCAAAGGTCAAGATTGTTGTCAACGGACGGACGCTCGGGGAAACATGGCTCTACACCATCGGCGTAGACGCCGGCAAAGCAGACATTCTCAATGGTTCCCTGCTGGTGCTGGAGCCCGGCCCGAAGTATTGCCATTTCAACCGGGCCCCGGAGGCCGGGTATGATTACCGATACTTCACCGGCCTTATGTCCGAGGTGCAGGAGGAGACACTGGAGCGGGGCCGCAAGCGGACGGTCTGGAAGGTGCTCAAGGGGCACGAACGGAACGAACCGCTTGACTGCCGGAACTATGCTATGGCCGCCCTGCGGGTGCTTGACCCGGACATGGATGCCGTGGAGCGTCGCCTGCGCGGCTTTCCTGACCATAGTGCGGCGTTGAAAACTGCGGAGAGGTCGGCAAAGCGGCCGAAGGTAAAGAAGAACCGGGCGGCATCCGGTGACGATTGGTAAGGAGGGAGAAAATGGCGAGCAGAGAAGAGCTGAATATCAGACTGAAATTTCACCGGGCCGCCGCTGAGAAGTTGCGGGCGGCCTATATCGCACTGGTCGATGGAGGCGTCCAGAGCTACTCCATCGGGTCCAGGTCGCTGACGAGGTTGGACATCTCCAAGATCATGGAGGAGATCCGGCAGCATGAGAAAGAGGCGGACGCCTTGGAGGAAGTCATTCGAGGTGGGAAGCGCCGGAAGGCAGTGGGGGTAGTCCCGCGAGACTGGTAAGGTAGTGACGAGATGATAAATTATGATTTGGACGTGTGCATCGGGCGGAAAAAGGATGATCCGGGACCGCTCATCAAGCAGCACGATTCCGGGATCACATTCACCATCCATTTGATAGTCTTTCGCTACGAGACGAGCTGGCTGGAGGAGCGAGACCAATACAGCATCCCGCCCGGATGCACCGCAGTCATGAAGGTAATGAAGCCCGATGGGACATTCTCTGCGACCGATGCAGAAATCTTCGGGAAAAGCGTTGTTATTGCTCATCTTCCAGCACAGGCAACAGCTGCAGTTGGTGTCTGTGCCGCTGAGGTGTCCATCTACGGCCAGGACGGAAAAAGGGTGACCACTGCCACATTCAACTACGCAGTCGAGGAGGAGTGCGTGGACGATGGAGCAGGCACGTCTGAGGACTATGTGGATGTGATGGGAGACTACATTCAGGATGTCAAGGAGCTCAGTTCTCACCCGCCCATCCCTGGAGACGGCGGTTACTGGTTTGTGTGGGACCTGGAGCGGGACGAGTATGTGACCTCAGACCTGCCCCTGCCCGACGTGTCGGTGGGCCCTGCCGGAAAGGCTGCCACCATCAAAGTGGGCGAGACAATCACCGGGGACTCGGATACTCCGGCCAAGGTCGAGAACACCGGCACGGAAAACGAGGCGGTGCTGCGGTTTACCATCCCCAGAGGCGCAGTTGGTCCTACCGGCGCCACGCCTGCCATCTCGGTGGAGGTGACCGGCCTGCCCGCAGGGGCTAAGCCTACGGTGTCCGTGTCCGGTACGCCAGAGAAGCCTGTCATTTCCCTGGGCATCCCCCAGGGAAAGCAGGGCGACCCCGGCGGCAAAGGCGACCCGGGCGACCCCGGCCAGACACCCAACATTACCATCGGCCAGGTGGAGACCCTGCCTGCCGGGTCCTCTGTGACTGCATCTATTACAGGCCAGACGCCCAACCTGGTGCTAAACCTTGGTATTCCCCATGGACAACAGGGTGACCAAGGGGCCGGAGTGCCATCCACAGAAGGAGTGCCGGACAATTACGTACTTACGCCTATCGGCTGGGCTGCACCGACAGGCGGATACACTGCGGGAGACTTGGAGTTGGTGGCATCGGCAACGCTCGAGGAGGCAGTGGACGTTATCTCGCTGGAACTGTCAAAACCGTGTACAGAGGTTATCGCGGTGCTCACGCCGTATGGAGATGCGGGCAATTCCAACAATAGAATTACGCCTTATCTGTATTTGAGCGACGCCGTTATCGTTGACGTAAATGGCTTAAACGGTATTGCATTCGCCCAGATGAATCTGCAATCTAGCGGTATGGTTTACGATTTCCGTGCGGCGCACTGGCGGCTGGAAGGTAACCTCATTTATAAAGCTAGCTATAAAGAGACTAGTGTTCCGCCTACTGGCGTTATGGCGCCGGGTTCGTATCCCTGGATTGTTCAAGCCAATAATTTTGAAATAACCACTATTGGTTCATTCAAATATTTTTTGCTGCAACTGTGGGACGCAGCCCTGGGCGCTGGCACGAAACTTGACGTCTACGGGAGGTGAGTACCATGAAAATCTATGATAATGGAATAGTCCGTGATGCCACGCCGGAGGAGATTGCTGTATGGAAGGCGGCATGCCAGCCTACACCTGAGCCCAGCCCCCAGGAGCAGGCTATGATGCTGGCCCGGACACTGGCTTCCTCTGTCACCACGCTGTCTGATACCACGGCACTGGCCATCCCGGACCTGTTGCCACGCTGGGATGAGCTGTTGGCGGCCGGTCAGCCCATCCAGCCCGGTGTGTGTCTGGTCCACAACGGACAGACCTACCGGCAGGTGCAGTCCGTACCGGTGACTCCGCAGGTTCACCAGCCCCCCGGCGGGGAGGGCATGCTGGCCGTGTATAGGCCTATCGTCCGGGAGCACGCCGGAACAGTCTCCGATCCAATCCCGTGGGTGCGTGGAATGGATTGTGAGTTGAACAAATACTACGTTCGCAACGGTGTCATCTACCGTGCCAAGCAAAATATGACGCCTTGTGTGTGGGAGCCTGGTTCGGACGGGTCTGACACCGTTTGGGATGAGGTAAGCTGATACATTACAGATAACTCGTTGTTAATGGGCTGCCTTTCGAGTCGGCCCTTTGACATATAGGGGCGGGGCGGTTTTACCAAATTCCAACACCTCACCATAAAAAATTAAGAAAGGAGGAGATCGCCATACCTGCGAAGAGATACCGCAGACGTGCGGCGGAACAGCGCCTTGTCGTGGTCAACCGTGGATACGGAGACGCCGGGGCCAGCTATACAAAGAAGGCCCTGAAAGGTTTCCGGGCCGATTCCGGCCACCCAAACGAGGACATAAACGAGAACAACTACACCATGCGGCAGCGGTCCAGGATGCTCTACATGGCGTCCCCGATTGCCACGGCAGCGCTGAAACGGCAGCGGACGAATGTGGTGGGGAATGGCCTCCGGCTGAAGAGCACCATCAACCGGGAAGTCCTGGGCATGACGCCGGAGGCTGCAGAGGCATGGCAGAAGCGCACAGAGGCGGAATTTGCGCTGTGGGCAGAGAAGAAAAACGCCTGCGACGCCATTGGGGTGAATGACTTCTACGGGATGCAGCAGCTTGTTATGATGTCCTGGCCCATGTCCGGCGACTGCTTTGCCGTGGTGAAGCATTACAACACAACCCCACTGCTACCTTATTCCATGCGCCTGCATATCGTGGAGGCCGACCGTGTTCGGACGCCAACGGCTGACGGTGGTGTTGGGATCTTGACCACAACGGGGACAGCGAAGAACGGGAACGCAATATATGACGGAGTGGAGGTGGATAGGAACGGACAAATTGTGGCCTACTACATCGCCAACACCTACCCGTACCAGAACACCATCGTTCCAACCGAGTTCACCCGGGTGGAGGCATACGGACCAAGGACAGGTCTGCCAAATATCCTGCAAATCATGGACAGCGAGCGACCAGACCAGTACCGGGGCGTGCCGTACCTGGCCCAGGTTATGGAGCCGCTGCTGCAAATGCGGCGCTATACCGAGGCGGAGATCATGGCCGCCGTTGTCCAGTCTTTCTTCACGGCCTTCATCAAGACAGAGGCTGGGACAGATGGGATGCCGTTCAACGAGGTAGGCGGCGACAATGTGGAGGAAGTCAGCCGGGACCCAAACGAGTATGAGCTTGGACCGGGTACCATGAACATTATGGAGCCCGGTGAGGATGTAACCTTCGGAAGTCCGACCCACCCGAACACAGGCTTTGACACGTTCATGCGGGCAATGTGCGAACAGGTAGGCGCTGCGCTGGAGATCCCTGCAGACCTGCTGCTGATGGCCTTCAATTCCAGCTATTCCGCTAGCCGTGCGGCGTTGCTGGAGGCGTGGAAGGCATTCAGGATGCGCCGGGAGTGGCTGACCAAGGATTTTTGCCGTCCTGTTTATGAGCTGTGGCTGACGGAGGCAGTGGCCCGGGGACGTATCATCGCGCCGGGATTTTTGACTGATCCACTGATCCGGCAGGCGTACCTCCAGAGCCAGTGGATAGGGCCGTCCCAGGGACAGCTTGACCCGACCAAGGAGGTCCAGGCGGCTGTGACCGCCATCGAGAATGGTCTGACCACCCGGGAGGCCGAGGCCATCAAGCTCAACGGCAGCGAGTACGCGGCCAATGTTGACAAGCTGGCCTTGGAAAACGAGCGACTGCAGGCAGCCAACGGCGGGAATAAGCCGGAACCCGCAACAAATGAGCCACCGGCAGATACCGGAGATGGAGAAAAAGGAGGTCAAACAGACGAATGAAAGGCAGAAAAACGCCTGCTTTTGCGGGCATGAGCGGAAGAAATGGACCCGTCAAAGCCTATAACATGGCTGTCCTGGACGACGACAACGCCGAGATCAATATGTACGGAGACGTCGTGGCCATTGTTCCAAAAGACTGGCGGAACGGTGAGCGGCTGCCTGGCTATATCGGGCTGGACGAGTTCCTGGAGGATCTGGACGCCATCAAGGACAAAGGCAATATCACCGTGCATATCAATTCCGGCGGCGGGGACCTGTATGCAGGCCTTGCCATTTACAATCGGCTGAAAGATGTCAAGGGAACCGTGACGACCGTCAATGATGGCCTGGCTGCGTCAGCTGCCAGCCTGATCTTCCAGGCGGGTAACGTGCGCCGCATGAACGCCGGTAGCAACCTGATGGCCCACGGCGTTGCCGGTTTTCTGTTTGGCTATTACAACATCGACGCCCTGAAAGAGATGGTCACCGAGTTCAAGGCCCACAACAAGGCCATCGTCAACGTGTATGCGGAGCGCATGGGCGTGAGCTATGACGAGGCCAAGAGCTTCATCGACGGAGAGACCTGGCTGACCGGACAGGAGGCAGTAGACAAGGGCCTGGCGGACGAGGTGATTGGAAGCGAGGACGACGAGGAAGACAGCGAGGACGGCCTGTTTGACCGCCTTGCGCAGCGTTTACGTGCGGCTTACGGTATGCCGGTGGCCAATGTGGCTCCCGTGATTCCGTTGCCAGCCACAAATATCGTATCTCCTGCGGCCCCGGCGCCGGTGGGTGATAAAACCAAATCTGAAAGGAGCACAGACATGGAAATCAAGAACATTGAGGAACTGCGGGCGGCCTACCCTGATCTTCTGGCGCAGGCGGAGACCGCGGCCCGGGAGGAGGGGCGCACCGCCGGAGTGGCGGAGGAACGTGCCCGTATTCAGGGCATTGAGGGCATCCAGAACGCAATCGCGGACAAGTCGCTGATCAATTCGGCCAAGTATGGCGAGAAGCCCCTGACAGCCGAGCAGCTGGCCCTCCAGGCTATGCAGGCCCAGGCCGCCATCGGAGCCACTGTGCTGAAAAACATGGCACAGGACGGCACCGATTCTGGTGCCGATGGCGTGGCTGCCGCGCCGAACGCTGGCCCCGAGGTCCAGGAAGAGGACCCTGCGGAAACTGAGAAGGAGATCACGGAAGCCGTGAATCTCTTCAACAAGATGATGGGAGGTAAAAAGTAATGGCAAACAAGAGACTGGATGAATCCCTGGGCACTGTTGGCTATGACAACCTGTTTGTGGAAAACGTGCCCGAGGCCGACGTGGTGGCCGTGAAGCTGGCCGCCAGCCAGGGCGTGCTTGCCCGTGGCACCGTTGTTTCCGGCACCCCTGGTGGTGAGGACTTTGCTGCCCTGGCTGCCGCTGCCGAGGCCACCAAGGCGATCTATGTGCTGGCGGATGAAGTGGATACCGGCACCTCCGGCGCTGTGGTGGGCATCGCCTACCGCACCGGCCACTTCAACCGTGCGGCGCTGGCGGTCAAGACCGAATACACTCTGACCGCTGCCGATGAGGAGATCCTGCGCGGCAAGGGCATCCTGGTGTCCGACGCACTGGAATACTAAGAGAGAGGGAGGATAACAATATGGCTTTCAACTTCTATGAAACTCACACTCTACTGGCGGCTGTGGAGCAGCTGCCCCCGGTCACCTCTTTCCTGCGTGACCGCTATTTCCCGACCAACGACGCGACCGACATGTTCAGCACCGACGACGTGCTGGTGGAGTACCGCGACGGCAGCAAGCGGATTGCGCCCTTTGTGGCACCCCGCAAGGGTGGCGTCACCATTCTGCGCAACGGCTATGAGATGAAGCGCTACACTCCGCCCCGCATCGCGCCCAAGCGTCCCCTGACCCTTGACGACCTGAAGAAGCGCGGCTTCGGGGAGGCCCTGCTGTCCCAGCTGACGCCTGAGCAGCGCCAGCGCACCATCCTCCTGAAGGACGCCCAGGAGATGGGCGAGATGATCACCCGCCGTGAGGAGGCCATGGCTGCCGAGGTCATGCAGACCAACGGCTGCATCATGAAGCACATCGCGGATGACGAGGATGTCTCCGACGACAAGGAGATCCGGTTCTACTCCGAGGGTAGCAACCCGGCCAAGTATACCCCCACCGGAAACTGGGATACCGGCTATACCGGCATCATCAAGGACCTGGCCGCTATGGCCCGCCTGCTGACTGCCCGGGGACTGGGTGCCACTGACCTGGTGGTTGGTGCGGACGCTGCCGATGCCATCCTGGCCAATGCTGAGATCCAGAAGCTCCTGGACATCAAGAACTACAACGTGGGCCGCATCGACCCCGCCACCCTGCCCAACGGCGTGAGCCTCATCGCTACCCTGAACGTCAAGGGCCGCATGCTCGACGTGCTGTGCTATGAGGAGACCTACACCAACGACGACGGCGATAACACCCCGTACATCGACCCCAAGAGCGTGGTGCTGACCACGCCTGCCGCCGGCCGCACCGCCTACGGCGCTGTGTCTCAGGTGGAGCAGAGCGACGGCGAGTTCCACACCTACACCGGCAAGCGCGTACCCAAGTATCTGTCCAGCGCTGAGGGCAACACCCGGAGCCTGACAATCACGTCCTGCCCGATCCTGATGCCCAAGAACAAGAACCCCTTCATCGTGGCCAAGGTCCTGGCCTGATGCAGGCGGAAAAGGAGGAACGACAGCATGATCAAGATCATTAGTGGCGTGTATGGATACCTGGACAAGAACGGCTGCGTGAAGCCCAAGACGGAGAAGGACGGCCCCTTTCAGCTGACCGAGGAGCAGGAGGCCCGCCTGGTTGGCCTGGGTGTGGCGGAGTATGTCCATGACCCCATCGGCTTCGACGAGCAGCCCCCCGAAGGTGATGCTGATATCGAATACGCCCACCTTGACCCCGAGCAGCTGTGGGAGATGACCAACGCCCAGCTGAAAGAGCTGGCCGAGGAAATGGGCATTGACACCAAGAAGCTGACCACCAAGGCCAAACTGATCGAGGCCATCACTTCCGTTGATGTCATCCCCAGCCATGCCAATGACGAGACCGGCGAAGGCACGGAGGGAGATGGCGAGGATGACGGAGAGCCCCTGCCTGATTTTGACCCCGCCGAGGCGGTGCTGTGATGGCCGGATTCAAGAACATGGTGGAGCGTGACCGCTCCGTCGTGTTCCTTGCTCTCGACTTCTTCGGGGAGATCTGCAGCATTGAGGGCAAGGACGTCCCCATTGTCTTGGATAACGATGAGCTGAAAGCCAGGCAGGGCGGGCAGGATCTGGCGGTGGCGGAGAGCGCCACCCTTTTTTATGCCCGTGCGGAGGATCTTCCGCCCCGCCGGGCCCCCGGCCAAAACCTGAACGTCAACGGGCGCGAGTGCATCGTGGACGATTGGCAGGTTAACATGGGCATGGCAACCGTCGTGCTCAGGGAGAACATCATCGCGTAAAGGAGGCTGAGACCATGTCTGTTGTCCATATGCTGGACACCCTGACAGAGTGGGCGCGGAAAAGCATCTGTGAGCAAATCAAGCTGAAAGTACCGCCTGAGAACACGGCCCCGGACGATGCCGGGTATGCCTACAATCTGGCGACCCCTGCGGCGTTTGCTATATATGTGCCCACGTCCGACAAGCTGCCACCCGGCGTCCATGCGCCGTTCCCGTCTCTGTGCGTCCGGTTCGTCACCGGGCAGGACGCGCTGGCGGAAGGGAGCGGTTCTGTGGAAGTGCAGTTCTGCTTTTCGGCATGGAGCCCCGGCACCCATGGTCAGGACGTGCTACTCTCCAATGGGGACGGGTTCGTCCGTAGGTGGACAGGAGCAGAGGCCGACGCCTACTTCCGGCGCAACGGCGACGGCTGGCGGGATGCCTGGAACTTCGTGGACATCGCACTGCGGGCGGTGGAGAGCGTGACCAGCATCGGCGGATACACCATCGACAGAGCGAAGCCGGTCAAGTTCGGCCCGCTGACGGAACAAGAAGCTATCCCGGACTTTTACCCCATGTGGTTTGCCTGGGCGTCCTTCACCGTCAACTATCCGCTGCGGCGGAACATTCAAGATCTACAAGATTTCCTGTAAGGAGGGAACATAAATGGCAGATTACAAGCACGGCACTTATGGCGAGTTTGCGGCCAGCATCGGCGATGCCGCAACTCAGACCGGAACTGTCGCCGTGTACGTTGGACTCGCCCCGGTGAACCTGATTCGGGGCTATGAGCAGTACGTCAACAGCCCGGTCAAGCTATCCAATTTCAACGCCGTCAAGCGCTATTTTGGCTATTCGTCCAACTGGGCCACTTTTGACCTGTGCGAGGCGTTCCAGCTCCACTTCGACAACACAGCGGGCAACATCGGCCCTATCGTGGCGATCAATGTGCTGGACCCCGCGAAGCACAAGAAGTCTTCCGAGACAACCCAGAGTCTGACTTTCGCCAACGGACAGGCCACCATCCAGAGCGATACCATCATTCTCGATACGCTGGTTCTGGCGGACAAGACGGAGGGAGTTGACTTCTCCATCGACTACGACTTTACCAAGTGTCAGGCCATCATCAACAGCGTAGGCGACGAGCCTATCACCGGCGAGGTCCAGGCCACGTTCAGCGAGATCGACACCTCTACCATCACCGAGACTGACATCATCGGCGGTGAGACTGCCGGTGGCGTCTATACCGGCCTGGGCTGTGTCGGGCTGATCTATCCAGAGCTTGGCCTGATCCCAAACCTCATTTCCTGCCCTGGCTGGAGCAGCAAGCCGAAGGTGTACGAGGCCATGGTCAAGGCCGGCACCAAGGTCAACGGTCACTGGGATGCTTGTGCCTTTGCCGATATTCCAATCAAGGATACCGGGGCCGTGGACACCATCGAGACCGCCAAGGAGTGGAAGGACACCAACGGCTACACCAACGAGCGGAGCAAGGTTTTCTGGCCCCAGGCCATTGATACCGTAGGACGTGTCTACCATTCCGCTGTGCTGGCAGCCTGGCGGCAGATGATCGTGGACGAGAGCCACGACGGAATCCCCATGGAGAGCTGTTCCAACAAGCCCGTCCCTGTGGCGCGGCAGTATTTTGGCGCGGAGAGCACCAACCGGGGCTTTGACCAGCAGCGCGGCAACGAGCTCAACGCCGAAGGCATCACCACTATTGTGTATTGGGGAGGTCAGTGGGTGCTTTGGGGCCCTCATACGGCGGCGTACAAGTACGGCCAGGTGACGGACAACCGGGCCATCTTCGACAACTCCATCCGCACTATGATGCACATCACCAACAGCTTCCAACAGGAGCACGCCCTGACCATTGACCAGCCCATGACCCGGGCCATGGCTGACACCATCAAGAACCGGGAGCAGGAGAAGGCGGACGCCCTGGCGGCGGTTGGTGCTCTCATCGGCACTCCTGTGGTGGAGTTCACCGAGGACGACAACAGCACCGCCGACATGGTAGAGGGTAACTTCACCTGGGCCACGAAGGGAACACCCACGCCTCCCTTCAAGAGCGGCACCATGCGCGTGGCCTACACCACGGCGGGATTTGATTCTTATTTCGGGGAGGTGGAGTAAATGGCGGGCGCATTTGTCAACATCTGCGGCCCTGTTGTGGCTGACACGGCATATTCCGAAGGCGCACTTGTGGCACGTGACGTGTCCATATCCCTTCCGGAGGTGGCCCCGCTGACGGCTGACCTCCAGGCAATGGGAACCTTCACGATTCCTATCTGGCAGCTGCTGGACAACATGGAGGCGGCGCTGACAAAGATCGGCGTTGACATGGGGCTCAGATCTCTCATCAAGCCGGACATGAAGCCTCTGGAGTTCCGCTGGGTGCAGACTGTCACCGATGCCAACGGCAACACGCGGAATGTTGGTTGCAAGGCGTTTATCAGGGGAATCCCCAACAAGATCCCCGGTATCAGTCTGGAGGTTGGATCTGCCTCTGAGAGTGAGGTCACTATCACCGTGACACGCTATAACCTGTTTGTGGACGGTCATGAGATGTTCCTCATCGACCGCCTGGCCGGGAAGTGCCGCATTGCCGGCAAAGAGTATGGAGATGTCAGCTCCATGCTGTAACACACAGGCCCCGCCGGGTTTACCCGGCGGGGCCTTTTCATAAGGAGGACACCATGAGCAAAAAGACACTGAAACTGGACGAGCCCGTCCTGATTGACGGGAAAGAGGTCTCCGAGCTGACCTATGACCCAATGGAGATCACGGCGGCGCAGTTCTCCGAAGCCTGCGCCCGGAGTTCCGCCATCAACAAGAGCAAGTCCTTTTCCTTCAAGATGAGGGAGAACGACTATGCCCTGCATCTGTACCTGGGCATGTTCGCCGTTATCGCGGTGAATCCCGGCATTGACGTTGCTGACCTTGAGCGCATCAAGGGCTTCGACGTGCTCAAGCTGACCGACATTGGAATGCTTTTTACCTATCGGAGGTCGGGGGCAACCTCCGGGGAAAAACCCTCCGAAGAGCCCTCAGAGAGTACAGCCGAACCTTCCACACGAGCATCCGAGAAGCCGGACAAATGAGGCTGACCGAATTCCTCCAGGAGTTCGGGGAAGCTGTGGAGGAGGAGAAGGAGCGGCAGGCAAGGATAAAGGCCAAGCAGCCGCCCCGCAGAGGCAAGCGGCATAGATAGGGGGTGAACGGCCATAGGAAAGGGAAAAGATTTTCGCACGACAATCAGCATCGGCGGAGACATCGACCCGTCTGTAAGGGCAGCCATCGAGAGTATGGCCGACCGTCTAGAAATGCTGGAGGGTGTAGCGGACGAGGCGCAGGGCCAGCTTGAAGAGCTGGAAAAGGCATCCCGTGACCTAAAGGGCGGTTTCACCATAGCCAAGGGTGCCGCAGCTGATCTGGTATCCAGCGGAATCCAGGACATTGTAGGAGCGGCTAAGGATGCTGCAACAAGCATCTATGGCCTTGCGGAAAGTACCCGCGAGTTTCGGCAGGACATGGGCACCCTTGAGACTGCTTTTGACAGTGCTGGGTTTTCCGCCGAGACGGCGACCGACACCTGGAAGGGCCTCTATTCTGTATTCGGTGAGGATGACCGGGCCGTTGAGGCGGCGAATAACATTGCCCGTATGGCGGACAGCCAGGCGGAGCTTGACGAATGGGTCAAGATTACAACCGGCGTGTGGGGCACTTACCAAGACGCTCTCCCGGTCGAGAGCCTGGCCGAGGCCGCCGCAGAGACGGCCAAGGTGGGCCAGGTTACCGGCACATTCGCCGATGCTCTGAACTGGTCCAGCGAGGCGGCGGAGCTATTGGCCGGATTCATGAGCGACGAGGTGACTACTGCTGAGGACGCCTTCAACGTGGCCCTTTCTTCATGTTCCGATGAGGCGGAGCGGCAGGCGCTCATTACTGACACCCTGACTGTCCTGTACGGCGATGCAGCCGACAAGTACGAGGAGACGGCGGGCACGCTGATGGACGCCAATGCGGCAAATGCGGATTACACCCTAACGCTTGCGGAGATGGGGGAGAAGATCGAGCCGGTTACTACGGCAGTGCAAGAGGGGTTCAACAAGATCCTGACCAAGATCCTGGAGATCATGGGGGAGACAGACTTCACGGCTATTGCCGAGCAGATCGGGGAGCTGACCGATGATGTTATCACGCTGGCCGAGGACGGCTTCGCATGGCTCAAGGATAACGCCGACTGGCTGATCCCGGTCATTGGCGGGCTGACGGCGGCCTTCGTGGCCTACAAGGCCATTTCCATGGGCGTGGCCGCAGCTGAGGCTATCAAGACGGCGGTACTCGCTACCGGTGCGACAACGGTAAATGCGGCCACCATTGCGACGTGGGCGCTCAATGGCGCTATCGCATTTCTGACATCCCCCATCACCATTGCAGTGGCGGCAATCGCCGGACTTGTGGCCGGTGTCATCTGGCTTTACAACAACTGGGACATTGCCAAAGAGAAGGTCATCGCCTTTGGGGAGAAGACGGGCGAGATTTGGAACAACATTGCCGGATGGATAACGGGTGCCATCGACTTTATCGGTCAGTATTTCCCATTCTTCGGGGCATACCTGGACGGGTGGTGGCAGAGCATCCAAGCGGCAGTTGAAAATGTGAAGGCCATCTTCGCCGGCGTCATCGACTTTATCAGCAATATCTTTGCCGGCAACTGGAGTGCGGCGTGGCAGAACGTCATTGACATCTTCGGAAACATCTTCGGGATGCTCGGGAATATCGCAAAGGCTCCTATCAATGGAGTTATCTCAATCGTGAACAAGGCCATCGAGGGAATCAATTCCATTGGCTTTGACATCCCTGATTGGGTCCCGATCATCGGAGGCCAGAAATTTGCGCTGAATATTCCGAGTATGCCAATGCTTGCCACCGGCGGCTTCACCAATGGCCCATCCATCGCGGGCGAGGCGGACACCGAGGCCGTCATCAGCTTCGATCCGGCCTATCGGGCGCAGAACCTTGCATACTGGGCCAAGGCTGGCCGGATGCTGGGGGCAGATGAGGACGGCACGTCGTTCACCTTGAGCGGCGGCAGTTCGGGCGGCGGTGTCAATCTTGGCGGCGTGACCTTCGCACCTCAGATCACCGTCACCGGGCAGGCCAACAAGGAGAGCATCATGGAGGCCATTGAGGCCGAATATCCAGATTTCATCGATATGCTGGAAGCATGGCTTGCAGGGAGGGGGAAGCCGGTCTATGCATAGTACACACATCACCGTCGAGGGCGACACCTTCGACGCGCTGGCGCTGGCGTATTACAACGATGAGAAGCAGGCCCACGTCATCATCCAGGCCAATCCCGACCATTGCTCCACTCTGATCTTCGGGGCGGGGGTTGAGCTCTACATCCCGGATGAGGCTGCGGCCACTCCGCCTGAGACCCTGCCGCCCTGGAGGCGTGAGACATGATAAAGATTACCTACAAGGGTGTGGACATCACCGAGAGTGTGTCCATCAACCGGTGCTATCACGACATGTACGCCGCAGGCCGGGCGGACGAACTCCGCCTGCGTGTGAATGATGTGGATAACCTGTGGGATAAGTGGGGTCCAGCTGTGGGCGATGAGCTCAAGGTTGACTATGGAACCATCAGCACCGGGACTATGTTCTTGGTGTCGTCCACGCCGCGCAACGGCACCTATGACCTGTGCGCCTGGTCTGCTCCAGCGTCCGGCTATGAGGCGCAGAGCAAGGCATGGCAACAGGTCCACCTTTTGCAGATCGGGGCGGAAATCGCCTCCAGGAATGGTCTATCCTTCGCCTCTTATGGGGTGGAGGATAGGCTGTTTCCTTACCTCCTCCAGGGAGGGCAGAGCGACTTTGCATTTCTGCAACGCATCTGCACCTTGGAGGGCTGCGCCTTCCTGGTGTATGACAAGAAGCTGATCCTGTACTCGGAGCCTTATATGGAGGCCGTGGCCCCGTCTGAGGTGTTGGCCGTGACCATCGACGGCGACTATGAGTATACCGACCGGCGGGCGGAGCTTTACGGCTCCTGCATCATTACCGGCGGCAGCTACTCAGGAGAGTTTGACGCAGGGAACGGCGTGGGGCGCGTCCTGCGGCCAGAGACGCCACCGAACATATCCAGCAATGAGGAAGCCGCCCGGTATGCAAAAAGCCTGCTGAGGGCGGCCAACAAGGGCGGATGCACGGGGTTCGTGCGCTCACGTATCCTGCCCGGCTACGCGGCGGCTTCTACCGTTATGCTGGAGAACGCACGGGCCCCGTCCTGGGACGGGCCTGTTTTCCTGGACCACGTCCGCAACGACTACGGGGCTGGAAAGAGCAAGCTCTTTTTCCGCCGCCCACTGGAGGGATACTGATGATCGACAAGGGTATGGTGTCCACCATCAGCGCCGACGGAAAGACGGCGACCGTTGTCCCGGCCTTCGATGGGTCCAGCGTGACCTTCCCACTGGTGGTTCCCTTCTTCCTGGCTGGGAGCCTGACCGTTAAAATGCCAGTGGTGTACGCCACATTTCCGGACAACACGGGGGTTATCCTGGCCCGCATGGATGGTGAATGGAATCGGGAGCTTTTCGGAGACTTGACCATCAAGGGGACGGCAACCGTTGGCGATATCAAGACAGGGTCCGTCCAGAGCTACAACACGCATACACACTCCGGTGTTCAGTCTGGAGAAAGCAGCACCGGTACGCCGGAGTAAAGGGGGGAAGGATTTGCAGTACATGGCGAGGTGGGGCCCCAAGGGATTCTTGGTATCTCCAACTAAGATTGTTCCGTTCGGTGGGTTTACCACATCGCTGACGCTGAAAGCGGACAGCGAGAACGACACCAGCGGCACCGCCCCAACCAATACCAGGGGTCGAGAACTGCGCCCAATCAGCTTTGAAACTGTCTATCTGGCCGCCGCTGGCGTTGACCCGAGGGGCCAGGTGGAAGAATGGGAAGCGCAGTTGGGTAATTCCTACCCTCTGTATATCGGTGAGCGGCGGTTCGGCCCAGCCAAGATGACGCTGACGGGCGTCTCAACATCAGACGTGCAGATGACGGCGACCGGCGCGTGGATCTCCTGCAAGATCGCGCTGACGCTTGAGGAATATTCCGAGGGCAAGACGTCGGCGCTGACTACAAAGAGCTCCGTCGGCTCCTCCTCATCCTCCGCAAGTAAGGGCGGGGACAGTGCGGCGGCGAAGAAAGCCACAGCTGACTACAAGGCCACACTGGCGGCAAAAAAAGAGGCCATGAACGCCACGGCGTCCAAGTCGGACAAGGCGCAGAAAAAGACGAGCAAAGGGGCGTGATTATATGAGGGCAAGTGGAAACGGCTCCCCTGATGTGTGCGCGGCGAATCTGCTGCTGACGTTCCGGGGCGATGTCCCATATGAGCGCGTCAAGGGGCTTGACCCACGCCTGATGGATAAGCCCATCACAGTGGCGGAGCCTGAGATCAAGCAGGATGCCGAGTGGCTGCTGGAGACATACGAGCCCCGTGTCACGGTGAATGGCATTTCCCTTGACGCAAAAGACACCGGCGGCGGATATATCGTCACGGCAGACATCACAGAAAGCGAGTAGGAGGTGAGCCGAATGGCTGACTTTGATTTTGTGGAGACCGACAGCGCCAAGCTCTACACGGCGATCATCGGCTCCCTGATGGACGAGTGCAACGAGGCACTGTATCCCGGTGACGAGCGCCGAATCTTCGGTGAGGCCCTTGTGGCTGTGTTTGTTGCCCTATACAGCGAGTTCAACGATAAAATGAAGCAGCGCACCTTGCAGTATGCCAGGGGAGAGGTGCTGGACGCCCTGGGCGAACGATACGGTGTCGAGCGGGCGGAACCTTCCAGCGCATACGCTACATTCCGCTTTTCCGCTTCGGCGGTACATGCGGAGAACATCATCATCCCGGCGGGCACCCGCGTCACAACTGACGGTTCGGTGTACTTCGCCACGATGGAAACCGCCGTGCTCCAGACTGGGGAGCTCTATGTGGACGTGCTGGGCGTATGTACAACCGGCGGCTCCCAGTACAACGGATTCACCGCCGGGACCATCAAGACGCTGGTGGATCTCATCCCTTATATCTCAGGAGCGCAGAACACCACCACCAGCACCGGAGGAGATGATGGTGAGCCCTACACTGATGAGGGCGACGAGCGGCTGAGAGAGCGTATCCGGCTGGCTCCGTCGGCCCTCTCCACGGCTGGCCCTGAGAGTGGATACCGATACCACACCTTGAGCGCTGACCCTGACATCGTGGATGTTGCCATTGATTGCCCGGAGGATGAGCCGAACACGGTCAACATCTATCCGCTGATGACCGGCGGTGTAGTTCCGGACGGGGATACCCTGGAGAAGGTGCGGGCCGCCCTGGCCGACGACGTGCGGCCCATGACGGACAAGGTGCAGGTCATGGCCCCGGAACAGGTGGAATACACCATCAATATCAAGTATTACTGCACCAAGGACGACGAGGCGACCACCATCGAGACAATCGAGGGGGACGGCGGAGCGATCGACCAGTATATTGCCTGGCAATCGGCGGCGCTGTCGCGGGATATCAACCCGGATCAGCTCCGCCGTTTCATTCTGGCCCCGTCCAGCGGCACGGGAGCCGCCAGGCTGGAGGTCACGGCCCCCAGCTTCCAGCAGCTTACCAAGGCCCAGGTGGCGAAGCTCACCGGAGTCCCGACGGTCTCCCATGAGGTGATCACATGAGCGAGATGAAGCTGAACACGCTGGAGTTCATCCGGCTTCTGCCGCAGTTCATGCGGGACGATGGGGCGGTGAAGGGCCTGGCTGCTGCCATGGATGAGATCGTGCCGGAGCTGGCGCAGAGCACCGCCGCCTTGTCCACCTGGGATCACATCGACGACCTGACCGAGGCGGAGCTGGACGCCTTGGCCTGGGAGCTCAATATCCTGTGGTACGACACGGGCGCGTCCATGGACACGAAGCGGGCGCTGGTCAAGGATAGCGATATTGTGTACCAGAGGTTGGGTACAAAATGGGCGGTGGAGAACGTTATCAACAGCTATTTTGGCGAGGGATATGTAGAGGAGTGGTTCGAGTACCAAGGACAGCCCGGACACTTCCGGGTATATTCCACAAATCCGTCGCTGAACAATGAAAGGCTGACCGAGTTTTTGAACCTGTTGAACAAGGTCAAGCGGGCTTCCGCCAAGTTGGACGGAATCTTCATCACACTGACCGGGAAAATGCCGCTTTATGCTGGTGTAACCATCAAGGAGACTAGCAAAGAGCAATACAGCATCGGTGCAAAATTGTAAGGAGGTGAACAGAGTGGCAAACTTTCAGAATAATGCAATTACAGACGTAGGCCGGTCCCTCCTGTCTCATATACAGATGGGAGCGGTATTTACACCGACAAAGATCGTGGTTGGCTCCGGCTATATGCCGCCTGGTAAGACGGCCCGCACAATGACAGATGTCGTTACTCCGGTCAAAAACTTGGACATCAATAAGAAAGAGCGCACCAACGACGCGAAAGCAATTTTCGGCGGCGTGTACTCCAACCAGGACATCTCCAAGGACTGGTATTTCCGAGAGCTTGCGCTGTATGCCAAGGCGGTATATCCGGACGGTACAGAGATACCGGAATGCCTGTATTCATACGGAAACACCGGAGACCAGGCGGACCTTATGCCGGCCTACACATCAGGACAGCCGGTAGAGCGGCAGATGGACCTTGTGGTCTATGTGGGTAATGACGCAAAAGTGGACCTGACCATTGAGAGCGGTGTCTATATGACCAAAGAGCAGGCCAAGAACCTGATCTCAGAGGTAATGGCATCGAAGGTTGGAAAGCCAAATGGTGTGGCGGAACTGGATGAAGACGGCGTGGTGCCGTCGGAACAGATGCCGGGGTATGCGGTGACCAGTGGTGTGTGTGCTATGAACAAGAGTTGCCCCGGCGGCCCCCTCAAGGTGGACAATATCCGTGGTAGCACCGTCCTGGGCGGGACCCCGGCATACAATGCGCCGGTGTCAATAAAAAGCGTGGAGGGGCCGCTCCGCCTCCACGTGGCGGGGAAGAATCTGGTGGATTTTTCAAAGGCCGACAAATCGGGGACGGCCGGTGGGGTGTCCTTCGC
>CABIYL020000030.1:0-23918 GCA_902362925.2 Clostridiales bacterium | reverse complement strand
TGGTGAATGTGGTGTGGGAACTTCATTCTACCATACGAGTAAAATCACTATGGATTTTCTTTTCTCAAGTGTCCAACTTCATTATGCAATCAACCAATAATATAAAACATACTGGTTATATGTTTTTGTATTGCCTTTTCCTGCGTAAGGATAAAAAAAATGAAGGTACGATTGACAGCAATGTATATAGTTTGGCGTTGCTTCGTAGCAAATAAGATGGATGTTTTCCAACAAAGCACAATGCTCCCATTTGGATGGCGGCACGCAATTTGTGCACAGATGTAAGATACTTTAATTTATGATTATACATCATTGCATACCCCATGGGATTTTCTTTTTCAAGCTTGCTAGCACCAAGGGTAAGACCGCCCTCTTGATATTCGCAAATACATATAGCAACCGGATACCAGCGAATATAAAATCCTTTCAATGCGATTTCATGAAACACGATTTGTTCTGGCGCGAATTTCTCTCCTGGCCATACCGGAAATGGATATTGCCTCAATACTTCTGTTCTCCAGGCCTCACACATATCTGCGTTTAAATCATATTTTTTTCGTTCCAAATCTGTAGCATCAATATATTTCCCAGGTTTTATTTTGGGCCAATAGCCCTTGAGTGGGGTGCCATTAGGATGAATTTTAACTCCAGCAGCACCGTAAACCTTAGCGTTGTTGTCGATGCTTTCTAACCATTTGCACATGTATGTCATATAGTCATCGACAACATAATCGTCAGAATCTATTTTAGAAAAATATACACCGTGAGCCAGTTGAATGCCACGGTTAAGAGTACGAATTAGACCCTGATTTTCCTGTGTAAAAAATCGGATTACAAATGGGTTTTCCTCGGATTGCCATTTTGAAAATAACTCGATAGTGTTGTCGGTAGAACCATCATCGATTACCAACCATTCAAAGTCAAAAATACTTTGGCGCTGTAAGGAACGATAAAGCCGTTCCAGCAGATGGGCTCGATTATAGGTAGCTGTAAATATAGTGAGCTTAGTCATAATTGACTTCACCTTACTCTTAATGGCTATTTTATAAAAGCAAATTTTGAACTACTAGTTTGGGAGAAAACGACAAAACTGGTTCCCAAGTTTGGCGCTCATTTTGAAGCTTAAGTCTTTCAATTGCAGAAAAGATATCAGTCACAGTGTTATTGCAAAATTCATATCGATAAAATTGCTTAAAGTATGCTAATATTTTTTCGACTTCATTTTCAGTGCCGTCTAATATAAAGAGAATGGGCTTATTTGTAGCAGAATAGTGATAAATTTTTCCTGGTATTTGCCCACCGTGTAAATTACAGAGATGAACTAATACCCTAGTTTTGCTTTGAACTTTTTCCAAAACATCTAATGTAACTCGGCCGCTGACCGTAATTTGTTCTGTAGATTCAAGATGTAGATCAGAGTCTCCATAAATACTTCCTGGGCAACCAGACTTCCGTAAAGCCTGATAAAAAGGAAGCAAATTTCGGGTATGAGAATAATAGTCACCAAAATATCCAAAACTGAAGTCGCATTTTATTGAATTATTTTCTGAGAAAGTTAGATAAGGAAGCGGAATATGTTTCATCTTAGAAGCGCAGTCAGGGAACAATTCCTTCTGATAATCTAGTGTTAGAGGGCTCACGTAATATATCTCAGTTGCCGCTAAAAGCAATTGATGTTCTTCGCGAAATATTGTTTGACTCTTAGAGCCGTATAAGTCTACATACCAAGGATCTTCCCATATTTGAATCCAACGGTTACAAAATAATTTTTGAGATTGTAACAGTAACCAGACTAGCTTATGGCTTGCAGCAGGAGAAGAATTGGATATAACCAAATCATATGTGGTCTTGCTACTAAATTGGATTGCTTTTTTTAACCAATGTTGTTCCAAGGGATAGCACGGATCGTTGGGAAACAGTCTATAAAATAGTTTTTTTAACCAAACACGTAGATTTGACTGCCAGCTGCTATTAAGCGCAGCTGTGTGTTGCTCTTTATATACGACGGAGGAAGAGGCGGGAGCCTTTTCAGAAACTGAAACTAATTTGCGGGCTAAAATACGAAGCCTGTCCTGAAACGATGACGCAGAGTAGCAAAAATAGTGCGCCTCGTTCCAAACAGGTAGCTTATTGTCCTGCTTCCCCCAGCTATCCTTAGCCATCAAGATGTCAACTTTACATCCATTTTCTAGCAAACCTTGCACATAAGCATTATGGCTCATATTAGCAGATGTATTTTTGGTCAGGCAGGAGCCTACTACATAAAGGACATGCATAGAATCACCCCAAGAGCTGATACAATTTTTTAGCCTCTTCCCGATTGGAATAGTCCCTGCTTTTACAGCCCTGGGAGAGGTAAGACATCCGCGCAGGGGACTTCAGCAACGCGGCGATACCTGCGGCGCAGCCTTCGTTGTCTATAGGGACGATTACGCCATCTATCCCGTCCTCCAGCTGGCTGGCAGAAGTGGCATAGCGGGTAATAACAACCGGCTTACCCAATATCTGGGCTTCATGGACTGCGACACAATTTCCTTCATACCTAGAAGGCTGTACGTAGAGATCACAGGCCTTCATATACGGATATGGATTGGTTTTCTTACCCAATATGGTTATAAAATCTTCCGTTCCAGTTTCGATAATTTTACGGCGGATCAATGCTTCATCTCCACCGAAACCGATGAGATACCAGTGGACATCATATCCAGCTTTGTGAAGGATACGGCAGATATCGGGGACATTATCAAAATTTTTCTGATTACAAAATCGTCCTACAGAGAGCAACTTATACATACCTGTCTCCATCCCTACCGGAGGTTCCGCGTCTCCTTGCTGGCAGATCAGAGAGGGTAAAGTGATATTATCTATTCTTATAATACGATCTCGCAGTGAAGGAAATTTTTTAAGAAAACCTGCGGTACACTGGTCAGAGATGGAAGCAATCCGGTCATAGGCGGACCACATTTTTATTTCAGATTCTGCGTCTATGTGAAGCGCGGAGTAATCTGTATGGATCCAGGCAATCTTCTTCTTGGCGTTGACCTTCTCTGCTACAAAGTAATGCGGGGTCAGAAAGCTGATTGCCAAATCGTATTGCTCAGTACTGATCTTTGGCATAAATCGCTTTGTATATTTATGGCTGTACTCCAACGAGACGCCCTGGTCCAAATCAGAAGGATGGGAAGCCAAAAAGCGCCTGGCCGCATATTTTCCCCAGGCGCGCCCAAGTGCAACAGGGAACGCAGCCTTCCGCAGTGTCGCGCCGATAGGCTCGGCCAAACAAGTATATTGCTTTATCTCCGGTAGCAGGCGCACATGCTTGGGGATGTATGGAAGAAGTTCACCGCTGTGACGGAGCAGGAACAGGTCAATATCATATTGTTCGGCATCAAACGCGCCAAGCAAACCAAGCAGTGCTCGCTCCGCACCACCGAGCTCAAGGGCGTGTGATACGACCAGAATACGGCGCTTTTCCATCATTGCTTTTGTCTCCTAAAAAAATCAACGCCTAAAATACGATGTAACGGGGTAGATATCATCTTGCGTAACTTCTGTTTCGGACTCATCCAACTGGCAGAATACCAGTGGATAGATACAGTATTTTCGGTACACTTTAGACGGCCTGTTGCACTTTCATAGGGATTAAACCAATCTGGGGGGTAGATAACAGAATTACTAAACTCCTGAAGTGAGCCGTCTTGACAAAGCCCCAGTCTTTTTAGAGCTTGAGTGTTAAGCTTTGGGCAAACTACTACACCATGATTTCCATCCAGAAAAGACTCATATTCGTGGAGCATAGCCTCAATTGCTATGCCATGAGCAATTGAGCCAAATCCCAGGCCGCTGGCAACAAACTCTGGTGTCTCAAATCCGAAAAATGCGTCATGTGCCCGTAGCTTATCTGGACTACGTATTAGTTCCACATCTGTATCAAAATAGAGCCCACCATGTTCTGCAACAACTACCAATCTGGCATAATCGCTTAAAAAGGCGTACTTTTTCTCCGCAAGACACATCCGGGTGTAACCGTTCATATTGACATCGAAGTTATCCTCATTCCACTCGATGATCTCATAATCCGGGCAATACTTTTTCCAGCTGGCGATGCACTTCTGTGCAAGTTTTGGCTTTGGCTCACGGCCAAACCAACAATAGTGAATTTTCTTGGGGATCATTTGTATCATCCTTTGTGAATGTTCATGGCTCAATTTAATTGTTGCCTATGTTGCCGTTTCCGAATAAAGTGCCGTATTTTTGCGGGAACTAACCCGTTTATCATAGGGCGAAATGCTTCTAATTTATATTTTATACCAAGATTTAATAGCTTACAGCCTTGCAATCTAACATATGTAGAATTAATTCGATATCGATATTTTCTGCGGTTTAGTGCATTCTGATCGTTTCGCATCATGTATAGAGGCTCTTGAATGTTATAGCACCTGTAGCCAGCAGCATAAAGCTTAATCCATAAGTTTACATCCTCAACACGGAGCATTTTCTTATCCACGGTATATCCACCCACTGTATCAATGCAGCTTTTGCGGATCATTACAGCAGCGTGGCTAATAGGCGTTCCGCTTACAACATCCTCTGGAGTTGGATACTGCGGTACTGTTGTCTGTCCCCACTCTCCATTTTCATCAAAAAGCCTCATTGGACAACTGGTGATTTGAAATTCTGGATGGCTTTCGAGAAGGCAAAGCTGTTTCTCAAGACGGTCAGGCGCGCAGTCATCATCACCGTCCATTCGGGCAATATATTCCCCGGTAGCCACGGACAGGCAGTTATTCAACGTCTGATTCAAACCCAAGTTTTTACTATTACGTAGCAGAACAATACGCGGATCTTCTGAAGCCAGGGACTGTGCAATTTCAAATGTATTGTCGGAAGAACCATCATCGCAAAGGATGAGTTCCCAGTTAGGATATGTTTGGTTTTGAATCGCCGAAACTGCCTGTATCAGAGTGCCAGCGCAATTATAAATACCCATCAAGATAGAAATTTTTTTGTTCATAGTGCAATTAAATCTCTCGTTCTACCGTTTGAAGTGAGAAAAGATAGTTAATTCCTAAAAATAAAGTTAAAATTTTGCTTTATTGATACAACTGTGCAGGCTTACGGGAATAGTTTCTGTTCTGCCCCAGTTTAAATACCAATAACATGCAAAAGAGGAATTGAATAGTTTATAGTATGCTTCCTGTTTACTAGGTCAGTTCTTCATAATTATGTTTAAAATCAATAATTATTGGATGATGCTTCCAAATGCGCTCTTTCTCTGGCGGAAGTTGCATATAGTCACCATAATCCAGCTTTAGTATAGCATCAGGATTTGAAAAACATTGATAGCTCTTTCCACAAAACTCAATTGTTTTTAAATCCTCAAATAGAGTTGAAGGATAATATTTCTTGCACCAAGCAAGCGTGCTTGGAAAGACATATTGAGTAGCATTCTTGGTATTCCAGCGACGAATGAAATTTTCGGACAACTGCCGACGGCTAATATACTTTTCTTTTGAAGTTTGAAGCAAAAAACGCTCAATTTGTCCTATGAGTCCTGTAGAACCACTGGAATGGCCTCGGGTATATAATAAATTTACAACACAAGCCACATATTGAATTTTCCGTCCCAATTTACTTGGAGCTACACGATCACCGGGAAAAATATCTACAAATATTCCTTTGTGGTATTTTTTTCCTCGCTCGAATTCGAATTGCAAAAAAGTTGTGTGATTTTTCCTTATTTTTGTAAAACTTTGGGTGAAATCAGAATCTGTTCGTGCGTTTTGAAGGATATATTCTTTTGGCGCGACTTGATTCCAAATAGAAAGCAACTTTTCATAATCATCTCTGGGCATCATAAGATCAATATCGTCATCCCAAGGAATAAAACCTTTATGGCGCATGGCTCCAATTAAAGTTCCATAGCCCAAGGAATACCGTAGTCCATTTTCAATACAGACTTTATTAATTACATCTAGTATCTCTAGCTCTACGGCCCAAACTTGTTGAATCTGGTCCTGCGGCATCTCCATAATAATTGCTATTCCTTTCTCTTAGATAGGCTGACGCATCTTTAAAAAAGCTTATTATCATTATGATTAAAATAATACCTATAGGAAAAGCTGCGACAATTGACACGGATTGAAGGTTGGTCATAGAATTTTCTGAAAAAATCAATGCAATTGGAAACAAAATAAATACAACAGACCAAAACATGCGGATTCGCTTATCCGGTGTCTGATTAGGAGCCAGACGTTTGTAAGAGTAACTGGAGATCACCATAGTTAGAGCATCGAATGTAGTAGCGTAAAATGCGATCATTGTAATGGCCAACAAAATCAATCCAATATTGGACAAAGGCAGCGTATCAAAGATTTCCATAATTGCTTTTGAGTAGCTGCCACCGTTGGAGATATATCCGGTTATATCTAAACCGTGCTTCATTTGTTGAGCAAGACCATAGTTGCCGAGGACAATAAAAGATGTAAAAGTTCCTGCTAGTCCCCATCCATAGCCACCAAGAACTGTATTGCGAATGGTGCGGCCTTTGCTAATGACACCTATAAAAAAAGGTGTTGCTACACACCAGACCATCCAATAAGCCCAGTAGTAAATGGTCCAATTTTGTGGGAAACTTGTCTCACGCAAGGGATCCATCCAAGTGGCCAGAGAAATGAAATTTTGAGCAAGATTTCCGATTGAAGAAAATCCGGTTTCTAAAATATACCGCGCTTCACCACCGCCCAGAAGAATGTACAGAAGTAAAGCAACGAAGCAATAGCTACAGATAGATGCGAGGCGGGCAATGCCCTTCATTCCAAACCAAACTGTAATTGTGTATACAGTAGCAATCAAAATGAGAAGTGTAATAGTTAAGCGTGTATCATCTTGAATACCTAGTACTTTACTAATGGCTTGGGATATTAAGGGAGTAGCAAGTGAAAACGTGGTTGCAGTACCAGCAATTAATGCAAAAATAGCAATCAAATCAATCGTGTGGCCCAGATTCCCGTCAACTCGGTTCCCTAATAGCGGTCGGCATGCCTCGGAAAATTTTTGCTTGCTCCGTCCTTGCACATGAATCATAAATCCAAAAGCTACAGCTAAAGCAATATAAAAGCTCCACGCAATGGGGCCCCAATGAAATAAAGGATAAGTAGATGCCCATTCCTGCATTCCGCCCATTTGCTCAATCTGAGGGTCATTCGCATAGAGGGCCCATTCACAAAGCGAATAAAAGAGAATATCCGCTGCCATAGTAGAAGTAAAGATCATCATTCCCCACTGGAATGAAGAATATTGAGGTTTTTCTATATTCCCAAGCTTAATTAGTCCATATTTTGAGAATGCCATATATATCGTACAACCTAACGTTCCTACGCCAAGAAGCGCATAGTAGAGCCCGAAATCATTTCCCAAAAAGGTGCGAATAGTGCCGAGCACAAGCTTTGATTGTACAGGAAATTTTATAAATAGGACGCAAATTGTTAGAACCACAACTAAAGGCACAATTATAGACACCCAATCCAATTGGTCTTTTAATTTTTGGCTTTTCATATGCTATTCTCCATTTATATATGTAGGATCAATATGGCAGAGTTCTATAAAACTATCAATCTCAACTATATCACCCATGTGAATAGGATAAACACCTAGCTGATAATCCTTTAAATGGCAGGATAGTACGACATCGTCCCAAAAAATATTTCTATTTTGACATTCACCAAATTCATATTCTAGATGCTGTTTTAAGCGCTTTCCATCTTCAGAAGTCCAGCGTGAAACACTGAAAAGCTGCCATCCTCGTGTACCACCATTGCGGCTACAACTTATTACAGTTCCGTTGTTGACCGTCAAAAGCCACTCCGTGGTAGGTAAATTTGTCCACATACAGCTATATCCAGAATAACTAAAATAAGGGCACAAAATGGAGGGATTATAAACAAGTTGGTCTCCATCCATAATTATGGCGTTTTCTAGGTATTCGCGAGCTGCATAAAGAGACGAAATGTTATTGCAGGTATCATACCAGGGATTTTCAATGAGTGTTACACCATCATATTGTTTAGCCCAAGAATAAAATTGTTCTTTTAAATAGCCAACAATGACATAAATTTCATAAATTCCATTTTTATGCAGTGCTTCAATTTGCGTATCAATTATTCGGATATTGTTTACTTTGATTAAAGGTTTTGGGGTTGTTAATGTGACAGGCTGAAGCCGCTGGCCAAAGCCAGCAGCCATGATAAGTGCGCGTTCAATTGTGTATTTCGGCATAGGCTCTACCAAATTCCTCTCTATATTCTTCACAAAAAATTTTTGAGTATTGTTTTGCATACTCATACTGACGCTGAGCATATACACCGAATTCTACACCACAATGGCACTTAAACTCACACCAGTTGCTCCAAAGTAGGCCGCTAGCAGCAATATAACAATAGATTTTCATTCGCGTTAAATGATTGCAATTGCCAAGAAAATATAGATCAATCAAATTATCTATCTGATTGCGGTCATACATAGCATAGATAGCAAACATAGCAATATCCAAATGTGGGTCTTGCATTCCTGCATATTCCCAATCAATGAGTTTAACTGTTTGGTCACTATTTCTGTGAGTTACAAACATAAAGTTGTCTGGAATAGAATCAATATGGCATAAAACGTTTTCTCTAGGCTGAGCTTCAATATACTTTCTTAAAGTAAAGATGGAATCCTTAACCTGCGCATAGTCAGGATAACGGGAACTTGTGCCATGCCAAAGGTATTCATAATATAAAATTCGTTCCCATAAATCAAAATTATGCTCAACGTAAAGTCTCTTTGAGTGAAAGCTGCGCAGAGCGGTCATACATTTTCGCACACTATTCCAATCATTTTTATCGCATGTATAGGCATTTTCCAGGAAAGATGCAATTTTAATGCCGGATACCGGGTCGAAGTAATGCACACATTCACTGATATCAAGAGGAGAAACCGCACAGTAAACATTATACTCTTGAAAACGATTGATAAGTTGTCCAGTACCTTCGCCAGGGATACGAATAATAAATCGTTTATTGTTAAAATAAAATGAATATGAATGGTTAGTCATTCCGGATTTCATAATTTGAAGATTTTTAACATCTTCTGCTTGGCAGAAACCGCAGGATTGAATTATCTGCAAAATAGTAGAGTCTTCCATATTGACCTCCGAACTGCTCTTGTGATAAACTCCCAGCACAGAGACAGATATCAATATTAAGCTACAGATTATAATATATTTTATAATCTGCAGTAACGGAAAAAAGAGAGTTTCCAACATATTACCACACTGGAAAGCATGATATTAAAAAGCGCAAAATTTTATTAAACCGTATTATAACACTTCCTTCCAGAAAAGGCTATTCAATCATATAAGAATCGGCATTTTTTGCGTTTATGTCGCGTTAAAGATGTTAACATATGTTGCCTTTTACTCGGCATCACGCTGTATCTGGACAATTAAGACGTAATTTGTCGTATAAGAAAGCGATGCTGTCCGCTGGAAAGGGAAGCGTATATTGATGTTTTGTGCGGCCTCTGATTTTTGAGTATCAAATGCAAGTGGTTTTTTGCGGTACTTTGTGCTATGATACAGTAGAGTGACATAAAGAGGCATAAGATACTCGATTTTTGGAGTACAGAGCCGAATATGCAGCGAAACCGCAAATCGACATCAAACTGAAAATGGGAGGTCCCATATCTATGAACATCACGATTCCCGAGCTGCTCGATCTGTCCCACACCATGGCGGGGGAGTACCTCAGCCAGTTTCAGTACCCCTGGGAGGCTCTGGACGGCATCAAGGAGCTGATCCTCTCCCTGGGCAGCCAGCTCTCCCCGGAGGAGTACAGCCAGCCCCGAGAGCATGTCTGGGTCCACAAGACCGCCGTTGTAGCGCCTACTGCCTATCTGGGCGCACCCTGCATCATCGGACCCGAGACCGAGGTGCGCCACTGCGCCTTTATCCGGGGCTCCGCTCTGGTGGGCGCTCACTGCGTGGTGGGCAACTCGGCAGAGCTGAAAAACTCCATTCTCTTCGATGAAGTTCAGACCCCCCACTACAACTACGTGGGCGACTCCATCCTGGGCTACAAGAGCCACATGGGTGCCGGCTCTGTCACATCCAACATCAAGTCGGACAAGACCTCGGTGGTGATAAAGGGCGAGACCGATATCCCCACCGGACGGAGAAAGGTGGGCGCCGTTCTGGGTGATTTTGTGGAGGTAGGCTGCAACTCGGTCCTCAATCCGGGCACCATCCTGGGCCGGCACAGCATCGTATACCCCACTTCCTGCGTCCGCGGTGTCATCCCCGCCAACTCCATCTACAAGGACAAGGACCACATCATCCAGCGCCAGGAGAAGTAAACGCTTTCTCCGCAGCATGAGGCAGACAGAAAATTAAAGCAGAGCCAATTAAGCGGTACAGAGCCCTCACACCGGCCAGCCTGAAACAGGCGGCGGAGCCGGTGGGGGGCTCTTTTCGTTTGCCTTGCCGGGTAAAGTGCATATTTTTCCATTGGGGCCACATACAATGGGAAAAGAACAGCTGAGAGGAGGACACGCTGTGGCAGTGCGGAATACACCGGGGGAAAAGCGTGCATGGCGGATATGCCGCCGGTTTGATGGAACAAGGGAGCCGAAGGAGCTGCTGCGGGCCCTTATCCGCGCCCATAGGGGCCAAAAGTTTACATAAGAAAGGAGACGGGGCGTGGAGAACTGGAACACAGCGGGCTACCTGCGCCTGTCCCGGGAGGACGGGGACAAGGCAGAGAGCGACAGCATTGCCAACCAGCGCAAGCTGCTGGAACAGTACATAGCCGTCCATCCTGAGCTGCGCCTGGCGGACTTCTACCAGGATGACGGCTACACCGGCACCAACTTCGACCGACCCGCTTTCCGCCGCATGGAGGAGGATATAAAACAGGGCAGGGTCAACTGCGTGCTGGTCAAGGACCTGTCCCGGTTTGGACGGGACTATATCGAGGTGGGGCGGTATCTGGAGCGGGAGTTCCCGGCACGCGGGGTACGGTTCATTGCCATAAACGACCATGTAGACAGCGCCCGTGGACGGTACGACATGCTGCTGCCCATGAAGAACATCTTCAACACCCAGTACGCCCGGGACATCTCGGACAAGGTGCGCTCCGCTATCCACACCAAGCAGGAGCGGGGGGAGTTCGTGGGGGCCTTTGCCAGCTACGGCTACCGGAAGGACCCGGAAAACCACAACCACCTGCTCGTCGACCCGCCCGCCGCTCAGGTGGTACGGCGGATTTTCAACCTGTTCGAGGAGGGCTGCGGGAAGGTCAGGATTGCCAAGACCCTGAACCAGGAGGGGATTCCCAGCCCCAGCGAGTACAAGCGGATTCTGGGGGAGCGGTATCACAATGGCCGCAGGATGGATAAAACCACCTACTGGACCTACGCCACCGTCCACCGGATTTTACAGAACCAGATGTACGCCGGAAACATGGAGCAGGGGAGAAGCCAGCGGGCGACGATGCACGGACGGGCGAAGCAGAAGGCCAGGGAGGACTGGACCGTGGTGCCGGACACCCACGAGGCTATCATTTCGCCGGAGCAGTGGGAACGGGTGCAGGCGCTGCTGGGCAGACGGACCAGGGAGCTGAGCTTTGAGAAGAATCAGAGCCCCTTTGCCGGGTTCCTCCGCTGTGGGGACTGCGGCCGGGCCATGGTAAAGACCAGAAGCGCCGGAGGAATCTATTACAGCTGCGGCTCCTACAAGCGGTATGGTCCTACCGTGTGCGGCAAGCACAGCATCGCCCATGCGGTGCTGGAAGAGATTGTGCTGGAGGACCTGAACCGGGTCATCACCTCTGTGGGGGATATGGAGGCTCTGGTGGATGAGGTCGATGCTCAGAACGTGCTCAGCCCCGGGAGCGAGCGGGGCAGGCTGGAGGAGGGAATGGAGCGGCTCTACCGGCTGAAGAAGACGGCCTATGAGGACTTCCGGGAGGGGCTCATCAGCCGGAAGGATTTTCTCCGCTACCGGGAGGACTACGAGCATCAGGAGCGGGAGCTGAACGCCCAGATGGAGCAGCTCTCCGGCGATTGGGTGGACGGCGGCCGATACCCGTGGGTGGAGGCGCTGCTCCGGCAGGGGAAGCTGACCGCATTGGACCGGCTTACCGTGGCGGAGTCGGTAAAGCAGATTTTGGTTTTTGGGGATGGACACATCGAAATTACCTATTTGTTCTCCGGTACATCTGGACTGTAGTAGCGTCAGGCGGTTCCTTCTGCTTTGGGAAGGGGCCGCCTGACGCTTTATTGGTCGGAAAATCAATTGCCCCACACAGCGGATTGTGATATTATAATCAAAAAAGCGACATAAAAATCCACATAAGCGAGGCGAGCAATCCGTTCAGTGCAGGCTTGAAAAGTACGCGGCGGCCGTCTCCCAGGAAAGGACGGGCACAGGGTAGGTGAGTAAGATGTTCAATATTGCGGTGGTTGAGGACAATGATCAGGACGCAAAGACCATCATGAATTCACTGACACGGTATGCATCGAAAAATCAGCTGGAGTTCCGTATCACACGGCATCCCGACGCGCTCAAGTTGATCAATGCCTACAAATCAAACTATGATCTGATCTTCATGGACATTGAAATGCCCCATATGACGGGCGTGGAGGCGGCAAAAGCCATCAGACGGATGGATCACGGGGTGACCCTTGTGTTTGTGACCAACATGGCGCAGTATGCCGTGGAGGGCTACGCCGTGGAGGCCTTTGACTACATCCTCAAGCCCGTCAACGACTTTGCCCTGGACCTGAAGCTCAACCGGATTATGGCCCATGTGGGCAGCACCGTAGGCGAGCGGATTGTGATTCGGACGGAGGGGGAGACCATCGGCCTTCAGGTGCGGAAGATATACTACGTGGAGGTGGACGGACACTATCTCAACTGGCATACCCGGGACCAGGTGTATCGCTCCCTGGGGACCTTGAAGTCCATCGACCAGCAGCTGCCCGAGAGCTACTGCGCCATCAGCCGGTGGCATGTGGTCAATATGCAGTATGTGCGCAGCGTAGTGGGCGACGACGTGCTGGTGGAGGAGGAAAAGCTCCACATCGGCCGGTCGTACAAGCAGAAATTCCTGCAGGCCTATGCGGAATACATGGTGGGTGGTACTTAAACAATGGATGAATTTCTCCTGGTATATGTTGAGAACCTGATGTGTTTCTCCCTCTTTTTCATGAATTTCCCACGGAAAAAGTATTTTCCAATCCGGTTTATTGCCTCCATGGGCCTGGGCGCCGTGGGCGTGTGCCTGATTGGACAGTTGCTGTCCGTCTCCAACCTGCTGATATTTATTTATTATCTCATTGAATTCTGCATGCTGATGGTGCTCTTCCACTTCTGTTTTGAAATCAGCTGGGAGCAGGCGCTGGGCTGTGCCAGTGCCGGACGTGCCACACAGCACCTGATTTATCAGATTTTGCAGCTGATTGCCTTGAAATTCAATCCGTCCGCTTATCTGCCCTCGGATTCCTTCCTGTATTTTACGGGGGCGCTGCTTACCTATCTGCCTTTCGGCCTGATTGTCTATCTGGCCTACACCAGAAGAATCAGTACCTTCGATCTGGATTTTGAGACTGTAGAGTTCCGCTTTCGGCTGGGCCTGCTCAGTGCGGTGATGGTGCTGATCTGCGTGGGAATTACCCGGCTGGTCAAAACTGGTGAAGTACAGTCGGAGAACACCATTATCGCGGAGAGCCTGTACGCCATCATATGCTGTCTGCTGTGCCTGATCATGCAGTTTGAGCTATACCAGAAGGCCAAACTGACCAAGGAAATTGAGATGGTGCGTATGCTGTGGAAGAAGGACAGCAAGCAGCTGGCCGAGCGGAAGGACACCATCGAGATGATCAATATGAAGTGCCATGACATCCGCCACAAGCTGGAGGACTATCACCTTCCCATTACCGACGATGAGGAGAAGGAACTCAAGTCCCTGATCCGCATCTATGACCAGACGTACCGCACCGGCAGCCAGACTCTGGACGTGTTGCTGGCCGACCGGACGCTTCTGTGCGAAAAGGACCACATTCAGCTAAGCTTTCTGGGTGACGGCAGCTGCCTGAAATTCCTCACCGAGGCGGACGTCTACTCCCTGCTGGGCAACGCCCTGGGCAATGCGGTGGAGGCCGCCCGGAGAGTGGAGGAGGAGAAACGGCAGATCAGTATGATCATCCGCAACAGCGGCGATCTGGTGTCCATCAGCGTGACCAACTACTATCAGGGGCAGCTGCACTTTGAAGAGGACCTGCCCGTCACCACCCAGCCAGATGCGGAGGACTTCCACGGCTACGGCATGAAGAGCATGCAGGCCATTGCCCAGAAGTATGGAGGAAAGCTGAAGGTCAAGGCAGAGAACGGCGTGTTCAAGCTCACTATCTGGCTGATTGACAACAGCCAGCAGCCCACATGAGCAGAGTGCTCAAAATGCAGAAAAAAGAATATGACAGTGAATGCGGCGCCCTAGCGTTTTCTGCATTTCTGTGCCTGTATCGACCCAACAGAGGCCGGTACAGGCACTTTTTTTGTATACTAAGAAAATTTACGGCGAGGAATGGAGAAAAGTAGTTTTTGCCTGTGCCTGATAGTGCACGGGCACGCTGATGCAGTTCGTGCAAAAAATATGCGGCTTGTGCATGGTTTGTTGTTGAAAACAGAGAGCGCCAATATAATACATCTCAACAGGCTTGAAATGAGCCACATTACGAGGAAGGAGAGTCATTCATGAAGAAGAGAATTGTCCCCCTGGTACTCTCAGCAGCCATGCTCGTCTCCCTGGCTACCTCCTGCACCAATACTGCGGAGAATACGCCCAGCCCCAGCCAGTCCGCTACGCCCACTCCCTCGGCGAGCACCGGCGTTGAGGACGGCTACATCCCTGCGCCCTACACTGTGAGCAGCGAGGATGAGCTGACCTCCAAGTTCCTTGAGCCCGTGTTCTACGAGAACGAGGATGGCCCCACCATCGGTGTGACTCTGCTGGGCGTTATCGTCCAGGACGGCAAGTACTTCCGCGACCTGGACAACGACCAGGAGCTGGATGACTTCGAGGACTGGCGTCTGGATGATCAGACCCGTGCCGAGGCCATGGCCGCAGCTCTCACCGACGAGCAGCTGACCCACCAGGTGGCCAATAACGGTTCTTACAGCGCCAAGAGCACCAAGACCGAAGATGTGGTGGATGAGAACGGCGAGCCCGTCTGGACGAAGCTGTATCCCACCAGCGGCGGCTTCGGCGGCGGTGGCAAGAGCGAAGAAGAGGAAGATCCCGATGCCACCAACATTGAGTACCTGAACAGCGAGGGCTTCCGTACGCTCGTTATCCGGAATAATCCCGAGACCGAGGTTGCTGTTTGGTTCAACAACGGCCTGGAGCAGTACAGCGAGTACGACGCCATCACCAACGGTGAGGTGGCTGTTCCCTTCTTTACCTTCACCAACCCCATCAGCCACGGCCTGCCCAACTCTGAGGGCGTTGCAGCTGCCTCTCTGGGCGCTGGAAACGCCGACGCCGTGCTGGAGGATGCTCAGTACGACCGTGAGGTCATGTGGGCCAAGGGCGTGGATGGCCTGTACGGCCCCCAGATCGACCTGGCCACCGACCCCCGCTGGTCCCGTAACAACAGCACCTACGGCGAGCGCGAGGACATGAGCGCTGAGATCGCCAGCAACCTGGTTATCGGCTATCAGAACGGTGACCAGGGCATGGTGGAAGGCAGCGTCCTGGTCACCGTGAAGCACTTCCCCGGTGACGGCGCCGCCTACAACGGCTTCGAGAGCCACGGTCAGACCGGCCGCTATCGTATCTACTCCACCGAGAACTCCCTGGCTGACTACCAGCTCAAGTCCTTCATCGCCGCCTTCGAGGCTGGTGCTGCTGGCGTCATGCCCGGCTACTCCCAGCCCATTATCGATGAGCGTATTGCTTCCCAGTCCATTACTTACAACGGCGAGACCTATGATATCCGCCTGGAGGGCCGCGGCAACGCCTTCAATGAGGACGTGCTGCAGTACCTGCTGCGCGAGGTCCTGGGCTTCAACGGCCTCATCAACTCCGACTCCCTGATGACCAACGCTCAGCAGGGTGTGGAAGACCTCACCAGCTATGAGCGTATGGTTCTGTTCATCAAGGCCGGCTGCGACTGCGGCGTTATCAGCTTTGACGATGCCACCCCCGCCGAGCTGCTGGAGCAGGCCCTGACCAACGGCGACCTGACCCGCGAGGATCTGGAGCGGGCCGCTGCCAACCGCCTGCTGCCCCAGATGCAGAGCGGCAACCTGGACAACCCCTACCGTGACCTGGAGGAGAGCGTGGCCACCGTTGATGAAGTGACCTCCAAGGTGGAGGCTCTGGCCGAGGAGATGAACCTGAACTCCGTGGTCCTGATGAAGAACTCCGAGTCCGCCCTGCCCCTGAGCGACACCAGCGTGAAGGTCTATGTTCAGGGCTTCAACCAGAAGGATGACGCCGACGTCAGCGGCATGATCTCCGCCCTGGAGGCCGAGGGCTTCACCGTGGTGGATGACTACAACGAGGCCGACGTGGCTTACCTGCGCGTGGATCCCACCATCGTGGGCACCGGTTCCAGCGAGCTGGCTATTCTGGATCTGGCCGAGGATGTGGAGACTCCCGTCTACGACAACAACGCCAAGCGCACCGAAGAGACTGCCGAGATTACCACCGTGTCCGGCATGGATGACTTCCAGAAGATCGCCGACGCCGTCCACGCCAACGGCGGCAAGGTTATCGGCGAGATCAACGCCTCCAACGCCTGGATCCTGACCGAGATGGAGCCCTACTGCGACGCCCTGCTGGGTACCTTCAAGAATACCGACGAGTCCATCGCTCAGGTTGTGTCCGGCAAGTACAATCCCACCGGCAAGCTGCCCCTCACCATGGGGGCTGACGCCTCCGTCATCGCTCTGGTCGAGACCGACCTGAACGGCGAGGTCTGGGATGTCTGCGTCTCCCCCAACGATGTGCCCGGCTATGTGAAGGATCAGTACATGGACGCCGACGTGCTGGCCGCTTCTCCCTCCGGCTCTTATGCCTACAAGGATGCCGACGGCAACCTCTATCAGTCCGGTTTCGGTCTGAGCTACTAAGTTTGTTAGCTTTCCAGCCCCGACGGATGTCCCGGCGGAACACATGGGACAGGCCTCATCTCTCAGAGGTCTGTCCCCATGTGGCTATTTTCAATCCACATAACCACAAAAGGAGCGAATTACCATGAAGAAGACCCTCAGCCTTTGTCTGGCCCTGTGCCTGATGATGCTCGCCGGCTGCACCAGCGAGCCCACCCCCAGCGAGAGCGTCCAGCCCTCTGAGAGCGCCCAGGTCAGCACCCAGCCCAGCGAGAGCGCCGAGCCCTCTGAGTCCGTAGAGGCGCCCGCCCCCGTGGAGCCCACCGACCTGGACTACAGCAGCGAGGTCACCGCCATGGAGGGCACCTGGACTCTGTCCCAGGTGTACGCCGACGGCGCCACCACCGACGCTGTTGCTGACGCCATGTCCTTTGAGATCTCCCTGGAGCTGGACCCCTCCGAGCTGGTCGATGAGGCCGCTTACATCCACAACCAGGTGTACAACCTGACCGGCCGCCTGACCTTCGGCCTGGACACCATCACCCAGACTCTGGCCGCCGATGAGGTGGAGGAGTACAAGGGCTCCACTGCCTGGTCCGACTTCGCTCAGGGCGAAGTGGTGACTGACGGCGAGTTCTACAAGCAGCCCGGCCCCGCCACCATGCGCTTCAAGGACGTGGACGACTACGGCCTGTTCCTGGACCAGGTTGCCGGCGTCTCCGCTGACATCGACACCACCGAGAAGACCCTCATCATCGGCATGAACGGCGAGGGTCAGCTGCTGCTGGGCTACAGCGAGGAGCACCTGGAGCGTCCCGGCACTGAGGGCGAGTGGGTCTACTGCCTGATCTTCGATAAGGCTGCCTAACAGTCCGTTCCAACGCGGCGTATCATATGGTCATTTCCCGGCCGGACAGGAGCACTGCTCCTGTCCGACTGCCGAAAGGAGCGTTTTTCATGAAGACAAGCAAAAAAGCAGCCGGCTTCTACGTGACTCTCTTCTCCTGCATCCTCGCCATCGCCTCTGCTATCTGCTATGGCGTTCTCTTCAAGGGAATCGAGTACAAGGAGCCGGTATTTGACGTGCGGATCTGCGTCATTATGGCGGCTGTCGGCATTGTTGCCGCCATCCTGCTGCTGGTGAACGAGCGCACCGCCGGTTTTGCCCCCGCCCTCCTCTGCCTGGGCAGCGGCATCTCCTTCATGCTGTTCATCAAGATCGCTATCTGGCCCGTCTCCGACACCATCTACGGAATCGAGCCCTTCCCCCAATTCACACAGCTGGTCGTCTGTGCCGCGCTGCTGGTGGTCACCCTGGTGGTCTCCGAAGTGGTGCTGTACATGAAGAAGTACCGGTCCGCCTGACAGAAAGAACGCGCAGAGAGGAGAACTCCCAATGAAATCCTCAAAGAAAAGAACACTCAAGAAAGTTTTTGCCAACGTCACAATCGGCCTGCTGATTGTGGCCTACTTCGGCAACACCATCGCCGGACAGTTCTCCGGCCAGATCAACAGCTTCCTGGGTACCTCCACCTCCATGACCGTGACTGACGGCGAGGACTCCGGCGAGTATGTGCGCTACTATGAGTCCGCCTACAGCTCCGTGGCTGACCTGAAGGAAGCCGGCCTGGCCAAGGCCGAGGAGGCTGAGGCTGAGGGCGCGGTTCTGCTGAAGAACAACGGCGTGCTGCCCCTGAAGAATCCCGAGGTCTCCCTGTTCGGCGCCACCGCCACCTCTCCCGTGTACGGCGGCACCGGCTCCGGCGCAGTGAACACCGCCGACGCCCCCTCCTACGTGGACGCCCTGTCCGCCAGCGGCATCACCGTCACCAACGAGGCCCTGCTGGACTGGTACGTGGAGGAGGAGCTGGGCCGTGACTTCACCTCCAGCGGCTCCGAGATCAACGAGGCCAAGTGGAGCGCCATCCAGAAGAGCGACGCCGCCTCCACCTTCGGCAACGGCGAAGTAGCCGTCTTCGTGGTGGGCCGCGTGGGCGGCGAGGCCAACGACCTCAAGAGCACCAACCACGTGGACGGCGGCGTCAACCCCCTGGGCGCCGACGTGGACGAGAACTCCGACTACCTGATGCTCAACAAGAACGAGCTGGGCATCCTGGAGGGCCTGAAGGAGCTCAAGGACGCCGGTAAGATCAGCGGCATCGTGGTCCTGCTCAACAGCGCCAACCCCGTCTCCGCCGCCTTCCTCAACGACGAGGCCTACGGCATTGACGCTGCGGTGTGGATCGGATCCGTGGGTCAGAGCGGCCTGTACGCTGTGGGCGATATCCTCAGCGGCGCCGTCAATCCCTCTGGATCCCTGCCCGACACCTGGTGGACCAACAACCTGCTGGATCCCACCATGTCCAACTTCGGCGTCTACACCTACACCAACGCCAACGACTACACCTACGCCTCCAGCCCTGCCAAGTTCACCAGCTACGTGGTCTACCAGGAGGGCATCTACGTGGGCTACCGCTACACCGAGACCCGGTATGAGGACGCCGTCATGGGAGCCGAGGGCGTGGGTGACTATGTCTACAACGACGTGGTGGCCTATCCCTTCGGCTACGGCCTGAGCTACACCACCTTTGAGATGAGCGACATGCAGGTGGAGAAGAGCGGAACCGGTACCGACACCACCTACACCGTCACCGTCAACGTGACCAACACCGGCTCTGTGGCCGGCAAGAAGGCCGTGCAGGTGTACGCCCAGAAGCCCTACACCGACTACGACCGTGAGAACCAGATCGAGAAGGCGGCCGTGGAGCTGGTGGGCTACGGCAAGACCAGCCTGCTGGAGCCCGGCCAGAGCGAGACCGTGACCGTCAGCGTGCCCGAGTACTTCCTCACCAGCTACGACGCCCTGGGCACCGGCGTGTACATCATGGAGGACGGCACCTACTACCTCACCGCCGCCGACAACAGCGATGAGGCCGCCAACAACATCCTGGCCGCCAAGGGCTACACCACCGCCGACGGCATGACCTCCGAGGGCAACGCCTCCATGACCTACACCATGGACTACACCTTTGACGCCCAGACCTATGCCCAGGCCTACGGCACCGGCAACGACGTCACCAGCCTGTTTGCCTCCGCCGACATCAACCGCTACGAGGGCAAGGGTGACAACAGCGTGACCTATGTCTCCCGCAGCAACTGGGAAGGCACTCTGATGCTCTGGGCCGACGAGAACGAGGACGGCGAGAACGACAACTACGTCAAGCTGTCCATGACCGACCAGATGTATCAGGACACCATCCTGGATGCGGCCGACATCCCCGCCAACGACGACCAGTGGCCCGTGATGGGTTCCGATGAGACCAGCTACAGCCTCATCCAGCTGCTGCAGAACGAGGACGGCAGCGAGATCGCCTATGACGATCCCATGTGGGAGGACCTGCTGAATCAGCTGACCTACGAGGACATGTCCCGTCTGTGCGCCGTGGGTCTGCGGATGACCGTGTCCCTGGAGTCCATCGGCAAGCCTGAGACCCTGGACCACAACGGCCCCTCCGGCGTGACCCAGAAGTACTCCGCCGGTCCCAACGGCTACGCCAACCAGACCAACGACCCCGACAAGGACCAGACCGGTACCTGCTACCCCTGCAACGGCATCCTGGCCGCCACCATGAACGACCAGCTGGTGCAGGAGGTGGGCGAGCTCATCGGTGAGGACGCCATGTGGGCCGGTTACGCCGGCTTCTACGGCAGCGGCCTGAACATCCACCGCACCCCCTATGCCGGCCGTGTGTTTGAGTACTACTCCGAGGACGGCATCCTGACCGGCCTCATCGACACCTATGAGACCATCGGCATCCAGTCCAAGGGCGTGTATGTGTACAACAAGCACTTCGCCCTCAACGACCAGGAGCTGCAGCGGCAGGGCCTGGGCACCTGGTGCAACGAGCAGGCCATGCGTGAGATCTACCTGCGTGCCTTCGAGCTGCCCATCGTCAACGCCGACGCCAAGTGCGTCATGACCGCCTTCAACCGTATCGGCGCTGTGTGGTCCGGTGCCTGCGACGAGCTGCTCACCGACTGGCTGCGCGGTGAGGCCGGCATGACCGGTTTCGCCGTCACCGATATGTACGAGGGCGACTACATGAGCAAGCCCCACGAGGTGCTGGCCGGCAACGACATCCCCGATAACTTCCCCGGCACCACCGGTACCGGTGTGGACACCGCCTCCAGCGGCGACCTGGGCTTCGAGTTCGCTGCCTACGGTCCCGACGGCTCCACCCCCAACGCCCAGGTTGCCCGGGCGCTGCGTGAGTCCTCTCACCGCATCCTGTACACCGTGCTGCACTCCCGCGGCATGGACGGCATCGGCGCCAACACCAGAATCGTGACCGTCACGCCCTGGTGGCAGACCGCCCTTAACGTGACCCAGATCGCCCTGGCAGTGCTGAGCGTGGTGGCCGTGGTGCTGCTGGTGGCCGACATGGTGCCCAGCAAAAAGAAGAAGTCCAACCAGTAAGACAGAAGCGGGCGCCCCTGCCCTGCGGAAGCCGAAGATGTCCGCCGCAGGATCCCTGATTCTGCGGCGGACTTGGCCTAAAGCAGGCGTCTGCGGGCAGTCCGCTCCCAAATCAGCTATATTGCACCCCAGTGTAAAGACGATTAAAATTGGAATTGGAACCAAAGATTAGAAATGCTCGGACGCAGTTCGAGCCGATGCTTGCAGAGTTCCACAACAGGAAAGAAGGAGAGGCTTGATGCGAAACAGCATTTGTTTAAACCGGAACTGGACCTTTTACGGTCCCAAAGGCACACCGGAGACAATCAATCTGCCTCACACCTGGAACGCGGTTGACGGACAGGACGGAGGAAACGACTACTGGCGCGGCACCTGCACCTATGAGACCACGTTTCCCATGCCTGAGTTCGACCCGGATACCCAGACGGTATACCTGGAGTTCCAGGGTGTAAACGCCTCCGCCGACGTGGAACTCAACGGCACAGCAGTGATTCACCACGACGGCGGCTACTCCACCTTCCGCGCGGAGGTGGCCGGGCTGCTCCAGGCGGAGAACCACATGACCGTTCGGGTGGACAACAGCGTCAACGACCGGGTTTATCCCCAGAAGGCGGACTTCACCTTCTACGGCGGTATCTATCGGGATGTGACGCTGCTGGTGGTGAACAAGCACCACTTTGACCTGGATTTCTTCGGCGGTCCGGGGCTGCGCATTACCCCGGCGCTGGACGGCACCACCGGCAAAATCCGGGTGGAGAGCTGGACCAATGTGGAAAACCCCACTGTGGAGGTGACCCTCACCGACGCAGCGGGCACCACCGTGGCCACCGGCCAGGGCGCTGACGTGACTCTGGACATCCCCAACGTGCACCTTTGGGACGGCGTGAAGGACCCCTATCTCTACACCGCCACCCTGCGCCTTGTGGAAAACGGTACGGCAGTGGACCAGATCTCCAGCCGCTTAGGCGTGCGCACCTTCCGGGTGGACCCCAAGGAGGGCTTCTTCCTCAACGGACGGCCCTACCCCCTCCACGGCGTGTCCCGCCACCAGGACCGGAAGGGTCTGGGCAACGCCCTGACCAAGGCCCACCACGATGAGGACATGGCCCTTATCCGGGAGATCGGCGCCAACACCATTCGCCTGGCCCACTATCAGCACGACCAGTACTTCTACGACCTGTGCGACCAGTACGGCATGATTGTCTGGGCGGAAATTCCCTACATCTCCGAGCACATGCCCAACGGCCGGGACAACACCATCAGTCAGATGAAGGAGCTCATCATCCAGAACTACAACCACCCCTCCATCGTGACCTGGGGCCTGTCCAACGAGATCACCATCTCCACCAAGGACAAGGCGGACATGCTGGACAACCACAGAGTGCTCAACGACCTGTGCCACAGCATGGACACCACCCGGCCCACCACCCTGGCCTGCTACGCCATGTGCGGACCCTTCAACCGCTCGGCCCACATCTCCGACCTGGTGTCCTGGAACCTGTACCTGGGCTGGTACGTGCCCGGACTGTTCCTCAACGACCTGTGGATCTCCTTCTTCCACCTGGTCTATCCCAAGCGGTGCCTGGGCTACTCCGAGTACGGCTGCGAGGGCATGCCCAACCTCCACTCCTCCAAGCCCCGCCGGGGAGACCACACCGAGGAGTACCAGGCCATCTACCACGAGTTCATGCTCAAGTGCTTCCAGCGGCACCCCTACATGTGGAGCACCCACGTGTGGAACATGTTCGACTTTGCTGCCGACGCCCGTGACCAGGGCGGCGAGCCCGGCATGAACCACAAGGGTCTGGTCACCTTTGACCGCAAGACCAAAAAGGACAGCTTCTATCTGTACAAGGCCTACTGGAGCGAGGAGCCCTTTGTCCACCTGTGCGGCAGCCGGTACACCGACCGGACCGAGCAGACCACCACCGTGAAGGTCTACTCCAACCAGAGCGAGGTATCCCTCTACGCCAACGGCAAGCTGGTGGAGAAAAAGACGGGCGACAAAGTGTTCACCTTCAAGGTGCCCATCAGCGGCCAGGTGAAGCTGGAGGCCCGTGCCGGCAAGTGCCGGGATACCATCCTCATCCGGCGCGTGGAAAAGCCCAACGACGCCTACCGCCTGAAAAAGGGAAAGAGCTCCAGCGCCAACTGGGTGTGAGCCCCAACGCGAATCAAACCGGTATGTTTTAAAAGAAGAAGGTTGATTGCATAATGAAGTTGGACACTTGAGAAAAGAAAATCCATAGTGATTTTACTCGTATGGTAGAATGAAGTTCCCACACCACA
>CABIYL020000029.1:0-26733 GCA_902362925.2 Clostridiales bacterium | reverse complement strand
TCGGTCAGGTCAGCCGCAGTCTTGTCCGCAGCGCCGGCGCCAATGACCATCATGCCCAGGAGCATGACGGAGGCCAGAGCCAGGCTGAGGACCCGCTTGAGGTTTCTCATTTGGAATTCCTCCTTCTAAAATTTGAGTTTCAGGGTCGAAAACAACCACTCAGGGTCGTATAACGCCCCTTTCAGTCGAAATAGAAGAGAGAAAAACAGCACTTTTTTGAGAAACATCCTGACTCATTGCGGAAAAAGTTATATTGGTAGACATTTGGTAGACTATACCGCAAAAACAGAACTTGAGGAACAGCCCAAACCCCTTCTCACCCAACGGATTCCGGGTTTCTCTTTGGTAGACATTTGGTAGACATGGGGGTAAATTTCCGCCCTCGGCGGAGGCGCCAAAACAGAGAATCCAATTTCTAGGAAAATCCCTTTCGGAGATTTGTTTAAAAGGAATAAAACCACAGAAAAAAGGACATAGTGACACCATAGAAACGGAAGAAACGGAAAAAGAAGGGGCTAAAAAGCATGAAAATATAATCATCAGGCCGGAGATACCGTAAAATTACTTTGATTTTACATGAGACTATGTTATAATATCTACGACTGGAATGGGTCTTCATGCCGCGCCGGAAAAACGTCGGGAATTCCCCTTCAGAAGGAGTACGGCAAAGAAAATATAAATTCGAATTGTCTGGCCGGTGTGATACCGGCCTGCTTACAGAACAGGCCATTTTATGGCCCAAACGGAGAGAATAGAGGGTGCCGTTTTGACAAAATACGTGATTCGCGGCGGTAAGCCGCTTTATGGCGAAATCGATATCAGCGGCGCCAAAAATGCCGCGGTGGCTATTATCCCCGCTGCACTTTTGGTGGACGGCGTATGCCGCATTGAAAATATCCCCCAGATCAGCGACGTGACCATGATCCTCAACATCCTGCAGGAGCTGGGCGCAGATGTGCGCACGGTCAACCGTACCACGGTGGACATCGACTGCTCCCACATCCGCAACGCAAAGGTCCCCAACGAGCTGGCACGGAAAATCCGCGCCTCCTACTACCTCATCGGCGCGCTCCTGGGCCGCTTCGGCAGCGCTCAGGTGCCCCCTCCCGGCGGCTGCCATCTGGGTGACCGCCCCATTGACCAGCACATCAAGGGTTTTGTGGCTATGGGCGCTGAGGTGGACGTCCGGGGCGGCTTTGTTAACGCATGGGTCAAGGACGGCAAGCGCCTCAGCGGTGCTCAGGTCTACCTGGACATCGTGTCCGTGGGCGCGACCATGAACATCATGCTGGCCGCCGCTCTGGCTGACGGCACCACCATCATTGAAAATGCGGCCAAGGAGCCCCACATCGTGGACCTGGCCAACTTCCTCAACTCCATGGGCGCCCGGATTATGGGCGCTGGTACCGATGTGATCAAAATCAAGGGCGTGGAGCGCCTCAACGGCGGTACCTACTCCATTATCCCTGACCAGATCGAGGCGGGTACCTATATGGCCGCTGTGGCTGCCACCGGCGGCGAGGTGCTCATCAAGAACGTCATCCCCAAGCACTTGGAGTGCATCACCGCCAAGCTGGTGGAGACCGGCGTGGAGGTGGAGGAGCGGGATGACGCTGTCTTGGTGCGCAGAGATCCCAATGCACGTCTTACCCGCACCAATGTCAAAACCCTGCCCTATCCCGGCTTCCCCACCGACATGCAGCCCCAGATGGCCGTGGTCCTCTCCCTGGCGGAAGGCACCAGCGTGATCACCGAGGGCGTTTGGGACAACCGCTACCGCTATGTGGACGAGATCCGGCGCATGGGCGCCCAGTTCCAGGTGGACGGCAAGGTGGCCGTCATTGAGGGCGTGGACCACCTGACCGGCGCTCCCGTTCGGGCCTGTGACCTGCGGGCCGGCGCGGCTATGGTCATCGCTGGTCTGGCCGCTCACGGCGTCACCGAGGTGGACTGCATCCACTATATTGAGCGGGGCTATGAGGACATTGTGCGCAAGCTCTCCGGCGTGGGCGCTGACATCCGTGTTGTTGTCACCCCCGACGAGGACAAGCAGGCCCAGGTGGGCTGACAAAACAGTCTGGCAGGGCGGCGGCCATGTGCTGCCGCTCTGTTTTTATGCTCCAGCCTGGACGGCAAGAGAAACGGCGGCCGTCCGGAAACAGAACCTTTGGCAGACCGTACATAGGAGAGATTCATTTGCTGTCACTGACCACCCTCGCCAGCGGCTCCAGCGGCAACAGCCTGCTGGTGTCCGACGGCGAAATCCACATTCTCATCGACGCCGGTATCTCCGCCAGGCGGATTACCAAAAGCCTGCGGGAACTGGGGATTGACCCCAGCCAGCTCTCCGGTATCCTGATTACACACGAGCACTCGGACCATATCTGCGGGCTGAACACGCTGACGAAGCAATTTACCATGCCGGTTTACGCCAGCAGAGGGACCGGGCGGCAGCTGTGCTACCGGATCGCCTTCCTGGAGGACCGGATTCGGACCTTTGAGACAGGAACCGCCTTTGAAATCGGTGGGCTCACCGTGGAGTCCTTTGCCACCCCCCACGACACAGCGGAAAGCGTGGGCTATGCGGTGTCCGCCGGAGGACGAAAGGCCGCCGTGGTCACCGATCTGGGCAGGGTCACCGAGGAGGTGGCCAGAGGGATTCAGGGCGCCAACCTGCTGGTGGCCGAGACCAACTATGACCCGGAATGGCTCCAGTCCGGGCCCTATCCCTACTACCTGAAGGAGCGCATCCAGGGGGGATGGGGCCATCTCTCCAACCAGGCTGGCGCTGAGCTGGCCTGCTCTGCTGTGGAAAATGGGGCGAGCACCGTCATTCTGGCCCACCTCTCCAAGGAGAACAACACCCCCGCAAAGGCCTATGATACGGTTTTGGCCGCCATGGAGCACAGAGGAATCCGGCCAGGGGAAGATGTTCGGCTTGAGGTGGCGCCCCGGGATGTGGCGGGCGCCCGCTATGAGGTATAAGATATGCTGGGAATTCACGTCATCTGCGTGGGAAAACTGAAGGAAAAGTTCTACACCGACGCATCCGCTGAGTACGCCAAGCGGCTGGGCGGATACTGCAAATTCCAGCTCACCGAGCTGCCCGAAGAGCGCCTGCCCGACAACCCCTCCCAGGCACAGATTGACGCTGCTCTGCGGAAGGAGGCCGACGCCATCCTCCAGCGCCTGCCCAAGGGCGCTGCTGTCACCGCCATGTGCGTGGAGGGAAAGGGCCTCTCCAGCGAGGATCTCAGCCGCCGCGTCACCGACTGGGCCGGTCAGGGCCGCAGTCAGCTCTGCTTTGTCATCGGCTCCTCCTACGGCCTTCATCCCGCCGTCAAGGAGCGGGCCGACCTGCGGCTGTCCATGTCCAAAATGACCTTCCCCCATCACCTGGCCAGGGTGATGCTGCTGGAACAGCTCTACCGGGCGTTCAAAATCGCCGAGGGCTCCAGCTACCACAAGTAAATACCTGCCGAAAACAGTCTGCGGGGCTCCTGCACATATACGCCAGGAGCCCCGCCCTTTTTTAGATTTGAAATTTGTGGGTAATTCTGGACTTGAGGGGTGGATAGCCGGACCGGCTTGTGCTATAATCACAATAGCGGGAACCTGTGATTCCGGAAATTCAGATATTGGAGGTAAGTCCCATGTCCTACCGTGATATGTATGAGAAATGGCTGAACAGCCCTGCCCTCTCTGAGGCGGAAAAAGAAGAGCTGCGCAGCATCGCCAATGATGAAAAGGAGATCGAAAGCCGCTTCTTTGCTCCCCTGGAGTTCGGCACCGCCGGACTGCGGGGCACCATGTGCGTGGGACTCCATCAGATGAATGTCCATGTCATCCGCCACGCCACCCAGGCCTTTGCCGAGGTCATCAAGGCTGAGGGCCCTGAGGCCGTGGAGCGGGGCGTGGCTATCTGCTACGACTGCCGCAACAATTCCGACCTCTTTGCCCGTGAGACCGCCTGCGTCATGGCGGCCAACGGCATCAAGGTCCGGCTTTTCGACGCTATGCGTCCCACCCCCGAGGTGTCCTTCGCAGTGCGGGAGTATCACTGCATCGCCGGTGTCAACGTTACCGCCAGCCACAACCCCAAGGAGTACAACGGCTACAAGGTCTACTGGCAGGACGGCGCTCAGCTGCCCCCCCACCACGCCGCTGCCATCGCCGCCAAGATGGAGGAGCTGGACCTCTTCGACTCCATCCAGCGCATGGACTATGACGAGGCGGTCAAGGCCGGCCTCATCACCTTGATGGGCGCTGAGACCGACGAGAAGTTCCTCGCCAACGTCATGGGCCAGGTCAACGACAAGGCCGCCGTGGAGAAGGTGGCCGACACCTTCAAGATGGTCTACACCCCCTTCCACGGCACCGGCTACAAGCTCATCCCCGAGGCCCTCAAGCGCCTGGGCATGAAGCACGTCATCTGCGTCCCTGAGCAGATGGTCATCGACGGCAACTTCCCCACCGTGGTCTCTCCCAACCCCGAGAACCCCGAGGGCTTCTACCTGGCTGTGGATCTGGCCAAGAAGGAGGGCGCCGACTTCATCCTGGGCTCCGACCCCGACGCCGACCGCGTGGGCATCATGGTCAAGGATGACAAGGGCGAGTATATCACCATCACCGGCAACCAGACCGGCGTGATCCTGCTGGACTACCTCATCGGAGCCAAGCAGCGCACCGGTAAGATGCCTGAGAACCCCGTGGCCCTCAAGACCATCGTCACCACCGAGATGGCCCGCAAGGTGGCCGAGACCAACGGCCTGAAGTGCTACGACACCTTCACCGGCTTCAAGTTCCTGGCCGAGAAGAAGGACAAGCTGGAGAACGCCGGCGAGGGTAAGGTCATCTTCGCCTACGAGGAGAGCTACGGCTACATGCTGGGCGACTACGTCCGGGACAAGGACGCCGTCACCGCCGCCCTGGCCCTCACTGAGATGGCCGCCTGGTACGCCGGTCAGGGTATGACCCTGTACGACGCCCTCCAGAAGTGCTATGAGAAGTACGGCTTCTACGGCGAGAAGACCCTCAATCTGGTCATGCCCGGCCTGGACGGCCTGGCCAAGATGAAGAAGCTCATGGCCGACCTGAGAGAGAAGCCCCTCACCGAGATTGCCGGCGTGAAGGTGGTCCTGCGCAAGGACTACGCCGATGGCACCGAGACCAACGTCGAGACCGGCGCTGTCACCGAGATGGAGCTCAAGGGTTCCAACGTGCTCAAGTACAAGCTGGCCGACGGTACCGACCTGGTTGTCCGTCCCTCCGGCACTGAGCCCAAGGTCAAGGTCTACATCCTGGCCAGCGGCGCCACCAAGGCCGAGGCCAACGAGAAGGTTGCCAACTACACCGCCTGGGCCGAGGGTCTGAAGAACTAAAAACAATACCATGCAAGCACCCCTGCGGAACATCCGCAGGGGTGCTTTTTTGCGCCCTTTTTGGGGCCGAGACAGAAAAGAAAAAGTTTTTTCCCGGTTGGTGTACGGAAAATAGCAATATTTTGACATGGAACGGATGGGGGTGGGAGGGCGTGGAACGAAAACAGCGTTCGGGAAATGGAGTGCGCCTCAACTGTCCGGTATGTGGCGGCTCGGTAGAGGTCTATCCAGGACATGAAACCGCATGCTCTGGTAGCCTTCTATGAGGAAAGGACTCCTGGTGCTCAAGCAGGATGGGGAAAACACCCTATATAGTGGACAGACGGTACAGTGCGAACTGGCCTCCAGTGAGGTGCTCATTCATAGAAAAAAGAAATACAGAGGTAAAATTGAGCACAGCAGCTGCCGTGGACCTAATGTGAGAACTGCTCATCAACAGTATGTCGCGGAAGAATAGCTGAACAAAGGCGAGGAGGCATGACGGAATGAATGCGATAAAATAAGAACAATATCTTGAGATAGAATGTATAGAGCTGATCTGAGGTGATAGAGTGAACTGGACAGAAATGAGATTTGGAATTTTAGCGGCAGTAGCTGCGGCGGGAAGCGTGCTCACCGGCTGGCTGGGGGGCTGGGACATCGCCCTACAGACCCTGCTGGTGCTCATGGCGGTGGACTGCGTCTCCGGCGTGGTGGTGGCAGCGGTGTTCAAGCGCTCGGACAAGAGCGAGGGCGGACGGCTGGACAGCGGCGCTGGGTTCCGGGGGCTGTGCAAGAAGTGCGCCGAGCTGGTGCTGGTGCTGCTGGCCGTCCGGCTGGACGCCCTCACCGGAAGCGGCCAATACGCCAGAATGGCGGTTCTGATTTTCTTTATCGGCAACGAGGGACTTTCCATTCTGGAGAATCTGGGATTGATGGGAGTGCCCTACCCCGCCTTTCTGAAAAACGCCCTGGAGGTACTGCTGGAGAAGGGAGACCAGGGGGAATCGGAGCAGTAAAAAGGCCCCGGCCGTGAGTGTACACGGTCGGGGCATGGCTGTATCAGAAAAAGAAACGGGTGAAGATTCCGGACACCTCTTCGGCGGTCAGTGTGCCCTGGGGAGCCATTAGGCCGCCCTCCGCCCAGAGAATCAGGCCGGTGTCCGTGGCCCAGTAGAGGGAGTCGTCCGCCCAGGGGGAGATGCCGTCAAAGTCGTTACACTCCGCCAAATTGCCCATGGTACGGGTCTCAAAGCCCAGAAAGCTGCCCACACGGCGGAGTACTACGGCTGCCTCCTCACGGGTAATGGGGCGGTCGGGGTCAAAACGACCCCAGCCTGTGCCAAGCAAAAAGTCCATGTCAGCCGCCCAGCAGATGGCGGCGGTATCAGGCCGGTTATGGGAGACGTCATAAAAGACGCCGGTGTCCTCATAGGGTACGCCGCCAAAGGCCTCCCAAAGGGAAACGGTAAATTCCCCGCGGGTTACAGGCTCGGAAGCAGCCCGACAGGCAGGACAGAGCAGGGCGAGGGAGAGCACAAGGGCAAAGGGACGCTTCACGGTATCACCTCCTGGGGAGAAGATACCATAAACTGGATGAATTATCCGTCGTAAGAGCACCACTCGCAGAGGAGATTGCCCTGGGCGTCATAGGCACGGGCCAGGGTAGCGGTGGCGCCTTCACCGGGATTCCAGACCTGCTGGCACAGCCAGAAAGGGCTGTCCGGTGAGAGACGGGTGCAGTCGGCAACGCTACCATGCTCCAACAGCCAGTCCCGGGGGGAGAGACCGTTCGCGTCAATGGAATTGTACCAGCCCTGATAAAGCTCGATGCGGGCCACGTCAGGCAGCGTGCATACGGCCAGCGTGACCCACTCCCAGTACCAGTCGCCGTCGTCGAAGGGATTTTCGGAAATGCCTTCCTCCCACAGGTAGGCGCTGGCGTACTGAAGATGGGCAGCCATTAGAGGAGTATCCTCAGACGGCGTGAGGAGTTGGACTCTGGAATTAGACTGGGACCAGAAGAGGCCGGCTTTGGGATGAACTGTTACCGCCCAGCCGTCTTCCTGACGGCTGACCAGCCAGCGGCTCCCCTCGCTGCTGTCCGGAGAACGGATGATCTCCTGGAAATGAATTTCACCCTGGGCCTCCACCGGGCCGGGGGTGAGACCGTAGGACAGCAGAGTGGCCCGATGCGCCAGACCGGGTGTGGGCATGGGAGAACCGACCGCCCACCAGAGGAATACCAGAGAAAACAGCAGAAACAGAATGCTGAGGGTCAGACGGACCTTTCGGGAGGGAACAGGCAGCTTCACGGCTCGGTCACCTCCTGGGCGGTGAACTGGTAGACCAGCTGGTGGTCATTACCAAACTCAATGGTGAAGGTCTGGGGCAGGGAGACGGGCTGGGAGAAGTACACGGAGATGGTATAGAACTGGCGGAACAGCCCCCGCTCCGGGCAGGCAGAGAGCCTCGGAGGGTCAGAGAGCGGACCGTCATCTCCGCTGAGTGTGACAGGAAGATACTCGGCGTCCAGCGGGGAGAGCCAGAAGGCGGGACACAGGGCGGAGATCACAATATCCAGGTAGTATTCCGGCTCCGAAAGGGGAGCGCCATTGGCATCGGTATCATACCGGTAGAGCTGGGCGGCGCCGGTGTCGGAGAAGAAATAGGAGCCGATTTGTCCGCCGCCCACGGCGGTTCCAGAGGCCAGGACTGTGCGAGGCGGGTAAATTCCGCTCTCATCGCCCAAAACCAGAGTCTGGGGATCGGCAAAGGGGGCCCAGGTATTACCGGCCATAACGCCGTCCTGAGCGGCAAAGAATCCGGCACATAAAATCAGAAGAGCCAGAATGCAGAACACCCGGGTGAGACGGGGGTACCAGGGGGTGTGGAGCCTGTCCAGGTCGGTGCCCAGCTGGTCGGCATCGCCCATGGCGTCGGCAGCCTCTTGGCGGGCCTGCCGGGGGTCCATGCCCTTGTCCTGGAGCGCCTGGGCGTGGTCCTCCATATGGCCCAGCAGCTCATCATAGATCTGTTCCCGGGCCGGGCGGAAGCGGATGCAGCGGCACACCCGGTCACAGTATTGACGAATCGGGTCCCAGGCCATGGGATTACCTCCCTTCGGAATCGGATAGAGTTATGCCGTACCACTCCGCCCAGATGCTGGGGACGGGGCTCTCGTAGACCAGAGCGCCGGAGGCGTCATAGCCCCTAAACTGGATGTCCTCCAGTTTAGGGCCAGCAAAAGAAGCCTGAGCCAGAGGCAGGAAAAAGAGCTGCTCACCAAGCGCCAGAGTGGGCTCCGTGGTCAGGGGCTGAAGGTCCATAAGCTCAGAGTCACGGCAGGGATAGATAGCCTCCACCCTGGTGATGGAATCGGTCTGACTGTAAATGAGGACATATTTTGGAAGTGACCCTGCGGCGGCGGTCAGGGGCAGGTCGGGAGAGGGCTCCAGAATGGTAGGGACGCCGATTTGACGCCAGGAGCCTTCCAGGTGAGAAAAGGCAAAGAGTGCGTACCGTCCCTCCCACTGAAGGACATAGGCTCGGTCAAAATCGGGAGAGCCCTCAGGCAGCTCCTCGCGGGTGAACTCGGCCACAATTTCGCCGGGGCCGAACAGCAGCTCCCGCTGGGCGGCACGGAGGGCGGCTCCGATTGTAGGGATGGGGAAGTCCAGGGCAACGACCAGCAGAGCCAGGGAGAAGAGGAGCAGAAGGACGTCGGTGATAATACGCCGGCGGCGTACCGCAGCGGAGCAGGTGGAGTCTTTCATCTCAAGCCCCTCCTCTCAGGGGGAGCGTAAAGGAAAACTCCTCCCCAAAACGGTCAAAAATAAAGGTCAGCTCCCGGGCGTCAGGGCTCAGGTGCTGTACCATCACCTGATACCAGCTGACAAAAGGTGTATGGTCAATACCGCCTGAAGCGCAGTTGGGAATTATGGCGGCGGGGGAAGCGAGCTGCTGGGGGATATATTCCTCCCAGGAGAGATAGATGCCGCCCAGATCGTCCCGGGCGGAGAGCCAGTTGACAAATTCCACGTCCTGTGCCCAGGGGTCGTGGGGGATGCGGAGCAAGATAACAAATACAGGGGTGGGCTCCGCCTCCAGCATAAGCGCTTCCTCCACAGTAATATTGTAATTTCTGACGGAGAAAGTGAGGTCGGGAAGGTAGTTTACTGAGATCTCATGGTCCTGGAAGCGCTGGCGTAGAGAGTGAGAAGAAGCATCGGGAAACAGGGAGGGCAGCGCATAAACGCGGGAGAGTGTGACGAGCAGAATCAGCGCCGCGATGAGCCGGACCCCCCGGCGGAACCAGATCTGGAACCAGCCCAGCCGGGGATTATGTACCGCGTCCAGCGCATGGCCCAGAGCAGCAGGGTCGCCCATGGCGGCAATGGCCTGCCGCTGAGCCTCTTCCTGAGGCATATCGGGGTTGGACTCCAGCAGCGCTTCCATGTGCTCCTGGAGATGGTCGGTCAGCTCGGCGGCGATGGCGGCGTGGTCAGGGGAGAAGCGGATCTCACGGCAGACCGCAATGCAGTAATCCTCAAAGGTGCGCAGTTCCGGCATGGTATCCCTCCTTTCAGTTGGAAAGGCGGGAACTCAGGCCATGGCACCGGCGGTGCCGGTGACGATGGCGTTGACCTTCTCGGAAAATACCTGCCACTCCGCTTTCTTCTCGTCCAGCAGACGCAGGCCCTTCTTGGTGATGTGATAGTACTTCCGTTTCCGGCCGGAGGGGGCCTCCTTCTCGTAGGAGGTGACCGCCTTCTCGTTCTCCAGACCGTGGAGAATGGGGTAGAGGGTGCCCTCCTTGAGGGTAAAGGTGTGGTCGCTGCGGGCCTCCAGCTGGGAAATCATCTCGTAGCCGTACATATCGCCGCCGGAGAGCAGGGAGAGAATGAGCAGGGTGGTGCTGCCGGAGAGCAGGCTTTTGTCGGGCTTCATGGGGGAGCCTCCTTTCTGAATTATAAAAGAATACCTCGGTTATCTAGGTATATTATACCTAGATAACCGAGGTATGTCAAGGGCAGGAAAAAAGGGTGCCGCAGAATCCTCTGCGGCACCCTTTTTTATACTTGGCAGAACATCAGCGGATGATCTTCTGCTCCACTTCCTCGCGGAGAATGTTGACGAACTCGTCCAGAGACATGGCGCCCTGGTCGCCGCCGGCACGGTTGCGGACGGCCACAGTGGCGGCCTCGGCCTCCTTGTCGCCCAGGACCAGCATATAGGGAACCTTCTTCAGCTGGGCCTCGCGGATCTTCTTGCCGATCTTCTCGTTGCGGTGGTCCACCTCAACACGGAAGCCGGCCTTCTCCAGCAGGGCCTTGACCTCGTCGGCATACTGGGCGGTACGGTCGGTAATGGGCAGGATGGACACCTGAACAGGGGCCAGCCAGGCGGGGAAGGCACCGGCGAAGTGCTCGGTGATGACGCCGATGAAGCGCTCGATGGAGCCCAGCACCACGCGGTGGATCATGACGGGGCGGTGCTTCTCGCCGTCGGCGCCGGTGTACTCCAGCTCAAAGCGCTCGGGCAGCTGGCTGTCCAGCTGGATGGTGCCGCACTGCCAGGTACGGCCCAGGGAGTCGGCCAGGTGGAAGTCCAGCTTGGGACCGTAGAAGGCGCCGTCGCCCTCGTTGATGACGAACTCCTTGCCCATGTCGGTGATGGCGTTCTTCAGGATGTCCTGGTTGCGCTCCCACTCCTCCACGGTGCCGATGTGGTCCTCGGGCATGGTGGACAGCTCGATGGTGTAGTTCAGGCCGAAGGTGGAGTAGACCTCGTCAAACAGGCGGACGGTCTCCTGGATGACGTCCTTCATCTGCTCACGGGTCATAAAGACGTGGGCGTCGTCCTGGGTGAAGCAGCGGACGCGGAACAGGCCGTGGAGGGCACCGGACAGCTCGTGACGGTGGACCAGGCCCAGCTCGCCCACACGCAGGGGCAGGTCACGGTAGGAGTGAGGCTCGGTCTTGTACACCAGCATACCGCCGGGGCAGTTCATGGGCTTGATGGCGAAGTCCTCACCGTCGATGACGGTGGTATACATGTTGTTCTTGTAGTGATCCCAGTGACCGGAGCGCTCCCACAGCTGACGGTTGAGCATCATGGGGGTGGAGATCTCCACATAGCCGTACTTCTTGTGGATCTGGCGCCAGTAGTCAATCAGGGTGTTGCGCAGCACCATGCCGTTGGGCAGGAAGAAGGGGAAGCCGGGGCCCTCGTCCATCAGAGTGAACAGACCCAGCTCCTTGCCCAGCTTGCGGTGGTCACGCTTCTTGGCCTCCTCAATGCGCTGCAGGTAGGCGTCCAGCTCCTCCTTCTTGGGGAAGGCGATGCCGTAGATGCGCTGCAGGGTCTCGCGGTTGGAGTCGCCGCGCCAGTAGGCGGCGTTGCAGGCGGTCAGCTTGATGGCGTTGCCCTTCACGCGGCCGGTGGAGTCCAGGTGGGGACCGGCGCACAGGTCGGTGAACTCGCCTTGCTTATAGAAGGAGATGTGAGCGTCCTCGGGCAGGTCGTTGATGAGCTCCACCTTGAAGGGCTCGCCCTTCTCCTCCATGAACTTGATGGCCTCTTCCCGGGGCAGCTCAAACCGCTCCAGCTTCAGCTTCTCCTTGCAGATCTTCCGCATCTCAGCCTCAATCTGCTCCAGAATCTCGGGGGTGAAGGGGAAGGGGGAGTCCATGTCGTAGTAGAAGCCCTCGTCGATGGAGGGGCCGATGGCCAGCTTCACCTCGGGGTACAGGCGCTTCACGGCCTGGGCCAGGATGTGAGAGCAGGTGTGCCAGTAGGTCTTGCGGTATTCGGGGTTCTCGAAGGTATACTGATTGTTTTCTTCTGCCATGATAATTCCTCCTTGTAATTGGGGGTAAGGACAAAAAAGTCCCACCCCTGAACAGTTCCAGGGGTGAGACGAAAACGGTCCCACGGTTCCACCCTGCTTACGGCATGCGCCGTCGCTCGTGACCTCTGTAACGGGAGGACCCGGCCCAGCCTAGCCCGAAAGGGGTTCGGTGGGCGGCTCAGGGGTGGTATTGCTCTGCCCGCGTGCCGGAGACGCTTTCAGCCAGCGGCGTCTCCTCTCTGTGGGGCGGTACAGGGCGCAGTCCCCATCACAGCCACTTTGGATGCTGACACTATATCACCGGAAAAGGTGATTGTCAAGGTCACCGGAGCGGAAAAAGCAAGAAGGAAAGGGAAGAAAAAGTGTGTGAAGGGAAAGGGAGCACTGTCCGCCGGGGACGGGCGGGGGGAAGAATTGAAATTGAAGGGAGGAAAATGATGTGATATAATGTAAAAAAGAGAACGGATGGAAGCGGTCCCTGGGACAGTTTCCACAATACCACGGTGAGCGGAGAGAAATAAATGGAGCTGAGCATGAACCTCAGGCAGACTCAGACCCTGTCTCCACAGATGGTGCAGTCCATGGAGATTTTACAGATGGGGTCCCAGGAGCTGCTGGAGTTTATCGAAGAGACCACCCAGGCCAACCCGGTGCTGGAGGTGGATGAGAAGTACGACCGTCAGGACGAGTTTGACCTGATGCGGCGGAAGCTGGAGTGGCTGGAGTCCACCGACGTCCAGAACAGCTGGTACCACCGGCAGGACGCCGAGGAGGACGCCGACCCCATGGCCAACTACGGCGGCGTGGAAAACGGGGAGGAGGACCTGTACCGGTACGTCCTCTCCCAGCTGGGAATGCTGTCCCTGGAACGGGACGTGATGGCGGCGGCGGTGTTCGTGGTGGAGAGTCTGAACCAGAACGGCTGGCTGGATGACGACGTGCCCGCTCTGGCTGCGGCCTTCGGGTGCAGGCAGAGCGTCATGGAGCGGGCGCTGGATGCTGTGCAGGGCCTGGAGCCCGCCGGTGTGGCGGCCCGGAACCTGTCCGAGTGTCTGCGGCTCCAGCTGCTGCGCCGGGGCGGGGACAACGCCTTGACCCTGGAAATCGTGGCGCACCACCTGGACGCCCTGGCCCGCAGCCGGTTCGGCCTCATTGCCAAAGAGCTGGGGACCTCCGCCGAGGAGGTACGGGAGGCATGCGCCCTCATCAAGACCCTCAATCCCAAGCCGGGTACCGGCTTTGCCGCCCGTGAGAACCTCACCTACATCAACCCGGATATCATCGTGGTCAGCTTCCCAGACCACTTCGAGGTACTGGCCAACGACTATTTCTTCCCCAGCCTCCACATGAGCGGCTATTACCAGCAGCTGATGAAGGACACCGACGACCAGGAGGTCAAAGACTATCTGACAGATAAAGTCAGGCAGGCCAAATGGGTGGTGCGGAGCATTGAGCAGCGGCGGAGCACCCTGCTCTCCTGCGCACAGTGCATTCTGGCGCTTCAGGAGCCCTTTTTCCGACAGGGACCGGGGCATCTCTCCCCCATGTCCCTGGCCGACGTGGCCCAGCGGCTGGAGGTCCACGAGTCCACCGTCAGCCGGGCCATCCGGGACAAATACCTCCAGTGCTCCATGGGCGTGTATCCCCTGAGCTATTTCTTCTCCCGGGGGCTGGGCGGTAGCGGAGACGGAGAGGAGGGGGCCTCCCCCGAGGCGGCCAAAATCCTGCTCCGCAAGCTCATCGAGGAGGAGGACAAGGCACACCCCCACTCCGACCAGAAGCTGAGCCAGCTGATGGGGGAGCAGGGCTGCACCATCTCCCGGCGCACGGTGGCCAAGTACCGGGATGAGCTGGGCATCCCCAGCACCACCGGCCGCAGGCAGTACGAAAAAACAATGTAAGGACGGTATGACACGTGAAATTCAAGGCAGTACTCTTTGATTTTGACTATACCCTGGGGGACGCCACCGAGTCCATTGTGGCCGGCTTCCGCCATGCGTTTGAGAAGATGGGACTCCCCGAGCCCACCGAGGCGGCTGTGCGGAGCACCGTGGGCTACCTGCTGAAGGACGGCTACACCATGCTCACCGGCGACAGCGACCCGGAGCGGCAGGAGGAGTTTGTCCGGCTGTTCCAGGAGAAGTGCCGCCCCATGCAGCCTAAGACCACCAAGCTGCTGCCCGGCGCCCGGGAGCTGCTGGAGGCCCTGAAGGAGGCAGGGATACCCATGGGGATCATCACCTCCAAGCGGGATTCAGCCCTTCAGGCGGTGCTGGAGGCGCTGAACATCCGGGACATGTTTGCCCTCACCATTTCGGGCGACCAGGTCCACGCCCCAAAGCCCGATCCCACCGGACTGCTCCGGGCCATGGAGACCCTGGGCGTGACCGGGGATGAGGTGCTCTACTGCGGCGACACGGTGCTGGACGCCGGGACTGCCCAGCGGGCCGGGACCCATTTTGCCGCCGTGACCACCGGCGTTACCCCTGCGGATGACTTTGCCTCCTATCCCTGCGACTATGTGGCCCGGGATATGGTGGACATGAAGGCCTGGCTGGGGCTGTAATCCAGAGAACTTTAAAAGAACCAGGTCTTTTCTTAACCCTTTCTTTAAATGGTAGAGGTACCATACAGGCAGAACGAAGCGAGCGAAGGAAAGGAGGACTGGCCATGGAACTCATCGCGCTGATGATTGCCGCTGCCGGAATCCTGCTTGTCATGAGCGGCAGGCTGGGACAGGAGACCAGATGACGTTCTGCCCCCGCAGAGGCGGGAACCGAAAAAGGACGCCCCGAACCAACGGTTCGGGGCGTCCTTTTGTTATATTCCGGGGATAAATTACTTGGCGTAGTCAGCGGCAGACTGGCCGGAGATGCGGCCGAAGACGATGAAGTCGGCCACAGCGTTGCCGCCCAGACGGTTGGCGCCGTGGATACCACCGGTGACCTCGCCGGCGGCGAAGAGGCCGGGGATCACGTTGCCCTCAGTGTCCAGCACCTGGGCGCTGGTGTCGATCTGCACGCCGCCCATGGTGTGGTGCACGCCGGGAGCGATCTTGATGGCATAGTAGGGAGCGGTGTCCAGAGGATTGGCGAAGCTGGTGCGGCCGAACTCGGCGTCAGTGCCGGCGGCCACAGCGGCGTTCCAGGTCTCCATGGTGGTGGCGAAAGCGTCAGCGGGGACGCCCATGGCCTCGGCCAGGGCCTCGTAGCTGTCGCCCTGGACGGTGTAGCCGGCCTTGATGTAACCGGCGATGACGCTGGAGGCATCCACCATCTTCTGGTCCACGACCAGCCAGGCATAGCCGCCGGTCTGGGCCAGCTCAGCGGCGGACACGGCGTCACGGGTGCCCACCTCGTCGCAGAAGCGCAGGCCTTCGGCGTTGACCAGGATAGCACCGTCGCCGCGGAGACCCTCGGTGATGAGGGCGGAGGTCTTCTGCTCAACAGTGGGGTGGATCTGGATCTGGTCCATGTCCACGGTGGCGGCGCCCACGGCCTCGGCCATCTTGATGCCGTCGCCGGTGATGCCGGGGGCGTTGGTGGTGACGAAGCCGTCCAGCTCGGGCTTGAGCTGGGCCACCATCTCCAGGTTGGCGCCGAAGCCGCCGGTGGCCAGCACCACGCTCTTGGCGTTGACGGTGTAGCCCTCGGCCTTGACGCCCACGGCGGCGCCGTCGGCCATCAGGATCTCAGTGGCGGGGGCGTTGAAGATGATCTGCACGCCGTTGTCCTCGCAGGCCTTCTGGAGGATGGGGATGAGGTAGGAGCCGACGGAGATGGTCTTGCCCTCGGCGTCCACGGGGCGGTGGATGCGCTTGACGCTGGCGCCGCCGAAGGAGCCGACGTTGTGCAGGTCAGCGCCGATGGTGGACAGCCACTCGATGGCGGAAGCGGAGTTGGAGGCAAGGGTCTCCACCAGGTCGTAGTTGTTCAGGTTCTTGCCGCCCACCAGGGTGTCCAGGATGAACAGCTCCACGCTGTCAAAGTAGCCGGTGGGGTTGGCCTTATAGGCGTCGTACTGCTCCTGAACGGTGGCCACCAGATCGGAGAGCTCAGGATAGGTCTCGGCGGCGGTGGACAGGGTCTTCTCCACGCCGGCGTCCTCGGTGAACTCGTTGGTGTCCTGCCACTCGGTCTTGGCGGCGTTCATACCGCCGGTGGCGCGGACGGAGTTGCCGCCCGCCATGGAGGTCTTCTCCAGCAGGACCACGGTCTTGCCGGCCTGAGCGGCAGTGATGGCGGCGGTCATACCGGCGCCGCCGGCGCCCACGACCACCACGTCAGCCTCCAGGGTCTGCTCGTCCACGGTGGCATCGGCGCCGCCGGAGACGGGAGTCAGAGCGGCGGGGTCCACACCGGCGGCAGTCAGAGCGGCGTTGACAGCCTCAATGAAAGCGGTGCTGGTGACAGTAGCGCCGGAGACGGTGTCGATCTGGCTGGACTGGGCGTCCACCACGGCCTGGGGCAGGCTCTCCAGAGCCACCTCGCCGATGGCGTCGGTCTCGGTGGACTCCAGGACCTCCACGGTATCAATCTTGTCGGCGGACAGGGTCACGGCAACCTTGATGGTGCCGCCGAAGCCAGTGGCCTCGCCCTCATAGGTGCCGGGGGTGAACTTGCCCTCGGCCGCGGGAGCGGAACCGCTGGGCTGGGCGCTGCCGTCAGGCGTACCGCCGGTGCAGGCGGTCAGGCTGAAGACAAGAGCCAGCGCCAGGAACAGAGCGCTGAGTTTCTTCATCATTCCATGTTCTCTCCTTTATAAAATATGGGGATGTATTTCATACCAAAACACTTACTGTTTTGGCGGCATCCTTTTATACCATAGGATGGGAGAAAAAGCAATAACTTTGTCGTTAAATTATCAATTATTCGGATGCGATTGGTTTATATACACAAAAGGACCCTATATTTGCAATGTAAAATGGGTAATGTAAAGAAAGAAAGCGACTTTACACAGCCTTTACAAACTGCTGTGGGACAACTTTACAAACGCCAAGTATACTAATCCATGTTCGAAAGAACAACACGAAATGAAGAAATGAACAAGACGATTGGAGACTGAACAAGATGAAAAAGATTTCTGCACTCTTTCTCGCCCTGGCCATGTGTGTGGGCCTGATGGCCGGCTGCAGCAGCACCGGCGATACCACCCCCAGCGACCAGCCCAGCACCTCCCCCTCCGCCAGCACTGAGGTCAGCACCCAGCCCTCCGCCGAGCCCAGCGAGAACACCGAGCTGTCCGGCATCGTGAACCTGAACGGCTCCACCTCCGTGGAGAAGCCCATCCTGGCCATGGCCGAGGCTTTTATGGAGATGTACCCCGATGTGACCGTCAACTATGACCCCACCGGTTCCAGCACCGGCATCAACGCCGCTCTGGAGGGTACCTGCGATGTGGGTCTGGCCAGCCGTGACCTGAAGGACGAGGAGACCTCTCAGGGCCTGACCGCCACCGTGTTCGCCCTGGACGGCATCGCCATCATTGTCAACAGCGAGAACCCCGTGGCTGACCTGAGCCTGGAGCAGATTGCCGGCCTGGCCAACGGCACCATCACCAACTGGAGCGAGGTTGGCGGCAGCGATGCCCCCGTGGTCCTCATCGGCCGTGAGGCTGGCTCCGGCACCCGCGACGGCTTCGAGTCCATCACCGGCACCGAGGACACCTGCGTCTACACCCAGGAGCTGACCTCCACCGGCGCTGTCATCCAGGCTGTTGCCGGCAACCCCAACGCCTTCGGCTACGCCTCCCTGTCCGCTGTTGAGGGCAGCGACGGTGTGAAGGCTGTCTCCGTTGAGAACGTGGCTCCTTCCGAGGAGACCGTGCTGGACGGTACCTACAAGGTGCAGCGTAACTTCAACTTCGTGTTCAACAGCAGCAGCGAGCTGTCCGACGCCGCCCAGGCGTTTGTGGACTTCGCCCTCTCCGCTGACGCCGCCGACCTGATTACCGGTGCCGGCGCGGTGCCCCTGGCCTGATTAAAAACCCTGAATTGTTGGCCTGAGACACCTCCGCACAGCCTGCGGAGGTGTCTCAGGCTGACTGAATGTCCGCCCGAAAGGAGCCTTTTCCAACTATGGATGAAACGCTGCATATCTCCAACGCCCAGGAGTCCCGGCCCCGGAAAGCTGAAAAAGCCAGAGAGAAGAAGGGCCGGGGACCCCAGACCAGCCAGCGTAGCCCCCTGCGGGTCATGGAGCTGGTGATGAACGGCGTCTTTTTCTTCTGCGGCATTGTCGCCATCGTCTTTGTTCTCTTTATCAGTATTTACCTCATTGTCTCCGGTCTGCCCGCCATCATGGAGATCGGCCTGGTGGACTTCCTCTTCGGCCAGACCTGGGCCTCCACCGCCAAGGACCCCCAGTTCGGCATCCTGCCCTTTATCCTCACCTCCATCTACGGCACCGCCGGTGCTGTGGTGCTGGGCGTGCCCGTGGGCCTGATGACCGCCATCTTCATCTCCAAGGTGGCCCCCAAGAAGGTAGCCGCCATCGTCCGTCCCGCTGTGGACCTGCTGGCAGGCATCCCCTCCGTGGTGTACGGCCTCATCGGTATGATTGTGCTGGTCCCCGCCGTGCGCGAGGCCTTCAACCTGCCTGACGGCGCCAGCCTGTTCGCCGCCATCATCGTGCTGGCCGTCATGATTCTCCCCTCCATCATCAGCGTCTCCGAGACCGCCCTCAACGCGGTGCCCCGTGAGTACGAGGAGGCCTCCCTGGCCCTGGGCGCTACCCACATCGAGACTGTGTTCCGGGTCAGCGTGCCCGCTGCCTCCAGCGGCATCGCCGCCTCGGTGGTGCTGGGCATCGGCCGTGCCATCGGTGAGGCCATGGCCATCATGATGGTGGCCGGCAACGTGGCCAACATGCCCGGTCTCTTCAAGTCCGTCCGCTTCCTCACCACCGCCGTGGCCAGCGAGATGTCCTACGCCGCCGTTGGTTCCCTCCAGCGTCAGGCCCTGTTCTCCATCGCCCTGGTGCTCTTTGTGTTCATCATGCTCATCAACGTGGTGCTCAACGGCCTGCTCAAGAAAAAGAACAAGGACTGAAGTACGCGCTTCCCGCTATGAATTTTCCTGAAGGGATGATATACTAAATGGAAATGAAACGCCTTTCCGGACGGCGGCGGATCTACGACAAGAGCCTGCGGTTCCTGCTGTACCTGTGCGCCTTCCTCACCTGCGCGCTGCTGGTGGTCATCATCGGATATATCTTTGTCCGGGGCCTGCCCAACGTGACCTGGCAGCTCCTCTCCACCAAGCCCAGCCACATCAAGGGCACCATCGGCATCCTCCCCAACATTCTCAACACGCTCTATATCATTCTCATCACGCTGATCATCGTCCTGCCCCTGGGCGTGGGCGCTGCCGTGTACCTGACCGAGTACGCCCGCAACCGGAAGCTGGTCTCCGCCATTGAGTTCGCCACCGAGACCCTCACCGGCATCCCCTCCATCATCTACGGCCTGGTGGGCATGCTCTTCTTCGTGCAGTTCTGCTCCCTGGGCACCTCTCTGCTGGCGGGCGGCCTGACCCTGGTGGTCATGACATTGCCCACCATCATCCGCACCACCCAGGAGAGCCTGAAGACCGTGCCCCAGTCCTACCGTGAGGGCGCCCTGGGCTTGGGTGCCGGCAAGTGGCACATGATCCGCACCATCGTCCTGCCCTCCTCGGTGGACGGCATCGTCACCGGCTGCATCCTGGCCATCGGCCGTGTGGTGGGCGAGTCTGCGGCCCTGCTCTTCACCGCCGGCATGGGCCTGACCATCAACGGCTTCTTTGATGCCATGGGCAGCAGCGGCGCAACCCTCACCGTGTCCCTCTACATGTACGCCATGGAGCGGGGCGAGATCGACGTGGCCTTCGCCATCGCGGCCATCCTGATGATCCTGACCCTGATCATCAACCTGGCGGCCAAGCTGGTGGGCAGCAAGCTGAGAAAAAAGTAAGGAGCGAGCCTTATGGATGAAACGACTATCCTCTCCGCCCGGGACCTGAACCTGTGGTACGGAGAAAACCACGCCCTCAAGGGTGTGAATATGGACATTCCCGAGCGTCAGGTCACCGCCCTCATCGGCCCCTCCGGCTGCGGCAAGTCCACCTTCCTCAAGACCCTGGACCGGATGAACGACCTGGTGCCCAACATTAAGATCACCGGCAGCATCAAGTACCGGGACCAGGAGATCTACGATCCCGGCGTGGACGTGACCTGGCTGCGCAAGCAGATCGGCATGGTGTTCCAGAAGCCCAATCCCTTCCCCATGAGCATCTACGACAACATCGCCTACGGTCCCCGTACCCACGGAATCCGCAGCAAGAGCAAGCTGGACGACATTGTGGAGAAGTCCCTCCGTGGCGCGGCCATCTGGGACGAGGTGAAGGACCGGCTGAAGAAGTCCGCTCTCTCCCTGTCCGGCGGCCAGCAGCAGCGTATCTGCATCGCCCGTGCCCTGGCCGTGGAGCCCGACATCCTGCTGATGGACGAGGCCACCTCCGCCCTGGACCCCATCTCCACCTCCAAGATTGAGGACCTGATCGGGGACCTGAAGAAGGACTACACCATCGTCATCGTCACCCACAACATGCAGCAGGCCACCCGTGTCTCGGACAAGTGCGCCTTCTTCCTGATGGGCGAGCTTATCGAGTTCGGCGACACCACCCAGCTCTTCTCCATGCCCAGAGACAAGCGGACCGAGGACTACATCACCGGGAGGTTCGGATAAAATGAGAAAGACCTTTGACGCGGAGCTCCAGGAGCTCAACGCCGAGATGATCGACATGGCCGCCGCGGCGGAGGACGTCATTGACGCGGTGACCCAGTCCCTCACCTCCGCCGACCACGACGCCGCCAAGGGCGCCGTGGAGATGACCAAGCATATGGACCAGATGGAGCGGGACATTGAGAACCGCTGCCTGCGTCTGCTCCTTCAGCAGCAGCCCGTGGCCCGGGACCTGCGCACCATCTCCGCCGCCCTGAAGATGGTCACCGACCTGCAGCGCATCGGCGACCAGTGCGCCAACATCGCCGAGCTGTCCGGCCTGCTGGGCAATCCCGGCAGCAGCCAGGCCATGAAGGATATCCGAACCATGAGCCAGAAGGCCGGCATCATGGTCAAGCGCTCCATCTTCGCCTACGCCAACCGTGACACCTCCTCCGCCCGTGAGGTGGTGGACCTGGACGACGAGGTGGACCGCCTCTTCCAGGCCGTCAAGCACGAGCTGGTGGAGCTGATTGTAAACAACCGGGGCGAGGCCGACCAGGCCATCGACCTGATTATCATCGCCAAGTATCTGGAGCGGATCGCGGACCACGCGGTCAACATCGCCCAGTGGGCCATCTACTGCGTGACCGGCGAGCTGGCCGGCTGAGAAACCGGCAAATTTTGTGTGGGGTGATTCCATGTCCCAGGTGATTCTGGTGGTTGAGGACGACGAGAGTATCCGTGAGATGCTCCGCTACTATTTTCAGTCCGTGGGGTACACGGTCCGGGCCTATGAGTCCGGCGAGGCCATGTTCGAGGGGGAGCAGGGACAGGACTGCCCTGTGCTGTGCATCCTGGACATCATGCTCCCCGGCATGGACGGACTGGAGATCCTCCGCCGTCTCCGGGCAGACCGGGACCGGGAGAGCGTGCCTGTGATTCTCCTCACCGCCCGCACCGCCGAGATGGACCGGGTCAACGGCCTGGAGGCCGGAGCGGACGACTATGTGGTCAAGCCCTTCGGCATTATGGAGCTCCAGGCCCGGGTGAAGGCGGTGCTCCGCCGCACCCGCCGGGAGGAGGACAATCGCCTCATCCGCTGCGGCGACCTGGAGATCGATCCGGCCGCCCGTGTGGTGCGCAGGGGCGGAGAGCAGGTGGACCTGACCTTCAAGGAGTTTGAGCTGCTCCGCCTGCTGGCCACCCACCGGGGCGTGGCCCTCACCCGAGACGAGATCCTCCAGTCCGTCTGGGATTACGACTACACCGGCGAGACCCGCACGGTGGATATGCACGTCAAGACCCTCCGGCAGAAGCTGGGGGAGGAGTACATCACTACCGTCCGCGGCGTGGGATACAAGATGAACTGAACGGCGGCCGGGTGGTGCCGGGGAGATACCCCGGATGCCGCCCGGTTCTCTGAATACAGGGGGAATTTTGATGAAAAAACGACTGATCTGCGCCACGCTTCTCACCGTTCTGGCGGCGCTTCTGGTATCCAGCGTCGTGGGCATCTGGGTGCTGCGGGAGCGGGAGATGAGCGCGGCCCGGCAGACGCTTCACGAGCTGCTGATTATCATGGACGCCCAGAGCGCCATCACCGACCCGGAGGGACTGACCGAGCAGTTCAACCAGGCTGCGCCGGAGAAGCGCCTGACCATCATTGATGCCGACGGCACCGTGGTGGCCGACACCGAGGCCGATCCGGCCACCATGGAGAACCATGCCGACCGGGAGGAGTTCAAGCAGTCGGTTGCCACCGGCTGGGGCGAGTCTCTCCGCTCCTCCGACACGGTGGGCACCACCATGCTCTATGAAGCCAAGCGCTTTGCCGACGGCATGGTGGGCCGTGCCTCCATGCCCGTCTCCTCCATCGACGGCTTGGTGTGGGACAGCGCCGGCGGCTTTGTGGTGGCGGCCCTGGTGGCCCTGGTGCTGGCTCTCATTCTGGCCAGCCGCATGGCCCGCATGGTGCTCAAGCCCCTCAATGTGGTGGGCGAGGCACTCCAGGGCGTCCTGGACGGCGAGGCGGAGGACAAGGCGGCCCTTGCCGCCTATGAGGCGGATGACGAGGTCCGGCCCCTGCTGCGTTACATCGACAAGCTGCTGGACCGCCTGAGCACCTACATCGACGAGATTCGGGCCGAGCGGGACAAGGTCAGCCTGATCCTGGAGTGCATGGACGAGGGCCTCATCCTGCTGGATGAGGAGGGGCATGTCCTCACCTTGAACCGTTCCGCACGCCGCCTCTTCGGCCTGAGCGACGACTCCGACGGCAGCGGCATCCTGCTGCTCACCCGTTCCCGCCGTCTGCGTGAGGCCCTCAAGACCGTCCGCACCGAGAAAACCCCCGTGGTGCTGGACCTGGACGACCCGGCCTTTGACGGCAAGAGCCTGCGCATGTTCCTCTCCCCGGTCACCGGCCGGCAGTACGAGGGGGAGACCGTGGGCGCCTCCATCCTCATCTCCGATGTGACCGAGCTCAAGCGGGCCGAGGGTATCCGCAGCGAATTCACCGCCAACGTGTCCCATGAGCTCAAGACCCCCCTGACCAGCATCAAGGGCTTTACCGACATGCTCTCCTCTGGCATGGTCAAGAGCGAGGAGGACCGCAAGCGCTTCCTCACCATGATCGGCGTGGAGGTGGACCGGCTCATTGAGCTCATCAACGACATTCTCCGCATCTCCGAGCTGGAGTCGGTGGCCATCGACCAGTGCGAGGAGGCCAGCGACGTGCTCACCGCTGCCCGTGAGACCCAGACCCTGCTGGAGCCCGCCGCCAAGGAGGCGGGGGTCACCCTGAACGTCACCGGACAGAACGCCATGGCGGCCATCCCGGTCAGCCGGCTGAAGGAGCTGCTCCTCAACCTGATGGAAAACGGCGTGAAGTACAACGTGAAGGGCGGCAGTGTCAACGTGAACGTGTCCGCCGACAGCGCCTGGGTTACCACCGTGGTGTCCGACACCGGCATCGGCATCCCCGAGGATGCCCGGAAGCGGGTCTTTGAGCGGTTCTTCCGGGTGGACAAGGGCCGTGCCCGGAAGAACGGCGGCACCGGCCTGGGCCTGGCCATCGTCAAGCACATCATCCAGCTCTACGGCGGCACTGTCACCCTGGAGAGCACCCTGGGCCAGGGCAGCACCTTCACCGTGAAGCTGCCCCGTGCGGCCGAGAAGAACTGAAACAGAATAGCAACGGCATAAGAGCGGCGCTCCGGTCCATCCGGAGCGCCGCTTTTTCCGCACGCTTTCCGGGGGAGAGAATAAGATAAAGTAGTCGCGGTGAATGGAGGAACGATCCATGAGAGAACAACTGAATTTCTGGGTGATTGGCGGGGATATGCGCCAGGTCAGGCTGGCCGGACTGCTGGCCGCCGACGGGCACAGCGTCCACACCTTTGCCCTGGAGCAGGGGGAGAGAGCGGAGCATGTGAAGGAGGAAGCTGTACTGCGGGAGGCGGCTCTGGCCGACTGCATGATTCTCCCGCTGCCGGTGGAGGGGGAGACGGGGACACTGAACGCGCCGCTCTCTGCCGGACGGCACAGTCTGGCCCAGGTGCTGGATTCCCTCCGCTCCGGGCAGATGATCTGCGGCGGACGGGTGTCCCGTGAGGCGGCGGCACTGGCGGAAGAGCGGGGACTGGTGCTCCGGGATTATTTCCGGCGTGAGGAATTGGCCGTAGCCAATGCGGTACCTGCCGCATGGGGTATTTTACAACGGAAGGGTGCTTTCCCTCCGGACGGCGGCATATGCTCTTCTGAAAGGAAAAGGAGGGCTGGCTGTGAGCGAGCGGGAAGGCATGGAGCCGGAGCTGAAACGGCTGGTGCGCCGAGGGATTGTGCGCCACCTATATAAAAAAGGGGTCATCACTAGATTGGAGGCTGAGAAGCTGCTGGGGGAGGGGAGACTGTGACGGACAGGGGAGCGCTGCTGGTGGCGGCCTACTGCCGGGTGTCCACCGACCGGACGGACCAGGCCAACTCCCTGCGCAGCCAGCGGGAGTACTTTCATACTTATATCAATGGACACCCAGGGTGGCGGCTGGCCCAGGTGTACGCCGACGAGGGCCTGTCGGGCACAAGCATCCGACGCCGTGCGGCCTTTCAGCAGATGATGGAGGATGCGGCGGAGGGAAAGTTCGGCCTGATTCTGACCAAGGAGGTGTCCCGTTTTGCCAGAAATACGGTGGACACCCTGGCCTATACCCGCAGGCTGAAGGAGCTGGGGGTTGGGGTGGTGTTCCTCAGCGACAGCATCGACACCCGGGACAACGACGGGGAGCTGCGCCTGACCATCATGGCCAGCATGGCACAGGAGGAGTCCCGCAAGACCTCCCAGCGGGTGAAGTGGGGCCAGCGCCGCAGGATGGAGGCGGGGGTGGTCTTTGGCAGCGACTCCATCTACGGCTTTGAAACCAGAGGTGGAGCCCTTACCATCCGTCCGGCGGAAGCTGAGGTGGTCAGACTCATCTATGATAAGTATCTGGCGGAGGGAAAGGGCGCCCATGTCATTGCACGGGAGCTGGACCAGGCGGGGATTGTGCCGCCGAGGGCGGAGCGGTGGTCGGAGAACACCATTCTCCGTATTCTCCGCAACGAGAAGTACGCAGGAGATCTGCTCCAGAAAAAATACGTTACAGTGGACTATCTCACCCACCGGAAGATAGAGAACCGGGGGGAGGAGGAGCAGATCTGCCTGCGGGACCACCACCAGGCCATTGTGGACCGGGAGACCTGGGAGGGGGTTCAGCTGGAACTGGCCCGGAGGCGTGCTGCACGGCAGAGTGGAGAGCGGCATTCCGCACGCTACTGGTCCTCGGGGCGGGTGTGGTGCGGCGGCTGCGGAGCGCCCTATGTTCCACGTACCAGCCGCCGGAAGGATGGTACGATATATAAGAGCTGGGGGTGTCGGGACAGCTGCGGCATGGGGATGGTCAACGACAAGACCCTCTTTGCCTGTGGGCAGTTTGCGCTGGAGCGTCTGGGGACGGACGTCGTGCACGAACTGGAAGAACTGGCGGGAAGAATAGAGCGGATGCGGAGCGGCAGGAGAGCGGCGCCCATGGAACAGAGGAGAAGGAGGGATGCGGAGCACCGGCTGCGCCGTGCACTGGAGGGGTATCTGGACGGCGTCATTACCGCCAAGGAACTGGAGGCGGTACGGGCGCAGTGCAGCCAGGAGACAGAAGCCGCAGAGGCAGAAGCGAAAGCGGAACCGCTCTCTATCCCTGAGGTAAGCGCAGAACTGTGGGAGGATATTCTGAGGGAGACAGTGGCCCGGGTGACGGTATATCCGGACAGTCTGGAGGTCATACTTCAGGCGGACGAAAGAAGTCTGCGGATGTGGTATACCACCTCCGGGAAAGGGGCATACTATCGCACGGATATCCGGCGCTGGGAGGAGAAAAAGCCGTCGGAAAAATAAAAATGAGGAAAAATGAAAAAATGTGTTGACAGGAGAGGAAAACGGTGGTAACATAGTCAAGCTCTCGCGAGAGAGTGGCCAAGCTGACAAGTACATCGTTTTGAACGCGCCTGACGGCTGACGACAAAATGAAAAAAGTGCTTGACAAGTGAAGCAAGATGTGGTATCATATAAAAGTTCGCTGCGAGAGCGGCGAGCGGCTGGATGAGAGTTCTGGATTTGAACTTTTGGAACTGAAAAGCTCCGAAAAAAGTTTGAAAAAAGTACTTGACAGCAACAAAACAGTATGATATACTGAATGAGTTCCTGCCGCTGAGGTAGGGCGTGCACCTTGTAAATTAAACAACGTGAAGAAACACGAAGCACCAGAAGAGGACAAGAAGTTCTCTTAA
>CABIYL020000028.1:0-27598 GCA_902362925.2 Clostridiales bacterium | reverse complement strand
ATTGTAGCTTAGGCACGAGATGGAAGGGAAACCGGACTGGCTGCCCGGCTTCCCTGTCCAAATTTATTGTAATAAGGAGTGATTGAAATGGCTAAGAACAAAATCCAGCGCATTGACCAGGAGATTGCCAAGGTCCGCGAGAAGATCGCGGAGTACCAGGATAAGCTGAAAACCCTGGAGGCGCAGAAAACCGAGGCGGAGAACCTGGAGATCGTCCAGATGGTGCGCGCCCTGCGGTTGACCCCGGAGCAGCTGAACGCCATGCTCTCCGGCGGTACGGTCCCTGGCATGGCCGCTGCCTCCGCCAACTACAACGAACAGGAGGACACCGACCATGAAGAATAAGAGAATTTTCAAGACCTTTTCGGCCCTCTGCGCCGCCTTGGTGCTGATGATGGGCCTTTCGGTGACTGCCTTTGCCCAGGGGACGGACCAGCCCCCGGCGGAGGACGCCACAAACGACACCAATGTGGTGGTGGAGGAAACCGAGGACAGTCCGGCCCTGACCCCGGAGGGCAACGCCGCCCTGGTGGATGATTTTGGCGGCAACAAGCAGCTCATCACCGTCACCACCAAGGCGGGCAACTATTTCTACATCCTCATTGACCGGGCCAACGAGGACAAGGAAACCGCTGTCCACTTCTTGAACCAGGTGGACGAGGCCGATCTGATGGCGCTGATGGAGGACGGTCAGACTACCCAGGAGCAGCCCGCCACCTGTACCTGTACGGAGAAATGTGTGGCCGGTGCGGTGAATACGGCCTGCCCGGTGTGCGCCACCAATATGAGCGGCTGTACGGGAAAAGAGCCGGAACCGGAGACCCCGGAGGAAACCCCAGAGCCGGAAGAACCGGCGCAGAAACCTGCCGGACTGAATCCGGCCATTCTTTTGGTGGTGCTGGCCTTGCTGGGCGGCGGTGGCGCTTTTGCCTACTTTAAGCTGGTGAAAAACAAACCCAAGACCAAGGGAAACGACAATTTGGACGATTATGACTACGGCGAGGATGATACCGACCAGGAGGACGAGGACTCCTGGGAGACCGAGGAATCTGACGAGCTGGACGCTGACGGGGGCGGCGACGAGGAAAGCGAGGACAAGACGGTTTGACCCGCTTCACCGACAGCCCCTATGAACGCATGATGACACGCAGGCCGGAGGGCGAGAAGGAAACTTCCCGTCCTCCTTCTTTATCTCCCGGCCACCCCTGTTATGGCTGCGGAAATTACCGTGACGGTCAGCCCTGCGTGGGATTCTGCCACCGGCAGCTGACCGCATGGCTGCGGGAAAGGAGGAAGAAAAACAATGAAGCTGGTGATCGCTGAGAAACCGTCCGTTGCCCAAAGTCTGGCCGCCGTGATCGGGGCCACCGCCCGCAAGGACGGCTATCTGGAGGGCAGCGGCTGGCGAGTGAGCTGGTGTGTGGGCCATCTGGCTGGTCTGGCCGACGCCGACGCTTATAACCCGGACTACGCCAAGTGGCGCTATGACGATCTGCCCATTCTGCCGGAACCCTGGCAGATGGTGGTGAGCAAGGACAAGAAGAAACAGTTTGATGTGCTGAAACAGCTGATGAACGCCCCGGATGTGACCGAGGTGGTGAACGCCTGCGACGCCGGACGCGAAGGTGAGCTGATCTTCCGCAGCGTCTACGAGCTGGCGGGCTGCCAGAAGCCTATGAAGCGGCTTTGGATTTCCTCGATGGAGGATTCCGCCATCCGAGAGGGCTTTGCGAACCTGCGCCCCGGTACGGACTATGATGGTCTGCGAGATGCGGCCCTCTGCCGCGCCAAGGCGGATTGGCTGGTGGGTATCAATGCCACCCGGCTGTTTTCCGTGCTGTATCACCGAACCCTCAACATCGGGCGCGTCATGTCCCCGACGCTGGCCCTCATCGTTCAGCGGGAGGCCGAGATTGACACCTTCAAGCCGGTGCCGTTCTACACGGTCACGCTGGAACTGCCCGGTTTCACCGTTTCCGGGGAGCGCATGGCGGACAAGGCCGCTGCCGAGCAGCTGAAAACTGCCTGTCAGGGTGCGGCTGTGACGGTGAAAAAGGTGGAGCGTAAGGAAAAATCCGAGAAAGCGCCCGCCCTCTATGACCTGACCACGCTCCAGAGAGATGCCAACCGACTGCTGGGATTTACCGCCCAGCAAACCCTGGACTACCTCCAAAATCTGTACGAAAAGAAGCTCTGCACCTACCCCCGAACAGACAGCCGCTATCTGACGAGCGATATGGCTGAAAGCCTGCCTGTGCTGGTCAATCTGGTTGCCAAGGCCATGCCGTTTCGGAAAGGGATCGCCATTTCCTGCGATGCCGGTGCGGTCATCAACGACAAGAAAGTAACCGACCATCATGCGGTGATCCCTACCCGCAACCTCCAGGGTGCGGATCTGTCCGGCCTGCCGGTGGGCGAAAAGGCGGTGCTGGAGCTGGTGGCTCTGCGGCTGCTGTGCGCCGTGGCCCAGCCCTATACCTTTGCGGAAACCGCCGTTGTTGTCGAGTGCGCCGGAACGGAGTTTACCGCCAAGGGCCGCACAGTGAAAAATTACGGCTGGCGGGCGCTGGATGCTGCCTATCGCGCCGAGCTGAAGAATGTGGAGCAGGACAAAGAAACCGTGGACAAGGCGCTACCGGAGCTGTCTGAAGGTCAGACGCTGCCCCTTTCTGGTGCTGCCGTCAAGGAGGGCAAGACCACCCCGCCCAAACACTTCACCGAAGATACGCTGCTTTCCGCAATGGAGACTGCCGGGAAGGACGATATGCCGGACGATGCCGAACGCAAGGGTCTGGGAACTCCGGCCACCCGCGCCGGGATTCTGGAAAAGCTGGTTTCCACCGGCTTTCTGGAGCGCAAAAAGAGCAAGAAAACCGTTCAGCTCATGCCCTCCCATGATGCGGTATCCCTTATCACCGTGTTGCCGGAGCAGCTGCAATCGCCCCTTCTGACTGCTGAGTGGGAGTACCGGCTGGGCGAAATCGAGCGTGGCGAGCTGGCCCCGGAGGATTTCATGGCTGGGATCAGCGCCATGCTCCAGGAGCTGGTGAGGACCTATCAGGTCATCAAGGGGACCGAGTACCTGTTCACGCCGCCCCGCGAAGTGGTGGGCAAATGCCCCCGCTGCGGCGGCAATGTGGCGGAGCTGCAAAAGGGGTTCTTCTGCCAGAACGAGGGCTGCAAATTTGCTATCTGGAAAAACAACAAGTGGTGGGAGCTGAAGCGCAAGCAGCCCACCAAGGCCGTCGTGACGGCGCTGCTCAAGGATGGCCGCGCCCATGTGACCGGCCTGTATTCCGAGAAAACCGGCAAGACCTACGACGCCACCGTGGTGCTGGAGGACGATGGGAAGTACGCCAATTTCAAGCTGGCGTTTGACCGGCAGAAAGGCGGCAAACGATGAAGCTCTCCCTCTATGAACAGGAAACCATCATCCTCTACAACCAGGCTGAGGCCGCCGCCGAGGTCTATACCCATGACCCCCGGCTGCTGGAGAAGCTGCGGCGGCTGGCGGAGAAATACCCGGATCAGATCGTGAAAAAGGACCGGCAGACCTTCACGGTTCCCAAACGCTGCGTGTCCGTCCGGGAGCCGTACAGCAACCAGCGCCGCAAGGCGGCCAGTGAACGGGCCAAGGCTGCCGGGTACAGGCCGCCTACCCCCAAGAAGGGCAGCGAGTAAGCATGGCAGAGAGCGTCTTTGAGGCCGTCAAGCAGTCCGTCACCGTCCGGGAAGCGGCGCAGATGTACGGGATCGAGGTCAATCGGAGCGGCATGGCCTGCTGCCCGTTCCACGATGACAAGAATCCCAGCATGAAGCTGAACGAGGAATACTTCTACTGCTTCGGCTGCGGTGCCACCGGTGATGTGATCGACTTTACAGCGAGGCTCTACAATCTGTCCCCCAAGGAGGCCGCCAAAAAGCTGGCCCAGGATTTTGGCCTGGCCTATGACGGTCAGGCCCCTCCCCGGAGGCGCTATGTCCGGCAGAAAACCGAGGCACAGAAGTTCAGAGAAGATCGGGACCAGGCCTTTCGTGTCCTGGCGGACTACTATCATCTGCTGAGAAAGTGGGAAACGGATTATTCCCCCAAAACACCGGAAGAAAATCCCCATCCCCGTTTTATGGAGGCAATTCAGAAAAAGGACTATGTGGGCTATCTGCTGGATTTTTTCCTGGAGGACGGCCCGGAAGAACAAAAGCTGTGGATTGCCGAACATCAATCAGAAATCGCCAATTTGGAAAGGAGAGTGAAAATCATGGCTGATAAGCCCACCAACCGGGAGCGGTTGCAGGAAATCACGGCGGGCATTGAACAGGGTATCAAGGAGCTGTTTGAGAGCGAGAAGTATATGCGCTACCTGTCCGTCATGTCCAAGTTCCACCGCTACTCCGTCAACAACACCATGCTCATCTATATGCAGCGCCCGGACGCCACCCTGGTGGCCGGATTCAACAAGTGGAAAAACCAGTTTGAACGCCATGTGAAAAAGGGCGAGCATGGCATTACCATCATCGCCCCCACGCCCTACAAAAAGAAAATCGAGGAAATGAAGCGCGACCCGGATACCCAGGCTCCTATTCTGGATGCGGATGGCAAGGCGGTCATGGAGGAAAAGGAAATCGAAATCCCCATGTTCCGCCCGGTCAAGGTGTTCGATGTGAGCCAGACGGACGGCAAGCCCCTGCCGGAGCTGGCCTCCAGCCTGTCCGGGACGGTGCCGCACTATGAGGCTTTCATGGAAGCTCTGCGCCGCTCGGCTCCTGTTCCCATCGAGTTTGAGCCGATGGCCGAGAACATGGACGGCTATTTCTCCTCTGACCAGCAGCGGATCGCAATCCGGGAAGGCATGAGCGAGGTGCAGACCGTTTCCGCCGCTGTCCATGAGACCGCGCACAGCAAGCTCCACGACCCCAAAAAGTATGAAGCGGAGCCGACCTGGAAGATCGTGATGGTGAGCGAGGGCGGCACCAAGCATGACTTCCGTCTGGACTTCGCCACCGAAGCAGAGGCGGAACAGGCCGCCGCCGAGGAAGGCTGGCGCTATGTGGACGAGAATCGGTTTGAGTGGCGGTTGGAAGTGGAGGAAGATCTGACGGCGGTGAAACAGGCTGCCAAAAACCGCAACACCGAGGAAGTGGAGGCCGAGAGCATTTCTTATGCGGTTTGCCAGTATTTCGGCATCCAGACCGGCGAGAACAGTTTTGGCTACATCGCTTCCTGGTCGAAGGACAAGGAGCTGAAGGAGCTGCGGGCCAGTCTGGAGACCATCAACAAGACTTCCTGCGAGCTGATTAACGACATCGAGCGCAACTACAAGGAAATCTGCAAGGAGCGCGGCATTGACCTGACTGCCGCCCCGGAGCCTGAGCGGGACCCTATCGAGCAGCTGGCAGCAGACATCGACCAGTTCACTTTCGATTATGACCCTTATGAGTACCGTAACAATGCAGATAGCCGTGAGGACGCACTGCATGAACTGACTGCCACACTCCGAAGCGGAGATGCCAGCGGTGTACGCGAATGGCTCCAGAATATCGTGAACGAGGACGAACCAGATGAAACTACCCAAAAAGCAGCCGAGCTTATGGAGCGGCTGGATCAGCTTGTGCCGGGGCTGGAACCGGAACAGCTGGACGAGCCGGAACCTGACCCCAACCTTGTGAAGATGGCCGATGAAGCGATGGCGATGGGCGCGGATATTGACTGGAACTCCGATAAGGAATTTCCGTTGTCTTTCGATACTGAAAGTCCCCAGCCCAGCGCCGAGTACCGGGAGGCCCTGCTGGTGCTGGATGATACCACCTATCTTCATGTTCAGCCCTGCGACACCGGCTGGGACTACACACTCTACGATGTGGCAACCATGAAGCAGCTGGACGGCGGCCAGCTGGATGGAGCAAATATGGGGCGTTCTGAAGCTATCGGCCACATCTGTGAGGACCTGGGCATGGGCAGCAAGTCCATCAAGTATGCCCCGCTGTCCATGATCGAGACTTTGCAGGAGGCTGCCTACCAGCAGACCGCAGAAGCTGTCGCCACCCAGCTGCCGGATGCCCAGGAGCAGGCGTTGGACGAGTATCCCATGCCGGACCCGGCACTGACTCAGGATGATCTGGAGAAATGTGGCTACCTGGACGGCGACCTTCTGCCCCTCTCCAAAGAGCGGGCCTATGAGCTGATGGAGCGAGACCTGACCGTTTATATCGTCCAGGAGGGTGAAAATCCTGAAATGGCCTTTGACACCGCCGATCTGGACGCCCATGATGGCATCTTTGCTGTATCCCGCGAGGAATGGGAGGAAAGCCCGGAGTTTGATAAGCTGGTCAAGGACCGCATGGCCCACCAGGAGGAACGGGAGCAGGCGTTTCTCTCCCACAAGGGGGACTGCTTCGCTATTTATCAGGTGAAGCACACCGACGAGCTGCGGGACATCCGCTACGAGGGCCTGGAATGGATCAAGTCCATCGGGCAGACAGTACAGCGGAACAACTATGAGCTGGTTTATACCGCCCCGTTGCAGCCCTCTGATCTGAAAGGCGATACCACCGAACAGCTCTTTTACCGCTTCAACAACGAACATCCCGCCGATTACGGCCACCCGTCCATGAGTGTCAGCGACATCGTTGCCATCAAGCGGGATGGCAAGGTATCCTGTCATTACTGTGATAGCTTCGGCTTTGAGCAGATTCCCGGATTTCTGCCGGACAATCCGCTGAAGAACGCGGAAATGGCGGTGGAAGATGATTACGGCATGATCGACGGGATCATCAACAACGGCCCCAAGGAGCCGACAGTGGCCCAGTTGGAACAGCAGGCCCGCAGCGGCCAGCCGATCTCCCTCATGGATTTGGCTGCCGCCGCCCACCGGGAGGACCGGGAAAAGAAAAAGTCCGTCATGGAGCAGCTGAAAAGCCAGCCTAAGACGGAACCAAAAAAGACAGCGCAAAAAAAGAGCGCGGAAAGGGAGCTTTGATATGAACAACTTCACCTTTGAGGAAACGAACCTTCTTTGCATCTATAACACCGGCAGTCGCACCGGGCTGATCGACGCTCTGACGGAGATGCGCGGCGAGCTTTCGCCGGAGGAAGCCGAGCTGCGGAAGTTGACGGACAGCGCTCTGGGCAAGCTCCAGGCCATGAGTGATGCCGAGTTTGCCGAGCTGGAGCTGTTCCCGGACTTTGACGAGTAACACAATTTGTTAATCTTGTATTATGGTATGTTTTTAGAGCAACAGCAGGTTGCTTGCCGATGGAAAATCACCGTACTATAATATTTTTGAAGGTGGTGATTTTAAGTGGATACAAAAGATGTAATACTTGAACTGCGAACCCGAAAAGGGTTGTCACAAGATCAACTTGCAGAACAAGTTTGTGTTACCCGGCAAGCTGTGTCTCGGTGGGAAAATGGTGAAACAATTCCGAATACCGAAACTCTGAAGTTGCTATCAGTTTTTTTTGATGTTTCTATCAATACCCTCTTAGGCTCTCCGAGGCAGTTGATTTGCCAATGTTGTGGTATGCCTCTTGATGACTCTACAATCAGCAAAGAGCCAAGTGGTAGTTTTAACGAAGAATACTGTAAGTGGTGTTATTCTGACGGAAAGTTCACATATAGCAACATGGACGATTTGATCAATTTCTGTGTGGACCACATGGCAAACGAGAATTGGCCGTCGGATCAAGTCAGAGCATATTTGACAGATATGCTGCCAAAGCTGAACTATTGGAAGCATTTAACCAAATGAAAACTGAATCATAAACACAAACCCGAATAATAGCCAATAAGCAGGAAACGAAGCAGGAAATCTTTCAAGGTTTCCTGCTTTGTTTTTACTCAAAAACGAAAGGAGGAAAACAACCATGCCATCCAAAGCTGAATTTTACCGGCAGATGGCCGAACAGGTATCGACCCAGTTGGTGGGAAGCTGGAAGGAGTGGACAGCATTTCTTTCCACGGCTGCCCGCCTTTATAAGTACCCGTTCCATGAGCAGATGATGATTTATGCCCAACGCCCGGACGCCACCGCCTGCGCCGAGTATGATTTATGGAATGAAAAAATGGGGCGGTATGTGCGCCGTGGCTCCAAGGGTATTGCCCTGGTGGACGATTCCGGCGACAAGCCCCGCCTGCGCTATGTGTTCGATATTTCCGACACCGGCACCCGCGAACACTCCCGTACCCCCTGGCTGTGGCAGCTGGAGGAACAGCACATTGGGCCTGTGTCGGCCATGCTTGAACGCAACTACGGCGTTGCCGGTGACAATCTTGCCCAGCAGCTCATTGATGTGGCTGGAAAACTGGCGAGTGAGTATTGGGACGAGCATCAGCAGGACTTCCGCTACATCGTTGACGGTTCGTTCCTGGAGGAGTACGATGATCTCAACATCGAAGTCCAATTTAAGTCCGCCGCCACCGTCAGCATCGCCTACGCCCTGATGTCCCGCTGCGGGCTGGATACAGACCAGTATTTCCAGCATGAGGACTTCATGCCGATTTTCGATTTCAATACCCCGGCCACGGTTGGGGCGTTGGGAGCGGCGGTCAGCCAGATCAACCAGCAGGTGCTGCGGCAGATCGGTGTCACCGTCCAACATTATGAGCGTGAGCAACTCGCGGAAAGGAGTGTTACACATGGAGAACAACCTGACTTACACGAGGATCGGCGATTACCTGATTCCCGACCTGAAGCTGACCGAACAGCCGGAGAAGCCCTTGGGCAAGTACGGCAGGATGCGGAAAGCGTACCTGAAGGACCACCGACCCCTGATCTACAATCAGTTGCTGCTGACCGAGAAGCTGTACCCGCACCTGCTGGAGATCGACGAGACGGCGAACAGCCGTCTGGAGCAGATGATGCCCCAGCTGGCGAAAGACGCGGGCGCGACGGAGCAGCTGAAAGCCAGCGACCCGATGCGCTGGGTGGGCCTGATGAACACCTGCAAAGCACAGGCCGAGGAGATTCTGATGGCGGAGCTTATCAACAGCTAACCCTAAACCTGTTCCTCTCCGAAGCTGAACAAATCCAAAGAATAGATGAAGCAGAGAATGTGAAAACATCCTCTGCTTTTTCTTTTGCCCAAGAACAGCCGCAGCCGGACCCGGCTGTGTGGGAATACAACGGCGTCAAGGAGCGACACCCGGATGATATGGTCCTGTATCAAATGGGCGATTTCTTCGAGATTTATGGCGAGGACGCCAAAGAAGCCGCGCCGGAGCTGGGGTTGCAACTGGTCTCCCGTGCTATCCCTGGCGGTGGCCGTGTGGAAATGTGCGGGTTCCCGGCAAACCGGCTGGAGCAGTACCTGGAACAGCTCCGGGCCAAGCATGATGTGACGGTCTCCGCCACCCTGGAGGGCAGCACCCAGCGCCGGGAGTATTCCGTCCTCTCTATCGACCACGAGGCCGAACAGGACATCAACGCCCATGAAGCGGAGTATGGTGCTGATGGGTTCCGGGCGTTCCGGGACGAAGAAGCCATCCAAGCCGCCACCCTCCGGGAGCTGCATGAGCAATACAAGCCCATCGTGCTGGAGGCTGTTACCCAGGACATCAGATACCGGAACGCCTGCGGTCACAGTGACTACGAGAACGCCGTGATCGAGGGCAACGCCGCTATTCGCCGTGCTGTTCTGGGGTCCGGTAATATGGGGCTGCTTCGCCTCTATTCTGACACCCCGGAGTTCCGGCAGCGCCTTCATCGGGAAGTCATAGACGAGACCTATCCCAAGCTCCATGAGCTGCTGCGTCCTCTCTCGGACAATGACATCGACAGGGCAATCCAGGACTGGAACGGTAAAATTGAAAGCAAACACGCCGTTGTCCGCTACATGAAAGACCATGCACGGGAGAAAGACACCGCTGTATGGCTGGCCCATGAGTTTGATGGCAGCGACGGAAAAACTCCGTTTGCGGTCCGCCCGGAAAGCCCCGAAGGAACGGCGCTGCCCTGGCCCAAGGTACAGCGCCGGATTGCCCAGCTCATCAAGGAGGATCGCTTCTACACCCAGGTCGAACAGGATAATCTGGACGATGTGGACCCCATCGCCATCCGGGAGGCCCTGGCCCAGCGTGGCATTGTGGACGGCCATGTGGTGGACCCGGAAAAGCTGGACAATGACCCCTTTATTCAGCAGGTCATGCGGGATGTGGAGGCCATATCCAGGGAGACCACTCAAGCCGACCAACCGGAACAGCCTTCCTCCGGCAATTCGCGTGTTCCTGTGTCAGACGAAGAATATGCTGCGGCCCGTGGCACGGTCCGGGAACGGACTTCTTATGATCCAACAGTCCCTCCATACAATGTGGGGGATATTGTCTATCTGGATGACCTCGCCCACCGGATCACGGAGCTGCGGGATGACACGGTGCAGCTGCTGCCCACCGGCATGAGCTATCCCATCTACCGGGCTGAGAGCCGGGAACGGTTTGAGCAGCTTTTGCGTGAGGATAACCGCAATGACTTCTATACCGAGTTCCTGCCTGCAAATCTGGATACGGTGGACCAGGACCTGCGGGATGTGCTTGCCCATGGCCTGATTGGTGAAGCGGACAAGGCGGAGCTTTCCGAGCTTCTTCGCAACGGCAAGAGCAACCAGGAGGTGGCCCTGTGGCTGAGCCGGGCCTATCCCAACATCGTGGAAACGATGGAGCTGGAGACCGGCGAGACCGCCGATTACCGCACGATGCCGGAAGGTATTGAGCTGGAAGTGCTGGATGCAGATGAAAAGCGTCTGGCCATGCTGTTCTTCCAGTGGAGCGAGGTTGCGCCTTTGCTGCGCGGGATGTATGCCCGTCAGCTGGACGGTTTTGGGCAGGAACGCCCCGAACCGGCTGCCGAAGCTCCGACCTTCCAATCCGAGACTGTGGCTGTCTATCCGGGCGACAAGAACCATCTGCCCTATGATGTGGTTGTTCAGACCCTGAGAACCAATGAGCCGGAGCCTCCTACACCTGTCACCGAGCCGGAGAAAACCCCGGATGAAGTGCTGGACGAACACCCCGTTTCCATTCAGGTAAACGGCGAGTGGCAGACCTTCCCCAATGTCAAAGCTGCCGAGAAAGCCTCTTATGAGGAATACAAGGCCAATCTGCGCCGCACCGCCGAGAATTTCCATATCACTGACGATCACCTGGGCGAAGGCGGCCCCAAGGCCAAGTTCCAGGCCAATGTCGAGGCAATCAAGCTGCTGAAATACCTGGAGGAAACCACCGGGCAGGCAACGCCGGAGCAGCAGCAAGTCCTCTCCCGGTATGTGGGCTGGGGCGGCCTTGCCGACGCATTTGACCCCGAAAAGGAAAGCTGGAGCAAGGAATATGCCCAGCTGAAGGAACTGCTGACCCCGGAGGAATACGCCGCTGCCCGAGGGTCCACCCTCAATGCCCACTACACCAGCCCCACGGTGATTCGCGCCATCTATGAAGCCGTGGGCCGCATGGGGTTTGAGACCGGAAATATCCTGGAGCCGTCCTGCGGCGTGGGGAATTTTTTCGGTATGCTGCCGGAGAACATGGCCGGAAGCAAGCTGTACGGCGTGGAGCTGGATTCCATCAGCGGGCGGATTGCCCAGCAGCTCTACCCCAAGGCCGACATCACCGTGGCAGGGTTTGAGACCACCGACAGGCGAGATTTCTACGATCTGGCGGTGGGCAATGTTCCGTTTGGCCAATATCAAGTTCGGGACAAAGCCTACGACAAGCTGAATTTCAGCATTCACAACTACTTTTTCGCCAAGGCTCTGGACCAGGTGCGTCCCGGCGGCGTGGTGGCCTTTGTCACCAGCCGCTACACGATGGACGCCAAGGATTCCACCGTGCGCCGGTATCTTGCCCAGCGCGCCGAGCTACTGGGGGCCATCCGTCTGCCCAACAATGCGTTCAAGGCCAATGCGGGGACCGAGGTCGTATCGGACATCATTTTCCTGCAAAAGCGGGACCGTCCGCTGGACATTGTGCCGGAATGGACGCAGACCGGCCAGACCGAGGATGGCTTTGCCATCAACCGCTATTTCCTGGACCACCCGGAAATGGTGCTGGGCCGACAGGAACCGGAAAGCACCGCTCACGGCATGGACTATACCGTGAACCCCATCGAAGGTCTGGAACTGGCCGATCAGCTGCACGATGCCGTGAAGTATATTCGCGGCACCTACCAGGAGGCCGAGCTGCCGGAGCTGGGCGAGGGCGAAGCCATCGACACATCCATCCCCGCCGACCCTAATGTGAAGAACTACTCCTACACCGTGGTGGATGGAGCTGTGTATTTCCGGGAGAACAGCCGCATGGTGCGCCCCGATCTCAACGCCACCGCCGAGGCCCGCATTAAAGGCATGGTGAGGCTGCGGGATTGTGTCCAGGAACTGATCGACCTGCAAATGGACGCAGCTACACCGGACAGCGACATTCGTGAGAAACAGGTGGAGCTGAACCGGCTCTATGACGATTTTTCCGCCAAGTACGGCCTTATCAATGACCGGGCGAACCGGCTGGCCTTTGCCGACGATTCCAGCTATTATCTGCTCTGCGCGCTGGAGATCGTGGACGAGGACGGCAGGCTGGAGCGCAAGGCGGATATGTTCACCAAGCGGACCATCAAGCCCCATGAGGCGGTGACTTCCGTGGACACCGCCAGCGAAGCCCTGGCCGTATCCATCGCGGAAAAGGCCCGTGTGGACATGGAGTACATGGAACAGCTCACCGGCAAGACCAGTGACGAGCTGGCCGCCGAGCTGCAAGGCGTGATCTTCCGTCTGCCTGGGCCTGTGCCGGAGGGAGAACGGCCCACCTATGTGACCGCCGACGAATACCTTTCCGGCAATGTTCGGCGCAAGCTCCGTCAGGCACAGCGAGCTGCACAGCAGGACCCGGCCTTTGCCATCAATGTGGAGGCCCTGACCGCCGCCCAGCCCAAAGACCTGGACGCTTCGGAGATCGAGGTGCGCCTGGGCGCTACCTGGATTGACAAGAAGTACATCCAGCAGTTCATGTATGAGACTTTCAACACCCCGAACTACCTTCAACGCGCCATCCAGGTCAACTATACCTCCTATACCGCCGAGTGGCAGATCACGGGCAAAAGCTCTGTCTCCGAAAACAATGTGGCGGCCTACACCACTTACGGAACCAGCCGTGCCAACGCCTACAAGATTCTGGAGGACAGCCTGAATCTGCGGGATGTCCGCATTTACGACACCGTGGAGGACGCAGACGGCAAGGAACGCCGGGTGCTGAACGCCAAGGAGACCACTCTGGCCGCCCAAAAGCAGCAGGCTATCCGGGACGCTTTCCGTGATTGGATTTGGAGGGACCCGGAGCGCCGCCAGACCCTGGTGCGCCAGTACAACGAGGAAATGAACTCCACCCGGCCCCGTGAATACGACGGGTCCCACATCACCTTTGGCGGCATGAACCCGTCCATTACCCTGCGGGATCACCAGCTGGGTGCTATTGCTCATGTGCTGTATGGCGGCAATACACTATTGGCACACGAGGTAGGCGCTGGCAAAACCTTTGAGATGGTGGCCGCTGCGATGGAATCCAAGCGCCTGGGGCTATGCCAGAAGTCCCTCTTTGTGGTGCCGAACCACCTGACAGAACAGTGGGCATCGGAGTTTCTGCGGCTTTATCCCTCTGCAAAAATCCTGGTCACGACCCGCAAGGATTTTGAGACCCACAACCGCAAAAAATTCTGTGCCAGAATTGCCACCGGAGACTACGATGCCGTTATCATCGGACATTCGCAGTTTGAAAAAATCCCCATCAGCCGGGAGCGCCAGGAACGGCTTCTCTACGAGCAGATCGACGAGATCACCGAGGGTATTGCCGAGGTACAGGCCAGCGGCGGTGAGCGTTTCACGGTCAAGCAGCTGGAACGGACCCGCAAATCCCTGGAGGCCAGACTGGAAAAGCTCCAGGCCGAGAGCCGCAAGGACGATGTGGTGACTTTTGAGCAGCTTGGCGTGGACAGGTTATTTGTCGATGAAGCTCATAACTACAAAAATTTGTTCCTTTACACAAAAATGAGGAATGTGGCGGGCCTCTCCACCAGCGATGCCCAAAAGTCCAGCGATATGTTCGCCAAGTGCCGCTACATGGACGAGATCACCGGCAGCCGAGGGGTTATCTTTGCCACCGGCACCCCGGTCAGCAACTCCATGACCGAGCTTTACACCATGCAGCGGTATCTCCAGTATGACCGCTTGCAGGAACTGAGTATGACCCACTTTGACTGCTGGGCGTCGCGCTTTGGTGAAACGACGACGGCGCTGGAGCTGGCACCGGAAGGCACCGGCTACCGGGCGCGCACCCGCTTCTCCAAGTTTTTCAATCTCCCGGAGCTGATGAACCTGTTCAAAGAGGTGGCGGACATTAAAACCGCCGATCAGCTTCATCTGCCCACCCCGGAGGTAGAATACCACAACATCGTGGCCCAGCCCACCGAGCAGCAGCAGGAAATGGTGAAGGCGCTCTCCGAGCGCGCTTCCCTGGTACACAGCGGCACGGTGGACCCCTCTCAGGACAATATGCTCAAGATCACCAGCGATGGCCGCAAGCTGGGTCTGGACCAGCGCATTATCAATCAGGCGCTGCCGGATGAACCCGGCACCAAGGTCAATCAATGTGTCGCAAACATCATGCAGATCTGGCGAGATGGTGAGGCTGACAAGCTGACCCAGCTGGTGTTCTGCGATATTTCCACGCCCCAGGCGGCCCCTTCCAAAAAGGCAGCCAAGGCGCTGGACAACCCCACGCTCCATGCGCTGGAACAGGCTGTGCCGCTGGAAGAGCCGGAGCCGGTCTTTACCATCTACGAGGACATCCGGCAAAAGCTCATCGCCCAGGGGATGCCCGCCGATCAGATCGCCTTTATCCATGAGGCCAACACCGAAGTGAGGAAAAAGGAGCTGTTCGCCAAGGTCCGCACCGGCCAGGTGCGCGTCTTGCTGGGCAGCACCGCCAAGATGGGCGCTGGCACCAATGTGCAGGACCGGCTTGTGGCGCTCCATGACCTGGACTGCCCGTGGCGGCCGGGAGACCTTGCACAGCGCAAGGGCCGTATCGAGCGCCAGGGCAACCAAAATCCCCTGGTCCATGTGTACCGCTATGTGACTGAGGGAACCTTTGACGCCTATTTGTGGCAGACAGTGGAGAACAAACAGAAATTCATCAGCCAGATTATGACTTCCAAATCGCCGGTGAGAAGCTGCGACGATGTGGACGAAACGGCATTGTCCTTTGCCGAGATCAAGGCCCTGTGCGCCGGAGACCCCCGTATCAAGGAGCGCATGGACCTGGATGTGGAGGTCTCCAAGCTGAAGCTGATGAAAGCCGACCACCAGAGCAAGCAGTATCGTCTGGAGGACCAGCTGCTGAAATACTTCCCGGAGGAAATCGAAAAGCACAAGGGCTTCATCCAGGGGTTTGAGGCAGACCTGGAGACTCTGGCCGCCCATCCTCACCCGGAGGATGGCTTTGCCGGGATGGAGATCCGGGGCGATGTGCTGACCGACAAAGAAAACGCCGGTGCAGCCCTGCTGGACGCCTGTAAGGAGGTCAAAGGCTCCGAACCGGTGCAGATCGGCAGTTACCGGGGCTTTACTATGTCCGTGGAGTTTTCCGCTTGGAAACAGGAATATACGCTCCTGTTGAAAGGCCAGATGACCCACCGGGCAAGCCTCGGCACAGACCCACGCGGCAACCTGACCCGCATTGACAATGCGCTCTCTCAAATGCCCCAGCGCCTGGAGGCGACCAAGGCCCAGCTGGACAATCTGTACCAGCAGCAGGCCGCCGCCAAGGAGGAAGTGGGCAAGCCTTTCTCTTATGAGGATGATCTGCGGGTAAAGTCCGCCCGTCTGGTGGAGCTGGACACGCTTCTGAATCTGGACGGCAAGGGCCGCTCTCAGCCGGAGTCCGTGATCGCCAAGAGCGCACGGCCCTCGGTGCTGGACAGCTTGAAGCGTCCGGTGCCGCCCCGCAGCCCCGAAAAGAAACCGAAACAGCATGAGGAGGTGCGATAACATGAATACCAACGATCTGAATACGGCCCTCTATGAGAAGATGGCCGCTGAACAGGACAAATACCGGGACTGGCTGAAAAGCCAGTCCCCGGCAGAGGTCCTGAACCACGCCTACGAATACACCGTCCGGGAGGACATCGTGATGGCGATGGAGGAACTGGAGCTGACCGACGCCCAGGCCCAGGCGCTGCTGGATTCGCCCACGCCGCTGGCCGATGTGTACCGTTACTTTGAGAAACTGGAGACCGGCTACATGGATGTGATCCGGGACAGCATTGAGAACCGGGCCGATGATGCTTGCAAGGCCCAGGCGGAGCTGCGGAAAGCCGCCATTTACCCTCACTCCGCTGCCTATGCGAAAGAGCATGGGGAGCTGGAGCAGTACCGGGCTTCCAACAACGCCAATCTCCAATGCAAGGAGGCCATTGAAGCTGCGGTGCGGGAACACTTCGACGGGATGTATCTCAGTCACGATGCCGCCAAGGGCGTGATTGAGACCTACGGCATGGACCGGGTCATGCTGGTCCTTGCCAACACCGTCCAGCTCCAGGACTGGGATGGGCGCTACTCGCCCCGCAACAAGGAATGGGCAAAGACCATCCCCAACTACAACTCCGATACTGTCCGGTGTGGGTATGCCCTGAACAGCCACCCCGCTGTTTTGAACGGGTTTATTGATCTGGTGCGCGAGGAACATCTGCGCCGCCAGCCTTTGACGGCAGAGGACATCCAGGCAGAGGCAGAACGGATTTTGCGGGAGCTGCGCGCACCGGATATGCCGAACAGCCCCCACGGGACCCATTACATGGCCCGCATTTCCCCGGAGTTTCTGAATCGTGCCGGGAGCAAAGACCATGACCGGCTGATGAATCTCCTGCCGTTTCGCAGTCTTTCGTTTACCGGTATGAAGGGACTTCCTGGAACCTATGCCACCATCCTGGCCAACGAGGACCGCTCCAAGGAGCTGCGCCAGCCCCGGCCTTCTGTCCGGGAGCATTTGAAGCAGGAACCGAAACAGGCAGCCCCCAAAGCTCCGGGCCATAAGAAACTGGAGCCGGAACGGTGAGTACCCCAAAGCGCAAACGGGAGGTCCAGGTGAATTTTCGGGTCTCCCCGGAGGAGCTGGCGCTGATCGAACGGAAAATGTCCCAACTTGGGACGAAGAACCGAGAAGCCTATCTGCGGAAGATGGCCCTGGACGGTTATGTGGTGCAGCTGGACTTGCCGGAGCTGAAGGAGCTGGTGTCTCTGCTGCGCCGGAGCAGCAACAACCTGAACCAGCTCACCCGCCGAGTGCATGAGACCGGGCGTGTCTACGACGCTGACCTGGAAGATATAGCCCAGCGGCAGGAGCAGCTATGGGAGGGCGTGAAGAAAATCCTGACCCAGCTCTCCAATCTATCGTGACAGGGGTATATATCCCATCTGCGGAGGGAGGAACGGCGTTCTTTTCGCCGCGCCTCCCTCTGCTTTTTCTTTTTGTCTGTATCCTTGCCTTTTGACGGGGCTTGCCGGATAATAAAGGCAGATAGCAAAGTGTTCTCACATCTAACAAAGGAGTTGAGATACCAATGTTGACCTTTGAAAAGGTTTTAGAGATTTTCGAGGACTATCTGGCGCAGGATATGGAGCTGGAAGTCTACAAGAGCCGGTACGGATATGTCTGTGTGTCCTTCAACGGCTCGCCCCCGGACCCGCCCTATTGCGAGGGTGATGTGTGCCGGACCCCGGAGGAACTATTTGACCATCTGCTGGTCGAGTACGAATCCTTTGCCTCCATTCAGCTGACAAAGGGACGCCGGGAAGAAAACGAGGCCGACGAGGAACAGGTCCGCCGTCTGTGCCAGAAGTATTTGGATCGTCGAGAGGAGGCCATGAAATGACCGCATTGAAGCTGATTTTGAAGATTGTGATTGCGCCGGTGATCCTGCTGCTCACCCTGGCCATCTGGATTTGCGTGGGGCTGGTCTATGTGTCCGGCTTGGTGCTGGGGCTGCTCAGTACGGTGATTGCCCTGCTGGGCGTGGCCGTCCTGGTGACATACTCCCCGCAGAACGGCCTTATCCTGCTGGTGATCGCGTTTCTCATAAGCCCCTTTGGGCTGCCGAAATTGGCCTTTTGGCTGCTTGGCAAGGTGCAGGATTTGAAGTTTGCAATACGGGATTTGGTCTACGGATAATATTGAATAGAAAAGTGCAGCCAGCCGGTTGAACCCGGCTGGCTGTTTTACTGCTCTGGATGCTTTAGAGCTGCCTTTATCATTGCAAGTGCAAGCTCTTGTTTTGACAGTGGCGCATCTTTCCATAGCATTTCAATTTCATGGATTTCACTGATCTCATTTTCGCTCAATTCATCCTGCAACAGATAGTCAGGAGAAATGTGGAGCGCCTTGCAAATGTCGATGAACACCGGCAGGCTGGGCATCTTGGCTCCACCTTCAATTTGCCGCAGATAAGTGGCATTGATGTTACACAATTCCGATAATTTGTCGGCTGTCAGGCCACGAGACTTCCGCACCTCGTTGATACGCTTTCCCAATTTGCTTTGTTCCATAGTCCACACCCGTCTATTAGCTGTTAGCGATTATTTTATGTACTCTAAGACTACATTATGATTGCGGGTTATAATAGCGTCTGTTAGACTATGTTTTATAAGCTGTTAGCTTTATGTTTGGTTGAGGCTCAGAACAATAGCTTTAGAAAGTGAGGACAAGGTATGATTGTAACCTTTTGTGGCCATGCACAGATCTCGCAGAGTGAGAAAATAGAGAAATGGTTATACGCTGTTACGCAAAAACTGATTGAACAAGGAGCGACTACCTTTTACCTGGGCGGCTATGGAGCCTTTGACTTCTTGGCAGCGTCTGTTCTGAGGGCGCAGAAAAAACGGTATCCGCAGATTGAGCTGATCCTTGTTCTGGCATATCTAAACACCGGGAGGAACACTTCCGGTTACGACAGCACCGTGTACCCGCCGTTGGAAACTACGCCACGCCGTTTTGCGATTTCTCACAGAAACCGCTGGATGGTAGAGGCCAGTGATGTGGTAGTAGCGTATGTTCTCCATGATTGGGGTGGAGCCGCCACAACGCTGCGGTGCGCCAAACAGAAAAAGAAACAAATTATTTCATACCGTGACGAGACAGGCAGTTGAGGCTGCCTATTTTGGGAAGGGAGGCAACCTTTATGGCAACCACACGCATCATGCCGCTGCACATCGGCAAGGGCCGGACCGAGAGCCGTGCCATCAGCGAGATTATCGACTATGTGGCCAACCCGCAAAAGACCGACCACGGCAGGCTCATCACCGGCTATGAGTGCGACAGCCGTGTAGCCGACGCCGAGTTCATGCTGGCCAAGCGCCAGTATATCGCTGCCACAGGACGGGTCCGGGGTGCGGATGATGTAATTGCCTACCATGTTCGCCAGTCTTTCTGCCCTGGGGAGATTAGCCCGGAGGAAGCTAACCGGCTGGGTGTAGAATTTGCCAAGCGGTTCACCAAGGGAAAACACGCCTTTATCGTCTGTACCCACATTGACAAGGCCCATGTCCATAATCATATCATTTGGAGTTCGGTCAACCTGGAGTGTGACCGGAAGTTTCGCAACTTTTGGGGCAGCACAAAAGCCGTCCGTCGATTGAGCGACACCATTTGCATTGAGAACGGACTGTCCATTGTCGAAAACCCAAAGCCCCACGGCAAAAGTTACGACCAATGGCTGGGCGATCAGGCAAAGCCCTCCCATCGGGAATTGCTCCGTGCTGCCATTGATAACGCCCTGGCACAAAAGCCTGCTGATCTGGACGAGCTGCTGAAGCTACTCCGGGAATCCGACTATGAAGTATCCAAGCGCGGCAAATCCTACCGTTTGAAGCTCCCCGGCTGGGGCAAAGTGTCCCGCCTGGACAGTCTGGGTGATGGCTACACCCTGGAGCATCTGCTGGCTGTCCTCGCCGGTCAAAAGGAGCATACACCCCGTCAGAAGCCGATCAAGCAAGCAGATCCGCCAAAGGTCAATCTGCTGGTTGACATCCAGGCAAAGCTCCAGGCCGGAAAAGGTGCCGGGTATGTGCGGTGGGCCAAGGTCTTTAATCTGAAACAGATGGCACAGACCGTGAATTTTCTCACGGAGCATAACCTACTGGAGTATGCTGTGCTGGAAGAAAAGGCTGCTGCGGCCACGGCCCACCATAATGAGCTATCTGCAAAAATCAAGGCGGTGGAGAAACGCATGGCGGAGACCACCGTCCTGCGGACCCACATAATCAACTATGCCAAGACCCGCGACACCTATGTGGCCTACCGGAAGGCCGGTTACTCCAAGAAATTCCGAGAGGAACATGAGGAAGAAATCCTGCTCCATCAGGCAGCCAAAAATGCCTTTGACGATATGGGGGTCAAGAAGCTACCCAAAGTCAAAGAGCTGCAAGCTGAGTACGCCCGGCTGCTGGAGGAAAAGAAAAAGACCTATGCCGAGTACCGGCGCTCCCGTGAGAAAATGCGGGAGCTGCTGGCGGCAAAGGCCAATGTGGATCGACTTATGGAGATGGATGAAGAAAGACAGGAAGATAAAGGCAAAGAGATGAACCGATAAAACTCCATAAGTGTTGGAAAGTGTGTTGTACGACAGTCCCATTTCACGGACGAGTGATCCAAGCATAGCAAAGCGCCGGGCGCGTGGTCTACATGCCCTCTGCGTCCGGCGCTGTTTTTGTTTTTGGGAAAATTTAACCTATGTGTGCCGATTTACACAGAATTGTTCATATCAATGTGGTATAATTTTCGTATAACTATCTTATTTGTTATAATCGTTTTAGCGACAGCAACATGGTTTTACGGATACCACAACCGGAAAAGCAACGACAACTTACCAAGCCTTGCTTCTATCGCTCAAATGGACGAAGCCGAGGTATCTTTATAATAGAATAAATAGATTTTACAACAAAATATACAGTAGTAGCGAAATGCCACGCATAATTGCGGAAATGACTATATCGGACGGTTGAGATAAGCTGCAATTTTAAGTACAATTATTTACAGGTAAAGCGAACAAGGAGGTATTTCATATATGACGTTCAGTGAGAAACTTCAACGGCTTCGTAAAGTAAATGGGCTTTCACAAGAACAGTTGGCTGAAAAGTTAAACGTGTCAAGACAAGCGATTTCAAAATGGGAAATGGGTGCTATTCCCGATATGGATAATGTCATTAAGATTAGTCGTTTTTTTGATTGTTCATTGGATTATCTTATGAATAATGAAGCGGAAGAAACAAGCATAAAGCCCTTTCCCTCTCAAGCCGCACCGCAAAAGACAGCAAAAAAGAAAAATCATTTTCATATAATTGTAGCAGGAATTATATCTGGACTTGGAGCAATCGGGTTGTTGATTATTGGCATCTTAAGTTCGGTATATCCTGCGGTAATTTATGATCCGCCACAAGGGGAAGTGAGAGCAATCGTAGCAACAGGATTTACAGCATTTTTGAAACTGCATAACATTACATGGTTGTTTATCTTGTGTTGTGCCCTTGTTATTTGCGGTGTAGTGATTATGTTGTTAAATACCCGAAAAAAAGGTACATAAGCGAGTATATGAAAACACCGGGCGCGGTGGCTGTATGCCTCTGCGTCCGGCGTTGTTTATGTTCATGGTTAAAAGTACGTCCGTGCAAATTGTGGCATAGATTTGTTCAAATTCTTATGATAAAATTTATAGTAAAAATGGGCGAAAAAGTAAAAGGACAGGGAGGCTTTTGTTTTATGTCGGAAAGAGAAAATATTGTCCGCTTATGGTTCAATATGTGGCTTACACAACAAGATTTAGGGATTGATAATATTTTTGCGGCGGATGTAGTTTATACTGAGAGTTGGAGTCCCCAATATACTGATCGAAAAACAGTAAAACACTGGTTTGAGGAATGGAATACTCGTGGGAAAGTTCTTGCATGGGACATTAAGCAGTTTTTTCATCAGGGTAATCAGACCGTTGTGATATGGTACTTCAAAAACCAAATGGACAACGGAAAGATTGAAGAATTTGATGGGATTTCTTTAATTGAATGGACACAAGATAATAAAATTAAAACCTTAAAGGAATTTGGGTGCAATCTTAATAACTATAATCCCTATCAAAATAGCGATACTCCTGAATTTAGAAACGAGAAAACAAACTGGTTTTAAGAGCTATAATTTGGAATGAATATAATGTAATTGCCATCTATGTCATCAATGTTGTTGTGCAGTTCCATTTAGAATAAAAAAACCTGCCCTGGACAATCCAGGGCAGGGCTAAAAGCGTCCATCGGACGCGCAGCCGCAGAATGAAATTCTGCGTTCATGGGGGCTTGGGGGAATACCCTCAACAAGCAGCGCCGGAAGCCGAATGGCTATCCAGGGGCATTGCTTGCCTCTTTCCCGCAGGAATAAAATAAGCCAGTGACGAAACCTTCAAATTTCGCTCACTGGCCTACTTTGTTTCAAGTTTCTTGGAAAGTTCCTTTAGCTCCTCTGCAAATCCACGAGTGTGGTGCAACAAGGTTTCCCGCATCTCCGGCGGACAGTTCATATAAAGGAGCTTCATCTCATTCTGTCCTGCTTCGTCCGGCGAGAGATCCGGGTACATAAGCGAGTCCAGTGAAAGATGAATCACCTTTGCCAATGCTTTCAAAATCAGATAAGAAGGATTTCTCCTTGCTTTCTCAATATCGGCAATCTGTTTGGTAGAAACATGGGATTCATCAGCCAGCTGTTCTTGCGTCAGACTCTTCTCTTTTCTTGCAGCTCGAAGTGCATCCCCCAAGGCGGTCAAATCATCAATCGGCATTATCGTTCACCTCAATAATATTGTATCGTTCCGGTTTGGATTGTGGAATAACCTTATCATTCCGGTTTTTCGGCACGATTATACCGTTTTTCTTTTTGTAGCACGATTACTTAAATGCAAAAGAATTCAATGCATGAGTTACCACAGAGCCGAACAGCATAAATAGGCAGCTGCTTTGTTTATTGATCGCCCGCATTTGGTTCACACCTAAAGACTCGAAAAAGCCGATTGACGTGAGAAGAAAGTAACGCTTTTATGTGTTTTTTAGCTATATTCAAGTATGTTAATTCTCGTTGCTTGTATCCAAAATGGTCTACTTGTAAAATAGTAACCATAAGGAGTGTGATGGACATGATTGATAAGAATATAAAACATTTCCGAAAAGCTAAAGGAATGAGCCAAGAGGAAATGGCAGTAAAGTTAAATGTTGTACGGCAGACGGTTTCAAAATGGGAAAATGGTTTATCTGTTCCAGACGCAGATGTTCTAATTCGTATGGCGGAACTGCTTAATGTATCTGTTAGTCAGCTTCTCGGCATTGAAGCGGAGGATAAATCTGATAAGGATTTATCTGAGGAATTGTCAAAGCTAAATGAACAGCTTGCAAAGAAAAATCAAAAGGAGAGGTTGTTACTCCAAGCTAACAAAAAGAGAGGATTGATTGTTTTCTTTTCTTTCATAGCTATGCTGATTGCCTTGCTTGTGAAAAATGAAATTATTTCAATTCTGTTAGTAGGCTTGTGTGTTTTTGCGACGCTAATTGTTTTGTATCGCAATTTAGCGTTACTTACAAGTGTAACTACCGACTATTTACAACTTGGCATTTTGCGTATAACAACCTTTTTTAATATTGGTGTTTTAGTCGCAGGTATTGCCTTCTCTTTGTTGGTTGCATTTGATATTATTACATTTTCAGAAAATGGCGAAAAAATGTTTGCTATGGCATTGGTTTCATGTGTGATATTATTTGCAGGAATTGTGTCGCCTAAACTCCCATACACCAAACATACGGGGTTGCGTTTGCCGTGGACGGTACAAGATGAAGATACATGGAATATTGCACATAAAATTATTGGCTATATTTCATTTCCGGTTGTCCTGTTATATATTGCTTGCACATTGACGATTTCAAATTTTGAGATTGTGACTTTATGCACTATGATCGTGTGGATTGGTATTCCGGGTGGAATATCATATATACATTTTTTCAAAAAATATCATGGTACTTTGGAATGAGAATAATAAAGAGCCAGACGCATAGACGCAGAGCCAAACAACATAAACAGGCAGCGACTTTGCAAAGACAAGGTTGCTGCTTTGTTTATTGATAGTCCGCGTTTGGTTGATACCCAAAGACGCGGAAAAGCCCTTTGATAGAAGAAAATATATAAAACTTTGTAAATTATTTAGATGGCATAGTTACTATTATTATGTGAGCGGGGAATGTTTTGTGTGATTTCATATACACTCCATAAGCAAATGGTAGACTGCACAAGGAGGTGTTTTTATGGCAGTAATCATGATTGTGGAAGATGATAGGCAAACGAATGATGCGGTTTCTGAATATCTAAAATCTTTAGGACATCGAATGTTTTCAGCCTATGATGGCGATGAAGCATTGCAGATTTTTGAGTGCAGTAGCATTGACCTGGTTATTCTGGATATTATGCTCCCCAAAAAGACGGGACTTGCTGTATTACATACGATCAGAGCAAAAAGCTCTGTACCAATTCTCATGCTGACCGCAATTAGTGATGAATATACTCAGGTTACAAGTTTCGATGAACAGGCGGATGACTACATTACAAAACCGTTTTCAATGGTTCTACTTGGGCGGCGGGTTACTGCCCTCCTGCGGAGAAGCGGACAAACGGTTTCACCTGATACTATGACCTTTGGGGATGTGACAGTTGATTTCTCTGGATACACAGCTAAAGGACCCGAAGGAAAAATTGATATTACCCCAAAAGAAATTGATTTGCTGAAGCTCTTGGTTGAACATAAAGGTTTAGTGCTTACCCGATCTCAAATGCTGGATAGTCTATGGGGGGTCGATTACCCTATTATTGATCGTACCATTGATACATACATTAAGAACTTACGCAAAAAACTTCGTCTTGATTGTATTGTTACGGTAAAAGGGATAGGGTATAAATTCGAGGTAGAAACATGAAAAAATTAAAGCTCTTTCCCAAAATATTTATTTATACCTTGGCGCTATTATTGCTCATAACAACGCTTGCCAGCGGAACGATTTATCTTCTCGCCCCGATGATGGGAGAAAATTCAGTCTTATCAGAGGGAACTTATGTCGATGGAATGTCATCAGCGATTAAGACTGCTGCCATTCCGAGAAATACAGAAATAGCCCACACAATATTGCGCTCATTACCCTATACCGTAGTAATTTGTATTGTAGTTTCACTTTTATGTGCCTACTTTTTTTCAAAAGCAATAACAAATCCCATCAAGGGTATTTTAGACACAACAAGTCAAATGGCTGTTTTGGACCGCAAAGCGGTGTGTAAGACTGACGCTAACGACGAGATCGGAATATTAGCCAACCAAATCAACCAACTATATCAAAATTTATTGAGTACGATTGAACATCTGCAAGAGGAAAAGGATAAAGTTAGTGAAGCTGAAAAGCAAAAAATTGACTTTCTACGCTCGGCATCCCATGAACTGAAAACTCCGGTTACAGCATTGAATGCCATGCTGGAAAATATGATCTTAAAAGTCGGTAAATACGGCGATTATGAAGAATATCTACCTCTGTGCAAAGAACGAACAGAACAACTCAGCAAAATGATTTCAGAGGTATTAGACGCATCCAAACTTGGCTCAACGGTGGCGGAAAAACCACAAACATTAGCTGTGGACTGCTATTTATCAGGGTTGTGTAAACAATATCGCTTGATTGCTCAGGCAAATGGAATTTCCTTTCAAGAGGATTTCTCTGAAACCTTTACAATTTCCTTGCCCCCAAAAACATTTGCAAGAGCATTTTCAAATATTCTCTCCAATGCCGTTGCCTACACCTTGCCCGGTAGCTCTATTTTTGTCCGCATTGATAACCGTAAATTGATAGTCGAAAATGAATGTGAGCCAATTCCGGCAGAGCATCTAAAACATATATTTGAACCATTTTATCGCCCCGACTATGCTCGCAATCAAAATGATGGTGGTAATGGTCTTGGGTTATACATAGTGGCCTCGGTTTTAGATTCTTTGAAACTTGCCTACTCACTGGAACCCATGCAAAAACCATTGGGAATGCGGTTTACCATTACTTTTTGATGATCCTGATGTCATCCCTTTGCTATGAGAAAATAAAACATACTTCCATATTGGTTTCATATATGCTCCACATACAGATGGTAGATTATCATTGCACAGAGGAATATGTGTAATTACCAATATGGAGGTTATGTTATGAAAACATTGCTGAAAAAAAGTATGTTTATAGCCGTATCACTTGCCTTGTTTACCTGTACCTGCCTGATGTTATCCGCGTGTGCTGCAAACGCCACTTCCGCACCAGAAATACCGCGTACTTCAGGAGAGGATCAACCTGCTCCTATGAACATCAGCACCCAAGTTTCATCTGATGTGATAGCAGATGAAAACTGCTTGCCGGGTGGCCCGTCTGATACCCAACCGGAGTATTGGAAAATTGAAGAATTTGAAGTATGGATGGAGCAACAGCGAGACCAAATTCAAAAGTTGGCGGACAATAAGGATAAATCCTTTTATTACAAAGATGACAACGGCAGCTATGTGTGTCGTGAATGGACACAGGAGGATGTAGATAGTCTGTATGAAAGCTGGCAGGATCAGCTTGCGCTTATGAAAGAGGGCTATCACTTTACTAAATCCATGGAATTGTCGGACGGAAGTATCATTTCCGGAGCGTTTGACCCTGAAACATGGAACGCTGCACCAGCGTCTGCCCACGGATCAACAATCATTACTTTACCTGACGGTTCGACAGTTGATTTGGGCCATTTTGATACCGCAGATGCTGCTACAAAGGCTGTGCAGGAATACTTGGAGCAGCAAGTTTCATCGGGAAATATGACACAGGCAGAAGCAGACAATTTGCTCGACAATGGTTCCATCGAGTAACAAATTTCTCAACTTGGCGGAGTTTCATTGCAAGAACCAATCATTTCATGTGAACTCCATCTGTTCGCTCCAAGTGCAAGTGAGAAACCCAATAAATCAGTCATCACAGAGCCAGACGCAGAGCCGATAACACAAGATAATTTGTCTGGTAGGTATCGGCTTCTTTTTATCATATACAGAACAACAGCCTGCCCCATTCAACGGGGAAAGAAAAAAACCGTTGCCGGGCAGGTTGGTTCTGTGCGTCCATTCTATATATCCCAGTGGCGGTTTTGAGAAATCAAGGCCGCCGCTCTTATTTTATCTATATCTAAAGGAGTGTGATACTCGGATTGGCGGCCCTGGGAGAGAGCTGCCATGAGATCAATAATATGTAGTTCATCAAAAAAAGCCTTGCTCACGCCCTGGCTCCTTGCGCACCACCACCGGTATTATTCTACCGGTTAATCGGCATTCAGAGAATATGGAGTTGGTATGACGCCAGTTTTCCTTTACGGAAGACTGGCGTTTTTGTTTGTCGTTTTTTGTTGGTTGATTGCATAATGAAGTTGGACACTTGAGAAAAGAAAATCCATAGTGATTTTACTCGTATGGTAGAATGAAGTTCCCACACCACATTCACCAG
>CABIYL020000027.1:0-29333 GCA_902362925.2 Clostridiales bacterium | reverse complement strand
AAGCCGATTTCCTACGATATGAGTGGTGCGTCTTTCTCTCTGACCACAGGAGCATGGGTAGCAGTCAACCTTTTTGTGCGGAGCGGCACTCACACGGATGGAATTTCGGTCAGGCCTCAAATTGAGATCGGGAGCCGGGCCACAGATTACGAGACACCATCCAACACCATCGTGGAGATTCCGCTGCTCGGCACGGCCGGCCAGGCGCTGGAGCAGCTGCGGATGGCGTACATAGGGACGAGCGTCACAAAGACTGCCTGTTATGATCGCATTGTGCGCAGAGATGGGATTTGGTGTGTCGAGAGAAACATTAAATCCGTAGATTTAACACTGGCTTCGTGGAACGTGAATTCCAATTATGGAACCCCTTATCTGAACGGGTATTCCATAAAAGATTGCGCGCTGTCGTACTATCCGTTTTGTACACACTTCGCGTCGCGAGGCGCCAGCAACGCGCAATCTTCTGGCATCTGGGCCGGCAGCACGCTGGTCATCGGCCTGGATGCGCTGCCTGATAAAGCGGAAACGACCCCCTCTGGATTGAAAACATTCTGCACGGAACAAGCTGAGGCTGGAACGCCGGTCATAATCGTTTATGCGCTGGCAACTCCGACATACGAGGAACTCCACCAGGATGTGCAGGTACTCCTCAATACCCTGTCCGTGCCAAGCGGGACGTGCAGCGTATGGTTTGAGGGGGATATTCTCCCTAGCGGAGCGGACATCGGCCTGCCACGGGGGGATTACCCCTGCTCCGGCGTTGAGGGGGCCTACCGCTGGCTGGAGGAGCTGTCCAACCCTCTGCCGACACCCACCACGGACGACCTGTACGCCTGGGCGCTGAGCCAGCAGAGAGGCGGCGTGTTTGCCACTGACGGCTCCACGACTACCAAGAACGTGCCGGAGTCGGGAAATCTGACCGGCATCCTGTTCGTCACAGAGCAGGGCTCCGCCGTGTCCATGATTGTGTTCGGCCCTACGGGCAAAATTCACACGGCCATCCGGATAGCTGGAGTGTGGCGTGGCTGGACGACACTGTATAGCCCTCTCAGCAAGCCGGACCCGGCGGATTTGGGGGCGGCAGCGGCCAGCCACAACCACAGCGCCGACCAGATCACTAGCGGAATTCTTCCACTGGCGCGAGGGGGTCTTGGAGCATCCACCTGGTCTGATGCCATGAATAACCTTAGAGGTATACCTAAGCAGTCTACTTATTATGGTAGTGGAACGAATGTAAATATAGACGAGATTACAGACGGTCTTGCTTTAGTAAGTTGGTCCGCAGCCAAGAATTGCCCTGTGGGTGGTTCGTTTGTATACATCATGCAACTGTTTTACAGCAGTATCGGACCAAATAGTGTTAGAACCCAAATTGCTTTTCCGTTTGACAGTGGAAGAAGCATTGCATTTAGAACCTATACGAACTCTGCATGGTCGGAATGGACCCTCATATATTCTCAGAAATCTCCTCCTCCTAAGATGAGCGGTGCATCGTCTGAAGCTGCTGGAACTGATGGCCTAGTGCCTGCTCCTGCAGCAGGAGCACAAGATAAATTCCTGCGTGGAGATGGTAGCTGGTCTATGCCGACAGCGGACCAAGTGGGGGCGGCAGCGGCCAGCCACAACCACAGCGCAAGCGATATCACGAGCGGCACGTTACCCGTTTCGAGAGGCGGAACCGGAGTAAACTCCCTCACAGGGACCGACTATGGAACATACCGAGTGAGAGGTATAGCTATTTCAGATACGATCCCATCGTCTATGAGCAACGGGCAAATTTGCCTGGTTTACTAAGGAGGTGATTGCGATGCCGATTTATAGTGGCGTGGGGGGAGTGATGAGGGAGTCAATAGGGCTAGATGTCTGCGTTGGAGGCATAGTCCGGGAGGCACTGGTAGGATATGCAGGCGTTGACGGAGTAGCCAGGAGCATTATCGGTCTGGAGGACCGGATAGAGCATTTCTACATTGGTACAGGAGAGATAGAGGTATATGATACCTCTAGTGGAGAGGACGTTTTGATAGGGACAGACCTAGTTATAGCAGAAAAAAATGGCTGTTCGTTTTCTGTGATTGAAGGTAATGGTGATATCACGATTAAGGTATCATCACGCATGGTAAACAGAGCAATCCTTGTCAGTGCTATCCCTATCTATGCTGTATTTAAAGATGGGCACGAAAGGACTCTTACGAGCCTCGCTGGAATACTTAACTCTGATATTGCTTCGTTTTCTATCCCGGCAATATCTTCGCAGACGCTCAATACACAAGGAGAGACCTATGTACGGATAGAAGGCAATTCATTGACTTCCCCCGATTCTTACGTAATCACAGAGATTAAGACCGGCGGAACATTCCTGTACGCCAGATTGGATGCCGGCACTATTGCGGAACGTACTGTGACGCTTACCGGCGGTGTTAATATCAATGGAAAAACGATACCGATAATCTAAGGTGGTAACTATGAAAATTATACTTGCAAACGGAACGGAGTTAGAGAGCTTAGGGGTACATGGTCAGTCCGCAATGTACCAGGGGACCAACAGAGACAGCCTGATCTTTCTGTTTTCCACCGCTGTGAGCATCGAGACTATCTTGCAGGAATTCACGGCGGAGAATTGCACGGCCATCAAAATCCAGGACGGCGATGGCGTGTCCATCCATGAGGGGTATACAATCCGTACACAGGCCGGTGTTGGACTGCGAGAGACCGCGCTGGGCCGGGAGGCTACCGACAGCTCTGAGATGGTGGCCTACTGCAAGATGGTGAAGATCACATACGCAGAGGAGCAGCTGCTGGCAATCCGCCGCCAGATGGAGGCGACCGCCTCACAGATGACCGATACCCAGCTGGCCCTCTGTGAGGTCTATGAGATGATGCTGGGGAGCGGAACCGCTGGAGAGGGGGGTGAATAATAATGGCTAAGGTGTATGCCGAACTTGTATGTAAGGGCCGCAAAACTATCGACGATGTGCCCGAACATCTGGTGGACGAAGTGCGAATGCTTTTGGGCATTGGGCCGGTTGATGAGGAGGAGAATGGAGCTGAGGGCGTATGAGCCTTCGGCTCCTTCTTTTATACCTGCTTTTCAGAAGGGAGGTGAAAGATATGGCAATCGTGTATGCTACCCTGATTGTGAAGGGCCTGAAGACCCTGGACCAGGTGCCCAGCCTCATCCATTCCCAGGTTGAGGAGGTTCTGGAGGCCCTGGAGGTCACCATGTAAGCTCTTGCAGGAGGGGGAAGTGGAAAAATCCGCTTCCCCCAAAAATTCAGACATCGGAGGAAGTATGAGCATCCAAGAAATTTTTTGGGGCGGTGGTGGGGTGCTCCTGTTCGTCTTGTCCATTGTGCAGATTGCCCCCGTTAAAATCAACCCGTGGTCTGCTCTGGCGAACGCCATCGGGCGGGCCTTCAATGCGGATGTCCTAAAGGAGCTGGATAGCGTGAAGAAAGATCTGGCCGCCCATATCAAGGTTGATGACGAGCGAAACGCTGATGAGCACCGGGCCAGAATACTGCGCTTCAACAACGAACTGCTGCGGGACATCCCCCACACGAAGGAAGAGTTCATTGATGTCTTGGCTGACATCGACTTCTACGAACGGTACTGCGATACCCACAAAGATTACAAGAATAACAGGGCCGTTCATGCAATCGCAAATATCAGCCGGGTCTACGATGATCGGCTCCAGAAGAGAGACTTCCTGAGCTCGTCATCGAACGAGCGTGACGGAGAAGATTAGGATGAAAATCGAAAGGAGAACGAACCATGAACACTGACCAGATCGTGAACCTTGTAGTTGCTGTTCTCACCGGATTGGCCGCCTGCATCCCGCTGGCGGTCAAGTTGGTCCAGTATGTCCAGCAGGCTACCCAGGAAAAGAACTGGGGCGCCCTGCTGGGGCTGGTGGTTGACCTCATGGAAGAGGCTGAGGTCAAGTTTGCGGACGGCGCCACCCGGAAGGAGTGGGTCATGGCGATGGTCCAGACCAGCGCCGAGTACATCAATTATCCCCTGGACACCGAGGCGCTGTCCGAGCTGATTGACGCCCTCTGCGATATGACCAAGGTTGTAAATCCCCACGCTGAAGAGATCCCCACAGAAGGGAGCACGGCGGACGAAGCTGAAAGTGAAATTGAAACAGGCGATGCTGAAGGGGGTGCCAAAGATGGCGACGGAACTGGAGCTGCGGAATAAAGTCGTCGATGTCATGCGTGGCTGGCTGGGTTATAGCGAGGCGAATGGAAAGTTCAAGGCCATCATCGACCTCTATAACACCCAGCGGCCCCTTCCCAGGGGCTACGCCGTTCAGTATGATGACGAGTGGTGTGCCACGACCGTCACCGCCGCTGGGATGGCTGCCGGTCTGCATGATATTATCTTCGGTGAGTGCTCCTGCACCAAGATGATTGAGCTCTTTAAGGCAAAGGGACGCTGGCAGGAGAATGATGCCTATCGGCCGGAGTCGGGCGACATCATCATGTACTACTGGAAGGACGGCTCCAACTACGCCACCACGGACTGCACCGCTGCCCCCAACCATGTGGGCGTTGTGGAGAAGGTGGTAGGCAACACTATCACGGTAATCGAAGGCAACAAGGGGGAGGCAGTAGCTCGGCGCACTGTGGCCGTAAACGGCCGCTACATCCGAGGCTATTGCCTCCCTGACTATGCAAGCAAAGTTGAGGAGGAAGACAACATGGATCAGGCAAAATTCAATGAAATGTTCAAGGTGGCCATGACGGCCCACCAGAAGGAGCTCCAGGACAATGACTGCGGCGAGTGGAGCCGGGAGGCCCGGGAGTGGGCCATTCGTGTTGGCCTCTTTGCGGGAAACGGCACCACCGCAGACGGCCAGCCCAACTATATGTGGGCCAGCTCTCTGACCCGCGAACAGGCCGCTCAGCTCTTTTACCGATTCGCCCAGCAGCACGGCCTCGCGTGATGGGAAGTGGGAAGCGCCTGGCCGGAGGCGGGAGCCGGAAGAGGCCGGAGATATATCAGTTCTCTAAGTGGATTGTGGCCGACATCAGGCCACTCCTGTGGATTGTCACGGTGGGCGGCCTGCTCCTGGCGGCCTATTGCATCCGGGTCGGCTACACCGGGTCCCTGCCGTGGATCTCTGCCATGGTGGGGCTGCCATGGACGGCGCACGGAACAGTCTGCGCCTTTTACCTGAACCTGTGTAAGTCTGACCACAAGGAGGGTGGCATCACCTATGAGGCCGCCAAGGCTTCCAACTTTAATGTTCTCAAGGAGCCGGAGGGCTCTGTCGATAGCCCCGCGATATGACAATACCCCCTCGCAGGATTTTTTCCTGTGAGGGGGTATTTTTTTATAGATAAGCAAAAAGTTCCGATGCTTTGTTGCACCGGAACTTTTTCCCTTAATAGGGCTATTCTTCACGATTTATTACGCAACCGAAGAAACCGTTTACGAAAATAAAAACAATATGTTCGAATAACCCGTATTTTGGTACGGCTGAAGGGATTCGAACCCCCGACCTACTGGTTCGTAGCCAGTCACTCTATCCAACTGAGCTACAGCCGCATGTTGTTTGCTGTCTCTCGCTGACAGCTCAATTATAATACCACAGGAGAGAGAAGAATGCAAGTGGAAAATGAGAAAAAATAAAAATTTTTCTGAGAGTAAAACAATAGGCTTCTGAAACCTTGCGATTTCAGAAGCCTATTGGTACACCACAGCGCTCCAAATCCGAACCGGAAAGGGCCTCTAGGTCTTCCTGCATTTCGATGTATGAAACCTGGCTGGCGTCCTTGATGTTAAAATACATGACCACTTTGTCATCATAAAGGTAAATGGAATTGACAAAGATATCAATTACGCGCTGACGAAAAGCGGGGTCCATTGGATCTCCGTGGACAAACTGCTGGAGCCATGCCACGATTTCCGCCGCTGTTAGCGTGATACGGCTGGCCACTTTCAGCTTTGCCAGGTCTACCTCGGCCTCCTCTTTTTGAGCGGCCAACAGTTCCACCCGTTCATTGATCTTCGCAACGGCGGGAGCAGCGGTAGTTCGGATCAGAGCGTCCACAAGGTCATCAATTTCTTTGTCAAAAGCCCGGATCTTTCTTTCAAGATCCCGAATGCCGGAGGCATCAAAACTACGGTTATACTCTGCGACCACTCCGGCGGCAATTTCATGAATTCGCTGTTCGGTTAAAATGTGAGTAGTGATTTGCTCGACAACATACCACTCTAAAAAGCCCTTTTTCTCATTTTTCTTTTGACAGGTATGGGCCTTTTTCTTGGTAGCGCAGGCATAATAATGATAGGTGGTCCCGCGCCTTCCGCGACCACTCTCACCAACCATGGGAGCGCCGCAATAACCGCAGAACACCTTGCCTTGAAGCTGGTATTCCTCTTTTGCCTTAACGCGTCCAGGGGCGCGTCTGTTGCGCTCCAGCACAGCGCCAACTTTATCAAATGTGTCGCGGTCGATAATAGGTGGAACAGAGTTCTCTACGGTCAGTTCATCCTTGTAAGTGTATGTGCCGATATAGGCTTTATTTTTGAGCATGACAGTAAAGCTATTTACGGTAAAAGGTTGGCCTGTTCTTGTGCGCCATCCACGGCGGTTACACTCTTTTGCAATCTCCGTTTTGGTCATGCCATCGGCGTAAGAGCGGAACACGAAACGGACTATTTCCGCCTCTTTTTCATTGACAGCGAGCCGCTTGTTTTCAACGCGATAACCCAACGGTGTCTTGCCACCAATTGATAGTTGCTTTTCGGCGTTCTGGCGTATGCCGCGCCGCACATTTTGGGAAAGCTGGCGGCTATACTCCTCTGCCATGGCCTCCAGCACGGCCTCCAAAATAATGCTGTCATTACCGGCGTCTATGCCTTCTGTAACAGACAGCACCTTGACGCCATGCTTTTTCAGCTCGTTTTTATATATGGCGCTGTCATAGCGGTTTCTGGCGAAACGGTCCAGTTTCCACACCAGCACATATTTGAAAACGCCCTTTTTGCTGTCCCGGATCATCCTCTGGAATTCCGGACGGCTGTCTGCATGAGTGCCAGACAGCGCACGGTCAATGTATTGGCCCACCACATGGAATCCGCGCTGGGCCGCGTACTTCATACAGGCGTCGATCTGGCCGTCAATACTCTGATCATTTTGGCCAATAGAACTATACCGAGAATAGATCACAACGTCGGCCACATTATCGTCGAAGTCCGGTGAAACTGTCTGCGCTGCAAGAGACATAAAAAATCCCCTTTTACAAATCTGTACAGGTGTTTATCTGTTGCACTTACACTTCTATATGTGCATTGTGTATCAGAAACAATGTTCGGAAGATAATTATAGCGAGCGGGTATTAGTATACTAAACATGTCAAGTGATTCTGGAGTTTGATTGGTTATAGATTAAAAAAGTCAGCAACAGCTCTGTAGGCCTTAGATCCTTTGTGAGGCTTGAGATAGTCATCGGGATTGCGACCGGCAATTGATTTTAAAATATCCTGATTACTGAGAGCTACATCAGCAAATTCGTAAAGTCGATCCACGAACTCAGTTTTTCTTAGATCTCCGATATCATCCATCTTTTGGTTACACAAAACGCAATAGGCAAAGAAAGCTGCCTTTTCTCTCTCGGATAATGTAAAGACTATTTGAGAAAGCAGGGAGGGAGCAGATATATATGAGGAAAAATTTAACCCCATATCATCTGCATACCGAGCTAATTCAACGTTTGGCCCAGGTATGGGACGGACATACTGAACAACATTTCCGTTGTGGTTACACTCTTCCGATATGATATCATCAGAGTATCTTACTCTGTCCAAAATATCCCTCAGGTCATCAATGACAGCGCCATCTGGAGGGATAACTCCATAGGCATTGAGTTTTTCCAAAAAGTATCTGCGTTTTTCAGGATCGCACGAATGTGGTAAACAGGTAATTTCAAAAGGTTCGACCAATCCATCGGTCTTTGCCAACTGAATAGCAGAATCTCTGCTTTTTGCCTTATAGCGCTTAGTGTTCATTCTATTTGTAGTCGTATTTTTCCCTTTGACAGAATAAAGAGACCAATTAACATATCCACCAGATTCACTTTTATAACCCAAATCAACCATGGAAACAGATTCGCCATCTGCAAGTATCACATCGACATTGTATGATGTAGTTTGTATCGAAACAGATACCTTGGCCATGGACACTTCCTTATGATCAGCTTGTTCAATCGTAGATTTTCTTTCGTACTGCTGTTTTTTGAATTTTGAACTTTTTGGAGCGGATTTTTTATTATTCTTCACAATGAATATAATAATTACAACAACAATAACACCGATAATCAATTCCATAAAGCAGTCACCCTTCTTCTAGCATCTCAATAAGCATTTTTGCTTTGAAAGTAATAATCAAAAAGTGCGGTATTGTTAAGATGCTTCCAACATTTACTTGCAGACACCAAGAAAGTGCGCCTCTACAATTTTTGCGGAGGTGCTTTTATATGAGCTATTGTAACTACAAAAACGCAAGGGATGCCGCGTGGAAAACACTGATAGAGTGTGGGATATCGTCGCTCCCGGTTCGTCCGTCAGAAATCTGCCGACACTATAACTGGGTGCTTGCAGATTACATAGACGGGAAGCGAAGCATTGAGCTGCTGGGCCTATCGGAACTGAAAGAAAAGACAGATGGGTTTTGCGCGGTAACAGAAAATCATGTCTACATTTTCTACGACAGTTCCTTGACGGTTGGAAGGCAACGATTTACGGTTGCCCATGAAATTGGGCATTTAATACTGGGACACGTTGGGCCAGGAACAGCGACCGTTGAAAACCGGGAGCCGACTGGAGCGGAGCGAGAGGAAGAAACGCAGGCAAATCAATTTGCCGCCCGCCTGCTGGCTCCGGCCTGTGTCCTCCATGAGATTGGAGCAACGGAACCGGAGGAGATTCAGAAAATGTGTGGGATATCCAAACAGGCCGCTAAAATCAGAGCTGAACGAATGCAGGAGCTGGAGCGCCGCGGACGATACTACACCAGTAAATTGGAATGCCGGGTGGTCAGGCAGTTTGAATCATATATCGCTATTATGAGACGAAGAAGGTAGTGCAGCTTCTTCGTCCTCTGCGGAAACAGATGTGACCTTTACGCGGTCGCCGCTTCGTGCGGCGGCTGCGTTTTTATTTTCCAGCAAAGACAGAGAGACTTTCTTATACCGACCGCCGGCCACCAGGTCAGCCGCATAGTCCAGCAACTTTTCCTGCCCCTCTTCGTTCAACTGATCGAGGGCGTCTGCCAGGGCCTGGAGCTGGGGTGACAGATCCGGGATGAAATCAGAAGAAAGTCCATCATCATTCGGATCATCGGTCCAGCCCATAATATAAGACGGCGTAGTGCCGAGAGCTACTGCCAATTTTTTGATTTTATCACGACGCATATTAGCAATAATCCCATTTTCCCATTTGCGAACTGTGCTTCGCCCAACGCCAACCACCTGACCGACGGCTTCAAGGGTGAGGCCGCGAGCTTTGCGCAGATTATAAATCCGTTTTCCTAAATCCTCCAAAATAGTCGCCTCCCTTTTGAGGCTATTATATATTCATAGTGTCCTTTTTGCAACTAACATTTTATGATAAGAGAAAAAAGTGTCGTAAAGGGGAAAACATTCTTGACAGTCTTAGGAGAATGGTGTATTTTAAATGTGTCCTAAAAGATACATTTTGAAGCAAAGGAGGTCGTAGCATGGATAAGCTGAAATTGGAATACGAGATGAAAAAAAGAAGGGTAAGTGTTGAAGAATTGTGCAATGCTGTTGGGATTTCCCGTTCTGCATATTATAGAAAAGTGAGCGGGAAATCGGAATTTACTCAGGGAGAGATTCAGAAGATCGTTGACTATCTCGGCTTGAGTTCGCCTATGGGGATTTTTTTTGCGGAAAAAGTGTCTTAAAAGACACCACAAACGGAGGAATGACACATGAACAGCGCAAGGAAGGAGATCAGGACCGCGGCGGAAGGAAAGCTGCATATCAACGTGACCATCAACGGAGCGGGCGCGGAGCTGGCGGACGAGAACGAGGCCTTCAACCTGATGGCGGAAGCCATGCGGGAAGTCCGGCGCAGGCTGCGGAAGCGCGGAATCGAAAGCGTGTCCTACAAAATTGAAAGGTCCCGCGGCTGATAAACAGTCGCGGGACGGGCGGGGTCATTCACAGATTGCTTCAATTTCCTCATAGTCGACCCCGACATCGGGATCTTCCGCGGTGGACGCCTCAAAGGTGACACAGGCCGGGCCGTCTTCTCCACTGGCATCACAAAGGTGAAGAACGACGGTATCCATGCCATCGTCAAGCATCATTTTGGCCTTTTCGTAAAGGTCCTTGACGGAAATTTCAATTTCATTCACAAAATCACCCCCTCTCTTTTAGAAAGTTCCGGGCGGCGCGGCAACGCCGCCCAAAACCAGTATAGCAGAGAGGGAACGGTATGGAAAGAAAAGGAGCAGCAGAGCACGAACATTCCTGGAGGAGGTGAGAGTGGTGAAGAGATTATTGGCGGAAATGACCATAAACCAGGCGTTGCCGCTGGTGAAAGAGACCAAGGAGATCAAGATCCAAACGCTGGATGATTTAGAGCCTGCGGTCGAGCTAATCAATACTGGGCATTGGATAGCTATCGGGGCCGCAGGCTCTAAAAAGACGAATGGCTATTTGCTTTGCCTCGGCAGGGTCTAAATCCTGCCCATCACCCTGAGAACTACCGGGAAGCCATCTTCATCCTGCCCGCCAGCAGTTTCGATGATGACCCAACCGGCATTCAAGTAGCTGTTTGTGTCGGTATCGCAATAGACACTTACAACTTCCTTGATCTCCGATTTATCAATCAAAATTTTCACCTCCTCTCTTTTAGAAAGTTCTGGGCGGCGCGGCAACGCCGCCCAAGAACAAGTATAGCAGAGAGGGAACGGTATGGAAAGAAACGGAGGAACAGAACGTGGAACAGGCAAAGGAAATCAGGTACGGGTGCCGCTTCGGCGGCGATGGGCTGGTCGTGGTCCAGGTGTCCAGGGAGCTGGCGGGGAATGTTCGGCTGGCACGGCGAATCCTGGAGGCCATGGAGAAGGAGAACATGGTGCGGGCCTATCACGGCGAGCCGCTGGTCCCCTACAAAATCACGACGTCCGAGAAGCTGGCGGACCAGTTCCCGGACGTCGCGGCTGGGGGATTTAAGCTGGAGGACCTGCCCGGCGTGGACCAGCAGGTGTCCATCGGGCGCTACTTCTTCGCGTCAAGGACGCCGGAAGTCAGCCGGGAAGAGTGACGCTTCCCCGGCTTCCAGTTCGGTGGAAGGCCGCCGCAGGCCGCAGGTGGTGAAGCTGTTCGGAACTTCATCACTGCTTTCGTAGACGGTAAAGCGCACGGCGTCGCCGCCGGCTGCCTTCACTTCGGACAGGATCGCCTCCAGTTCAGACATGGGGACATCAAGAGTAAACACGGAAATCACCCCCTTCCACGCCATGATGATACCACGGGGAGCCGGATGGGGCAACAACAGGAGGAACGGCACATGAACGGATATAGCATCAGAATTGAAATTCAGGATGGACAGGTGAAGGAAATCCTGGAACGACTGAACGCGGCACAGGAGACCATATACCGCTGTTACCAGGAGCTGCAAGACCTGGGTGTGGTTGTGGTAAAAGAGAAAGCCGCCAGCGGCAACTGACGGCTTTCTGTGGGGCCTATTGGCTTTCCTCCAATTCATCAAGGAGCAGCAGAGCACAAACATTCCTGGAGAAGGTGAGAGTGGTGAAGAGATTATTGGCGGCAATGACCATTGTGTGTGCAGCCGGGTGGTTTTTCAGTTGGCTGTCTACCAGAATTCTGCTGTGTTTCATGCGGGAAAAAGGATACACGCCCCCAACCAGAGAAGAGTTGAGGGCGTGCAGCAGAAAGACAGTAAAAGAGACTTTCAAGGCTTCTGAGAAAAGTAGGAGCCGATGGCGGCGGAAGTGACACCCTCCGCAATGGATGAAATGGCAGAAAGAGAATAATTGCGGACTGCAGAAAGCCCCTTTTTCACGGCGCCCCATTGCGTTTCATCACGAATTTTAGCAAGAAATTCGTGACCTTGTGGCGACAAGTCAGAGACAACTATCTGATATGGACTACCGTGATTGGATTTGACGGCAAGGCCGGAATCAAGGCAATAGTGAACATGGTAAATGAGCGTGTCATTGTCATACCGCTTGGACAGCTTTTGTTGATACTCTGCCGGGGCGGTTTCGTCACCAAGCCACTGTGCTGCATAAGAGAGACCTGTGTCAACAAAAAAGCAGCACTTACGCAGGCCCGTATTCTCTTCGATACAAATTAACACGTCTCGTACACAATCAAAGTTTAACCGCATAGAACACACCTCCCTTCTGTCTACTGGTTTCAAGCAGTGCGGCAACACCGCTGGAACCAGTATAGCAGAGGGGATCGGGAATGGAAAGGATGGGAAGAAATGGCGCTTGTGAAAGTGGGAATTATTGCCCTGCGATCACCGGACGGGGATTTCTTACCAGCAACGCCGATTTACAAGGATCTTCCGGTGAACGAGCGGGGAAGAACGGCTCAGGAAGAGAAGGCTACGGAGGAAATATCCCGCCTGCTGGCCGAAAGATTCAAAGAATACATAGACGGATGCCGTAAAGAGGAACGGAGACAGAACGTCGGAAAGGATACGCCATGAAACGAAAGGAAATTAAGTGGCGGAGGGAAGGGCGTAGAACCATGGCCGGGCGACAGGACGGGATCATTTTTCGGATCTTTCTGCCGTGGGACGCGACGGAGCAGAGCCATACCGTAAGTTGCTACGACACAAAGGGGACCGGGAGAACGATCAGCACAGCGGGATACAGGGAATTTACCTGGGAGGAGGCCGTGGAGTTCTGCCGGAAGATTGCGGCCAGAGAGATCAAGGTGGAAGATCTGCAGGCACAGTTCGATGCGGAGGACATGGCAAAGGAGCGGGAGGCCGTGAGAAAGACAACGGAAAAGGCCAAGAGGCTGGCCGCCATGCTGGAGGGGTACGGGATGAAGTACACCGACCTGCTGGAACTGGAGGTCATGCGCCACGCCCTGGGGGAAATGGGACACCAGATCCTTATGGGCTACCACCGAGGGGAGGGCTGGCCGGATGGGACCTGACGAAAAAGACGTGGGAACAATAACGGCCTATGTGGACGGGGAGCCGGTAACGGCCTCCGCTACTATTGGACCGGAAATCACGGCGGTAGACCTGGAACGGATCAAAAAGGCGACGGAAGATATTCAAACGGTGTGGGAGAGCGTGCGCCGGGTGGTCACTATTGTGACAGAGGATTTCGGAGAATGGATCCGTTCGGTGGCGACGCAGATTGAGGAAAAGCACGAACTGGAAACCGCCATGCGCTGGGCGTCGTGCTACTACCGGCCAGTGTTCAACAAATACAGGCACACCAAGAAAAAGAGGACCCGCAAGAAGTACGAAAAGAAGATCCTGGACTGGTATCGGGAGGAGGTGCTGGGGAAATGGTGAGGCTGAAAGCGACGAAAACCGGCCTTTACAGGCTGGTGGCGGAGTATGTGGACAACCTCCCGATAATGCGGAGCGGGACGCAGTTCATCAAGTACCCGCGCACACAGGACTATGCACTGGACTGGATTACCACGGAATGGAACACGGCCCACGCCTTTTTCTCCACCTGCATGGGGCGTCCTCTCCTTTCCATCGAAATCAAGGACGGGGAAACAGGGAAAACGGTGAGTCGGAAGGTCTACAGCCTGGACATGCAGGACCTCTGGGAGCGCGGCATGGTGGAGGAGTTCGTGACGGCGGCGGAGCGCCGGAGGCTGGAAAGGGGTGGCGACAATGGCGGACTTTCTACCGCTACCTGATCGGCAGTACACAGTGATCTATGCGGATCCACCGTGGGAGTACAGGCAGCACGGGACCACAGAAAAGAGTCGGGGGAACGCGGCAAAGCACTATTTGACAATGACAACCGAAGATATATGCAAATTGCCGGTGAAGAAAATCTGCGGAAGGGGAGCAGCATGCTTCATGTGGGCAACTTTCCCAAACATCACAGAGGCTATCAAGGTCCTGGAGGCGTGGGGGTTCACCTACAAAACGGCCGCTTTCGTGTGGATCAAAAAGAACCGCCGGAGCGGCGGGAACTTTTGGGGAATGGGCGCATACACACGTGCAAACGCGGAAGTGTGCCTGCTGGGTGTTTCTCCTGGGTTCCGGGCAAAAGACCAGATCCGCAGCCACCGGGTCCACCAGGTGATCGAGGCCCCTTTTGAGGGGCACAGCAAAAAGCCGGACGAAACGCGCCGGCGGATCGTGGAACTGCTGGGGGACGTTCCCCGGCTGGAAATGTTCGCCCGGGACCGTGCCCCAGGGTGGGACGCATGGGGAAACGAGGCGCCGGAGGAATAGGAGGACAACGTGGCAAAAAAGAAACGGCCCACCCGCCTGCGGGTGGGCATGGAGGTAGTCAGAACGCCGCAGACGATTTACGGGACGGACGACGGCGGGAAGAACATACACCGCCCCATGCGGGGGAGCGTCGAGTACATACACCCGCGTGGGAATTTTCACACCGTGGCCTTTGAGGTACGCGGGAAGATTATCAAGGAAAGTTTTAAGGGGGTAGCAGTATGAACGAAAGAGCAAAAGCGGAATTTATGCAGATCTGGACCGAGCGGGTACAGCGGGACTATGCGGATGCCATGCTGGAATGGCTGGAGCGGGAAACGGACTTTTTCGAGGCACCGGCCTCTACCAAGCACCACGGGGCGCACCCCGGCGGACTGGTGGAACATTCCATGAACGTGTACCGCCGCCTGCGGAATATCGTTTGCATGGAAACCTATGGGGAAATCACTTCCGGCCTGCTGGCGGAGGGTGTGGAGGAAACGGTAGCGATCCTGGGCCTGCTGCATGACGTTTGCAAGGTGGGCGTGTACCACACCGAAACCAAGCGGCGGAAGAACAAGGCCACCGGGTTTTGGGAGGACTACCAGGCGTATGTGTTCCGCGATCCTCTCCCGCTGGGGCACGGAGAAAAGAGCCTGTACCTGATCCAGCGGCACATGGACCTGGAACCGGAGGAGGCGCTGGCCATCCGCTGGCACATGGGAGCCTATGACAGTGCGGTGAAGGGCGGAGCCAGGGACATGGGCGCGGCCATGGAAATGTCGCCGTGGGTGTGGCGCCTCCAGCAGGCGGATATGTGCGCCACCTTCGTGGACGAGCGGGAGGAGCCGGAGGAATGAAAAAGAACCTTTGCAAGCCGTGCGCGGTGGCGACCGCTGACCGGCGGGATCGGGAGGTCAAGCAGTTGCCGGGCCGGTCGGAGAAGATCACCTGCGACAAGTGCGGCCGGCGGCGGTTCGGCCTGCCCTATGAGGTCAAGCGGAAGTTTTTCACGGGAGGAGGAGCCAAGAAGTGAGCCAGAGGAAAGCGAAAGAGTACCGCCGGGCCATGGACCAGTACCATGGTGTGGTGGAGGACGTGGACGACCTGAAACGCAGGATCGGAGCCATTGAGGCCCGCCACCGCCGGGAGGATCAAGCGGCGGAGAACGCAAGGCGCCGGGCGCGGGCCGCTGCCAGGGAGGCGCAGATGGAGGCCGACGCCAGGAAAAAGGTTCGGGAGAAGGAGGAGCGAGAGGAGCGCCGCCGGAGGATTGAACGCCGCCGCCGGGAGTTGGCCAGGCGCCGGATCATTACCCTGGCCTGTGTGGCCGTCCTGCTGCTTGCCATCGTGTGGGCAATCGCCACGGCCTGCATGGCGCAAGAGAATGAGCAGGAAAAAGAGGTCACGGCCATGGATCCCGTCGTGTTCGTAACGCCGACCATCGGAGAGGATCCCATGGAGGCGGAAAAGATCGAGGAGGCCCTGCTGGCCCAGGGATACCTTTCAGACGCTGTTCCCCTTTCCTACGACCTGCAGGACATTATGAGAACGGCCTGTGAGGAATACGGGTGCCCCTATTCCCTGGCGCTGGCCGTGGCGGAAGTAGAAAGCCATTTTGACATGGACGCAGTGGGTTCTGCCGGAGAGGTTGGGATCATGCAGTTAAACCCCGGGCCGGAGAATACATACTGGGTCAATCTGGAGGCGGAAACGAACCAGGACCCGACGACGCCGGCCGGGAACATCGTCTGCGGCGTGTACCTCCTGGGCGCCCACCTGGCCAATTATGGAGATATGGAAAAGGCCGTCATGGCCTACAACATGGGGAAGGCAGGAGCGGAACGGGCATGGGGAAATGGCGTGACCTCCACCGATCACAGCGAGAAGGTCATGGAGGCCATGACCCGCTGGGAGGCGGTGGTGGATTGAGGCCGTTTAACTTCACCGACGGGCCGCGACCGGCGGGACGCAGCGCAGAGGAGCGGGCGCGGTTCTATCGGTGGAACGCCCCGGGGAAATCAAGGGTAATACACCCGGACCATGGATCCGTCGTGGTTCCGCACGTATCCAACTTGGCGGCGACCATGAACGCGGCGGAGGTGTGGGGGTGCAACTGGGCGGAGATCACGGACGCAGAGGTGTGGGCCGTGGATCCTTCGGAGCCGGTGGCAGAAATGCCACCACAATATAGATAAGGAGGGCAGTATGGCGATTATTCAGGAAAAAGGACTGGTGCGGGCCATAAAGGACGCATACAGGCACGGCGGATACAACGTCCTAAACCTGGACGGGGACGTGGTGGTTTACACAGAGGAGTGGTGCGTCCGGTGCCCGTGGAACAAACTTCCGCGCAAGGCGCTGGCCACCATCGTGGAACACCTGGGCATGATCCCGGAGAACGGCGAGGCCGTGAACATCGAGAAAGACGGGCAGCCCCAGGCGATCATGGCCGGGGTGGCCACCGAGGAGGCAGCCGGGTGGACATTTTCACCGGCGGCCGTCGGGGCGTCCTATGTGCCCGTAACCTTCCGGGGATACCAGTTATTCCAGGAAGTGAACAGCAGGCAGGCGTATGGAGTGGATCCCACGGCCCTGGCAATCGTGGAGCGGACCACGGCGGAAATGGGAACGGCGGGAGTTTCGGAGGGCCGGACGCTGGGGTGGAGCCACGACGGGGAAACAGTCATGCTGTACGCGATCAGGAAAACCACCTGGGCGTGGGAATGGGAAAAAAACGTGTGGGAGGCCATGGAGAGCGTGGACCTGCACAAGAGGGAGGGCTGACGCAATGACGGAGTTTGAAAGGATCACGGTATCGCCCGCCGTCCTGGGTTCGTTCCTCTCCTCCATCCCATGCCTGGGCGGACCGTGGGACGACGCTTTCCACCGGGAGTTCTGCAGCAAGTGTACGGCGGAGAATTGCGACGCCTGCCAGCATGAGGCGGAGAGAAACAACCCGGCCTGGTGGCTGGAGTTGATCCACACGGGAACCGGGCCGGTGAGAACCGAAAGCCGGAACCAGTACCAGAAACAGGCGACGGACCTCCGCATGGAGGCCATGCACCAGCGGGACCGTTTCGGCCGCGATATGCTGGCCAAGGAACTGGAGAGCGCGGCGGCATCCATTGAGGACCTGACGGAGAAACTGGAGGCGCAGGCCGATGGAGAACCGGGCATTTAACATGGACTGCCTGGAGGCCATGCGGGAAATGCCGGATCTGTTCTTTGACCTGGCTGTGGTTGATCCGCCGTATGGTATCGGAGAAAACGGGAGCAAGGCCGCAAGCCGCAGGAAATTGGCCAGTACGGTGGAGTATGAGCCGTTCGAGGGACAGGACAAAGAGCCGCCGCCGGCGGAATACTTCAAAGAACTGGAAAGGGTATCAAAAAACCAGATCATTTTCGGGGCAAACCATTTCATAAGCAGGATACCACCGCCGGCGGACACCCCGTGCTGGATAGTGTGGGACAAGCAGAACGGCGGAAGTGACTTCGCGGACTTTGAAATGGCGTGGACAAGTTTCTTCCGGGCGGCGCGGATCTTCCGGTTTCGCTGGGCCGGTATGCTCCAGGGGAACATGAAAAACAAAGAAACAAGGATACACCCCACACAAAAGCCGGTGGCCCTGTATGCGTGGATCTTTGAGAAATTCGCAAAGCCTGGGGACTGGATACTGGACACGCACCTGGGGAGCGGGTCAAGCCGGATCGCCGCATGGGACGCGGGAATGAACTTCATGGGATACGAAAAAAGCAAGGGGTATTTCGAGGCCCAGGAAAAGAGGTTCCAGCAGCATACCGCGCAACTGTCCCTGTTCGGCGGGGGGGGGGTATCTGATCACAGTATTGATACCTTATAAAATCGTCGCCCGGACGGCGGAAAGGAGGAACCCATGGACGTGACAGTGGACATGACGGCGGAGGAGTTCCAGGAGTTCATGGAATGGAGAAGGGACAGGAACAACTACACCGCGACAATGGCAGAATGGAACAGACAATGGGAAAAATGGCAGAGAAAGCCAGAGAGGCCATGGAGGAGGACGCAGAGCGCCCCGGAACCATGAAGATCATCGACCAGGAGAGCGCGGCGGAACTGCTGGAAATGGCCCGCGAATACCTGGCATAAAGAAAGCCACCTGCGCCTGGTGCTGACAACACGGCGCAGGTGGCAATATAAGCGACGGAAAAACCGTCCGGGATACCTATATTATATCAGTTCTCCGGGCGGTTCGCAACGGAAAAATCAGCGGGGCTATGGCCCCGTAAGCGCCGGTAAGAGGCATTAGTAAAGTGACCAGCACCCGAAAAGGAGGGCACCATGCCATACGTACACAGGATGGTGCAGGCTGGCCGGACCGTCGAACACAGGAAAATGCAATCCTTCCGGGTTCACACCAAGGGGGTCCAGCGAGGACCCAACAAAGGGACGACCACGGAAAAGCAAGCCCGGATCAACGAGCGGGTGGCAGAGGAACACCTGCGCTGGGATCTGAACGCCAACTTTGACCGCCGGGATCTCCACGCCGTCCTGCACTACTACGCCAAGGACACGACCTTTGAGGAGCTCCTGGAGGACAAGGCCACATTCCTGGCCAACCTGCGGAAAGACTGCAGGAAAAAGGGGATCAAGTACAAGGCCGTGGTGGTGATAGAAACCAAGCGCATGACGAACCCGCATATTCACGTGATCATAAGCCGGATGGACCCGGAGATCATCGGGGACGCCTGGGAGGAAGTCCCCAGGGGCGGCGGGGGTATCAGTTTCAAGCCCCTGGACCGCCGGGGGAACCACGCAAAACTGGCGGCCTACCTGATGAAGGAAAGCCGGTCCACCATGGAGAAGTACCGGGAGATCGGGAAACGGGGAAAGCGGTACAGCAAGACCCAAAACATGGACAAGCCAGTGATCACCTACAAGGTGGTTTCCTCCTCCTCCTGGAGGAAGGAGCCGAAAGCGCGAAAGGGCGCGGTGCTGTATAAGTTCGACGACGGGGCGACCTGCAGGGCCGGGTGGCACGAAATGACGGGCTACCCGTACCAGGAATATTTCGAGGTTTTCAACGAATAGGAGGCAAGCCGATGAAAGTTTACATAGCCGGAAAGATCACCGGGGATCGGCGGTATCGGGCAAAGTTCCGGGAGGCCGCCAAGGCCCTGGAGGAGGCGGGCCACGTGGTCCTGAACCCGGACACGCTGCCGGACGGCCTGGACGATGTGGACTATATGCGGATCTGCATGGCCATGGTGGACGCGGCGGATCTGGCCGTGTTCCTGCCGGACTACCGGGAGAGCCGGGGCGCCATGGTGGAATGGGCGTACTGCCAGAGGATCGGGAAGGACTGCGCCCTGTACCTGGACACGATGGGAGGAAAAATGCGGTGAGAGATTTTACAGAGGTATACAAACAGGCCCGCGCAAAAGCACGGGAATACACAGGAGCGAAACGGGCAGGATGGGCGGAACCGGGAAAGAGGACAAGGGACAATCACGCAATCCTGGTCCCGCGCCGGGAGGCTGTGGCCATGGCGGACGAACTGGCCACGACCATGTACGCCAAAGAGGTTTACCTGACCTGGGTGCTGAACCTGCAGGGATACATGGTACAACTGGCGACTGGTGAGCATGACGCCGTGAAGTGCCAGGAGTGCGGACACGTTTTCCGCGCCGGGTGGATGGAAGGGCGGTGCCCGTATTGCGAGGCACAACAGGCGGCGACCAGGTACGTGGAAAACATGAGAGAGGCGGCGAGGGAATGAGCGGGGCGCAGATCAACCTCTTGGAGGAGATCATCGTGGACAACTTCGCCGGCGGCGGCGGGGCGTCTACGGGGATCGAACTGGCGACGGGGCGGCCTGTGACCATAGCCATCAACCACGACCCGGACGCCATACTTATGCACAAGACGAACCACCCGTTTACGGAGCATTACCAGGCAAGCGTGTGGGACGTGGACCCGTGCGAGGTTTCCAAGGGGCGACCGGTGGGGCTGGCGTGGTTCTCCCCTGATTGCAAGCACTTTTCCAAGGCAAAGGGCGGAAAGCCGGTGGACAAGAACATAAGGGGCCTGGCCTGGATCGTTCTGCGGTGGGCCGGAACCGTGCGGCCCAGGGTGATCATCCTGGAGAACGTGGAGGAGTTCCAGACATGGGGGCCGGTGCGCCGGGGACACCCGGTGAAATCAAAAGCCGGACAGACCTTCCACAAGTGGCTTTCCCAACTGCAGGCCCTGGGGTACGCCGTAGAATGGCGGGAACTGGTGGCGGCGGACTACGGAGCGCCAACCACGCGAAAAAGGTTCTTTCTGGTGGCAAGGTGCGACGGTGCGCCTATTGTGTGGCCGGAGCCGACACACGCGCCGGCGGGCAGCCGGGAGGTGCTGGAGGGGCGGAAAAAGCCATGGAGGAGCGCGGCCGAAATCATAGACTGGTCCCTCCCATGCCCTTCCATCTTTGACACGCGGGAGCAGATCCGGGAGAAATACGGCCTTTCCGCCCAGCGGCCACTCAGGCCCAACACCATGCGGCGGGTGATCAGGGGCGTGGACAAGTTCGCCATAAAGAACCCGGAGCCGTTCCTGGTGGTGGTAAACCACGCGGGTGACTTCCGGGGGCAGGACGCAGCCGCGCCGCTCCAGACGGTGACGGCAAAGCACGGGTATGGAGTCGCCTCCCCCGTCATGGCGCCGCTGACCATGCACAACAACGAGAACGCGACCGGGACAGGGATCACGGAGCCGGTGAACACGATCACAAGTAGCGGAGCGGGCGGCCATCAAATGGTGCTCACCCCGACGCTGGCGGCCATAGGGCAAACCGGCGGCGGTGAGCGGGGGAGGAAAATCACGGAGCCGACGCACACACAGGTTTCCAAGGCGGAGGAGTGCGTGGTGGCGCCGGCGCTGATCCAGTACCACACGGAGCAGACGGAGAGGGTACGGGGCCAGGGCATGGCGGACCCGCTTATGACCATTGACGCCTCCAACCGCTACGGACTGGCGGCGGCCAGCCTGGTCAAATACTACGGGAGCGACCAACACGGACAAGGAATTGGGGATCCGCTCCATACGGTGACGGCGAAAGACCGGGAGGCCGTCCTGGCGGCACACATAACGGAGTACCACGGCGCCAGCATTGGTACAAGGGCCGGAGAGCCTGCGGCCACGACACTGGGGAACGACCACCAGGGCCTTGTGGCCACGCACATGGTCAAAATGAAGGGGACAAACCTGGGCGGCCCCATGTCGGAGCCGGTGCAGACCATCACGGCCGGCGGCGGACACTTCGGCGTAGTCACCACCGTGGTGGCCAGGGCGGAGCCGGGCGCGGAACTGGGACACTGGCCGGAGATCCGGGACCTGCTGAACACCTACTGCGGGTATAACCTGGGGCCGGAGGACGTGATCCTGTTTGAAATCGACGGCGCGGCATATTTCCTGGCAGACATTGGCCTGCGTATGCTGACGCCCAGGGAATTGTATATGGCCAACGGGTTCCCGGTGGACTACAAGATCGAGCGGGACTATACCGGGACGGTGTACCCAAAAACCAAGCAGGTGGCCAGGTGCGGAAATGCGGTCCCGCCGCCGTTCGCCACCGCCCTGGTGCGGGAAAACCTGCCGGAGTGGTGCAGCCAGGAGATCAGCACCATGGAGGAACTAGAAAAGGCGGTGGCGGTATAGCCACCGGAAGGAAACGGAGGAAAGCGCGTGGGAGTTATCGGGATCGGAGTGGGAACCGCCACCATGGGGCGGATCTGCCGGGACAAGGATGGGAACATCACGGAGCAATCGACGGCCAAGTGGGACGCGGACCCCGACGGCGGATCGGTGGCAATCTGGCCAATGGACACGGAGAAGATGGAACCGAGCGGGCCGGCGGAGGTGTACGGCGACTGGGACGCGGCCGCCTATCTCCGCCGGGTGGTGGATTTGATCCAGCCTAACAGGCAGATCAACATACCAGACCTGGAGGCTATGATCCGAGCGGCCGCAAAGGATGGTGTGGATATTTGCACATACTGCGCGGATTGCAACTGCTGGGACTGTATCGTGAGTAAGTGGAAGGAGGATCCAGACGATGAATGACCAGGTTATTTTGAGAGTGACAAAGAGAAACGGCGGACTGGAAGTGACAACAGCCGGGACGGGAAACGACCAACTGGCGGCCATAAGGGTGGCGGCCGCTGCCACGTTCAGGGTTTTAACGGCGGCGCGGCGCCTGCCGGAAGAAATGGCCACAAGCGCGATCGCAAGCGCCGTTCTGGATGGGATCGCGGAGGCCGGGAAAAGCGACTGCAGAATGAGGGAGATCAGCCAGGACGGCCCCGGGAAGTGAGGCAGAGCCATGAGAGATAAAAAGAACCTGCGGCGGGTTTCTCTCCTGGTAACAGCGCAGACCGCCTACAACCTGGAGAAACTGGCGGCCATGTGCGGATACAGGGAGAAGGGGCACGTCGTTGATAAACTGGTAAGAGAAAAAATGCTGATGATGAACGGAGGAAAGAGCCATGAACGAAACGAAAATTGACTGGGCGGAAATGTCATGGAACCCAGTCACGGGGTGCCGCCATGGGTGCCCGTACTGCTACGCCAGGCGGACCGCGCACAGATTTGACGCGGGCCTGGAGGACAAGGGAGCCGTGGGCGGCCTCCACGTCCTGGAAAGCAAGATCAAGGCCACGCCGTATCCCTATGGGTTCGAGCCTACACTGCACCGCTACCGGCTGAACCAGCCGGAGCGGAAGAAAGAGGGGCACACCGTCTTTGTGTGCAGCATGGCGGACCTGTTCGGGCGCTGGGTGCCGACGGAGTGGATCCGGGACGTTCTGGACGCCTGCCAGAGGGCGCCGCAGCACAGATACCTGTTTTTGACGAAAAACCCCGCTCGATACCTGGAACTGGATCAGGTGGCGCTACTCCCCCACGCGGAAAATTTCTGGTATGGGTCCACGGTGGCCAATGAGGACGCGGCGGCCATGTACCCCATGCCGTGGGTGAATATCAACACATTCTGGAGCATGGAGCCGCTGCTGGGGCCGGTGGATATGAGCGCGGCAGAGGGCCTGCCCCAGTGGGTGATCCTGGGGGCGGAAACCGGGAGCCGACCGGACAAGGTAACGCCGCGCCGGGAGTGGGTGGACCAGATCGCGGAGTTTTGCGCGGAGAACGAGATCCCGGTTTTCTACAAGGACAACCTGCGGGCGCACTTCCCGGATCTCCCGCCCTCCGCGTCCCCATGGGAGGTGTGAGCCATGGGAAAGATCATCAACGTGGAAATCGGACAATCCCTGCCGAAAGAGCGGTGGCAAGAAGCGGCCAGAAATTTGACCGACCTGGGAAAAGTGCTGGCCCGCAACCTGCTGGCCCGCAACCTGCTGGCACAAAACAGGGACGGGAGAGGTAAAGAGGACGCGGACGATCTCATGGCGGACATTTCCCTGGCCGCGCTGGCCCTGAACTATGTGGCGGAGTTCGCCACGGATAAATGCCGCTTTATCGCGGTGCCGGGAGGGCAGGAAAAATGAAAGCCGTTCTTTTGAGCCTGAAACCGGAATGGTGGGAGAAGATCCTGACCGGAGAAAAGGACATGGAGATCAGAAAGACGGCACCGCAGGGCGGAGCGGGAGAGCCGGAGCCGTGGCCCGTGCTGGTACTGGTGTATGTAAGCGGGACCGGAGGGGTGCAGGGGAAATTCCGTTGTCCGGGATACGTAAAAACCAACCTGCTGGCCGGACTGCAAAGGAGGGCCTGCATACCGATGGGAGATCTGGTAGACTACGCCGGAGGACCGTGGAAAAGCGTGTGCGCCTGGATCGTGGAAAACCCGGAAAAATTCGATGAACCCAGACCGCTGGCGGAGTTTGGGCTGAAACACCCGCCCATGTCATGGCAGTACATTGAGATACCAGAAACGGAGGAATAAGGCATGAAAGAATACCTGCGGGCGGTGGGAGCCGTGATAATCGCCATTGTGGCGGTGCTTTTTGCCACGGGCGTGGTGTGGTACGGGTATCTGGTGGCGGCCGCGCTTTTGGGGCTGACACGAGGAGAAACGGCGACTGTAACCCTGGGGATCGCGCTGGTGGCCGGGGCCGTCAAGGCATACCGGGAGCGGAGGCGCCAGGGCGTAAGGAGAGAGGCCATAGAAAAGGCAATCCAACTGTGGGAGGCCATTATGGCAAAGCAGCGGTATGAAATGCCGCAGGAGGAGTGGCGACGCCTGCAGCCGTTCTACGTCCTGACCGTGGAGGCGTTGAAGAACGAGCGGGACAGGGCCGCAAAGCGCGGAGGAACGAAAAAGAGCCGGGAAACCGGAGAGGATCAATAAAATGGCCATCAACATTTCCGACCTGCCGCCGAAATACCAGGCCCAGGCCGTGAAAAAATACATGGAACAGCAGGCGCGGCGGGGGCTTGTGCCCTCCGCCGCCGCTGTGCAGGAACCCCGGAAGGTGAACAAGTACAGGAACACCCCGACCACAAGGGTGACGCCCTCCGGGGCCATCCTCCGGTTTGACAGCATGAAAGAGGCCAGGAGATTTGACTGGCTGATCGAGCGTGAGAGGCGTGGGGAGATCCGGGAACTACGCCTGCAGGTTGACTTTACACTCCAGGAGGCGTACACGGACACGGAGGGCCGCAGGGTGCGGGCCATCCGGTACAGGGCAGATTTTACATACTACGAGGGTGCCCAGGGGGTGAAGGTGGTGGAGGACGTAAAGAGCCGCGCCACAAGGACCAGGGAATACGCCATGAAAAAGAAAATGATGGCTGACCGCCTGGGGCTGACCATCACGGAGATATGAAAGAAAGGAAAGCAAATAAATTTAAAGCGGCGGGAGGATAGAATGGAACCAATCACCAAAGAACGACTACACAAGTACATCTTCATCCGCCGAGAAGTGGAAAATCACTTGGAACGGCTCACCAGGATGAAAAACCAGGCGCTCATACCGGCGAGGCGTGATGGTGACGGCTCTAAGCACACGACTGGTTCGTCTGACCGTATGGCAGATGCAATCATAAAGCGACTGATCTATGAGGACGAGACAGCCGATAAGATAGAGGCAAATCTGGACGAAATGGACTGCATACGGGGGGCAATTGACAGCCTGGACGACCCTATGGAGCGTGAGGTCTTACGCCTGCGATACATAGACGGATCGGGGTATAGGCATATGCCGTGGAAGGACGTGGCCGTCAGACTCTATGGAGATGACGACGAGGCCCAACTTCGGGCTGTGCTCCGTATCCACGGGAGAGCGCTCCAGCATATACGGGAGGTAAAAGCATGACAAGAAAGCGTTTCGTGAAGCTGATAATGGCGAGAGGAATCAGCCGGAACGAGGCAAACGAACTCGCGGGACGCGTCGTGGATGCCTGCGTGAGCTATAAAGATGCGTACAAGGCATATACAACATCATTGCCGAAGGTGTTTGATACTATTCGGACAGCCGTCGAAGCAATTCAGCGGGTGGCGAATGCCATATGTATCGGGATGTCAGCGTTTGCCGAAGCGTTCAGTTCCGCACTCAACAGGGTATAAAAAGAGGCGGCCCCAGCGGGCCGCCTCTTGCTTTATATGACCGTTCCGTCCTTGAATTTGAACTCTAGGGTTACGACTGCGCCTAAAGCGTCCGCAATCTTTCCTAGATCCGTATCCGACCACCGCCCGGTTTTCATGCGCTGGTTAAATGCCTGCGGGCTTGTATCCAACCTTCTGGCAAGCTCGGCCTCGCTGATCCCACAATATGCACAGGCCATCTTAATTTTCTTAGAAGTATCCATGCTCTATCACCTCAGACACGATTATAAAGGACAGCCTTTATTGTGTCAAGGGGAACAGAGAAAATATAAAGAAAAATATTAAAGAAAGTCTTGACAAAATAAAGGAAAACCTTTATAATTGAGAATGTAAGGCAGGGGCGACAAGCCCTTTACGAAAGGAAGTGAGGAAATGGATCAGATGACCACCGCCGAGCTCAATCAGTATCTCGAAACCATCGCAAAGCTGATTGAAGCCACCGCCAAGGACCCTGAGACCGCAGCCAAGATTGTGCGGGACAGCAAGGTCAAGGCATAAAAAAGAGTAGCGACCCCCGCTAAAGCGCCGCTACTCAAACACCGATAGGTGAGCCGGGAGCCTTACCCCGGCCACCTACATAATAACCAACCAGTAAGGCGAATTCAATATGGCAATACGCCGAAAAGATAGAACGACAGGCCACGGGCCGGGAGGAAACATCATGAACACCTATCAGATCAGTATCCAGCGCGAGAATGGGACCACCTGCACTGACCGGGTGGTAGCTAATACCCCTGCCGAGGCAAAGAAGTTCTTCCGGGAAATCTACCGCCACGGAGAAGGCTTCCAGAGCAAGGAGTTGAGGGTGGAGCTGGTGGCCGAGAACATTCCGGCCACGAAGGACATGGAGCGCAAGGCACTGGAGCAAATCAAGTCTATTGTGGAGAGCCTGGGCGAGGATAGCTACATCGCTACCGCATTTGAGGGATGCTTTGAGATCGCGGAGGAGAACATCGAGAACGACTTCGCCTGCTCTATGAAGCAACGGGTAGAGGCGGTGGTGGTCGAGAACGCCAGACTGAAAGAGAAGATCAAGGAGCTGGGCAACAAGTTGGACGAGATCGAGAAAAACTACGAAGCCGCGATTGAGGCCGCCCACCTGGTAGCCAATGAGAAGGACGCCGAAATCGCCCACCTCAAGGCCGTGGTTCTCAGTCCCGATGACATGGAGGATGTCAGACAGCTCTTGAAAGACCGGTTGAGCGAGGACGAGCAGAAGGCCAGCCAGGCCGCTGCCGAGATCGTGAAGTACGCCGACGACCCCGCATCCAATGAGTTCAAGAACGCTGTGAGGATGCACCGGGCCTACATCGAGTCTGTTGATTACACCAAGTGCCTGATGGACCGGCTCAAGAAGACCGCCACCAACTAACCAGTGACCGCCCGCCCCCGTTGCACCGGGGGCGGGACAGAAAGGAGATAGCTAACCATGAGCAACCTTATTATCAGCACGAAGCGCCAGTGGTCCCCCGATACCGTTCGGTTGGCCTGCATCAGAAACCACCTCTATACCGGCGGAACCTGCGAGGAATACTCCCGCATGATGGAGATGGTGAGAACCATGGTGCCTATGTACGAAAACCTCTACATCGTCGCCCGTGACATCAAGGAGCACAGCAACGATCAGACGATCACCAACGTCATGTTCATCCTGGAGCGCGAGGCCGTCATTACCACCTTTGAGATCGACGGAAGCGACGAGATTTGAGAGGAGGCCCGAGAAATGAAGCGGAGCGAAGTTACCACAGAGGCCCTGAAACGCATGGGATACAAGGCCATGGTGAGCTACACCAGCTGGAACTCACACTCAGAATATGAGTGCAACGCCAAGCAGAGCGCGGAGCTGTTTGAACTGGTGGCAAAAACCACAAGAGAGGGCGGAAAGGTTGAAATCAGACGTCGCCTTGTCCGTGGTGTTGTTACAGTTCATGTGTACGGCGCCGACAACATGTCGCCTGGATCTAAGTTTTGTTACTTTCTCCAGCGACGGATGACAAACGCCGAAATCCTGGAGGAAAGTATCCGCAGCGGCTTGTGGGTAAGCTGGAGATAATGGGACGGCCCGACCCGGAGGTCATGAGGGCAGAAGGAGTGTATCATGACCAAGGCCGAGTACATCAGCAAGATAAATAAGCTGATGGATATTATCGAAAATGACAACGCGGGCTATATCTTTCTTGACGGTTTCGAGAGAGCAAGAATTGAGAGCGAACTGGTCAGCTTGCGGTACGAATATTTCATGAGCATGTAGTAAAGTGGGCCTGACATACCGTGCCTACGGGGAGAAAGGAGCAGGTCATGAAGGAAATAGCGCTTAAACTTACCGTCGAGGACGTCCGGTGCTTGTATCAAGCCGTGATCCGTCTGCAATCGGATGATGAACAGGCCATTTCCGTGGCCGAGCAGTTCCCCAATAGCGCCGTCCTGAGAGAGGCTGGGAAGCAGGCCACAGAGAGGAAAGCAACCATGGAGGGCATCACACGGCGAATGCTGTCTGGTCTGACCGACGAACAGTGGCGAGCGGTGATCTTTGGTAAGGATTAAAATAGCCGACCGACAAAGAAATGGCGTAAGGCGCTGATGAGCAGGCCGAACACGCTAATGGAGGAGAACACCAATGACTGAATATCTAAATACCGTGGCAAGCCCAAACGCCCCATGGTCCTTTATCCCCGACACCGAGGAGAATATCCTGTATGACCTGGAGCGTTACACACTCGACCCCGTATTTGAGCTTTACGGGAACTTTGTCAACCCGTCCCCGGAGTGGCTGTCCGAGGAGGTGTCTGCCAAATATGCCGGGTGCACAAGCATTTTCGGGAACTTTATTTACCGCTCCCACGCATTCCGCCTGGTTACGGACGACCCCGGCTTGATCAACCGGCTCCGCGCCGCGATTGACCGAAACAAGGCCACTCAGGAATACCAAGACGCCCGCCAGCGGATGCTTGACAAGCTGCCAGCGCTTACAAAGCGGAACGCCCACAAGGGTGGCGTATACGCATGGCCCGGCGGGTGGATCAAGCTGACCCGCGTTTACCGCCTTACCGAGCAGGAGGCCAATGACAACGCCCTTCTGTACTTGGACCGCTGGGAGGGTATCGACCACAACGGAACGACCCACAGCGCGGCGTTCCACGACGGAGACCAGATCCCAACCACGAAAAACTGGAAGTTGTAACCATGTGCACGCCCGGATATCTTCGCGGTTTGTACGGACGATCACAGATTGAAAATAAAGGCTATGTCACAACAAACAGTTGATAAATAGCCATTTTTATAGGGGAGTATCAGAACTCCCCTACAAACTGTTATT
>CABIYL020000026.1:0-30757 GCA_902362925.2 Clostridiales bacterium | reverse complement strand
AAGCCGATTTCCTACGATATGAGTGGTGCGTCTTTCTCTCTGACCACAGGAGCATGGGTAGCAGTCAACCTTTTCGTTCGGAGCGGCACTCACACGGATGGAATTTCGGTCAGGCCTCAAATTGAGATTGGGAGCCGGGCCACAGATTACGAGACACCATCCAACACCACTGTGAATATTCCTCTGATTGGGGTAGGCGGCCAGGCACTGGAGCCGCTGCGGATGGCGTATGCGGGGACCGTATCCATCCCGAAAACTGCACATTATGATAGGATTGTCCGATTGAGCGGCGATTGGTGCATCGAGCGAAAAATCAAATCACAGGACCTGACAGGAGCTGCTTGGACCAAAAGCTCATCTTATATGACGCCTTATGTTGGCGGCTCTCCTATCGTGGACGGGGTGACATCATATTACCCATTCTGCACTCATTTCGTGGAGAGAGGTGCAAATGCATCAAATCAATCTGCCGGAATATGGGTTGGCTCTATGCTTGTCGTTGGCAATGATGTGCTGCCCAACGGAGCGGAAACCACCGCTGCCGAAATGCAGGAATTTTGTTCCGCGCAGGCGGAGGCTGGCACCCCTGTGCTGGTGAGCTACGCACTTGCGCAGCCTGTCTATGAGGTGCTGCACCAGGACGTGCAGCTGCTCCTCAACACCTTGTCCGTGCCGGGTGGAGTGTGCAGCGTGTGGTTTGAGGGCGGCGTACTCCCCTCCGGCGCCGACATCGGCCTTCCAAGGGGGGACTATCCCAACGCCGGTCTGGAGGGGGCGTACCGCTTGCTGGCGGAGCTGTCCAACCCTCTGCCGGTTCCTGCACAGGACGACCTGTACACCTGGGCATTGGCACAGCAGCGGGGCGGCGTGTTCTCTACCAACGGCGCTGTGACCACTAAAAATGTACCGGAGTCTGGAAACCTGACCGGCATCCTGTCTGTGACGGAGCAGGGTACAGATGTGTCCATGATCGCTTTCGGCCCTACGGGAAAAATTCACACGGCAACCCGGATAGCGGGAGTGTGGCGGGGCTGGGTGCAGGTGTATAGCGATCTAGCCCCTCCGCCCCTCATGGGCGGCGCGGCCGCAGCCCAGGCAGGGTCTGCCGGTCTTGCGCCTGCCCCTGCTGCCGGAGCCCAGGGCAAGTACCTGCGGGGGGATGGCACATGGGCGGATGTCCCGGAGTCTCGTCCCGCCCGGTATGTGGTCGGCACCAGCGCGGCTGGCTGGACGGCGAATGACTGCGACTATTTGTGCGACGGCACCAGCGATCAGACGGAGATCAATGCCGCTATTGCCGCTCTGCCCAGCGGGGGCGGCGAGGTCCTGGTGCTGGACGGCACCTACAATATCAGCAGCTCCATCAAGATCAACAAGGACAATGTCACAATCCGAGGCTCCGGGCCGGCCACTGTGCTAAAGCGGATGTTTAACAGTGCATCGGCAAATGGAGTGATCAACTGCTCAGCCGCCAACTGTACCATACATCACCTCGCCATTGACGGGAACAAAGGCTCGTACACGAACGAGAACAACAGAGGAGTGTATGCAACTACATCCGCTGCGAACTTCACGATTGAGGACCTTGTCGTGCAAAATTCACGGGATGGTATCTACATTGGTGGCATGACAGGAGGACGCATTACCGGGTGCCGCATTAAAGACAGTGGGGCATACGGGGTCTATGTCTATAACGCCGAAGCGATTGATATCAGTCACAATTATATCGACGCTACCGGTGAAACGGCAGTGCTCATCACGGGGTCAAAATCCATCAAAGTTGATGGAGACACCATTACCGGTAGCGTGAATTACGGGATCAGGCTTATTGGGAGCACGACGATGTGTACGTTGGCCAACAACGTATGCCTGGATAATGCCGGAGGCATCTCGCTGGAGAGCGCCAGTATGTGCAACGTGAGCGACAACCTGTGTATGCGTGGGTCTGGGACCCCGGAGGATTACGACTCGACGAAAATCACCATCAGGGCCACATCAGCATCGTCGAACAACATTATCGCCGGTAACCTGGTTATGGGCAAGAATGTAGAGGACTCCGGTACAGGCAACCTCGTGATTAACAACAAATTTGAATAAGGAGGGACGACCATGAAAATTTACTTGCAGGACGGCACGGAGCTGGAGCCCCTGGATATCTCCGGTAGGCCTGCCACCGTACAGGGCGAGACCCGGGACAGCCTGACCTTTGCGTTCCCGGCCTCCGCCGGGTTGCAGGATATCAACTCCGCTTTTACGGGGGAAAACTGCGAGACCATCCGCATCGTGGAGGACGGCGGGACCGAGCACATCCATACGGGCTATGTGCTGCGGGCGGCCCTGACCCTGATTCCCGGTGAGGCGGATGGAGAGGGCCGGATCACTGTCACCATGGCCAAGCGGAGCTACGCCGAGGAGCAGCTGCTGGCCATCCGGACCATGGCCGAGGAGACCGCTGCGCAGGTGACCGACACCCAGCTGGCCCTCTGCGAGGTCTATGAGCTGATGCTGGGGACCGGAGCCGACGGAGAGGAGGTGAGTGTGAATGGCTAAAATTTATGCCGATTTGATCCGAAAGACGCTCAAAGCCATCGACGATGTGCCGCCGAGCATCCGGACCCGGGTAGAGGAGATTTTGGCTGAGCGGTAAATTACCTCAAATTTACATATAATCTCTCGAAATGTATCCTGATTAAGTAAGAAACAAAGACTACGAGAAGAGCCGGCAGGATATAATAAATACCCTGCCGGCTTCTAAAAATTATTTCTCCTAAGTTCTGATTATTTTTCTCATTTTTGTTGTCGCATTTTCTCAAAAATTTTGGCGCGCAACAGCCACCATCGTTTTGACCAGTGCGGTGTGGTCGTGTATCTGGACAGTGAAAACTGGCTGAAAGGCTCCGTTGAGTATGAGAACGAGAAGTTCCAGCACCTGGGCAGCGTGGTGACCAATCACGGGTACTCAGACTGGGCAACCACAGAGATCCCGGCCAGCGTCAAATCCATGTGGTATCGTCTAAGCCGGAGAGAGGACGATTTTTGTATCGAATGTTCCGAGGATGGGAGCGTGTTCCGGCAGATGCGCATCTGCCACCTGCATGAAGCAAAGGGGAAAATCCACTTCGGCATCTACGCCTGCAGCCCGGAGGATTCTTTCTTCCGTGCGGTATTCACCAACATGGAATGGACGGAGTGCAAGTGGCTGGCCCATGATGGTCAGGCACCGGACGAGGTACTTTGACAAAAATACGGCCAGCTTGCAAAATAACGAAAAAGATAAGGACCCGGCGGCGTTTCCCTTACATTGAGGAAACGCCGCCGGGGTTCTGTATAGGGGAGATGCTGGCCTCGTCCCGATAAAATGATAAGAAACACTGATCCATTCAGGCGTCACTCCGCAGATGAGGCGAAAAATGCCTCTCGGCCCTGAAACTCGCTTTTTATGATCTCAAACATTTCCTCCGGCATTTCCGGCAGCCATTTTAAAGCCAGAGTTTGATGATCCGTGTCAGCCTGCTTTTGAAAAGTTCCATGTGAAACTGGATAAAGCGGCCTTAAATGTGTTTGTCAAACGAAAATGTGAGCAAAAGGGCCCCAAAAAAGTGAGCACCTTCAGCACCAGATTTCATGTCGTGAGCAATGTTTTTCCCAAGTACCAAATGCTCACCTTTTGAGTACCCGGAAAGGTGAGGGCCTTTTGCAAGAGTGAGTGCCCTGGGGGCCTAATGCTCACATCGGTCCCCCGGAGGCCAAACGCTCGCATCGGTGCCAATAGGGGCCAAGTGCTCACATCGGTGCCCAAAGCCCTTTTGCACTAATTTTGAGTACCCTAAGTGTATGCCCTCTGGCGGTTTAGGGACTGGGTAAGCCGGTAGCTTTCCCCAGAGAAAATCACAATATGGCTGTGGTGGATAAGCCGGTCAACGAGCGCCGCAGTCAGGCGGTTGTCCCCAAAGACAGTGTTCCACTGAGAGAACTCCAGGTTTGAAGTAATAATCAGGCTCTTGCGCTCGTAGCAATCGGAAATCACTTGGAACAGCAGTTCAGCGGCGTCCTTGTGCAGAGGGACGAAACCAATCTCGTCAATCACAACAAGCTCTACCTTTTTCAGCGTACCCAGGTAATTGTTCAAGGTTCCCTTGGTGTTCTTTTCCAGCAGCATGTTTGCCAACTCAGCCGCAGTAAAGAAACGGACACGCCGCCCCTCCTGGCAGGCTTTCAAAGCAATAGCCGTAGCCAGATGGGTCTTTCCCGTCCCAACGCTCCCCATAAAAATCAGGTTCTCTTTTGGGGCAAGGAACTGGAGGTCGGTCATGTATTCCTGTGGCAAGCCGCCAGGAAGTTCAATGGCGGAGTTCCACACAAAATCATCCAGTGTCTTCATCACCCGGAAACCAGCCGTCTTTACCATGCGGTTAATCCGGTTGGTTTCTCGTTCCTGCAATTCCAGTGTCAAGAGATCGGTCACATACTGCTCGGTATTTTCGTAGGGGACGCTCCGCCAGCCTTTCGCCATGCCGCCCAGCTTCACTTGCCGCATGAGCTGTTCAATCTGTTCAGCCATGAGCCTCACCTCCCATCAGGCCATCATAGGCTGAGAGGTTTGGATTGTAGTTCAGCAATGGGCTCCGGAGAGTTTAAGCGGATCTGGGCGGTACTCCTTCTTGGCAATCATGTAATAACACTGCCGCAGGCTGTCCACATCGGCCCGGCCATTGGCGGCTGCCATTTCCAGAGCATCATCACAGAACTCAGAGTTTCCGTCAGCAACGATTTCGCTGAGAAGTTGCAGGGCGCTCTTCCGCTCTTTTCCCTTGGTGGAAGCAAGATAATCCTGCCACCGTTGCGGCATTTGGTGGAAGAAACGGGTATGCTCAATCGCTCCTGGCTTTTTGCAGAGGGTGGACACATACTGCGTCCAGTCGTAGACCTCATCATTGGTCTTGTAGCTTCTGGGAAAGCGTCCAACCGGTCTGTGGTCGTGGTAAAACTCTACATGGTCATAGAAGATTTTGGCCTGTACTTTTTCGCCGGCCAGCATGGGAGATAGCTCGTATTTATTCGTCTCAATCGTTGCAAAGCCTGTTTTACTCACGGTAAGCGTCGTGTAGCGGAACACAGAGAAGGGATACTGCGGCAGCTCTAAAAGTGCCGCCTTGTCCTCTTCCCAAAGTTCCCGGATGGGAACCTTGTGCTTGTAGTGGAGCCGGTCAGCGTCCTTTTCGCACCACTCCAAGAGCTGTTCATTAAATTCCTCAAACGAGGTAATGACTGGGACCGGGACAAACGCATTGCGGCGGCTGTAACCAAAGAAACGCCGTGTTGGGCCGCTTGTGGCCGAAGGAGGAGTGAGGGTGTTCGGCGCGGGAGAATCACCTCCTTGGAGGTGGCCAGCATCGCGTTTGTCTGGTCACCGGCACAGCCGCCGCCCGCCTTCCGCATAATTTCCGGGCAGAAGCCCGGACCCACTTTATCTGCGGTTTGGAGGAAACGACATGAAAAAAGATATCAAATTCAGCACCCGGATGGCCTCCGAAGACCGGGAGGCCATCAAGGAATTGGCGAAACGCTCCGGAATGTCCATGAGCGACTATGTGACAGCCTGCTGTCTGGGAAAGCAGGTTGTGGTCGTCGATGGACTGAAAGAAGTGCTCAAGGAGCTGAAGTCAATCGGCAGAAATCTGAATCAACTCGTCACCCTGGCACATATGGGACGCATCACGGTGATCAACCTGGACGGTGTACGCCAGGCGTTCTCTGAACTCTGCGCCGCTGTCCGGTTGATTCTGGAACGAAAGCGGTGGTGAAAAATGGCGATCATCAGCTTCACTAACTACAAGCGTGGTCAGAGCACCGGATGCATGGGAGCCGTGATGCGGTACACCATGCAGAACAAAAAAACTGAGTTCGAGGGGCAGCAGTTGGTCACAGGCATCAACTGCCAGCCGGAATCTGTCTATGCGGACTTCATGACCACCAAGCGGCTGCATCACAAAACCGACGGCGTGCTGTTCTACCACATGGTGCAGAGCTTCCCGAAAGGCGAAGCAGTCGATCCAGGCACCGCTCATGCAGCGGCATTGAAGCTGGCTGAGTACTATGAGGGATATGAAGTCCTGGTCTGCACCCATACAGACCGGGAACACATTCATTCCCACTTTCTCATCAACTCCGTCAACTTCGATACTGGGAAGAAACTGCACATCGCAAAGGAGCAGCTCCAGGAACTGCGGCAGCGCAACGATCAAGTCTGCATGGAGTTTTCGCTCCCTGTGTTCAAGCCCACGAACAGGAAAGAGAAGACCAAGACCATGTCCATCGGCGAGTATCACACGGCCGCCCGTGGTCAGAGTAAGAAGCTGCAACTCATGAATATCATCAACGACTGTATGCGCCACGCCTCCAGCCGTGAGGAGTTTATTGCGCTGATGGAGAGCGAGGGCTGCAAGGTGCGCTGGGAAACCTCCCGGCGGAACATCACCTACACCACACCCAGCGGCTGGCAGTGCCGTGACCGCCTGCTGTTCGGGGAGAAATATCTGAAGGAGAATATGGAATATGAATTCAGGATCAGAGAAGAAATTATCTATGGACGAGCTGTTGGAAAAGAACCGTCCCGCGCAGATGGTACAGACCACGCTGCAGCCTCCGGCGCAGGAGCTGACACTGCCTCCCGAAGTGCATCCTACGAAAGCAGAATGGGAGGATCTGCAGAGCGACCTCTACACACTGGGGTACCACACCGAGAGACAGACTGGCTATCTGAAGAAGATCAGCGAATTGCTGGTGCAGCTCCCGACCCAGACGCAGATGGACGAACTGCTGAAAGCGGTGAAGCATCCCTCGGCTGTCACCGCTGTCATTGCGCCCCGCGACAACACGGCCGTGATTTCCGTGGAGTACCAGGTGAATGAGGTGTGGACCGATACCGTTCCTGCTGAGGCCGGCACCTACTCCGTCCGGGCGGCCCTGACAGAAAGCAGCAACCTGGCGGCAGATCCCACGGACTACACCGAGGGCACGCTGACGGTCAAGCGTGGTGTGACCGTGGACACCGGCGACGGAACGGAAAATGTGGACGTGGCGGTGGACGTGGAGGATGGAACCGCCCATATCACCATTCCGGAAGACGACATTGCCCAGATTGCCGGGAACGCCAACGGAACAGTGTCCATTGACCTGGGCGGTGCATCCGGTGTGGATGAGCTGGTGCTGCCCGGAAACCTGGTCAGCGAGCTGAGCAAGAGCGAAAACTCCGACGGTCTGACCGTCTCCACCGAGGATGCCTCCATCACTATGAGCGATTCGGTCCTGGATACGGTAGCCGATGTGATTACCAGCGGAGAGGATACCATTTCCGTGGTCCTCAAGAGCGTGGACGAAGCGGACCTGACCGAGGAACAGAAAGAGGCGCTGGAGAGCATCCCCAATGAGGCAAAGGTGGTGGACGTCTCCATCGTCGTCACCCATCCCGACGGGAGCCAGAATGCGCTCCATGAGCTGGGCGGCGACGTGACCATCACCGTCCCCTATGACCAGGTGCCTGAGATTGTGAACGGCAAGTATGTGGTGGCCTGCCACGTCTCCGACAACGGCGTCATCACCTATCTGTTCGCCACCTGCGATGAGGAAAACCGCACCATCACCTTTACCACCAACCATCTGTCCAACTATGCCGTCTTTGTCAGCGAGAAGCCCGCTGTGATTGTCACAGACGGCAGCGGCTCCGGACTGTATGAGGTGGGCGCCACCGTCACCATCACTGCCGACAGCAAGAGCGGCTATACCTTCAGCGGCTGGACAGTCGTTTCCGGTGATGTGACGCTGGCTGATGCCAACGCAGCCGAAACCACATTCACCATGCCTGCCGGTCAGGTGGAGGTGAAGGCCAATTACCGCATCAACTCCTCCGGCGGCGGCGCTGTAACGTCCAGCTATTCCGTCTCCGTGGCAGATAGCGAAAACGGAACTGTCACCGCACAGCCCCAGAGAGCCGCCAAGGGTGCTGTCGTGACCCTGACCGTGAAGCCGGACCAGGGCTGCAAGCTGGACACCCTGACCGTCACCGACCAGAACGGCAGAGAGATTCCCGTCACAGAGAAGGACGGCAAGTACACCTTTACCATGCCTGACTCCAAGGTTACGGTCAAGGCCACCTTTATCAAGAACGAGCAGCCTGGGGAGACGGTATTTACCGATGTCCCTGACGGCGCTTACTATGCGGAGGCCGTAAAATGGGCCGTTGCCCAGGGTATCACCACCGGCACTGGTGGAACTGCCTTCGGCCCTGAAATGGCCTGTACCCGTGCCCAGGTGGTCACCTTCCTGTGGCGCGCTGCCGGCAGCCCTGTGGTGGAAGGCGATGAGGGCATGGGCTTCACCGATGTGCCCGTAGATGCTTATTATACCCAGGCTGTCCGCTGGGCGGTTTCTCAGGGTATTACCACCGGCACCGGCGCGGCCACATTCAGCCCCGATGCGGTGTGCACCCGCGCTCAGATCGCCGTGTTCCTGTACCGGGCGAACGGTTCGAAAGCAGCGAATAACCAGGGCACCCCGTTCAGCGACGTGGCGGAGGGCAGCTACTACTATGACGCGGTGCTGTGGGCGGCGGAGAACGGCGTCACAGCCGGCACCAGCGCGGCTACGTTCAGCCCCGATGTGGTCTGTACCCGCGCCCAGATAGTGACCTTCCTGTTCCGGGCGATGGGGAAGTAAACGCAGATATCCGATAGTACATTAAACAGGATGGCGGTTCATTTGAACCGCCATCCTGCTGTTTGCAGAGAAAACCTTCGGCAAAAGCCCGCTTCCGGGCTGCCCGAAAGAAAAATAGGGAATTTTAAAATTTCCGGTTGACAACAAGAAAAAGGCCTGCTATAATAAACGAGTCGCCGCGAGGTGGAAACAATACGGGGGTATAGCTCAGCTGGGAGCCCGGTTGAAGCGGTTACACACCCCTCAACAAAACTAAATAAATGTTCTTTCCCACATCTGGGGGTATAGCTCAGCTGGGAGAGCGCTTGAATGGCATTCAAGAGGTCAGCGGTTCGATCCCGCTTATCTCCACCATATCAAGGGAAAGAACTTTTCCTCGCTTCCGAAAGGAAGCGAGGTTTTGTTTTTTATGCGGCAATCGTCACGATGTCCAGCCCGCCGCAGAACTGCTCAAAGTCGATATTGAAATCAATGTGCAGCTTGTAGTCCCGGTAGACATCCACCCGCTTGATTAAGCAGTTGACGATCATTTTTTTGGCCTCCATACTGGCCGTGTCGTACATTTCCGCCCATGAGATTATATCGTCATATTGGGCGTTCAGCGAAGCTAGCACCGTTTTCCCTTCGTCATAGGCCGCCTGTGCCGTTTCCATGTTCTCTTGAAGCTCCTGGCATTTGGCCTCGGCCTCGGCAATCAGAGAGCTTAACAGCTCCTTGGAAAAGGTGCTCTCCCCACGGATGGTCTTGATAACCTCGCCTTTCAGCGTTTCAAGGTCAGCGGCGGCCTTGGCGTATTCCGCCCGGACGCTATGGAGCAGGCTTTTCCGTTCCTCCATCTTTTCACGGTAGCGAATATTGACTATATCGCTTTTGGGGATCGCTTTCATGCGCTCAAAGATCTGGCGCACCAGCTTATCAATGATCCCGTCAAGGATATGGGCCGTGTAGCCCGTCTGTCCGTCACAGTCCGTCTGCTTGCGAGTTTTTCCGTAGCAGACATACCGCACACGCTTCACCACCCGATTGGGATCTTCCTTGCAGGGATAAGCCTTGCCGTTGGTGGTGAGGGACAGCCTCGCTCCACAATGTCCGCAATACACATTCCCGGTCAAAAGGGAGTTGCCCCGGGTGTTCAGCGGGATATGGCGTTCTTGTTCGGCGCTGTTGGCCCGGGAAGTACGGATATGCTGGGCCGCTTCAAACAGCTCCGGCGAAATGATTTGCAGGTAGGGCAGCTCTTGGGAGCGGCTTTCCCCACACCGCAGGACGCCCGTATAAGTGAGATTACAGACAATGCCACGGATACTGGCGTGGTGCCACATCTTACCCGTTCTTGCCCGGTAGCCCTGTTTGTTCAAGTAGGTGGCAATTCGTTGAGCGCCAAAGCCCTCATGCACATACTTGTCAAAAATGATCCGCACCACGGCGGCCTCGGTTTCGTTGATTACCAGATCGTAGAGCTCATGCTTGCGCTTGTTGAAACGCCCGCTTTTCACAAGGTCATAGCCGTATGGAGCAAGGCCGCCTTTGAAGCCGCCGCTCTCAACGAGCTGGCCCAATGCAGTTTTGGTACGGATAGAAGTCTTTTCACTTTCACCGTCAGCCTGCCAAAAGCGGATGTAGTTGGTGAGCTTGTCCGTGTGGCTATCGAAGCGTTGCTCCCCCTCTTGGGTGCTCCATACTTCGATCCCGTTCTTTACGAACCATTCCACCACAAAGGGCGTTTCGTCAGCGATACGCCCGATGCGGTCAAACATGAACACCAGCAGAATATCAAACTTTTTCTGCTTTGCCAGTTCCTTGATGATTTGTAACTTGTCCCGGTTTTCCGCCCTTACCTTGTGGCCGGAAACACCTTCCTCTTGTTCCTCGTGGACAATCATCCAGCCCATCTTTTCGCAAAAGGTATGGCAGGCTTTCCGCTGCATGGGAATGTCAGCTTGGTTCTTATCGTTATGATCCACCTGCTTGTCGGTGGAAACACGGTATAATGTGCAAACTCGATTTTTCATGGTTGACCCGTCCTTTCATATTGTCAATGGGCCAATATGAAGATACGGATCAATACGCAATCTATGTAGTTTTCAAGGTACATGGTGTCTACCACCATCCTTATTATACCTCTGCTCGGGGGGCATCACAAGGATGTCGCCGGAGCCGGGCTTGGGGGAACTGTTGGCAAACGACGCCAGCAGGATTTGTTTCAGATGGCCGGAAATGGCCGTGTTTCGGGTTTCGGTAAAGGTGGCAGAAATCTCATACCCATCCACCTTTAGCGTGGTAGAGTTTCTCGGCATAGCGTTACCTCCTCAACGGAACGAAAAACAACAACCTAAAAAGTCCCCCTTGTCCCGTGGGGAAACGCAAGAGGGCGGCACCTTCGGCGGTGCCGCCCTCTTGCCTTGCTCCACTTTGGGACAACTTGTCCCAAAGTCAGTAGGGGCTGTTCTCAAAGTGCTGCTGGGCCTCCTCCAGCCCACGGATGTCAAAGACCTCGTAGAGCTCTGCCACCACACGCCGGATGTCCTTGGAAGAAAACCCGCAGTTTTCCATAGCGTAGATGACATAGCCACGGCAGGCGTTGTTGCTCCACGGCTGGGCAAGCAGGGCTGCCAGTTCGGGATCATACTTCATATTGGTTTCCTCCTTGATAAAAAGTTTCGGGAGCGCCACGCTCATTTCCTTGGCCCGTCCTAAGACAGCAATACTCAGCATGACGCTCCCGAGGGGGCGGCGACCCGGAGGGGCAAGCGGCCAGCTTGTCCGGCTGCGGATCGTGGCCGTGGGGTGGCTTGTCCCACTTGCGGCGCTGGTGTTGTTCGCTCGTTCTCCTGCCGGAGAAGTTACAGCGCACCCGCCGCCCGGCTCCCCGCACTATGTCTCGGGGCCGCCGCTATTCAGTTGTTGATCGGATGTAACTCCTCTCATATACCAAGGACAAAAAACATCCCAATGCGGGGGCAACTTACAAAACTTTTTTCAAATATTTTTTCATGCTCTCCAAACCGAGCTTCACGGACTCCCGCACCGAGCTTTCATTGACACCTTCGGCCTCAGCCACCTCCCGATAGCTCTTGCCGAGGATCACACAGGCATCCACCCGGCGGCCCTGCGTTTCGGGCAAGGAATTGAGCGCAACACACAGATGGCAGAACAGCTCCATGCGTTCCAGCAGTTCCTGCGGGGTGGGTTCAGAAACGCAGGCGGAGTATTCGATCCCGTCCTCGCAATCGAGGGAATACTGTGCCTTGTTGCGGACAATCCGCCGCTGATAGGCGGCCTCGTACAGTCTGCTTGCCCGGAGCTCGTCAGCCACTTCCTCGGAAACCTCTATGTATTCGTCGTGGGTGTACCACGGATAAAAGTCTTTCAGATTGATGGTCGTCATTTGTAATTCCTCCGTTCAGATGGTTAGGGGGTGAATGGCGATCTGAACGGAGGGCGGCGGGGAGCGGCACCCTGGGCCGCCTTTGCCTACTTCGGGACAATTTGTCCCAAAGCAACCAAAACAAAATGCGCCTGTATGCCACAAAGGCACACAGGCGCAGGAAATTACATATTCACTTAAAATCTGACAATTTTCGCATCCGCCACCAGACTGATACCGGCAAAAAGACTGGCTTTTTTTGATAGGTTAGGTGGACGGAACACAAACAGTGACACAGCGATACCTCCCAGACACCGCTGCATACAAAAACAGCGGTTTTGAAATTATTTCAAAACCGCTGATAGAAATACATTCATTGGGGCGCACAGTTCTAACCTGCCTAAACAGCGGCTTTTTTTATATGCCGCTGGGCAAGTTTGAAAGACATATTATTTATGCTTATCGAAAGGCCAGATGGACTATCCACGAAAACGGCGCTTCATTTCATCCGCAGGCAAAGTACCGAGTTTTCCGTCCTCAAGTACATAGACTTCATCACATAGTGTTTCGATGTCCTCATAATTATGGGAAGTCATTAAACTGGTTTTCCCTTCCGCTTGGAGGGTTCGTATAATTTCTTTTACATCGTTATAAGTCTTATAGTCCAGGGCATTGAAAGGCTCGTCCAGAATTAGAATATCCTGCCCCTCCATAATGGCTTGCGCCAAGCCCAATTTCTGTTTCATGCCAAGGGAATAATGCTCTACTCTGGTACGGTCATCCGGGTCAAGGCCGACTTTTTTCATGGCGCTGCGGATCTCCCGCTCTCCAATCATACCCCGAATCCCAGCCAGATAGCGTAGGTTCTGTAAGCCGGTATCCAGGCTAATAAAACCGGGAGAGTTGATCAGCACACCCATATTTTCTGGAAAGTCCCGGCTGCCTCCTAACACATTGCCACGCACCCGCACCGTCCCGCTGTCTGGGGTGAGAAAACCACAGATAATTTGAAACAGAACCGACTTTCCGCTTCCATTGGAGCCAACAATTCCAACAGTATGACCGGCTTCTATGGCGAGGGTAACATCATTCAAAATCGTTCTCCGTGCAAAAGCCTTACTGACTCGACCTAATTCAATGATTGTACTCATGGCTAACCTCCACTTTTTTCAAAGAGCCGTTGGGCACCATAGCGATAGAGCCAAAACAGCAGGATCAGATTGCATACACAAAGTTCAAGCGCAGCCCAAGCAGGGTGCATTACGCCGCCGGTTTCCATAAAATGCAGGCGAAGCAAACTGGACAAACCAACGGGAAGCCACGGGATGGGCAGCAAACTCAGGATATGGAGCAGGATGACCGACAGAAATCCAAAGATGGTTTGCCCGCTCAAGCACAAGAGAAGGCAGATTACAAGGGCTTGCATCGCCATGTCCAGGAAACGGAGCCCTGTCGCCTCCAGGATCAGTCCAATAGGAAGCTCAAAGCCCAGCACAAGGGGCGGGAGGGCTTCGGCAAGCAGTAAAAGACCGCACCAGCAGGCGATCCATTCCCCGGAAGCCCGGAGAAGCGGCCACAACATATCTTTCCGGCGCTTTAGCCGAACAGCCAAGCATACAGAATGTTCACTTGCTGCTTGTGAGAGCATCCGGCCTAATGGCCACAAAGGAAACAGCTCAGCTAACAGTAACGCCATAAATCCAAGCGGATAAAAGTAGCCTATACCGTGCCCCGCCAGCAACCGGAAAACCCATTCACACCCATTTTGGGGAGCGCCGCCAGAATACCAGATCCACCCGGCCAGCAAAAGAATCAATCCAAACAGCAGGAGCGTATTGCTTTTTGAGAACAGAAGCCGGTGGTAATACGCAGCCAGCCCGCTGGGGGCCTTCCGGGTAAATGAGATATGCCGCCATCTGTTCCGTATAGTGCAGGCTGCCGCTACAACAAAGAGGACAGTCACAATAACAGTCAAAGGAAACCGCCAACTGTCCGTCAAATTATGAAGCAACAAAACCCAGTGATTGAGCCCAGTCCAATAGCAAAGAGGTGGTTCGGACATAATCGGTAATTTGATACTCAAAACGGAAAGAACATACAAAGCAAGCAGGGCTTTGATTGCATAAGATTGCGAAAGGAAATGCCCCAGCCACAGAGCCAATAGGCTGATAAGCCAATAACCAATCAACAAAAATACCGCCGCACAGAGCAAAGCCTGCCAAGGGCTGGAAAAGTGTTCTGCAAGCAGGGAAACGATCTCTTTTAACAGACTGCCGCCGGAAAGATTATCCCACTTGTTTGCCGTTACTTGGAGGCCCAGGCCGGTCAAAAACAACATCACCATCTGCACAAGCCACAGACCACTGCATAGTATTCCAAGACTTCTCCACTTGGCAACAAAATAACGGCTGTATGTTCCATAGCGAAAAATTACAATTTCTGCGTCATCCTCCATAACACTTCCACAGATAAACAGCAAAATAGGAAGAACCGCAAAAATAAAGTAATATTGATCGTTCAGTGCTGCCAGCACATGAGCCGAAAGCGCAGATGCTCCACTTGTGCGTTCACTCAATCCGAACGCCGCAGAGAACGCCAAAAGCAGCAGAAACTTACCCCATCCAATTTGCGTATATAGCTTTCTAATCATGGCAGTTATATGGTGTAAACAGAGGATTTTTTAATTTTCTTAAAATAAAGGATAATAAGCCCGATTACCAAACACATGAGTGTGGGGCCAGCAAGAAACGAGCCCACATTGATATATGGTTCTGCAATGGATGTAGGTTCAAAAGCTGTCACAAAACGATACCTTGCAAAATCGAGGATCGACAAAATGAAATTTTCCAAGACCGCATAAATGAATGGTGCGGTAAGAACAACGAAGATATTTTTTCCATACAGCGCCAGCGCAAAGCCAAAGGTCATTGTCAGTACACCGAGCATCCCTTTCCAAAAAGCAAGTAAAAAGGCATAAAGCAACGGTAATTGCGTGTAGAGTGTATACCAGATATGATCGTAGTATGGCTGTAGGGGTTTAATATTTGGCGTATTGATATACAGGGCGCAGAGTGCCGAAGCCATATAGGGGATGAACAAAATCATAAATGCGGATATAGAACAGGCCAGCCATTTGGCGCCAAGGTATGCCTGCTTAGAAATTCGAGGGAGTGTATAAACAAGAAAACGATTGCGCCGCTCATAGTATAGTTCCCAACACACTGGTACGGTTACAAACAAAGGGAAAAACAGCCCTATATATTCCGTTCCAATTTCCCAAGCATCAAGTTTGAAGCAGATCGAATACTCTCGATACATCGTACAAGTAAGGATACAGGTTAAAACTGTTAAAATAGCGATCGCTAAAAGCGTTGTCTTAGAGAGCTTTTTTAGTTCCAATTTCAAAAGCCGCAGCATGACATCACATCCTTTCCGCTTCATCTTATCTGCATTTCTCGGTAAACACAAGGTTGTGGGAACAAACAGGGGTTTTAGAGGAATGAAATCCTCCAAAACCCCTGTGAATCATTTTTATGAAACCAACGCACCGATTGTTAAATAGTTCTGCCCATTCTTCTCCTCGTTTTTTACAATGATCTTTCCGCCGTGTTGTTCCACCATTCTACGGACATTGAATAGCCCATAGCCACGCCCCCGTTCCGCTTTTGTAGACCATCCACGGCGAAACATCTGCGCCATTTCCGTCCGGGACATAGGGGGACAGGGATTTGATACCAAAAGGCAAAGAGCGCCTTCTTCCTCCTCTGCCTGAAGAAATATAAGATCACCGGCAGACGCCGCCTCCAGAGCATTATCCAGCAAAATCCCCAGCAGATCCACCCAATCGCTTTCCGATAGGGAACGATGAAGAAAAGAACCTGTTATGGATATTTGAAGCTGGATGTGGTGTAGTTGGGCTTGTTTGACTTTACCGAACAGCATCCCACACAGCACCTTACTGTCGCACTTTAGTAATTCCCGATCTGTTGTCTCCAAGCTGACCTGTCCAGCTAATTCAGCAACCTTTCTTTGGGCCTCCTCCAGTGTTTCCGAGGTCACCATTGCTGCTGATATTGCCATCATGCGATTGTTGTACTCATGCTGGCGGGCCCGCACAGACTCCACCAGTTCCTCCACCATAGGCAGGTATTGCTCCAATAGGCGGCCTCTGCGTTGAAATTGAATGCGGTTTTGATCCCATAGGAGAACTATGCCATCTACCAGCACCAACAATGCCAAAATAGCCGCCAAAATCGGGAGCCATAGATAATCTCTTAATGAGGGGGTTTTCCACACACCCAGGATTAGTAGCAAAACAAGAAAGGTATTCCCAGCAACAATATAGAGCGGTATGTCGCCTTCCTCTAACTGGTCTTTTATCCACCGGAACATCCCGGTACACCATAGAGCCACCCAAAGAAGGAGAGAAAGAATACGCACGCCATAAATCGGCCAGAATCCCGTACTCAGGCCCAGTAGTCCAAGTAAAACAAAGCACACTTCTCGAAAAAGGAGAATAAGGCTAAATTGCGTTACAGTTCCCCAAAGAATATGTCCTTCCCTTGAATCAAAGTAAATACTGTTCAAAAGGAGCACAGCCAAGACCAAAAACGGGGAAAAGAGAAAACTATCTAACGGAAGCACAACATAGTCCACAGGGTTGGTGCTGTATCCCGCAAGACGTGATACCAGGCAAACTCCCAAATTGCTCAATAGCAGTAATCCGTCCAGGTGCCTCTTGGGTCGGCCAAGTACCCCCAATACGCAAAGGTTCAATAAAACCCCATCCAGAAAAACTTGGACAAATAATTCAATGCTCGTCATATAGTTCGTTCCCTCAAATTGTGTTGATACTTTTCGCCAATCGGAATTGTATCTTTACAATTTTTTAGCCACAGTGTTTTTGACCCTTTGTCAATTTTCGTAATATAAATAGGATTGATTAAAAAACTTTTATGGCATTGAAGCAGGTTTCCAGGCCCGGCCATTTCCAGCAGCCGCGCTAAACTGTAACCAGAAATCTGATCGTCCAATTCCTTTCCTTGTGATATGCTGTGAATGACGGCTTTTTTCCCGAAAGACTCGATATATAGGATCTGTTCCAATCCATATTCAAATAAAAATTGTTTTTGCTCGATCCGAAGCACAGGAACAGTCTTTTTCATTTGTTTGCCCATATCAAGAGCATCAGAAACGGCATTGGCGAACTGTTCCTGTGTAAACGGCTTCACTAAAAAATCATAGCATTTGATCTCACGGTAGGCTCCAAGTTCCTCTCCTGCCAATTCTGTTGTAAAGAGGATTGGCGTGAATCGGTATCTAGATATCGTACGAATTTGCTTTCCCAGTTCAGTTCCACGGTAATCCGGCAGTTGAATATCCAAAATAAACAAGTCAACAGAATGCTCGTTTGACCAGTTGAGAGCTGCCGTTGCGGTAGAGAATATTGTAAGTTGATGCTTACCGCATAATGCCTCCGTGTATTGTTGAATCAGCTCGGAAGCGGATGCGTCATCTTCAACTAAAAGTATCTGTGCCATTCTGCTCACCTCGCACTTCTCTATCTGTCAATAAAACGATTATAACGAAAATGCACTTGAAACGCAAACCACACATAACCCCGTGCAAAGTTTGGCAGCGCACTAACGGCAAGCAGGGCAAGTGTGGCCACACTTGCTATTTTTGCAGCCCGAGGGGGCCGCAAAAACGCTTGTTGGGGAGCCTCCCCAAACCCGGCACTTCGGGACAAAATGTCCCAAAGTAAATTGTCTGCGTCACCGTCGCTACCGCTCCTGTTCCTTATTCTTGCGTCCGTCCGTCACGCCCAGCAGATGGTCAATGTTGGTCTTGACCGCCACGGCCTGCCGCATTTCCTGTTGGGCTGCCCGATACTTGGCGTACAGGGCCTTTTTCTCCGCCGCCAGCTTGCGGCGCTTTTCTTTTAATTGGGCCATCTTGGGTAGTTTGGCCCCATCCAGCAGATCATTCAAAGCGGCCTTGGCTGCCCGGTAGTCAGCCAGCTCCGCCTCATGCTGGGCCAGAAATTTCTTGCTATACTTGGCCGCCTTGTACTCGTCGAACACGGGCCGGGTCTTGGCGTATTGCACCACAGCCCCCATGAGTTCGGAAGTATAGGCAAGGTCAGCCTCGGTCTGCCGGAGCTGTTCCGTCAGCGCATGGAAACGAGTGGACGCAGCCTCGGCCTCGGTGGTGAGCTGGTCATATTCGCTGATCTGATGCTCCCGCATGAATTGCAGCGCAGCGGCCATTTGTTTGAGATTATACACCTTGGCCCACCGCTCATAGGCCGGGCCTTTCCCGGAGCGGAGCCGCTCCTGTATATCCACGATCAGATCGACACGCCTGGGCGCAGCGGGGGCCGGAGCGTCCAGCTTCGGCAAGGGGCGCTTGCCCGCAATTACATCCCGGATGTCCCCGGGGTCAAAGCCTTCCCCGAGGGTAGACGAGCGGAGCCGGGTGGCCCGCTGCTGCCCCAGCACAAGGAATGAGATCGCACCGCCACGCCCCCGCTTGACCGCATAACCGGACTCTTCCATGAGCCGAAGAAAGGCGTCAAAGTTATCCGGGCCTTTGGCAAGGGCATCGCAGATGGCCGCCCGCAGCCGTTCTTTGTAGGAGGGCTGGCGCTCCGTCCCCAGCCATGCTCCGTAATGGAGAAAGCGGCCCTTGCTATGTAGCTTGGGGTTGGTAATCACGGACAGGTCATTTTCCAGACACACCCGGTCAGAGAGCCGCCGCACCGCCCGGGCCGAGCCGATGAAATCCCGGAACTTGTGGGAGCAATCCAGAGAAGTGGAGTTGTAGTAGATGTGGTTATGAATGTGCTGGCGGTCTGTGTGGGTAGCAACGAAAAAGGCGTACTTGCCCTTTGTCCAGCGCATCGCCGTTTCATAGCCCACCCGGTTTGCCTCCTCCGGGGTGATCTCTCCCGGCTTGAATGACTGCCGGATCTGATAGCACAGCACATCGGCGTCCCGCCGCTGCTCCCGGCCCGTGGCGGCCTTGTACTTGGCCTTGGAGAGCAGGAACTCCGCATCGGCGGTCATGTGGTCGCACTCATAGGAGGAAATCAATTCGCCGCCCTGCGTCTTGTCCGGGTTTTGCCCATAGTCAAACCGCTCTTTCAAGGATTGGGTGACGGTTTCCCCCTTGCTGATCTTGTGCTTTTTGAAATAGGTTGTGGCCGTAGGCAGCCCTCCTTTCGATACGACAAACGGCGGCTGTTGCCAGCCGCCGTTCCGACTTTGGGACAAGTTGTCCCGAAGTATCAGCCTGTGATGAAATCCTGCAAGGAGTATTTCAGCGAGTAGAGCCTGTCCATAAGCCAGTCAGCGATGGCCGGGATGCCAAAAGGCGAAACGAGGAACGCCAGCACAAGAAACACCACGCCGCCCAGCGTCTGGCCGCCGATGAACAGGACAAGGGCCAACAGGGTCAGCACCACGCAGCCTACATGACATAGTGCCGAAGCCACACAATACAGGAACGACACGATGGCAACGATCAGGGTCAGCGCCACCACAAAGGGGGCGGCAAGGATTTTGAGAACGATCATATCAGCTACCTCCCGTAAAATCTACTTAGTTTGTCCTCCTATGATAATTATAACTCCGTAAAAATAGGGGCACAAGGATGTCGAGCTGATATGCCTTTGGGACAAAATGTCCCGAAGTTTATACCCGTATCACCCGGACTTCCTTCCCCAGCGTATGAGCATAGCGCATGGTAAAAAGCGTCCCTCCACGATCTCGCCCATCATAAACAGCGATCACCCGCTGGGACTCCCCAGCCATATAACGGTTTCGCTGCATGAAGCATGAGTGCTCATATTCCTCGCATACGATCTTGACCCCGTTGCAGGCCCGCAGCAGCTCATGGAATTGTTGATTTTTCGTTTTTATGCGGCCCGCATAGGGAATAGCTGCCTCCAAAAACAGATCGGGATGGTGTTCCATTTCCTCGGCTACAATGGCCGCAAACATGAGGTCAGTTCCCTCTGCAAAGCCAGAAATAAAACGGGTATATCCATCCTCAATCGCTGCCCGCACTTCCCGCTGGAGCTCTTGCTCCACATAGGCAATCCGCTCAGCCGGAATATCCCGATGTCCCGTAACACAACATACCTTTGTTTCCATTCCAGTTCCTCCATTTCGGGTCAAGTTTGGACTCCTTCTGCATAGGCAATATTGCCTATAACGCTACACCTTCATTATAGGCAATAATGGAGATATGTAAAGTGTGAAGCGGAGGGAGGAACCGGGATGATCTCATACGCCCCATTATGGGAAACGATGGAAAAGCGTGGAGCAACCACATATACGCTGCAATGCAAGGGCGGGATCAGCAGCTCTACGATCCGGCGTCTGAAAGCGAATGAATCCGTTTCAACCAACACTCTGGATGCGTTGTGCAAGATATTGGATTGTACTCTGGACGATATAGTGACTTATCTGCCGGACGATGAATAGCGAGGAATGGGGTGAACCTCCATTCCTCTTTTTCTTTGGGACAAATTGTCCCAAAGAAAAAAGCCGGGGAGCAGCACAAGGCTGCTCCCCGACAGGTCAGAGCTCCACCACCGCCGACAGCTTTTTCAGCAGATCAGACAGCGGCCCCCAAAGGTCAGCGTAGTCCCGTTGCAGGGCCTTGATCTCGTCGGGGTAAATGCCGCCGTAGGTGTTCACATGGATTGCCACTTGGTTGAGGTTGTTGGCGCACCTCCGCTGGAGGGACACCAGCTCCCGGATGTCCGAGAGGTCAACATGAAGCACATAGCCGTTGAGGGCCATTTTCCGAATATAGGCCCCCATGTTGGAAATGCCCGCTTCGGCCATGCGTTCCCCGATCAGTGCCTGCTCCTCCGGCGTCACCATTACATGAAGATGGACGCAGCGGCGGCGTTTCTTTGTCACCGCTCCTCACGCTCCCGGATCCTGTGCTTGTTGGGCGGCTCCTTCACCTTGTCCAGCTCCTTTTCCGGGGGCTGGGGCGGCAGGGCCGGGGCGTTGTTCGGCAGGCCGTCGATCATGTTGTAGTTCTGCTCGGTGGACAGCTCCACGGTTTTCAGCGGGTGATCCTGTTCGTGCATAGTACCTCCTATCTCTTCCTATCTCTCGTCACGGCGGGGAGCAGACTTCTTGGGGACGGTCTGGCCCCGGTGCTCCTCCGCCTGTTTTTGGGCGGTTTTCATCTGCTGGGCAATCGGCTGCTTGTCCTCCTTGTGGGCCTTGGCCGCCGCTTGGCGCTCCACTCCATGAGCACGGGCGGCAAGCTGCTCCGGGGTGACATACTCTTTCGTCGCATAGCTGCCGAAGTCGGGGTAAAACCATGTCAGCCGCCTTTGCTCCGTGACATGGTGGGCATCCTCCCATTTGCCCACCACCTGAGCCTGGGCGTCCATCTGCCGCCGGATGTCCAGATTTTCACGGGCGGGCCGCAGCTCATAGTCCCGCATTTCCCGATCCGTCAAAGGCTGGGCATAGATAATCGCCCCCCATGCCTGAAACGCCTCGCCCGGCACCTGCTGGCGGGTAAAGTAAACATCCATGTGGATCGGGCGGTTGAAGTAGCTCTTGGGATAGGTGCCGATGTCGATGGGCCGTTGCGTGGAGTAGTATTTGTAGGTTTCTTTGTCCGGGGCCTGCTCCACCTCCTGCACATGATAGCGCCGCTGATAGTCCTCGGCCCGGTTGTGCAGGTCACGCTCGGCCATACCCGGCTCGTTGTGGTAGTGGCCCCAAAAGTAGTCCCGGTGTCCGTCCTGCTCATTGAATTGCCATGTCACATAGGGGTTCGGGGCCTTGGGGTTTTCCCCCAGCACAAAGCCGCATTTGTTGTCAAACAGGATGGTGCGGCGGATCACATAATCCGCATTGATCTCCACGGGCATCCTCCTTTCCGAAATGTTAGCACTATTTCCGCAAAACCGGGGCGGACGGGAAAAGGTATTGCCCCCTCCCGAACCGGCCCCGGAAAGCCTTGTGACAAGCGGGTTTTCCGGGGCCAAATGCTAACGCATTACCCCCGGTATTTCCGCATATAGCCCCGCTGCTTTTTGAGCCTTGCGGCCTTGGCGCAGCCGGTGGAGCAATACCGTGTCCGGCCATCGGGGAGAAAAGCCTTGCCGCATACCGGGCAGGGCCGGGTTTCCGGGACAGGGCCTTCCGCAGCGAGGGACGCCTCCAGCACGGGATCATTGGGCAGCACCGCCTCCCGGAAGTAGCGGCACAGCGCCCCTGTCCAGCACTTTTCCAGCATATAGCAGGGGCTGTCCAGCGGCAGGCAGCCCACATCACGGTCATAGTTGGCGCACAGCCTTGTCACCAGCTTGCGGATAGCCGCCTTTTCCTCACGGGTCAGCTCTCGGGCCACCGCTTCACCTCCCGCCGCCAGCGCCTTTCAGCAGCTCCCGATAGCAGGCGTCGCACCCGATTCCCCGCCAGTAGGGGCAGCCGTGGCAGCGGGAGCCCTCCGGGGCCTTGACAGGCTCGGGCCGCTCATACCGGGGAACCTGCTGCATCATTGTTTCATAGGGACTATTGGTGAATTTCATTTGTCGCCCTCCGTTTCGTCCTCGTCCTCCTGGTCCCACGGCGGAGTATCGTCGTAGGTTTCCAGCTCGTCCCCGTAGTCCTCCTCGGTTTCAGCGGCCCGCTGCTGCTTGGGGCGGTAGACCTTGAAATACCACCCGGCTCCGCCGCCCACCAGCGCCACCGCCAGAATGAGCAGGAGCGTCGCGGTGTTCGCACCCGTCTGTTCGGGCTCCGGCTCGGGGGTAGGCTCCGGCTCCTCCACGGGTTCGGGCTCGGGCTCGACCCCCACGCACTCGGTCATGTTGGTGGAGCAGACCGAGCAATCCATATTTATCGCCCCCGCCACGCACTTTTCCGCACAGGTACACTCGGGCAGTTCCGTCCCGGACGCCTCCAGAGCGGCCAGCAGATCGGCCTCGTCCACCACGCTGAAAAAGTAGGTTTCGTATTGTTCAGCGTCCTCGTCGGTGGGCTTGTCGTAGTCAATGACGATATAAAAGGTGCTGCCGCCGCTGGTCTGGACGGTGATAAACTGCTTGTTGGTGTGCTCGTCATAGAGCAGATCCCGGGTCACAAGGTTGCCCTCCTCGGTGAAGCCCTCGCCCGGCTCAATGGTGGGCTCGGGGGTGGTGGTTTCCTCCGCTGGGTCAAGGCCCTCCCATTCGGGGCCGCCCCCGGCGTAGGCCGTAACAGAGAAGCCGCACAGGAACACGGCCACGCACAGCGTTACCATCAAAATACGCAGTTTTTTCATTCAGACACCTCCTTCGTCGTCGCAAACTCCGCTTCAGCTCCTTCGGCGGCAGATCCGCCGAAATCCACCCGCTCCGTTGCTCCTCCTCTCCCCTCAAAGTCTGCCGACTTTGCGGGGTGCCCCAAGTTCGGGACATTTTGTCCCAAGGTGGCCCCGGCCCGGATCTGCTGAAGCACCACGGGCAGCTCGGCAAGGGGGATGCTCATGCCCCGCACGATGTCCACGATCTCGCTGTTTTCCGCCTCCACCTTTTTCTGTTCCAGCTCCTTCAGCCGGGCCTGCTGTTCAGAGATTTTGGCCTTAACCTTTTCAATCTCAGCCTCGATCTTTGCGCTTTTGGAAATTGCCATATAAGACCTCCATTCATGGTAAACGCCCGTAGGCGTAAAAATGAGATTGCCAATAGCTGCTGTTGAGGTTGGCGTAACTGATGGGATCTCCACAATGGAGCATCCAGCCATCTCCCACATACAGCCCACAATGGCTGACCCCCGGCGTGTCGTAGGTGCCGACAAAAAACACCAGATCGCCCGGCTGGGGTGAGCTGGTGGGGGTGCAGTAGTTGTATAGGCCCTGTGCGCCCAGCCGCCCCACATCCCAGCCGCATTGATTGAGCACCCATGAGAGGTAGCCGGAGCAGTCAAAGGAAGTGGACGGGCTGGAGCCGCCCCAGACATAAGGATAGCCGATGTACTTCTCCGCCTCGGTGAGCAGGGCGGAAAAGGTTTCGTCCGTCAGATATTCCTCGGGGACTTCATGCTCCACGGGATCGCCCGTGTACTTGCCCACATAATCGGAGCCGGGGAACAGATCGGGACGGTTGCCCAGCGTCGCCATGTAGAGGGCATACCGGGAGAGCTGTTCCTCGCCCATGATGTAAACGGGCAGGTGGGAAAGGTTTTCGTTGGAGAGGGTCACGGTGCAGATATAGTAGTTGTACGGCACTTCCACATCGTAGTCGTTGCCCTCGCTATCCGTCCGGGTTTCCGTCCGATACCGCACCTCCACCACCACATCCTCGGTGAGAATGTATTGGCGGTCAAAGAGCATTTGCAGGGTGTCCTGTACCTCGGCCAGCGTCCATTCCCCCTCATGCCATGCGCTGATGATGGACAGCAGCACATAGGGGTCATGCTCGATCTCGTCCAGATCGTAGTGGTACTCGTCATAGTCGTGGGTGCTTTCGTAGGTGTCCAGATAGTTTTGCAGTTCCGCCTCCAAAGCACAGTAGGCAGCCTCGGCCCCCAGCAGGTCAGCGTCCTCGGCGGGATAGGTGGATGCCCCGATAGCCCCCGCCGTGCCGTTGCCCAGCGTTGCCAGCGAGGACATACAGGACTGCATCATCACCAGCAGCAGGAGCACCGCCACAAACAGCAGCGCCCCCACGGGATGCCGCTTGACGAAGCCCACGGCCCGGGCCGCCAGCTTCTCCGTGGTGACTGCCGTTTTTTCGGCGGCCTTGGCTCCTTGCTTGGCGGCCTCCCGTGCTTGTTTGGCATATTGCCGCTTAATCTTCTGCTTCTGGATCAGCCGGGACAGGGCGTTGCCCCGCATTTCCGGGTGCTCCTGGGCGGCCATGCGGTAGTGATAGTCCGCCGTGGCCTTGATGTGCCTGGACTCGGCCTTGCGGACAGCCTTGGCCGGGTGCTCCCGGATTTTCTTTTGCACAAACCGCTTGCCGTGGCGCAGGGCGGACTCACCCACCAGCTCGGAACGGTGAGCGCCCTCGGTGCCCACATTTTCCTGCTCCACCTCAAACAGCTTGCCATGCACATAACCGTGAACGCCGCCGCCCACCGTCCCGGCCACCCGGCGAACCGGGCCGGGCGGCTTGGGCGGTTTCTGCTTTGCCAGCTTTTCCTTGGCCTTTTCCAGCTTTTCACCCCGCTTTTCCATGCGGAGCTTGCTGGCGGCGGTCTGCTCCTGTTGGCTCTTGTGGCGGAACTTGGACTTAGGGGACTTCGGGACATTTTGTCCCGAAGTGGCCCCGGCCTTATTCGTCTTTTCGTTCATGGGCCATATCCTCCGGGCGGGTAGTCAGCAGGTTATAGATTTCTCCCTTGGGGAACCGATCCACAAACGGGATGGTCACATTCCCATAGAACAGCAGCCCCTCGCCGGAATTGGAGTGGGTGATATAGGAGAGCTGGTGCTCGGAAATGCCCAGCTGCTTGGCAAGGATTGCCCGGTCACTTTGGGCCTGCGACAACAGGATCAGAAAATCCGTGTTGTCCAGAATGTTGGAGATGGCGGGGCTTGCCAGCAGGTCTTTCACATTCTGCGTGAGGGCGCTGGGGACGCAGCCCTTTTTGCGGAGCATCTTCCAAACGGCCACAAAGTAGCTGGCGGTGAGCTCGTCCCGCAGTAGGATATGGAACTCGTCAAAGTAGCACCATGTAGCGATCCCGGCCTTGTGGTTGGCGTTCACCGCCGCCGTGACAAACTCGTTGGTGGTGTGCATGGCGATCTTGCGGAGGTTTTCGCCCAGCCCTTTGAGGACGATGCACACCACCCGGGAATTGAGGTTGACATTGGTGGGGTGGTTGAACAGGTTGAGAGAGCCGGTGCAGTAGAGCTCCAGCGCCGTTGCCACACGGCGGGCCTCCGGCTCCGGCTGCTTCAAAAGCTCCTCGTACAAATCCTGCAACAGCGGCGTTTTGGCCGTTTCCAGCCCCAGTGCCATCTCCCGGTACACCAGCCGCACACAGCGGTCAATCACGGTCTTTTCAATGGGCTGCAAGCCCTCCCGTCCGCCCACGATCAGCTCGCACAGGGACAGCAAAAAATCCGCCTTCATGGAAAGCGGACTTTCATCGTCGTTGGCGTTCATCTGCAAATCCATAGGTGAAATATGGTGGGGACTGTCCGGGGCGATGTCGATGACCTGCCCGCCCAGTCGCTGCACCAGCGGGGCATATTCGCCCATCGGGTCTACCACGATGATCCGGTCATTGGTGGCAAGGAACACATTGATCAGCTCCCGCTTGGCGGCAAAGCTCTTGCCGGAGCCTGTGGAGCCGAGGTACATCCCGTTGGCCGATTTCAGCTTCTTGCGGTCAGCCATGATAACATTGTGGGAAAGGGCGTTCATGCCGTAGTAGAGCGCCTGCCCACCCATGCGGAGCTCCCGGGTCATAAAGGGAATGAAGATGGCCGTGGAGCTGGTGGTCATGCCCCGCTGGATCTCGATGCCGTTGTACCCCAGCACCAGCGAGGACACAAAGCCCTGCTCCTGCTGCCAGTCCAGCCGCTTCAAGGCGCAGTTGTATTTTTGTGCGATGCCGCCCACGGTGAACACATCGTTTTCCAGCCGCTGCCGGGTGGGGGCCATGTTCACCAAAGTAAAGGTCAGCAGAAACATCCGCTCGTTGCGGGACTGGAGATCGGCCAGCAGCTCGGCGGCGTCCTTGGAAAAGGTAATGAGGTCAGGGGGCAAAATCTCCATATCGTACCCTGCCCGCACCGCCTTTTTCTGCTCCTCGGCCTTCATGCGGCCAATGTCAGAGATTTTCCCCTTGATAGTTTTAATTGCTTTGAGCTGATCCACCGTCTGAATATGGAGCGTGACGGTGAGCTCGGCGTCCAGCTCCAAGATTTCCGCCAGCAGCTTGTCCGAGAGCTCCGACGCTAAAATCTGCAAGTAAGACGCAGCGCCCCACGACTGGCCCACCCGGAAAGTCCGGGATTGCCGGAAGTCGAAGCTGTCCGGGGCGATATAGTCCTTTGTTCCCATGCCGTGCTGGGGAATGTCCTTCCACGAAAAGCGGAACGGCTCCCGGCTCCCTGGGTGCATCTGGCCGTGGAGCACCGCCAGACGGTCACGGCCATCCAAGGGCTGGGACTGTACCCCCAGCCGTTTGAGGTTGCCCATGACATCCGCCTCCACACGGCCCAGCCGGGGCCGAGCCTCGGCCACGCTGCCAGCGGGCAGCCCAAAGGTGATGTACTTGGTGCGCTCAATGCCGTTGTTGCTCTTGGCAATCTGGCCTTTGAGCATTTCCACATATTCATGCCGGATGCTGTTGAATTCGTCCTCCTGTTCCGGGATGTTCACTTTGTAGCGGTTGGCGCTGCGGGAACGGCGGTTGACAAAGGAGAGCTGAAAGGGCAAGGAACTGTCGAAGTAGTTAAGAAACGAGCTCCACCCGCCGAAGATGGCGGTCTGATCCTCGGTGGACGCCACGGCGTAGTTGATGTCCTCATATTCCACGGTCTTGGTGTAGAGCCCGCCGGGGAGCTGACAGATCCCGTCCGGGTGCATCGCCACATAGGGGATGGTCTGCTGGGCGGATACCACCGCCCGGCGCTCATTTCTTTTTGTGTTTGGTTTTGTTTTGGCTGCGTTCAATAGACTCCTCCTTTCCCGTGAATGGAGCATAGATGTTCTGCGTCCGATAGGGCCGGATACCGGGGCGCAGGAACCGGGTGTTGATCATGTTCCGCAGCACCTTTTCAAAGGGCAGCCCGTCCTTTTCGTACATCGCCATGAGAAAGGCCGGGAGCATGATCCCCAGCATGACGAACAGCGCCCCGGTGTTGCCGATGGCCCCACGGGTCAGCAGATAGGTGGGAATCCCGATGGCCGCTCCGATCCCGAAGCAGATCAGCTGCCGCTTGGTGAGGTTAAAGGCAATCTTGGTTTTGATTTTGGACAGGTCATTGGGGACATTCACATAGGGCATAGATCAGCCTCCTTTCTTGCCCACCTTGGGACAAGTTGTCCCGAAGTCCCGGAGCGTGGACTGTACCTCGTTGCCCCACACATCCCAGCCGGGCGGGATCTGCCGGGCGAACAGCTCCACACGGGGCAGATCGCCCATGAGGGCTACAATCTTATCCCGGGCCTCGTCCGGCTTTTTGCTGTGGGCCTCGATAGGCGAAATGATAAACTGGTGGATGTTGGCCGCCTGCCGCTTGGGGTGGCCCCGTGTCGCCAGCAGGCAAACCTCTGCATTGGCCCGTGTCCAGAAGCCCAGCCCGTAAAACCAGCTGTCCGCCTTGCGGTTTTTCTTGAGCCAGACAAAAGCCACACTTTTGTAGGTGAAGCCCCACTCCCGGATCAGCCGCAGGGCCTCCGGGAGCTGGGGAAAGGTGGCCCACAGGAAAAGTGCGCTGTCCGGTGCCGCAAGATCGGCCACAGGCAGCGCACAAAGCTCGTCTATGCTCATGGTGGGGTAATGATGTTCCGCCGCCCCCTGCAAGCCCTTTTGAGAGTAGCGCCACGGGGGATCGGCGTAGATGATGGAATATGCTCCGATAATTACACTCCTTTCCCGCCACGCTCCACGGCCAGCCGTGCCTGCTCAATGCGCCGGGCGGCGGGGCCGTAGATGGCCGGGGCGTTTTCAAAGCAGACAAAGCGGCGGCCCGTATTGAGGGCCGCCACCGCTGTTGTGCCGGAGCCAGCGCAAACATCCGCTACCACCGCTCCTTCGTGGGTGTAGGTCTTGATAAAGTATTCGCACAGCTCCACAGGCTTTTGTGTCGGGTGGATACCGCCCATCACCGTGGGCACAAACAGCACATTTCCCGGATAGCGCCGCCCATCGCTGGAGCCGGTGCCTTGCCGCACAAATTTCCCGTAGTTGGCACTCAGGCCGCTGCTGGTGTGCGTCCGGGTGTATGGCTTGCCATAGGTGAATTGCGGGTGATAGACCGGGGACTTCTGATAGAACACCAGAATGTTCTCCGACTTTTTCAACGGAGCTCGGTTGGCGTTGAGAAAACCCGTCCCCCGTTCCTTGTACCATACCCACTCATAGCGGAGCATGGACAGGTTGGATGCCCCCAGTACCTTGTCATAGGGGCATTGGGCGAAGAACAGCACCGCCCCGTTGGGCTTGACCGCCCATTTCACTGCCTCCCACAGCTTGGGGAGCGGCAGCGGTACATCCCAGTAATTCCGGGTGGTGCCGTAGGGCGGATCGGTGAGCAGCATATCAACCGAGTGCTGGGGCAGGGACAGCAGCCCCTTGATCCCGTCCATGAGGTACAGGCCCTCCGCTATGTTTGGGACATTTTGTCCCAAAGTCCGGTTATCGGTCATGCCTGGACTCCTTCGCCGCTGCCCTGGCGGGGCGGGCGGCGTTGTCCCGGGCGGCCTGTGTGCGGCCCTCAGCCAGCCGCTGGGCAATCGACCTGGCGTCGTTTTCACCGCCCAGCAGCTCCCGCTTTTGCAGCACCTCCTCCGTTTCCGCCATGAAGCGGTACACATCCGCCTCGGAAAATTCCTCCGGGGCTTTTCCATTCCACAGGGCCGTTCCGTCCGGCCCGTATCTTCTTGGCATACAACACCCCTTTCTTAATGAGCACTAAAGATGCTCCGGGCAATCGTCCCCGTTTTGAACAGGCAGAAGCACAACAGCACCGTGTACCCCACACAGCCCCAAATGGCCCCTATGGGGTCGCCGCCCGTGGCAATCCCTTGAATGAGCACCGCATAAATGGCGACGCACACAAGGATCAGCATCCCTTGGAATCCCACAGCAAACAGGGACTTCAAATAGTTTTGGCCCATGCTGCCCAGTTCCCGGTTGGAGAGGGTTGCCACGGGCAGCGGAGCCAGACTTGTGAGCAGGTAAATTTCAATCATGCGCCCGTAGACGATGACGAAAATCACGATGTTCAGCGCCCACATGGTTACATGAATGAGGAACGATTGGAGCCACAGCCCCAGCAGAGCGCCAAGGCTCATGGTTTCCAGACTTGCCTCCAGCGTGTCGATCATGGAGGAAGAAATGTCCGTTGAGCCCTGCACGATCCCGGCTGCGCTGGCAATCACGCTTTGGGATACATCAAACACCGCCATAACGATATTGAATGTGTTGGACAGAATGAGGATGGCCGCAGCCGTTTTGAAAATCCACTTGAAGAAAATCCAGTAGTCCAGATCGTGCAGGTTGTTTTTCTCGATAATGAGCTGGATCAGCTCATAGGTGGCAACAAAGGTCAAGACCAGACCGGCAATAGGCAGTATCACCGTTTCAGAAAGCTGCCGTATGAGGGAAAAGACCCCGGCGTTCCACGCCGCCGGGGTCGTCCCCACTTGCACCGCAATCTCTCCGACACGGGTATTGACCGTATCAAAAAGCCCCGTGAGGTTGCCCATGATCCCCTCGATCAGAAGCCCTTTTAACCAGTCTGTCAGCCAGTCGGTGAGAAATCCCATAAGCTATCGCCCTTAAAACAGGCCGGACAGCAGGGGGATCAGAGTGGTGCCCAGCACGATGATGCCGCCGCCTGCCATGAGCTGCTTCATGCCCTGGCTCTTGGCACCGGATAGCGATAGGTAATCCTTTGAAGTTATCGCCGGATTTTCCCCCGCTCCGCACCGTGCATGCGGCTTTCACCGCACACGGCGCTCCATCG
>CABIYL020000025.1:0-31335 GCA_902362925.2 Clostridiales bacterium | reverse complement strand
GTGAATGTGGTGTGGGAACTTCATTCTACCATACGAGTAAAATCACTATGGATTTTCTTTTCTCAAGTGTCCAACTTCATTATGCAATCAACCTATATATTTTGAGGTCAAAATGGTCGAATGGGAAAAAATTTGTAACGAAATAAAAAATCTTTTTTGAGCGGAGGAGAGAGATGTTACCGGGGCTGCTGCCATTGTATGGCATGGTCTGGATGGAACATGGAAATGGACATGAAAAAGCTCCCGATTCCGAAATGGAATGGGAGCTTTATATATTCAGCGGAATTATTTGCCCAGGAGTTCCTTGATGCAGTTGGGGCAGACATTTTTGCCCTTGAAGTTGATCACGTCCTTGGCGTCGTCGCAGAAAATACAGGCGGGCTGATATTTCTTCAGGACGATAGAGGAGCCGTCCACGTAGATCTCAAGGGAGTCCTTCTCGGCAATATCCAAGGTGCGACGGAGCTCGATTGGGAGAACAATCCGCCCCAGTTCATCCACCTTTCTCACAATTCCAGTCGATTTCATTCCTTTTTCTCCTTTCGTCGACTCAAACTAGTTTCCGCGTTTTTCCACTATTACCTAGAAACTGACATTATTATAACACAGAGTATTCCAAAGTCAATGAGAAAATGGAAAATAACCACTTGTTCACAAGAAGTTCATGATTTTCCCATGTTAAGAATAAAAAATAATTTTAAAAGCATTTTTACAAAAAATGGACATGTTTTCCAAAGATTGAGAATATTGTGGAGGAGAAAAGAGGAGGTGGAACACATGGCGATGTCGACAATCTGGACGGCCATGGTCGTGATATCCATCCTCTGCGGCCTGGCCACCGGCCGGGAGGCGGAGGTGGCAGCAGGAGCTGTGGAGGGGGCCGCGGCAGCGGTGGAGCTGTGCCTGGCCATGGCGGGGCTGCTGTGCCTGTGGATGGGGGTAATGGAAATTATGAAGCGGTCGGGGCTGTCGGAAAAGCTGTCCGCCCTGCTCCGGCCCGTTCTGCGGCGGCTCTACCCGGACTTTGCCGGCGATCGGGCGGTGATGGACGCCATCTCGGCCAACGTGTCGGCCAACCTGCTGGGTCTGGGCAACGCGGCCACACCCCTGGGCATCCAGGCGGCCCAGCGCATGAGCAAAAAAACACCGGGGGTGGCCTCCGATTCCCTGTGCATGCTGGTGGTGTGCAATACCGCGTCCATCCAGCTGATCCCCACCACAGTGGCGGGGGTGCGGGCGGCGGCAGGCTGTGCCGCGCCCTTTGATATCCTGCCCGCCGTGTGGCTGGCCTCCGCATTGTCGGTGACGGCGGGGATTCTGGCCAGCAAGACCCTGTCCAGGCTCTGGCGCCTGCGGGAGGGGCGGAATACGCAGGGACGGAGGGAAACGCCGTGGAGCTGATGGTCAATCTTCTGATGCCCGGCATCATCGCCCTCACCGCCCTGTGGGGGATGGTCAAACGGGTGGACGTGTACGACGCACTGGTCACCGGCGCAGGGGAGGGGCTGGGAGTGCTCATCCGCATTGTGCCGCCTATGATTGGCCTGCTTACAGCGGTGTATATGCTCCGGGCCTCCGGTGCGCTGGAGCTGGCCGCCCAGGCACTGGGGCCGGTGCTGGAGCTGCTGGGTATCCCGCCGGAGACCGTGGCTCTTCTGCTGGTGCGGCCTATCTCGGGCAGCGCGGCTCTGGGGGTGGGGGCGGAGCTTATCTCCACCTACGGACCGGATTCCACCATCGGCCGTACCGCCGCCGTCATGCTGGGGTCCACCGAGACCACCTTTTATACCATTGCCGTCTACTTCGGCGCCGCAGGCATCAACAAAACACGCTACGCCGTCCCAGCCGCCCTGTGCGCCGACTTGGTGGGCTTTGCCGCTGCAGCCTTTGCCGTGCGGCTGTTTTTTCCGGTGTAATAGTATAGTGGATAGCGGCCCGGACAGCTTTGTCCGGGCCGCTGCTTTTATTGTGCGGAAATGATTCCTGAGAGGAAAGGCGAAGCATTTGACTTTTCTGCCTGGGATACGATATTCTAAGATGAATGACAAAAGATGAGATACCGGATTGCCTCCTGGCCGGTACAGAAGGAGAGAGCAGGATGAAATACGGAACCATTTCCGGGCTGGACAAGCCCGTGTCCCGGCTGGTGCTGGGCTGCGCGGATCTGAAGGACACCGCGCTGCTGGACGCGGCGGTGGACGCGGGCGTCAACGCCTTTGACACCGCCCATGTATACGGCGGCAGCGAGGCGCTGCTGGGCCGCTGGCTGAAGGGCAGGGATCTGAGTCGGCTGGTGATTGAGACCAAGGGCTGCCATCCGGGGCCTCTGCACCCCGACCGGGTGACCCCGGCCTGTCTGAGAAAGGACGTGGAGACCTCTCTCCGGCGGCTGGGGGTGGACTGCATCGACCTGTTTCTGCTCCACCGGGACAGCCATCGGGCGGAGGTGGGGGAGATTGTGGAGACCCTCAATGACCTGAAAAAGCAGGGCAAGCTGCGGGCCTTCGGCGGCTCCAACTGGACGACGGAGCGGATTCGGGAGGCCAACGACTACGCCGCTGCCCACGGTCTGGCGCCCTTTACCGTCTCTTCACCCCACTTTGGCCTGGCCTGTCAGATCGGGGACCCCTGGGGCGGCGGCGCAGGCTGCGTCACTCTGACGGGGAAGGAACAGGAGAAGGAGCGGGCCTGGTACCGGGAGAGCGGCACGGCGGTGCTGGCCTTTTCCAGCCTGGCACGGGGGATGCTGTCGGGCAAAATCTCCTCCGCCGACCCCAACCGGGCGGACAAGCTGGACGCCGCCGGCCGGCGGGGGTACGACTGCCCGGAGAACTGGGAGCGGCTGCGCCGTGCGGAGACCCTGGCCAAGGAGAAGGGCTGCACGGTGGCCCAGCTCTCTCTGGCCTGGCTCTTCCACCAGGACATGAACGCCTATGTCATCTTCAGCACCGGCACTCCGGAGCGTATCACGGCCAACTGCGGCGCACTGGACGTGGCGCTCACCCGGTCAGAGTGCCGCTGGCTGAACCTGGAGGAGAATGGCTAGGAATTCTATCTGATAAATATCAGGAAACACCTTCCCAGCAGGGCGAAAAGTGTGATATACTGAATCGACAACAAAAAAGGGGGAAACCCAGGATGAATACCATGGTGATCGGCATCGCCGGCGGCACCGGCTCCGGCAAGACCACCCTCACCCGGCACCTTGTAGAGAGCTTCGGCGGCAATATTTCGGTGGTGTACCACGACAACTACTATAAGGCCCACCCCAACATGACCTATGAGGAACGGGCGGCCCTGAACTACGACCACCCCGACGCCTTTGACACCGACCTGATGGTGGAGGATCTGCGCACCCTCTGCGCCGGCAAGACCATCCACTGCCCGGTGTACGACTACACCATCCACAACCGCTCCAACGATACGGTGGAGGTCAAGCCCACCAAGGTGGTCATTGTGGAGGGCATCCTGATCTTTGAGAACAAGGCCCTGCGTGACCTGATGGACATCAAGATCTTTGTGGATACCGACGCCGACGTGCGCATCCTGCGCCGGATTCTCCGGGACGTGAAGGAGCGGGGGAGAAGCCTGGACAGCGTCATCGACCAGTATCTCACCACTGTCAAGCCCATGCATGAGCAGTTTGTCCAGCCCTCCCGGCAGTACGCCGACATTGTGGTGCTGGACGGCGGCCACAACCTGGTGGCCCTGGAGATGATCACCCAGCGGATCAAGAGCCACGTGGAGGAGGCCTGAGACGCCTCGCAATATGCAACCCAGCCGCCCCGGGAGGGGAACGACCTCCCCGCGGGCGGCTTTTTGCGGAAAATTTTTTGCGTACAGCGGGAACTTTTTCTTCCCGAGGTCCGTCAAAGACTGCGGTTTTGCAAAAGGGGTTGTGCACACCCCGCTTGATATTACACATTAAAGGAGTTTACGCAATATGAACAAGAAGTTTATCGCTCTGGCCCTCTCCGGGGCTCTGACCCTGTCTCTGCTGGCCGCCTGCGGCAGCCCTGACGCCGAGGGCACCACCCCTCCCGTCAGCACGCCCCCTGCCACTGAGAGCCTGACCCCCACGCCCACCCCCTCTCCTGAGGTCACTCCCAGCGAGACCCCTGAGCCCACCGAGAGCGCTCAGCCCAGCGAGACCCCCGAGCCCTCTGAGAGCACTCAGCCCAGCGAGAGCCAGAAGCCCTCTGAGAGCCCCAAGCCCAGCGAGACCCAGAAGCCCTCTGAGAGCCCCAAGCCCAGCGAGACCCAGAAGCCTTCTGAGAGCCCCAAGCCCAGTGAGAGCCAGCAGCCCTCCGAGAGCCCCTCTGCCTCCGTGGTCCAGTCCATCTGGAACGAGGTGGCTGACCTGGATCGGCCTGACATGATGGATATGGACGCCGCCCTGCTCTCCGATCTGTACGGCATTGAGTCCTCCGACCTGGTGGAGTTCATCGGCAAGATGCCTCTGATGAGCGCCCACGTCAACGAGTTCCTGATTGCCCAGTGCGCCCCCGGCCGCGTGGACGCGGTGAAGGCCGCCTGTGAGGCCCGCCTGGAGACCCTGAAGGCCGGCAACATGTACCCTGAGACCCTGACTCTGCTGGAGAACTACAAGCTGGTCACCAGCGGGGACTACATCCTCTTCTGCATCGACGAGCACGCCGACGCCATGGTGGAGGCGTTCAACACCTACGCAAAATAATTCCGATTTCGGGCAACATACCAGAGAGGGCGTGACGGCTGCCGTCCGCCCCCAATACTCTGACGGGAGGGTTAGGATTGGTTTTTTCCAGCGTATTTTTCCTGTTCTTTTATCTGCCGATTGTACTGCTTGTCCACTACATCTCACCGGTAAAATGGCGCAACGCCATTCTGCTGGTCTTTAGCCTGATTTTCTATGGCTGGGGCGAGCCGGTCTACATTGTGATCATGTTCGCCTCCATCGCCATTGACTACACCCACGGCATGCTGGTGGAGAAGTGCAAGGCAAAAGACAACGACAGAGGCGCCCGGATGGCGGTGGCCTCGTCGGTGTTCTTCAACCTGCTGCTGCTGTTCTTCTTCAAGTACTGGGACTTCATTGCCGGGTCCCTCCAGGCCATCGGCATCGGCTTTATGCCCGTACTGGGGCTGAGCCTGCCCATCGGTATCTCCTTCTACACCTTCCAGACCATGAGCTACACCATTGACGTGTACCGGGGAGACGCCAAGGCCCAGCACAGCATCATCAACTTCGGTACCTTTGTCACCCTGTTCCCCCAGCTCATCGCCGGTCCCATCATCAAGTACAAGGACCTGGATGACCAGATCGACCACCGTGAGTACCACGTGGAGATGTTTGCCTCCGGCGTGCAGGTCTTTGTGGTGGGTCTGGCCAAAAAGGTGCTGCTGGCCAACAACCTGGGCATGCTGTGGGACGCCTACAAGGCCATGCCCGCCGAGCAGCTCACCACCGCCGGAGCCTGGCTGGGCATCATCGCCTTTGCCTTCCAGATCTACTTTGATTTCTCCGGCTACTCCGATATGGCGGTTGGCCTGGGCCGGATGCTGGGCTTTGAGTTCATGCGCAACTTCAACTACCCCTATATCTCCAAGTCCCTCACCGAGTTCTGGCGGCGCTGGCATATCTCCCTGGGCTCCTGGTTCCGGGAGTATATGTATATCCCCCTGGGCGGCAACCGGGTGAGCAAGCCCCGGCTGTTCTTCAACCTGCTGGTGGTGTGGGCCGCAACCGGCATCTGGCACGGCGCCAGCTGGAACTTCCTCCTCTGGGGCCTCTACTTCGCCGTCATGCTCATCATCGAGAAGACCTTCCTTCTCAAGCTGCTGAAAAAGACACCCGCTGTGGTGCAGCATGTGTATACGCTCTTCTTCCTGCTGGTGTCCTGGGCCCTGTTCGCCGTGGAGGACTTTGGCCAGATGGGCGTCTATCTGGCCGCCATGTTCGGCTCCGCCGGCGGCGGTCTGGCCGACAGCGCCGCCGGGTACTACCTGCGCTCCTACCTGCCCATGCTGCTGGTGGCCGCTGTGGCCTCCACTCCGCTGGCGGTCCGGGTGTGGGAGAAGATCCCCGAGAAGGCAGTCAAAATCGTACTCCCCATCCTGCTGCTGGGCGGCCTGACCGTGTGCACCGCCTACCTGGTGGACGCCACCTACAACCCCTTCCTCTATTTCCGATTCTGAGCCGGAGGTATCTGTCATGACCAAGAAGTACTGTATTTTCATCACTGCTCTGTTCTGCGTGTTCCTGGGCGTGCTGACCACCGCCACCGCCATCTCTCCCGACCGGGAGAAATCCGAGCTGGAGAACCGCTCTCTCCAGCAGCTGCCCACTCTGGAGGCCTCCGACTTTAAGCTGGCCTGGCCCATTGAGGAGAGCGGCGACTTCTTCACCGGCAAGTTCATGAGCACCTTTGAGACCTACTGCAACGACCAGTTCATCCTGCGGGACAACTGGGTGGCCCTCAAGTCCACCTCCGAGCGGCTGTCCGGCAAGCAGGAGAACAACGGCGTCTACTTCTGCGACAAGGACACCCTCATCTCCCGCTTTGACCAGCCCGACCAGAAGCGGGTGGACACCAACGTGGGCTATGTGAACCAGTTTGTGGCAAACGCCGGTGTGCCGGTGTACATGTCCCTCATCCCCGGCGCGGTGTCCATCTGGGCCGACCGGCTGCCTGAGGGTGCCCCCAACGCCGACCAGAAGGCGGTCATTGACAGCATCCAGGGCGCCAGCGACGCCATCTGGTACGACAGCTATCAGCAGCTGTGGGACCACAGGGGCGAGGACGTCTTCTACCGCACCGACCACCACTGGACCAGCCTGGGCGCCTATTACGGCTATGTCTCCCTGATGAACGCCCTGGGCATGGAGCCCGTGCCTCTGGACAGCTACACCAAGCAGACTGTGTCCGACAGCTTCTACGGCACCGTGTTCTCCAGCTCCGGCGTGCGCTGGGTGGAGCCCGATGACATCGACATCTATGTCCCCGATCCCGGCGTGGAGGTCACCTCCTGGTTCACTGGTGAGCCCGAGGTGGGCGCCCTGTACAACTGGGACAAGCTGGACATCAAGGACAAGTACACCTTCTTCATGGGCGGCAACCAGTCTCTGGGCGTCATCAAGAACCCCAACGTGGACGGCCCCAAGATTCTCATCCTGCGGGACTCCTACACCGACAGTCTGGTGCCCTTCCTGACCCAGCACTTCTCTGAGATCCACCTCATCGACCTGCGCTACTACCGCTATTCCATCCCCCAGTATATCAAGGACAACGACATCGATATGGCCGTGGTGCTGTACAGCGTGTCCAACTTCGTTACCGACACCAACCTGTTCACCCTGCGTCAGCCCTGAGACAGCTTGTTCTTGTCAGCGCTCACATTTTCAGGTATCATAAATGGACGGACGCAGCCGCGTCCGTCCATTTTTTGCAAAGCGGGTGTTTCCCTATGACAAAGCTGACCGCCAGTCCCAAGGCGGTGCTGTTCCTGGGCGTGCTGGGGGCGGCCTTTTCCTCCTTTTTTGTCCGCTGGTCCCAGGCGCCCTCCCTCTTCACCGCCACCTGCCGCCTGGGCTGGACGGTGGTTCTGCTGCTGCCCGTCCTGCTGCTGCGGTACCGGGGTGAGCTGAAGCGCATCAAGGGGCGGGATATCCTCTCCTGCGCCGCCAGCGGCGCTCTGCTGGCCCTCCACTTCGCCAGCTGGTTCGAGTCCCTCCGGTGGACCTCGGTGGCCAGTTCCACCGTGCTGGTGAGCACCGAGGTTATCTTCTGCGCCCTGGGCTTTGCCCTCTTCCTCAAGGGGAAAATCCCCAGACTGGGCGTGGCGGCCATCGCTCTGGCCTTTCTGGGCAGTGTGGTGCTGGCTCTGTCCGACGGCGGAGGAGGGAACGGCCGGAGCGCCCTGTACGGCGACCTGCTCAGTCTGGCCGGTGCGGTGTTTGTGGCGCTGTACACCCTCATCGGCCGGGTGGAGCGGGACCACATGTCCACCACGGTGTACACCTTCTTTACCTACCTCTCCAGCTTCCTCACCCTGCTGCTGCTGGACCTGATCACCGGCACGCCGGTGGTGGGGTACCCGCCCCGGGAGTGGGTCATCGGCCTGCTGTTGGCGGTGGTATGCACCCTGCTGGGCCACAGCCTGTTCAGCTGGAGTCTGAAATACTTATCGCCCTCCTACGTGTCGGCGGCCAAGCTCTGCGAGCCGGTGTTCGCCACGGTGCTGGCGGTGCCCCTCTTCGGGGAGCTGCCCGGACCAGTGCAGGCGGTGGGCGGCATACTGGTGCTCTTAGGCGTACTGCTGTACACCCGTGCAGAATAAAAAAGCGGCGTTTCCGCGCAAGCGGAAGCGCCGTTTTTTGCTGCCAAAATGGCGCATGAAATGACGAAATTCAACAAAAATGTTTAATTTTATCTTATTTGATAGAAAAATACAAAAGTAGAAGAAAAAGAGTAAAAACGGATATTTAAATAAAAAATAACCGGTATTTCCCGGGGAAATATACCGATGCAAGTGGGAGAATGTCCCCTAAGGGGAAAGTTTTTGTCGACAGAAAGCGACAAAAACAGCGCAACTTCGCCCTCTGCGGCGGGAACGAGGTTTACAGATAGCAGTGTAGGGCAACATAACTCCGGCCCTGCGGTCGAAAAGTGCGAAATATTACTCTTTCTAATTGTTGGATAGTACAATATAATGTAGCCAGTGTGTAAGAGCAAAGGAGGAAAACGCAAGATGAGGGAAATGTTTGTAGGAACCCGGGAGGAGCAGGGCGAGGACGGGAGCACCGTTCAATGTGATTACTACGTCCTGATTGACCAGATGGAGGTAGGGGGCAGCTTTGCCTGCGAGAGCTACGGCGTGGGAATTGCCATACCTGGCGGCGAGCGGACGGATCTGCCCAACATTACCACCAGCGCCGCCCGAATCGACGAGCTGATGGAGCTCCTGACCCGCAACGCTGTAACTCCCGCCTCCCTGCGCGACGTGGTGGAGGACTGGCTGTAAGCGGAGCCTCTGGGTTTCGTATATATCCCTTCTCCGGCACAGAATACTGAAATACCCCAAGTACACACGAATACTCCTAACCTGCAAAACAGCAGCCTGTCAGGCCATCGGTCTGGCAGGCTGCTGTTTTTTTACTCGTCCCATCCGCCGCTGTTCCATCCGTCGTCGTCCCAGCTGTCCGCAGCTCCGGCGCTGCGCCCGGTTCCGGACCGGGAGCGTCCGGAGGAGGGGAAGTGAAACTGAAAAGGGGTACCCATGGCCCGGTCCTCCTGAAAAGCACGCCACAGCCGCATCACGGCGATGACAATCCCCGCCACCCAGGCCACGGTGATGATGACGCTCACCACCAGCATGCAGAGAAGGATGAGAATCAGAATGCCGATGGGGTTTTTAAAGACGATGGACATGATGCCCGCGTTGCCGAAGGTCTTGAGGGCGCCCAGCAGGGCGGGCAGCACAAAGCGGATGCCGTAGAACAGGCCGATGGCGTACAGGGCAAAGGGCACCATGGCCCTGGGGCCGGCGTACAGCAGCCCGATGACCAGCCCGGCGGCAGCGCACAGCCCCAACCGGAGCAGTTCCCGTTTCAACATCATAATATAACCTCCTTTATGAAATATGGGCGGGCTGCAGCCCCTGAAAGACCAGAATACCCCGCCTCTGCTCAGCGGGAATGACCACCACCGCCTGATTTTCCGGCAGGGTGCGCAGCTCCTCCTCCTCCATCACGCCTCTCAGCTCCTCCTTGACGACGGCGCTGTAGCCCTCGCTGTGGCGCAGAATGGCGGTGCTGTCTCTGGTAAGGGAGTGGCTCTGCTCCAGATAGCGGTGGCGGTAGGACCCCAGGTACTGGAGCCAGAATTCCTTGCCGGTGTGGGAGACGTGGCGGAAGATAACCGCATTGGCGCCGCCATCCCCGCTCTTCATCAGGTGATCCGCCAGACCGGGACAGGCCTGGAGCTGGACGGGTACATCCTGACCGGCAAAGAGAAAGCGTACCCCGGGGGAAATGCCCCGGAAAAACTGTTCCGTCTGGACGGTCTGGTTGGACAGGCTCAAGCCGTCGCATACCACCAGAAACCGCCGTCCGTTCTCCATCAGCCGCCGGAGCACCAGAAAGCACAGCTCCTTGGCGGCCAGATTGCTGTCGGACACCAGATCAATGGAGGCCAGACCACCCAGCTCCACCGTCTGGGCCATGCCCAGGACCTCACGGTCCGAGTCCTCGGAGACAGCCATGGACCCACGCCGCAGCTTGCGCAGCAGCTGGTCGCCCTCGTCCAGGGCGCCGGAGGGCAGGGAATTGAGCCGGTCCAGAAGGAAACAGACCCGCCCGCTGTCCAAAGCGCCATCCCGGTTCAGCCGTGCCAGCTCCTCCGGCAGGTCACGGCAGGAAAAGGCGCACAGGCTGGGCAGAGTGAGGAGGGTATCCCCAAGAGAAAGCACCCCCAACAGCAGGTCCCACAGGGCGCCCAGCGGCGGCCCGGAGGGGTTCAGGGAGCTGCTCAGATCGGTGAGCAGCTCGATGGCGGTATCCCGGGAGGAGCCCAGCAGGGGGTCACAGCGGAAGAGCTGTCCGCCGGGCAGCACTGCACCAGCCGCCATGGCGGAGCAGGACAGCCAGGGGCTGCCGCAGTGGAGCACCACCGTGGGCACCCCCTGAGCGGCGTACTGCCGGAGAATCCCGTGGATCACCGCTCCACGGAAGGGGTCGCTGCCGCCGGACACCACAGTGGAGCGGAGTGCACGGCGGTAGGAGGAGAAGAGCTTGTCCGTCTGGGTCCCCAGGCAGGGCAGGCGGGAGCGGCTGTTGACCTCATCCAGCTGCCGCTGGCGCACTGCGTCGGCGCTGGAGAAGAGGTCACGGAGAAAGTGAGACATGGCGAGCCCTCCTCTCAGGAAAACGGTCAAAGTGGAAGGAGAAGGGCGGAGCCTCCGCCAGACCCACCACCGCGTCGCCCTTGCTCAGGGCGGACAGGTCCCAGTCCTCCACCGCCCAGCCCTCACGGCGCTCAGGTGCGGGAGAGCGGCTGCCCAGCAGCTGCTCCAGCACCACATTTTTGCCGAAGTGCTCCCGGACAAAGTCACGGCTCACCGCGTCGTTGGGCCGGAAGGCGAAGAGGGAGGCAAAGCCGGTGGCGATGGCCCGGCCCTTGTGCTCGCCGTAGAGGGCGTAGAGCTGGGACAGGCTCTGGAGGCTGGCGATGACCTTTACTCCCATGCTGCGGCCCAGGTTGACTGCATCATCCAAATGCTGGATATAGGGCAGCAGTTTCAGCTCGTCCACCACCAGGTACACATTGCCCTTGGTCCGCTCCTGGCTGAGGGCCTCCTTGAAGGCCTGGTCCATCAGCAGGGAGTAGATGGGGGCCAGAGCCTCGCCCACCGCCAGGTCGTACTCGATGTAGAGCACCCGACCGCCCTTTTGCCGGATGAACTGCCGGATGGAGAAGTCTCCCTTCCGGGCAAAGACTCCCTGGAACAGCTCCTGGACCATGGAGGACAGCTCTCCCATCACGCCCAGGGCCTGGAGGTTCTTGCCGTCCCCCAGATATTTGGTGATGCCCCCCAGGTCCGGGTAGGAGGCGGCCAGCTCACTGTACTGCCTGGCGCCGGCCTGGTCAAAGTAGCGCCGCAGGGTGCGGTTGTTGCACTCCCGGTCCCCAAAGGCCGGGTCGGCCTTGGCGCTGCGCAGCATGGCCAGCAGCCAGGAACCGGCGATGCTCCGGGCGGCATTGACAAAGAAGGGCTGCTGGGTGGAGCCCCGTCCGGCAAAAAGGGCCTTGGTGTTCTCGTTGATGCTCTGAATCAGCAGCTCCTCGTCCAGACCGCCGGCGGTCAGCTCGGGGAACAGGTTCCAGTTGACGGTGACGTCCCGCAGGGCGGGGGAGCCGGACAGCACCAGATCCCCACGCTCCGGGGTGTAAAACCGGTTAAAAAAGTCCCGCTTGGCGTCAAAGACCACCGCTACATCCTCCGGCCCCATGGTGGAAAAGAGCCGGTCCAGCAGAAGCAGGATGGCATTTGTCTTGCCGGTGCCGCTACATCCTAAAAAAAGGAAGTTTCGACTGAGCAGCTCCTCGTCCAGCCGGATGGCATCCGCCCTGCCCCGACAGGCGCCGGGAAGAGAGAGCACAGGCTTGTCCACAGCGGGAGGTACGCCCTGAGCCAGACTGTGGCCGCAGAGCACGGTTTGAATCAGCTCCATAAATTTTCTCCTTTCAGGGTTCCATGTCCTGGCCGCCGCCCTGCTCCGCGCCGCCAGATTCCTGTCCCTCACCGCCGGAGGACAGACCCTCGCCCTCCGTAGGAGCGGCGCCTGCTTCCTGACCGGAGACAGCCTCCACGCTAGAGGTAAAGCCGGACGGAGCGGCGGACTGGCCGGTGTCGGTACCGGCGGACAGTTCGGAGATACCGGCGGAAAAGGCGGCTGCGCCCTGTCCCTGACCGCCTGTCTCCTCCTGGACGGACAGGGAGGAAACACCGGATTTGAACTGTGCTTCCGCTCTGGGCTGGGACAACTCCTGAAACTCCTCCGCCATGGTCACGTTGAGGGCGTTGGGGTCGTTGTTCTGGAATACCCGCCCCTCATCGTATTTGGGGCTGGCCTCCAGGTCGGCCTGGGTGACGCCGGGGGGCAGCTTGCTCACCGGAGCGTCCTCCAGACCGCCGGCATCCTGCGCCAGGTCGCCGGTGTGCATGTTCTCGTTGGTAAAGGAGAAGTGGTCGGTGAAGGTGCTGCCGTCGGGCCGTACCACCGTGTAGGTGCCCGAGAGGACGGCAGGGCGGTCCTGGCTGCCGGGGTAGCTGCTCTCAACGCTGACAAACACCCGGTTGCCCTGCTGCAGGTCCCTGGCCCAGGAATTCTCCAGCCGCTTGTAGTCGCTGCGGTTGACCACCTGGTTCTGGGCGAACAGGTTTTCCGCGCCGGGACTGCCGCCGAAGCGGGTGCCGATGTAGTGGCCGCCGTCGTCACCCGGCTGGCGGGAGGCGCCGCCCGCCTCCCGCTGGGCCTTGTTGTCCCGCTGGGGGTCATCCGTCAGCCGAAGCTCCCCATAGGCCTGGATTACACGGCCCTGTTCATCGGTGCGGTAGCCGTAGCCGTTGGAGATGTAATCCGCTTTTCCCATGTGTCACGCCTCCCTCACGCCGCTCACAGGAAGGTGAAGTAGACGTTGAAGATGTTCAGGCTCTCGTCCACGCTGTGGTGGATCACGCTGGTGTCCAGCACGCCGGAGCCGCCGTCGATCTCCTTGAGCATGTCGAAGAGCTTGTACTCCTCGGTGAGGGCGTACTTGGCATCCTCCAGGGCCTGGGCGGAGGTGAAGCGGATGGTGGCGTCGTGACCCTCAGCCACGGCCTGGCGGAGAATGGCCAGCACGGCGTCGTAGTCGTACCGGTCCAGCAGCAGGCCGCTGCGGACGAAGTAGTTGCAGGCTGTGGCGGTGCAGAGAGGGAGGGGGAAGAGGTCGTCGGGCGTGTGGGTCTTGAACAGCTCGTCGGTGGTGACGCAGAAGTAGTTGTAGGACACATAGTCCGGGTTCTGCTCACCGTCGGAGAAGAGGGGATCGCCCCAGGTGGGGTCCAGGTAGTACCAGGCGCCCTCCGCCCACACCAGGTTCCAGCCGTGTCCGGAGCCACGGACCGTGCCTGTCACATAGGTGCAGGGGATGCCCAGCTGGTTGAGCAGGTACTGGGTGGCCCTGGCGTAACCGGCGCACACTCCGCGGCCATCGGCCAGGACGGTGTACAGGCTCTGGTCGTTGGCGTCCAGATCGTACTCCGTCCGGCGGACGATCCAGTCGTACACCGCCTTGATCTTGTCGTAGTCGCTCCAGGAAGGGCTGATGCCGCTGAGACATTCCTGGGCGGCGGCCTCCACACGGGCGGCGGCAGCGGGCAGGTCGGCGGCGTCCATGCCGTACCGGAAGGTGAGGGTGATCTTGGTGGGTACGCCGCCGATCATGGTGGTGGTGAGGGTGTCGGTGCCCAGCAGCCAGAAGAACTCGGGATAGTCGGCCCGCACATAGTCCACCATCCGGCTCAGGGTGTCTCTGTCAAAGTCGGACTCGGTGATGGTGGGCTCCATGTTCTCCACGGCCTCCAGCACCCGGAGGTAGAGGTCCAGCTCCGCTCCGCTGAGCTGCTGCTGACAGTACCGCAGGTCGGGCTTGGGGGTGTTGCTGGAGACCAGGGGCTGGGGTGTGGGCTGGGAGAGCACAGGCTCCCGGGTGGTGACGGAGGTGCTGCCAGAGCGGAACAGGGAGAGGGGAGAGCAGCCGCTGCACAGCAGGACGGGGAGAAGGAGGGCGGCGGTGAGGCAGAGATGAAGCGTGCGTTTCATGGAAAGTCACTCCTTTTGCCGGCAAGCCGGCGTTATGGGCCGTGTCACCGGCCTTTGCAATAGAGAACGGGGGAGCGAGGGGATTGTCACAGCGGCAGGGGAAAAATATGAAAATTCGATTTTTTTCTCAGAGGGCTGTGACAATCGGACTTCGCCTCTGTTTTTTCAGGCAAAGAGCAAAACACAAAGCACTGGAGACGCGAAAGCGCAATACAAAGGAGGAAACAACATGAAGAAGAGAGGCATGATGCGGCTGGGGCTGACAGCGCTGGCCGCGGCACTCTGTCTGATGTGGAGCGGACTGGGCTGGGGCACAGCCAGTGCCGAAGCGGCGGAGAGCTCCGCCGTCCAGCCCTACAATATCGTGCTGCTCATTGACAAGAGCGGATCCATGAACGCCACCGACCCGGAACGATTGGCGGTGTCGGCGGCGGGGATGTTCGTCAACTCCCTCTATAACGAGAGCCTGATGGACCAGGCCACAGGAGCTGAAGGGCCTCGTTCCAGAGTGGGCGTCATCTCCTTCAGCGCCGACGCCCAGACCGAGACCATCCCGGTGGAGCTGACCTCTGAGGCGGAGGTCAGCTTCGTGGCAGGAGAGATCGACGCCATTACCTATGATAAGGTGAACACCGGCGCCACAGACCTGGGCCGTGCGGTGCTCTCAGGTACCGAGATGCTCCGCAGCGCCCAGGACGGCGTCCGGAAGAACATGATCATCCTCTTCACCGACGGCTACACCGACGCACTCACGCCCGAAGGTATGGAACGCTCCGCCGCCATGATGACCGAGGGCCTGGAGGCGGCCCGGCAGCTGGGCTGCGAGATCTATGTGGTGGGCCTGAACTACCAGGGCCGGATCAACGACCAGGGCCGTGGAGAGATCTGGAACATCGCCAACAGCACCCAGTCGGGCGGCGGCCTGCTGCTCCCGGACAGCAACGACACCGGCGCGGCCTCCCGTGTCAACTACCTGATCACCGACTCCCGCCAGGAGGTCAGCGACTTCTACAACGCCATTTTCGGCATGATGATGGGCTCCACCGGCACGGATATCCCGCCCACGGGCACCCAGGGCCCCGGACCGGAGGGCTGGACCTACTACAACGTGGACCTGACCAGTCCCGGCATCTTCTGCGCCAACATCTACATCATCTCCGACGGCGATATCGGCGGCCTGGGCCTCTGGGACCCCAGCGGTAGCCAGGTGGACCTGAACGGCGATTCGGTCCGGCTGGTTAGGGGCAACGGCTACGCCCTGATGACCATCATGGCCCCGGTTCAGGGCACCTGGATCCTGGGCACAGAGGGACAGGTGGGCTACGACGTGACGCTGGTGCCCGTCACCGGCATCACCCTTGAGATGGAGAGCAATATCCAGGGCGGTACCGCTGCCCTCAGCGTGGCGGTGTGCTACATGGACCAGCCCCAGGACGAGGCGTTCTACACCGCCCTCACCGGCGCGTCCTGCACCGTCACACCGGAGGCAGGGGGTGAAGGGCAGACCGTGTCCCTCACGTACAGCCAGGAGGAGGGCGTTCTGACAGGCACCTTCACCGTCCCGGCACCTGGACGGTATGTGGTCCAGGCGGCTGTGACCGCCGCCCAGATGACCCGAACCACCACACAGACCCTGGAGTTCACCATGGGCGGTGAGCCCATCCAGGTGTCCGTGGGCCACAAGGCCTCGGTGGACGTGGACCTGGCGGAGCGCTTCCTGACCGGCTGGGACAATGTGTCCCTGACAGTGGAGGGAGTCACCTGGGAGCCTGAGGAGCGGCTGGACATCACCCCCGGCGAGGGCGGTGTCATCACCATCAAGGGCATTAAGACAGGCGACGCCTCCTTCACCGTCCACGCTGTGGACAGTCTGGGTCAGGTGTGGGACATCCCCGGCACCGTGGAGGTCACCTTCAGCCTGCTGGTGTGGCTGCCCCTGATTCTGGTGGTACTGGCGGCCCTCATCGCGGCGGCTCTGGTGCTGCGTCAGCGGACCCTCCGCCTGCCCGGCGACTTTACCGTCACCTGTGCCTGCGGCGACGGGTACAGCGTGGAGACCATCGCCCCGCCCAGAGGCAGCTCCTTCAGCCTCTACACCCTGGTCATGAACAGTCTGGACCCCGGCTCAGGCAGTCAGGGGATGCAGCGCATTGTCCAGGCGGTAAGGGAAGCCAGAGGAGAGCTGTCCTCCGGCCACAACCGCATCCATATCGCCACCCGCGCCAGCGGGCGCAGCAAGTACAGGACCTATCGTCTGGGCAGGGACAGCCGTGCCCTGGGCGGAGAGGTTTTCCGGGACGACGAGAGCGGCCTGACCATCGAGGTGGAGTGGATTCCCCTGGAGGATTGAGCCAACTTCCGGTCCCGTAACCCATATCCAACATAACAACCAACATCGGACAAGAGAGAAAGGAAGGATTCCGTATGAACGATACCCACAAGCAGCGCGTGAAAGCCAACCTGAGCACCCTGGACTACCTGGAGGGCACCGGCGTCATCTCCATCCACAAGCGTAAGCTGGTGAATGAGCTGTTCGTCTTCATCTCCAGCGGCGGCAACGGCCACAAGAGCCTGTGCACCGTACGTCAGCAGCTGGAGTGGAAGGTGGACCACAAGGAGCTGAAAGACAAGGTGCGGTTCCTGGCGGTGGACGCGGCCTACAACGAGCTGGATGAGCTGCAGGAGAAGTACGGCTTTGACAGCACGGAGGTGCTCAAGCTGCCCTTTGAGGGAGCCCACGAGTCCATCAACCCGGAGGCCATCTCCCCCCAGATGAAGGAGTGGGTGGATCCCGAGCTGTATGAGGTGACCGGCGGCAAGGCCATCACCATGTCCTCCCAGTCCGCGTTTGACAGTTCGGGCACAGCTGCGTGGCGCCAGCCCGGCCGAGTCCGACTCAGCCAGCCCAACACCATCGCCGCCCTGACCACCGCCCTGACCACCGCAATCAACCATCTGCTGGAGGGCAAGCCCGCCGACATGCGCCTCAACATCATCTTCCTGGCCGGCCTGGCCGGAGGCACCGGCGGCAGCACCATAGTGGACCTGCCCTTCATCACCCGCCAGATCGTCCGCACCATCAGCGTGGCCCGGTACAAGAAAACCGGTGTGTCGGCCTACCTGATGCTGCCCAGCGCCTGCGGCAGCGAGCCCGATCCGGTGCGTAAGGAGAAGGGCAACCGCAACGCCTACGCAGCCCTCAAGGAGATCGACTACTTCATGGGTCTCCAGAGCCGGGGCGAGGTCTTCCGCCAGCAGTACGGTACCTTCAACGTGGAGATCAGCGAGAATATCTTCGACTTCGCTACCTTGCTTGAGGGTGTCGGCGACGGCGGGGTGTTCTTTGGCGATCCTGCGAACACGGCACGTAAGGTGGTGGCCAACTCCATCCTGAACATGATCTGTACCACCGAGGCCAAGGCGGGCAACGAGCCCTTCATGGTGGATTCCTTCCTCGCCAACCGGACGTCCATCAGTGATGTGGCGGTGCGCCGGCAGAGCCACAAGTTGTTCCCCCGGGATGCCAACTATTGCTACAACGTCATCGGCTACTCCTCCTGCGTGGTACCCATTGACCTGATGACGGTCTACGTGGCCAAGAAGGTCTTCGACAAGGTGTGGGAGAAGTTCGAGCGCTGCGGTGAGCCGAACAGCGCCCTGGCTGAGCGCTTCCTGCTGGAGGCCAACCTCTCCCCCAAGGAGGTCAAGGCGGTCCTGCTCCTCAACCCCCTGAAGGAGCGCTTCATCGCCAAGGCGAACGCGGTGTTCCAGGCGAAGGGGCCCTACTATATGGTCAACATGATGAACGAGATCCGCAGGGTTCTCCACGCCGACGGCAAGTTCGCCAGCTACGCAGCAGCAAAGTCCAGTGGCCTGCGAGGCGGTAAGGAGAAGTGGGCACGGGTGGAGCAGCTGTATGGCCAGCTGGAGCAGCAGGTGGTTGCCCCCCTGGGCAGCGGCCTCTACGACGTGTACACCTTCGTCATCAAAGAGCTCAAGCGGCTCATCGAGCGCAACGCCGGCCTGCTCACCAACACGGAGGAGCACCAGGCCCTGTTCCAGCGCTCCTTCTCCTGGTCCCCCATCGACCTGACCGGCGGCGAGAGGACAAGCAAGGTGGTCATGAGCTATCTGGACGATCTGCTCCCTCAGAAGGAGATCACCCGCAAGGCCGATGCCTTTGTGGAGCTGCTGTGCAGCAAGAAAGACGAGTGGACCCAGCTGGACCCGCCCGAGGGCAAGGGCCAGGCGGCCTTTGACGCGGCAGCGGTCATCCGTGAGTTCATCCAGAACGAGTTCAAGCAGGTGGTGGACGAGACCATGGAGAGCTTCCTGGTCAAGCTCTACTCGGGCAACAAGGACGCCAAGATCCCCCAGCTCTCCCCGGATGAGGACAAGGAGGGCCACAAGCCCCTGGCGCTGGCGGCTGAGACCCTGGTGGACAGACTGAGCACCCAGGCCGGCGCCCTGCTCCAGACCCGGCCCGGCTTCTCCCTGAACGACTGCGGCTGCAGCAAGTACATGACCGTGCCCGACGGCTGCCGCTGGCTGGACAAGCACATTGCAAACTATGCGGCAAGCCGCGGCGTGGTGTCCGGAAGTGACAGCGTGTACCGCAGCTCTGCCCGAGACGAGATCGTCCTCTACCGGCTGTACGTCTGTGTGCCCGCCTGGGCCCTGAGCTGGGTGGAGGAGGCGGAACAGACCTATGAAGGCAACCCCCACGAGGTGGGCCTCCATATGGAGCACGGCAAAAACGGCCGTGACTGGAGCCGCTTCCCCAACCTGTTCAACCAGAGCCTGTTCCACGGTGCGGTACCCAAGTGGGACATGCGTGAGGCGGCCCTGGCCAAGGAGGCGGTCGAGGACCTGAAGCGGGCCGATGAGCTGGGCCTGGAGGTGCGGACCAACCCGGACGATGCCGGTGCCACGGCAGAGTACGCCATCTACCTGCCCAATCCGGGGACCTCGGCCGGAGACCTGCTGGCGGCGGCCCAGCTGGACAAGGACAAGACCTATACCATGACGGAGCTGTGCGCCATTCTGGCGGACAAGCAGGTCCCGGACAGCGAGGGCTTCCCCAAGCCCGCCATGGTGCGAGAGGACCTGAAGTACGTCAACCAGGTGATGACCACCACCGACAACCCCGCCCCCGCAGACCTGGGTGAACGGCTGGCCGAGCGGGGCCTGCGGCGCAAGATGGCCGCCTGGACGGCGCTGAAGGCGGCCTTCCCTGTGGCGGAGGAGCTGAATGCCCTGCTGGAGGCCCACAACACCGCAGCCGGTCTCCGGGAGAAGACAGCCCAGCGGAGCCAGACCTTCCTCAAGAGCCTGGCGGGCGGCCTCATCGCCTACGACGACCTGCGTTTCTGCTGGAACATGGAGCTGGGCGACGAGAAGCCCATGAGCGGCGAGCTGGAGAGCCGTCTGGAGCGGGACTGCAAGGAGTACTACGCGGCCCAGGCCTTCTACGCCCTCAGCGACGACGACTATGAGCGCTTCACTGACGCTCTGGCCGAGCAGAAGGAGACGGCCACCGACGCCGACCTGAAGGCGGCCAGAGAGCAGCGTGAGGCCCTGCGGGACTACTGCGAGAAGCTGCGCAGCCTGAAGCGGGCCGACAAGGAGCTGGGCATCTCCTATGCCATGGCCTCCCGTGACTTCGAGGACAAGGCGGGCGAGAAGCTGGCAGCCAAGATCCGCCGCTTCTACGACTGGATGATCGAGGAGCTGTAAGCCCCTGACAGGAACACCGGGCGGAGCTCACTGGGCTCCGCCCGGACGGCTGAAAAAGAGAGGATGAGTGCCGGTGAAACCCAATTTGAGAGATGAGCTCCGGGGCCGTGTGCCCAACGTGCTGCCCCGTGCAGACCTGCTGCCCCGGAGGAGAGCGGCGGTGCTGGCCTGGCGGGAGGACGATGAGACTGCCGGCCGGCTGTGCGCCGCTGCGGCAGAGCAGTTCCGGGCGCTGTACCGCCCCTGTCCTCTGGGAGACAGACCGGAGCAGAGCCTCCACACCTGCCTGGAGACCCTGGCGGAGGAGCGGAGAGAGGGCGCTGTGGTGTGTCCCGACGGCGCGTATGTGCTGTGGGTGTGGAGCAAGACGCCCCCAGACGGGCTGGATGAGCTGGGGGCAGCCTTCCGGAACCGGCTGCCTGTCCGGGTGGAGCAGTGCCGCCTGACAGCGGAGCTGAGCTGCACCCACGACGGCTGGAGCCGACTGTGGCTGGTGGACCCGGGGGTACCCGGTGGAGCGGACGCCCTGGCGGCCCTGCTGCTGGCGGGCAGTCTGGAGCAGCCTTTGCTGTCCAGCAATCCCGCCGTACCGGTCAAGCTCCATGCCATCCTCCACAGCGCGGTGGAGCGTGACCTGGCCCGGCAGCTGCGGGACAAGCTGGAGGCCCTGACCGAGGGAGAGCGGTCCGGTGTGCGGGAGCGCTTCCGGGCGGCCTTCGGCCCCACCCAGCGTGACCTGGAGGCTGTGCTGGCCGGCGTGCCCCGGCTTCAGGATTTGCCCATCACCGGCGGGGACAGCCTGGCGGAGCAGCTGAACCAGGAGGGAGCCGCAGGCTGGCTGGGCCGGTTTCTCCGGGGTGAGGCTGGCGTGACAATGACCGTCCGCACCCTTCTGGAGGCGCTGCTGGGCCGTCCGGAGGGCCGTCCGCCCCAGGACTGGCTGCTGGACCGGGTGACGCCGGCCCTGCATCAGCTGTGCCGCAGCTACATTGAACGGCTGGAGCTGGCGGGGCGGTGCTGCAGCCATCCCCTGCGGCTGATTACCGGCGAGGCCGCCGGTCTGGCCCTCTACTTTCAGGAGCAGGCCAGAGCGGAGCAGCGGAGCTGCAAAGCCCAGCTGGACCAGGCCATGGGCCGGGAAATTCCCCTCCGGGGCAGCCATCCCGCACAGCTGTTCTCCCAGATAGAGAACGAGCTGGCGCTGTGGGAGGGATGTGTCCGCAGCGGTGCGGAGGCCGCCTGGTGGGGGGAGATTGGCCGCTTCTTCCAGGCGGACAGCGCCCTGATGCGAGAGGCCAGAGCGAAGCAGGAGGAGCTGACCCGGAGCCTGACCATCCTCAGCGCCATGGAGCTGGGCCCGCAGCGGCAGACCGTGACCCTGCCCGGCGACTGGCGGGAGGAGAGCTCTGCCACCCTGCTGGCCGGTCTTTACAGCCAGGCGGAGTTTACGGCGGAGGACAGTGGGGTGCTGGCCGAGAGCGCCCGAAGACGGGCGGAGGACGCCTTCCGTGTCGACGGCCTGGAGGAGACGGTGCTCCTGTGGGACCGGGACAGCCTGGACCTGCTGTTCTGGAGCAGAAACGCCGCCGGACAGCCTCTGTTTGAGGACCGTGAGGGGACGCTGACCGTCCGGAGCAACACAGGGCTTGTGTGGGTGATGCCGGTGGGCGGACTGGGCAGACAGCTCATGTGGGAGCTGCGGCTCAGCACCCGGCCGGGTGCCGGAGAGGAGGGCTGAGGGATGGAACTGAATCTGTATGACGACCGGCGCTACTTCGTCACCTGGACTGAGCACGAGCTGGAGGGCCGCAGCAAGGCCAAGCTGGTGTTCCAGCCCATCCGGTGCCTGGAAGGGGGACGGACCGGGCCGGTGGAGTTGATGGTGTACCCCATCCAGGACTACCGGCCCCGTAAGCTGGACGTGCGGCTGCCTGACGGGCTGTACCGCTGCTTTCTGGCCGACGTGGACAGCGGAGCACCTCTGATTTCAGAGCGTGAGGTGTTCTTCGGCAAGCCCCGAAGGGTGGAGCTGCGCAGCCAGCGGGAGCAGGGCGGCTTCCGCCGGTTCACCATCGTCAGCCCGCTGCCCCTGCGGGCGGGGGATTGCAGCCTGGATTACGGTGTCTTCGGCACTGTGCCCCTGCCGGAGGCGGAGAAAAGCGGGGAGCAGTACCGGATTACCTTCCTGCTGCGGCTCCGGCGTACGCTGCCGGTAAAGCTGCGGTGGGCGGAGCACACGAAGAAGATGATGACGCTGCCGGAGACGCTGGAGGACACCTCCGGCTGGCAGTGACGGCGGAGAGAGGAGAGACACATATGGAGTGTATTTGTCCCTACTGCGGGCGAAAGGGCAAGAGCGACCGCCTGTGCTTTGATTTCAGCGAGCAGTTCAAGCTGTGGAAGAAGGCCTACTTTGACGGGTGCGCCCGGGAGGACGTGGAGCGGTTCAGCAGCGCCTTTGACGGCCTGGTGAACACCTGGTACAACCGGGGCTTCGGCCCCACCTTCTTCTCTGAGTCCGATCTGCTGAGCCACATCCACGATCTGGACTCCACCGGCGCCCGGGACGTGTTCCGGGGCGTGCTGACCATCCCCACCGACTGGTGGAAGAGGAAGCTGTGGGACCAGCGGGGCAGCGTCCCCTCCGAATACCGGGAGCTGCTGGAGTTCATGATGGGCGACAGCTTCGCCAGAGGCGAGCACATGCTCCGCCTGGAGGTGCAGTACTACCGGGAGGGAGACGGAGATGTGTACATTACCGCCGTCCGGGACGTCCACGGCAACGTCATCGCCGACCAGCGCCATTGTCCCCACTGCGGCGGCGTCATGTCCTACTGGGCGGGCCGCTACCCCGAGGTGGTGCTCACCGTACTTGGCGGTCCCCGTATCTCCAAGTCCACCGCACTGGCGGCCTGCGCCGACGTGTTTGTCCACGACCGGGCTGCCTGTGCCGTCAGCTGGCAGAGCTACGGCGTGCGCACCGTGGACGGCGGCGAGGTGCGTGAGAAGGGCGACAAGAGCTGGCTCCGCTTTGAGGCCGACTGCCTGGCGCCGTACAGCGCCAACCGGCGCGTGGAGGCCACCAGAACCGGCAGCGCGGAGGCCATTCCCCGTTTTTCCGTGCTGGTGCAGGTGGGCCGCGGCACCAAACTGATTCTCACCGTGGTGGACCTACCCGGCGAGTACAGCCTGGACCGGGAGCGGCTGGGCGTGTCCGACGCCATTTTCAAGGAGTACCAGGACTTTTACAAGAACGTGGACTGCGTCTGGTACTGTACCGATGAGCTGGAGCTGCGCCAGATCAGCGTCCGGGACGAGGACAGGGCCGAGCAGGCCAAATACGGCTACAGCGGCGGCCGTCAGGCCACCCCCACCGACGAGCTGGCGGCCCGGATGAGCCAGCTGGCCACCCTGTTCCGGGCGAATGTGCCGGTGGTGTTCCTGCTGGGCAAGAGCGACACCATCGAGGCAGCCGACTCCCTCCGCTCCGTGCTGTACCGGGCGGACTACCGGCCTGGAGCCGCCAGCGACTGGCTGGAGGCGGAGGGAAGCCGTACACCGGTGCTGCGTGCCAAGGAGTTCTGCGGCCGTGCTCACCGACTGCGGACCTATCTCCGGGAGCAGAATCCCCGGCTTGTCCAGGCATTTGAGCACCATTTCCCCGTCCACACCTTCCTGGCCACCTCCAACTACGGCCACGGCTTCCGGGAGGACGGAACCCCTGCCGGGGAGCGCCGTCCCTTCCAGACCGAGGCGCCCTTTTTGTGGATGCTGGCCATGCTGGGCTATCTGCCGGCAGCGGAGGGCGACCGGGAGTACTACGCCGTGGATCGGGAAGGCAAGGACAACGGGGACCGGCTGACCTGGGAGAACCTGGGGATGTACGGCCGGAGCGCAGGGGGCTACCGGTCCCACCACAGCGGCCGGATGGGCGTGCTGGGGCTGTTGAAAGGGAGGTAAGGATATGAACAGAGAGAATATGGCGGGCGAGATTCTCAAGGGCCACGCGGGGCAGTACCGGACCTTCTCCTGTCCCAAGGGGACGCTGACCCGGGAGGAAGAGGAGCTGTGCCTGGGCGGCACCCTGCCCGGTGACCGCAGCAGAGGCAACCAGACCCTGCGGTGTGTGTCCCGGGAGGGCCGGATGCTGCTGGTGTCGGCCTACAGCGCCGTCCAGAGCGACAGCGCCGTGGGTGCGGTCTACCAGCACGCCGCCTTCTTTGAAGAATTTCAGCAGTGGTTTGAGGAGGGCACGGCCCACGAGTTGGTCTTCTTCCGCTTCGCAGGCGAGGAGGACTTCAAGGCTGTGGCGGACCAGCACACGGAGCTGAGCGGCGGCTGGAGCAGAGCTGGCGCCGGTCTGCGGGAGAGCCGGTGCCAGCTGGACCTGAGCCCTGACCGGCAGGCGGAGCTGGCCTGCTGCTGCCTGTCCAAGGGCATGACCAACGACTTCGGCAGCCTGGTGATTCTGGTGCCCGGCAGCCAGGACTACGCCGCCTACTGCCGCACCGTTATGGAGGACGTGCTCCGCTGCGTGCCTATCGGTCTCTGGCGCTACCTCAGCTTTTCCACCAACCCGGATGAGGTGGGCAAGCATAGCTTCGCGGTGCTCTTTGCCCCCGAGGGGACCCAGGTGCGGCCTGGCGAGCGGACGGCCATCCGGCTGAGCGATGAGGACTGGCCGGTGCGCCACAGCCTCCGGCCCGAGACGGCGGAGCTTATCCGCCGGTGTGCGGAGGACCCGGCTCTGCTCCGCACCGTGTCCGCTCAAGTGGAGCGTGAAGAACACTTGGACCAGCTGACCGAGGAGCGCTACGTCAACTTCTGGCGGCAGTACCAGTTGAGCGGCAAGCCCATGGACTGCGACGCCCTGCGGCAGTACAGCGGCCAGCTGGGCCAGTCCCTGAGCCAGCGGGAGCGGGACCGGCTGGAGGAGGAACTGCGGGGCCGTCTGAGCGCACCCGGCAGCCTGGAGCACGCTCTGGGACAGGACGGGACCCTGATGGGCGTCATCACGCCGGAGGAGCTGGACCAGGCGCTGGCCGCCTACGGGCCTGTATTCCGGGTGCTGGGCCGTGGCGTGGATCAGATTTTGTCCGCCCGTCTGCTGGACCGTATTCTCTCCACCGGACAGCGTACCCTGGAACAGCTGGAGGAGGACAAAAGGCGCCTGGACCGGTGTGTCAGCGCCGGAGCGGGCGGCCCTCTGGACCGTGAGGCGGTGGAGCGGCGCCGTGAGGAGCTGAACCGGGAGACGGAGAACGCCAACCGCATGCGGAAGGAGGCCTTCGAGCGGGCCATCCCGGCGGGGTGGGACTTTAAGCGGCTGCGGGAGCTGCTGGATGGACTGAAGCCCTGCCGTGAGGAGGTCCGGTACAGCTGCCGGAGCAGACTGGCCCGTCTGGCAGCGGAGTACCTGGAGGAGACCGGGCTGTCCGAGGACAGAGCCAGGGAGTTTTACGCCCGGGTGACGGACCTGTTGGGCAGCGGCCCGGAGCTGGCGCCGCTGGAGGACTGGTATCAGACCTGGCAGCACCGGCTGGAGGAGCGGCGGACCGTGCTGGAGGGCATGACCAGCTACCGGGCCTATCTGGCCCTGGGACGGCAGGATGAGGCGTGTATGGACCGCCTGCTGGACTGGTTTGACCACAACGGATACCGGTACGCAGGGGTAAAGGACCTGCTCCAGGCCGCAGAGCTGGAGTGGGGCGAGGCCTGGCCCAGGCTGCTGGACCGGATGGACGGGCTGCTGCGGGCGCTGGGGCGCCGGCAGCGGCTGGGAGTCTGGCTGGAGCCGGAGAAGCCCTGGGAGGACCTGTATTCCGAGCTGCTGGCCTGCCGCATCATCGGTCAGCAGACGGGTGAGGGGAAGATCTGCCTCTGGTACCGGAACGCCAGAGAAACCCGGCCCATGAAGCTGTCCAAGGTGCTGGAGACGGTGGAGATGCTCCAGCCCGTGGTGCTGGACGGAAAGCGGGACAGCGGCGGCTGGTACAACCGGGAGGCCCTGCGGGTGATCCTGGACGCGGGTATGGTGAAGCCGGAGGACAGGGACCTTCTCCGCGACGTACTGGACACCAAGGACCTGGACCTGTTGGAGTGCGGAGGCACCCGCAAGAGCAAAAAGAAGGCGGGACGGACGTTCCGGGTGCCGCTGGCGGTGAAGATTGGGGCGCTGATTGCTGCGGCAGTGCTGGCAGGCGTGCTGATCTTCTCCTGGTGCAGCCGCCCTCAGACACCTGCCACACCGGGCACGGAGCAGAGCGGCGCGCCGTCCGACCAGACAGAAAGCCCGTCTCCCTCTGTGGGCCAGAACGGCGGCATGGTGACGCCCAGACAGCCGGATACAGGAGAATAAAAAAGCAGCAGGGGCCGCATTCGCGGCCCCTGCTGCTGTATCTGAGTGCTCAGCGCTCCTTGAGCAGCTTGTTGAGTTCCTCCATAAAGGTGCTGATGTCCTTGAACTGGCGGTATACAGACGCGAAGCGGACATAGGACACCTCGTCCACGTCCTTGAGCTTCTCCATTACCAGCTCGCCGATGCGGGCGGAGGGAATCTCCCGGTCCATCTCGTTCTGGAGGGTGAGCTCGATCTCGTCGGCAATGCGGCTGAGGGTGTCAAAGGGGACGGTCCGCTTCTCGCAGGCCCGGAGCATGCTGTTGAGCAGCTTGCTCTTGTCAAAGGTCTGGCGGCTGCCATCCTTTTTAATCACAACCATGGGCAGGCTCTCCATGGTCTCATATGTGGTAAAGCGTCTGTGGCACACCAGACATTCCCGGCGGCGACGGATGCTGGCGCCCTCATCTGAGGGGCGGGAGTCCACAACCTTGCTCTCGGGATTGGAACAGAAGGGGCATCTCATGGCCGACTCCTCCTATTTGAAGATAATATCAATACAGCTCTCTAAAAGAGAGTATAACACGGGCGGGACAGATGTGGTATCACTATTTGGAAAAATTTTTGTATGAGGCGGAATTTTTGTATAGGCTTCAGGTGTCGGGGGGAATAATAGGTCCAGTGAAAGCGAGGTGAGCTTTATGCAGAACGAGAAGCAGAACAAAACCAACATGGGTCCCCAGGACAAGACCAACGGCCAGAATCCCCAGAACAAGAAGAAGGACCAGGCTCAGAACAAGAGCAGCCGTCCCGAGCAGTACTGAGCCGCAGACAGAGCCGCCCGGAGGCGAGGCGTATGCCCGTCTTCCGGACGGCTATTTTTTAATCGCAGAAAAGCAAGAACAAATTTGGCCTGAAAGGGGCGAAAAACGGGGGAGAAAAACGAAAAAAGAAACGCAGAATTCTTTGACGAAAAAAATAAAAAATATTTGAAAAACATGCTTGACAAATCAAGAGTTTCTGGTATAATAAGTTCTGCGCTTGCGAGTGACGCGAGAGCGGCGAACGAAATAGCGGGATTGTGTAAGGGTAGCACGACAGACTCTGACTCTGTTTGTGAGGGTTCGAATCCTTCTCCCGCTGCCAAAATGAAACCCTGGAGCCTCAATGGTTCCAGGGTTTTTATTTTTCTTTCAGACTGATGTTTTCCCTTAAGTTTTCCCTTATTGCCCGGAGATTCCTTCAATATAGGCTTCCATCCGCGCCGCACTGTCGTTCTTCATTTTCTCGGAGACATGGCCGTATACATCCAATGTAAAGGCCGCAGTGGCATGTCCCAAATTGCTTTGAACCGTCTTTACATCATCCCCGTTTTGCAGGGACAGAACAGCGAAGGTATGCCGAAGGTCATGTACTCTGCTCTCTGGAACTCCGATTTTGGCGGCCAGCTTTTTGTAGTGGTTATATACTGTCTGCGGATGAAGATTTCTTCCAATGACAGAGGTGAACACCAGAGCGGTTTTTCGTTCCTCGGCGGAATTCCACCCCTCCCATAGATCGCCTGTCATAAGGCGCTGCTCCGCCTGTTCACATCTGCGGCGCTCTAGCAGCTTCATGACAAAAGGAGCAGGTTTCAAGATGCGGGTTTTATTATTTTTCAATGGTGTGAAAGTAAACCCTCCATCTTTCAGCGGACGTTTTTGGAGCTGCTTGCAGATCTTCAGTGTTCCAAGCTTAAAGTCGATACAGTCCCAGGTGAGGCCGATTGCTTCCGATTCCCGCAGACCGGTAAAGAGGATGACTTTCAGCAGGATCTCATATTCATCGTCAGACGCAGCCTGCAGAAAATCCTGAACCTGCTGGTCAGTAAGCGGGTGGATCTCCTTCCGTACCACCTTGGGGAGTGTTGCAGAGGCTGCCGGGTTAACCCGCAAATAGCCTACCCGAACGGCTGTCGATAAACACTTGGTTAAGATCCCGTGGATATTCCTGACGCTTTTGGGCGCAAGACCATCACGCTGCTTTTTGTTATAGAAAGCCTGGATTTGCGGTGGTGTCAGCTCTGACAGCCGGACAGCTCCCAGAGAGGGTATGATATGGGTCTTGCACTGTGCTTTGTAATGCTTTACAGTCGAATATTTTTTGTCCCCGCTGTATTCCTGGAGCCAGATTTCGATCCATCTGGCCAACGTCATTTTGGAGGGTTCGAAGTAGTCGCCTGTATTCACAGCGACAGCGGCCGCCTGCATCTTCTCCCGTACCTCTTTCTGGGTTTTGCCTGTAAAGGACTTCTGTACCTGCTTGCCGGTGCCCGGATCAAAACCGACCGTTACACGAGCTTCCCAGTAAGTGTACTCACGCCCTTTCGTACTCACGGTCTTCTTCCGGATGCTGCCGGCTCCGGCAGCGCTGCGGCCGGAAGACATTTTTCTTATCATTTTAATCAATACCTCCTATAATTAAAATAATGATGGGGTGGGTGTTTCGCCCACCCCATCTGCAGTTCTCAGGTAGATTCTCCGAGAAATCGAGCCAATTCGCTCCTGGGAATACGATAGGAGTTCCCGATTCGAAGCGCCTTGAGCTGGCCGGAGCGAACCAGGGCATATGCTGCGTTTCGCCCGATTTTGAGTATCGAAATGAGATCGTCAACACGCAGAATCAGCGGTAGTTGCTCGATAGAGCAGATGCAGTTGGGAACCATGATATTTCCTCCTTATAGACCGTGTATTCTTTCAACATTTTTGCGTAAAAGATCTAGGCGGATATGGAGTACCCTAGGGCCTCCTTTTTTTGACTTTACGGTGTTTGCATGATCGTTTTTGTGTAGAACCAGGATACCTGCAGCTTTCAGTTCTCGGCTGATTGCAGTCCTGGTGATAGACTGATACCCGTCCTGATTAGAGAGAAATTCATCCAAGAGAAGTGGCGGAAGGAAGAAGTCGTTCCCCTTGATCAGGCCATGGAAGGAGTCCAGCTTCTTTGGTTTATTGACAAGGGGAATAGCGTGATTTTGAATACCTGCCCAGAGCAGCTCCTGAATTGAGACCTTCGGGATTTTGGCATCGATACATGCAATCAGTTGACGCTGTCGATGCTCTATTTGCTGTAGTATGCCTTTCCAAAATTGGTCAACTTGGTTGTATGTAGAGGCTGTTATAGCTCCCGTATCTCGTACAAAACGCATAAAACAGTCGAATGCCCAGTAGAGACAGAACAAGCCGGTCTTTAATCGGTCCAAACGTCCTTTGGTCTGTAGACCATTATAACGCTGCTCAAGATGCTCTTTTTCCTGCTGATAGCGTGGAATAAACCAGGTCAGGAAGGCGTCAAGGGCTCCGGCAGCAATTGTACGGTCATCGGATTTTCCGCCATCCATGGGGCGCTCCAACGTCACGATGATACAGCGTGTTACATCGGAAATCGAGCGCATGTTGAACTCGGCAGTGATGGCTACCCCGGCTTCAGTTGAGGATTCCGTCCCATGGTTTCCGGCTTTAATACGCATGGCGCCTTTGTTGGACGCCTCACGGATTACTTGAGCGCCGATTTCAAGCCGCTTTCGCTGGGAGTCTTTGGCTGATGAGAGACACAGGTCATCCAGTACGACCGGGAGGTCACGAGCAGAGCACAGATTTTCGCGGAAGCCAGCCATGGTGCTGCCGGCTTCAGTGATTAGGGCTGGTAGTTTGCTTTTGGTGAAGTCATACAGGGCGAAGAACTTTTTTACAGTCTCAGTCTTGCCTAATCCTGACTGACCATTGAGGTAAAGCACGCTTGTCAGAGGAATACCGCACTCCAGCACAAGGCTTTGAAGGGCTGTCAGAATCCCAAAGGCAAAGACTGGCACAGCTATCTCAGGATTGATGGCCTGGAGTCGATTTAAGAGCTCTTCGGAAATCTCCCTTGGTGGAAGCACTGCCTCCGTTAGATGGAAGTTTGAAATCTCTGGAGCGAAAATGACATCTAGGTCTTCGCCGCCAATGAGTCGGTTGCCTGCCACAAAAACCGTCCTGTTTTCTAAGTGATGGAACCCTGTTTGGGAAAAAGCCAAACCTGTGTCTGATTCCCGAATTCGGTCGGCAACGAGTCCGGCGATGTGGAGATCGAGTATTTCCAAACCTTTCCGGGTGACCGACAAGTCTGGGTGTCGGCGGAGAAAACTGAGACGGGAGTATCCGGTAGCTTGGATGAGTTCCTCGTAGCGGGCGGTATCCGTTGTGATGACGAGACGAAGAAATGCCAGGCTCCCTTTGGCTGGCCCATCGGCCCAGTAGTAGATATTGCTCAAGCCGACGGAGAAATTGCAAATAGGTGTCCCCCTGTGTGATAGACCATGCTGAGTTGCGAGCTTGATCTCCTTCATCAGCCGTCCTCTTCATCTTTGCTGACCCTGAAGTCTTTCGCTTCGATGGAAGGCGAAAAAAGCTCCTTTCCCTGGGCGATTTCACTCAGTGTCTGTGCCATCATCCGGGTGCTGGCACCGAGGTCGTGTATCGCCAGTGCCAACAGTTGGTTTTCAAAGTACCACTCTTCATAGAGCCGCTTTTTCTTGTGCTCGCTTTTGTGCGCCTTCTTACTGGTCTTTGATTTCGGGAGCATGGGTGGCCGCATAGGACGAAGCGGGGTACATGTATCCCCAGTGTGTGACGGATTCGATTCGAAGCCTTGGAACATATCAAACGCACCTCCTGCTCCAACAATACCACCGGGTTACCGGAGAAAATAGTGGTGAGTTGATAAACTTGTCTGATTTAACTTGGTACATAGTCGCCTTTATTCGAATGGTATTTTTGCTTTTTGACATTTTTGTGAACTATTTTTTCTTTTGGCTATGTCACAACAAACAGTTGATAAATAGCCATTTTTATAGGGGAGTATCAGAACTCCCCTACAAACTGTTATTTGCAGTTAT
>CABIYL020000024.1:0-31542 GCA_902362925.2 Clostridiales bacterium | reverse complement strand
GGCTCTGTCACAACAAATGGTTGATTTTTGACGAGAAATAGCGTATAATAATAGTAAGAAACAGTACCACCGAAGGAGGTAATTGGATATGCCTACTATCAAAGACGCATTAGATATTATCGGTAAGTTGACTGTCGCAGAGCAGGAAAGCCTTAAAACAATGCTTTTAAGTCCTGCCTTTGTAAAGTCTTTGAATATTGAAGATTTCGTAGCAAAGGAACGCTTTGCAAATGGTCGTGTATGCCCTCTTTGTGGCTGTATCCATGTGGTTCGCAATGGTCATCGTAAAGATGGCACACAGCGATATGTATGTAAGGATTGTGGCAAGTCCTTCGTGATTGCTACGAACTCCATTGTGTCTGGTACAAGAAAAGACTTGTCCGTGTGGGAGCAGTACATTGATTGTATGATGAATGGCTTATCCATTCGTAAGACTGCTGTTGCTTGTGGGATTCACAGAAACACCGCATTCCTTTGGAGACACAAGATTTTGGATGCACTTCAGAATATGGCAGACGATGTTACCCTTGACGGCATTATTGAGGCTGACGAAACTTTTTTCGCCATCTCGTACAAGGGCAATCATAGCAAGAGTAAGACATTTGCTATGCCACGCAAGGCTCATAAGCGTGGTCATTCTACACATATCAGAGGCTTGTCCCAAGAAAAGGTATGTGTTCCTTGTGCGGTTAATAGGAATGGCTTGTCTATCTCCAAGATTACGAATACTGGTAGAGTTTCTACAAGAGATTTACATCATATTTATGATGGTAGGATTAAGACCAATTCCACTCTTGTTACGGACAAGATGAACTCCTATGTGAGATTTACAAATGCCAATGGCATTGACCTTGTGCAGTTAAAGACTGGCAAAGCCAAGAAAGGCATTTATAATATCCAACATATCAATAGCTACCATAGCCAGCTAAAGAGGTTTATGCGTGGCTTTAACGGTGTTTCTACCAAGTATCTGAACAACTATCTTGTGTGGAATAACCTTGTAAATTACGCCAAAGAAAGCGACATGGAGAAAAGGAACATCTTCTTAACTTTTGTTTTGGCAACATTGAAAACTGCTAAATGCAGAGATTTATCAAACAGACCAGCAGTTCCTCTGGTCGCCTAATTAGAATTTGTGGAGATGATAAGATGGTCAATATAACAGATGTAAAACAGATTCTTCAATTTGCAATAGATGCGGAGATTAAAGTCTTTCTTGATGGTGGCTGGGGTGTAGATGCTCTTCTTGGATATCAGTCAAGAGCCCATAATGATATTGACATTTTTGTAGAAAAGAACGATTATCAGAACTTTATAGAAATAATGAAAGCTAATGGCTTTTATGAGATTAAGATGGAATATACAACATTGAACCATACTGTATGGGAAGATTTGAAAAACAGAATTATTGATTTGCATTGTTTTGAATATACGGACGAAGGTGAAATTCTTTATGATGGGGATTGTTTTCCGGTAGAAACTTTTTCGGGTAAAGGAAGAATTGAGGAAATAGAGGTTTCCTGTATTGAACCATATAGTCAAGTAATGTTCCATCTGGGATACGAGTTTGATGAAAATGATGCACATGATGTGAAGTTATTGTGTGAGACACTTCATATCGAAATTCCAAATGAGTATAGATAACTGCAAATAACAGTTTGTAGGGGAGTTCTGATACTCCCCTATAAAAATGGCTATTTATCAACTGTTTGTTGTGACATAGCCATTTACTAAAAAATATTGTCGATAAAACGGGTATGCAGAGAGCATAGGTGCGGAATTTTGAAAAGCCAAAATACAAAAAGAAATAAATATAAAAAACATTTTTTGAAATATGACCGAAATGTAACCATTGCATGATACAGTATTGACACAGACAGGGCGTGACCCGGCTCGGGCGGACATTCCCTGGAGCGCGACAAAGGCAAACCGGCCGAAAGACCGGGACGCAAAGCCAGGAGGCTAAAGCGGACGCAGCGTCCGCCATGCCGGTCTGGCCGCCGCAGATTTCATAGACCTTTCTCCCGGAGCGGAGAAAGAAAGGAGAATGAAAGATGCTGGCAAAGAGCAAGAAATTTTTGGCCCTGTTCCTCACCCTTTGTATGGTGGTGGGGACGCTGAGCACCGCTGCCATCGCGGTGGAAGAGGGCGACACGGACGGCACCGAGCCCGCTGCGTGCGAGCACGTGTGGGACGAGGGCACCGTCACCAAGGAGCCCACCTGTACCGAAGCGGGCGAGATGACCTTCACCTGCACCCTGTGTGAGGAGAAGGACGTGCGCGTGGTTGAGGCCCTGGGCCACACCTACGAGAACGGCGTCTGCACCGTATGCGGCGCCGAGGAGCCCGGCAAGGAGCCGGAGGAGCCCCAGGACATGACGGAGGAGAGCCTCCAGGCCGCCATTGACGCCGCCGAGGCGGGCAGCACCGTCACCCTGACCGGCAATGTGGCCCTCACCGGCACCATCAACATCACCAAGAGCCTGGTGCTGGACCTGGGCGGCTTCAGCCTGAACGGCAGCAGCGTGGATCAGCTGATTCTCATCAAGAGCACCAGCGGCGAGGCCGTGGACGTGACCATCCAGAACGGCACCCTGGACGGCGGCAAGAGCGAGGGCCGGGGCGATGAGTACGTCCGCGGCGGCGCCATCTACTCCACCGCCGGCCTGAGCAGCACCCTGACCGTGAAGAATTGTACCTTTACGAACAACGCCGCCGGCATCGGCAGCGCCCTGTGGACCGACAGCTCCCTGTACATGGAGAACTGCACCGTGGACAGCAACGTGGGCGCCCCCGGCACCAACTACAGCTCCGCCGTGGCGGTGGTGGGTCCCACCACCAGTGAGGGCGCCGACGCGCCCAAGGTCCCCTCCGTCACCATCACCGGCTGCACCTTTGAGGACAACGGCCGGGACGACCCCAGCGCCCTGGGCGGCGCGCTGTACATGCTGGGCGTGGATAAGGCCCAGGTGAGCGACAGCTTCTTCACCAACAACCAGGGCGGTACCGGCGGCGCCGTGTACTGCAGCAACAGCAATTCCGCCACCTATACCAACGTGGAGTTCACCGGCAACAGCGGCGTCAGCGGCTCCGGCGGCGGCGGCGTGTACACGGACAACACCAAGAACCTGAGCTTTGACGGCTGCACCTTTACCAACAACACCGCCGGCGGTATGGGCGGCGCCATCTGCTCCGGCGCTCAGAACAGCCTGACCGTCACCAACTGCACCTTTACCGGCAACAGCGCTACTGCCGGCAACGGCGGCGCCATCTCCCACCAGAGCGGCCCCGCTGTCATCGCCGACAGCACCTTCACCGGCAACAGCGCCACGGTCATGGGCGGCGCCATCCTGGTAGCCGACACCTTCACCATGGACACCACCCTGGAGCTGAAGAACTGCGCCATCGAGGACAGCACCGGCGGTTACGGCGGCGCGCTGGCCATCCAGGGCATCAAGAACTCCTATATCCTGCCCGCCACCGTGGACAGTGAGACCACCATCACCAACAGCACCGGCACGGTGTACGGCGGCGCCGTGTACGCCGCCTATGTGGACCTGAACCTGGGCGCCACCATCACCGGCAGCAACGGCGTCAACTACGGCGGCGCTGTCTATGCCAACCAGTCCACCCTGACCGTCACCGGCGCCATCACCGGCAACACCGTGGCCCTCACCAGCGAGGGTAAGAACGGCTTCGGCGGCGGTATCGCCAGCCTGTACGGCACCCTGACCATCGCCGAGGGCGCGGCTGTGTACAACAACACCGCCGCCGGCGCCGGCGACGATATTTACAGCATGGGCATGGAGGGCTATCCCAACGTGCTCACCCTGCCCGCTGCCGGCAAGATGTCCGGCGACCTGACCCTGACCGGCGGCGAGAAGATCACCGGCTGGTATGTGGACGGCCTGAAGGGCGCTGACGCCACCGCCCGCTGGAGCGTGGACGGCTACTACGACGAGTACACCCCCGTGGAGAAGGAGACCACCTATCTGGCCCTGAAGGCCGCCCACGGTGAGCCCTACTCCCCCTCCTATATGTACTACCACGTCACCGTCAACTACCTGGACAAGGACAACGGCCGGAGCATCGCCTCCAGCTACACCTCTCCCAGCCACATTGAGGGCAGCTCCTACGACGTGAGCTCCTACGACGCCATCGCCATCGACGGCTACACCTACGACAGCACCAGCGGTGACGCCCTGACCGGCGTCCTCAACGGCAACAAGGTGGTCAACGTGTACTATGTGGCCGACGAGGAGACCGACATCGACGACGGCGAGACTCCCACCACTGACCTGCCCGACGACCCCGACCCCACTGACCCCGGCGAGGGCGGCGAGACGGAAATCCCCGATGAGGGCACTCCCACCACCGACCTGCCCGATGAGTCCGGCACCGAGACCGAAATCCCCGGCTGCGAGTTCCCCCTGGGCAACCTGCCCCAGACCGGTACCACCAGCAACGCCGGCCTGTTCCAGGCCATCAGCGGCGTGTTCCTGTGCCTGGCGGTTGTGTTCGGCGGCGTGACCGTGGTCCTGTTCCGCAAGGAGCGGAACCAGGGCTGAGGTTTCCGCCTGACCCCGGGACCTGACACCGGTCATACCAGAGCATAGCAAACGCCCCGCCTCTGAAGAGAGGCGGGGCGTTTTTCTGCGTTACGGCTCCGTTTCCGGCGGAGCAATAAGAATAGACATCCGGAGCACATAGTTGTCGTATCCGTCCACCGACAGCTCATCCAGCAGGGCGTCCTCGTAGAAGGGGCCGGTGAGGGTCAGCCCCCGGTCCTGTGCCCAGGAGAGCATCCGGCGGTAGGTGCGCCAGGCGGTGTCGTACCCGCCGGAGTGGCAGGCGGTGAGGTAGCGCCCAGCGGGCCGGACGGTGACGGGCACCCCCCTGGGACGGCGGTCCACCTGGGTGTAGAAGGCGCTGTACCCCTCGGTGCTGTCCTGTCCGGCCTGTTCCAGGCGCATGGTGGCCCCCACCGGGTAGGGACTGACAATATCCCTGGCCTCCCGGTACTGCATGTGGGCCACAAAGGCCAGGTTCAGGCTCTCACCCGGCCGGCGGGGCGTGGTGATGAACAGCATCTCGGGCTGTTCCACCACCCGGAGGTCCTCCCGGCGCTCCGCCATGGCCGCACGGGTCAGCTCCGTCTTGCGGACAATCAGAGCACGCATCTGCCGCAGACGGCGGATTTTCTCCTCCAGCTGGGCGGACTCCCCTTCCAGCAGGGCCACCAGCTCCTCCGGACTGCGCCGGTCCAGATAGGCCTTGATATCCGCCAGGGGCATGTCCAGTTCCTTGAGAGTGGAGATGACGTAAAATACCTCCATCTGGGGGAAGGTGTAGTACCGGTAGCCGTTCTCCCCCTTGACCGCCGGGGAGAAGATGCCCAGCTGGTCGTAGTGAAACAGGGTGTGCTTGGTGGTGCCGCACAGGCGGGCAAAGTCGCCTGTGGTGAGATATCCCCGGGGTACTGCGGCCATGGACACCGCCTCCTTTCCGACCCAAACATACGCCCGAAACGGGCGGAAATTTCCTCCTTGACTATCGGGTTACCCGATAGTCTATAATATCTGACGCATCAAGATTTTGTCAAGAAAGGCCGGTGCCTCCCATGGAAAACCGTCTGGACAGGGATTTCAGCTTTTTCTCCCTGCTCCGTTTTGCGCTGCCCAGCGTGGTGATGATGATTTTCGCCTCCCTCTACTCCATTGTAGATGGCATGTTTGTCTCCCGCTTTGTGGGCGAGGACGCGCTGGCGGCGCTGAATATCGTCTTTCCCGCCATGTGCCTGACCATGGCGGTGGGCATCATGCTGGCCACCGGCGGCAGCGCCATTGTGGCCCGGCGGATGGGGGCCGGAGAGGAGCAGTCCGCCCTGGAGGGCTTCTCCCTGCTGATTGCGGTGAGCGTGGCGGCGGGCGTGGTGTTCGCCCTGCTGGGTGTGACGGCTGCGGAGCCCATCTGCCGCCTGCTGGGCGGCGAGGGCGAGCTTCTGGCCTACTGCGTGCCCTATCTGCGGATTATCATGCTCTTCGGGCCCATGTACATGCTCCAGTTCATGTTCCAGAGCTTTTTCGTCACCGCCGGACGGCCCGGTCTGGGTCTGGGCCTGACGGTGGCCGCCGGTGTGGCCAATATGGTGCTGGACTATGTGTTCATCGTGCCGCTGAACCTGGGGGTGGCGGGGGCCGCCCTGGCCACGGTCACCGGCTACTGCATCCCGGCGGTGGCGGGGCTGGTGTTCTTCGCCTTGCGGCGGCAGGGACTCCGGTTCGCAAAGCCCAGGTGGGACGGCCGCATGCTGGGCAACGCCTGCTTCAACGGCTCCTCCGAGATGGTGTCCAACCTGTCCAGCGCGGTGGTCACCCTGCTGTTCAACCTGACCATGCTGGAGCTGCTGGGTCCTCCCGGCGTGTCCGCCATCACCATCGTGCTCTACGCCCAGTTCCTCCTCACCGCCCTGTACATCGGCTTCTCCATCGGCGTGGCGCCGGTGTTCAGCTTCAACTACGGCGCCGACAACCGGCCCAGACTCCGCTCCCTGTTCCGGTCCTGCATGCTCTTTGTGGGGGTGTCGTCGGCGGTGCTGCTGGTGGTGTCCCTGTTTATCGCCGACGCGGTGGTGACTGTATTCTCACCCAGAGGCTCGGAGGTGTACGGCCTGGCTGTCCACGGCTTCCGGCTCTTTGCCCCTATGATTCTCTTCTCCGGGGTGAATATCTTCGCCTCCGCCCTGTTCACCGCTCTTTCCAACGGCCCGGTGTCCGCCCTGCTGTCCTTCCTGCGGACCTTCGGCTTCCTCACCGCCGGGCTGCTGCTGCTCCCCAGAGTGCTGGGAGTGGACGGCGTGTGGCTGGCCGTACCGGTGGCCGAGCTGCTGTCCTTTGGCGTGAGCCTGTGGTTTTTCCGCTGGGGCGGAAAGCGGTACGGCTACGCCGGATAACCTGACAGACAAAAAAATTCCCGCCGCGTACGCGGCGGGAATTTTGCGTTTTACTGGCCGATGGTGTCCAGGGGGTCCCGGAGGTTCTCACGGGCCACCCGCTCCTCTTCGGACAGGTAGCGGTCGGGGTGCTTGCTGGCCTGGCTGGATTCCCAGATCTCCTTGGCCGCAGGGGCCCAGCAGGCGGCGTAGCTGTCGCACTTGGCGCACAGGTGCTCGGCGGACTCGGGGGACTGGGGGTCGGTGGAGTGGGCGCCGGTACGGGCCACCATCTCACGCAGCTTGTCGGGGTTCTCCAGCATGGGGCAGGGCTGGAGCATGTTCTCGTTGAAGGGCTGGCCGTCGTGGTAGGCCATGAACAGGGGGCCGCGCAGGGCGTCCAGCAGGGACTTTTCCCGGATGTTGGTGTCCGAGTAGTGGATGAACACGCAGGGGTCCACGTCGCCGTTGGCGTTGATGTGGAGGTAGCGGCGGCCGCCGGCAATGCAGCCGCCCACGAACTCGGCGTCGTTCTGGAAGTCCATGGCGAACAGGGGCTTGCGGCTGCGGTAGTCCCGGACACGACGGTACATCTCGGTGCGCTGCTCAGGGGTGGGCAGCAGCTCGGGCACGGCGTCGTTGCCCACGGGCATGTAGTGGAAGTACCAGACGAACAGGGCGCCCAGGTCAATCATCTTGTCGTAGTAGGCCTCGCTGGTGATGGACTCAAAGTTGGCGCTGGTGTAGCAGCAGGAGATGCCGTAGGGAAGGCGCTTGCGCTTGAGCAGCTCCATGGCGGCGATGACCTTCTGGTACACGCCGTCGCCACGGCGGCCGTCGGTGGCCTCCTCAAAGCCCTCCAGGCTGATGGCGGGGATAAAGTTCTTCACCCGCAGCATCTCGTCGGCAAAGGCCTCGTCGATGAGGGTGGCGTTGGTGAAGCACAGGAACTGGCAGTCATTGTGCTTCTCGCACAGGCGGATGAGGTCGGCCTTGCGGACCAGAGGCTCGCCGCCGGTGTAGATGTACATGTACACGCCCAGCTCCTTGCCCTGACGGATGATGTCGTCAATCTCGTCAAAGGACAGGTTGAGCTTGTTGCCGTACTCGGCGGCCCAGCAGCCGGTGCAGTGCAGGTTGCAGGCGCTGGTGGGGTCCAGCAGGATGGCCCAGGGGATGTTGCAGTGGTACTTGGCACGGGCGGCCTCCTGCTTGTCCCAGCCGATGAGGTTGGCGTTGAGGAAGAAGTTGACGAAGGTGGTCTTGAGCACCTCGGGGTCGATGTCCTTCACAATGTGGAGGATGAGCTGGTGGTAGGGGTTGTCCGGATTGGTGACCGCGTCACGCACGGCGGCCCGCTGGGCGGGGAAGCCGCCCCGGGAGAACTTGTCCACCCAGGTCATCAGGGTAGGCAGGTTTTTCTCGGGGTCCTTGGTGATGTAGTCTATGGCCTGTTCAATGCCGAATTGCTTCAAACTGTTGGGGATATGCATGAAAATCACTCCTTGTCCGACGATGTCACAAACTTTGATACTAAATTATTCCGCTCGCCGCTGTTTCTCAACGGACAGAGTGGGAAAAGTGTCAAATTTGGGGACAAAACCGCGAAACTGTCCAAATAGAGGGGGTTTAGCGGTGCCGCCGGGAAGGAAAGCGGCTGGATTTTTCCCTGTACATATGCTAAAATTATATTTTACGGTATGAGAGAATATGAACAGGAAAAGAGGATTGTTATGAGCGCCCGAGAGGAATTTATTGAGATTTTTACCGGGAAAGTCCACCGGGACGGCGCTGCCGCCCTGCTGGATTACCTGGAGAACAAGAGCGATTTCTTCACCGCACCCGCCTCCGCCCGGTTCCACGGGGCCTACGCCGGCGGCCTGTGCGACCACAGCCTGAACGTGTACCACTGCCTGGTGGACTACCTGTCCCGGCCCCGTGTTCAGGAGCTCTATGGCCTGGAGTACAGCGAGGAGACGGTGGCCCTGGTGGCCCTGCTCCACGACGTGTGCAAGGTGGGCTGCTACAAGCAGGGCACCCGCAACGTGAAGGGCCCCGACGGCAAGTGGCAGAGCGTGCCTACCTACTCCTTTGAGGACCCCCTGCCCTACGGCCACGGGGAGAAGAGCGTGTACATCATCAACGGCTACCTCCGCCTGACCCGTGAGGAGGCCATGGCCATCCGCTGGCACATGGGCTTCTCGGGCACCGAGGACCCCCGCACCGTGGGCCAGGCCCTCCAGCAGTACCCCCTGGCCTTCGCCCTGGCCACCGCCGACATGGAAGCAACTTATTTCCTGGAAAATGAGGAGGCGTAATCACCGTGGCAAAGCGCACCAACGACCTGGGCAATGACCCGGTACCCCAGCTGCTGCTGCGGCTGGCCCTGCCCGCCGTCACCGCCCAGGTGGTCAACGCCCTGTACAACATTGTGGACCGGATGTACCTGGGCCACATGAAGCCGGACGGCGACCTGGCCATCACCGGCGTGGGCGTGGCCTTCGCCATCATCATGTTCATCTCCGCCCTGTCCGCCCTGGTGGGCATGGGCGGCGGCTCCCGGGCGGCCATCCGCACCGGCGAGGGCCGCACCGACCTGGCCGAGGAGATTCTGGGCAACTGTACGCTGCTGATTCTCCTCATCTCGGCGGCGGTCATGGCGGTGTTCCTCCCCTTCCAGCGGCCCATGCTGCTGATGATGGGAGCCAGCCCCGAGACCATTGACTACGCCGTCAACTACCTGACCATCTACCTCTGCGGCACCGTGTTCGTCCAGATTTCCCTGGCCCTGAACAACTTCATCACCACCCAGGGCTTTTCCACCATCTCCATGCTCACGGTGATCATCGGCGCGGTGACCAACATCGTGCTGGACCCCATCTTTATCTTCGGCATGGACATGGGCGTCCAGGGCGCGGCACTGGCCACCATCATCGCCCAGGCGGTGTCGGCCATCTGGGTGCTGGCCTTCCTCACCGGCAAGCGCACCAAGCTGAAAATCCGCCTCAAATACCTCCGGCTCAAGCCCAAGGTGCTGCTGCCTGTGGTGGCCATCGGCGTGTCCCCCTTTATCATGCAGTCCACCGAGAGCCTGGTGAACATCTCCTTCAATTCCTCCCTGCTGAAGTACGGAGGAAACGTATACGTGGGCGCCATGACCATCTGCTCCTCCATCATGCAGGTGCTGTCTATGATTTTCCAGGGCCTGGCCCAGGGCGCCCAGCCCATCGTGGGCTATAACTACGGCGCAGGCAAGCTGGACCGGGTCCGCAAGGCCTTCCGTCTGCTTCTCACCGCCGGCGTTGTCTACGCCGTCGCCGCCTGGCTGCTGGTGCAGCTCTTCCCCCACGTCTTTGTGGCCCTCTTTAACGACAAGCCCGAGCTGGTGGAGGCCGCCGTGTGGGCCCTGCGGATTTACCTGGCCTGCTTCTTCATGCTGGGGGTGCAGTTCTCCTGCCAGCAGACCTTTGTGGCTCTGGGACAGGCCAAGGTGTCCCTGTTCCTGGCTCTGCTACGAAAGGTCATCCTGCTCATCCCCCTCATCTATATCCTGCCTCACATCCTCACCGGAAACCAGGTCTTTGCGGTGTATGTGGCCGAGCCTGTGGCCGACGCCTTGGCCGCCACCACCACCGGCCTTATGTTCGCCTGGAAGTTCCCCCGGATTCTCCGCCGCCGGGAGAAGGAGCTGGGCACGGCCTGACCAGATTCCCCACAAAAGCCCGCAGGGCTGCCGCGAATGCGGCAGCCCTGTGTTTTTTATGCCTTTTTCGAGGGAAAGGCAGCTTTCACCCCCTCCCTGCTTCCGGCATAGGATGGCCGGAAGGGAGGTGGAAGGTTGGAGATTCTCTCTTCCATCGGGGCCATACTGGTCTTTACCATGGCCTGTAATCTGGATACCATTCTTCTCTCCATGGGGTACGCGGCCCGTGGGCTGACGGTGTCCCCGGGCGGATGCCTGATTCTGGGGGGCGTGACCACCGTGGTGACCTGGCTGTCCCTGGCGCTGGGGGCGTCGGCGGGGCGGTTCCTGCCCGCCGGACTGGCCGATATGCTGGGGGGCCTGGTGCTGCTGGCCATCGGGCTGTGGTTCCTGCTGGACTGGCTGCGCTCCCCCGTGGAGGGTTCGGAGCCGCTGCCGCCGGTGCGGGCCTGGGTGCCCCTGGCGGCGGCGCTGGCGGTGAACAACGCGGGCGCCGGGGTGGCGGCGGGCATCAGCGGGCTGTCCCCCCTGGGGGCGGCTGTGTGCAATTTCGGCGTGACGCTGCTCTTTATCCCCCTGGGCGGCTGGCTGGGGGCCGGTCCTGCTGGGCGCCTGCTGGGGAAATACGCCCTGCCCCTGTCTGGGCTGCTGCTGGTGCTGCTGGGGTGCGCCGAGGCCTTTCTCTGAGGGGCGGACTGTGGTACAATAACCGTACAATACAGATAATACATAGACACAGGGGGCTTGCGTTATGACAGAGCTGACGGCGCGGCTGGGTGGCCCGGAGGCCATCACCGCGGGGATTGTGGCGGAATTTCAGGGGATGTGCACCGTCCCCCACCCCTCCCACGGGGAGAAGGCGGTGGGGGAGCTGCTCTCCCGACGGCTGGAGGAGCTGGGCGGCGTGCCGGTTATGGACGCCGCCGGCAACCTGACCGCCGACCTGCCTGCCGCTCCGGGGTGTGAGGGCGCGCCCCTCACCATCCTCCAGGGCCACATGGACATGGTGTGTGCTGTCCGTCCGGGCAGCGGCTATGTTCCCGACTGGGACCCCATCCGCACGGTGACGGCGGACGGTTTTCTCCGGTCGGACGGCCGGTCCTCCCTGGGGGCGGACAACGGCCTGGGCAACGCCGCCGTCCTCTGGCTGCTGGGCCGGAAGCTGGCCCGTGGGCCGGTGCGGGTCCTCTTTACGGTGGCCGAGGAGGTGGGTCTGGCTGGCGCACGGGAGGTGGACCCGGCCTGGCTGGCAGGTGCAAAGTACCTGCTCAACACCGACGGCTTCCATCTGGGCACCGCCGTGGTGGGCTCGGCAGGCGGGCGGCGGGAGACCTTCTCCCGCCCCCTGGCCCTCTGCCCGGCGGGAGAGGGTCAGGCCTTTACCATCACGCTCTCCGGCTTTTCCGGCGGCCACTCGGGGGACGACATCCACCGGGGCCGGGGCAACCCCATCAAGGCCCTCACCGCCCTGCTGTCCGCGCTCCCCTTCCCCTGGGCGCTGGCGGACTTCTCCGGCGGACAGGCCCACAACGCCATCCCCACCGGGGCGTCGGCGGTGGTGGTCCTCTCCCCCGACCATGTTCCCGACCTGAAGGCGGCCTTTGAGACCTGGACAGCGGAGCTGGAGCAGGCCCACCGGGCCACCGACCCGGCGTTCAAGGCGGCGCTGGAGGCGGCTGCCCCGTCCAAGCTGGTGTGGGATAACCTCTGCCGGGACGCCCTGCTGGCCCTCACCGGCGGTCTGACCCACGGCGTGCAGCGCTGGCACACGGACTTCCCCGGCGTGGTGTCCGCGTCGGCCAACCTGGGCCTGGTGTGGACGGAGGACGGCACAGTGAAGGTGGCGGAATTCCTCCGCTGCGCCGACCCGGCGGACGAGGATACTCTGGCCAATGCCCACCGCCGTCTGGCGGAGGAGAACGGCTTTGGGGTTACTGCTACCGGCTACCCCGCCTGGCAGGGCAGGCCGGACAACCCCCTCGCCCTGCTGCTGGACGGCGTGTTCCGCCGGGAGACGGGACGGGGCATGAACATCTCCGCCGTCCACGTGGGGCTGGAGCCCTCCCTGTTCCACGTCAAGGCCCCCGGGCTGGTGATGGCGGTCACCGGGCCGGACATTCTGGACGCCCACTCCCCCGACGAGCGGGCGCCTTTGGCCTCCCTCCCCGCCTACGCCGCCCTCCTGGCGGGCACCCTGGAGGAGATTGGCCGTCAGCGGGGCTAAGGGCCTGAGCTTGTCCACAAAAGACTTTGCTAATGTGGAAAAAACAATGCCCGCCGGAATTCCGGCGGGCATTGAAAATGGTTCTGATTCAGCTATACCGCTCATCCAGGATGCGGATGATGTCGGCGATGCAGTGGTCGTCGCTGGACTTGACGATGACGGGGCTGAAGTACCGCACCGCATCGGCGCAGTTGGCAGGGGCAAAGGGCACGGCGGACACGGAGAGCATGGGGATGTCGTTCTGGTTGTCCCCCACGCAGTAGATGTCCTTCCGCTTCACGCCCAGGTGCTCTGCCAGGCGGAGCACCATGCCCCCCTTGGTGGCGCCTCTGGCGGTGATCTCCAGCAGGGCGTTGCTGGAGAAGATGACCTCGTACCGGTCCCCCCACCGGTCCAGCAGGAATTTCTGGGCCTCCAGCAAAGTCACATACTCATCCTGAATGACCGCCTTGCTCCAGGGCGTGGGCATATCGGCCAGGTCGCAGGGGGTCCAGGTGGTGCCCACCCGCTTCACATGGCGGTCGGTAAAGGCGTTGGGGTGGTGGATATACACGTCGTCCCCGTGGTAGGTCTCCATGCCGATGGACGGCATTTCCGCCGACAGCACCGCCAGATCCTCCGCCGCCTGGGGCGGAAGGGGCAGCTCGCAGACCACCTGATCCGTAGAATAGTCGTAGAGCAGCGCCCCGTTGGACAGGATGACGGGTGCGTTGATGGGGGCGAGATGCACATAGGGGGAGAAGGTGCGGTGGGCCCGGCCGGTGGCCACGGTGAAGTAGCCGCCCTCCCGGATGAAGTACTCAATGGCGGCCACATTCTCGGCCGACACCTCAAGGCGGGAGTTGTAGAGCGTGTCGTCGAAGTCGCTGGCCAGCAGCACGCGGTCAAATTTACCCAATTTCCTTCCCCCTTACATGGTGTGATTTACCGGATATCAGCGCCCAGGAAGTATTTCTTCAGGGGCTTGTACAGCAGACCGAACACCACCAGGCACAGGGCCATGTCGATGGCCATATAGCTGCCGTTGTAGGCCAGGGAGTACATCCAGGGGCTGGTGAAGGTCACGTTGAACAGCTCCGTGGGGGCCACAATGGCGTAGATGGTGATGCCGCTGATGAAGTGGACGATGAAACGGACCACAGAGCCCAGCACGGTGCCGGCGAAGATGCCCCACTGCTTACCCTTGAACAGACCGGCCAGACCCAGAGGCGTGAAGGCCACCAGGTAGTCCAGCAGCAGGGACTGCCAGCCCCAGGCCACAGCGCCGTCGATGAACATCTGGAGCAGGCCGAAGGCAAAGCCGGCCAGCAGGCCGGGGCCCACGCCCCAGCGGACGGCGTAGAAGAAGATGGGCAGCATCTCCAGGGTGATGGAGCCGCCGTTGGGCAGGCGGAAGATCTTCAGCTGGTTGAGCACCAGGGCCAGGGCCACCATAATGGCGCCCTCGCAGAGCATTCTGGTGTACAGGCGGGCTTTTGTGGACTTGTTTCCTTTGCTTGATGTGACGACAGGCATGATTTCGTTCCTCCCGAAAAAATATGTACCGCAGGCCGAACGGGCGCAATGCGGTACGGGAGAAACGACAATCATAGCCGAATCATCTTCCTACGCCGGCATTACCCGGATCAGGTTCAAGGGACCGGGAGAAGCGATATTCTCCACATCTCAGCCGGACTTGCGTCCAGCGCCCCTGTGTTCGATTGTCTGCGGTCGGAGTTATTTTATACTACCCGCCGTTCCCTTGTCAAGGCACGGTGGAAAAACAGGACAGATGACGAAATAGCGGCCTGTTGGGGCCGGGAAAAGGAGCAGATTTGCCATGGAACTGAGAGCATACCGGCCGGAGGACTGTCCGGCCATGGGGGCGCTGTTTTACGACACGGTGCATACGGTCTGTACCGGGGAATACGACCCCCGCCAGCTGGACGCCTGGGCGCCGCCGGAGGGGGTGGACCTGGCGGCCTGGAACGAGAGCTTTTCCGCCCACCTGACCCTGGTGGCGGTGGAGGACGGGGCCATTGTGGGCTTTGGGGACATGGCCCCGGACGGGTACCTGGACCGACTCTATGTGGCCGGCACCCATCTGCGCCGGGGAGTGGCCTCCGCCCTGTGCGCCGCCCTGGAACAGGCGGTGCCAGCCCAGCGGTACACCACCCACGCATCCCGCACCGCCCTCCCCTTTTTCCTGGCTCAGGGCTGGACGGTGGTAAAGGAGCAGACCGTGGAGCGCCGGGGCGTCACCCTGAACAACTATGTGATGGAGAAAGAGCCTTCCACCTGAGACGATGCGGGGTCCCCGCCGAAGCCCAGCGGAGTGGGTTCGGTGGGGAGAGGACGAGCAGCGGAGTGAACGAGCCCTGGCATTTATGCCAGGGTGAGCGATACGCAGCTTGCGAGGACGTGCCTCCGGCGGCCTACTTTCCAGCGAGGGAAAGTAGGCAAAGCTCGCCATGGGGCAACAGGCGCAGATCGGCTTTTACAAGCCTTATGCGCCCGTTTCCCCCTGGTACCCCCTTTCGGAGTACGTCCGGCGGCGGTGCAATTCATCGGCCACCAAACCTGAAAGCAGTTGCTTGCCGGTTCGGCTGTCCGGTTTCGTTCCTGTGTCGCCCGTGCAGCGTTCCCCGCCCAGACTTGTAAGCTCCTGCAATTCAATGACCCTTCTCAATGCCGCACATGCTCTATGCGTCGTGTTTCAGTCTCTGCCCGAGGCAAGACAAAGCCCCCGCATGGGTCTCTCTCTGGAGAGAGCCATGCGGGGGCTGTTGTATCCACATGATATGGTTCTTTTGTGGAAAAAGTTCAGCTCATGCGCCGCAGCTTGTCCAGCACGGCTTCAAACCAGTCGGGCAGCGGACATTCCACGGTCATCCGCTCCCCGGTGCGGGGATGGACAAAGGAGAGCCGCCGGGCGTGGAGACACTGACCGGCCAGACCGGGGTAGGGCTTCCTGGAGCCGTACACCGTGTCCCCCAGCAGGGGGTGGCCGATGTGGGCCATGTGTACCCGAATCTGGTGGGTGCGGCCGGTTTCCAGACGGCACTGGAGGTGGGTGTAGCCGGAAAACCGCTCCAGCACGGTCCAGTGGGTGATGGCCTCCCGGCCCTGGAGGAAGTTGACGGCCATCTTTTTCCGGTCGGTGGGGTGCCGGGCGATGGGGGCACGGACGGTGCCCTCGTCCTCCTTGAAGCCGCCCACCGCCACCGCCTCATACTCCCGGTACAGGGAGTGGTCCTGGAGCTGCTCGGCCAGGGAGAGATGGGCAAAGTCGCTCTTGGCGGCGATAATCAGGCCGGAGGTATCCCGGTCGATGCGGTGGACAATGCCGGGGCGCAGCTCTCCGTTGATGCCGGAGAGTGATTTTCCGCAGTGATATAACAGCGCGTTGACCAAAGTGCCGTCGGGATGGCCCGCTGCCGGGTGGACCACCATGCCCACCGGCTTGTTAATGACGATGACGTCGCCGTCCTCGTACACCACGTCCAGGGGGATGTCCTGGGGGACCACGTCCACCTCCACCGGGTCGGGCAGGGAGAGCACCAGCTCATCCCCCTCAGCGGTCTTGTAGTTCTTCTTCACCGGCAGGCCCTTGAGGGTGACGGCTCCCTCCTCCAGCAGCTTCTGGGCCGCCGAGCGGGACAGCTGGGGCAGCTGCCGGGAGAGGAACTGGTCCACCCGCTCCCCTGCCCGGTCAGCCCTCAGGGTCAGCGGCGTCATGGCCTGCCTCCTGTCCCGCCGGGGCCTTCTCCAGCTTGTCGTAGAAGAAGAGCACGTACACCATCATGGCGATGACGCCGCACACCAGGCAGCAGTCGGCCACGTTGAACACGGCGAAGTTGATGAAAATGGTCTGGAACATGTCGGTCACATAGCCGAAGAGCACCCGGTCGATGAGGTTGCCTACGGCGCCGGCCAGGATGACGGCCAGAATGACCTGTCCCGCCGGGTGGCGGAACACCCGCTTGACCATGACCACCACCAGGGCCACGGACACCACGGCGGAGATAAGGGCCAGAATCCAGGTGTGCTCCCGGAAGAGGGAGAAGGCGGCGCCGGTGTTCTGGTAGTAGGTCAGGTTGAGGATGTGGGGGATGAAGGGCACGCTCTCCCCCAGCTCCAGGTTGGACCGGATGAGGAACTTGACCACCTGGTCCGCGATGACCAGCACCGCGGCGAGAATGGCATAGGGCATAGTCGGAATCTCCTTTGATATTCAGTGTGGACATGGGCGGGAATCAGGAAGATATCAGCACAAAAACGAGAAAAAGCCATATGAAGGCAAAGCATATCATAATTGTGCCGAAGCGCTTTGAGACGTTGGGATACTTTTTCGCAAGGGGGTGGTTCAGAGCGGAAAAGAGGTCCTTTTTCCGGAAGAGCACGCCGACAGCACAGAATATGAGTGCCAGAACAGCGGCCGACAGTATCATGAACCATTTACCCATTCCCACAGCTCCCATTCACAGGCTTGGCTGCCGCGATACATTATAGCACGGTTTTCCACCCCTCACAACGGCGAGGTGGAAAAAAGGACGGACACAGGAGCTGTGTCCGTCCTTTGGAAGTTACGCTTTTTTCTTGGAGGCCTCGCGCATACGGGCGGCGTGGTCCAGCAGACGCTTGCGCAGGCGGAGGTTCTCGGGGGTGACCTCCAGCAGCTCGTCGTCGGCCAGGAACTCCAGGCACTGCTCCAGGGACAGCTGGCGGGGCGGGGTCAGGCGGAGGGCGTCGTCAGAGCCGGAAGCGCGCATGTTGGTCAGCTGCTTCTTCTTGCAGACGTTGACGGAGATGTCCTCCTGCTTGGGGGTCTCGCCCACGATCATGCCGGCGTAGACGGGCACGCCCGCGCCGATGAACAGCACGCCGCGCTCCTGGGCGTTGTACAGGCCGTAGGTCACGCTCTCGCCGGTCTCGAAGGACACCAGGGAGCCGGTGTTCCGGCGGGCAATCTCGCCCTTCATGGGGGCGTAGGAGTCGAACACGCTGGCCATGATGCCCTCGCCCTTGGTGTCGGTGAGGAACTCGTTCCGGTAGCCGAACAGGCCACGGGCAGGCACCAGGAACTCCAGCTTCATGCGGCTGCCCACGGGAGTCATCTCCAGCAGGTCGCCCTTGCGGGCGCCGATCTTCTCGATGACCGCGCCCACGTTGTCGGCGGGCACGTCCACCACCAGACGCTCCACAGGCTCGCACTTGACGCCGTCAATCTCCTGGAAGAGCACGCGGGGCGGGGAGACCTGGAACTCATAGCCTTCACGGCGCATGGTCTCGATGAGGATGGACAGGCTCATCTCACCGCGGCCGGCCACGTTGAAGGAGTCGGTGTTGTCGGTCTCGGTGACCCGGAGGGACACGTCCTTCAGGGTCTCGCGGAACAGGCGCTCACGCAGCTGGCGGGAGGTGACAAACTTGCCCTCCTTGCCGGCGAAGGGGGAGTCGTTGACGGAGAAGGTCATCTCGATGGTGGGGGCAGAGATTTTGACGAACTCCATGGGCTCCACGCAGTCGGGAGCGCAGATGGTGTCGCCGATGGTGATGTCGCCGATGCCGCTCATGGCGATGATGTTGCCGGCGTCGGCCTCGGTGACGGGCACCTTGGCCAGACCGTCAAACTGATAGAGCGCGGTGGCCTTGGCCTTCTTGGGGGGCTGGTCGGCGTTGTGGTAGTTGCAAACCACAATCTCCTGGTTCTGCTTCACGGTGCCCCGCTCAATGCGGCCGATGGCGATACGGCCCACGAACTCGTTGTAGTCGATGGAGCTGACCAGCATCTGGAAGGGGGCGGTGGTGTCGGCCTCGGGGGCGGGAATATAGTTGATAATGGTCTCGAAGAGGGGGGTCAGGTCGGTGCCGGGCACGTCGGGAGAGTAGGAGGCGGTGCCCTGACGGCCGGAGCAGAACAGGGTGGGAGACTCAAACTGCTCGTCGGTGGCGTTCAGGTCCAGCAGCAGCTCCAGCACCTCGTCCATGACCTCATGGATGCGCTGGTCGGGGCGGTCAATCTTGTTGACCACCACGATGACACGGTGGCCCAGCTCCAGGGCCTTGGACAGCACGAAGCGGGTCTGGGGCATGGGGCCCTCGGCGGCGTCCACCAGCAGGATGACGCCGTTGACCATCTTCAGGATACGCTCCACCTCGCCGCCGAAGTCGGCGTGGCCCGGAGTGTCCACGATGTTGATTTTCACGTCCTTGTAGTGGACGGCGGTATTCTTGGCCAGAATGGTGATGCCCCGCTCACGCTCCAGGTCGTTGGAGTCCATCACGCGCTCCACCGGGGCCTGATTCTCACGGAAAATGCCGCCCTGCTTGAGCATTTCGTCCACCAGGGTGGTCTTACCGTGGTCGACGTGGGCGATGATGGCTACGTTGCGCAATTTTTCGTTCTGCACAGGGATGCACCTCAAATCTTTCTTTCACAAATACAGTATCAGAGACAACCACTTATTATAGCGTACAAAGGGGAAAAAGGCAACTTTTTTAGCCTTTTGTTTTCAAAATATTTTGCCCAAAAACGCAGGCGATTTTTCCGTCAAAGTTGACAGCGCAGCGGGGATAGGGTAAAATACACTCCGTAGCGCAGCCGGACGGCTCAGACCAACAGTACGGGTTTGGGACGTATTTTTCCTGCGATTATGAATCCAATATGCGCCTGTAGCTCAGCTGGATAGAGCGACCGCCTCCTAAGCGGTAGGTCGGAGGTTCGAATCCCCTCAGGCGTGCCAAGTCGCCGCGAACGGCATCTCGTTCGCGGCGACTTTTTTTGTCTATTCGGGTAGAGCAGGCTCACGCCGGGAAGCGCCCCTTTGCCACGGCCATGGCAGCGCACAGGTAGCACCAGCACAGGGCCAGCTGGGGCAGAACCGGCAGTACGACAGAGAATAACAGCACAAGCAGGACCAGGACCAGCGCCCCGGCGCCGCCCAGGCAGAACAGACGGAGCAGCCGCTCCTGTTCGGTCAGTCCCAGGCCCAGCATCAGGAGCAGCAGGCAGGGCAGCAGATAGTCAAAGGGAAAGTAGCGCTGCGTCAGCATGCACAGCAGATGGAGCACCCCCATGAGCCCAATCAGGGCGCATATGCAGCCGGCCAGGAGTCTGGAACCCTCCAGAGGGCGGATAAACAGCGCTTTGGAACCCAGGCCAACGGCAATGCAGGCCGTCAGTTCCGGCCAAAAGGAGAGCGAATACAGCTCGAAGGGGATGCTGCCGGACACAGAAAAGAGCGCCACCAGCAGGCAGATGAGCGCCAGCGCCACAAAGCCGGCCGCCGGAGCGATACGGAAGGGGTCTCTGGAGGAGAGCAGGGACTTCAGGTCGCTGCACAGGGCGGAGAAAAAGGAGGTGCCGGAGGACGTTTCGCCGGAAGATGCGGACGGAGACGCAGCCGGGCTGCCGCAGACAGGGCAGCGGCCGTTTTCCAGGGGGTGGCCGCAATTCGCGCAAAAGTTTGCCATAAAACCAGCTCCTTTCCGATACATTCCCTACGCAAGTATAAAGTACCTGACTATATTCTAGCACTGTGAAAAAACAGCCACAAGTATCCGGATGAACAGGGGGAGAAAATACGGGAAAAAGGCAAAAAAGTCCCCCGGCACAGCCGGGGGACTTTTTATCTGTCTGGGGGCTGAACCGCTCAATCCTGCCAGCGGACGCCGAAGTAGAGCGCCTCGCCGAACTCGGTGGCCCGGATGATGGACTTGGCCAGGCCCACGGCGTCAAAGCCGGAGGAGCCGGTCACGTCAAAGCGCATCTCCATGCCCTTGCGGGAGAGGAGCTTCATGGTGACGCCGTCCTTGTCGTAGCCGTCCAGCGCGGCGCATACCATATCGGTCTTCAAAGGAGCACTTACGATTAACATACAGATTTCCTCCATTCATGTTTTTGCGATTTTGTTTGCTTGTGTTTTCATGGATACCGCCATGGCCAGCGCCCCCAGGAAGGCGAAGCCGCTGACCATGGTCATCATGCCGCCCACGGAGAAGCGGTCGGCCAGGGCGCCGTTGAGGGCGTTGCCCAGAATGGCGCTGAGGCTCTCACCCAGGGCGCAGGTCAGCATCTGGGTGGCGCCGATGTACTCCACGTCCACAATCTGGATGAGATAGTCCAGAATCGCGGGCTTGAAGATGCCGAAGGCCAGCATCTGAAGGGCGCACAGGCCAATTACAGACTGATAGTTGGGCGCCAGCCCGGTGGCCAGGCACTTGACGCCGTAGAAGAATACCGACGCGGCGATGAAGAAGGCGGGGCTTTTTCCGGTGATGCGGCGCAGGCGGCTGTAACAGACCATGGCGGGGATTTCAAACACCGTGGTCATGAACAGGGCGTAGCCCACATGCCGCTCGCTGCCGCCCAGCTCCAGAATCCGCAGGGAGAGAAAGCTGTCGATGGCGCAGGCGGTGAGGGTGGACAGGAAGTAGACCGCCAGCAGCACCAGATAGTGCCTGCTGCGGAGCAGCTGCTGTGCGCCCAGGCGGAGGGAGTAGGTCTTTTTTTCCTGCCGCTCCTCCGGGTAGGGGATGCCCTGAACGGTCAGGGCAATCAGTCCCAGCAGAACGAAGAGGGCCACCGCGCCGGGCAGGACGCCGTACTGGTCCAGCACGGTGCCGAAGCAGGCGGCGGAGACGGCGTAGGCCCCCGAAATACCCGCCCGGGTCAGGCCGTAATTGATTTTGCATCCGGTGCCGATGAGCTTGGCAATCCAGCTGTCCACCACGCCCATCATACAGCCGGTGGTGACCTCCACCAGCAGGACGAACACCACCGCCGCGCCCTTGGAGGCGCCGCCCAGCGTGCCCAGCAGGGTGAAGGAGGCGATGCCCAGTGCCAGGGTGATCACCAGAATGCGCCTGGTACAGGGCACCCGGTCGGTGAACACGCCCCAGCAGGGCTTGGCGATGGAGGTGGAACAGGCCGCCGCCATCATCACCAGTCCGATTTGAAGGTTGTTAAAGCCGAAGCGGCTCAGGAGAAGGGAGAGAAAGGACAGGGAGGTGCAGCAGACCATGCCCAGGAGAATCTGGAGGAGGAGAATTCTGCGTTCCAGATGCTTGGTCATTGGCTGCGGCTGTCCAGAAGATAGTGGTAGCGCTTCTCCATGTCCAGCAGCTCCTGTTCGTTGAACCAGGCCGCCAGACAGCCCACGCCGGTGACGCATTTTCCGCCGGTCAGATTGCCCAGCAGCACGCACTCGTCAAAGGGCCGGTCGTGGTACAGGCCGTAAATCAGTCCCGCCAGGAAGGCGTCGCCCGCGCCGGTGGAGTCCCGGTGGACAAACTCCGGGATGGTGGGAATGACTCTGCTCCTCCCCTGCTCACGAATCAGGCATCCCTCGGCGTCCAGCTTGACAATCACGTGCTCAAAATACCGCTCCAGAAACTCCGCCGCCTCCTCCGGTGTGTCCGCCCCCGTCACCTTGAGGGCCTCCTTCCGGTTGGGCGTGTAGTAGTCCGCCATTTGGATGTACTCGCCGTACTTCTCCATGGAGAGCTCGTCGTCCCAGCCCATGTCAAAGACCAGGATGGTGCCCTCCTCCTTCAGCTTTTTGTACACAGGCGCAAAGCCCTTGGGGCACATGAGCACCACCTTTGCCCCCCGGCTGGCCTGGTAAATCTGCTCCAGAATCTCGTCGGTGACCGTGGGCCACTGGTTGAAGGAACAGAAGGTGCGGTCGTTTTCCGTCAGCATGGCGGTGGTGACGCACAGGGGGATGCCGTGCTCCTTATAGAGGTTGAGGGGGGATACGCCGCTCTCCCGCAGCATTTTTCGGGCAAAGTCCGAGAACATATCCTCGCCCAGATAGGTCTGGACCCGGGCGTCAATGCCCAGGCGGCCCAGCAGCACCATGGTGGCGGGCACGCCGCCGCCCAGCTGAATGGTAAAGGAGGTGGAGAACTGCTCCTCTCCCTCCAGGGGCAGACGGGGCAGACCGCCGTAAATCAGGTCAACATTGGCATGACCGGCGCCGGAAACAAAGCCCATCAGTGCCACCCGTCAATGTACGCGGCGTTGTGGGCGATGTACTCCTCCGCGATCTCCTTGGCCAGGGAGTAGGAGTTGACCAGCGGGTGGAGCATGAGGCAGTCCACCGCAGCCTGGCGGTCCCGCTGTACGATGGCCTTGGAGGCCAGACGCTCGTAGCTCTTCACCCGGCGGATAAGCTCCATGGCTCTGGGGTCGGGGTTGGGGGTGGGATGAGGCGTGCAGGTTCCGGCGGAGATGGTGCAGGTGGTCTCGATGACGTCGCTGTCCTCCAGACCGGCCAGGGCGCCGTTGTTGGGCACGCACAGGACCATGTCGCCGGTCTCGCCCCGCTCGGTCAGCTCGATGAACCGCAGCGCCACGCCCGCGTAGCCGCCGGCGTCGGGAGAGGTCAGGTCAAAGCTCCAGGGGGTGGTGCGCCGTGCGCCGGTCTCGTTGGCCATATAGCTGCTGTCCCGCTTGTCGTACCACTTCTCAAAGCAGGCCAGGCAGGCGTCAAAGTCGTGCTCAATGTCCATGGTGGACAGCTCGGCGGTCATGTGGCGGTTGATGTCCTGGATGACCTCGCCTCTGGTCACGCCCGCCTTCAGGATGTTCTCCACCGCCTTCTCACGGTAGTAGAAATAGTAGAGGTACTCGTTGAGCACGCAGCCCATGTGCTTGAGCAGGTCGGTCTCAAAATAGCGCAGGTCGGTCTGGGTGCGGGCATCCTCACGGCTGAGCAGCTCGGGCATGATCTCCCGCCCGTCCAGCTTGACGCTGTGGAAGAAGGAGAGGTGGTTCAGGCCGTAGCACTCGCCGGTGATGCGGGAGGAATCCGCCCCGTAGAGGGCCGCAAACTCCCGCAGCATGCCGGTGGGGGCGTCGCAGATGCCGTAGGTGAAATCATAGCCCATGTCCCGCAGGGCCTGGGACACCACGCCGGCGGGGTTGGTGAAGTTGAAAATCTTCACGTTGGGGTGGGCTACCTTCTTGGCCAGCTCGCAGTACTCCGCCAGGGCGGGTACGGAGCGCATGGCGAAGGAGAAGCCGGCCGCGCCGGTGGTCTCCTGACCCAGCACGCCCCGGCTCAGGGCAATGCGCTCGTCCTTGACCCGCATGCCGTCGCCGCCCACCCGGATGGTGGTGATGATGTAGTCGGCGTCCCGTACCGCATCCTCCGGGTCGCCGGTGAGGCGGAAGCTCAGCTCGGGATTCACCCGGCGGGACACCTGGGCGGCCATGCCGCCGTAGATGCGCAGCTTCTCCGGGTCATTGTCCATAAATACCAGTTCCGTGATGTGCAGGTCCTTTGCCCGCTGGGCGATGCTCTTGGCCAGGAACATGGACCGCACACCGCCGCCGCCGATGACTGTCAGTTTCATTTCCATCCTCCTTATACACTATGCACGCTTAAACGTGGTAATAGTTCCGAAACAGATCTCTGTTCCAGGCGTCGCCCGCGTCCACATTGGAGCTGAGGAACACCGGGGGCTTGACGCCGTCGGCCATGAAAGCGGCTGCCACCGCGATGCTCAGCTGCTGGACGATGTACGCGCCGGTAATGGTGGACGTGGCGCCCATGTAGGGACCGTTCTCGTAGATTTCACAGGTGGCGTCGCCCTCCACGCTGCAGTTGTCAATGGTGATGTCGGCAATGTCGCACAGCTTTTTGCCCGACGGATGCCGGGAGGCCTGCCCCACGGTGGAGGTGATGGCCAGCACGGTGACGCCCATCTTTTTGGCCTCCAGGGCCATCTCCACAATCAGACCGTTCCGGCCCGAGTTGGACGCGATGAGGAGCACATCGCCGGGAGCGATGCCGTAGACCTCGAAGATAACGGGGGCGTAGGCCGCCACCCGCTCCACCGCCGTGCTCTTGAGGGGGTGCTCATGGAGCAGGAATTCGGTGGGCATAATGGGCGTCACGCAGGCCAGACCGCCCGCCCGGGTGTAGAACTCCTCGGCCATCATGTGGGAATGGCCCGTGCCGGTGACAAAAAAGCGGTGACCGGCCTTGATGGCCTTGTAAATGGCGTTTCCCGCGCTGATGATGGCGCTCTTCTGGGTCTTTTTCAGGCGCTCCATCACAGCGGCGTTGGCGCTGTCAAATTCGTCAAAGAGCTGGGTCTGTGTCTTACCATCCATATTTCTCTTCCCCCCATGGTTTGGTGATATGTGTCTGCTCCAGCAGCACGCAGCTGCGGGGCGGAATGTTGCCCTGGGCCAGTACGCCGGCGCCCACCATGGTGTAGGCCCCCACACGGGTGTCGGGCATGAGGATGGCCCCCACGCCGGTGCGGCTGTAGTCGCCCATATAGGTGGCGCTGCCGAAGCCGCTGCGCACCACCTCGGCCCGCCCCTTGGTGCGGTGGATGGAGTCCTGGTCGTCAAAGCGCAGGGTGCCGCACAGGGTGCCCGCGCCCAGATCGCTGTAGCTGCCCACGGCTCCGAAGTACTCGCAGCAGTGGTACAGGTACACCCGGTCCATCAGCATGCCGCCGATGAGCTCGGCGGCGTGGTCCATGATACAGCCGCTGCCGATGGAGCAGCCGTCGTAAATCTGGCAGTAGTTTGTGATTCTGGTCCGGCTGCCCACCACAGCGTCGCCCTCAAAGATGGCGCCGTTGTCGATGACGGTGTCGTCCCCCACAATCAGGTTGCCCTTGACCAATACCCGGCTGCCGATGCGGCTGTTTCGGCCCAGCTGCACATGGCCCCGGATGTCGGCGTCGGGAGAGATGCTGCTGCCCTCCCCCAGGATATGTTCCGTCAGGGCGCCGCAGCGGCGGTGGACCAGAAATTCGTTCAAATCCAGCAGGTGCCAGGGCTTGTCCACGTCAAAATAGGGGCCGGACGCCTCCACCGCCTCCAGCGGGTACTGGTCCAGGGAGGCGGCCAGGGCCGCCTCCACGTAGCGCTCCATGGGCGCGCCCTCCCCCACCTTCATACCCGGGAAATACTCGGGCGTCAGCTCCAGACGCCGGGCGAAGGACACGGGCAGCACAAAGGCGGCCAGCCGGTGGGTCATGCTCTCTCCACGGTGGTGGGCGCCGATTTCGGCCACCCTTCCGCCGTCCAGCCGGGCGCAGATCCAGTCCATGGACCGCTCACCGTTCAGTGGGCAGCACAGAGCGGCAGGCCCGCTCTGGCTGTGGAGGGCTTTCAGGTCCTGGGGGTCAATCCAGGTGTCGCCGCTGACCACCAGCACGTCGCCGCCCGACACCAGCCGCATGCCGGCCAGCAGGGTGTCGGCGCTGCCGCCGGACTGGTCCAGGGCGTGGACCTGCACGCCGTCCATGCCCTCAAAATACAGCGCCGTGGCGCCATAGTACTTCTTTAGCGTCATGATATGGATGGGCGCGCCGCTGAAGGAGCGCAGCGTGTGGACCATGTGTCCCATGATGGGGATGCCCGCCACCGGGCGCATGGTCTTGGAGCCCACCATATCGTAGGGGAACATCTTGGTGCCCGTTCCGGCGGCCAGAATGATGATTTCCCTCATGCCTTCCCCTCCTCCAGCAGGCGCTGGGCCAGGCACAGGGCGCCCTGGGCGGGGTCCATCACCGGCTCCGTCACCGTGACCCGGGGCAGACGGCTTTCCAGAGCCTGGAGGAACAGGGCCCGGTAGGGCGCAGACTTGATCAGCAGGCTGCCGCCCAAAGCCAGGGGCAGGTCCTCCCGCCCCAGCTGCCGGGCCACGCCCGCCACCAGCTCAGCGGCCATGTCGGTCTGGGTCCGGGCGATATAGCGGCACACCGGGTCGTGCTCACAGCGGGTTGTGACCTCGGGCGCAAGGGAGGCGATCAGGGTCACATGCCGCCCCTCCCCCTCCATGGCGATGTCCAGCAGGTCGGGCACCGAACCCAGCCCCAGCTTTTTCAGCACGGCCCGGGTCAGCTCGGTCTGTTCGCCGGTGCGGTCGTAGGCCCGGAACACCGCCTTCACGGCCTCCAGACCCAGGGCGTAGCCGCTGCCCTCGTCGCCGAAGAGGGAGCCCCAGCCGCCCGCACGGACCATTTTGCCCTCCCAGCGGCCAACGGCGATGGAGCCTGTGCCGCAGTTGAGGTACATGCCGTCCTTTCCGCCGTGGGCGCCCGCCAGAGCGGTGTCCATGTCGTTGTAGACGCCGGCGGTTCCGGTGTAGCCCACGTCGTGCAGAATCCGGCGGTAGACCTCCGCGTCCTGGGGACGGTCCACGCCCGCCATTCCGGCGGCCAGAGCGGAGGTATTTATAGCGTCGCCCAGGGCTGCCCGGATATCCGCCATCATGCCGGAGAAAATCTCCGCCGTGGCGGCCTCGCCGATGGACTGGTAGTTGGTGGCCTCATAGAGCCGGTCAAAGAGCAGTTCCTCTTCCCCAGCCCGGCGGATGACCACACGGGTCTTGGTTCCGCCGCCGTCCATGCCAATGAGATATCTGTCCACCCTGTCACCCGCTCTCTTCCGTGCGGGTCTGGAATTCCCGCAGGGCGTCCACAACCTCCTGGGCGGTCTGCATGCGCAGCACCCGCTCCAGCAGGGTGGAGCAGTCCGCCTTTGTCATGCCGCTCAGGCGGCGGCGCAGGCCCAGCACGCTGGTGGGGCTCACGCTCAGCTCACCGATGCCCATGGCCAGCCACAGGGGCAGCAGCAGGGGGTCCTGACCGGCCTGGCCGCAGATGGCCACGGTGATGCCGGCGGCGTTGCCCTTTTCCGCGATGTGGGCCACCAGACGCAGCAGCGCAGGCCCGTAGGGCTGGTTCAGATCGGACACGGTGGGGTTGGTCCGGTCGGCGGAGTAGACATACTGGGTCAAATCGTTGGTGCCCAGGCTGAAGAAGTCGGCCTCGGCGGCGAAGTCCTCCGCCATGAGGGCGGCGGAGGGCACCTCAATCATAATGCCGGTGGGCATATCCTGCCGGCAGGGGATGCCCTGCCGGTTGAGCTGGTCTCTGGCCTCGGCCAGCAGGGCCTTGGCCTCCCGCAGCTCGGTGAGGGAGGCGATCATGGGGAACATGATGCGCACATCCCGGTCGGCGCCCGCCCGGAGAATGGCCCGCAGCTGGGTGAGGAACAGCTCCTTGTGCCGCAGACAGTACCGGATGGCACGGCAGCCCAGGGCGGGATTTTCCTCGTCGCCCAGCTGTAAGTAAGACACCTGCTTGTCGGCGCCGATGTCCAGGGTGCGGATGATCAGGGGCCGCCCCTCCAGGCCGTCGGCCATCTGGCGGTAGGCGTTGTACTGCTCCTCCTCGTCGGGGGCCTGCTGGCGGCCCAGGAACAGGAACTCCGACCGCATCAGGCCCACGCCGCCGCTGTCCTGCTCCAGCACCTGTTTCACATCCCGCACAGCGGCGATGTTGCACCACAGGGGGATTTCGGTGCCGTCGGCGGCCCGGTCCGGCTTGCCCATGAAGTTGCGGTCCAGCTCCGCCTCACGCACCATGCGGTCGTGGGTCTCCTGGTAGCGCTGCCGCTCCTCCTTACTGGGGGAGACGGTGATCTCCCCCGTGAAGCCGTTTACAATCATATCCTCGCCGGCGGCGCACTGGCTGAGCAGGCCCTTGGCGCCCACCACGCAGGGAATTCCCATCATATTGGCCAGCAGGACCGTGTGGGAGGTGACGCCGCCCGCCTCCATGGCCAGGCCGCACACCTTGCCGTTGCGGCGGTCCATCAGCTGGGAGGGCACAATCTCCCGGCCCACCAGGATGATGCTGCGCTCCCGGACGTCTCCGCCGCTGTCCTTGCGGCGCATGCAGCGCAGGACCCGCTGCCGGATATCCCGCAGGTCCAGAACACGCTCCCGGAGATACTCGCTGCCCAGCTGGGAGAACATGACGATGCGCTCCTCAATGGCCTCGTGGAAGGCCAGTTCGGCGCTCTGGTTGTTCTCCTCCACGTTTTTCCGGGCCTGTTTCCACAGGTCGTCGCTGTCCAGCAGCAGGAGCTGGGCCTCAAAGACCTCCTGCTCCTTCTGGCCGAATTCAGACGCGGCCTCCCGGATGGTGCATTCCAGCTCCTGGGTGGACATCTCTCTGCTGACCCGGAGGGTCTCCACCTCCGCGCTCTTGTCATGCGCCTCTTCGTATCTGGGTGTTAGCTCCGCGTCCACAAGAAATTGCTCCGCCAGGGCAATACCCCGTGATACCCCTTTGCCTTTTACCATTTACGGCACCTCTCTCTCCGGCTGTTTGGCCGTCCGCACTGCTTTTTCCGTGGGCAGCCCAGCGCGTCGGCATCTTTATTTGATATGCGTTTGACCGCTTGTGCTCGATTTTTCAGGGGTTTTTGTTCCCGTCAGGCCCTTTTTTCTCATCGGCCAGGGCCAGAAGGCCACGGATAAAGTGGGGATACGTGTCCTCCGGCCAGTCGCCCTCCCGGTCGGGCTGGCGCAGCAGGAGGAAAATCAGCCGGGAGGCCCGGCCGTCGGCCACGGCAATCTGCTCGGAGAGCTGGAAGCCGTAGGCCCTGAAGCGGCTCTGTCCCGGCAGGTAGAGGGGAAGCAGCGCCGTGTCCCGGATGATCAGCGCTCTGCCGTCCCGCTCCAGCTCCAGGCTTTCCCGGGAGAGGGCCTCTCCGTTGACCCCCGCATGGACCATCTGATCAAAAAATGTCTTGAGCACGTCCTCAATGCTGCCGTGGGCCAGCCGGAACCACAACACCTCGGTGAGCGGGATGGGGAGCTCCTCCGCCTTTTTCATGAACGCCTGGTGCCGGATTTCCAGCACCGTGTCCCGAATCTGGTTGAGCTCCTTGCCGGTAATGGGCGTGCTCACCTGGATGACCGGGCATTTTGCCGACAGCTCTCCGCCTACGGCGATGATCAGCTCGCAGTCAGACACAAGAGCGTCGGTTCTCTGGCCCCAGCTGCGGATATCCTGGATGTCCAGCTCGTCGCCGAGCATGCTCAGACGCTGATACACGTCGTCGGCCCGCAGAATGTCGCACTGGTAGAGCACCACGGTGCGGCAGCGGTGGATTCTCCGGCGGAGGGAGTGGACAAAGTGGAGAAAGACCGAGTAAATCTCCTCCTCGCCGGGCTCCACGTTGAAAAAGTGCTTGTAGTAATAGCTTCCCGCCCAGATGGCCTGGTAGAGCCCCTTGAGCTTCTCAGGCACCTGGTTGGTGTAGTGCATGTGGTGGGCCATGCCGCTCTGGAGACGGAAAACCGAGGTCTTGATATGGGTGGCCAGAGCGGTGGTCAGAACCTCGTCCTGCTGGAAGCTGGCCCCCACCATGGACTCCACAAAGGCGGTGAAATGCCGGGTGAAGGTGTTGATCCGGCTGGAGTGCATCTCGTTTTGCCTTCCGGGGTCGGGCAGCTCGGCGCCCATCAGGTGGATGCAGATATAGGACCGCTCGCTGTTGGGGATGCAGATGTGGAAGGCCTCTTCCATCCGCCAGGCGATATATTTGGCGATTTCACCCTCCCGGTACTCCAGAATGCTCTCCGGGTAGGCATCGCTGTCCACCACGCTCTGGCCGCCGCTGAGCCGCTCCACCGCGATGGACAGGTGGACCAGAAGGCTGGTGTAATAGCTGTCCATCAGGTAGAAATCGTACTTTTTCTCGGCGTCATGGATGATTTTGGCCATCTCGCCCACATCGGCCTTGGGTTTTCCGCTCAGGCCGGTGTAGAACCGCTTCAGGTCCAGGCGGAGCACGTCGATGGCGTCGCCCAGGGGCATCTGCTCCTCCTGACCCTCGCTGAGCCGCTTGCCGCTCAGGGTGATGAGGCCGGCCATGGCGGTGCGGCGCTTCTGCTCGCTGCCGCAGATTTTAACGCCGCAGTTCTGCCGCCTGGTGATGCCCAGGCCGTACTGCTTGAGCCAGCTGGAGACCCAGGTCAGGTCCTTGTTGATGACGCCCTTGCTGACGTAAAACTGGTCGGCCAGGAACTGGAGCGTCAGGTCGTCGTGGGAGGAGAGGAGGAACTTGGCCACCTCCAGGCGGCGCTCGTAGTTGTCGAAGGACTGCCCTCTGGTGCTCTGGCTGCTCAGCAGTGCCTCCAGCTCGTTTTCCGCGTTGCCCTTCAGTTCAAGACGGATGCCCAACCCCTGCTTGCGCAGCAGAGTGGCGCTGTTCTCCAGGCCGCACTCCTTCAGCCAGAGCTCAACCCGCTCCACGTCGTGCTGTATGGTTCTTTTTGACACGCCCAGCTTGTCAGCCAGCTCCTGCAGCGTTACATAGCGCCGTATTTTCAGCAGAAGCGATAGAATTTCAAACAGGCGCGCTTTCAGATAATCAGGCATAGGCCCCCCTCATTTCACTGCTTTCCGGTTGAATATACACAATTTTTCTCCTTATCCAGCCCTATTCTATACGCGTAGTTGACAAATCACTACCCCGCGTAAAAACATTTTTGTTCCACATCACTGTGGCAGCTTTTTGCCAATTTTGCGGTTTTTTTGGGCAATACGAATAATCCACTTTTTGGTTTGTGTAGTTTTTGCATAAATATTTGTCCATTTTTATGCCATTTTTTATTGTTCCTGAACGATGTGTCAAGAAAAGAGTTTTTTTGCCCGATGACTTTTTGTGGAAACACGCTAAAATTAAAATTGCATCAGAAAAAGTGTTGTGCATAACACCCACAAATGGCAGCTATAAAAATACGGCTGCGTTATCCGTCGGGAAGGGAGGTGGCGAAATGGTATCAGAAGAGGTGACGGTATTGAACCTGCTGGGTCTTCACGCACGCCCCATTGCAAAGCTGGTGAAGACGCTGTCCGGCAGCGGCG
>CABIYL020000023.1:24006-31857 GCA_902362925.2 Clostridiales bacterium | reverse complement strand
CGTGAAGCGGCAGACGTAAGTCTGCCGCTTCTTTTTTGTTTTTCGACTATAATTTTTGAAATATTCAGAGAAATCAAGAAGAAAACATTACCGCTTGAACTATACATAGATTTTGTTATACTAAACTAGTCGGCATCAAAAAAGCTAAAAATAGATTTAAATAAGCAAAAATAGGAACATTGCCGATGACTTATCTGTGCATAAGATATGATGAACTCAAAAAATAAGAGATAAAAAAGCTGCCCACCGGATAGGGTGGGCAGCAAAATTCCGATATGAACGGTGTGGATGGCGTACTTAAAACGAAGAGGATTGATTTTTACTATGTGGATAGGGTTCTTTGACTGAAGTCAGACCGAGAAGATAGTCCACACTGGTCTGATAGAGATCAGCCAGTTGAATTAGTAGTTCCGGCGTAATGGCATTGACACCATTTTCGTAGGCGGAATAAGTCCGGCGGTTGAGATGGAGCATGTCAGCCACCTGCTGCTGTGTCCAGTCTCGGTCTTCCCTCAGTGCGCGGATAGCAGGGAATATCACTGAGATCACCTCGTCCTTAGTATAGTTGACAGAAGCACTGACATAGAATTTTGGCAGTATTTCTGCCATACGGTAACAAAAAGGGGTTTCATATCGTTATAAGAGTGTACAGAAAAGCGAAGAGAAACATGAAAACGCAGACCGGAGAAGAGAAGCCTGATAAGCAGACAGGCGGAATCTCCGGCAGCCTGCGAAAGATGTGCAGGTTGAAACATTCCGTACAGAACAGGAGGAAATAAAATATGAACGGAAGAAAAGGATTGTCCCTGGTCCTGTCAGGTGCGATGATGGTGTCCATGCTGTCTCTCCCGGCTATGGCAGCGGATACTGCGGCGCCTGAGTTCCCGGATGCCGCCGGCAGCTGGGCCAGTGAGTCCATTGACCGGTGGGGCGCCGCAGGCGTGGTAAACGGCGATGAGAACGGCAACTTCAACCCCACTGCCTCCATTACCCGCGCTGAGCTGGCCCAGATTTTTGTCAATATGTTTGGCCTGACCGAGAAGGCGCCCAATACCTACGCCGACCTGCGGGGCGACGAGTGGTATGCCGATGCCATTCTCAAGTGCACTGCTGCCGGTATCATGCAGGGTGACGGCGTCAACGCCAACCCCATGGCTATGATCAGCCGCCAGGAGACCATGGTCATGTTCGGCCGCGCTATGGGCGTCACCCCTGTGGAGAACCCCGACCTGAGCGGCTTTACCGATGGCGCGTCCGTGGCCGACTGGGCTGCCGGCTACATGGCGCCTCTGGCTGAGATGGGTATCATCACCGGCAGCGGCGACGGCAGCATCCAGCCCAGCGTCAACATCGACCGGGCCTCCACCATGGCCCTGCTGGACAAGGCCATCACCGTGTACATCAACGAGCCCGGCGAGTACAGCGTGGACAACGAGAAGGGCTTTGTCGTTGTGGCAACCGACGGTGAGGTGAAGATCACCGGTAAGACCGCCGGTGTGGTTGTGACCGCCGGCTGCAGTACCGGTACCGTGAAGCTCAACGGCGTCACCGCTGACACCGTGAAGGTGGACGGCACCGCCGCCGTGTCCCTGGAGAACGGTACCGCCGTGGAGACCGTCAGCGTCAACTCCACCGCTGCCGTCGATGTGGCCTCCGGCGTGAAGGTGGAGACCATGGAGGTCAACGCCGACGCCGACATCTCTAACGCCGGCACCATCACCACGCTGGAGGCCAACAGCGCCGCCGACGTGAAGAACACCGGTACCATCCGCACCCTGGACGCCGGCGCTGCCGTCCGTGTGGACAACAGCGGCACCATCAGCAAGGCTGAGATTAACGCCGACGGCGTCATTCTGGATGGCCGCAGACCCTCCACCATCGACGTGGCTGACGGCGTGAAGAACCCCACCGACAGCAAGGGCAATGAGATCAAGGACAACACCAGCAGCGGCGGCGGCGACTACAATCCCCCCAGCACTGAGACCGTCGGCGGTATCGTGGGCGTGAACCCTGTGGACCAGAGCGGTACCATTACCGAGATGCCCACCATCACCGCCAGCGCCTACAAGACTCTGGCCACCGGCATCATCACCATCGACCTGTCCAGCAGCGACGTGGTGCCCGTCCATGAGAACGCCCAGCACACCAAGGGCTCCTGGGTGGGCTTCGCCATCAAGGCTCCCGAGGGCGTGACCAGCGCCTACTACACCTTCGGCACTGAGGCCAGCGACACCGCTTCCAGCTCCGTGGAGCTGACCACCGGCGACCCCAACGTGGGCGGCGGCGCTGAGGGCGAGTACTACTTTGTGGCCTTCGTGAACGCCACTGCTGTGACCCCCAAGACCTACCTGACCATCGACTGGGACGGTGAGGGCGAGAAGTACGCGCCCCAGAAGTACGAGATCAATCTGGCCTCTGTTAAGACAGACGTTCAGAAGCTCGAAAATGTTACAACCTCTCTGGATAAACTTCCCGAGGGCGTACAGTCCAGCGAGACCGGCCTGGCCTTCGACGGCAGTACTGCCCTGGTGTCCAACGGCGGCAGCGGCACCCTGACCCAGGAGCAGGTCAAGGGCATGGGCGGCGGCGGTGAGTACACCGTCTACTACGCCGTGCCTCAGGAGGGCCTGGAGTTTGACAAGATTGTCCGCACCGTCAACGGCAAGGACACCGAGTGGTCCATCTCCAGCGACACCGCTGCCGACGCAGGCGAGGGCTGGTGGACCAAGGACGACAGCAACTACTACTTCAAGTGGGGTGCTGTGTTTGCCCAGAAGAACGAGCAGGGCATCTGGGAGATGAACGACAGCGGCAAGTATAGCTACACCATCCGCTTCGTGAAGGACGGCAACGTGGTTGCCACCTACTCCTTCAGCGTGGACCTGAGCGGCTATACCATCGGCAAGCCTGAGACTGTGACCGACGTGAAGGTTCAGACCAGCGGCTGGGTGGACGGCAGCAGCGCTACCATCGCCCGTGACGAGGCCCATGAGCTGGACCTGAGCGAGAAGGTCTCCCTGACCCAGGCTGACGTGGCTGGCCGCAACGGCGAGCTGGTGGAGTACATCGGTGTGCCCACCGAGAAGCTGGGCGAGGCTGATACCGTGGTGCGCACCGTCTCCCGTCCCGGCGTGGATACGCTGGGCACCGCAACCATGACCTTTGAGGCTCTGAAGGGCGACAGCCGCATGGGCACCCTCACCGAGGATGACGGCTACACCTACTTTAAGTTTGGCACCACCTTTGCCGAGAAGAAGGATGGCGTGTGGAGCGTGAAGGGCACCGGCGACTACACCGAGACCCTCACCTTCCTCAAGGACGGCGTGGCCATTGCCACTTGCAGCTACACCATCAAGGCGGGCAACATCAGCATCTCCAACGAGCTGCCCGGCGCCATCACCGCCGCTCAGACCCCTGTCTGGAGCGCTGAGACCCCCAACAAGGACAACGTCAACGAGATGATGACCGCCCTGTGGGCCGAGGGTCCCACTGAGGTTCAGGGCATCTCCGTCAGCCAGGTGTTCTCCTGGTCCGACGGCACCCTGACCATCAACAAGGACAACGTGACCGAGGGCATCCTGAACTGGATTACCACCCAGTGGGGCGGCACCAGCGTGCCCGTGGCCCTGACCATTGACGGCCAGTACACCGTCACCGGCGATGCCAACTGGAGCAACGCCGTGCTGGTCTGGGTGGACCTGAAGACCGTTGAGACCGGCCCCATGACTGTGGAGCTGAGCAACGGCGGCGTCACCACCCTGAACGTGGCGGTTACCTCCTCTGCCGACTAAGCACATATTATCCCAAGAGCGCCAGGCAACTGCCCGGCGCTCTTTTTCTGTATCGGCGAAAGGCCGTTCCCATCTTGACTATGCTGTGGTATCATATCCCGGAAGGAAGTGAGACCATGCGCTACGACCACATCAGGCGGGGTACTTTTTTGGCCCGGCCCAACCGGTTTATTGCCCATGTGGCCCTGGAGGGGCAGGATAACACCGGGGATTTTGTAATATGTCATGTAAAAAATACGGGGCGTTGTCGGGAGCTGCTGATTCCGGGCACCACTGTCTACCTGGAGAAGAGCGGCAACCCCACCCGCAAGACAGCCTATGACCTCATCGCGGTGGAAAAGGGCAGCGCGGAAGGAGGCACCGGGACCCTCATCAACATGGACGCCCAGGCCCCCAACCAGGTGTTTGCCCAGTGGGCGAGGTCGGGCGCCTTCCGGTCCGGCTTGACACTGCTCCAGGGAGAGAAAACTTGGGGGAATTCTCGGTTCGATTTTTACTATGAGTATTCGGAAAACGGTGAAATCCGCCGGGGCTTTGTGGAGGTCAAAGGCGTTACCCTGGAGCGGGACGGGGCGGTCTACTTCCCAGATGCTCCCACCGAGCGGGGCGTGAAGCATCTGGAGGAGCTGATGGCTTGCCGGGCCGCCGGGTACGAGGCGGCAGTGTGCTTTGTTATCCAGATGGAGAAGGCCGACTTCTTTTCCCCCAACGACCTGACCCATCCCGCCTTTGGCGATGCGCTCCGCCGGGCACAGACGGCCGGGGTGGAGATACTGGCCCACACCTGCCATGTGACGCCGGACAGCCTGACCATGGCGGAGGCGGTGGAGGTGCGGCTGTAAAGTCTGTGTCACAGTAGGGCGCAGAGCCTCCGTTTTGGCGGGAATAAGTGCGCTTTGACAGCTGAAAATGCAAATTAAAAGCACAAAATTATGAAAATACAACAGCGGTACGGACTTGCGCAGTCCGTACCGCTGTTGTATAATAAAAATTCATCCAATACAAAATAGAGCGGGAGGAACAGGCCATGCAGCCTGAGCTGGAGATCATCACAAAGGAGATCCCGACCAAGGGGAAGGGATATATGTATATCCGCCGGTGCTGGCCCGACCAGGTGGACGACCAGATCCGGCAGGGCGCCCGGAACCTGCTGATCCAGGGCGCTACCGAGATCTACGCTGCGTCCAAGGACCCGGCGGCGCCGCTGGCTGAGGGCAGCCGGGAGGGCTACCGTCTGGAGTTCCGCTACGACATGCTCCGCCTGGAGCGGACCTTGGACGGAGTTGTCCCCCAGCCGGAGGGAAGGCTGACCCTGGAGCCCCTGAGCCGGGAGAAGGTGGGGCAGTGGCTGACCCTGTACAACGAGTGCTTCTTCGACGTGCCCAATTCCGCCACCTTCGGCCGCACCGACCTGGAGCGGGCCCAGGCGGAGGGCAGCCGCTGCGGCCTGGCCCTGCTGGATGGCGTGCCGGTGGGGGTCTATCTGCTGGGGTTTCAGGAGGCTGACCCGGAGATCGAGGGCATCGGCCTGTGCAAGGACTTCCGTGGCAAGGGCCTGGGCCGGGAGCTGCTGCTCTCGCTGATGGCGCTTCTGGCGGAAGAGGGGTACAAGCGGACCTGGCTGAGCGTCTCCACCTCCAATATCCAGGCCTATCCCCTCTATCGGTCGGCGGGCTTTGTCCAGACCCGGCTGCTGTCCCACTGGTACCAGGTGATCTCGGAGGGGGATCTGCTGGCCTGACGGACAGCGAGACGCAGAGAGAGAAAAAAGGTGAGTGTGTGAATCGGACCATTGTGGCCCTGGGGGACGGGAATACCCGTTACTTCCTGGGAGATGAGGGAAAATGCGGCCCCATGGAGCAGGCTTGGCCTGCCCAGATGGAGGCCATTCTGGCCGCGCTGGGGGCGAAAACCGCGGTGCGCAACGAGGGCGTGCCCGGTGAGACGGCTGCTGACGCACGGGAGAAGTTTGCCGCCCGGAGCGCCGGAGCCAAGCTGTGTATTCTGGGCTTTGGCATGGAGGACATCCGGCGGCCTGAGCGGACCATGGCGTCCTATCTGGCCGAGATGGCGGATATGTTCCGCCAGGCCAAGGAGCAGGGGATGGGCGTCATCGCCCTGGGCATCCCATGGTTTGATAAGAATTACGCCGGGGAGCTGGTGCAGAGCCGGCTGCCCAAGTGGAACGCCGGTCTGAGCCGGCTGTGCGAGGAGTCCGGGGTGCCTTTTGTGGACCTGTACCAGGCGCTGGGGGACGACCCGGACCGGTGGTACGGCGAGCGGAAGCTGCCCCGGCACAATCTGTCCGCCGCAGGCGAGCGGAAGGTGGCCGAGCTGGTGCTCCCGCTGGCTCTGCGGATGCTGCGGTAAATCAGGAGAAAATCAGGGGCGCCAGGTTCCGGGCAATCCCCCAGAGCAGGAGGACAGCCGCCATACCCCACACCAGGGCGGACTCCCTTCTGCTGAGGGTGGACCGCCCGGTTTTTACATACCGCGCCGCCTGCCGGAGCAGCAGCGCCGCCAGGACGGGCAGCAGGAGCAGCAGCACCGGGTTGGCCTGCCAGGCGGCGGCGAAGTCCAGCGTCAGCAGGGCAAGGCACATCCGGGTGACCCCGCAGCCGGGACAGAGCAGACCGGTGACGGCATGGAACGGGCAGGGGATGGACAGGCCGCTCAGACGCACAAAAACAGCATAGGCGAGCCCGATCCCCAGGATCAGGCCCGCCAGCAGGAGCAGCCGCTTCAGACGATACTTTGCCTCAGAAGTCATTGCCGTTGTAGGTGTACTTGTTCAGCTCGCTCTGGATGAGGGCGAAGGTGATGATGCTCAGTCCGAAGAGGGACAGGACCAGATAGACAATGGACAGGCTGCCGGTGGGTACCCCCCGCTGAGCACGGGCCATATCCAGCTTTTCACCCATCTTGTAGGCCCAGTAGATGCTGTAAATGCCGCAGGTGATCAGAGAGAACACCAGGGCCATGCCGCCGCTGGTACGGCCCATACCGGTGACCTCGGTGGAGTCGTCGGTGAGGCAGACCATCCAGTAGAGGCCGTAGATGCCGCAGGTGATAATGGTAAGGACAATGCAGAGGGCAACACTCCGCTGATGCATAAAGCTTCCTCCGTTCCGGTTGATTTCTGATTTCAGTATAGAGGATAGCGGGAAGAATTGCAATTAAGAAATCCTTAAAAGAGGGATAGGGATTTATGAAAAAGATTTTGCTTCTCACCACCGGAGGCACCATTGCCTCCCGGCCCACAGAGGAGGGCCTGGCGCCCGGTCTGGACGGCGGCGGCATGGCCGCACGCCTGTACGGCCTGGCGGACAATTACAGCCTGACCGTCCGGGATTTGCTGAGTATGGACTCCTCCAACATCCAGCCTGAGGAGTGGCAGGTCATCGCCCGGGCGGTGTACGAGAGCAGAGCGGATTTTGACGGCATCGTCATCACCCACGGCACCGACACCATGGCCTACACCGCCTCGGTGCTCTCCTTTATGCTCCGGGGCATTGAGATTCCGGTGGTGCTCACGGGCTCTCAGCTGCCCATCGAGCACCCCCTGACCGACGGACTGGAGAACCTGCGCACCGCCTTTGCCATGGCGGCGGGCGGTGTTGGGGGCGTGTTTGTGGCCTTTGACCGGAAGGTGATTCTGGGCTGCCGGGCGGTCAAGACCCGCACCACCGGCTTTGACGCCTTTGAGAGCGTCAACTGGCCTCTGGCCGCCCAAATCAGCGCCGCTGGGCTGATGCTGCGGCCTGAGGCGCTGCCGGTTCCCAGCGGGGAGCCCTGCGTCCTGCGGGACGCCCTGTGCCGGGATGTGTTCCTCATCAAGCTGACCCCGGGCCTGAACCCGGAGATTTTTGATATGCTCCTGTCCATGCACTACCGTGGCGTGGTCATCGAGGCCTTCGGTGCCGGTGGTCTACACTTCATCCGCCGGGACCTGATCGCCAAGCTCCACGCCGCCGTCCAGGCGGGCATGGCGGTGGTGGTGTGTTCCCAGTGCCTCTATGAGCGCAGCGACTTTTCTCTGTACCAGGCGGGGCAGAAGGCC
>CABIYL020000023.1:0-23704 GCA_902362925.2 Clostridiales bacterium | reverse complement strand
TAGGCCAGACGGGTGACCTTCACCTGGAAGGGCTTCAGGAGCCGGGAGAGGTACATGGCAGTGGCCTCGCCCTCGGTGTCCGGGTTGGTGGCCATAATGACCTCCTTCACCTCGCCGCTGCCCACACGCTCCACCAGGGATTTGATGTGCAGGTCGTCGGGGCCCACGTGGTTCATGGGGGAGATGACCCCGTGGAGCACGTGGTACAGGCCGTTGTACTCCCGGCTGCGCTCCATGGCGATGACGTCCTTGGGGTCGGCCACCACGCACACCGTGGACCGGTCCCGCTTGGGGCTCTGGCAGATGGCACAGGGTCCCTCACCCTCGGTCAGGTTCTGGCACACGGGGCAGAAGGAGATGGCCCGCTTGGCGTCGGTGATGGCCTGGGCGAAGGCGGCGGCGTCCTCGTCGGGCAGGGAGAGCATATAAAAGGCCAGCCGCTGGGCGCTCTTGTGGCCGATACCGGGCAGCTTGTGGAACTGCTCCACCAGCTTTTCCAGGGCGGGGGGAAAGTACTGCATGGAAAATCCTCCAGAATATCAGAAATCAGACGCCGGCGGAGCGCAGAGCCTCCACGGCGGCGGCGGGGTCGCTCTTGCCGAACACGGCGGAGCCGGCCACCAGCACGTTGGCGCCCGCCTTCATCACCAGCGGGGCGGTGGCGGGGTCAATGCCGCCGTCCACCTCCAGGTCGCAGTCGGGGCAGTACTGGTTGATGTAGCCCCGGATGGCCTCGAGCTTGGGCAGCATGTCGGACATGAAGGCCTGACCGCCGAAGCCGGGCTCCACCGTCATCACCAGAATCAGGTCCAGGCCCCGCTTCAGATAGGGGATCACCGCCTCAGCGCCGGTGATGGGGCGCAGGACGATGCCCTTCTTTACGCCGTTTTCCTCCATCTTGTCCAGAGCACGGTGGATAGCGGGGGGGAGGTCGGCTTCCAGGTGGACAGAGAGCAGGTCGGCGCCCGCCTTGGCGAAGGCGTCAATGTACCGCTCCGGCTTCTCAATCATCAGGTGTACGTCCAGGAACTTGTCGGTGCAGGAGCGCAGGGACTTGACCACCGGCACGCCGATGGAGATGTTGGGGACAAACATGCCGTCCATCACGTCCACGTGGAGCCAGTCGGCGTTGGGGACCCGCTCAATGTCCCGCTGGAGATTGGCAAAATCCGCTGAGAGCAGAGAAGGCGCAATTTTAATCATACTTAAACCTCCGCTTTAACAGAAATTGAAAAATTTCCTGTATGATACATTCAGCGCGGCAGAGACCCGCGCCGCACCGGGGACCGGTCCATCACATAGGATGGCACAGCGGAATCGCTCCCGGCCGGCGGCGGCTTTCCCCCGCTCTGCTCCCACGGCCCGGCGGTCCGGTCGGGAGAACAACCGCTTTCAGATAGCCGTCCGGCGGGGTTTACCCGCCGGGCGGCAGCAGAATCAGGGGTTAGTCGTAGAAGTCGCCGGTGTTGACCTCGCGGGCGTCGTATCCGGCGGCCCGCATGGCGGTGAGAATGGTCCGCTTGTGGGTGTGGCCGAAGGCCTCCAGGGTCACCCGCAGCTCCACGCCGCTCTGGCGGTTGATGTTGACGAACTGGTTGTGCTCCAGCTTGATGATGTTGCCGTTCTCGCGGGAGACAATCTCGGCCACCCGCAGCAGCTCGCCGGGACGGTCGGGCAGCTGGACGGAGAAGGTGAACACACGGCCCCGGTTGATAAGGCCGTGCTGCACCAGGCTGGCCACGGTAATCACGTCCATGTTGCCGCCGGAGAGCACGCTGACCACGTTCTTGCCCTTGCAGTCCAGGTGGCTGAGGGCGGCGATGGGCAGCAGACCCGCGTTCTCCACGATCATCTTGTGCTTCTCGATCATGTCCAGGAAGGCGTCCACCAGCTCAGCGTCGTCAATGGTGATGATGTCGTCAATATTCTGCTGGATATAGGGGAAAATGAGATCGCCCGGGGTTTTCACGGCCACGCCGTCGGCAATGGTCTCCACGTGGTCCAGGGTGACAATGTGACCGGCCTCAACGCTGGCCTTCATGGACGCGGCGCCGGTGGGCTCCACACCGATGACCTTCACGTTGGGGTTGAGCAGCTTGGCCAGGGTGGACACGCCCGCCGCCAGACCGCCGCCGCCGATGGGCACCAGAATCACGTCCACATCGGGCAGGCTCTGGAAAATCTCATAGGCGATGGTGCCCTGACCGGTGGCGACCGCCAGGTCGTTGAAGGGGGGCACGTAGGTCAGACCCCGCTCCTCCACCAGCTTCTGGGCCAGAGCGGCGGCGTCGTCAAAGGTCTCGCCGTGGAGCACGACCTCAGCGCCGTAGTCCTTGGTGTTGTTCACCTTCACCAGGGGCGTGGTGGTGGGCATGACGATGGTGGCCTTCACACCGGCAGCCTGGGCTGCATAGGCCACGCCCTGGGCGTGGTTGCCCGCCGAGGCGGTGACCAGACCCTTGGCCTTCTCCTCCTCGGACAGAGTGGACAGCTTGAAGTAGGCGCCGCGGATCTTGTACGCGCCGGTGACCTGCATGTTTTCCGGCTTCAGGTACACGTTGTTGCCGGTGGCCTTGGACAGGGCCTTACTGGGGACAAGCCCCGTGTTGGTGATGACGCCCGAGAGCACGCTGCGGGCGGCTTTGAAATCTTCCAATGTCATCATGGTGAAAACCCCTTTACTGGGGATCGGCCGGTCTGGTCATCCCTGCTGAATATAGATAACCATTATTTTAATGAATTTAAGTGCTAAAGTCAACGTGTTCTTGACACCCCCAAATAGGGAGGGTACAATAAACTGGTACCGGAATACCCACCGGCCGCCAGGCCGGGCATGGCCCTGTTTCCAGGGTATGGAGGAAGCTATGACAAAAAAAGTAAAGCGTTCTGTGGCGCCCTTTTATCTGGTGGCCGCCCTGTGGCTGGCGTGGGCGCTGATCCTGCCGCTCTATCGTCCGTTGGATTACATCCTGGCCGCGGTGGCGTCGGTCATCGTCTTTATTGTGGGCAAGGCCATCTGGCCCGACAAGGCATATCAGATTGCCGACCCGGAAGGGGAGAAGAAGGAGCCGGAGAAGCAGGCACCGCCCAAAGAAGAGAAGGCCCAGAGCCAGCCTCAGCCCCAAAAAGAGGAGAAGAAGTCCACCGGTGACCCGGAGCTGGACAATCTGCTCAAGCAGCGGGACATGGCCCTTTCCGAGATGCGCCGCCTCAACGACTCCATCGAGGACGAGAAGCTCTCCGCCCAGATTGACCACCTGGAGGCCACAACCAAGAAGATTTTTGACCTGGTGGCGGAGAAGCCCGCCAAGAAGAGCCAGATCAGCCGCTTCATGAACTACTACCTGCCCACCACCCTCAAGCTGCTCAACGCCTACGACCGGATGGATGCCGCCGGGGTGTCTGGCACCAACATTGACGGCACCATGGGGCGGATTGAACAGATTATGGACACCGTGGTGTCCGCCTTTGACCGCCAGCTGGACGCCCTCTTCGGGGACGAGGCGCTGGACATCTCCACAGATATTACCGTGCTGGAAAATCTGCTGGCCCAGGAGGGGCTCAGCGGGGACCAGATGACGGCCCAGTCATAAAGAAGGAAAGGATGAAATCTCCATGACCGACAAAATTGACATGACCCCCGAGCTGACCCTGGATCCCACCGGTGCGGCCCAGGCCGCCCAGGCGGAGGCTGTGCTTCCTACGCCCGAGGCCCCCACGCTGACTCTGGAGCCCACACTGGGCGCCGAGGAGACCGCCGCCGCTCAGGCCCAGCGGGACGCCAACGCGGTGAAAATTGACGAGAGCATGCTCAGCGAGGCCGAGCGGAAGATGGTGGACGACTTCTCCCAGAAGATCGACATCACCGACTCCAACGTGGTTCTCCAGTACGGCGCCGCCGCCCAGAAGAACGTGGCCTCCTTCTCGGAGAACACCCTCAAATCCGTGCGCACCAAGGACCTGGGCGAGGTGGGCGATGCCCTCAGCTCCCTGGTGGTCCAGCTCAAGGGCTTTGATGTGGAGGAGAAGAAGGGCATCCTGGGCTTCTTCCAGCGCAAGCGCAACGAGCTGGAGGAGATGAAGGTTGCCTACTCCAAGGCAGAGACCAACGTGGACAAGATTGTCCAGATTCTGGAGGGCCACCAGGTCACCCTGATGAAGGACATCGCCATGCTGGACCAGATGTATGACCTGAACACCAAGTACTACAAGGAGCTGACGATGTACATCATCGCTGGCAAGAAGAAGCTGCAGGCCGTCCGCACCGGCGAGCTGGAGGAGCTGCGCAAGAAGGCCGCCGCCACCGGCGCCCAGGAGGACGCCCAGGCCTACAACGACCTGGCCAACATGTGCAACCGCTTTGAGAAGAAGATCCACGACCTGGAGCTCACCCGTATGATCTCCATCCAGATGGGCCCCCAGACCCGGCTCATCCAGAACAACGACACCCTGATGCTGGAGAAGATCCAGTCCTCCCTGGTGAACACCATCCCCCTGTGGAAGAGCCAGATGGTGCTGGCCCTTGGCCTGGAGCACTCCCGTCAGGCCACCGCCGCCCAGAGCGCGGTGACCAATATGACCAACCAGCTGCTCCAGAAGAACGCGGACATGCTGAAGATGGGCACCATCGAGACCGCCAAGGAGGCCGAGCGCTCCGTGGTGGACATCCAGACCCTCCAGCACACCAACCAGCAGCTCATCTCCACCCTGGACGAGGTCATGAAGATCCAGCAGGAGGGCGCTCAGAAGCGCCGCGAGGCCGAGGTGGAGCTGGGCCGCATCGAAGGCGAACTCAAGCAGAAGCTGCTGGAGCTGCGCGGCTGAGCAATAACCGGAAAACCGGAATAGAGCCCCGCGCCGAGTGGCGCGTCCCAAGCGTTTCGGCCCGAATTCTCAGGCCGAAACCTTGATGCCGGGCGGATTCACTCCGCCCGAGCAGATAAAAAAACGGGGTCCCCGCAGAGCGCGGGAGCTCTGTGGGGCGGGCGAACTGAAGCAGAAGTTGCTGGAGCTGCGGGGCTAATTCCAAAAGCAGAACATGGGACGGGATGGGCCCGTCCCACAGACCAACGGTGCTCCCGAGCGGGCGCAAAGGCAGCCCCCGGAGCGGAGGAATATCATGAAGATTTTTCAGAAAACCGGCGTGGCAGTACTGGTAATGTGCATCGCCATCGCGGCGGCTGTGGGTATCGGCGTGTGGCGCCAGCCTGCGGCAGCGGTGGGCAGCCAGACCGGGTCCCTGGACACCGGGCTGGACACCGCCTATTACGCCAAATTTGTAGACGACGGCGCGGATTTGCTCTCGGGCAGCGCCGAGGAGACCATCGCCCTCTACAACGCAAACTGGGATAACCGGTACAACAGCGTGGTGGGCGTGGTGACCATGGCGTCCGTGCCCTCCGACGTGCAGACCCTGGACGACTTTGCCAATTACGCCTATCAGCTGGGTGCCGACCTGGGTGTGGGCGAAAACGACGCGGTGCTGGTGATTTCGGTGGCGGATGAGGGCTACTACCTGGCCACCGGCGACAATTTCGCCACCATGCTGCCCGACAGCAAGGTAGATTCCTTCATGCAGGAGTACCTGGGCGGGGACTTCAGCGCCGGCAAGTATGAGGCGGGTATCCTCAGCATGTACAGCGGCCTCAACGACCTCTACTACACCAATTTCGGCGCGGGCAACGACACGCTGCCCGATACGTCCTACGAGAACGGCTATTATTACAGTTACAGCTACAGCTGGGTGGTCTGGCTGGTGGTTGGACTGATTGTGCTGGTGGTCATCCTCAGCGCGGTGGACCGCTCCCGGTACAATGTCTACCGCAGCCGGTACTACGGCATGGCCACGCCGCCCTATGTGTTCCGGCCCATCCTCTTCTGGCATCGGCCCGGCTCCTACTGGTACCGGCGGCACTGGCACCAGCCTCCTCCCCCTCCGCCCGGAGGCACCAGAGGTCCTGGCGGACCCGGTGGACCCGGCCGTCCCGGCGGCGGTAACCCGGGCGGCTTCGGCGGCGTGGGCAACCGTGGGCCCAGAGGCGGCGGCACCTTCGGCGGCCGTCCCTCCGGCAGCGGCAGATCCGGCGGCGTTGGCGGCGGCGGTACCTTCCGCAGCGGCGGCTTCGGCGGTTCCCGCGGCGGAGGCAGCTTTGGCGGAAGCCGGGGCGGTTTTGGCGGCGGCTCCCGTGGAGGCGGTTCTTTTGGTGGTGGCCGCGGCGGCGGCTCCTTCGGCGGACGCCGGTAAACGCCAAATACAGACAACAGAGCGTCCCCTGTGCAGGCATTTCGTCCGCACAGGGGACGCTTTTTCTGCCGTGCTTCATTACACAAGCTTTACATAACTTTCACGGAAACTGCGTGGAACAATGAAAAACACGGTGCTAAACTTTCTCCTGCACAGAGTGGCGGCTTTTTTTAAAAGCCGTCCGGTTTTGCTGTCCGTGCCGGGTTCGTGATGCCGCAGCGGACATTATGGGCCCGGAATGGCAAAACTCAATTGCAACAGAAGGAGAATCCAGATGAACTTGCGTGTGAAGCGAATTGGATCCATGGCTCTGGCGCTGCTGCTGGCGGCCCAGACACTGGGAACCGTGCCGGCATCCGCAGCGGATGCGGCGGACGAGAGCGGGGAACAGCCCCGGATAGTGGCCGACTGGAAATTTGACCAGGCCCACACCAGCGGCACCATTGCCGACGGCAGCCTGATCATTGAGGATCAGAGCGGCAACGATAACGACCTGCAGATGCATACCTACGGCCAGGGAAACTGGGAGGACTACCTCTCCTTCTCTGACGACAGCATGACCGGCGAAGGCGGCAGCATGGTCTTTGACGGCGACAACAGTTCCAAGACCGGCGCCGACTTTGTCACCGTGGAGGGCGCGGCCATCAACAGCGAGACGTTTACCGATGGCTACACCATGGAGTTCCTCTACTACTTCCCCGAGGACTGGACCACGTCCGACTCCTGGATGGCCCTCATCGCCCGCCAGACCGACGACCCCAACGGGATCAACGGCATGGACGAGCCCCAGCTGGGCACCATGTCCGCCGCCATCTCCAACTGCAAGGAGATTCAGTTTGTCACCTCTCCCGCGGCGGATGACCATACCATGACCTCCGCCGCCTGGTCCGTGTCCATGGACGAGGGCGGCGTGTGGTACCACATCGCCATTGTCTCCGACGGCCACGAGATTGCCACCTATGTCAACGGCTGCGAGGCCTTCCGTGACTATGTGTCCGACGAGATGGTGGGCATGTACGCCGACCCGGAGGACGGCCGCTTCCGTGTGGGCTCCTCCTGGTGGCAGGAGGGGGACCAGACCCTGGATAAATTCCTCCAGGGCAGCCTGCAGGAGATCCGCATCTCCGGCGAGGCCCTGGAAAAGGAAGAGTGGCTTGTCCCCAATCCCGAGGATTATGTGGAGAACTTCGGCAGCAACGACACCTATACCCTGCGCAATGAGGACAACTACAACATCGTCCTCATTCCCGACACCCAGAACACCGTGGAATTCTGCCCCGACGTGATGGACGCCGCCATTGACGGCCTCATCGACAGCGCCGACGAGCTGAACGTGGCCGGCGTCATCCACCTGGGCGACGTGGTGGACGACAACAACGACGACGCCCAGTACGTCAGCGCCCGGGACGCCTTCTACCGCCTGCCCGATGCGGGAGTGAAGTTCCTGATCCAGATGGGCAACCACGACGGCTGGACCAGCGGCACCCACAACTACTACAACAGCTTCTCCGGCAAGAGCACCGCCTGGACCCGCCGTACCAGCTGGTACCTGACCCAGTCCCCCAACGGCGACGGCAACAGCTCCTACATGTTCCTGCAGGCGGGCAGCTACAACTACCTGGTGATCTCCCTGTCCTGCACGGGCAGCGGCTCGGGCGCCAACAACAACACCGGCTGGAACAGCGCCGATGAGGCCTGGCTCCGCTCCGTGCTGGAGGAGTACCCCAACTGCCCCACTATCGTCACCACCCACGACCTGCAGAACTGCTCTGACACCGAGCCCAGCGCCATCAAGCTCAGCAGCCAGGGCAGCAAGCTGTGGGACATTGTCAAGGACTATGACCAGGTCTTTATGCTGGTGGGCGGCCACAGCCACGGCTCCGGCGTGGAGGAGCTGACCAACACCAACGGCAAGCAGGTCATCTCCATCCTCACTGACCTGCAGTTTGCCTACAACGGCGGCAACGGCTGGTTCCGCTACCTGGAGTTTGATGAGAGCGCCGACAAGATCTACTACTCCATCTACTCCCCCTACGCCGCCTCTCTGGACGAGAGCGAGAAGACCTTCTTTGATGTGAACTTCCTCACCGGTCCGGGCAATGAGGGCGAGATCAGCATTGATTTTGACGAGCGCTTTGCCGGCATGGCCCGTGAGGAGCAGGCGACTCAGACCGAGGGCCAGTGGATGACCGGCGAGTACCACACCCACACCGGCCAGTCCAAGGACGCCACCTCCGCCTTCATGTCCCTGACCAACGTGCTGGCCACCGCCTTCCGTAATGAGGACGTGCTCCAGGACGAGGCCAACAGCGCCGCCCGGTTTGACAACATCCAGTACGGCGACGCCTTTGACTTCCTGGGTCTGGCCGACCACCTGCGCCAGTCCTACAACGGCGTGGACGGCCAGGGCAACGGCAAGTACAACACCGCCTTCTATGTGGCGGTGCAGACCCAGATCCGGGAGCTGGAGAAGCTGCAGGTGAAGGGCGAATACACCGACAAGCTGCTCAACACCGGCTTTGAGTGGGATATGCCCGGTCTGGACCACGCCAGCGTGGGCATTCTGGACGAGAACGGAGAGGCCTCTGTCTCCGGCATCCACGCCTTTGAGTGGCTGTACGCCAGCCAGGGCTCCGGCGACGATCCCACCAGCCTCTTTACCCTGGACGAGAAGAGCGACGACATGGACGAGCAGGCGGTCTACGGCGACCGCCAGCACGACGGACAGGCGGAGACCGCCTACGAGGCGGTGGCCTGGCTGGAGGAGAACTACCCCGGCAGCTATGCCCTGCCCAACCACCCCTCCCGCCACAACGGCGGCAGCGGCGAGGTGACCATTGAGAACCTGCGCCGCCTCAACGACGCTGCCCCCAGCGTGGTCTTTGGTTTTGAGGGCATGCCCGGCAATCAGATGTCCGGCAGCGGCCGCTGTGAGCTGCCCGCAGGCGCCATCCGCAACGGCGCCGACGAGATGATCGCCGTTACCGGCGGCGTGTGGGACGCCCTGCTGTCCGAGGGCCGCGCGTTCTACAACTTCGCAAACTCCGATTTCCACTTCAAGGTCAGCGCCGACGAGAATTACTCCAGCGGCTACTGGGCCAGCGAGTACTCCGCCAACCAGGTGTGGGTGGAGCCCGGTGACGACGGACAGTTCACCTTCTCCGACGTGGTGGAGGGCATGCGCTCCGGCAACGCCTATTCCGTGTACGGCAACCTGATCTCCGACCTGAGCTTCACCGTCTCCGCCGCTGACGGCAGCTCCGCCACCATGGGCGGCGAGCTGGACGTCATGGAGGGCGACCAGCTGACGGTCACCGTCCGCTTCAAGGCGGGCAACACCAACAACTATGAGACCCTCTTCAGCACCGATACCGGCATCAACGTGGACAACACCCCTGAGCTGGACCACGTGGACCTGATCATGGGCCATGTGACCGGCAAGGTGGATGAGTCCCAGTACGGCAGCACCGACAACACCGACGCCAAGATCGTCAAGACCTTCAGCAAGGAGGAGCTGGCCCAGGCTCTGGGCGAGGACGGGTACTACACCCTCACCTTCCCCATGGAGGCGGACAGCGACCTGTACTTCCGTCTGCGGGGCACCACCGTGTCCGAGGTGGACGAGAACGGCGACCCCCTGTCCGACGCCGACTACTCCGGCATCAGCGACAACCACACCCGCTTTGACAGCATCAACGACTCCAACTACGCCAGCCTCTGCTTCTACGCCAACCCCATCTGGGTGAACGTGGAGGAGGCCCCCGAGGCCCAGACTGAGGGTGTGGAGAACGGCTCCGCCGACCTGGACGTGACCAAGATCGCCGGTTACAGCGCCGGTCAGTTCGACGTGGACGGCGGCGTCATGGAGATTGTGGCCTACAACAGCGTCAACGGCTACGCCTACGCTGTCAACGGCAAGAGCGGCCAGCTGGCCGTCATCCCCATGGGTGAGCTGGAGGACACCGGCGTGGTGACCGCCCTCACCGGCACCAGCTTTGACGTGAAAGCCGCCGTGGAGGATGCGGACGAGTCCTTCTCCTACGGCGACATGACCTCCGTGGCAGTCTCTCCCGACGGCACCACCCTGGCCGCCGCTCTCCAGGCAGAGGGCTATGCCGACGCCGGCCGTGTGGCCCTGTTCACCTGCAACGCCGACGGCTCCCTGACCTTCCGGAAGCTGGTCACCGTGGGCGTGCAGCCCGACATGGTTACCTTCGCTGACAACAACACCGTCCTCACCGCCGACGAGGGCGAGCCCCGTGAGGGCTACGGCGAGGGAGTCACCGACCCCAAGGGCTCCGTCAGCGTGGTGGACGTGACTGAGGACACCGCCGCTGTGGTGGACTTCACCGTCTTTGACGAGCAGCGGGACACCCTGGTCTCCGAGGGCATCGTCCTGAAGAAGGGCGCCGCTCCCTCCGTGGACCTGGAGCCCGAGTACATCGCCGTGTCCGGCGGCAAGGCATATGTGACCCTCCAGGAGAACAACGCCATCGCCGTGCTGGACATCGCCTCCAAGACCTTCACCGGCATCTACTCCGCCGGGTTTGAGGATTACAGCACCACCCCCGTGGACATCGACAAGAAGGACGAGGCCTACAACCCCAAGACCTACGAGAGCCTGCTGGGCATCCGCATGCCCGATGGCATCGCCGCCTTTGAGAAAGACGGCAAGACCTACCTGCTCACCGCCAACGAGGGCGACAGCCGTGAGTGGGGCGACTACCTCAATGAGGACGAGGTGAACTTCGGCAAGGGCAAGACCTCTCCCACCGGCGCCATCACCGCCGAGAATTCCGGCCTTACCGGCAAGGTGGTCTTCTTCCTTACCGAGGACTATGACGGCCTGAACGCCGGGAAGGACTACCTCTTCGGCGGCCGCTCCTTCACCCTCTACGAGGTCACCGACACCGGCATTGAGGAGGTCTTCACCAGCGGCGACGACTTCGAGTCCCTCACCGCCAAGTACTTCCCGGACTACTTCAATACCTCCAACGACAACGCCGTGATGGACGACCGCTCCGGCAAGAAGGGCCCCGAGGCCGAGAGCGTCACCGTGGGCGCAGTGGACGGCAGAATCTACGCCTTTGTGGCCCTGGAGCGCACCGGCGGCGTGATGGTCTACGACGTGACCGACCCCGCCAATGTCTCCTATGTCAACTACATCAACTCCCGCGACTTCGCCTCCACCGTCCCCGGCTCCGAGCAGTATGAGGACGGCGAGCTGGACAAGTGGGTCACCGGCGGCGACGTGGCACCCGAGGGCTTCGCCTTTGTGCCCGCCGCCAGCAGCCCCACCGGCCAGGCCCTGCTGCTGACCGCCTGCGAGGTGTCCGGCACCGTGGCGGTCTATGAGCTGGAGCCGGAAGAGGCTCAGGTTCCCTCCGGCGGCGGCTCCTCCTCCGGCAACAAGACGGAGACCACCACCAACCCCGACGGCTCCGTCACCACCACGGTCACCAAGCCGGACGGCTCCAAGACCGAGACCACCAAGGCTCCCAACGGCGCCTCCTCCGTGGTGAACACCAGCAAGGACGGCCAGGTGGAGGCTCAGGTCAAGCTGCCCGCCGACGTGGTGAGCGCCGCCGCTGAGCAGGACGAGACCGTAACCCTGCCCATGCCCGGCCTGACCGCTGCCGCCGACAGCGAGAACGCCCCCACCGTCACCGTGGACCTGCCCGAGGGCGCCGCCGTCAAGGTGGAAATCCCGGTGAAGAACGTGACCGCCGGCACCGTGGCGGTGCTGGTGAAGGCGGACGGCACCGAGACCGTCATCAAGAACAGCATCGCCACCGACAGCGGCGTGGCCGTGGCTCTGTCCGACGGCGACACCGTGAAGATTGTGGACAACACCAAGACCTTTGCCGACGTGCCCGCAGGCTACTGGGGCGCCGACGCCATTGCCTTTGCCACCAGCCGAGAGCTGTTCAACGGCACCGGCGAAAACACCTTTGACCCTGCCGGTGACATGACCCGTGCCATGATTCTCACCGTTCTGGCCCGCTATGACGGCCAGGACACCACCGGCGGCAGCACCTGGTATGAGCAGGGCGCCCAGTGGGCGGTGGAGAACGGCGTGTCCGACGGCACCAGCCTGGACAGCACCGTCTCCCGTGAGCAGCTGGTTACCATGCTGTGGCGCTACGCCGGCAGCCCCGCTGCGGAAGCCGGACTGGACAGCTACGCCGACAGCGCCGCTGTCAGCGACTGGAGCGTGCAGGCTATGGCCTGGGCTGTGGAGAACGGCCTGATCACCGGCACCGGTGCGGGCACGCTCAATCCCCAGGGCACCGCCACCCGTGCGGAGGTGGCCGCCATTCTGGCCCGCTTTGTGGAAAACGTCCGCTTCTGAGTCCGACTTCAAATGAAACGGGAGAGGCTTCTCTGTACAGAGAGGCCTCTCCCGTCTCTATTCCGCCGGGGAACTCAGAGCCGCTGGAGCTCCTGAAGGGTGTCACGAATCACCTGCTTGGGGATGTACGCCCCCGCAAACGAGATGAGCTGCTCCAGGGTGACAGTCCTGGACGCCCCCAGCAGGGGATGCTTCATCACCATGGGAAAGCGGCGCTGGAACATCGCCCGGGACTTGGGATTGTCCAGTAGCTCGCCCACGGTGATCTTGTTTTGCTTCAAATCCAAACCGGTTCACCTCCACCCACATTGTATGCGGGACGACAGAGAGAAGCACAGAAAGAGAATCCCCTTGCGCGCCGGGCCGTTGTCACATATAATAATACTTTACAGCAATCACTCCGGGAGATGATAGCATGATTGTCGGGTGGGAAGGAAAAGAGCCACGGCTGGACTCCACGGTGCGCATGGCGGAGAATGCCTCCGCAGTGGGCGACGTGATCGCTGAGGCAGGGGTCAGCCTGTGGTACGGCGCGGTGGTGCGGGGCGATATCAGCCCCATCCGCATCGGCAGAGACACCAACATCCAGGACAATGCGGTCATCCACGGGGACCCCGGCGTACCCACGGAGCTGGGAGAAGCGGTGTCGGTGGGCCACAGCGCAGTGCTCCACAGCTGCCGGGTGGAGGACGGCTGCGTCATCGGCATGGGGGCTGTGGTGCTGAAGGGCTGCGTCATCGGGGCGGAGTCCATGGTGGCGGCGGGCGCTGTGGTGGCCGGTGGGGCCATCATTCCGCCGGGCAGCCTGGTGGTAGGCGTCCCCGGCCGGGTGAAGCGTGCCCTGACACCGGAGGAACGGCAGAAGCAGAGAGACAACGCGGCGGAGTATCTCTGTCTGGCAGCACAGCTGCCGCAAGTGGAAAAAAGGAGCCAAGCATGAGAAGAAAAAAGCGGGCCGACGAGGCCGGAAAGTACCACAAGACCCTGCGGGAGCAGATTCGGGAGAACAGGGCCCTGGCGGCAGTGTACATTGTGCTGCGTGCCCTGGTGGTCCTGGTGATGGTAGCCCAGTTCTTCAACGGGAACTTTGAAAACGTGTTCCTGTGTGTGCTCACCCTGGTGCTGTTTTTTATCCCCAGCTTCATTGAACGTACCGTTAAAATCGACGTGCCCGACACCCTGGAGGTCATTATCCTCCTGTTTATCTTTGCCGCGGAGATTCTGGGTGAGATCCGGGCATATTATATCCAATATCCCTACTGGGATACCATGCTCCACACCCTCAACGGCTTTCTCTGCGCGGCCATCGGGTTCTCCCTGGTGGATATCCTCAACCGCAGCGACCGCTTTACCTTCTCCCTCTCACCGGTCTATCTGGCCGTGGTGGCCTTCTGCTTCTCCATGACGGTGGGCGTGCTGTGGGAGTTCTTCGAGTGGGCCATGGACAGCTTTTTCCACCTGGACATGCAGAAGGACACGGTGGTCCACGCCATCGGAACCGTTATGCTGGACCCCACAGGGGGCAATGTTCCCCAGCACATCAAGGGTATCACCGACGTGATTGTGGTCACGGCGGACGGCACCCAGCGCTCTCTGGGCCTGGGCGGCTATCTGGACATCGGCCTCAACGACACCATGAAGGACCTGTTCGTCAACTTCATCGGCGCCCTGGTGTTCTCCGTTATCGGCTATTTCTATGTAAAAAGCCGGGGCAAGGGCCGGTTTGCCCGTCGCTTCATCCCACGGCTGGTGAAGGAGAGCGGAGAGAAAAAGACGGAGGAATGACGCGCATATTTTCCACAGGAGAGCAGATACTAGAGGCGGCCGGGTGCTCCGGCCATCCATTCTCTCTCTCAAGGAGGATTACGCTATGAATTCCAATCCCAGTATCAAATGCTCCGTGTCCAGCTGCGCCTATCACAACAGCCAGCAGTGCGCCTGCACCCTGAACGAGATCAAGGTGGGCTGTACCGCCGCCAACGTGGCCGACTGCGCCGCCACCGAGTGCGCTTCCTTCAAGCTGGGCGACCACGGCACCTGCTGCAAGCACTGAGCCAGAAAAAGAAGATCCCCGGCGGCCATCAGGCCGCCGGGGATTTTTATGGTTGAAAACGATTACCAAAGCTGGAAGCCGGTGAAGCCCAGCAGAGTGAGGAGCACCAATCCGGCTGCCGCCATGGCGGCGGGGAAGCCGGAGAAGGACTTGGGCACTCTGGCGTAGGAGACGCGCTCCCACACGGACACAAACACCAGCGCGGCCACAGTGAAGCCGATGCCGGAGAGCAGACCGCTGCGCAGCGCCAGTGCCAGCCCAACCTCCGAGCGGGAGACCAGCATGGCGCCGCCCAGCACAGCGCAGTTGATCGCCGCCATGGGCAGGCTCTGGCGCAGATGCTCCGCCTTTCCCGGCAGAAATTTGGCTATAAGACGGTTGGCCAGCCAGGCCAGACCGGCGGTGAGCAGCAGGAAGAAGGCCTCCTCCAGGTACTCCGCTCCGAAGGGAGCCAGCAGGAAGGCATACACAACCCAGCACAGGAGCATGGAAACCGTCAGCCCCACGGTGACGGTCAGGCCCATGGCCAGGGCGGAGCGGTACCCGCCGTCCAGGGGGGCAGGCAGTTTTAAACGTCGGGCCACGCCGAACTGCTCCGCCACCAGGGCGGCCAGGGACAGGGCAAACAGTGCGATGACGCTCACGGCTTTTCCCTCCTCTCAAGCCGGGCGGAGACCCAGCGGACCAGGGCGGCCAGACAGGCCAGCAGCAGGAAGCCGCCGCAGGGGGCGGCCGCCAACAGAACAGGGGGCAGCTCACCGGGCAGGGCGGCACCCCACAGGGTACCCTTGCCCAACAGTTCCCGCAGGGCGCTGAGGACGGTCAGGGCAATGGTAAAGCCCACGCCGGCGGCCAGGCCGTCCACGGCGGCATAGCCGGGGGTGAACCGGCGGGAGAAGGCCCCACGCCGGGCCAGCAGAGCGGCGTTGACGGCGGCGGGCAGAAGGAACAGCGGCGCGCAGCCGGTCAGGCCGGGGAAGCAGGCCTGAAGCACAAGACCGGCGGCGGTCAGGATGGCAGCCGCCGCAATCAGATAACAGGGGATGCGCAGAGCGGGGGAGGCAATGGGACGGAGGATGGCACCGGCCAGATTCGTGCACACCAGTACCGCTGTCATGGCAAGGCCCGTACCCAGGCCACCGGGAAGGGTGGCGGAGCAGGGCAGCACCGCCGCCACCAGCAGGAGCAGAATCACAGCGGGATTGCGCAGGGCAAGCCCACGGCGGAGCAGACTGACCACCCGACCGGGCTCCATGGAGAAGCTGGCCCGCAGCCACCGGATGGCGGCGGGGCCAAAGGCCCGCAGCCGCTCAGGGGCCTGCTGCCGGAAGGCGGTCCAGCCCTCAGTTTTCTCCTTCTTCACTGACCGCACCTCCTTCCGCGCTGTATGCGGCCACCGCCGCCAGAGCCTGATTGACCCCCTGGGCTACCGCCTGGCTGCTCTCGGTGGCGCCCGAGACCGCCTCTACGGCGTTGGAGCCAGAGCCGATGCGGACGGTGCCGGACAGGTCCAGGAAGGACTCCAGGAAGGAGGCGTCCTCCACACCGGCCCCCATGCCGGGGGTCTCGCTGTGGGAGAGAATAGCCACGCCGGTGACCGAGCCCTGGGCGCTGACGCCAACCATCAGCTTCATGGGGCCGCCGAACCCGTCGGCAGTCACCTCCACGCAGTAGCCCGCCAGAGCCTCACCCTGCCAGGCGGCGTACATGTCGTCCGCCATTGCCGGGTCATAGGGCAGCTGGGAGAAGTGGGTGGTGTCCGACGGGGCCACCGACGCCATCACAGCCTGCCTGGCCTCCTCTGTCCTGCTGAGAATGGTTCCGGCGGTAGCCGCCCGTACCACAAGCACCAGCACAAGGGACAACAGGACTGTGCCTGCCAGCACCAGCGCCGAGCGGCGCCAGGCCGGGTTACGGAATTTGGATTCCATCATGCCCGGGCCTCCTTTCTGCGGCGAAAGACGCTCCGAAGGGTCAGGGCAGCCCGGTCAATGGGCCAGGCCAGCAGATTCATCACCAGGACGGCAAAGCCCACCCCCTCGGGGTAGGAACCGAAGGTGCGCAGAAATACGGTGAGGGCGCCGCAGCCCACGCCGTAGACCACCTGACCCCAGAAGGTGACCGGGGAGGTGGTGAAATCGGTGGCCATAAAGAAGGCGGCCAGCAGCAGTCCGCCGCCCATGAGGGAGTAGAGGGTCCAGTCCAGGGAGGAGTTTCCGCCCTGGGGGAAGCACCAGGACAGCACCGCTACTGTACCCAGGAAGGACAGGGGAATCCGCAGCCGGATGACCCGCCGGGCCAGCAGATACAGTCCGCCCAGCAGCAGAGCGGCGGACACCTCGCCCATGGCTCCGGAACGGACGCCGGTGAACATCTCCAGCAGGGAGACGGAGGGCAGGCTTCCGGCGTGAAGGCTGGCCATGGGGGTGGCGGCGCTCTGGGCGTCGATGGCAAAGCCCTCCCAGCTGCGGACGGCGGGGAAGGCGCTCATCACGGCGGGGAAGGAGAACAGGAAGGCCCGTCCCGCCAGCGCCGGATTGAGGAAGTTCTTGCCCAGACCGCCGAAGAGCTGCTTGACCACCACGATGGCGAAAAAGTCCCCCAGGAGAACGGCCCAATAGGGCACGTTGGCTGGCAGGGTGAAGGCCAGCAGCACGCCGGTGACCACGGCGGACAGGTCGTCCACAGTCTGCCTCCGGCGGGTGATAAGGCAGAACAGGGCCTCAAAGCCCACGCAGCCTGCCGCCGACACTAGTGTCACGAGGAAGGCACGGGGGCCGAAGAAATAGCACCCGGAGAAGAGCAGGGCCGGCATAAGGGCGATGAGCACGTCCAGCATCAGGGTGCGGGTGGTGTCACGGGTGGTGAGATGGGGGGCGGAGGCGATGGTGAGCGGGCGCTCCAGTCCGCTGCCGGTGGACTGCTCCGCCCATTTTTCTGCTTTTTTCGGCGGCTGAGGCGTATCCTGCGTCCGGGCAGGCTCCGCCTTGGCCTGGGGCGCCTCTGCCTGCCGCTCCGGTGCGGGCTCGGGCTGACTGACAGGGGCGGCAGCCGTCTCCGGCGTGGGCTGCTCCGGCTCCTTGGGCTGGAGGGCCTCTTCCGGCTTGGTCTGGGAGGTCTGTCGGGCCTGCTGGGGCCGCTGTTGACCGCCGTTTTTACGCTTTTTCTTCATGGTCAGCCTCCCTTCCGTCCGCAGTCTCAGACAGGCGGCGCTTGCCTACCCGGATGCTATGGACCAGCCGCAGGTGGGCGGGGCACACATAGGCGCAGGCGCCGCACTCGCTGCAGGCGGAGATATGTTCCCGCTCCAGGGCCTCCCACTGTCCCTTCCGGACGTACAGGTGCAGGAAGAGGGGGGCCAGACCGGCGGGACAGGCCTCCACGCACCGGCCGCACCGGAGACAGGGGCTTTCGGGCCGGACAGAGGGGTAGAGATCCGCCGCCGACAGGGCCAGCAGAGCACGGGTGTCCCCGGTCACCGGGGCGGACAGGTCGTGCTGTGCCCTGCCCGTCATGGGGCCGCCGGCCACCAGACGCACCGGCTCCCCCTTCCAGCCGCCGGCCTCACGGATGAGGTCGGAGATGGGGGTGCCGATGGGCACCAGCAGGTTGGCGGGCTGGGTCACAGCCGAGCCGGTGACGGTGACAATGCGGTGGGTCAGGGCCTTGCTCTGGTACACCGCATCCCACAGGGCGGCAGCGGCACAGGCGGTGAACAGGGCGCGGCCCTCCTCCTGGATTACAACCCGCTGAGGGTAGCGGCTGCGGAGGAGCCGCAGCTCAATGTCACCGCCGCGGAGGGGCAGATAGCCCCGCAGCGCGGCCACGGCGTCGTACTGGCTGCCCTCCAGGGCCAGCACAGCCCGGGGCAGACTCAGAGCCTGCATCAGCAGCCGCACGCCGCCCAGCACCGCCTCGGGCCGGTCGGCCATTAGACGGCGGCGGGAGGTCACAAAGGGCTCGGACTCGGTGCCGTCGATGATCAGGGTGTCCGCCTTGCCTATGGCGGAGCGGAGCAGCTGGGACAGGGGACGGCCGGTGCCGTCCATGGTGGTCAGACCTGCCTGGGCGGCGATGTCGGCCAGCTCACCGGGCCGGAGGCTGGCGGGAGCGGCGTCCTTGTCCACACGCCGCCAGTCGGGGGAGGCCACGGGGGTGTCCTTTCCGTCATTGTCGATGACCACCGAGAGGGCGGCGCCGCCTATGAGCTGGGGCCGGAGCTCCACCGCCGCCACGGTGCCGGACACGCTGGCATGGACAGCGGCCAGACCGGGGATGGCGTCGGCCAGCTTCTGGCCCACCCGCACCCGGTCTCCCGGCGCCACCAGGGGCACGGCAGCGGCAGTTCCCGGACCGGCCAGGGGCAGCACCACCTGAGCAGGCGGCTGCGTCATGGGCCGGAAGGGGAGCTGCGCGGTGGCTTTCTTCCGCTGGGCGGGACGGATCCCGCCGGAAAAAATGGAAAACATGTGTCCACCTCTTGCATGAAAATACAACAGAATGGCCGCTGGGGAGGAATACCCCAGGGTAACCAATATATTATACCGTATTAATACACGAAATGTCCAGTGAGGAGGGGAATTTCGCCGGAATCTGCCGCAGGGAGGGGGAAAACAGAGATTGCATCACTTTAAAGAGAAAAAGATTTTTCGCGGAAATTACAAAATCACGATTGACAAATGTCTGTTTCAGAGGTATCATACCAGTTAATTACACACCGTGCACAGACAAATGTGCCGGAGAGAAAGGCAATGACTGGGTAAGTACGGCCATGGCGCAAGCGCAGAGAGGGAACGGCTGGTGTAAGTTCCCGTGAGCATGGATCGGAGGGTCGCCCAAGGAGCAGCCGGGCTGAACAGGGAGGATTCCCCTCAGTAGGTGCGGACGGTTCCCCACCGTTATCGGGGTGAGAGCGCGCAGGGCACTGCCCTGCGAATTTAGGTGGTACCACGGAGCATGACTTCGTCCTATGGGACGAAATGTCGTGCTTTTTTCTTTTTTCCTGGTGGAAATGAAACCAAAGGAGGTCTCACGATATGAAGATGAAAACCCCGCAGATTCTAATGGAGTGCCTGCTGGAGCAGGGCGTGGATACCGTATTCGGCTACCCCGGCGGTACCATTCTGAACGTCTATGACGAGCTGGAGCTCCATGGCTATAAGGATAAGATTCGCCATATCCTGACCGCTCATGAGCAGGGGGCCTCCCACGCCGCCGACGGATACGCCCGTGCCACCGGTAAGGTGGGTGTGTGCTTCGCCACCAGCGGTCCCGGCGCAACCAACCTGACCACCGGCATCGCCACCGCCTACTACGATTCCTCGCCCGTGGTGTTCATCACCGTCAACGTGGCGGAGAACCTCATCGGCAAGGACTCCTTCCAGGAGGTGGACATCACCGGCATCACCATGCCCATCACCAAGTGCAACTACCTGGTCCGTCGGGCGGAGGACCTGGCCGACGTAATCCGCGAGGCCTTTGCCATCGCCCGTTCCGGCCGTCCCGGCCCGGTGCTGATTGATATTCTGAAGAATATTACATATGAAGAGGCGGAGTACGAGTACCTGCCCCCCAGTGAGCACAGCAAGCACGGCCGTCTGGCCGCCATGCTCCGCCGGGCTTCCCACGACCTGCGCACCCCCGAGCCCGACCACGGCGACATCGACAAGCTGCTGGACATGATCGAGGAGGCCAAGAAGCCTCTGGTGCTGGTGGGCGGCGGCGTCATCCGTTCCCGTGGCGCGGTGCCCGAGTTCCGCAAGTTCTTTGAGCGGCTGGGTGCTCCTGTGGCTTCCACCATTATGGGCGGCGGCGCCTGTCCGGGCAACCACCCCCTCTTTACCGGCATGATCGGCATGCACGGCTCCCACGCCTCCAACCACGCCGCCAACGAGTGCGACCTGCTCATCGCCATCGGCTGCCGCTTCTCCGACCGGGTGGCCACCGACCCCAAGACCTTTGCCAGACAGGCCAAAATCGTCCACATCGACATCGACCGTGCGGAGGTGGACAAGAACGTCCAGACCGACCACCACATCATCGGCGACGCCCGTCGGGTGCTGGAGCTGCTCAACGAGAAGCTGCCCGCCCACGACTACCCCGAGTGGAAGGAGTGGGTGTTCTCCCACAAGGAGCTGCCCCTGAAGAAGGACGGCATCCTCCACGCCCATGAGGTGCTGGAGACCATCCAGTCGGTGGCACCCGGCGCTATCGTGGCCACCGACGTGGGCCAGCACCAGATGTGGGCCGCCCAGTACTACCACTTCGACCGGCCCGGTCAGCTCATCACCTCCGGCGGCTTTGGCACCATGGGCTTCGGTCTGGGCGCCGCCATGGGCGCCAAGATGGGCAACCCGGATACCCCCGTGTTCCTCTGTACCGGCGACGGCTGCTTCCGTATGAACTGCCATGAGCTGTGCACCCTGGAGCACTACAACATCCCGGTGATTATCCTGATTTTCAACAACCACACCCTGGGCATGGTCCGCCAGTGGCAGAACCTGCTCTACGGCCAGCGCTACTCCCAGACCGACCTGGACCGCGGCCCGGATTTCGTCAAGCTGGCTGAGGCCTACGGCCTGCAGGGCGCCCGCTGCGGCACCCAGGAGGAGCTGGAGGCCGTGCTGAAAGAGGCTGTTGCCTCCAAGAAGGCGTGGGTTGTGGACTGCGCCATCGACAAGGACGCCATGGTCCACCCCATGGTGCCCGGCGGCGCACCCGTGACCAATTTCCTGCTGGATTAAGGAGGGAGACAAGGATGAAACACAGTATCGTAACCCGCCGTACCCTTTCCGTCCTGGTGGAGAACGCCCCCGGTGTTCTGAGCCAGGTCTCCCGCCTCTTCTCCCGGAAGGGGTACAACATCGAGTCCCTGGCCGTGGGCACCACCGACGACCCGGCGGTCTCCCGTATCACCATCGAGGTCACCAGCGACGAGGCCATGATCGAGCAGATCATGAACCAGCTGCGCAAGCTCTTCCCCGTCTACTCGGTACAGGAGCTGCTGCCTGAGCGGTCCATCCGCCGGGAGCTGGTCATGTTCAAGGTGAAGGCGGAGACCCACGACATCCGCAACGAGGTCATCCAGATCGCCAATATCTTCCGGGCCTCCATCATCGACGTGTCCCTCAAGTCCCTGACCCTGGCCCTCATCGGCGACGAGTCCAAGGCCGACGCCATGCAGAAGCTGCTGGAGGCCTTCGGCATCCTGGAGCTGGTCCGTACCGGCATGGTGGCCCTGGAGCGGGGCGCCTACACCATCAGCGACGAGAACAAGGAAAAGACCGAATTTATCTTGGGTAAGAACGTGCTCTGAGGAGCGCAGACGAAAATTCTCCCGATTGTATCACAGTTATCATTCTTTTCCCCACGCCTGTGCTATGATCTGAGATAACAAAATCACCTTCTATTTAAAAGGAGTGTATTACAATGGCAAAGATGTACTACGAAAAGGACTGCGAGCTCAGCTATCTGGACGGCAAGAAGATCGCTATCATCGGCTACGGCTCCCAGGGCCATGCCCACGCCCTCAACCTGAAGGACTCCGGCTGCGACGTGTGCGTGGGCCTGCGTCAGGGCTCCAAGAACTGGGCCAACGCCGAGAAGGCCGGCCTGAAGGTGATGACCGTGGCCGACGCCGCCAAGTGGGGCGACATCATCATGATGCTCATCAACGACGAGGTCCAGGCCGACGTCTATAAGAAGGATATCGCCCCCTACCTGACCGACGGCAAGGCTCTGGCCTTTGCCCACGGCTTCAATATCCGCTATCAGCAGATCGTCCCGCCCGCCGGCGTGGACGTGTTTATGGCCGCCCCCAAGGGCCCTGGCCACACCGTCCGTTCCACCTACGTCAACGGCAAGGGCGTGCCCTGCCTGGTGGCCGTGGAGCAGAATGCCACCGGCAACGCCTATAAGATCGCCCTGGCCTACATTGCCGGTATCGGCGGCGCCCGTGCCGGTGTGATGGAGACCACCTTCCACGACGAGACCGAGACCGACCTGTTCGGCGAGCAGACCGTCCTGTGCGGCGGCGTTGTGGACCTGATGCGCTGCGGCTTCGAGGTGCTGGTTGAGGCCGGCTACGAGCCTGAGAACGCCTACTTCGAGTGCATCCACGAGATGAAGCTGATCATCGACCTCATCAACAAGGGCGGCGTGGCTGCCATGAACTACTCCATCTCCGACACCGCCGAGTTCGGCGAGTACGTCTCCGGTCCCCGCGTCATCCCCCACGAGGAGACCAAGGCCCGGATGCGCGCTGTCCTCTCCGACATCCAGGACGGCACCTTCGCCGGCAAGTGGATCGCCGAGAACAAGAACGGCCGCTGCTTCTTCAACTCCAAGCGTCAGCAGCCCAAGAAGCACCAGATGGAGATTGTGGGCGAGGAGCTCCGCAAGAACATGATCTGGGGCGGCGACAAGGATCTGGACACCGCCTCCAACTAAACAGGACTTCGGGGTCCCCGCAAAAGCCCAGCGAAGCGGGTTTTGTGGGGAAAGGAGCGGCAGCATAAATTGCACCCCATTTGCCATTCAGTATGGTATACTGAGTAACAAATGGGGTGCTTTATTATATAAAAAAGAATACCAGAGAATGGAACAGGATGCCGTGCTGAAAGAAGCAGCGGCAAAAAGTTGAATTTAATGGAGGATTTTATGAAGATAAATGATATTGAAACGCCAAGACTTTTATTAAGAGGATTCACGAAAGAAGATGCTTTGTGGGCATATAGTATCTGGAACAATCCAGAGATGGGACAATATTTGACGGATGAAGCAAAAGAAGAAATAGATGATGAATATTTGAACATGTTAGAAGGCTTGGGCGAGGATGAGGAATGCTGCTATTTGATTCCTGTTTTTAAGGATTCCTTAGAACGGGTAGGAACATGCAGCTTCATGGTAAGTGACGACAAGAAAGTATACGATATTGGTTATTGCGTACATAAAAATTTTTGGGTTGATTGCATAATGAAGTTGGACACTTGAGAAAAGAAAATCCATAGTGATTTTACTCGTATGGTAGAATGAAGTTCCCACACCACATTCACCA
>CABIYL020000022.1:35590-37162 GCA_902362925.2 Clostridiales bacterium | reverse complement strand
ATCGGATTGTCAGTTCTCCTAAGATTTCAGGCTATAAAGCCCTTCGACTTAGTGCCTAACCTTTTCAGTTAGGAACGTGTCGCACTATTGTCCGTGCCGTAGCCCTCCACATGGCCGTTCTCGTCGGAGTAGTAGTCGGCGTCACCGGCAGAGGGTGAGGGCATGACGGAGGGACTCTCCGAGGGCATCTGGCTGTGGGTATCGTCGGGCATGTCGGGGGTCACGATGGGGGTGGGCGTGGGGGTCACGTCAGGCATTTTTTCCGAAGAACAGCCTGTGGCACCCAGGACCACCATCAGGCTCAGAACAAAGAGCGCAAAAGTTCGTTTCATTGTCTTCCTCCTGTAATTTGTGTTTCTGGTTGGGATTCCATCCGTTTCGTAGTATGTACCGGAACACACAGATTAGAAGCGGTAAAAATTTTTTTTCGAAAGTGCTTGCATTTTGCGGGAAAGTCTGCTAGTATAATATCAGTAATTATTACTTTTAAGAAAAGGAAATATTCCTTATTGCATGTGGACTTAAAACCTGATATTCTGTAACCGAAAGGGAGGAAAAAAGATGGAGCTGAAGCTGTACCGCTGCGCTCACTGCGGCAACATCGTGTTCAAGGTGGTGGACAAGGGCGTACCCCTGTTCTGCTGCGGCGAGAAGATGGAGGAGCTGGTGCCCAACACCACCGACGGCGCCATGGAGAAGCATGTCCCCGTGGTGGAGAAGACCGCTCACGGCCACGGCTACTCCGTCACCGTCAAGGTGGGCGAGGTGGAGCACCCCATGCTTCCCGAGCACTATATCCCCCTGATTGCCGCCGTCAGCGGCGACACCGTTACCATGAAATTCCCCAAGCCCGGCGACAAGCCGGAGCTGCGCACCTTCAGCGCCGACGGCGCGGTGAAGGCCTATGAAATCTGCAATCTCCACGGCTACTGGAAGAGCGCGGACTGAGTCCGATAAAACAGAAAAAACCACATTAGAAAGGAGTCTTTACAATGGAACTGAAGGGCAGCAAGACGGAGGCCAATCTGTGGAAGGCATTTGCGGGCGAGAGCATGGCCCGAAATAAGTACACCTACTTTGCCAGCAAGGCCAAGAAGGAGGGCTACGAGCAGATCGCGGCCATCTTCGAGGAGACCGCCGGCAACGAGAAGGAGCACGCCAAGCTGTGGTTCAAGGAGCTGGGCGGCATCGGCGACACCATGGCCAATCTGAAGTCCGCCGCCGCCGGTGAGAACGAGGAGTGGACCCAGATGTACAAGGAGATGGCCGAGACGGCCAAGGAAGAGGGCTTTGAGCGCCTGGCCTTCCTGTTCTCCGGCGTGGGCAAGATCGAGAAGGAGCACGAGGAGCGCTACCTGACCCTCCTGAAGAACCTGGAGGAGGGCGTAGTCTTCAAGCGCGGCGACGAGTACATGTGGAAGTGCCGCAACTGCGGCCACATCCACGTGGGCAAGGAAGCCCCCGGCGTGTGCCCCGTGTGTGCTCACCCTCAGGCCTATTTCGAGCTTCTGGCCAAGAATTATTAAGCGCTGTCCCGCCGGGGGCTTCCCGGCGCGGAGCGTATCAGCGGGG
>CABIYL020000022.1:6599-35444 GCA_902362925.2 Clostridiales bacterium | reverse complement strand
TGCCGCAGCCCTCTTTTAATCCCTGAATACCATAGAGAAAAAACCGCCTTCCAATCTCAGATCGGAAGGCGGTTTTTATATCGATAAGAAAAGGCTCAGCCCCGGACGGAGAAGGCGAACTCAATGCGCTGCTGATAGGGCACATCCTGCCGCAGGATGTTGGAGGGGAAGGCAGGCCAGGCGGCGGCGTCAGGCCAGCCCTGGGCCTCCAGCGCCACGCCGCTGCGGGGACCGTACTCCGCGCCGCCCTTTCCGGAAGGGCCGGAGAGGAAGTCGCCGGTGTAGACCTGCAGGCCGGGCTGGGTAGTGCTGACCTCCAGGGAGATGCCGCTCTCACGGCTGGAGAGCTGGGCGGCGGAGTGGAGTCCGGTGCGGGAGAAGCAGAAGTTGTAGTCCACCGGGATGTCCAGGGGCTTGGCCCGCAGGAAATCCAGAGGGGTATTTTCCACCTGAAGAATACGGCCCGTAATCAGATTCCGCTCATCCAGCTCGGTGTACTCGTCGGCGGAGACCTGGAGGGTGTGCTTGTCGATGGTGCCCGCACCGGCGCCGTTCAGGTTGAAATAGGGGTGGTTGGTAAGGGAGACCACGGTGTCCTGGTCGGCAAAGGCGGTAAACTCCATGGAGAGGGTGTTGCTGTTGCTCCAGGCAAAGGAGACGGAGACCTCCAGATTGCCGGGGTAGCCCTCTTCGCCGTCGGGAGAGCGGCGGCGGAACACCAGATTGCCGCCCCGTACCTTGGCGGCCCAGATGTGCCGGTCAAAGCCACGGACGCCGCCGTGGAGCTGGTAGTCGCCGCAGTTGGCGGAGAGGGGATAGGTCTTGCCGCCCAGGGTTATCTTGGCGCCTGCGATGCGCCCGGCGCAGCGGCCGATGACAGCGCCCAGATAGGCGTCGCCGGCCTCATAGTCCTCGATACGGTCATAGCCCAGGAGAACGTCGGTAATCTGGCCCCTTTTGTCCGGAACACCAATCCCGCGCAGCGTGCAGCCATAGTCCAGAACTTCTACCCAAGCGCCGGAGGAATTCTCAATGCGGTAACAGGTGACGGCTTCACCTGTGCTGGTGGTACCGAAGGGGCGGGCAATCCAAACCCCGGGCTGTGCGCCGGTCTCGCTCATAGCTTGGAGCTCCTTTCAGACATACAATTATAAAATTAATGTAGAAAAAGTATATAACATTGGCGCACGGTTGACAACAGAGATTTTATACGATTCTGATAGGAAAACAAAAATAAAATGGTGGAAACAGCCGGAAGTGAGAGCGCTTCAATGGAAAAATGTGAAAACTGTGTGAGCGGGGGAAGAATTTGCATGGCAGACAGGGCACTTTACAGAGCGTGACAGTTTCTGTGTAAAAAAATAACCGGGTAAAAATTTTCGTTTTCGCAAAAAAGAATTTCTTCTTCGTAATATTCTGAAATAGAGAAAGAAAAAGTGGAAATTATTAATAATACGACATAAAAACGGGGGAAAAGAGAGAACTTGACAAACTATTGACAATAGAAAATTAACTGTTAAAATAAAGACAAAGATTACTTACCAACGGTCAGTGACCTAAAGTAAGCAATCGGAAAGAGAAAGAAATGGGAGGACCAGAAGATGAAACGCGCCAAGAAACTGCTCTGCGCGCTGCTGGCAGGTGCCATGCTGTTTGCCATGGCGGCCTGCGGCCAGGAGAACGCCGAGCCCACCGGGAGCGCCAGCGCGCCCCAGACCACCCCGACCCCGTCCCAGACCGCTGAGGAGCCCTTCAGCAGCGCCAAGGACGGCACCTACACCGACTTCGGCTCCGGCAGAAACGACTTTATCTATGTGGAAACCACCTTTGAGAACGGCCGCATCACCAGCGTTGAGGTGACCGACGAGAAGGAGACCCCCACCATCGCCGCACCCGCCCTGAACATGATCCCCGACCGGATTGTGGAGAATCAGAGCGTGAACATCGACACCATCGCCACCTGCACCCTGGCCTGCAACGGCATCATCGAGGCCGTCAAGGGCTGTATCGAGCAGGCCGGCGCCTCTGTGGACGAGTTTATGACCGACGCCACCAGCAAGCCTGAGTCCACCGGCGACGCCACCTATGACTGCGACGTGGCCATCGTGGGCGCCGGCGGTTCCGGTCTGGCCGCCGCTGTCCGCGCCGCCCAGCTGGGACTGAACGTGGTCATGATGGAGAAGCGCAACGTGACCGGCGGCGCCCTGTACGGCACCGAGTGCCACTACTCCCTCAACTCCATCGGCGACGTGATGTTCGACATGCAGACTCAGACCCCTGAAGAGGGCTATGAGTACCACATGAACCACAACCACAACAACAGCAATCCCGAGATTGTGAAGCTGTTCATGAACAACGTGGGCACCTCCACCAACTGGATCATCAGCCTGGGCAACAACGTGGAGGCCGCCTATGACTCCTTCCGCGGCCCCAACACCTCCACCTGGCTGATGCTGGAGGGCGAGGGTCCCGGTGTGGCCGTGCGGCTGCAGGGCCAGTGCAACGAGCTGGGCGTCACCACCCTGCTCAACACCACCGGCAAGAGCCTGATCATGGATGAGAACGGCCAGTGCGTGGGCGTCAACGCCGAGACCGCTGCCGGCGACAAGGTCACCGTCAACGCCAAGTCTGTCATCGTGGCCACCGGCGGCTTCGTGGACAACGAGGAGATGCTGGCCGAGTACGTGGGCCAGAACCAGGCCGACGCCTCCACCTCCGGCGGCAACCTGAAGGCCGGCGGCACCGGCGGCCGCATGGGCGAGGGCATCCAGATGTGCTGGGACGTGGGCGCCGCAAAGTTCGGACAGGAGTGGGTGGCTTACAGCCTGACCACCGTGCCCGGCTGCGCCATTGACTCCCCCGTCCACCGTGTGGGCTACCAGGGCTACCTGTGGGTCAACAACAGCGGCGAGCGCTTCTCCAACGAGAGCGGCGGCTTCATGCTGGCCTGTGACCAGGAGCACGGCTTCTACTGGAGCATTCTGGACCAGTCCATGATCGACTTTATGAGCACCAACAACACCCTGGCCGGCACCTGCTTCACTCCCTCCACCAACGCCCCCATTGAGGGCCTCCAGGAGATTCTGGACGCGGCAGTGGAGAAGGGCTTTGTCCTCAAGGCCGATACCCTGGAGGACCTGGCCGCTCAGATGGAGGTGCCCGCTGAGACCTTCGTGTCCACCGTGGAGACCTACAATACTTACTGCGCCAACGGCGAGGACCCCGACTTCGGCAAGGCCGCCGAGAGCCTGATCGCCTTCGGCGAGGGCCCCTACTACGCGGTGAAGATGGTGGGCGGCATGCTGACCACCATCGGCGGCGTGAAGATCAACGAGAAGATGGAGGTCATCAGCGAGGATGGCGAGGTCATCCCCGGTCTGTACTGCATCGGCGCTGACGCCGGCGGCTTCTACGCTGAGCACTACAACTTCCTGGACAGCGGCTGCGCCAGCAGCTTCTCCTTCCTCTCCGGCAAGACTGCCGCTGAGAGCATCACCGAGGCTCTGACCGGCGAGAAGGTCAGCGACGAGTGGACCGACCACGACGCCTCCATGCAGGCTGTGGCGGACATCATCGGCTACGACCTGAACCAGTAATCCGCCTGCGGAATACAAGAGGCCTGTCTCCCCAAAGGAGGCAGGCCTCTTTTCTGTAAATGGAAGCGGAAGGTGAGCTGTGGGGCCGGGGTTTCCTTTTCGGTCCGGCTGTGGTATGCTATACCATATCGGTCCGGCTGGGCGGATATGGCGCAACAAATTAGGAGGTAACTATGGCAAAGGGAATGGAACGCCGCGCGCTCAAGGCCCAGGAGACCAAGCGGAGGCTGATGGAGAAGGCTGTGGAGCTCATCGGACAGCGGGGATACAGCGGCGTGTCGGTCAACCAGATCTGTGCCGAGTGCGGGGTGTCCAAGGGCACGTATTATGTATACTATAATTCCAAGGAGGACATCGTCTACTACCTGGCCTCCGAGTTCAATGAGACCCTGTATCAGCGGCTCAATGAGGAGCTGGACTATGACAGCATACACAGCGCACGGGAGCTTTACAGGCAATACGTTGAAATTTATGTGGACCAGGTGATCCGGTACGGCCGGATGTTCAGCCGCGCCTATCAGGAGGGCATGCTGCGCACAGGCATCACCCAAGAGCACAGCCGCTCCGATCTGCCTGAGGAGCATGTCTCCCGTATCATCGATTTGGGCATCCGGACCGGGGAATTCCGCCCGGATGTGGACAAGGCTGCCTTCTGGGAGCAGCTCACCATCACAAAGCTGGGCGCCAACTACGCCTGGAGCATTGAGGAGTCCGTGGATGCCGAGCACCAGCGGGAAAGAGCACTGCGCTGGCTGGGCAGCCTGGAGTTGTTCTTGCTGAAAAGAGAATAAAAACATAGAAAATATGCCCGCTCTGCCGGATAGAACCGGAAGAGCGGGCATATTTTGCTCAAAACAGCGAAAAAATTATTTTTCCCTCTGCTGGAGCTGAAGCCGGTCAGCGATCATGGCAATGAACTCGCTGTTGGTGGGTTTTCCCTTGGCGTTGGAGACGGTGTAGCCAAAATACTTCTGGAGGGTCTCCAGGTCGCCCCTGTCCCAGGCCACCTCGATGGCGTGGCGGATGGCGCGTTCCACTCGGGAAGCGGTGGTGTTGAACCGCTTGGCCACCTCGGGATAGAGCACCTTGGTGACGGCGTTGATCACGTCCATGTCCTGGACGGCGATGATAATGGCCTCCCGCAGGTACTGGTAGCCCTTGATATGGGCGGGAACGCCGATCTCATGTATGATAGAGGTGACCGTGCTCTCCAGGCTCTGCTCCTTGGCGGCCGGCTGGGCGGCTTCCTCCTGGCCAGACTGGCTGAGTGCGGCCAGCTGGCGGATGCGCTCGGCGGCGGTGGTCATACGGCAGGGCTTCATCAGATAGTAATCCGCGCCGGCCGAGGCGGCGTGGGTGGCCACCGCACCGCTGGCAAAGCTGGAGATAACCAGCACCCGGGGTCTGGGCGTCAGAGCGGACAGCTCGGAGAGCACCTCCAACCCGTCCATCCGGGTGAGGACCAGGTCCATGGCCACCACGTCCGGCACCAGCTCCTTTGCCAGGCGAATGGCCTCCTGTCCGTCCCCAGTGGAGGCGATGACCTCCATATCGGGCTCCTCGCTGAGCGCGTCGTTGAGCAGACTGCGGAATTCCTCTCCCGCGTCCGCAGTCAAAATCCTGATTTTGTTGTCCATGTCCTCGTCCTTTCCAAGCGTGAGCTTGATGAGATAGCGCCGCGGGCCAGATGTCATTACCGGTTGGCTATAATTTACCATAAATAGACAGCGAGTGCAAGAGGAAAATGGAAATAAATGGATAAAAACGATTCGACTCTTCTCGACCGCAAAAGTCGAACGGACGGGACACAGGGGAGAAAAGGGCGGATTCAGCCGCTCAGGCAAACGGCCGCAGCACGTCGCAGACGTACTTCCGGTCCACCTGCTCCGTGCACCACACGCCGTTGTCGGACACGCCGAAGGGGATGCCGTCGGTAGCCATGGCCTGGGCGTCAATTTTCAGCACCACAGGAGCCTGCCGCCAGCGGCAGGCGGACTGCCAGGCCTTGGACTCCTCCGCCTGCATGTGGACCGCGTGACGGGACATTCTGGAGATGTATCCGCTGTCCTGGATGGCGCTCCAGGCCCGCTCCGTGGTGCCGTGGTACAGGTAGGCGGGCGGAGCGGCAGGTGTCAGCTCAGGCTCCACCCAGGGGATGGAGTGGCCCTGGCAGGCCTTGATTCTGCTCTTATCCGGGCTGAAGCGGTAGCGGCCCTTGTTGTCGGTTGCCACGAGCTGCTCCAGCTGGGGCATGGTGAGGCGGTAGCGGCCGGCCTTGTTGACATTGTCGATGAGCTGCTGGGTGCTGACCCAGCCGTGGACGTCCATGTCCAGACCGGCGTCCTCAGGGGCGTGCCGCAGCAGGCGGCAGAGGTAGATGGACAGCTTGGCTTGGCTCATAATGGCTCCCTCCCATAACCTGACTTTACATAATATTTTCCATATTATAACATGCACCACATATTCGGTCAATCGGGGCAGCACAGAACAGCTCTCCGTTTTCGTAACAGCGCTCTCCTTTCCCGTGATTGATACCCGGACTGTCAGCCGGTATAATAGGCTCAGAAAGCGGCCGCTGTCATGATTTTTCATAACATCAGAGACGAGTATGGGAGAGAAGCCACTATGAGAGCAGAACTTGGAAACAAAATCAAACAGCTTCGCCTGCAAAAAGGCGTTACCCAGGAGACCCTGGCCAAAACGCTGCATATTTCCTGCCAGACGGTGAGTAAGTGGGAGAACGGAACCTCCATGCCGGATATTCTGCTGCTGCCGGAAATCGCGGTCTACTTCGGCTGCACCATTGACGACCTCTTTGACCTGTCGGAGCAGGCCCGGTTTGAGCGGATTGAGCACATGCTTGAGATGCAGGAAGCGCTGAGCGCCCAAGAATTCCGCCAGACTGAGGCGTTTTTGAAGGGAAAGCTGGGGGAGAAGGAGCGCAAAAGCGATGCCCTGCGGCTGCTGTCCAGCCTGTTCAACCACAAGGCCGATGAGCTGAGGAGAGCGGCGGAATTTTATGCAAAGGAGGCGCTGGAGCTGGCGCCCACCGTGAAGGAAAATCACAACAATCTGCAGCGGGCTCAGGAAGGCTCTATCCCGGACTGGGACTGGGCAAACCACAGCAGACGCATCGCCTACTATCAGCAGTTTGTGGGGAAAAATCCCAACTATCTGGGCGGATACCTGTGGCTGCTGGAGGAGCTGATTGCGGATTGCCGCCTGGAGGAGGCTGAGAAAGTCTGGGAAACCGTGAGACAGCTGGATGACAGCTGCCGGGTCCCTTACTATCAGGGGAAAATCGCCTGGCAGAGAGGCGACCATCAAAAGGCGGAAGCCATCTGGCGCCGGATGCTGGAGGATTACAGCGGCGACTGGCTGGCCTTTGCCAATATGGCCGACGCCATGGCATACGCCTGCCGCTATGACGAGGCAATCCGGTACTATAAGCGTGCCCAGGAGCTGCAGCCGTCCCCCAAGTACACGGACGCCCAGATGACCGCCGCCCACATCTATGAGATACAGGGAAGGTACGCCGAAGCGGTGGAGAGCCTGAAAGAACAGCTGGAAATTCTGAAAACCGAATGGAACATCACAGAGGGCCGGGAAGTGGAGCACATTCACAGAGAAATGGACCGGCTGTACAGAGCCATGTCTGATACCGCAGATTGATTTTCTGAAAAAATAGCCAGCCGCGGAACCTTGGTTCCGCGGCTGGCTATTCCTCTTTACAAGCCTATTCTGCTTTGGATTTACTGCTGCTGCGCGGCCTCCAGCATGTTCTCCGCCAGGATGCCGTAGCCCTGAGTGGGGTCGTTGACCAGCACATGGGTCACCGCGCCCACCAGCTTGCCATTCTGGATAATGGGACTGCCGCTCATACCCTGTACAATGCCGCCGGTGGTCTCCAGCAGCCGGGAGTCCGTGACCTTGATCATCATGTTCCGGGGGTCGTCGTCATTCTCGGGGTAGATGCGGGTGATCTCCACCGTGTACTCCTCCACCTGGTCACCGGCGATATTGGAGAGAATGGTGGCCTCGCCTACCTGCACCTGATCCCGGGTGGCCAGCTCCACCGGCTCAATGCCCTGGGTCATGTCCTGGTCGGTCAGGTGGCCAAAAATGCCCCGCTGGGTGTTGGCGTAGAGCACGCCCATGTCCTGGGAGACCTGAAAGGCTCCGTGGAGCTCACCGGGATTGCCCGACTGGCCCTTCTTTACATCGGTCACCTCGGCGTACATGATGGACCCGGAGGACAGCGGCATCAGCTGGGCGGTGTCCACGTCGCTGATACCGTGGCCCAGAGCGCCGAACACGCCGGTGTCCGGGTCGTAGAAGGTCATGGTGCCGATGCCTGCCATGGAGTCCCGAATCCAAGCGCCCAGCTTGTAGGTGCCGTCGGTGCTGCACTGGACGGCCTGGACGGTCATCTGGAGCTGCTTTTCACCCCGGAGGCAGCGGATGCTCATCTGCCTGTCTCCTACCTCCTGGAGTATCTCCCGAACCTCTTCAATGGTGTCTACTTCTTCGCTGTTGATGTGGGTGATGATGTCTCCCTCCTGCAGGCCGCAGTCCTTGGCAGGAGCCTGGGCGCCCTGCTGGGTGGAGATCTCCGACAGCCCCACCACCAGAACGCCGTCGGAGAAGAGCTTGATGCCCACCGCGCGGCCCAGCGGGATCACCGTACGCACCGTTTCAGCGGACGACTGCGCTTCGCCGCCAAGACTCCAGGCCTCCAGGGCTGTCTCTCCCGACCCGGCTGCCGCCGCAGGTGCCGGAGTGAGAGAGAGCATCCCTGCCGCCGCCAGGCAGACAGCCAGGAGCCGTAGCGCAGCCGTCCGGCGCTGTCCCCGTTCTTCCTCCTTCATAGAACCACCTCTCTGTAAAAAATAAAAAACCGACGGGCATCACTGCTCGCCTCTCTTAATATGACCCCATTTTGCGCAAAAACAGCCTGCCTCCGCTGCCAAAGTCACACAGCGCTGGATTCCTGAAATCTCCAATGCCCACGGTCAGAGACTTTGGAACGCATACGCCGCCAGTATCTGTGAAAGTTCCAAAATGTGAGCCATGTTCTGCACGGACGAAAAACACCGCCGGGAATACAGCGGAAATTTGACAGGGAAAATACCAATTAAAACGGGAATATTTATGGTGACGGGACTCCGCAGAGAGCTATAATGCAGACAGAGACGAGAAGAAAGCGCCGGAAAAATTTCAGAAAAGGCGTATCTTTAGAGACAGCATGCGGAGGAAACGGCCATGGAACAGTGCAGGAGCCAGGAAGCTGGCTGTGCCTTTGATTTCAAGACGGCGAGAGAGACGGCGGAGTCCTTTTCCGCCGCCTGCGGCGTCAGCTGCGCTGTTCTGGACGGAGAGGGCGGAGCGTTGTTCACAGCCCGGGTGGGCTGTGAAGGCTGCGAGGCCTGCCGTGCCCTGAACGCGCGGCGGGGCGTACCCTCTCCCTGTGACAAGCTCCACCTGTACGGCGTGGCCCAGGCGGAGCGGCAGGGCGGCCGGTATACCTATTTCTGTCCTTCCGGTCTGGCCTATTTTGCATCTCCCATCAAGGTGGGAGGACGGACGGCAGGGGCGCTGGTGGGCGGCCCTGCCCTGATTATGGACGTGGAGGACTACCTGGCCAGTGACCCTGAGCTGTGGCGTGGGCTTTCGCCCGAGGAGATGGCGGAGCTGTGCGGCGCGCTGGAGTGCTCTCCCGCCATGGAGCCCACCCGGCTGTCCCATATGGCGGCGCTGCTCTCAGCAGCAGCGGTGTGCGTGGGAGAGAGCGGCAAGCAGGAGGAGTGCGCCCATATTCAGCCGCTCAAGGCAATAGAAGCACCGGAGCGGTACCCCATGGACAAGGAGCGGGAGCTGGTTCGGGCTGTGAAAGAAGGGGACCAGGCCACCGTACGGCGGCTGCTCCGTGAGCTGCTGGAGCACATTCAATCTGCCAGCGGAGGAGACTTCGGCCTGATGCGGTCCAGGGCACTGGAGCTGATGGCGGTACTCTCACGGGCGGCGGTGGACGGCGGCGGCGACCAGGACACGATTCTGGACATGAACAGCCGCTGTCTCAGCGAGATTGACCACCTGCGCACAGTGGAAGAGCTGGCGCTGTGGCTGACGCGGATGACCGACCGTTTTATGGACGCGGTGTTTTCCATGGTGGAGGTCAAGCACCGGGATGTTATCTACAAGGCCATTGAGTATCTCAAGCGGAACTGCCGAGACAGAGTTACTTTGGAGGACGCAGCAGGGCATGTGGGGCTGTCACCGTCCTATTTCAGCAGGGTGTTCAAGGAAGAGGTGGGGGAGAGCTTCAACAGCTACCTCACCGCTCTGCGCATCTCCAGAGGAAGGGCCATGCTGCTGGATACGGACGCCTCCATCGCGGAGATCTGTGACAGGTGCGGCTTTGATGATCAGAGCTATTTTACGAAGGTGTTCCGGAAATATACCGGTGTGACGCCGGGCCGCTTCCGGGCACGGCGTGGACGGCCTGAGACCGGTGAGGAGCCGGACAGAAAGCAGGCGTGAGTAAAGTTAATTTCAATAAGAAAAAGCGCTTTCGGAAACATAACGTCTCCGAAAGCGCTTTTGTTATGTATTTCTCTGTTGAAAAGGAACTCAGGCGTACTTCTTGACCACAGCGGCCATGTCGTCCCAGGCCTTCTCCATGTCGGACACCAGCTTGAACTGAGTCCGGCAGCGGTCCAGATTCTGGCCCTCCCGGTGAGTGGCGAAGTAGTGGTCGCCCTCCAGGTAGTCGGTGAGGAAGCGGATGCCGCACTCCAGGGTCATCAGCTTGGCGCCCCAGGGCAGGTACTCCAGCTCGGCGGGGGTCAGGCTGCCGGCGCAGCCGGTGAGGAAGCCGCGGGTGTAGGCCTCGAAGAGGTCCAGGTCGAAGTTGACCTTGGACAGGTCCCGCTCATCCTCGGCGGAGTGGTTGGCGCCGAAGCGGATGGAGTCGCCGAAGTCGTTGATGGCCAGACCGGGCATGACGGTGTCCAGGTCGATGACGCAGATGCCCTTGCCGGTCTCCCGGTCGATGAGCACGTTGTTGAGCTTGGTGTCGTTGTGGGTGACACGCAGGGGCAGCTTGCCCTCCCGCAGGGCGGACATGGCCACGGAGCAGTCGGCCTCATGGGCCAGGACAAAGTCGATCTCAGGCTGCACGTCCTTGGCACGGCCCATCACGTCGGCCTCCAGGGCCTTCTTGAAGTTGGCCAGACGGTTCTCGGTGTCGTGGAAGCGGGCGATGGTCTCATACAGGGTGTCGGCGGGGTAGTCCTTCAGCTGATGCTGGAAGCGGCCGAAGGCCAGGGCAGAGGCCTCGAAGAGCTCGGGAGTCTCGGCGGCCTGGAGGCACACGGTGTCCTCGATGAAGGGGAACACACGCCAGGCGCGGCCCTCGCTGTCGGTGAAGTAGCTCTCGCCGGTGCGGGTGCGCAGCACGGTGAGGGTCTCACGGTCGGGGTTGCCGCCCTCCTCGGCAATGACCTTGCGCAGGTAGTCGGTGACGCCCACCACGTTGGCCATCAGCTGGTCGGGACGTGAGAAAGCGGCGTTGGACACCCGCTGAAGGATGTAGCGCACGCAGTCGCCCTCCAGAGGCTGGGTGTGGACGCAGAAGGTATCGTTGATGTGGCCCTTGCCAAAACGGACGGCACCCACCAGGGGGGCGCCGAAGTCGTAGGCGTCCAGGGCTTCCTGAAGATGAAGCTCAGCAGTATTGGCCATGGTCTCTTATTCCTCCCAAAGTTTCTCGGGGTACAGGCCGGACTCGGTCATAGCGCGGATAGCGGCCACAACCACGGGCTTGTCCTCCTTGTAAGTCACGCCGTACCACTTGTCACGGCTGCGGAGCACCTCAACACGGGCCTTGCCCTCGGCGATGAGCTGGCTCACCACGCTGGGCAGGAAGTACTCGCCCTTGATGGGGTTGTTCTTGATGGCGTCGTCCAGGAAGGCGGGGAAGCGGGCCCAGGCCTCGTCCAGGTAGCTGCGGGTGAAGCCCCACAGGTTCATGGACACGATGGTGTCGCCGGGCAGGTCGGTCCAGGTCTTGCCCTCGTCCTCGGTGTACCGGGGGCAGGTCTCGCCCTTCTCGATGCGGGTGCGCTCGGTGACGCTGAGCAGCTCGTGGTTCTCGTTCTCCACGCACACGCCGCGGGCCACATGGCCGTTCTCGGTGACGGTGTTTTCCAGCAGGTAGCCCACCATGGCGTACTGGTACACGCCGTCCTTGTCGGGGTGGTCCACCAGGTAGTTGTAGATCTCACGGAAGCCCTCGGGACCGTAGTAATCGTCGGCGTTGATGACGGCGAAGGGACCGTCCACCACGTGCCGGGCGGCCAGGGCGGCCTGGGCGGTGCCCCAGGGCTTCACACGGCCCTCGGGGACGGAGTAACCCTCGGGCAGGTCCTCCTTGAGCTGATAGGCGTACTTCACGTCCATGACCTTGCTCATGCGGTCGCCGATGCCGGCCTTGAAGTCAGCCTCGATCTCCGGCTTGATGACAAAGACCACGGTCTCAAAGCCGGCCCGCTTGGCGTCGTAGATGGAGTAGTCAATGATGAGCTCGCCGTGGGCGCCCACGGGGTCCAGCTGCTTGAGACCGCCGTACCGGCTGCCCATGCCGGCGGCCATGACCACGAGAACAGGTTTCTTCATAATCAAAACGCCTCCTCAATAAACCTTGATTTCCGCACTGATATCTCCCCGATGGGGGAGGGAAGAGCCTCAGCTCTTATAGCCGTTGGGGTTCATGGACTGCCACTTCCAGCTGGAAGCGCACATCTCCTCGATGCCGTACTGAGCCTTCCAGCCCATCTCGTTGAGGGCCTTGGCGGGGTCGGCGTAGCACTCGGCGATGTCGCCGGGCCGGCGGGGGTCCAGAACATAGGGCAGGGTCTTGCCGCAGGCCTTCTCGTAGGCGTGGAGGATGTCCAGCACGGAGTAGCCCTTGCCGGTGCCCAGGTTGCACACAAACAGGCCGCACTTGGTGTCCAGCTTCTTGAGGGCGGCCACGTGGCCCTTGGCCAGGTCCACCACGTGGATGTAGTCACGCACGCCGGTGCCGTCGGGAGTGGGGTAGTCGCTGCCGAAGACGTGGAGCTTCTCCAGCTTGCCCACGGCCACCTGGGCGATGTAGGGCACCAGGTTGTTGGGGATGCCGTTGGGGTCCTCGCCGATGAGGCCGGACTCATGGGCGCCGATGGGGTTGAAGTACCGCAGCAGGGCCACGTTCAGCTCGTGGTCGGCGGCGCAGATGTCGGTGAGGATGCGCTCCAGGAACAGCTTGGTGGTGCCGTAGGGGTTGGTGGTGCCGCCGGTGGGGAAGTCCTCACGGATGGGCACGGAGGCGGGGTCGCCGTACACAGTGGCGGAGGAGGAGAACACGAAGTTCTTCACGCCGTGGCGGCGCATGGCGTTGAGGAGCACCAGGGAGTTGACCAGGTTGTTGGTGTAGTACTCCAGGGGCTTCTGGACGCTCTCGCCCACGGCCTTCAGGCCGGCGAAGTGGATGACGGCGTCAATGTCGGGATACTGGTTGAAGAGAGCCTCAACCTCGTCGGGATTGCACAGCTCGGTCTTGACGAAGGGAATCTTCTTGCCCACGATCTGCTCCACCCGGCGGATGGACTCCTCGCTGGAGTTGCACAGGTTATCGGCCACCACGATATCGTAGCCGGCCTCGATGAGCTCAACACAGGTGTGGCTGCCGATATAACCGGCGCCGCCGCTGACCAGAATAGACATAAAAATCGCTCCTTTTCCACTATAATAATATCTGAACACAAAAACGCGCTGGGTTGCTGTCCTGCGGGTTTCGTACGTTTTTCACTGTCCTCATTGTAATCGTGCAGCGGGGAAAATGGAATAGACAGTTCCCCACAATATTTACACAAAAGGGTTGTCAATTCCGGTAAGGTACACGATATTTGCAGAATCGTCCAAAACAGAAGGCGTTACCGTCCGCCGCCGGGACGGGTTTTGCCTGCCAGAATCTTTACGCTGGAGGCGTACTCGCTGGGGGTCATGCCGGTTACCTTTTTAAAGTGCCTGGAGAAGTAGTAGATGGACTGATAGCCCAGGGCGGCGGCAATCTCGGTAAAATTGCGGCTGCCCTCCCGGATCATCTCCTTGGCCCGCTCAATTTTCAGCTTGCCGAAGTACTCCATAGCGCCGCCGCCGGTGTGCTCCCGGAAGAGCTGCTGCAGGCGGCTGCGGCCCACCAGATTGTCCCGGCACACCTCCTCCAGGGTGAGGCTGCGGCCCAGGTTGGCCCGGAGATAGTCGGTCACCTTGCCGAAGAGCTCCTCCCGGCCCCGGGTGCGGATTAGGCTGGCAGGGGGCGGCGCTGCGGCGCCGTCCCGGCGGAGCAGGGAGATGAGCAGGGCCTCAATGGCGGCGCCCAGCAGCTGCTCAGCGCCGAAGGGGGCGTCCGGGCTGCGCTCCATGGCGGTGGTGGCGGGGTCGTCCAGGGGCGTGGAGAAGGCGGCGGCGCCCTCCTCCACGATGCGGGCCATCAGGGTGCGCTCCGCGTCGCCGGCAGTATCCACCCGCCCCACAAAGCGGGCCATGTCCGGACCGTCACAGTAGAAGCTGACCACCACCAGGTTGGGCGCCGAAGTACCGGTGGCCCGCAGGGCGTGGAACTCACCGGGGGCGTGGAAGATGAACTGGCCCTTGGTCATCCGCAGGGTTCGGTCCCCCGCCAGTACGTCCAGCTCCCCCTTGTCCACATAGAGGAACTCCCAGAAGTCATGGCATTCCCCCTCAAAATAGTAGTCGCTGGAATATTCAAAGTAGTGTACGGTCACCACCCGGTCCACCTGGATGGGCCGGTTGAGCGTAACGGGATGAAAGGGCATGAAGCATTACCTCCCGGCGGATGGACTGTGATTACATCTTGGACTGTCTGCGGTACTCCATAGGGCTCACACCCTCCAGCTTGCGGAAGCTCTGAGAGAAATAGCTGGGGGAGGAGAAGCCCAGCATGTGGGAGATCTGGCTCAGGGAGTGGTCGGTCTCGCTGAGAAGATGCTTGCTCTCGGCAATTCTCCGGGAGATGAGGTAGTTGATGGGGGAGATGCCGTATTCTTTGGAGAAGGTGTGAACCAGATAATATTTGTTTACGTGGGCCACCTCGGCCAGCACATCCAGGGACAGGCTCTCCTTAAAATGGCTGTCGATGTACCGCCGGACGGCGACGCACTCCTTGCTGGTACGGGTTCCCGGCGTGGCGGGGGTGAGGGAGAAGTCAGTGCGGCGCATCAGACGCACCACCAGCACCTCCAGCAGGTCCTGGCACACCAGGTCGTAGCCGCTGGCCTTGTTTTCGATTTCCGTGAGCATGGCCCGGAGATAATAGAGGGTGTCCTCCCGGCCGCCGCCGCAGTTGACCAGACGGTACCGGTCGTCCCCGTTTTCCCCGGCGGCAAACTCCAGGCCCTCCACGCCCATGACGATGTACTCCAGGGGGCTGGCGTTGAAGCTGACCTCGGTGTGCTCCACGTTGGGATTGACAATCACCATGTCATCCACAGCCACCGACAGGGTGAGCTCCTCAATCCGGAATTTTCCCATGCCGCCTACCACATAAAAGATCTCCGTGCAGGTATGGGTATGAAGCAGGCTGTGCCAGTCGCCGCCGTACTTGGCGGTGCTTACATATAAAAGACGGGTAGAGGAACGATCCAGGGGAGCCACACCGCCCTGCCCCAGATCGTATCGGCTGTTGCTCAAGAAAATCATCTCACTTCGGCACTTTAATGTGAATTTATAAATCTTGCGCAAAAAGCGCTGCAAGTCTTATACTATTATAAAATACGATCTGAAATTGTGCAATCTGAAAAAATAATTTTTTGAAGGCCAGCTGGAAATGTTTAAATTTTTTGAATCATATGGTGGAACCGGTTCAGTATATCTGGCCTATATTGTGTTTGTGCACAAAAACAGGGGGCAATTTTTGCTCTTACTATCAAAAATACATTAAAAAGCAAGATAACTAAAATTGAGGACAAGAATAACGTTGATATCCTGAATGGAAACTGTATACTAAAGCTATCGAGAGGTGGTCAAACACCTCACAAACGGTCAAATAGGGAAACTTTATTAGGAGGTTACAAGGAAATGAAACTGAAGAAGCTCACAGCTCTCGGCCTGACCCTCGCGCTTTCCGCTTCGCTCCTTGCCGGCTGCTCCAACAGCACTCCCGGCGGCGCCAGCAACACCCCCGCTCCCAGCGGCAGCCAGTCCGGCGGCGAGACCACCGGCGAGACCATCAAGGTGGCCGCCATCGAGACCAGCTACGGCACCGAGGTGTGGCAGCAGGTCGCCGACGCCTTCACCGCGCAGACCGGCATCCAGGTCGAGCTGACTGTGGACAAGAAGCTGGAGGACGTCATCGGCCCCGCCATGCAGGGCGGCGAGTACCCCGACGTGATTCACCTGGCCACCGGCCGTGAGGCTGGCCTGACCGAGCAGTTCATCAAGGACCACAACATCGCCGAGATCACCGACGTGCTCTCCATGACCGTTCCCGGGGAGGACGTGACCGTGGGCGAGAAGATCATCCCCGGCTTCGTCAACGACAGCTCCATCACCAACCCCTACGCTGACGGCAAGACCTACCTGGCCCCCATGTTCTACTCCCCCTGCGGCCTGTTCTACAACAAGGGCCTGTTCGAGGAGAAGGGCTGGGAGGTTCCCACCACCTGGGACGAGATGTGGGAGCTGGGCGACAAGGCCGCTGCTGAGGACATCTCTCTGTTTACTTACCCCACCACCGGTTACTTTGACGCCTTCTTCTATGCTCTGATGTACGAGGCCGGCGGCGAGGAGTTCTTCTTCGACGCTACCCACTACGCTGAGGGCATCTGGGACACCGACGCTGCCAAGCTGGCCTTCGACACCGTCGCCAAGCTGGCCACCTACACCAACCCCATCACTCCCGCCCAGGCCAACGACCAGGACTTCACCCAGAACCAGCAGCTGGTGCTGGACAACAAGGCCCTGTTCATGCCCAACGGCACCTGGATCGTGGGCGAGATGGCTGAGGCTCCCCGCGCTGACGGCTTCGAGTGGGGCATGACCGCTCTGCCCGCTCTGACCGAGGGCGGCGACCGCTACAGCTACACCTTCTTCGAGCAGATGTGGATCCCTGCCGGCGCTGAGCACGTCGACGCTGCCAAGCAGTTCATCGCCTTCATGTACAGCGACACCGCCGCTGACCTGTTCGCCGCCGCCGGCGCCGCTCAGCCTGTCACCGGCATCGTGGACCAGCTGTCTGGCGACAACCAGATCTTCTACGGCATCTATGATGACGGCGCCAAGGCCGCTCTGGGTTCCTTCGCCTCCTACAAGTCCGTGGCCGGTCTGGGCACCGTCCGCGAGGTCTTCTTCGACCCCGTGAACTCCCTGGTTTCCGGCTCCATGACCGAGCAGGAGTGGATCGACAGCATCAAGGCCGCCAGCGACCAGATGCGCGCCAATATCCAGTAATTTAAGACCCGAAGTCATAAACTGAATAACCAGTATTCAGGACAGCAGGGGGGACGATGAGTAGCAGGCTGCTCATCGTCCCTTTTGCTCCCTGATATACTTGTTATATGTGTGTGTCCCCGCGTATCCGGCCAAAGCCGGCGCAGAAAGGAGCTGAGCGTGTGAAAAAGAACAAGGGGCGCAGCCGTTTTGTTGCGCTGTGCGTGGCCCCCGCAGTGATCCTCTTCGTCATCTTCATGATTGTTCCCACCATCAACGTTTTCCGCATGTCTCTCTTTGAGAGAGGCGCCTATTCCCCCACCGAGACCTTTGTGGGTCTTGCCAACTTCAAGGCACTCATCAACGACTCTCTGTTCATCCGCTCCATGCAGAACACCATCCTCCTCATCGTGGTGGTTACCATGGTGACCTTTGCCTTCGCGCTGGTGTTCGCTGGAATCCTCACCCGTGAGAATGTCAAGGGCAAGAACGTCTTCCGCGTGATCTTCTACATCCCCAACATCCTCTCCGTGGTCGTTATCTCCGGTATCTTCTCCGCTATCTACAAGCCCGAGAACGGCATGCTCAACAGCCTGCTGTCCATGATTACCGGTCAAACCGTGACTGTTCTCTGGAAGGACGCACCCCTGGTTATGGTGAGTATCATCATCGCCATGGTGTGGCAGGCCATCGGCTACTACATGGTCATGTACATGGCTTCCATGGCCAGCGTGCCTCAGAGCCTGTATGAGTCGGCCAGCCTGGACGGCGCCGGCCGTGTCAAGCAGTTCTTCCAGATCACCATACCTCTTATCTGGACCAACATCCGCACCACCCTGACCTTCTTCATCATCTCCACCATCAACATGGCCTTCCTGTTCGTCAAGGCCATGACCTCCGGCGGCCCCAACGGCGCCAGCGAGGTGGCCCTGAGCTACATGTACGGACAGAAGGACGCCGGCCTGTATGGCTATTCCATGGCTATCGGCGTGGTGGTCTTCCTGTTCTCCTTCGCCCTGTCGGCCCTGGTGAACCGTGCGACCAAGCGTAAGCCGCTGGAATTCTAAGAGAGGAGGGACTGTGATGAAAGAAAAAAGTGCTGGCGAGAGAATCTATAAAATCTTTATCTATGTTGTGCTGATTGCGCTGGCCGTGTGCATCCTGGTGCCTGTGGCGTGGGTGTTCATGGCGTCCATCAAGCAGAACAGCGAGTTCTACGGCAATCCCTGGTCCCTGCCTCTGGGCTTCCACTGGCAGAACTTCGTGGACGCGTGGAACACGGCCAAGATGGGCGACTACATGCTCAACTCCGTGATTGTGACCGTGCTGGCCCTGGCCATCCTGCTGGTTGTGGCTCTGCCCGCGGCCTACTGCCTGTCCCGTTTCCACTTCCGCGGCCGGAAGTTCCTGAACACCGCCTTCATGGCCGGTCTGTTCATCAACGTCAACTACATCGTGGTGCCCATCTTCCTGATGCTGCGTGACGGCGACACCTTTCTGAAGAAGATTTTCGGCAGCGGCTTCCTGCTCAATAACATCGTGGTGCTGGCCATCGTGTACGCCGCCACCGCCCTGCCCTTCACCATCTACCTGCTGTCCGGCTATTTCGCCACCCTGGCCCACGACTACGAGGAGGCCGCCTACATCGACGGCGCCGGCTACGGCAAGACCATGATTCAGATCATCTTCCCCATGGCCCAGCCCTCCATCGTGACCATCATCCTCTTTAACTTCCTGTCCTTCTGGAACGAGTACATCATCTCCATGACCCTGATGAGCTCCGCCAACGGCGCCAAGACCCTGCCCGTCGGCCTGCTGAACCTGATGCAGGCCCAGCAGTCTGCGGCGCAGTACGGCATCATGTACGCCGGCCTGGTGATGGTCATGCTGCCCACGCTGATTCTGTACATCTGCGTGCAGAAGAAGCTGATTCAGGGCATGACCGTGGGCGGACTGAAAGGTTAAGGTGAGCATATGAAATTCTGGAAAGAGCACATGCCCCTGCGGGTAAGTCTGATTGCGATTTTCGTGGTGGCCGGCCTGGCGCTGGTCATCGGCGGCTGGAAGATGACCGGACAGCTGGCCGGTCTGGGTATTATGCTGGTGGGCCTGGTGCTGCTGCTGACGGCCCTGCTGCTGTATAACAAGCCCTTCGAGGAGCCCAAGGACAAGACCAAGAAATCCAAATAAGCGGAGGAAGAACATGAACGAGTTTGATCGGAAGCACGGGCGGGTAACCATCCCCACGGACGTGGACGTGGTGCCTGAGACCCTGGAGATACTCAAGCGTTGGGGCGCGGACGCCATCCGTGACTGCGACGGCACCGACTACCCCGAGGCCCTCAAGAGAGTGGACGCCAAGGTGTACTCCACCTACTACACCACCCGTAAGGACAACGCCTGGGCCAAGGCCAACCCCGACGAGGTGCAGCAGTGCTACATCATGACCGGGTTCTACCCCGCCGTGGAGGACACCCTGTCCATCCCCCTGATGAAGGGCATCAGCGACGAGCTGATGATGGTGAACACCCGGGACGACATCAAGCGCTGGTGGGAGGTCATTGACCGCACCAGCGGCGAGATTGTGGACACCGCCGACTGGGACTACGACGAGAGCACCGGCTGTGTGGTCATCAAGAACGTGGAGAAGTACCACGACTACACGGTGAGCTTCCTGGCCTACCTCATCTGGGACCCCGTCCACATGTACAACGCCGTGACCAACAACTGGCAGAACTTCGAGCACCAGATCACCTTCGACGTGCGCCAGCCCAAGACCCACAAGTTCACCATGGAGCGCCTGCGCAAGTTCATCGCCGAGCACCCCTACGTGAACGTCATCCGCTACACCACCTTCTTCCACCAGTTCACCCTGATGTTTGACGAGCTCAAGCGTGAGCGGTACGTGGACTGGTACGGCTACTCCGCCTCCGTGTCCCCCTATATCCTGGAGCAGTTCGAGAAGGAAGTTGGCTACAAGTTCCGCCCCGAGTACATCATCGACCAGGGCTACTACAACAACCAGTACCGTGTGCCCAGCAAGGAGTTCAAGGACTTCCAGGCCTTCCAGCGCCGTGAGGTGGCCAAGCTGGCCAAGGAGATGGTGGACATCACCCACGAGCTGGGCAAGGAAGCCATGATGTTCCTGGGCGACCACTGGATTGGCACCGAGCCCTTCATGGACGAGTTCAAGACCATCGGTCTGGACGCGGTGGTGGGCAGCGTGGGCAACGGATCCACTCTCCGCCTCATCAGCGACATCCCCGGCGTGAAGTACACCGAGGGCCGCTTCTTGCCCTACTTCTTCCCCGACACCTTCCACGAGGGCGGCGACCCTGTGAAGGAGGCCAAGGAGAACTGGGTAACTGCCCGGCGTGCCATCCTGCGCAAGCCCATCGACCGCATCGGCTACGGCGGCTACCTGAAGCTGGCCTGCCAGTTCCCCGACTTCATCGACTACGTGGAGAGCGTGTGCAACGAGTTCCGTGAGCTGTACGCCAACATCAAGGGCACCACTCCCTACTGCATCAAGACCGTGGCCGTGCTCAACAGCTGGGGCAAGATGCGCTCCTGGGGCTGCCACATGGTGCACCACGCTCTGTACCAGAAGCAGAACTACTCCTACGCCGGCGTCATCGAGGCCCTGTCCGGCGCCCCCTTTGACGTAAAGTTCATCAGCTTCGACGACGTGAAGAACGACCCCTCCATTCTGGACAACATCGACGTCATCATCAACGTGGGCGACGGCGACACGGCCCACACCGGCGGCGCCGTGTGGGAGGACCCCGCTGTGACGGCTGCCATCCGCGGCTTTATCTGGAACGGCGGCGGCTTCATCGGCGTGGGCGAGCCCTCCGGCCACCAGTACCAGGGCCGCTACCTCCAGCTGGCGGGCGCCCTGGGTGTGGAGAAGGAGACCGGCTTCACCCTGAACTACGACAAGTACAACTGGGACGAGCATCCCGACCACTTCATCCTGGCCGACTGCACCAAGGAGATGGACTTCGGCGAGGGCAAGAAGAGCATCTACGCTCTGGAAGGTACCGAGATTCTGGTGCAGCGTGAGAAGGAAGTGCAGATGGCCGTCCACAACTACGGCGCCGGCCGCTGCGTGTACATCTCCGGCCTGCCCTACACCTTCGAGAACAGCCGCGTGCTGTACCGCTCCATCCTGTGGTCTGCCCACGGTGAGGAGGACCTGAACAAGTGGTTCTCCAGCAACTTCAACGTGGAGGTCCACGCCTTCGTGGCCAACGGCAAGTACTGCGTGGTCAACAACACCTACGAGCCCCAGAGCACCACGGTCTACAAGGGCGACGGCTCCAGCTTCCACCTGGACCTGGCCGCCAACGAGATCAAGTGGTACGAAATTTGACAGCGAAATATTTCTCCTGTACAGCAGTAACAAAGGCCTGACAGAGACAGAGGACCGGCTCCAACCACATAGACCGCTGGAGCCGGTCTTCTGGTAAGAAAGACCTGTAAAATCTATGGGAAAGAAAAGGTTTTATTTTTGGGGGTAAGGATATTTATCCTATATATTATAAAGGAAGGGAGAATCAGTATGGCAAGTTTCAAGATGAAAACAAAGAAAGCCATCGCACTGCTCCTCTGTCTGGGAATGCTGGGCGGTATGATACCGGCCGGTGCAGCAGACGCGGAGCTCTCCGCCGATGCGGCGGAGTCCGCTTCAGAGGTAAATCTGACTCTGGAACGGGCTGACCAGCGCATTGAGGACTCGGACGAGGCGGTTGTCTGGTCTGAAGGAGACTGGGGTACTTGGACCTATGACAACGAATCCGGCGCAACTACTCACTTCGGAAACAATGTTGATTCCACTGTGACAGTGGCCTTCACCGGTACCGGCATTGCCGTGTACGGCAAGAAGGCATTCAACGGTCCCATCATGACCGCCGTCGTGGATGACGGAGAGGCGGTCGATGTGGACTTCTACGGCGATGGAAATAATGGCAATGAGCAGCTGGTCTACGAGGTGACCGGCCTGGAGAATGGAGAGCATACCCTGGTGCTCACCTTTACCGACCGTGCCAACGAAGATGCCGGCCTGTCTTCTGAGAATAAGCATCAGGCTGAGATCAACTACTTCGTGGTCTCCAATGAGGTGTCCGAGCCTGAGGACCCCGATGTGGGCGTGGCCGACGGCGCCATCCACGATGTGTGGTCTCAGGACAAGGCTACCGTCAAGGGAAGCGGCGCTGTCTGCCAGATTGAAAACGGCAAGCGCCACCTGAAGGCGGACAAGACCAACGGCAACAGTGATTCCAATCCTGATCAGTACCCTGCAGTCTTTATTGACGAGACCATGTCCGCTGCGCTGAAGGGCGTGGGTGCTGACGGCACTGCTTTCCTGGAGGTCACCTTTGAACCCACTCAGGCCCCTAATGACAGCCGTTTCGGCATCTATCTGAACTATGAGAACCCCGGTAAGGCGCTCTTTATCGGCGCAGATTCCGGCGGCTGGTTCTGGCAGAAGTACGGCGCACCCGGAAACCCCTGGTATCAGGGCACCCGCGTGGCCGCCCCCGCTGCCGGTACCAAGGCCACCCTGCGCCTGGAGTGGACCGGCAGCTCCCTCACCAAGGCTACGGTAAACGGTCAGGACCTGTTTGCTGAGATGCCCCTGGACTTCTCCAGCATCGTGGTGGACGAGGCCAATGTGGGCCGTGTGGGCTTCAAGGCCGGCGCATGGAGCGGCACCGCCACCGACTACTATGTCAGCAATATCCACTACACCGGCCAGGTCAAGGTGGATAGCTACTCCATCAGCGGCACTGTCAGCGATGAGGACGGCGCAGTGGAGAACGCGGTGGTCACCCTCAACGGCAAGCAGGCTGTGACCAACGCCAGCGGCGAATTCACCCTTGAGGGCTTTACTGCCGGTGAATACACGCTGTCCATCACCGCCGACGGCTATCAGGACGCCACTCAGAAAGTGACCGTCACTGATGGCGACGTGTCCGGTGTGAGCGTGACCCTGACCAAGCTGGAGGTTACCACCGCCACCCTGAGCACCGACGCCATGGACGTTGTGGTGGACACCGCCTTCCCCCGTGTTATCCAGTACAACATGAAGGGCGCCAATGACGGCAAGACCTTCTACGGCCAGGTTGCCCCCCTGGACACCGTGAAGATCAACGGCGTGTCCGTGAAGCCCGCTGTGACCTCTCAGGTGGACGGCAGCAAGATCACCTACACCATGACCCTCAAGGACGAGGCCAACAGCATCGACGCGGTCATCACCGCCGAGATGGTGGCGAAGGACAACACCCTGACCCTCAACATCACCGGTCTGACCTACGGCGAGACCGCCGACAAGGTCAACCACCCTGTTGAGAGCATCGAGTTCCCCAACCACAGCCTGATTTCTGTCCGCAGCAACCAGGCCGACGCCGAGCTGGCCGCCGCCCGTCTGGGCAGCAGCACCATCCAGAGCGGCGACACCTTCGTCACTGTGGACGGCAATCTGAACGTGAACAGTCTGAACAACCAGGGCTATATGTACGCTTTCGTGTCCAACAGCGAGCTGAGCGCCGGTATCTCCAGCAACTCCGACGCCGGCAGCGGCGCGGCTGGTTCCAACAACTACCGCCTGACTGTCACCGCTCAGGACCGCGGCGCTTACAAGACCGTGGGCGTGGGCAGCTCCCTGTGGTATCTTGACCGCAAGATCAGCAGCAGCGACGCCACTCAGGCCTCCTATGCCAACCTGACCGATGAGGAGAAGGTAGTGGGCATCCGTGAGGGCATTGACGAGATGCCCTACGTGAAGGTGGTCATCACCGGCGACCAGAACGACGACGACATGGTGGACTGGCAGGATGGCGCCATCGCCGCCCGCGACCAGGAGATCATCCACATCCCCGCTTACAGCGACAGCGTGCGTGATCTGGTCACCACCCGTATCTCCATGAACTTCCAGAGTGAGGCGCCCAACCCCTTCCTCACCGCTCTTGACAACGTCAAGCGGGTGGCCCTCCACTCCGACGGCCTGGGTCAGTCCGTGCTCCTCAAGGGCTACGCCAATGAGGGCCACGACTCCGGCCATCCCGACTACTACGACATCGGCGAGCGCATCGGCGGCGTGGAGGACATGCTCACCATGCTGATCGAGGGCCACGAGTACGGCGCTGAGTTCGGTATCCACGTCAACGCCAGCGAGTTCTATCCTGAGGCGGACGCCTTCAGCGAGGATATGGTCAAGCGCAACGGCCAGCTGCTCAGCTACGGCTGGAACTGGCTGGATCAGGGCATTGGCATCAACGGCGTCTATGACCTGGCCTCCGGCAACCGGAACGAGCGTTTCGACAAGCTCTATGAGCTGGTTGGGAACAACCTGGACTACGTCTACGTGGACGTGTGGGGCAACAACACCTCCGGCACCGAGGACGCCTGGCAGACCCGCAAGCTCTCCAACGAGATCACCAGCAACGAGTGGCGGATTGTCCATGAGTGGGGCTATGCCAACGAGTGGGATTCCACCTTCCAGCACTGGGTCACCGACTTTGCCTACGGCGGCTACGACCAGAAGGGCAAGCTCAACAGCGAGATCATGCGCTTCATGCTCAACAGCTATAAGGATTCCTTCCCGCCCGACTTCCCCACCTACGGCGGCGCCTCCAACGCCCCCCTGCTGGGCGGCCCCGTGATGCAGGGCTTTGAGGGCTGGCAGGGCGATGTGGAGTATGAGCTCTTCATCGACAACCTGTACAACCAGATGCTGCCCACCAAGTTCCTCCAGCATTACGACATCATGAAGTGGGTGGACAACGACGAGGCCGTCTCCATCCCCTATGGCACCAGCGCCGGCGGCTTCAATGAGAACCAGCGTTCTCAGTGGACCCCCGAGGTCCAGATCACCCTCCAGAGTGAGGACCGGAACGACACCGTGGTGGTTACCCGCGGTTCCGACAGCACCATCAACGACACCTATTCCTATGACACCCCGGAGAACAAGCTGGAGTACCGCTCCCGCACCATCACCCTCAACGGCAAGGAGATTCTCCGCGGCGCTTCCGATCCCGGCGACTTCACCAGCAACGCCCCCGCCGGCAACCTGCAGTACCTGATCCCCTGGTACTGGGATGAGGACGGCAATACTGTCTCCGCTGAGAACGAGAAGCTCTATCACTACAACCTGGTTGACGGCGACAGCACTTGGGATCTGCCCGATGGCTGGACCGATCTGGCCAACGTGGTGGTCTATGAGCTGACCGACCAGGGCCGTACCAACAAGACCGTGGTGGAAGTGAAGAATGGCCAGATTACCCTCACCGCCGAGGCCGGCGTGCCCTACGTGGTGGTCAAGGGTGAGGAGGGCGCTCCCGCTCCTCAGGTCACCTACACCGCCGACGGCATGCACCTGACCGACGTGTCCTTCAACGGCGTGCTGACCGACAGCTGGACTGTCACCGGCGCTGCCGAGCGGGCTGTTACCACCCACCTGACCCCCATGCTCAAGATGAGCGGCGAGGCCACTGTCAGCCAGGTGATTACCGACCTGACCGTCGGTCAGACCTACGCTGTCTATGTGGGCGTGGACAACCGCAGCGACGCCAAGGCGCTGCTCACCATTACCGACAACGACGGCAACGTGGTGGCTTCCAACTACACCCTGCGCTCCATCGCCCGGAACTACATCAGCAGCTACATCCACCACAACGGCAACCCCACTGAGAGCGGCAGCAGCTACTTCCAGAACATGTATGTGTTCTTCACGCCCGAGGAGGGGAAGACCTACACCCTGACTCTGAGCCGCGAGGCGGGCGAGGGCAACACCTACTTCGACGACGTTCGCGTGGTGGCCAACGACTCCAACCTGTACACCTATGACGAGGAGGGCAACATCGTCGCCTTCTATCAGGACTTCGAGCACCAGGCTCAGGGCCTGTTCCCCTTCGTCATGTCCGGCGCCCAGGGCATTGCCGACGGCCGGAATCACCTCTCCGAGCTCCACGCCCCCTACACTCAGGCGGGCTGGGACGTGAAGAAGATGGATGACGTACTGGATGGCAACTGGTCTGTGAAGATCAACGGCCTGGTCGGCTACAACAACGCCATCTACTACACCATCCCCCAGAACTTCCACTTTGAGCCCGGCGTGACCTACAATGTGACCTTCAAGTATCAGATGGGTTCCGCTGGCACCTATGAGGTGGTCTACGGCAGCGGCGAGTACAGCAACAGCACCGCCACCGCCATCCCCCTGGAGATGTCTCTGGGTGAGACTGCCACCTGCACCTTCACAATCATTGGCGACGAGTCCGGCCAGACCTGGTTCGGCATCCGCTCCACCGGAAAGGGCGCTGATACTCAGGGTACCAGCGGTGCTGCGGCCGACTTCGGCGGCTACAAGGACTTCGTCCTGGATGACCTGAGCATCACCGTCAGCGAGGTGGGCAAGGGCGACCTGAGCCAGCTGGTCTCCGAGGGCAGCGCTATGCTCGAGGGCGACTACACCGGCGATTGGGCTGCCTTCCAGACCGCTCTGACCGAGGCCAAGGCCGTTCTGAACAATCCCCAGGCCACTCAGGCTCAGGTGACCGAGGCCGCCGACAAGCTGGAGAAGGCCATGATCAACCTGACCCGTCTGGTGACCAAGCTGGCCGGTGTTGTGACCGACAGCGAGGGCAATCCCGTGGCCGGCGCCACCGTGGTGCTGGAGAACGGCAGCTACAAGCCCACCGGTGCCACCTGCGTGACCGACGCCCAGGGCCGCTATGAGTTCAACTGGCTGTCCGCCGAGGCCTACAAGGTCAAGGTGACCGCCCAGGGTTACGATATCGTCACCGTGGATGCCGGCACCCTCACCGCCGGTGAGACCAACCAGAAGGATGTGACCCTTGCCACCAAGACCGGTGAGGGCTATGTCAACACCTTCAACAGCGGCGATGTGTCCATGATCCAGCCTCTGGCTGGCAATGCGGGCAGCGGCGCCAACGAGGTCATCGAGTCCGTGGACTACAACGGCAGCAAGGCCCTGAAGGTGACCTTCAAGAGCAGCGAGCGCAACAGCGTGGTGGATCAGACCATCAGCATGAAGAACGGCACCGTGGAGATGGACGTGACTCCTCTGACTACCGGCTCCCGTTTCGGCGTGACCCTGCGCGGCAATGATATGAACAGCCGTATTTTCATCGGTACTTTCGACAGCGCCAATGGCTGGGGCTGGGAGTACTTCGGTGACAGCAACCTGTGGTCCAACACCTTCCAGGGTCCCGGCCTGTATGTGGGCGTTACCACTCACATCAAGGTCACTCTGGCGGACAACAAGATCTCCCTGTGGGTGGACGGCGTCCAGCTGATGGACGAGGAAGTCATGGCCGCTCCCCCCACCGAGGCCGGCTATGTGGGCATCAACATGGGCCGCAACGCTGACGCTGCGTTCATCATCGACAACCTGACCATCGTCTCCGCTGACGAGGCTGTCGAGGATACCGCCCCCATCAGCGGCAAGGTGCTCAACAGCGCCAAGGAGCCTGTGGCAGGCGCCCTGATCACCGTTTCCGAGAAGCAGATCACCCGCGCCGGCGATGTGGTCACCAGCACCGTGACCGGCGGCGACGGCAGCTTTACCACCGTGCCTCTGGCGGTCGGCGAGTACGTGCTGACCATTACCGCTGAGGGCTATGATACCACGACCGTGGACGCCACTGTGGCCGCCGGCGGCGAGACCGTCGTACTGGAGCCCACTGAAGTGTCCGTGGACGACGCCTTCCTCCAGGCGTTCTACGACCAGCACAAGGACGACGAGCAGGGCAGCTACACCCAGCAGAGCTGGAAGACCTTCCAGGATGCGCTGGCTCAGCTTGATGCTGCTCTGAAGGGCAGTGACGATGCGGCCAAGCTGGCGGCCTATGAGGCGCTCAACGCCGCCATCAATAGCCTGACCATTGCCGACAAGACCAAGCTGTATGCCCTGTACGACAGCTGTGCCAAGCTGGCCAATGCCGGCTATTCCGACAGCAGCTGGCTGGCCTTCCGCAGAGCCCTCAGCGACGCCGCTGACGTGCTCCTGGACGAGAACGCCACCCAGGCTCAGGTGGATGAGGCGTTCAACACCCTCCAGATCGCCAAGGATAGCCTGAGCGACGATAGCACCAGTGTGATGCAGTACAACATTGTATCCACTGCTGGTGAGGGCGGAACCATCAGCCCCAGAGGCTCCGTGTGGGTTCCCATGAACACCAACCGTACCTTCACCATCACTGCCAACGAGGGCTATGCCATCATCGACGTGCTGGTGGACGGCAAGAGCATTGGCGCCGTGTCCAGCTACACTTTCGAGAAGGTGACCGGCCGCCACACCATTGAGGCCAAGTTCGCCCCCGCTGGCGAGGTGCCTGAGGAGACCTTCACCGATGTGGATGCCAACGCCTGGTACGCCGAGGCTGTGACCTATGTGTCTGACAACGACATCATGAACGGCACCTCCGCCACTACCTTCGCGCCCACCATGAACCTGACCCGGAACATGATGGCTCAGATTCTCTACAACATGGAGAAGCAGCCTGACGTGACCGGCTCCAACCCCTTCAACGACGTGCCTGCGGGCCAGTGGTACACCGACGCTGTGGTGTGGGCCGCTGCCAACGACATTGTCACCGGCTACAACGGCAGCTTCCAGCCCAATGCTTCCATCACCCGGGAGCAGATGGCCGCCATCCTGTACCGCTACGCCCAGTACAAGGGCTACGATACCAGCGCCAAGGGCAGCCTGGACACCTTCACCGATGGTTCC
>CABIYL020000022.1:0-6277 GCA_902362925.2 Clostridiales bacterium | reverse complement strand
AAAGCCTTGGGCCGGAACGTCAACTGTCAACCTATCCAAAAAACGCCTATCAAATTCAGCGGGCGTTTTTCGCTTGGGTGTACGCCGGGCACTTGACGGCTTGTCCGGGATAGTATACTATATATACACTCAACGACGAGATTCACACTACATCTTGTATACTATAAAACGGACTTTTGGCCCCCTTATGTGGGCTATTTTTTTGCGGCAAACACGGAAAGAGGAGCGGTAAAATATGACCATCAGCAGCATCCGCAAGCGTGACGGGCGGCTCATGCCCTTTGATGAAGAGAAGATTGTACACGCCATTGACAGGGCCTTTAACGCCACCTACAAGCCCGGCCACGAGGACACGGCCCGCAAGCTGGCCGACGAGGTGCTCTCCATCCTGGAGGTGGAGGGCAACCAGCAGCCCGACGTGGAGCACATCCAGGATCTGGTGGAGCGGGTGCTCATGGACGACGGCTACATCCAGACCGCCAAGGCCTACATCCTCTACCGCTCCGACCGCAGCCGGGTGCGGGAGATGAACACCCGCCTGATGAAGATCTACGAGGACATCACCTTCTCCGCCGCCAAGGACTCGGACATCAAGCGGGAGAACGCCAACATCGACGGCGACACCGCCATGGGCTCCATGCTCAAGTTCGGCTCCGAGGGCGCCAAGCAGTTCTACGACATGTTCGTCCTCAACCCCGACCACGCCCGTGCCCACCGTGAGGGCGACATCCACATCCACGACCTGGACTTCCTCACCCTCACCACCACCTGCTGCCAGATCGACATCAAGAAGCTGTTCCAGGGCGGCTTCTCCACCGGCCACGGCACCCTCCGTGAGCCAAACGACATCGCCTCCTACGCCGCTCTGTGCTGCATCGCCATCCAGTCCAACCAGAACGACCAGCACGGCGGCCAGAGCGTGGTGAACTTCGACTACGGCATGGCCGACGGCGTGAAAAAGACCTTTGTCAAGCGTTACCGCCAGAATATGGCCCGTGCGCTCATGCTCCTGTGCGGGGACGAGGACCCGGAGAAGGAGCTGAAAGGGGTTATGGCCGATATCCAGGCGGAGACCGGCCTGCAGCCCACCCTGGAGCACTGCGAGGACTACTTCGCCGCTGAGCTGCCCCGTCTGGTTGGCCGCTTCGGCGCTGAGGAGGACATCAAGAAGGCCCAGCAGTTCGCCCATCAGCGGGCTGTGAAGGAGACCGACCGGGCCACCTACCAGGCTATGGAGGCCCTCATCCACAATCTGAACACCATGCACTCCCGTGCCGGCGCTCAGACTCCCTTCTCCTCCATCAACTACGGCATGGACACCTCTCCCGAGGGCCGCATGGTGATGAAGAACCTGCTGCTGGCCACCGAGTCCGGCCTGGGCAACGGCGAGACCCCCATCTTCCCCATCCAGATTTTCCGGGTGAAGGAGGGCGTCAACTACAACCCCGGCGAGCCCAACTACGACCTGTTCCAGCTGGCCATCCGCTGCTCCGCCAAGCGGCTGTTCCCCAACTTCAGCTTTATCGACGCGCCCTTCAACCTGCAGTACTACGATCCCAAGCGGCCTGAGACCGAGATCGCCTACATGGGCTGCCGCACCCGTGTCATCGGCAACGTGTACGACCCCAGCCGGGAGATCTGCAACGGCCGCGGCAACCTGTCCTTCACCACCATCAACCTGCCCCGTCTGGCCATCAAGGCCAAGGGGGACATGGACGCCTTCTTCGAGGGTCTGGACCGGATGATGGACCTGTGTGTGGACCAGCTGATGGAGCGGTTTGAGATCCAGTGCCGCAAGCACGTGCGCAACTACCCCTTCCTCATGGGCCAGGGCGTCTGGATCGACAGCGACAAGCTGGACTGGGACGACGAGGTCCGAGAGGTACTCAAGCACGGCACCCTGTCCGTGGGCTTCATCGGCCTGGCCGAGACCCTGAAGGCCCTCATCGGCGTCCACCACGGCGAGAGTGAGAAGGCCCAGGTGCTGGGTCTGGAGATCATCTCCCACATGCGGGCCCGCATGGACGCGGAGAGCGAGAAGCGGGGCCTCAATTTCTCCCTGCTGGCCACCCCCGCCGAGGGTCTGTCCGGCCGCTTCGTGAAGATGGACAAGGCCCGCTTCGGTGTCATGGAGGGCATCACCGACCGGGAGTATTACACCAACTCATTCCACGTGCCTGTGTACTACCCCATCTCCGCCTACGACAAGATCCGCATCGAGGCACCCTACCACGCCCTCACCAACGCCGGTCACATCAGCTACATCGAGATGGACGGCGACCCCACCGACAATCTGGAGGCCTTTGAGAAGGTCATCCGCTGCATGAAGGAGAGCGGCATTGGCTACGGCTCCGTGAACCACCCGGTGGACCGTGACCCTGTGTGCGGCTTCTCTGGCATCATCGGCGACCAGTGCCCCGGCTGCGGCCGCACTGAGGCCGACGGCGTGCCCTTTGAGCGCATCCGCCGTATCACCGGCTACCTGGTGGGCACCCTGGACCGCTTCAACAACGCCAAGCGGGCCGAGGAGCACGACCGGGTGAAGCACTCGGTGTAAGTATCGGATAAAAGCAGTGCCCCTGCCGCCATGCGGCAGGGGCACTTTTTCAGTGGAAAACAGACGCCGCGACCCCTGATTTCCTTGTGCTTTGGCGGGGGAGCGGCTATAATGGAGAAAACAGCGTTTATAGAAAGGAACGAGCGTATGAGAATCGCGTCCACCATGTCCGATTCCATTGTGGACGGTCCGGGGCTGCGCTTTACGGTGTTCACCCAGGGCTGTCCCCATAACTGTCCGGGCTGTCACAACCCGGAGACCCACGACCCTGCCGGAGGGCATGAGGTGACCGTGGAGGAATTGGCGGAGAAGATGGGCAAAAATCCACTCACCGACGGTCTGACTCTCTCGGGCGGCGACCCCTTCCTCCAGGCGGAGGAGTGCGCCAAGCTGGCGGCGCTGGCCCACGGCCAGAGGAAGAACGTATGGACCTACACCGGCTATACCTGGGAAATCCTTACCGCTGCCGGACGGCCCGACTGGGACGCCCTGCTGGCAGAAACCGACGTGCTGGTGGACGGGCCCTTTGTGGCGGCGCAGAAGTCCTATGACGCCCTTTTCCGAGGCTCCACTAACCAGCGGCTCATCGACATGGCGGCCACCCGTGCGTCGGGCAGGGTGGTGCTGTGGACACGGCCCAATCCGTTGAGCCACTTCACGATTCCCGAGTCGTAAGACATTCCAGCCCGGCGGCAGAGCAGTCACGGGCCAGTCCTGCGCCTGTGCGCAGACCCAGATAGAAGGCGTGGACGGCCAGAAAGCGGAACAGGGCCTCGTGCTCCTGCCGTGCCTGCACGGTGTGGCTGTTCTCCCACAGGGAAAAGAGGGATTCAGCCTCCAAATCCCTGGGCTGCCTGTCCAGATAGGGCTTGATGTAGCTGCTGTACAGAAAGCGGGAGAAGTTGGTCATAGAGAACATTCTTCCACGAACTTTTATGATGCCAATATCATAACACGGCCTTATATTATGTGTCAAGAGGAGGAGCAGAAATATGGATATTATTTTGCCCAGCCTTGCAGAACGGCTCAAGCCGCTTCGAAAAGCAAAAGGAAAAACCCAGAAAGAGATGGGAGAATTGCTTGGGGTAACAGAGCGGCACTATCAGAAAATCGAGTACGGAACGGTCAATCTTCCGGCGACAACGCTCATCTTTCTGGCAGACTATTTTGGTGTGACCACCGACTACCTGCTGGGACGGGAGGAGAAGCACTGTGACGGTGATTGACAAGGAGACATGGCCCCGGCGGGGACACTACGAGTTCTTCGCGCCCATGTCCAACCCTTTTTACAGTCTAACCTTTCCGGTTGACGTAACAACCCTGAAATTCTATACAAAACGGAATAAAATCTCTTTTTATTACAGTTTAGTGTACCTTGTCACCAAGGCCATGGACCAGGTGGAGGCCTTCCGGTATAAATGTCGTGGGGAAGAGATTGTGCTCCACGACTGCCTCGTCCCCAGCTTTACTGACCTGAAGCCCGGGAGCGAGCTCTTCCACATCACCACCGTGGAGGCAGGGGAGGACATAGCCGACTTCTGCCGCCGGGCGGGTGAGGCGTCCAGAGCGCAGACCAAGTTTATCGACAACGGCCCCTGGCCGGGAGACCAGCTCATCTACTTCACCTGCCAGCCCTGGTTCCCCATTACCTCCCTGACCAACGAGCGGGACCTGAACCCGGAGGACAGCGTACCCCGGGTGGCCTGGGGCAAGTATGAGGAGAAGGACGGGCGGCTGGTGCTGTCCATGTCCCTGGAGCTGAACCACCGCCTGGTGGACGGCGTCCATGTGGGGCAGTTCTACCAGCATCTGAATGCCTTAATCGAGGCCCTGGGCTGACATGGCGCATATGGAACAGTTGGGGCCCTATTCCTTCCGCTGGGAGGAGGGCTGCTTTCCCCTGGGGCAGGACAGCCTGCTGCTGGGGTCCTTCGCCACGGTGAAGCCGGGCTGGCGGGTGTGTGATCTGGGCTGCGGCCCGGGAACCCTGCTCCTGCTGCTGCTGGGCAGAGTGTCCACCTTGACGGTGTGCGGTGTGGAAATATCTCCCATAGCTGCCGACGTTGCCCGACGCAATCTGGCGGACAACGGCCTGTCCGGGGAGATCATCACCGGCGATTTGAAGGACATTGCCAGCCTGCCAACCGCAGGGCAGTGGGATTTGGTGGTTTCCAACCCGCCCTGGTTCCCGGATGGCTCCGGCCGTTCCGGCGGCCCTGAGTGGATGGAGGAACAGTGTACCCTGGAGCAGCTGTGCGCCGCGGCCGCCCGCTGCCTGAAAAACGGCGGCCGCTTTGCCCTGGTTCACCGGCCTGACCGGCTGACCGACCTGCTCTGCGCCCTCCGGGCTGCCGGTCTGGAGCCAAAGCGGATGCAGCTGGTACAGCACAGAGAGGACAAGGTCCCCTCCGCCGTGCTGCTGGAGGCGGTGCGGCAGGGCCGTCCGGGTCTGGAGGTCCTGCCCGTGCGGACAGGGCCGTTAAATTGATTGATTTTCTGGAGGTGGCCCAATGGCCGGAATACTCTATCTGGTCCCCACGCCCATCGGCAACCTGGGGGACATGTCTCAGCGCATGATTGACACCCTGGCGGAGGCGGATTTCATCGCCGCCGAGGACACCCGGGTGTCCCTGAAGCTGCTCAACCACCTGGGGCTGAAAAAGCCCATGGTGAGCTACTACCGCCACAACACCGAGACCGGCGGACAGAACGTGCTCAACCGTCTGCTGGCGGGGGAGAGCTGTGCCCTGGTCACCGATGCCGGCACCCCTGCCATCTCCGACCCCGGTGAGGAGCTGGTGAAGCTGTGCGCCGACAACGGCGTGGAGGTCATCTCCATCCCCGGTCCCTGCGCTCTGGTCACCGCCCTGTCGGTGTCCGGCCTGCCCACCGGACGGTTCACCTTTGAGGGCTTTCTGCCCATGAACAAGAAGAACCGGAAGGCCCATCTGCTCTCTCTCACCGGCGAACAGCGGACCATGATCTTCTATGAAGCCCCCCACAAGCTCTCTGCCACCCTGGCCGACCTGCGGGACACCTTCGGCGGAGACCGGCGGATCTCCCTGTGCCGGGAGCTGACCAAGCTCCATGAGGAGGTGCGCCGCACCACCCTGGACGAGGCGGTGGCATGGTACCAGGCCAACAGCCCCAAGGGTGAGTTTGTGCTGGTGGTGGAGGGCGCCCAGCCCGTAGAGGAGGAGAGCGTCAGCCCGGAGGACGGCCTGGCGCTGGTGGAGCGCTACCGCTCTGAGGGACTCTCCCTGCGGGACGCCGCCCGCCGGGCAGCAGAGGAAACCGGCCTGCCCCGCAAGGAGCTCTACGACCGGGCATTAGGGAAAAAATAGCAAATTGACGAAATAGCATCAGAAATAAAACAATATGCAGCCAGCATACAGTGGCGCGGTGGAAGCCTTCCACCGCGCCCTTTTTGTATTCTCGGACAATTTTCCTATTTGAAGTGTGAAATTTGGCGAAGAAGGGAGAGGGATATCCTGTTTTGTAATTATATGTAAATCGATATTATACGAAAAGTATATAGATGGAAGTTTATAACTTCACAGAATCATCAAATTTCACTTTGAAATTCGAAGAAAATAATCAAAAAACAGCATATATATTTTGAGCGCAAATTGCAAGTGCAAGTTGGACACCCGCACGGTAAAAATTAGTTAGCTGACAGAAGCGGCGTAGACAGAATCCAGGAACTTCTCGTACAGTTCC
>CABIYL020000021.1:30289-43963 GCA_902362925.2 Clostridiales bacterium | reverse complement strand
TGTACGAGAAGTTCCTGGATTCTGTCTACGCCGCTTCTGTCAGCTAACTAATTTTTACCGTGCGGGTGTCCAACTTGCACTTGCAATTTGCGGTATATTTTTGAATATAAAGCGATTGACTATACTGATTTTTAGTATAATCTATGTGTGAAAAGATTCCTTTTTCTGGATAATACATGCCATGTAGAAAAGTTGTAATAACATTTTTGGTGTAAGTGGTGCTATAAGGCAAAGTTTCAATCTCCACATGCCAAAAATCTTCTCCAGTTTTTGAGTCAACACATGGTTTTACTACCATGAGAAGCTTATCCAATGTTTTTTCATCAATATGAACTATAATAGTTTTTGGCGCACTGAATACACCTGGCTCAAACCTAAATTGTGGACCGTAGAATTTTGCAAAAGAAACACCTGTATAGTCTTGGTACTCTTGTTCTGGCATAGAAAGCCTATCATCTAACCTATACAAGATGTCACAGTCACCGGCTTCATCCTGAATAATTTTAGCAAATCCTACTGTTGAATCCAAAGGATTAATTATCGTTTTATTGGTAAAGCAATTGTAGTAGTATCCTTTGCCCTCAAAAATAAGCCCGTCTTTTTTAAAGGTTGCTCCATTAACTTTAGTTAAGCCGTATTGATTTGTAGGATGTGTGAATATCTCGTTTTTTACAATTTCGCTAATGTCTATCGTAGTGGGCCTAAAATAGTCAAAAATGAAAGACACAACAATCGTCGAAAAAACAGCACGGTCTATATTCTCAACAAATGGTGATATTATTTTATCTCTTGCAATGTAAGAAGCATAAGATTCAAAGCTGATCCCCTCTTTCGGCTTGAACCATGTTGTTGCAGCAAATAAGGCACAATTCGTCTTGTCGTTTTCAATCATATATTTCAACAGGGCATCTATATCAACTACATTTTGCTCCAATTGCTTTTTTATTACTTTTGCAAGAGGAATCATCCAAGAGTCTATTTGATATATATTGGCTCTGCGAGAATTATACAAGCCAATATGCATGTGTATTGACATACGCTTGTACATTACAGATTGGCATTCCTCTCGTTCAGCCATTTCTAATAAAAAATCTTCTGGCGTCATAAAGTTTTTCTCCCCTAAACTTAAAAACTTATCTGACATTAAGTATATCTATCTTGATTTTGCTCTGCAACTGCATCTTTGGAAATCTTTGTGCTGTACTTATCAATATTGTAAAAAAGAATAGGGCGGCAAGCCCCACACAACGGAAGCCTGCCGCCCTCGTCTTACTTTGCCACCAGCTCGGAGAGCTCCCGCAGCACCTTTGACACCTCGCCCCACAGCTTTTCATAGTCCCGCTTCAATCCGTCGATTTCCTCCGGGTACACGCCGTAGGTGTGCGCGTGTACGGCGACCTGATTGAGATTGTTGGAACAGCGCCTTTGCAGAGAGATCAATTCTTTTATGGGCGCAAGGTCAACGTGCAGGATATACCCGTTCAGAGCCATCTTCCGCACATAAGCCCCGGCATTGGAAATGCCCGCTTCGGCCATCCGCTCATGGATGGCCGCCAGCTCGTCAGGCGTCACCATGACGTGCAGATGGACATTCCGCTTTCGGTTCTCCATCAGCGTTCCAGCTCCCGGCCCTTTCTGCGTTCTTTAGGCTCCTTCACTTTGTCCAGCGGCTTTGCGTCCAGCTCCGGGGGCGCAGGCTGGATGGGCGTGTTATTGGGTACGCCGTCGATCATGTTGCAGTTCTGCTCCGTGGAAAGCTCGGCGGTTTTCAAATAGTTGTCTTTTTCGTGCATGGCAATCCTCCTTATCGTTCCTCATGGCTTTTATGGTTCTGCTTCTGGCTGGGCTCCTTCGGGGATTCCTGCCTTCTGGCTCCATCTTTGAGCCGGGCGGTAATGGAGGGGCGCGCCCGGTCAGGATTGCCCGGTGCGGGTTTCAGCTCATAGTCCTCCATCTGTTTTTCGGTCAGCGGCTTTGCATAGGTCAGTTCGCCCCATGCCAGAAGCCTGCCATTTGCCACAGGACGCCGCCTGTCGTCATCGTAGTTGACGATGGAAAGGGGCGGGTTATCCGGGGGCTTCGGGTAGGTGCCTATATCCACAGGACGATGGGTGGAATAGTAGCGGTAAACGCCCTCCGGGCCCAGCTCCGTATTTTTGACTGCCGCATGATAAAGGTGCTGATAATCGTCCACCCGACGATCAAAGTCCCGCTGCGCCCATTCCAGACTGTTTCCATAGCGGCCCCAGTAGTAATCCCGCTGGCCCTTTTCGCCCTCGGTAAACTGCCAGGTCACAAAGGGGTCCGGCGCTCCCGGATTATGCCCCAGCGCAAAACCGTGTCCGCTGTCAAAAGTGGTTGTTTTCAAAATGGCATAGCCTTGTACGATCTCCAAGAGATACCTCCTTTCTGAACCTCGGGCCAACATGGCCCGAAGCGTGGTATGTTACGAAATGAGGGAGTAAACCGGGGCGGGATGGGTTGCAGTATTCCCGCCCCGGAAATGCCCTCAAAAAAGCCCGGAATATCAAGCCTTTCGGGGCGGCAAATCGGATGTGGTCATATCCAGCTTTGAGCATGGTGTACAGGTCGTCTTTTCTCCCCAGGTCCAGCTTTTCCAGAAAGGCCTCCCGCTTCATGCTGACCTCCAGGCGGAGCACCTTCCGTTTCCTGTGCTCTTCTGGGCAGCGGTTATCCTGCTCCAGCTCACAAATCTTATCGTAGACTTTGAAAGAGATTTCTTTCGTGGCAAGTTGAAAGGAATGGTCCTGTTTTCCCTCCAATTCCTCACGTTTATAGTGACGGGGCAGCATGGATTTCCGAAAAAGACGAATCAATGAAGAGATATCCGCCGACTTGTTGAAATGCAAGTCGGCGGTCAAATCCATCCGGCTGAGGCTGAGTTCTCCAGGAGCAAGGATAGGCTCTCCATGGTCGCTCAGATGGAGCTCATCCATGAAATCGCCGATTCGACTCTGCAATACAGCGACATTCTCTTTGGTGGGGCGATATAGTTCCAGCGGTTGATAGACTCCTGCCAGCAGTGTGGATGGAGTGACCGCAAAGGAGATACCGTTGGACTTATTGTGGCTCTGGTAAAGGCGCATGCGGACTCCTTCGTCCACCAAGTATTTGCTTTTCAGATGGCGGTCAATGGAGTATGGGTCAGAATAGCGCCGCTGGATTGACTTTTGGTCCATCAGGTAATCGATGGACTTCTGAATTTGGTGGTACTTGAGATTTCCGGCATACAGTTCGAACGTGTGAATACCTATTTTGACGTCTTTCAGATTCATATCAACCCCTCCTGTTCCGCTGGCAGTTGGTGCAGTAACGGCAGGTGTTGGGCTTTTTCTCTCCCAGTGCGGTCAGCACCTGCTGCATGATGCACTGCTCGCCGGATAAGATTTGTTCCATCTCATCCATTCGGTCCAGCAACAGCTTCCTCAACTGTTCATCATCTTCCTCCTTGCAGAGAATGTAGGTGTTTAGCTCCCAGTCTTCCCGGGCATACAGCAGCACACACCGGGACTCCTTGCCGTCACGGCCCGCTCGTCCGATTTGCTGGTAGTAGTCGATGACACTGAGCGGTAGATTAAAATGGATGACCAGCCGGATATCCGGTACATCGACGCCCATACCGAAAGCGGTGGTAGCAACCATAATTCGCTTCTTTCCGTCGATGTACTTCAGCTCGTTCTTCTGGCGTTTGTCGGAGTCCATATAGGCGTGGCATTTAGCCACCTGGTTGGGGAACTGGTCTGAGAGGTAATTGCTTACCATGTCCACATATTTTCGAGTAGCACAGTAGATGACTACACGGCCCTTTTTCCCATACTTCTTAAGCTGGTACTTCAGCCGCGACAACCGGTGTTTGATATCCATCCAGGAGCAGTCCTCCCGAATTAGGATCAGGTTAGAACGTTCCAGAGAGTTCACATAGATGTTCGGCTGTTCCATCCCCAGAAGGGAACAAATTTCGGAGCGATAGGACTCCGGTGCAGTAGCGGTAAAGGCAGCCACCACCGGGCGCTGTTTCAGGGAGGAGAGCCACTTGCCGATTTTCAGATAGCTGGAGCGGAAGGTGTACCCCCAGTCCAGCACATAGTGGGCTTCATCGACTACCACAAGACCGGGGGGATTATCCTTGATGGCATTCCGGAACACATCGGATTGCAGACGTTCCGGAGTGACGTATAGAAAAGGCGCGCTTAAATCAAGAACAGGGACCCAGCCGTCATTGGTCAGTATCCTGTAGTTAGATGGTATGGGATGGTCATATGATATTTGCCCTGCCGGAATCCCTTTGCTGTTGAGTGCCTGAACCTGCTCTCTCATCAGGGAAAGCGTAGGCTCGATGACCAGCGTCCAGGTATGCTGCTTCTGGTGCATGACCAGGGCGGGAACCTGGAATATGGCAGACTTTCCGGAACCGGTGGGAGCGATGACCAGAGTATCGTGGCCATCCAGAATGCTGTCGATGGGTTTGCTCTGATGCTTGCGCAGTGTACTGATGTGCAGTTGTTCCATAGCGTGTTTGACATCGTTCTTCAACTTCATAAAAGGAACCTCCTAACAAGATGTAGGCTCGTGAGTGGAACCTATATTACTGTTAGGGAGGAATCATTTTATAATAGCTTATGGTGGAGATTTCGCCCGTTACGCTCGTAGAGAAAAGGCTGTGTAAACCAGCCTATAGAGGGTGATTATACGAAATTTTGAGGAAAAGATGCAGATAGGGAGATACTAAATAGGTAAAACTTAAGTGAAATACAGTCAAAAATTATTAAAAAGTATCAGAAGACAGAGACAAAATTGAAAAGGCAGCTAATTCCCCAAACTTTTTAATGATTTTACCTGTATTCATGACGTTTTTAGCTTAAAAGAACGGATAAGAGGATATGCGTATTATTCCAATCTGTTTGAAAGGTTCTGCACTTGATAACTACACAAAATTGTGATAAACTGCGCTTGAAAAGAGGTGGAATCGTTGCTGGAGAATCTATTTGTCTGGAATACTGATGCTTCAGAAAAAATTCCTGTAATGGTTACCCCCTCCACCTTTGAAGATTTGAAGCAGACTGGGGATTGGCAGACACAGTGGACTTCCCAGGCAGCGCAGGAGATGCCCAACAAAGTCGCGCTGCGGCGCAGAGACAATGGTGAGCTGCTGGGGCTGATGTCCTATACCCTTGATGAAAAGGGACTTGCCGTTGAGATTATTTATTTGGAGAGCGCCGGTCACAGTAATGCGAACCTGCTGCGCACCAGGGGTGGAGAGAAAAAATATATTGGGATTGCCAAAGCGCTCTTTGCCTATGCGGCGGCTGTGTCTGTTGAGGCTGGTTTTGGGGGTGTCCTGTTTTTCAAGGCAAAGACCACTGAATTGCGGGAATACTATATACGGGAGTTTGGTGCAATGCCGCTGGGGTCTTATGATCCGTTCCGGCTGATTATATGGGAGGACTCAGCAGAACACATCATTGCAGAATATCAGTAAGGAGGCGTAACCAGGTATGCTGGAACAGAAGCGTTCTTATCTTCAGAATATGGAAGAGCATGGTGCGGTTCATGGCTGGGTCGCGCCGCTGAACAAAGAAGACCGTGAATTTCTCGCCTACTTTCGCTCTGTCTGTAAACGCTATAACATCACTCCCTCAAAAGCTACAAAGCTGGAATATGATTTTGTGACCAGGGTCGCGGAGAGTGAATTCTATTTGCAACAGGCAAACGGATGATAGAGAAAGACTGTCTATCGTTGAAGAGCTGCCCTGTTTTGAAAGATATCTGCCTCAAAGTTTTCCCTTTATTTTCCCTTAAGCGGTCGAGGTGAGTTGGGAGCAAACGGTACAATCTAACAGCTAAATCTTCTCAAGTATGCCCAAAAACAGTTGAACAGGCCTATATAATTGGAGAAAAAATGAGACAAAAGGCTGTTTGGCTAATTCGAATCCTTCTCCCGCTGCCAAGATGAAACCCTAGAGCCTCAACGGCTCTAGGGTTTTTCTTTCGCTGTTTTCCGGGTGATTACTCTTTAATTGACCCTTTCTCAAGCTGCATCTGAACAGACGGTGTCGGAGGTGCCGCCCGGGCCCGGCTTTGACTTTATCCGGTATCCGTGATAGCATGGAACAAACAACAATGCTGCTGTTCAAGGGAGCGATGGACATGGCCAAAACCGAGCTGGAGCATGGGGACGAGCGGGCCGCCGCCGGGCAGCCCCTCAGTGACTGCGCAGCCCTGTTTACCAGGGAGGAGATCGGAACCGTCTCCGCCGAACGGGTGCCCACCGGCTTTCCCACGCTGGACCGGAGCCTGAACGGGGGGCTGTTCAACGGCCTGTTTGTGCTGGGTGCAGTGCCCGGCCTGGGCAAGTCCACCCTGGCCCTCCAGATTGCCTATAACCTGTCCGGCAGGGGCTACCCGGTGCTCTACTTTGCCCTGGAGATGAACCGGGCCTGGATCACCGCCAAGGCCCTCTGCCGCACCGACTTTGCCCTCCACCGGCAGCCGGGCTTCCAGGCGGCCGACCTGCTGAGCATGGGGAAGCACTTCACCGACGGGGAGTGGGAACGGATCAATCAGGCCAGAGAGCTGGTAGAACGGGACGGGCGGAATCTCTATCTCTATGAGCAGGGGCCGGATCTGACCAATATCGGCCAAATCCGCCGGCATATCCAACAGTTCCGGGAGCAGTACCGGGCCGCAGGCGGCACAAGGCCGATTCTGGTGGTGGTGGACTACCTTCAGATTCTCACCCCACGGGACACCTCACTAAAATTCAGCGACAAGCAGATTGTGGATGACAACGTCAGGGAACTGTGCGCCATCCGGGACCAGGAGCAGGTCATGATTCTACTCATCAGCGCCCTGAACCGGTTCAGCTACAACAGGGAGATCTCCCTGGAGAGCTTCAAGGAGTCCGGTTCCATTGAGTACTCCGCCGACGTGATTCTGGGCATGCAGTACCAGGGCATGGAGCGGACAAGGGGAAAGAATGCCTTCTCCCTGGAGGAGGCCAAGGCCCGGAACCCGCGGAAGCTGGAGCTGACCCTGCTGAAAATGCGGTATGGCCAGGACGGGGTGCGCATCCCCCTGGAGTTTTACAGCGGCAGTTCCTACTTCCGGGAGCCGGAGGGGGCAGAGCAGGTGCAGCCCGCCCGGGTTCAGGCGCTGCGGGAGAAATTTGGCGCCTGGCCCGTCCAGTACCACGACGGCTTCCATCAAAAGGCACGGCGGCTGAGGGGGTGAGGCTGTGGAACAGTTTATCATGAACAACTGCAAAATCGCCAACGAGCTGCGGAAATACCGGGATCTGACCGGCTGCGTCAACCGGGCCGGTCTGTCCGATGACCCGGAGAACTATGTGGAGTACGTCATCACCCGGGAGATGTCCTACATGGATATGGTGACGGCCAATGCGGTATACTCCCTGTGGCGGTCCGGGGAGGGGGACAACGGCTTCCGGGCGGAGACCATCGGCCAGATTATGGCCGGGGACATGGCCCGGCGGCTGCGGCCAGAGAAGCAGGACGAGATAGAGGAGCGGCTGCAGAAGCTGGCCGGAACGGAGCTCTATATCCTGGCTGACCACGACCAGCAGGCCATGCAGGAGGTCTACGAGGGGGCGTTTCTGCCCCTCACCTGGGAGACGGGCAGGAGCAGGCTGCGCTTCCGCTTCAAGGACGGCGGACAGATGCCCCTCTACCAGTACGCGGAGGAGCGGAATCAGCTCATCCGCATCCCTGTCAGCCTGCTGCGGGATGACGAAGCGCTGGGCCAGACCAGGCTTAAGGCGGGCAGCCGAACCTTTTCCATCCCGCTCAACCGGCAGGATCTGGCCGATTTCCTGTTTGTGGACCGAAGCGCCATGTCCAATGAGCTCTGCAAAATGCGGGATGAAGGGCTTTTAAAATTTGAGAAAAGCAACTTTGAGCTTCTGATTGAGATGCCCATTACCGAGGAGGAGCGGGACCCCAATCAGTAAGGTCATCTGCCGTGGCATAAAAATGTGCTCCGGAGACTGTCATATCGGTCTCCGGAGCACATTTTTTCGTTCCGTTGGTTGGACAACCGTTCTGTCGGCGATTGTTTGCTATGCTGTCAACAGTCCTCAGCTGAACACAGCTCTGGCTGCGCTGAATCAGAAATGGCATGCGCCGGCCCGTGAGGAATGACACAATCACACCATACAATAGGGGGGAAAACGAAGATGAAACAGAAACACAATCACCCATATACCATCTTGGATGCGGAATATCAGGTCATTGACGGGGCGGAGCATGCAAACGGAAGCGTACAGAGCGGGAGTGTGTTTATCACCCTGGGTCTGGCGGCTTTGGGGATAGCGACCCTGTTCTTTCCCGTGGCGGTAGGCGCAGGCTTTGCTTTTGTGATTGCCACAGGCATCTTTCTGTTCGGCTTGTCACAGATTATACTCTTTTTCCAGGAATCGGGAGGACAGCGCGGCGGCTGGAGTTTGGCAAATGGCATTCTTCTGCTCGTTGCGGCGGGACTCAATCTTGGAGGCGCATTGTTCGGCGAAGTTGGAATCGTGCAAATGATTGCCTACGTCTCGTTTGCGATGGGGTTTCTGACGATGTCGGTTGGACTGAACCAGCTTACGGGGGCTTTGGCAGAGAAGAAGGGCACGTCGGGACGGAGGTGGGCGCTGCTCAGCGGAGGACTGAACCTGCTTTTAAGCGTGTTCATGTTTGTGAATCCGGTTATCAGCTGGTTTACCTGGACCACCGTATGGGGGATCTATCTGCTGACGGCGTCCATTGCACTGCTGGTCACACTCTGGTCCGCGAAGCGCAGACCGTTCATGTCTTCTGCGCTCTGAGTTGTGCAGCCGGCGCCCTATTTTCTCTGGGCCGGCGTTGTTGATACAACCGCAGGCCAAGCCCGCGCGTGGTAATATGAGAGCAGCCCAAAGCACAAGAAAGGTGGGTTCCCTATGAACTCCAAAATTAATTCCCAAAAGCTGCGAAACGAAACAACAGAGCTTCTCAACCAAAAGCTCACCGACGCCATGATGGCCGCACTCAAAGCAATTCACAGCGCCGCGTCCCCGGACTCCATGGACGAGGACGATCTGGCCCGGCAGAGGAAGGGACAGGAGGTTCTGGGGCGGCTGATGTCTCCTCCCATTGGCTTCAGCTGGGAACCCTTCTCCCTGGGCGACATGCCCATGGCCTGGGTTCGGCCGGAGCGGGGCCACGACCGCGGCAAAGTGATCCTCTACTGCCATGGCGGGGGATACACCAGCGGGAACCTGGGCTATGCCCGGGTGCTGGCGGCCAAGATGGCCAATGCCACCGGCTGTGAGGTTTTGGTCTTCCAGTACCGGCTGGCCCCCGAATTTCCCTATCCCGCAGCGCTGGAAGATGCGCTGGAGGCATGGGAATATCTCATGCACCAGGGCTGGGGCGCAAAAAATGTGATTTTAGCGGGGGACTCCGCCGGAGGCAATCTTGCACTGGAGCTGACCCTGGCGCTGAAGGAGGCGGGACGATTCCTGCCCGGACGGCTGGTTCTCTTTTCCCCCTGGACGGACATGACGGCCAGCGGAGCTTCCTACACCCAGCGGGAAGTGTTGGACCCCATGCTGACCGAGCAGTACATCCGGTCGGTGCGCGGCGCATACGCCCCTGGCGCAGATTACAGTCAGCCCCAGTTTTCTCCCCTGTTTGCGGACCTGTCCGGTCTGCCGCCCACCCTGATTCAGGTGGGGGAGCGGGAAATCCTTGCCTCCGACTCGGAACAGCTCCAAAAGGCACTGATTGCTGCGGGGGTGCCCTGTGTGCTGCAGAGCTGGCCCGACATGTGGCATGTATTCCAGATGTTTCCGTTGAAAAGCGCCGGTGATGCCATGACCGCCATAGCCGATTTTTTGAGACAGCTGGCATAAAAAAGACGCAAGGTCTGCCTTATGGCAGACCTTGCGTTTGCGTATTGCCACGTATTCAAGGCGTTCCCCTCCCGCTGCCGACGTCCGAAATCATTTGATTCCGGACCCTTTCTTTTCCCTATAAAAAATCCGCAGGCATCTTGAAAGAGCCTGCGGATTTTTTATGCCTTATTCGAACACGTCCATGCCGGGAATCGGAACAATACCCAGCATCTCCTCATTAACGGACCGGAGTGCTTCGGTATCCGAGTTGATGATACAGTTGTAGATCTTGGTGTGTGTATCATCCTCACCCAGGAAGGGGAGGCCGGCCTCATACCGCCGGCGGTTGCGGGAGCTGATCAGCTCCGTGATATGGCTGCGGACAAGCTGCTGGACCATGTAGTAGATGTCCTTATAGAGCTTGTTGTGGCTCATTTTCACCACCTTGTAGTGAAAATTAAAGTCGGCGTCCACGGCGCTGGCCAGGACTTCGGGCGTATTGGGATCCTTGGAGAGGGCGAGGGCGCACTCGTTGTAGTGCTTCAGTGCCTCAGCCAGCTCCGCCTTTTCCTCTTCCGTGGCGGACTGCACGGCCAGACGGGTGCACTCATACTCCAACAGATTGCGCAGCTGCTGGACGTCGTGGTATTTATCCTCGCCCTCATAGAAGATGGAGATTTCGTTGAGAATGGGTTTCAGGGAGAACTTGCATACAAAAGACCCCTCGCCCACTCTGGTGTCGATGATACCGAGGGTATTGAGCTTTTGCAGCGCCATTCGTACGCTCAGCCGGTTGACGCCGAACATTTCGGCAAACTCGGCTTCAGATGGGATTTTATCGCCCGGTTTCCAGATTCCGTCTGCAATATCCTGTTTAATCGATGCACAAACCTGGTCCACAATGGAGACCCGGGCAATTTTCATTTTGCGTTTGCTGGGACGACCAGCCTGTTCAGCTTCCATAGCGATGCCACCTAAACGATTATTTTTTGCAAAAAGGGATATTGTTAAAAACTATTATAACTGATTTTTCGTCGTGTGTCATCGTTTTTTCATATATTTAATATATTTTCCATGAGGAACTAAATTCCGGTAACCCAAAGAAGGCCGCTGTACAAAAATGCGCACAGGCAGAACAGCAGAACCAGGGGGAGGGTTTTGCGGATGAGTGCGCCCAGGGAGACCCGGTAATCCTCAGCGCAGACGGCCAGACAGACGTGGACGGGGGAGAGCTGCATGGCCGCGTAGGTCATGGACATGAGCAGTACGAAGAGGGGTAGGTCGCTGCCCCGTTCAACGGTGGCCATGGCCATGCCCATACACAGGACAATGATGGCCTGGGAGCCGCTGATGATGGAGCCGAAGAAGAACACCAGGGCAAAGACCAGAAAGGAGGGAATGGCCAGCTGGGAGAAGAGCTCCGGCAGGCGGTTGATGACGCCGGTGGCGGCCAGAACCTCCTTGAAGACCATAATCAGCAGGGTGCTGACCAGCAGCCTGGCCTCAAAGGCGGAGGCAAAGAAGGGCTTGAGCTCCTGCCAGCGGAACCGGCTCACCACGGCGTTGCACAGGATGCACAGGAGAATGGCGATGTGGACCGGGACGCTGAAGGCCACAATGAGCACAACGGTGAAGAGAATGGTCCAGAGGGAGCGCAGCAGCAGCTTCCAGTAGAAGCGCTTGGGCTGGTCTGCGGTAAAGCCGGTGTCCTTGGGCAGCTTGCGGAGGTAAACCAGCCAGCCCACGGCCATGAGCAGGGCCATCATGGGCAGCATGGCCAGGGTGAACACCCCCACAGAGATCCGTCCGTAAGGTTGATTGCGATGAGGATGGAGGTGTAGGTGGGGAAGAAGAGCTCGGATACGTGGCGGTAGTAGGACGTGACACAGGCCTGTTCCTCACGGGTGAGAAAGCCGTCAGTGGTCTGGCGGACAATGTCCCCGCAGATGAGAACAGTGCCCACAGCGGGCAGCATGCCCAGCAAAGCGGGAGCCACTGAGGCGTCCACACGGCGGCTGTGGAACAGGCCGTTCAGGGCCTCCTTTGCGTTGGAGAGGCAGCCACGCTTTTCCAGCATCCGCTGGAGGAAGGTGATGAGGTAGAGCACCAGCAGCAGCTGGATGGTGTCCCAGCCTATGGCGCCCCGGATTACCGACTCCAGCACTGTCTGGGGGGCGAGGCCGTAGAGCGGCCAGATAACCAGCGTGGCGGCTACAATGGCCAGGGACAGGGGCTTGTGCAGCCACAGCACCAGGATGATAACCAGAAAAATCAGAAGGAGCTTGAGAATATCCATGAACGTCAACTCCGCGGCATAAGTTGTCCGAGGGCGGCACGGCAGCTGCCCTCAGAAAGGAAAACAGCCTCCTTCCGGACTGTGTGGCGGAAGGAGGCTGTCTCCCTAGGGGAGTGTGTAAGTGATGGAAAGCGAAGTTACTTGATGACCACCTTGCGGGCGGTAGCCATCTCCTCCTCGCTCATCTCCTGGCCGATGCCGGGCAGCTCGGGCACCTCGTAGAAGCCGTCCTTGGGCTCGTAGAAGTACTTGCCGGCGTTCTTGAACTTGGTCAGCAGGTTGGCGTTGTGCTCCTCGTGGATGACGAAGTTGGGGATGGTAGCCTCCACCTGGAGAGCGGCGGCGGTGGCGATGGGGCCGCCGCAGACGTGGATCTGGACGCCCACATCATAGACCTGGGCCATGTCGCAGATCTTCTTGGTCTCGGTGATGCCGCCGGTGTTGCACAGGTCGGGCTGGATGATGTCCAGGGTCCGGTCCTCGAAGAACTGGCGGAAGCCCCAGCGGGTGTAGCTGCGCTCGCCGGTGGCCAGAGGCAGGGAGCAGCGCTGCTTGATGTGGTTGAACACGCCGGGGTTGCAGGGCATGGTGGGCTCCTCATAGTACATGATGCGGTAGGGCTCCAGAGCCTTGCCCAGGATGGCGGCGGTGTTGGCGTCCAGCAGGGAGTGGATCTCCACGATGATGTCCAGGTCGTCACCGCCGGCCTCACGGGCAGCGGCAATGCGCTCCACGGAGCGCTTCAGGTCGTGCTCACGGTAGCAGCCGCGGATCTGGTTGCCCTGGGTGGCAAACACCTCGCCGAAGGGCTTGGGCTTCAGGGGAGCGAAGACGGGGTCGATCTTCACGGCGTCGTAGCCGTCAGCCACGGCATCCTTGACCACATCATAGTAGTCCTTGGGGTCATAGAGCAGGTCCAGGCTGTCCTTGGCCTGAATGATCTTGCGCCAGCCGAACTGGAGCTGAGAGGCGTAGGCACGCAGCTTCTTGTTGGTCTTGCCGCCCAGCAGCTTGTAGACAGGCAGGCCCAGAGCCTTGCCCTTGATGTCCCAGCAGGCGGTGTCGATGGCGGCCATGGCGGAGGTGATGACCACGCCGCCGCCCATGCCCCAGAAGGTGTGGCGGTGGAGGTGCTCCCAGATCTCCTCGGTGTTGAAGGGGTCCATGCCGATGACCAGCTTGGCGAAGTCCTGGCACTGGCCGAAGGCGGCCTCCCAGCTGTTGCCGTAGGCCAGACCGGCCTCACCGAAGCCGCTGATACCCTCGTCGGTGTTGACCTTCACGGTGATAAAGTTGCCCAGATAGCACTCAACACTTGTGATTTTCATGCAGCTCTCTCCTTTTTTCCGAAATTTACTTGATAACGGCCTTCTTGGCGGTGGCCATGTAGTCCTCGCTCATCTCCTGGCCGATGCCGGGCAGCTCAGGGATGTCGTAGGAGCCGTTGACAGGCGCGTAGTAGTACTTGCCGGAGTTCTTGAAG
>CABIYL020000021.1:0-29987 GCA_902362925.2 Clostridiales bacterium | reverse complement strand
GGTGGGCTCCTCATAGTACATGATGCGGTAGGGCTCCAGAGCCTTGCCCAGGATGGCGGCGGTGTTGGCGTCCAGCAGGGAGTGGATCTCCACGATGATGTCCATGTCGTCACCACCGGCCTCACGGGCGGCGGCGATACGCTCCACGGAGCGCTTCAGGTCGTGCTCACGGTAGCAGCCGCGGATCTGATTGCCCTGGGTGGCCCAGACCGTGGCAGGGTCATACTTGCCGGTGGGGGAGAAAACGGGGTCGATCTTCACGGCGTCGTAGCCCTCGGACACGGCGTCCTTGACCACGTCGTAGTAGTCCTTGGGATCCTCGAGCAGCACGAGGGAGTCGTTCTCCTCGATCTTCTTGCGCCAGCCGAACTGGAGCTGAGAAGCGTAGGCACGCAGCTTCTTGTTGGTCTTGCCGCCCAGCAGCTTGTAGACAGGCAGGCCCAGGGCCTTGCCCTTGATGTCCCAGCAGGCGGTGTCGATGGCGGCCATAGCGGAGGTGATGACCACACCGCCGCCCATGCCCCAGAAGGTGTGGCGGTGGAGGTGCTCCCAGATCTCCTCAGTGTTGAAGGGATCCATGCCGATGACCAGCTTGGCGAAGTCCTGGCACTGGCCCCAGGCGGCCTCGGAGCTCTTGCCGTAGGACAGGCCGGCCTCGCCCCAACCGTAGATACCCTCGTCGGTGTTGACCTTCACGGTGACGAATCCACCCAGCTCATAAGTGCCCAGGTAGCATTCGACGCTGGTAATTTTCATAAAATACAGCTCCTTTCCGTATGAATCAGCAGTTTTACTCGACTACGTACTTGATGGAGTGCTCAATGGCCCAGGGGCTGATCTCAGCGCCCAGACCGGGCTCCTCGGGAACCTTGAAGCGGCCGTTGACGGGCTGGAAGTCCACGGTGCACAGCTCACGGTTGTAGTCGTGGAGGTTGAACACGTGGTGCTCGTGGATGACGAAGTTGGGGATGACGGCCTCCAGGTGGAGGGCAGCGGCGGTGGACAGGGGGGAGGCGCACACATGGGCCTGGACGGAGATGTCGTACACATAGGCCATGTCGCAGATCTTCTTGGCCTCGGTCAGGCCGCCGCAGTTGCCGATGTCGGGCTGGATGACCTGGATGGCCTGGTCCTCGAAGTAGGGGGCGTACTGCCAGCGGGAGTAGACGCGCTCGCCGTGGGAGATGGGCATCTCCAGCTTGTCGGAGATAAACTTGGCGGTCTTGGGGGTGGGGGTGTTGGGCTCCTCAAAGTAGAAGATGTTGTACTTCTGCACGGCACGGCCCAGCTGCACGGCGCTCTGGGCGTCGGGACGGGAGTGGTTCTCCATGATGATGTCCACGTTGGGGCCGATGGCCTCGCGGACGGCCTTCACCCGCTCCTCCACCACGTTGACGTAGTAGGGGGAGAGCAGGCGGCAGCACTCTTCGTCGGTGTATGCATGGCCGTCGTTGGGGTCATAGGTGAAGAAGTCGATCTTGATGCAGTCGTAGCCCTCCTTCACGGCCTTCATGGCGTTGTCCACGTAGTCCTGAACGGTGACGGCGTCGTGGGGGGCGCTCATGGTCAGGCTGTCCTTGCACACGTCCAGGCCCCAGCCGAACTGGAGCTGAGAGGCGTAGGTGCGGATGTAGTCCCGGCGCTTGCCGCCCAGCAGCTTGTAGACTGGGACGTTGAAGTACTTGCCCTTGATGTCCCACAGGGCGATGTCGATGGCGCTGATGCCGGCGAAGACCACGGGGCCGCCGTTCTGGCCCCAGAAGGTGCATTTGTAGAGCTTATCCCAGATGACCTCGTTGTCCAGGGGGTCCATGCCGATGATGAGGCTGGCCAGGTCCTTGATCATACCGGCAGCGGCAGGGGCGCCGTTGCAGTAGGCCAGGGCGGCCTCGCCGTCGCCGTAGATACCTTCGTCGGTATAGATACGGCAGAGCACGGGACGCCATTCAGGGCGGCGGGCCTGGACTTCGAACACTTCAACTTTTGTGATTTTCATACCAGATAAGCCTCCTGTAAGTATGGGTGGGATGGGTGGATGAGAACAGGGATTACTCCTTCACAGCGGGGGCGTCCTCGCCGCTCCAGACAGAGGTGCGGATGGTCATGTTGCCGGTCTTGGAGCGCCAGATACCGATGGCGGCCAGGACCACGATGACGATTACGTTGCCGGCGGCCAGAGCGGGGCTCATGGACAGGCAGGACTTCCACAGAACCACCATGAAGAAGGCGAAGGAGATCCAGCAGATGGCGTAGTACACGCCGTTGGGCACATGGAAGCGGGCCTTCTTCCAGGCTTCGGGGTACTTCTTGGGCAGATTCAGGTAGGCGATCATGTTCAGGATGGCGAAGGCGGAGGTGATCAGCTGCACCATGTTGGTGATGACCTCGATGGACAGACCGAAGACGATGGGAATCATGCCGACCACATACATGAAGGTCAGGATCCACACGCGGGAGCCGCGGCTGTTCTTCTTGCCGAAGGCAGCGGGGAGCCAGCCGTCGTCGCAGGACTGGCCGATGTTGATGGCGTTATAGGCAAAGCTGGAGTTCAGGGTGGACAGCAGAGCCATGATGGGGCCGCAGATGATGAAGGCAAAGAACAGCCAGGTGGGGAACATCTTCTGGGCGGCGAACACCAGGGTGGTGGACTCGCCGTACTCTTCCACGCTCATGATGCCGGTACCGGCCATGGCCACGCCGACGTACAGGACGATCAGGGTGGGCACAGCGGCCAGGATGGCGATGGGAATGTCGCGGCGGGCGTTCTTGGAGTCACGGCCATAGGAGCTGGTCATGTAGTAGCCCTGGCAGGAGTAGACGAACAGCAGCACGGCGCCGGTAAAGCCGCCGGAGATCTGGCCGTCAGTGAAGGTGATGCCCCAGCCGTTGATGAGGAACTCGGGAGAGGAGAAGTCGAAGATGGGCAGCTCCATCTTGAAGATGCCGATGATAGCGAAGATGAGCAGGGCGGCGATGAGTAGCCAGGTCATCAGCTTCTGAGCAAAGGCCATGATGTCAACGCCCAGCAGGTTGACCACGAAGAAGAAGGTCAGCAGGGCGCCGCCCACGATGACGCGGGCCCAGTGGCCGCTCAGAGCGGGGATGATGTCGCCCAGGTAGGCGGCAGCGGAGGCGCCGAACAGGGACAGGGACAGACATTGGGTCAGGTATGCGTAAGCGAAAATACCGGAAGTTGTGGGACCAGCCAGGTCACACAGCATGGAGTAGTTGCCGCCGCCGAGACGGAGGGTGGAGGTGATGAACACAGTGGGCAGCACCATGATGAAGCCCATGATGATAGCGACGAAGTAGGCCAGCCAGGCGGAGTAGCCGGTCATCTTGATGGCGGGGACAATCAGGGTGATGACGCCGGCGCCGATGACCTGGCCGATGGCCAGAGCGTACAGTTCCTTTTTGCCCAGTGTACCGGGCTTAGGCTCTGCTTCGTGAATGACCTTAATTGCCATACAATAAACCTCCTGTTGATTGCGCCGCCGGGCCGGAGAAGGTCCGGCGGCGCAAGTCCTCTGAAATTCTTACATGGTGAGAGAGGGTAGGGGATTTTGCGTGTGATGGGAAATTTGCTGCTGAATCATTAGAAAGCCAAAGAGATTGAAATGGTTATTCCACAGTGACCTTGTACTCGGCGCCCTCGGTCATGGCGTACTCGGAGATCTCGCAGGCCAGACCGGGACCCTCGGGAACCTTGAACTTGCCGTTGACGGGCTGCCAGTCCACGGTGCACAGGCGCTTGTTGAACTCCTCCAGGTTGATCTGGTGGTGCTCGTGGATGACGAAGTTGGGGATGACGGCCTCCAGCTGGAGGGCGGCGGAGGTGGACAGGGGAGAGGCGCACACATGAGCCTGGACGCTTACGTCATATACATAGGCCATGTCGCAGATCTTCTTGCCCTCGGTGATGCCGCCGCAGTTGCCCAGGTCGGGCTGGATGACCTGCACGGACATGTTCTCGAAGTAGGGGGCGTACTGCCAGCGGGAGTAGACGCGCTCGCCGTGGGAGATGGGCATGGGCAGCTTGTCGGAGATGAACTTGGCCGTCTTGGCAGTGGGGGTGTTGGGCTCTTCGAAGTAGAAGATGTTGTACTTGGCAAGGGCACGGCCCAGCTGCACGGCGCTCTGGGCGTCGGGGAAGGAGTGGTTCTCCACGATGATGTCCACGTTGGGGCCGACGGCCTCACGGCAGGCAGCCACCCGGTCCTCCACTACCTTGACGTAGTAGGGAGAGAGCAGGCGGGTCTGGACCTCACCGGCCATGGGCTCGCCCTTGGCTGCGTTGCCGGGGCCGTTCCAGACGGTGCCGTCCACATCATAGTTGAAGAAGTCCAGCTTCACGCAGTCGTAGCCCTGAGCCACGGCGATACGGCAGTTCTCGGCGTACTCCTCCGGCTTGCAGCACTTGTGGTTGGTGCCGGGGCCCCAGCCGTAGGTCAGCTGGCTGGCGTAGGTGCGCAGGTTGTCCCGGCGCTTGCCGCCCAGCAGCTTGTAGATGGGCACGTTGAAGAACTTACCCTTGATATCCCACAGGGCGATGTCGATGGCGCTGATGCCGGCGAAGACCACCGGGCCGCCATTCTGACCCCAGAAGGTGCACTTATAAAGTTTATCCCAGATGACCTCGTTGTCCAGGGGGTCCATGCCAATAATCAGCGTGGCAAGGTCCTTGATCATGCCGAAGGCCGCGGGAGCGGCGACGCCATAGGAGAGGGCGGCTTCACCATCGCCGTAGATACCTTCGTCGGTATAGATACGGCAGAGGATGGGGCGCCAGCCCGGATGCTCCGCAGGTGCTTTTTCCTGGAACACGTCTACCTTTGTAATCTTCATACTGCACTCCTCCAATCTTGAATTATGCCCAACCGGTCTGTGCCGGAGGAATTACTCAATCACCTTGTAGAGGGTGGCCTTGTCGATGGCCTCCTGCAGGAACTCATTGCCGATGCCCGGCAGGTCGGGGACGGTGAAGTAGCCGTTCTCAGGCTGGAGATTGTACTTGGTCAGGCCCAGGCAGGTGTCCATCCGGTTGCAGGTGTGGTGCTCGTGGATGATGAAGTTGGGGATGGTGCACTCCACATGGAGGGCGGCGTTGGTGGCCAGGGGGCTGCCGGCCACGTGGACCTGGACGCCGGCGTCATAGGCGTGGGCCATGTCGCAGATCTTCTTGACCTCGCTGATGCCGCCGCAGTTGCCGATGTCGGGCTGGGCCAGCTGGAGCAGGTTCTTCTTGAAGTACTCGGCGTACTGCCAGCGGGAGAAGAGCCGCTCGCCGTTGGCGATGGGCACGGAGGTGTACTTGGTGATGTACTCCACGGTCTGGGTGGTGGGGGTGTTGGGCTCCTCGAAGGCCAGAATGTTGTACTTCTCGGCCAGCTTGGCCAGCTGCACGGCGCCCAGGGCATCGGGATAGGAGTGGTTCTCCATGATGATGTCCACCTCGTCGCCGGCGGCCTCACGGGCGGCCTTCATGCGGGCTTCCACCATCTTCAGCTGCTTGGGGGTGAGGAAGCCGGTGGTGTCCAGGAAGTTGAGGGGCTTGCCCTCCTCGTCCCGATCGAAGAAGTCGATCTTCACGGCGTCGAAGCCCTCGGCCACGGCCAGCTTCACGTTGTAGGCGTAATCCTCAGGCTTGACGGCCCACAGGTGATCGCTCACGCCCACCTGGCCCCAGCCGAACTGAAGCTGGCTGGCGTAGGTGCGCAGCTTGTCGCGGACCTTGCCGCCCAGCAGCTGGTACACAGGCACGTTGAAGGCCTTGCCCTTGATGTCCCACAGAGCCACGTCGATGGCGGCGATGCCGGAGAACACCACGGGACCACCGTTCTGGCCCCAGAAGGTCTTCTTGTACATGGTCTCCCAAATCAGCTCGGTCTGCATGGGGTCCATGCCGATGATGAGCTCCGCCAGGTCGCACACCATGCCGAAGGCGGCGCTGCCGCCCACGCCATAGGCCATGCCGGCCTCACCGTCGCCGCAGATGCCGGCGTCGGTGTGAATCCGGCAGCCGATGGGGCTGTTCTGCTTGCTGTTGGCAGTGGGAAGACGGAACACTTCAACCTTTGTAATCTTCATAAATTCCCTCCTACTGAACAACTAAATGTTCGGCTGTTCGCTACGTTGCTATTATATATATCGCTGTTATTATAGTCAATAGCGATATGGATTTTTGGGCGTTCTGCTCATTCCGCCCAAAAGAAAAATGGAAAAAAGCAAATCTTCAAAAGAAAAAAACATAAAAAATTAACGCGGCGAAAGGATTTTTTCAATAAATTGGACGTAGAATTGCAAGCCCTTTCAGACGCAAAAAATCCCCTGAAAGGACGCGGCAGTCCTTCCAGAGGGGATTTTTTTGGCGTATAGATTCAGAGAATGTTTTTCAGCGACAGCTGTTCGGCCTCGTAGAGCAGGCGGATCTGCGTGATCAGGCGGGCGTTGGCGGCGGAGTATTCGCCGCCTTCCTGGCAGGTGATGAACTCCCCCACCTCCTGAAAGCTGCTGTTGACGTCGTCGGTGTCGGCGTGGCGGAGGAGCACATGGAGATAGAGGGTGTGGGACTCCCACTCGTCAAAGGCGCCCTCTGTAAGACGGGCGGCTTCCACCCAGTCTCCCGCCTCGGCGCAGGCCTCCGCCTGGGTGAGCTGGTCGGCCAGAGAGGCGGTCAGCCGGTCCAGATAGCTGGCGTTGTACAGGGTGGCGGCAAAGAGGACGGCCAGAATGCCGCAGGCGATCCACAGGCGTTTCATTTGGCGGTCACATCCTTTGCGGCCAGATAGACCTGGTTCTGCCCGTCCACAGTGAGCAGAAACACGTCCCCGGCGGATTTTATCTTGTGGGCGGCCAGCTGCCGGTCCAGCCAGGTGCGGTTGAGACCACGGGCCGCAAGGTTGTGGTTCAGCACCCGGCCGTCGTTGATCACAACCACAGGCAGGCCGGGTTCAGGTGTCTCAATGCCCATCTGACTGGCGGTGACGGGCAGGTCTGCTGCCCGGGGCAGGATGGAGATCTGGCCGTTGGTCTCCAGAATGGCGTATTTTACGGTGGAAATATCGGTGACGCCTTTCATCCGCAGCTCCTCCATCAGCTCATCCACGGTAAAACGGTTCCGCTTCATCTCCTTTTGCAGGATTTTTCCGTCCTCCACAATAATGCTGGGCCTGCCGCAGATGATGGCACGGAAACGCACGCTGCGCATGGTGAGCACGGAGATGATCATGGTGATGCACAGCAGCGTGAGAATGGGGATGATGCCGGAGAGCAGGGGGATGCCGAAATCCTGCATGGGTACGGCGGCCAGGTCGGCGATGATGAGGGCCAGCACCAGCTCTGAGGGCTCCAGCTCTCCCACCTGGCGCTTGCCCATCAGGCGGATGCCGGCGATAATCAATAAATAGAGGATAATGGTACGCAGAAAGGCGATAATCATGGAAAGACCTCCCGGACAGCGCTCAATCACAGTCAGTATGGCCTTACAGAAGAAGAATATGCGCCGGAAATTGACTGTGAGAGAAAAAACAGTATAATGGTAGGAGATAAACATACGGGAGGTGCTTCCCATTACCAAGCGGAAAAAGAGACTCATCTGTGCCGGAGCAGCGGCGGCGGCCCTTTTGGGGCTGGCGGCAGGACTGGACAGCCGGCTGACGGTGCCCCACTATCAAATTGAGAGCGAAAAGTTGAGCGGCGCAGTGAGAGTGGCCCTGATCACCGATTTGCACTGCTGCGACTATGGCCAGGGTCAGCGGGATTTGCTGGACGCGGTGGCGGCTGAGAATCCCGATCTGGTGCTGCTGGGGGGCGACATTGTGGACGACGACCCCAGTCTGCCCGTGGAGAACGCCTACACGGTGGTGAAGGCGCTGGCGGAGCAGTACCCCACCTATTATGTCACCGGCAACCACGAGTTCTGGAGCGGCCAGGTGGAGGAGATCAAGGAAAATATGACCGCCTGCGGGGCGGCTGTGCTGGCGGGAGCCTGGGAGGACGTGACGATTAACGGCCAGAACCTGCGCATCTGCGGCGTGGACGACCCGGCGGTGGGGACGTTGGAGTGGAAAACACAGCTGACCCGGGTGGGTGAGGCGGCGGACGGGAGCCGGTTCACCATCCTGGTGACCCACCGGCCCGAGCGGGTGGAGGAATACATACAATATAATTTTGACCTGACTGTGGCAGGCCACGCCCACGGCGGCCAGTGGCGGCTGCCCGGACTCATCAACGGCCTGCTGGCCCCCAACCAGGGGCTGTTCCCCAAGTATGCCGGCGGACTTTATGACCTGAACGGGCAGACTATGGTGGTCAGCCGTGGACTGGCCAGAGAGAGCACCCGGATTCCCCGCTTTTTCAACCGGCCTGAGCTGGTGGTGCTGGAACTGGGGCCGGAAGCGGGTGTATGAGCAAAAAGATTTTTTGCTTCATACAAAGAAATTGTATAAAAGAAGCCGGTTTCACAGCAAAAAAGCCAGATTCTCGGCCGTCTTTTGTATAAAATTACGATTTTCATTCATACTGAAAAAAGACAGTTGCCCAAAACCGGGCAAGTAGAGTACAATCAATGGGATAACAGGCTGTCAGAGCGCCCACCGGCCCCAGTACCGGCGGACGGAGCAATGGAAAGGGAACCGAAACGGTTCCCTTTCGTGTAGCATTGAGGGATTTCCGCGCTCTGACGGCTGAACGATAGGAACGAAAGGCGTGATACAAGCGATGAAAGCGACCTTGATCCTGGCCAACGGCATGACCTTTACGGGCCGCAGCATCGGCTCCACCGCGGACCGTGTGTGCGAGATGGTGTTCAACACCTCCATGACGGGCTATCAGGAGATTCTGACCGATCCCTCCTACGCCGGACAGGGCATTGTGATGTCCTATCCCCTTATCGGCAATTACGGCGTGAACCACGAGGATAACGAGTCCTCCCGTCCTTGGGCGGAGGCCTTCATTGTCCGTCACCTCACCACCCGCGGCAGCAATTTCCGCTGTGAGGGCGGCCTGAACGAGTACCTGAAACAATATGATATCACCGGTATTGAGGGCGTGGACACCCGCGCGCTGACCAGAATACTCCGCAGCGAGGGGACCATGAACGGCATGATCACCTGTGCGGAGCATTTTTCTGTCCAGGATTGCCTGGAGAAGATCAAGGCCTACCGGGTGCAGGGCACCGTGGAGGCCGTGACCCGCAAGGCGCCCCAGGTGTATCCCGCCATGGGAGAGCAGCAGCTTCGCGTGGCCCTGATGGACTTCGGCGTGAAGGAGAACATGATCCGCTGCCTCCAGAAGCGTGGGTGTCAAGTCACCGTCTATCCCGCCCACACGCCTGCTGAGACCGTCCTCACCGGCGGCTTTGACGGCGTGATGCTGTCCAATGGCCCCGGCGACCCGGCGGACAACACCGCCATCATCGAAGAGGTGAAGAAGCTCTATCAGTCCGACCTGCCTCTGTTTGCCGTCTGCCTGGGCCACCAGCTGCTGGCGCTGGCCACCGGCGCCGAGACCCGGAAGATGCGCTTCGGCCACCGGGGCGGCAACCACCCGGTGAAGGACCTGGAGCACGGCCGGGCCTATATCACCAGCCAGAACCACGGCTACGTGGTCACCAAGGAGAGCGTGAACCCGGAGGTGGCCGAGATCTCCCACGTGAACGTGAACGAGGGCAGCGTGGAGGGCCTGAAGTACAAGCGGCCCAACTGCTTCACCGTCCAGTTCCACCCCGAGGCATCCCCCGGACCTATGGATACCGAGTATCTGTTTGACAACTTTGTGGACATGATGAAGCAGAAGGGAGGGGCGCGGTAATGCCCAAGAATCCGAATATCAAGAAGGTGCTGGTGCTGGGCTCCGGCCCCATCGTCATCGGCCAGGCCGCTGAGTTTGACTACGCCGGCACCCAGGCCTGCCGCGCCCTGAAGGAAGAGGGCGTGGAGGTGGTGCTGGTCAACTCCAACCCTGCCACCATCATGACCGACAAGGACATTGCCGACCATGTGTATATCGAGCCCCTGAACATTGCCAGCGTGGAGCAGGTCATCGAGAAGGAGCGTCCCGACTCCATCCTGCCCACCCTGGGCGGCCAGACCGGCCTGAACCTGGCCATGAACCTCCACGAGCAGGGCATCCTGCAGAAGTACGGCGTCCGCCTGCTGGGCACCAGCCCCGAGTCCATCCGCAAGGCGGAGGACCGCCAGGGCTTCAAGGACGCCATGGAGGCCATCGGCCAGCCCTGCGTCACCTCCGACGTGGTGGAGAGCGTGGAGGACGCCGTGGCCTTTGCCGGCAGCATCGGCTACCCCGTCATCGTCCGCCCCGCCTACACCCTGGGCGGCACCGGCGGCGGCATCGCCTACGACGAGCCCTCCCTCCGGGAGATCGCCGACCGGGGCATCCACCTGAGCCGTGTGGGCCAGGTGCTCATTGAGCGGTGCATCTCCGGCTGGAAGGAGATCGAGTTCGAGGTCATGCGGGACTCCGCTGGCAACGTGATTCAGATCTGCTCCATGGAGAACATCGACCCCGTGGGCGTCCACACCGGCGACTCCATCGTGGTGGCCCCCACCCAGACCCTGGCCAACAAGGAGTTCCAGATGCTCCGCAAGGCCTCTCTGGACATCATCTCCGCCCTGGAGATTGAGGGCGGCTGCAACGTGCAGCTGGCCCTGAACCCCGACTCCTTCGAGTACGCGGTCATCGAGGTCAACCCCCGTGTGAGCCGCTCCTCCGCCCTGGCCTCCAAGGCCACCGGCTACCCCATCGCCAAGGTGGCCGCCAAGATCGCCCTGGGCTACACCCTGGACGAGATCCCCAACGCTGTCACCGGCAAGACCACCGCCTGCTTTGAGCCCACCCTGGACTACTGCGTGCTGAAGATTCCCCGCCTGCCCTTCGACAAGTTCACCACCGCCAGCCGTACCCTGGGCACCCAGATGAAGGCCACCGGCGAGGTCATGGCCATCGGCAACTCCTTTGAGGGCGCCCTGATGAAGGCCATCCGCTCCCTGGAACTGCCGGTGAAGTCCCTGCGTCTGCCCGGTCTGGATGAGCTGTACACCGAGGAGATTGAGGAGCGTCTGGTGAACATCGACGACCAGCGGCTCTTCGTGGTGGCCGAGGCCCTGCGCCGCGGCTTCTCCCCCGAGAAGATCAACAAGATCACCAAGTACGACCTGTGGTTCCTGGACCGGTTCCAGAACATTGTGGACATGGAGGACAAGCTGGACCACGGCCACCTGGACGCCGACACCCTCCGTCAGGCCAAGGAGATGGGCTTCTCCGACGCCTGGATCGCCGCTCTGTCCGGCAAGGAGCGCAAGGAGATCAAGGCCCTGCGGGAGAGCATGGGCATTGTCCCCGCCTTCAAGATGGTGGACACCTGCGCCGCCGAGTTTGAGGCCCAGACCCCCTATTACTACTCCTCCTACGACGAGGAGAACGAGGCGGTGGACGGCCTCCACATGCCCAACGTGGGTGAGCTGGCCCCCCACATCCCCGAGGCCCCCTATCTGTCCGCCGCCACCGCTGCCCCTCACCGCACCGAGGACGCCGGCGAGCGGAAAAAGGTGCTGGTGCTGGGCTCCGGCCCCATCCGCATCGGCCAGGGCATCGAGTTCGACTACTGCTCGGTCCACTCTGTCTGGGCCTTCAAGCGCCTGGGCTATGAGACCATCATCATCAACAACAACCCTGAGACCGTGTCCACCGACTTCGACGTGGCCGACAAGCTGTACTTCGAGCCCCTGACCCCCGAGGACGTGGAGGCCGTGGTGGAGCTGGAGAAGCCCTGGGGCGCTGTGGTCCAGTTCGGCGGCCAGACCGCCATCAAGCTGGCCCAGGCCCTCACCGACATGGGCGTGCCCATCCTGGGCACTCCGGCCGACGGCGTGGACGCCGCCGAGGACCGGGAGCGGTTTGATGAGATTCTGGAGCAGTGCGGCATTCCCCGCGCCAAGGGCCGCACCGTGTTCACCACCGAGGAGGCCCTCACCGCCGCCAAAGAGCTGGGTTACCCCGTGCTGGTGCGCCCCTCCTACGTGCTGGGCGGCCAGGGCATGGAGATCGCCTACTCCGACAAGAACATCATCGACTTCATGAAGATCATCAACATGACCGTCCAGGAGCACCCCATTCTGGTGGACAAGTACCTGATGGGCCGGGAGCTGGAGGTGGACGGCGTGTTCGACGGGGAGGACATCCTGCTTCCCGGCATCATGGAGCACGTGGAGCGCTCCGGCGTCCACTCCGGCGACTCCATCGCCGTCTACCCGCCCCTCCACCTGGAGGACAAGCACAAGGATATGATCCTGCGCTACACCCGGGATATGGCCAAGCACCTGGGGGTCATCGGCCTCATCAACGCCCAGTATATCCTCTACAACGACGAGATCTACGTCATTGAGGTCAACCCCCGCTCCTCCCGCACCATCCCCTATATCTCCAAGGTCACCGGCGTGCCCATCATCGACCTGGCCACCAAGGTCATGCTGGGCCAGAAGCTGAAGGACCTGGGTTACGGCACCGGCATCTACCCCGAGGCCAGCTACTACGCCGTGAAGATGCCCGTGTTCTCCTTCGAGAAGCTGACCGACGTGGATACCGGCCTTGGCCCCGAGATGAAGTCCACCGGCGAGTGCCTGGGTCTGGCCGAGTCCTTCCCCCAGGCCCTGCTGAAGGCCTTCAAGGGCGCCAACATGCGGGTGCCCAAGCGGGATGGCCGGGTCATCGTCACCGTGAAGGACGAGGACAAGGGCGAAATCGTGGGCATTGCCCGGGGCATGGCCGACATGGGCATTGAGATCCTGGCCACCTCCGGCACCGCCGACGCCCTGGAGGCCGCCGGTGTCCAGTGCCGCCGTGTGGCCCGTGTGTCCGAGGCCCACCCCAACATCCTGGACATGATCGCCTCCGGCTCTGTGGACCTGGTCATCAACACCCCCACCCGGGGCCGCAAGCACAGCTCCGACGGCTTCAAGATCCGCCGTTCCGCTGTGGAGCACTCTGTGCCCTGCGTCACCGCTGTGGACACCGCCCGGGCTATTCTCACCGTCCGGACCCAGGGCCGCAGCGCCGACCTGCGTCCAATCGATATCACCACAATCTAAGAAATGCAAAAGTGCCCTCACCGGAGTATCCGCTCCGGTGAGGACACTTTTTGTGCTCAGTCCTCCAGCGCAATGGCTGCCTCGGCGGCCAGCAGCAGCAGACGCTTGAACTCCGCCTGCTCCTCCGCTGTCATCTGCTGGGTCATGCGGGTGAAGGAGGCGTCAATCTGGTCCCGGATGGCGGGGTAGACCGCCCAGGCCTTTTCCGTGGGGCAGATGTCATAGGTCCGCTTGTCTCTGGCGTTGGTGGTGCGGACGATGAAGCCCAGCTCCTCCAGCTTGGTCACCGTCTTGGCGATGACGCTCTTGTCCAGGGAGAGCCGCTTGGTGATATCGTCCTGGGTGAGGGCCTTGAAATCGCACACAATCAGGATGACCACCGCCTGGGCGGCCGTAAGGCCGTACCGGGCGCAGCCGTTGTTGAGCCAGATGTGGGACTTCCGGTACAGAATGGAGATGGATTTGAACGGGCTGTCGGTGATGTACGGCATAGCGCAGACCTCCTTGGGGTGGTGTGTGGGGATATTATAATCTATTTTGGTGGCATGTGCAACCAGATATTGACGGAGCGGCCATGCGGTGCTATGCTAATATAGTGGCAATTGCCACTATATTAGCATAGTCAGCAAAGGAGCTTCAAGCGTATGGAAAAAACCGAAAAAATCTGGAACAGGAGATTTATCCTCCTGTTCATCACCAATCTGCTGGTTCTGGCAGCCTTTTACGCATCCATCCCCATCTACTGCCAGGAGATCGGGATCACCGGCTCCAGGGTGGGCATCGTGCTCACGGCCATGTCCGTGGCTACCATCCTGTTCCGTCCTGTGGCGGGGTATCTGCTGGATAACTTCAACCGCTACCGGGTCTATCTGCTGTTTTTAACCCTGTTCTGCCTGTCCTTCCCGGCGTTCCTGGTGTTTCCCACCTTCGGCGCCCTGATTCTGGTCCGGCTGTACATGGGCGCCGTTTACTCCGTGTGCGCCTCCGCCACCATGACGCTGGCAGGCGACGTGCTCCCCGTGGCCAAGATCACTGAGGGTATCAGCCGCTTTGCCTTCACCGTGTCCATCGGTATGGCGGTGGGCCCCTATGTGGGCCTCCAGGTGCAGGACAACATGAGCAGCAAGGCGTCCTTCCTCACCATCTTCGGCATCGCCGTGGCGGCACTCATCTGCGTGTCCTGCTGCAGAATCCACTACCCCAAGGTGGAGCGGAAGAAATTCTCCATCAAGGATACCATCTACGGCCCCGCCGTCCCCTTCATGCTCAACATGATGTTCCTCATGATCCCCTACGGCGCGGTCATTGCCTACTCCTCCATCCTGGCCCAGGAGAAAGATATCACCGCTTATCTGCCCTACTTCTACATTTTCCTGGTGGCGGGCATGCTGGTGTCCAAGCTGTCCACCCAGAAGCTGATTGACGCCGGCAAGCACCGGATTCTGGTCTATGCCAGTCTGGTGGTGCTGGTGATTACTATGATTAGCTTCCTCTTCCTGAGCACCGGTGTGCATCTGCTGGCCGCAGGCTTCTTCTTCGGCCTGGGCTACGGCATCCTGCAGCCCCTGTTCCAGGCCTTTGTGACGGGCACCACACCGGCGCCCAAGCGGGGCGTAGCCAACGCCACCTATATGCTGTCCTACGATATCGGCATCGGCTCTCTGCTGATGGGCTTCATGCAGGAGAGCATCGGCCTGACCACCGGCTTTGCTGTGACTGCCATTGCATATCTGGTGGGCGGCGCGGTCTATGCGCTCTATGTGGATCGCTACTACAACAAGCTGAAAACCGCCTGAGGGTTTGAACAGGCCGCTGTCCAAAGAATATACGATAAAAACCCGTCAGGTCCTGGAGTGAAAATCCAGGACCTGACGGGTTCATTGTTTCAAAAGGAGGCCATAAGAGTAGCCAAAGGTCACCTGCTGAAAAAACGGTACAGGAAGGTGACCACCTGGGCACGGGTGCAGGTGAGCATGGGGGAGAAGGTGGTGGCGCTGGTGCCGGTGGTGACCTCCTCCTCAATGGCCCACTTTACCGGGTACCAGAAGAAGTCGTTCCGGTGGACGTCGGTAAAGTCCATGGACCCGGAGAGCTGCTTGAGGGGGAAGTCGGTGCGCCACAGGAAGGTGACCACCTCCGAGCGAGTGCACACCGCGTTGGGAGAGAAGGTGGTGGGGGTGGAGCCGGTGGTGATGCCGTTCTCCGCCGCCCACAGCACCGCGTCATGGTAGAAGGCACCCGTCGGCACGTCCCGGAAGGGGTTCTCGGCGGAGGAGGCGGACACCTCGTCCAGACCCAGAGCACGCCACAGCAGGGTGACCACCTCGGAGCGGGTGCAGGCCCGGTCGGGAGAGAAGGTATCCGGGCCAGTACCCGAGGTGACCCCGTTTTCCACCGCCCACTGGACCGCGTCGTAGTACCAGCTCCCGGCAGGTACGTCACGGAAGGTGCCGGAGGGGGCGGCCTCGCCGTTGGTGACGTCACTGGTGGGCTTGATGACGGCGTCCCCGTCCTCCAGAACGTACTGCTGCCCGTCAGCGTCGGCGTCCACGTCCAGGGCGATGGTCAGGTCCTTCAGCGCCACGCCGGAGAACAGTACCTCACGGTGCAGAGCGCTGTTGGCGTCCAGCTCCAGGACGGTGATATCCGCCGTACCCGAGCCGTAGACCTCCACCGTCCAATCACCGCTGGTGAGGAGCACAGTGGTCTGGCCGTCCACACACTCCAGCTGGAGGCCGGCAAGCTTTTTGGCGGTGGAGATGACGCCGCCCCGGACGGTGGCCACCACGTCGCCGCTGCTGCTCCTGATCTGGGCATTGGCGGAGGAGGCAAAGGTGACCATCTTTCCGCTGGCGTCAAAGTCGCTGGTGGAGTTTAGGGTGCCTGCCTCCAGCCAGGCCAGATAGTGAGCGGGCTGATGTGCCCGGCCGATGGCATCCAGCAGGAATACAGCGGGGCTGTTGACGGGCAGCAGCGGAAGCAGGACGGAAATAGACAGTCCGTTGGCCAGCGTCTCTCCTGCGGAGTACGCCGGTTCTTTTACGCCGTAGTAGGCCTGCAGGCTCTGTTGAATCAGGTCGGAGTACCGGCTGTTGTAGGTGCTCCGGCTGCCCACAGCCAACCCCAGGGAGGAAATAAGCTGCTGCACGGCAGCGGGCTGGGCCACATAGGTGACGGACTCATCGTCATCCAGGTCGATACCGGAGAGTTTTTCAAATTCGTCCTTGCGCACCTCGGGCAGGATGGAGGGAAAGGTGAGGGTAACGCCGTGGCGGCCGAAGCCCCACTTGCTCAGGGGCACACAGGGCACCAGGTCGGCGGCGCTGATGATGGAGAACAAGCCCCGGCAGGCCTTGGGGGAGGTGGTGCAGTTGGGGGCGGCGAACACATAGGCGTAGAGGTTATCGCTGTCGATCTGGGAGGACATGGCCTGGGCCAGCAGGTTGCAGGTGGCGCCGGAGCGGCTGTACCCGGTCATCCACAGCTTCACGTCCCCGGAGAACTGGTACAGGTCCTTCAGTCCGGCGATGTAGTCCTCCAGCTCGGCCTGGACTGCCTTGGCGGCAGCGGAGAAGCCGGCGTGATCGCCGCTGGTGCCCACGTTGAAGTTGTCTGCCCACTCGCCGCCGTAGCCGCCGCCCCGCAGCACCACGGCCACCACCACGTCCTGATCGATCTGCCTGCTGGCAAAGCCGTAGGCCACCTTGGAGGAGCAGTCGGTGAGGGCGGTGTTGTAGTTGTGGAACTCCGCGTTGCCAAAGCCGATGTCGGAGAAGAGACGCTGGAGGTTGAGGGCACGGCGCAGGTCGTGCTCAGGCAGATCCTCGGTATAGAGGTTCTGCCGGGAGTAGCCGGCCATGGCCAGCTTCAGGGTCATGACGGCCAGGTCGCTGTGGTAGGCGCTGTTGTCATAGGAGAAGAAGTCATCGTTATAGTAGAAGGAGTAAGAGACGGTGTCCCCGTTGGCGTCGGGATACTCAAAGGTACCCCGGGCAATTTGCTCCACATCGGCGGGAATATAGCGGAACTGGACGCCCTCCATGCTGCACTGGAGCTCTGCGGGGGTGCGGACGTAGCCGGTAACCACCAGCTTGGAGTTGAAGCCCCTCAGGGCGTACTCGCCGATGGCCTGGAGGTCGGGGCCGCACCGGATGTCCGTCAGCTCGGTGCACCAGGCAAAGGCTTGCTGGCCGATGCTGATAACATGGGTCAGGTCGATGGAGGTCAGGGAGGAGCAGCCGTTGAAGGCGTGGTCCCCCACCACGGTCAGACAGTCGGGCAGGGTGACGCTGGTCAGCTTTTTACAGTCCTGGAAGGCGCCGGTGCCGATCATGACCACCGGGCAGCCCTCCAGCTGGGCGGGGATGACCACGTTCACCGCTGTCTCCCGGCAGTCGGTGATGACGGCCTTGCCGTTTACGATCTCGTAGGACAGGTCGTCGCTGACGCCGGGCGGGTCCTCCGCCTTGACGGTCAGGCCCTCAGCGTTATAGCTGCCGGTCTTGCCCTGATAGCAGGCCTGGACGGTGTAGGTATAGGTGGCCCCGATGATGACCGCCCGGTCGGTGTAGGAGCTGCCGGAGCTGCCCGACACGGTGGCGATGACCTGGTAGCTGCTGCCGCTGCCCGACTTGCGCAGGATGTTGAAGCTGTCCACCGTGTGGGTCTGGCCGGGGACGGTGAGGGGCAGGGACCAGGTCACAGTCACCGCCTTGTTGGCAAACTCCGCCTTTTCCAGAACGGGGGTGGGAATGGTGCCGGAGGAGGGCGGAGTGGCTGAGCCCACATCCGTGCCGCACGCATTGCGCAGGACGGGGTAGGGGTAGCTGCCGCTGCCCATGGTCCAGACGCTGTCAAAGTCAAAGCCGCCGAAGTTGCTGCTTTTTTTCATCTGGTCTGCGGATAGTGAGCGAATGGTGTTGAGGGTGGGGGTGCCGTTGACCTTCTCGTAGGCGGGCAGGTCGCCGGCCAGATAGTAGCAGTTGGAAGAAACGCCCACAGTGGACCCAAACAGGGCGCCGCAGCCGTAATAGCCTGCGTCAACATTGATGGAGCCCGGATTGACCGAACGAATTGTACCCACATTGTAGCTGTTGTCCGCACGGCCGTTCTCGCCGGTAATTCCTCCCACATAGGAGCCGCCGTTGGTGCTGATATCGCCGCAGTTGAAGCAGTTGCTGATGTCGGTGCCAAGGGCGGAGATACCGCCGACAACTGAGTCAGAAAGGGCGTCTGAAAGTCTGACCACTTGGATATCCGCAGCGTTCATACAGGATTCTATGACAGAGCTCCAGAGTCCGCTGTCAATGCCACCAATATGGGCATACTGACTATAATAACTGCCATTATAGGTTATGGAGCCGTAATTCTGGCAGTTGGAGATGGTGCCCTCCAGCGAACCGCTGATGCCGCCTGCATAGAGCGCATATCCCTCGGCCTCAATGGAGCCGCTGTGGATGCAACCGTTGACGGTCAGGTAGCTGCTGCGCCCGGTCTCTGCCAAAATACCGCCTACCCGGGGCGTGTCGTAGCTGCCGCCCACATTGGTGGAGCGGATGTCGCCCGCCATCCAGCAGTATTCCACCGGCTTTTCGCTGCTGAACCTTCCTGCAATGCCGCCGATCATGTTGGCATTGCTGTCGATGTCCCCATGAAAATAGCAGTTGGAGATGGTGGTGTCCTCCTGGGCATAGGCCACGATACCGCCGATGATACCGCTCCATTGATTTTCATATTGGGCAGAAATGGAGGCGTTTTCAATGCCAACATTCCGGATCTCCGCGCTGCTGCTGACAGAGGACGTATAGCCGAACAGGCCGTTGACGCCCTTCAGGTTGGAGATCACATGGCCGTTGCCCTCAAAAATGCCGGTAAAGGGCGCGTCGGAATTGGTGCACAGAGGCGTCCAGTTATAGCCGGACAGGTCGATGTCGGCCATCAGGATATAGTTGGCGCTGGGGGCGGCCGAAATGGCCAGCAGGTCGGAGGCGGTGTATATGCCGGTGTACCCGGCGGGGACCTTGGTGACCTGGGACACCGGCACCAGAAAGTCGTCCAACACCGGCGCGGTGGGCTTGAGGGAGCCCGCTGCCTGCGCCTCCGGCACCAGTGTGCTCAGCGGAGAAAAGAGCCCCGCCATCAGCGCCAGGGTCAAAAGCCAGCTGATACACCTGTTTCTGTTCAATCTTCTCTCTCCTATTTCCTTCATCTTCCTATTTTCCCTCCCAATATTCCCGGTAACGGCGCTCGTTTTCCTCCTCCTCCTGCTTGATGGCCTGCTGGATGAGGTCCATCATCTGGGCCTCATAGGTGATATCAAACAGGGTCCGCTCCTGTTTTTCCGGCTCCTTACGGGGGTCGTAGGTGCCGTTGGCGGCGGCCCGGATGGACTTTTCGTCGTTGCTGCCTATCACCCAGACAACCACCAGGAAGAGCACCGGCAAAAGGCCGGGGAGTATCTGGGCCACCAGGCTGCGGGCGGTGCCCTCCACGCCGTTCAGGCTTACGCTCTGATAAAAACCGGCTGGAATCAGCCCGACAAACCAGCCGGGTACAAAGCTGCCCAGCGTCCGGCGGAGACAGAAGCACAGCGCCGCCGAAGCCGGATAACCCCTGCCCCATTTGGGGGAGCGACAGATCAGCCGCCGGTATGTCCTGAGCCAGACTGCTGCCAGCAGAGCCAGCGAGACGAAGAAGAGGACCAGCAGAGCGGGCCGCCAGCCCTTCTCCCAAAAGATTATGCCGCAGTTGTACCACATCAGGAAGAAGAACACCGCCAGCCCCTCCAGAAAGAGAATGGTGGCGGGAAAGCGCTTCTTGTGGGGCGCCTTGGCGGCAGGGATACCCAGAGAGGAATAGACGGCCTGCTCTATCCCGTAGCAGACCAGATAGGCAATAAAAACGCCGATGGGAATGGAAAAAGTCCAATTTTTTATGATCCAGTTGGACATACCTGCACCTCTCACGTCAATGTACGGGCCAGTTCCTCCAGAACCGCCGCGGTCTCGTCCCCGCTCAGGACCTCTTCACCGTCCGGCAGGTGGAGGAGCCACTGGTGGAAGGCCCTGCACAGGTTGGGCTCCCGCAGCTGCACCGAGCAGAAGCCCCGCTGCAGCGGGAACCGGTCTGTGGTGAAAAAGCCGATTCCAGAACGCTGGGAGGTGGTCATGCTCAGGTAATCGGGAAATACACCCGGGAAGAGGATTCGCCCCGTAACGTCTCTGGAGCGGATGCGTTCCGCCAGCATGGTCATCAGCCAGCGGCGCTGTTCCGGGGAAAAGGGCAGGACAAAGGCGGTGGGGAAGTCATCCAGCGCCCCGCTGGCGGCAAAGTGCTCCAGACCCGACCGGGTGAAGAGGGTGTAGAAATGCTCGGCTGTGCGCAGCTTGGCAAAACTCTGCCGGGCCACCTGGGCCAGCCGGTCATAGAAGGACGGGTCGGCACGGAGCTGAGTCGCAATGAGGGACTCGTCGTAAAAGCGGCCGAAGCAGGGCTGATCCATCACCATGTAAAACCCGTCGTTGTCGGTGCATCCATCGTAAGAGGCCAGGATCTCCACCGGGTCGCTGGTGTATTGAATCAGGTTATAGCAGCGGGAGAGAAGGGTCTGAAAATGCCGCCGGTAGCAGTTGACCTGATCCTCGCCCTGGAGGAGCATGGCCTGTTCGCCGTCCTCCGAAATGCAGACCACACAGCTGTGTGTCACCAGGAAATAGGGGAATGGGTCGGTATAGCGGGCGGCAACGGTGTTGTCGTAGTAATAGTAGGGGTAGTAGGTCCGGCGGGAGAGCAGACAGATAGGGAGAATGCGGCAGAAGCACTCCAGATTGTGCAGGCTGATATCCTCCGCCGTCCCGGAGGCGTCAAAGGCGATGATCTGACGGACCTCTCCGCTCATCCGACCGTCCAGATAGCGGCGCAGCAGCTCTCCGCTGAGGAATGTGTCGGTGGGCGGTACGGTAAGAGCGATTTCCGGGTCATCCCGGGTCAGTTCCTGGGCAAGAACCATCCGGAGCAGGGGCTGCACATTGGTGACGCCGGAGAAGATGGAGCGCTTGGCGGCGTACTGAGGCAGGTCCATCAGAAGCTGGCTCTCTTCAAAGGCAGGGGTCACAAAGTCCAGCTCTGCCAGATCGGAAAACAGTTTGCCCACCAGTCCCCGCGCCCTGCGGATGCCCTCCTTTTCAAACTGGGCGTCATAATAGGCACGCAGCCGCTGACCCTCGCCGGGCGTCAGCCGCAGGTGGTAGATCAGGGCGTCCAGAGCGTCGTATGGCAGTACCCGCTGTCCGGTCAGAGCCTTGGAGAGGGCAGTCCGCTCCACGCCCGACAGCCGGGACAGAGCGGAAACGGTCATTTTTTTGGCCTGCAGCAGGTCCCGCAGGTATTCGCTGAACAGCAGCAAGCGCGTCACCTCCTGGTATGAGTTGACAAAATAAAGTAAATTTAGTATAGCATAAATTTTTTGCAAGAGGTGTGCACAGAAAGAAAGGTTTTGGCGCACAGCCTTTTGCACAGCCAGAATAAAAAGAGAGCCGACTGACTTAAAATCAGTCGGCTCTCTTTTTGTAAGTGATAGAGTGTTGCCAAATTGTTGCCACAGAGGTTGGAAAGCAACAAAAATATGACAATTAAAGACGTTTTTGACTTCTTAAATTACTCCCACTCGCTCCTGCCAGAAGTTTTCTAAACAGATTTGCTTATGGGATTTAGCTCAGAATATTGGTATTCTTTTCATTATTCAGATAGTAGAGGCTATCTGATTTTTTGTTGCCATGGTGTTGCCAGCAGAAAGTACAGGTCCCCTATGTATTGAATGATTATACCACATAAAAAATCGCCTGGTAAAGTGAAATCCATTTATCCATATGATAAAGAATGGGTAGACTCAATATTTTATCTGCCTACATTTTTTACCTAGATTTCTTCTGGTAGCATTTCAAATATTTTTTTCAAGAGTAGATATACCGTAGTGGCAAAATACCGTGGACACATATCTGTCTTATCCACATGTAACTCTTCAGCTCGATGAACTGCCGTTTTAATTTTTTCATCGTTATAGTTTGAAAAGTTGATATGTTTCTTGTCCTTTAAAGGCGCGCCAAGTTCTGACAGTCTTGTACGGAAGTGACTTGTTTTTTCATAAGAATGGCTATCAGATACAGCAAAACTTTTATCTTCTTCAGAAGGCTGGTCGTGATGCAATAGCAGCCATATCTCAAAAAAAGGATTGCTTACTGCATAGTGATATCCTTTTTCGTCACATGCCGCTATTGCATCATCCCACTCATCTTTATATGTCTTAGCATTTTGGGGATCAATAAGCTGACTTGACCAATTCTGATCCACATCTGTTAAAATCCAAAATTCATCTTCCGGATACTTTTCAAACTGATAAATATTATCTTTTTCAGCTTTAAATTGATCAATCCGTTCGACCAAATGTTTCGGTCGCACTTTGCTGAGTAGCCTCACTTGTTCTTGTGTTCTACATTTAGGCGCAGTAAAAACAGCATCCTCAGCAACAGAAATAAACTGAATTTTACTCTTTATCCCACTATATATATCTGAGATCAGGCCAAAGTACTCTTCCTCTGTCACGCTACCTTCACATGAAAGAAAAATAATTTTACTGGTTTGCGGCCTAACCACACGGTAAGGGTTTTGCGGGGTAAAGGGCACTCTACTTTTGAGAAGCGGCATTAGTACATCCCCCTTATCATTGGAACAGCACCAAACCTACCGCTCAAATAAGCTTTTAAAGCATCTTGGCCTTTTTTAACTTTAAAATCAGAAAATGGCTTTAATGTAGATTCACCCATTTGAGTTTTTTCAATAAACCAGATCTCATCTTGGCGGAAATTATCTAGATTTATTAAATTTACATCATGTGCAGTAAAAATAATCTGGTTACTTCCTTCTTGTGCTCTACACGCAAATTCATCAAGTAAAAATGAAGAAAGTTTTGTGTGTAGACTCCTATCAATCTCATCAACAAAGTAAATAGATGAATTCTCACCAATGGTGAATAGCATAGGGAGTAAATCTACCAAACGCTTTGTACCATCAGACTCTTCATCGATATTAAACCGAACTTCCTTGTTATTTAAGTGATGAGAAAACTTAAGTTGTACAAAAATGGTTCGTTTCTTTTTATTTTCTGCAAAAATAAAATACTTTCCGTTTAGATTGACAATTCCATTTTTTATTTCTTCAATCTCATCAACAATTTCTTTTGGAAGATCCAACTTTTGCGCTAACTCATGGAAATCAATTTCATCACTAGCTACCGATATTCTATAAACGCCAGTATCCATCTTCTCTAACATCTCAGAAATATAATTACGCAAATCATCATCCGCAGTCATGCGAATTGGGAGAGCTTGCACCTGTGTGTGCGGAAAAATAACTTGCAAATTTTTAAACCATCGGACAATTTTCTCTGCCTTTTTGATTCCATTATCAGACAGCTTATATAAGAAAAGCTGATTTTTCTGACTCTCTTGAATGCTCTCTTTGAGGACATCAGCCAACATTCTATCCTTGGATTTATTGCGCGCAAATCTTGATTCAATTTCTATCTCTGTTTTACCATTCTCATCTGTAACGCGAGTGAATAGCGGCTCAAGATCTTTTTCAGTCAGCTGCATCAGCCATTCTTCATGCACCTGGCGTCGATCCAAAGAAAAGCCATACTCATAAACTTCGCCTTCAAGGTAAAACATGAACTGGAAGGAAGAGATTCCCTCAAGATCTTCAAAATCACCTCTAAATTGGTTGACACCCGTTCCTTTTCCGCTTTTCTGTCCATCAACGATATAATCCCGGGCAAAATCAATCGATTCGATAAAGGAAGATTTGCCCGACGCATTGGGGCCAAAAAAGCCACCACGCCGCAATACCTTCCATTCTCCAGCTTTTGTTGTGATTGTTTTCAAAAAGCGCTCATCGGTGCTTTCTTCCGTTGGGAACATACTAAACTCTACGGGATGCCCAATGGATTTAAAATTGCTTACAATGTACCGTAAAAGCACTCTCACCCCTCCTTTTCTAACCTAGCTTAATTCGTCTAAGCGATATCCCATAGCCTCCATTGACACTTGAAAGTAGTCACTCAGATATCGCTGCAATTGATGCTGCTGTTCCAGCTGCTGATCTTCCAGGAACAGCGTCGTCTGCTTTGGACAATGATTAAAAAACTCTGTCCGCTTTTGTTTGACCATATTTTCCGGCATCAGGAAGCAAGCTGCAAAGTAGTCTGCTTCTTTTTCCTGTTCCGGCTTATTTTTTCCAAAAACGCTATCACTATCACAGATAATAGCGCCGTTTTGTAATGGGTGGCCTAAGTAATGATGGCCCAACTCATGGGCAATGGTAAAGTGTTTGCGGGATGTTCGAAGATTGGCATTGACAAAGATGATTTTTGTCTGCTTCACCACCATATATACGCCGCAGAACTCTTCATCATCCTCGTCTCGTTCCTCGAATATAATCCCCCGCTGTTTCATTATAGCAGGAATTAGCTCTATCGGTGGACGATGCAGGGTATTTAACTCCAAAATTCCATCGACTAAATTCCTGATTTGTCGTTTGCGTCTCCAGTCCATCAGCTTTCCTCGTTAGCAATCTCCAAAGCTCGTTTGCGAAGATGCTCCCAGGTGTCCTCCCGAATCTTGCCACGGGCAGCTGCCAACAACTCAGTTTCAGGCGTTGTTTGATCCGGATGGAATTCGATAACCTGCGCAGATTTTGTAGCTTCTTGTACGCTAAACGCTTCCTGCAGGACTGCTTCCATAAGTTGTGTGGAAAATCTTTGAGCCTCAGAAATATTATGCTCAAATTCATCACACAGCAAAAACAATGCATCAATTTTTTCAACAATCCTTCTCTGCTCCTTCAGAGGAGCAATCGGCAATGGTATCATCATTATATTTCCTGATCCAATATTGCCCTGATTTGCCGTTCCTGTTTCTGTAGCAAAAATGTAGTCCAAAATTGTTTGGCTTTTTAAAAATTTGACAAGATATGCTGGAAGGATAAGTGCAATACTTCTAAGACACCCTACACGCTGATTTAAAAACAAATTATAGGAAGACAAATCATCAGCGGTTATACAATGCGAATAGAAATAATCTCGTTTTCCTCGAGTTCCGGTCATCGTTACCAAGATGTCATCAATATTTATCTTATACTGGTCAGTTTCATTAGCGTAGACATCATCAATATATACCGGATTTATTTCTGTAAGCAATCTATCATTTTTCACATTTCCAAGTCTAATAATGAGATTACTACTCCTCTTTGAGTATCGATTGCTCTTATATGCAAATCCGCCAACGAATTGGCAAATTTCTCCTAACCTGCACCACTCCCAACCTTTCGGCAGCGCAAATGGTTTCTCCTCTTCGCTGATGGGAGGTAGTGATTTTTGCTTTTTAATTTTTTTCTCGGCAATTAAACGCTCTTTTTCAGCTTTAATTTTTTCAAGCAGCACGCTGGCTGGCTCATCATTGGGGACCTGCTCACAAAGCTTACCTTCTACCGCTTGCTGCAAGATAGATTGGCGAAGGATTTCGATCTTATCGTCAGACAAGTTTTTATACAGTTCACAGAGCAATTCGTCGAGCTTTTTAATTTTTATCAGAAGCTTATTTTGCTGCTCCAAGGTAATATCGGGAAAATCAATTTTTTTCAGATCGGAAAACCGCAATGCAGAACGCACACCGCCACGATCCCCATACCATTTGATTAAATTGATTCCCAACGAGCTTTTTAAGTAATACAGCAAAAACTCATTGCTAATCTGTCCGTTGGTTTCAAACACAACATAAGCAGGACTTACAGCCCCAAAAGTACCTGGTAAAGATAAACCAATGGAACCGACATTTACTCGATACGGATTATAGGCGAACTGATTTTCTCTTAAAACGGTATAGTTGCCCAAATCATCACTTGCTTTGTTATTTGTAACAGTAATACCGTCTGTGTTTGTAACTCCATAAACAGTAAAATCATCTTGAGAAATGCCTGAGTTTTTTACTTTTTCTTTTACTTCACAAATAAAGTTTCCCAATTTCACTGTTGGAAAAGATAGCTTTTTCATTTTAACAACTCCTCTATTTCCAACAGAATTTGTCTGCTTCTGGTGAGACAATCGGATGTTTTTCTAATTACCTCTTCCGGAGAAGGGATACTTTGCTCTAACTGCGTAGAAGGATTTTTGAAGTCAAGATTATACCCTCGAGCCTTAACCTCATCGATACTAACTTTCCACGCACAGTCTGTTTCTTTTCGGGCATTCCACCATGCTTTTTCCGCTTCAAACTCTTCTAACTTAATTGGCTTTGTCTTTGTGTAGTTCTTATACCCTTCCGGGAGCTGGTGTTCATAAAACCAGATTTCTTGAGTTGTTCCACGCTCCAGGAAGAGCAAGTTCGTGTTAATGCCGGTATAGGGAGCAAAAACTCCATTGGGAAGCCGGACAATCGTATGAAGGTTAAACTCGCTCAGCAACTTTTCTTTAATTGCAGTTTTGACACCTTCACCGAATAAAAAGCCGTCTGGAAGAACAATTGCCGCTCTGCCGGTCTGATTCAGTTTGTACATCAGCAGCACTAAGAACAAGTCCGCTGTTTCCTTTGTCTTATAATTTGCAGGAAAATTGTCCTCAATTCCGTCCTCTTCGATGCCACCAAAAGGAGGATTGGTCAAGATAATGTCAACCTTGTCTTTGGGCTTAATATCTTTAACCGGATAACCTAACGAGTTATCATGCTTAATTTGCGGATTATCAATATTGTGCAGAATCAAATTTGTGGTACAGAGCATATGAGGAAGAGGTTTTTTCTCTACACCCAAAATAGACTTCTGAAGTTGCTTTTCATCATCAATGTTATGGACCTGCTTACGCAAATGCTCCAGCGCACAGACAAGGAAACCGCCAGTGCCGCAGGCAAAATCCAGCACCTGCTCGCCAAGCTGAGGATTGATCATGTCCACCATAAACTGCGTAACGGGACGAGGCGTATAATATTCGCCGGAGTTTCCAGCACTTTGTAAGTCCTTCAGGATATTCTCGTAAATGTCGTTGAATAAATGGCGGTCTGAAGCCTTATCAAAGTCGATCTCATTGAGTTTGTTGATGACGCTGCGCATCAGAGTTCCGGACTTCATGTAGTTATAGCTATCCTCAAACAGAGACTTCACTAAGACCGCTTTCGGATCACTGGCTTCTGTTAACTGCCAATCCTTAAAAGTCTTGAACAGCGTATTGTTTACAAAGTCGATCAGTTCATCGCCGGTAATACCTTCGTCATCTTCAGCCCAATCAGACCAGCGCAAGCCGTCAGGGATAATATAGGTGTAGTCATCCGATAATGCGTCCCACTCCTTTTCTTTGGAGTCAAACACCTTCAGGAACAACATCCACACAAGCTGTGATATTCTCTGTGCGTCACCATCTACACCAGCATCCTGCCGCATGATATCTTGCACTGATTTGATTGTAGCTGAGATACTCATTACTTATTCCCCATTTCTCCTGCTTGCTTTTGAAGCATCTGCATTAGCAGTTCCATACCTTGATATTGCATATCTGTATATTTTCGCTGCTTTTCGCCATCCTCAGCGAATCCCTTAGGAACATATACTCTCTGCAAATCCTGTGCGGTAATATTTTTATAATTTACCGACTTACACATTGCCAAAATTAAGTCAAGCTTCTTATCCAGTCTTACTTGATATTGTAAAGATTCGTTGCAAAGTGCCTCATAATATAATTTCCACTTTGCACGAACATCTTTATCATCTTTAAAAACAATGTCAATCAAATTATAGGAGCGAATTATTTCGTCACTATACAGATAATGTCCTGTACTCAGTAAAGACTTAATTATGGCTATTTTTTCTTTCTTTTTCTCTGATCTGTTCTGCAAAAAGATCGTCACTAAAACAGCAATTATAGGCGACAGAACAATCGCCGCAATATTGATAATATCTTTTATTTCCACGCCGTTCTCCCTTACGCTACATATAATTCATTTTCCAGTTCTGCAATAGCTTCCATAAATTTTTTCTTATTGCCAAAGCACTTCAGTATTTCGACCGGTGTGCCAAATCGGGCGACATCAGGTACTTTCAAAACTTCCATGCTTTCGAGATTGGCCAGCCCTTCGTCTGCATATTTGTCCAGCAGCGCTTCTAAGACCTGTTTTGCAACTTCGTTGTACTTTCCAAAGTAGCCACGCTTCTTCACATTGTTGGCCCGCTCTTTTCGTGTCAGCGGCGGCATATCAAAAGCAATGTGGCAAATAAGGTCGAAGGGGTCCAAATCCTTAGAGATTTCTTCCCGTAGTTCTTCAAAGAAGATACCCTTTTGCTCCAGTTCCTCAACAATGGCCGTTTTCTTCTGTGCACTGTTCCACCGCTGCAAAAACTCGTCCAGTGTGGCATACTCCTTGCGGATATTCTTTCTGGTGTAATCTACAAGGCTTTCAGTAATTAACTTGCCGTCTGCGTCCAAATATTGTACCCGTTCATTGATAATGGATACAGGCACATCATTAACATAATATTTCACCCGTTTGGGTATATCATCCGGATCGAAGGTAACATCTGGCGGGATCTCCTGTCCATCTTCCTTGGGTACCTCATCCTGTGGAATATCCTCGGTTGGTGTATCTTCCGTTTCTTCCGTAGGAATGTCACCATCGGTTTCTTTGACTTTCACCGGATCACCGTCAAAATCCTTATCAGCAAATAACTTGGTCACATTGCGGAAGTCAATAATAGTGAAATAAAGTTTGTCATGCTCTTCGTTGATTCTTGTTCCGCGACCAATAATCTGTTTGAACTCCGTCATGCTGTTGATATTGCTATCCAAAACAATGAACTTTACGGTATCTGCATCTACACCTGTTGTCAGTAATTTGCTTGTAGTCACCAATACAGGATAGGGTTCATCTGCAGTCATAAAGTTTTCCAGCTCTTTGACACCTTCGCTGCCACTGGTCATCTGCACTACATACTTGGGATTCTGCCTTACCAGGTCTCCATTTTCATTTCTAAGAGCCTGGGCCATACGGGCAGCATGGTCGATATCTACACAGAAAAAGATCGTCTTAGCGAAACGAGAATTGTTTTTCTTCAAGAAGTCAGATACTCGTTTTGCCACAAGTTCTGTGCGCTTTTCGAGAACCAGATTTTTGTCATAATCCTTGATGTTATATTCTCGATCTTCAATCTCAATCCCATACTTGTCCCTTTTACCTTTTGTGGGACGATAACCTTCCAAATCCTTATCAATTCCCACACGGACAACTTTATATGGCGCAAGGAAACCGTCTTCAATACCCTGACGCAGAGTATAGGTATAAATCGGTTCTCCGAAATACTCAATATTGGAGGTGTCCTTTGTCTCTTTTGGGGTGGCCGTCATACCAATCTGCGTAGCGTTCTTAAAGTATTCCAGAATTTTTCTCCAAGCAGAATCGTCTTTTGCGCTGCCGCGATGGCATTCGTCTACGATAATCAGATCAAAAAAGTCTGGAGAAAATTCTTTATATGTATCAGCAAAGCCTACTTGCCCTGTTACTCCCTGATAAATTGCAAAATAGACCTCATAAGCCTTGTCCACTTTCTTGTCGCGGATCTTAGTCATTTTCCGATTATTGCTATCGGCGTTAAAGAACTTAAAATCTTTACGCATTGGGTCATCCACAAGTACATTCCGATCCGCCAAAAATAAAATTCGTTTTTTCGTCCGAGATTTCCAAAGTCTATAAATGGTTGATTGCATAATGAAGTTGGACACTTGAGAAAAGAAAATCCATAGTGATTTTACTCGTATGGTAGAATGAAGTTCCCACACCACATTCACCAGAA
>CABIYL020000020.1:0-63295 GCA_902362925.2 Clostridiales bacterium | reverse complement strand
AAATAGCAGGTGGAATATTAACATATTTGCGAAAGTTTTTCCTGCGAAATCACCTCAAATACACCCTACTATATCTGAATTTGCCGAGTGGGAATGATTTCAGAGACCCGGAAAAGCCTGATTTTACTGGGTTTTTGAGGGGTTAAGCCCCTTTGTGGCAACGATTTGGCAACACTTTTTCATTATTCATAAAAAGAGAGCTAACTGATTTTGATTAGTCAGTTAGCTCTCTTTTTATTTTGGTTCCTATATGACTTTAGCCATTTAGTTTTTTCTCAAGCTTTTGAAGCCTTGCAGGGTATCCCCCTTTAGTTGAATCGGTTAATCCATATTTTATTGCCAAATTGCAAATTTCAATGGCCTCTTTATACCGCCCGGCTTTTTCGTAAAGAATTGCAAGCCGCTGAAAGGTTGTGATTCGTGGAATACAACCAAGCTCTTTTTGCATTGGCTTTACATATTTAGGGAACATCTGGATATCTTTCAAGCAAAATTCGATTGTTAAATCAATCGCATCTGGTCTGCAATCTCTCTGCTTGTAATAACATTCGGCGGCTTCCTGCCAAAAATAGTGAGCGTCTAGAAACTCCGCTTCGCTAACTGCTAAGTCTTTACCTGCACTAATTATTTTATCGGCAAGAGAGTAATTCTTCTCAGAAACTGCCCAGCCAATCATTGCGGAAAAGTACTTCAGCTTTGTGCTGGAAGAATAAGATACATCACCTTTTATAGGAGAAGAACCCGGAGCTGCACCAAGCCCACCTTGATGATATCTGGTAAGAGCATCTTGCTCTTGAGGTGTGCATGATAGCCAAAAAGATTCCAAGCCCAAATAACCGATGATGCCTTTAATTTTAGGTTTTTGAGAAAATAGGGACTTAAACATACAATGTCACCTCTAACTTCAAGTGAAATCCAAATTTTTCTTTTCTTACGCAACAAACGGCCTCTCCCGTGGCCTACAAGTGAGAGGGTCAAAAGAGGTCCTGGGGCGGCACCTTCACATAGTTCTGGGCTTTGTCAAACTCCGGATAGTGGTAGCGCCACTTGTCGTAATCCTCTTTGGAGATCTCACCCGCCTCCAGCATGGCTGCGGCCTGTTGCCAAGAACAGAGCATCTCATGCAGCCGGGCGGCGTCCTTGTTCTTCCGCACATCAACCTTCAAGCAGACTTCTCCATCTATCTCGCTGATCTTGAGCCCGTAGTTATCCTCCAGGGTAAACAGGGTGTGCATGAGCCCCACATAGGAGTCTATATCCGGGACGGAGAGGGCATGGGGAGAGACATCCAGTACCTGGGCTAAGGCGGCGGTAAGGTCTGCCTTTGGGGTTCTTGATCCTGTTTCGTACTGTGCCAGGCGCACATCGGCGGACTTCTCCGGGAAGCCCAGCGCCATGCCGAGATATTTCTGTGTCATCCCCCGCAAGAGACGGAAAAAGTGAATCCGTTCGCCAATCGCCATATCATCAACTCCAATCGTTGGTTGTCCTTAGGAAAAGCGTAGCAGAAATGCTTAGTAAAGTCAAGAGAATCCTAAACAATTTTATTTAATTTATTTTGCGTGCTCCGATTGACACAAGCTATTTTGCTTAGTATAATGACAGTAGACTAAGCAAAACAGCTTAGTACCAATAAATAAAAAAAGAACTGCCGCAATCCCTGGTTATACATCCGGGAAAAAAGTGGCGGACGAAAGTGAGGAGGCATTTATGGAACACAACATCCAGCCGCAGAAGTTATCAATGAGGAAAGGAAGGTATTTTCAATGCAGGCACAAAACTTTATGCGCGTGGAGGAAGTGGCCCAGGAGCTGGGCATCTCCAAGTCCCACGCCTACAAGGTGATCCACAAGCTCAACGCTGAACTCCGTGAGAAGGGCTATCTGACCATCTCCGGGCGGGTCAACCGAAACTTTTTCATGGAGAAGTTTTGCTACGGCAAGACGGAAAAGGAGGGCTAACCATGGCAGTCTATAAGGAAGAAAAGACAAACACCTGGCGGGCGGTCTACCGCTACACTGACTGGAACGGCGAGCGCAAGCAGACCCAGAAGCGGGGCTTCAAGACCAAGCGGGAGGCGCAGGCCTGGGAGCGGGAACAGCTCAACAAGACCAGCGCTGATCTGGACATGACCTTCAAGAGTTTCGTGGACCTCTACACGGCGGATATGAAAACCCGACTCAAGGAGAACACCTGGGCTACCAAGGACCACATCATCCGTACTAAGCTGCTGCCCTACTTCGGCAGGCTGAAAATGTGTAACATCACCGCCCAGCAGATCATTACCTGGCAGAACGAGATGCTGAACCATAAGGACGAGAACGGCAAGCCCTACTCGCCGGTGTACCTGAAAACGGTCCACAATCAGCTCAGTGCCATCTTCAACCACGCGGTTCGGTACTACAACCTCCGGGAGAATCCCTGCAAGAAGGCGGGCAGCATGGGCAAAAAGAAAAACCGAGAGATGATGTTCTGGACCAAGGAGCAGTATCTGAAATTTGCCGAGGTGATGATGGACAAGCCGCTATCCTTCTACGCCTTTGAGATGCTCTACTGGTGCGGTATCCGGGAGGGGGAGCTGCTGGCTCTGACCCCAGCGGATTTTGACTTTGAGAAGCGCACCGTGTCTATCAACAAGTCCTATCAGCGTCTGAACGGCGAGGACCTGATTACCACCCCCAAGACGGAAAAGAGCAATCGGGTCATCACCATGCCGCAATTTCTGGCTGAGGAAATCCAGGATTACATCAAAATGCTTTACGGCATCGGGCCGGATGACCGGATGTTCACCGTCACCAAGAGTTATCTCCACCGGGAGATGGACCGGGGAGCCAAAGAAGCGGGAGTACCGCGTATCAGAATCCACGATATTCGTCACAGCGCGGTTTCACTTCTGATCGACATGGGGTTCTCTGCCACGGCCATCGCGGACCGGGTGGGCCATGAGAGCATTGACATCACTTACAACTACGCACACCTGTTTCCGTCCAAGCAGGCGGAAATGGCAGACAAATTGAACATGGAAAGGGGCAATTAAAAATGTCAGCAAAGAATTTGGACAAGCACAACCGTTGGAGAAACAAGACCGTGGCCTTCCGGGTCTCCCCGGAGGAGGACGCTCAGATCGAAACGGCGGTGAAGCTCACCGGCCTGACCAAGCAAGATTATATCATCCGTCGGCTGCTCTGCCGGGATGTGGTGGTCCAAGGCAATCCCAGGGTCTATAAAGCGCTGCGGGACCAGCTGGCCGCTGTGCTGGACGAGCTGCGCAGGATCGAAGCTGGACAGGGCGTAAACGATGAGCTGTTGGACACCATCCAGATGATCGCCACCATTATGAACGGGATGCAGGAGGACTTTGCCTATGACCGATGATAAAAAGAAAATGACCGCCCAGGGCTCATCTGTTGGCGCAGATGATGGGCAGTCAATCTCTCAAAATTCCAAGACCACTATACCAGACCCGGACGAAAAAAGCAATTCCCCCGAAAGAGATTTGGAGGAACTTTACCGGAAGATGCGCCGCATGAGTGACCCAGCCTGCCTGCATACTGTGACCCTGGACGAGCTGATGGATAATGTGTTTGAGGGTAAGTCTGCGGTGATTGAGAACCTGCTCTATATAGGAGCGTACATCCTTGCCGGAGCGCCGAAAATCGGCAAGTCCTTCCTGGTGGCGCAAATCGCCCACCATGTCAGTACCGGGCAAGACCTGTGGGGCTACAAGACCCATCAGGGAACTGTTCTCTACCTGGCGTTGGAGGATGACGAGAGCCGTTTACAGCGCCGGATGTTCCGAATGTTCGGAGTGGAGGGAACAAGCTCCCTGCATTTTGCCACCAGCGCCAAGATGATCGGCGGTGGCCTGGATGAACAGCTGGAAAAGTTTGTTCGGGAACACAGTGATACCAAGCTGATTATCGTGGATACCCTGCAAAAAGTCCGGGAGGCAGTGAGCGATAGCTACAGCTACTCCAGCGACTATGAGGTGATCGGCAAGCTGAAGCAATTTGCTGACCGATATGGTGTCTGCGTCCTGATTGTCCACCACACCAGAAAGCAACCTGCGGGAGATAGCTTTGAAATGATTTCCGGCACCACGGGCTTGCTGGGCTGTGCGGATGGTGCGCTCCTGATGCAGAAGGAGAAACGGACGGATAGCAAGGCCACTCTGGAGGTGGTGGGCAGAGACCAGCCGGATCAACGGCTGTATCTGAGCAAAGACCAAGAGAACCTGGTTTGGGGTCTCGACCATGCAGAGAATGAGCTTTGGAAGCAGCCTCCGGACCCAGTGCTGGAAGCCGTGGCAAAAATTGTGTCTGCTGACAACCGGGAATGGGAAGGCAGTCCCACCGAGCTGGCCCAAGCGATTCAAACGGAAATGGTGGTGAACAGGCTCACCAAGCATTTGAATGTGAATGCCAGCCGCTTGCTGGAAGAACATCAGGTAAAGTACGAGAACAGAACCAAACACGCCGGACGGCGTATCCGGCTGACTTACATGGTGGTGGAAGCACCCGCGTTTGAAGTAATCGAGTAAAGCGCGACGCTCGCAACGGTCGCGACGGTGTTTTTAGGGGTACTCCCAGCACCGTTGCGACCGTCGCCACCGTCGCGGAAAGGAACAACTGGGGTGGCATTTGCTGGGGTTAGATAGCGATACTTTTTACATCTACCATGTTGCGGCGGTCATGGTTGACAACTTGCGTCGGCTCCTGCTCGGTATCAACCTGTCCGACAAAGCTATAATGGATTTCGATTTTCCGGGTGTTGGTTTCCCGGTCTAATTCATGTATCAAAATACGGTCGATAAACTCATGGACGTTTTCATAGGTCAATTCCTGTATGTCGCTGTATTTCCCGACAATCTGAATAAACCTTGATATATCCCTTTTTCGCTCGGTAACGGTTGCGATCTGCTGTTGTAACTCGTCTATCCTTGCGGCAAGGGATTTCTTTTCGTCCTCATAGCCGGAAGTTAGAAACACAAACCGTTCATCTGTCAGTCTGCCTAATGCGTTGTCCTCATACAGCTTGCGGAAAAGCGTGTCAAGTTCGGTCATACGCGCCTGTGCTTTGAAAAGTTCCTTTTGCTGCTGCGCTAATGCCTTTCTCGCTTCCATGTCGCCGTACTCGGTAGCTTTACAGATAAAGTCCTGTTCGTGTTCCTTAACATACCGCAAAACCCGCCGCATATCTTCCAGCACTAAATCAAGAAGTACGTTTTTGCGGATATAATGAGAGGTACACTCGCTGCCTGTCCTTGCCCTGTTGCGCCATGCGCCGCAAGAATAGGAAAACTTGCGCGGCTCGATATTTACGCCCTGTTGGTAATACATCTTATGTCTGCAACCAGCGCAAAACAGCAAGCCGGAAAAAATATCAATCTCCGCTGCTTTTGTCGGGCGGTGGCGGGTAGCAATCCGCTTTTGCGCAAGTTCAAAGGTTTCCTCGTCAACAAGCGGCTCATGGGTGTTTGGGAAGAAATAGCGTTGTTCTTCTTCGTTCTTCCGGGTCTTTTTCGACTTGTAGGATACCTTGTGAGTTTTCGCGGTTATGGTATGCCCTAAATATTCCTGCCTTGCTAATATGTCATAGAGCGTTTTGTCCGGCCAAGTATAGGGGGCGATCATTGCCCGCTGATACCGCGCCTGTCCTGTACGCTGATAGCGCAACGCTCCAATCGTCAAGACTTTGTTTTCCGCAAGCCATTTTTGGATTTCGCACATACGCACGCCGCTAACAAACATAGCGAAAACCTGTTTGACAATCGGCGCGGTTTCCGGGTCGGGTATAAGGTGGTGGCGGTTGTTCGGGTCTGGGATATAGCCGTATGGATATTCCCCGTTGACGCGCTCGCCTTTTTGCGCCTGTGCCTGTTTAACTGCGCGGATTTTCTTGCTTGTGTCGCGGGCGTAAAACTCGTTAAACCAGTTCCGCAAGGGGGTAAACTCGTTATCCTCCCGCGCTGTGTCAACTCCGTCGTTGATCGCGATATAGCGTACTCCGTTTTCGGGAAATACAATCTCTATGAGTTCGCCCGTTTTCAGATAGTTTCTGCCAAGACGGGAAAGGTCTTCTTGTGTCAAGTAGGGACTAAAAAAATTTTGAGAATTTACAAGCCGTTCATAGGTGGACAACCACCCATGAACGGCTTGAGTTTTCTCTATGCTCTTTTGCCGTTCTTTGTGCGACGTTTCTTATACGCCGCTTCAAACGCCTCCATCATCGGAGTGACCGGAAGCTCGTTGTCAGGCTTGGACAAATACTCGAACCGGATGCCGTTCTCCCGGAACTTTCGCTCAAACCTCATGAAAGAGGAAGTGTCCCGGCTGATTCGCGAGGTGTCGCGGGTGAGGATCGTACCGATGTCCTGACGCTTTGCTTCGTTCAGCAGGAAGTTCATGATACCTTCCGTATGGACGCCGGAGATGCCGTCTGCCGCCACAGCAGCAGCCACCTCATAGCCTTTGTCCTTCGCATAGCGTTCCAGCTCTTCCCGCTGGTCTGCTGCCGCAAGCTGATCCGCACAGGCAACGCGGATATAAAGAAATACTTTCATTTGGCTTCTCCTTCTGATGTAGTGAGGAAGTCCTTGAACTTCCAGACGATTTCTATGTTGTCAAGATCGTAAATGTAGACCGCAGAAATGAATGCGTGGGTCAGCTCATGGGTCAGAGCTTTGCAGTCGGCGTACTGTTCGCAGACCGCATCCAGCTTTTCATCTGAACAGGCGGTCTCGGAGTCAAGCTCCTTCATCCGCTCTTGACTGCGCTGGATTACTCCATCGTTTTCAGCAATCTTCACATCCGCTGCCGCCTTCTGCTGAATGTACGCCTCCTTCGTGATGCTTCCGGCTGCATACTTCTCGTAGAGCCTCAGCTTGGACGCCTTGTGCTGCTCGTTCTGCTTTTGCAGAGTGCGGATTTTATCAGCACATTCCTTGATGGCAGATTTCCGCAGATCACCGACTTCGCGGTTCTGTATTGCTTCCTTCTGTGCCAAAGCAAGAAACTGAGTAAGGGCATGGAAGACAACCTTCTCAATATCCATTTCCGGAAAGCTCCTGCCAACCGGACAGTCTGTGTTTCCGTTGTTGACCGAGTGAATGCACTGGAAGTATCGAATGCCAGCCTTGTTCTTTCGGCGTGTCATAGCACGTTTACAGTTACCGCAGCGGACGAGTCCCTTGAGCGGATAGTCATGCTGCTTGCGCGTGGGATTCCGACCTCCGCCTCGAATGACCTTCTGAGCAAGCTCAAAGTCTTCCTTGCTGATAATCGCTTCATGCGTTCCTTCTACGATAATCGGCTCATTGACAACACGCTTTTTTGAGCCGACACCGCAGGACTTCATTTTGCGGCTGACCAGTGTTCCGGTGTAAACAAGGTTCTTGAGAATGTTATAGACCATCACGGTTTCCCAACTGATTTTCTCGCTCATGTTACTGAACTTCTTCTTGTCGGGATGCTTGTTCTTGAAGTATTGCCCCGGCGTCGGGATGCCGTCATCATTCAGGCTGCGGGCAATCTGAGAGGTGTTGCTGCCTTCCAGAGCCTCGCGGAAGATACGACGGATCACATCAGCCGCCTCCGGGTCTACGGCAAGTTTGTTCCGAATGGTGGGATGCAGGACGTAGCCGTATGGAGCGTAGCCACCGACATACTTGCCTTGCTTCATCATCTGGATTTTTGCCGATGTGGTCTTTACGGAAAGGTCTTTGCTGTATGCGGCGTAGATGATGCTGCGCATAACCACTTCCAGACCGCCCGTTGTGCCTTTGTAATCGTCACTGTCATAGCCGTCGTTGATGGAAATAAAGCGGACGCCCATGAATGGAAAAGTGCATTCCAGATAGTTTCCCGTTTCAATGTAGTCACGAGAAAAGCGGGAAAAGTCTTTGACGCAGATCAGATCGATTTCGGCGCGCTTGACCTTCTCCATCATCTGCGTGAACTGAGGACGGTGAAAGTTCGTGCCGGTATAACCGTCATCCGCAAACTCAGACCGCTGACAGTGAGACAACTCCGGATGATTGTCGAGAAAGCGATTGATGAGCATACGCTGGTTGCCGATGCTGTCACTTTCCGCCTTGCTACCATAGCCGGTATCTTCATCAGCCATTGAGAGGCGGATGTAGATGCCGATGTTGTATTCCTTGCTCATTTACATCGCCTCCTGTACTTCCTTGATACTCTGAACGGTCAGAGCGTAAATATCGCCGTATTTCATGACCAGCTCGATTGAGCCGTCCTCATGGACTTTCACAAGCTCTACGGACTCGTCAACTAACTCCTGAGAGAGCATCGTTGCACCGCTGACGGATTTCATCAGCGTGAGCCACTTGTTGTCCTCGGACATTGCCTTGGCAAACTTTACCTTCCGCTGAACCGCTTCATCCAACCGCCGGGAAAGGTTAGCATACTGCTCATCGTAGGCTTTCTTGGAAAAGACGTATTCCTCTTCATCGAGAATGCCTTCTGTGAAGTCCTCATAGAGCCGAGTACGCTTCTTGGAGATGCCGCTGAGTTTCAGATTCAGGCTTGTGATGAGCGCATTCTGCTGATCGCGGATGCTGCGTTCGCCTTCACTGTTTCTCAGTTTGGCAAGCAGCTTGTCGTAATTGAGAGCCGCCTTGACTTGAAGCTGGATCGCCGCAAGCACATCTGCTTCGAGTTTGTCCTGCCGCGTATAGTGCGGCGTACAGAGATTGCCGCGCTTGACGGATGAGCTGCACTCATAGAAGGCGTACCATGCGCCGTCCTTACGCTTGTCAACACGCTTGCGATGGAAATAGAGCTTCCTGCCGCAGTCTGCGCAGACGATTTTGTCTTCAAAGAGATTGATCAGTGTAGCACGGATTTCTTCCGTGCGTTCCATCTTTTCAACTCTCGTCCTTGCAGCGACGTCCCGCATCTCACGAACCTTCTGAAAGTCCTCACGAGAGATAATCGCCTCGTGAGTATTGGGAAAAACAATCCATTCCTCGCGGTCGATATGTTGATTCTTGACGCCCTTGTAGATGGCGTTCAGCGTCCGTCCGAGAACGGTATCTCCGACGTAATGGGGATTATCCAGAATGGTAGTCAGTGAAGACTTGTTCCAAATCTTCTTTGCCGTAGCATTGCCTGTGCGGACGCCGACCTGATACTTCTGAAACTCCGGATTGGGCGCGTTCATGGCATCAAGCCGGTCTGCAATCGCAGGAAGGGACAATCCTTCAATTTTCCATTGGAAAATCTTCCGGACAATCGGTGCGGTTTCTTCATCGAAAACCATATTGCTGTGTTCTTCATCCCAGCGATAACCATACGGGAGATTGCGCTTCTTGAACTCTCCACTTTCCATCTGTGCTTTGAGCGCAGTAGAAACCTTGCGGGAGATGTCCTTCGAGTAAAGGGTGTTGATCATGTTTTGCAGAGGGATGATGAGGCTTTCGCCTGAGCCGTCCGTATCAAAGTTGTCGTAGTTCTCTTTGATAGCGATAAACCGAAGCCCGATCTGCGGAAAGACCCGTTCCAGATAGGTTCCAGCCTCGATGTAGTCACGCCCGAACCGGCTGAGATCACGAACTACAAGGCACTTGATCCTGCCGGTGCGGATGTCGTTCATCAGCCGGTTGAACTCCGGTCTATCAAAAACCGTTCCTGTTCGTCCGTTGTCCACATAGGTATCTATCAGATTCAGGTAGGGACGCTCTGCAATGTAGGACTTGCAAATCTCAATCTGATTTGCGATGACATCCACCTTTTCGGACTTGCCGCTGTTTTCAACGGAAAGACGGGCATAGATGGCTGTTGAGAAGACCTCGGAAGAAACAGGTTCGATAACCGGCTCTTCGACTGCAATTTGTTTTCTGCTTTTTCTTGCCATTTGCTCATCCCTCCTTTATACGGCAATATCCAGTTCGTCGGCATAGCCGAGAATGTATTCAAGCGTCTGCTGGTATTCGTCCCTATATTTGAAGACGATTTCGATTGCATGGTTTTCGTGAATCAGGATGCGGTCAACCAACGACATCAGCACACGGCGGTTCAGCTCTTCGACGTTTTCATACTGCTTGAAAAGCGTCACCCAGTTTCGTTCAGTCGTACCGGTTGTCACCGTCTGCTTCATTTCTTTTTTAACCCGCAGAAGCGCGTCCTGCTTGCCCTCAATGATTTTGGTGTAGCTGTTGCGGAACTCGAAGTATTCCGATTTATCAATGACGCCGCCGATGAAGTTCTCGTAAAGCCCCAGCTTGAGCTTTTGGTACCGTTCAATCTCTTCCTCGATTTTGGCGATCTGAGCTTCGTAATTGAAAGCCTTACGGCTCTGAGACGGAAGCCGTTCTATCATCGCAAGCGCGTGTTCCAGATTGATGACAAGCTCGATCTGGTCATGAATGGCGCGGAAGACCTTCTCTTCAACCTCTTTTGCGGCGATGCTGTGCGGGCTGCACGTCCGGCTGTGCTTATTGGTGGAGCAGACGTAGTAGATATACTTTTTCGTCTTCGACGGGACGGTCTTGCGGATCATTGGCTGCTGACAGTCTCCGCAGAACAGGAAGCCGGAAAACAGATGCGCTTCGTCCTGATCGGGTGAGCAGCGCATATCCCGCTGCATCATGACCTTGACTGCCATGAAGTCCTCGTAGGACACAAGAGCTTCATGCGCATTTTCAACCTTGACCCACTCGGATTCATCCTTGCTTTTCACGACGCGGACTTTGTAGTTGGGAGTGCCTCGCTTGCCCTGAGCCAGAACGCCGATATAAACCTCGTTGGTGAGAATACGCTGGACGGCTTTATATGTCCATTTTGCGGTATCGCTGGTCTTGAAGACGGTATCAAACTTCACACCGGCGGAATGCTTGTATTCCATTGGGGACAGGACGCCCATCTGGTTCAGACGCTTTGCAATACGTCCGATAGAGAAGCCGTCCTTGTACATGGAAAAGATCATCTGCACATATTCGCTGACCGCTTCATCCACGATGAGCTGGTTTTTGTTCTCCGGCGATTTCATGTAACCGTAAGGCGCGAACGAGCCGACGAACTCACCGCTCTTCTGCTTGACTTCCAGACTGCTTCGGATTTTCATGGAGATGTCCTTGCAGTAAGAATCGTTAATCAGGTTTTTGAACGGGATAACAAAGGAGTCGGACTGCGGATCACCGGTCAGACTGTCATACGCATCATTGATTGCGATGAAGCGAATGCCGAGCTGCGGGAAAATCTTCTCAATGTAGCGTCCGCCGTCGATGTAGTTTCTTGAGAAGCGGCTGAGATCCTTGACTACAATGCAGTCAAGCGCACCCTTGCGGATTGCCTCTTCCAGCTTTTTGAACTGAGGACGATTGAAGGAAACGCCGCTGTAACCGTCATCCACAAACGGCTCACAGACCAGCTCCAAATCCTCATGTCTTGCGATATAGTCCTCGCAGATAGCTCTCTGACTGGCGATGGAGTTGCTTTCTACTTTGTCTCCATCCTCACGGGACAGACGGCAGTAGATCGCCGTGCGGTAAACCTTATCTGGCATAAAAATAACCTCCGTTTTTCTGTTTGGTGTGGTACATCAAATCAGAAAGACGAAGGCTTGCTTCAACTCTTATGAAGAGAAACACGAAAGCGCCACATGACCATCAGGGCAAGCGGCTTAATCCGTATTCTTCTTTTTTTGACCGATTTCATTATACCACAGGCTCAATCGCTTGTCCATAGAACCGGGTGAAAAGATTCAGACTGTTCATAAATCAAAGACCTCTCAGATAGTGTTCCAGACAATCTTCCATTGTCGTGTCCGTCTCGGCGAAGCTGATCTTCACCACTGTCTTCCCGTCCAGATAACAATAAGGATTTCTGATCTGCTTGATGAACTCCCTCAGCCTGTCCTCTCGCGGTGCCGCAGGATCAAGCCGGATGCTGCTTCTCTGAACGAGTGTGCTTCGGTCAACCGTTTTCGGGCTGACATTTTTCATTGTTTCAATGCCCATCATATTCTAAGCACCTCCTGTTTCGTGAAAATATTCAGGACAAAAGGATATGGCAGAGCATCTTGTGAAGATACCCTGCCACATAGTTTTCATCCTGAAACTATATAGTAAGTTTCTTTTGGGTTTGTTTCATTGTCCGGCATATTTGCAGCTCGCGCCCCTGCCAGAAGAACTTTGTAGTTCCGGGAATGCTGCGGACTACCAATGGTCAATCGGTATCATGGGACTCTCACCCCTCCGAGGATCGCTCCGAGCCGCCCCTTCAAAGAAAAGACGGAAGTATCATTATACCCGGCATCTGCATCGTCGCAAGCAGCCGCACCACACGACTGTTATAGCTCTCCGGTGGTCGCTCACTCCCTTTCGGGAGGTCTTGGCGTCGGAAGCTGTGTTGCTTCGCAGAAGCGGAAAGATCCGCAGCACTGAACTATTCAGTTTTCAAGGAACAGCGAAGTGGTCTGATTGACCCTTTCACTTTACAACGGACATCTTTTTGCCGTTTGTTGAGTACCGCTCAAAAAATTTTTTGAAATTTTTTCTGCACCGCTGCTTTGAGGTCAAATGCAGCTCTGATGCCGGTGTCTTTCCTCCGGGCAAACTCTCGAAGAGTCAGCCCCTCACGGGTCATCGCAAGATACAATTCGCGCTGCTTCTCGGTCAGAATAGAAAGAAGCTCCTTCTCTTTGAGGGCGGTGATCAGTTCCTCCATGCAGTCGCGGGAGTCTGCCAGCCATGCAGCGGACTTCACATCGTCCTCCGGCATAGCGTCAAGGGACAGCACGGTATCAGAAATTTTCTCTGCGCCGTCCTCATCCTCAGAGGTGTTGTCAGAGCCATACGAGCGTCTGATCCGCTTTTCCTCTGCGCGAAGGATTCTCATAACCTTGCGGTCAACCTCGGAAACTTCGCCGGTTCGTTTCACGCGAACCATGCACTTGCCGTCCTCCGTAGTCCAGAGGTCGTAATCGAACGCGATAGGGGTTTTAGGGATTTTCATTGTTCATCCTTTCCGCTGCGCGGGAGCAGCGGGAAGGGTGAAGACAGAAAAAGAGCCGCATGACGGTGAGGTTTGAATCCCATGCCGATAAAACAGAGTAATTACACTCTGTCTCATGCGGCATTAGGATGACTTCACCTATCAGGCGGCTCCACAGCTCAGCTATGACATATATTTTATTTTAGAACAGAGGCTTGTCCTCTGGTTCTTACTTGGTACGCGGTCGCAGTCTTCTCATATTCAGCACATCAAAGACTGTGATCCGCCCGCATTTCTTGCACTTTGATTCTACATGACCTCTCGTGTCTTCGTAGACAGCAATGGCATTATGCTGACAATAGGGACATTTCAGGTATCGGGGCTTCTGTTGGGAAATGGCAACTCTTGCCCTGCGGATTTTTTCGATCAGCTCCGGCGTCGGTTCCTGAACCCGAATGGATGCTCTCTTCATTACCACACCTCCAATGGGTCAACATACTCACTGAATGGACGATCTACCATGTAGCCGAGCTGACGAAGGCGGATAGACGCCGTTGTCTTGGAGACACCGAACAACCGGCAGAAAAGGCGCAGCGTTAAGTGATCACCATACGAATACCTCCCCTCGTAATTGATCAGCGGCGTTTCTGCAAACCAACGCATTGCCAGGTCAACCTCTTTTTGAGGAAGCAGGATCGCCGCGCCCAAGACATTTGCTTGCCACTCGTTCCAGTCCTCGCGGGTTTTCAGTTCTCGCGGCGTATAGGCTGTCCGTGCGGAATATTTCATTTCGCAGGAAGCCTTTACCTCTTCCGATTCCAGATGGAAGAGAATCTGATGGGCGCACTCGTGGGCAAGGGTAAATCTGCGCTTGGCGCAGAGCCGCTGCACGTTGCCGGATCGAATGAAGCTCTCGTCCAAGATGACCTGATTACGCTTCAAAGCCAGTGTGCGCGTAATACCAAGTTCCGTGATCTTGTACTCAGTGTCGGCATAGGCAGTGACACCGCAGATGCTTCCGTCCGGCGAGAGACGGGCGAATGATACGCGAAGACCGAGATAGTTCTTTGCAAACTGATCAATGGGTGTTGGCAAAGCTGATCGGTCGGGCTTGTCCGCCTCATCCCCGAAAAAGAACCGGTTGAAGTCCTTCGTTGTTGAGGCTGCAATTTCTTCAAGTTGGCGCTGGGATAAAATCATGAGCAGTTGTCCTCCTTTGCTTCGACGAACCACTTGTCTCCTTCGTGGAAAAGAAATGACTCCTTTCCGCGAATCTGAACTGTGTAACGGATGCCTCCGCCCCCAACCTTTTTGGATGTGGCGCGGCATTTGTATAGAATCTGGTCGATTTGAAAGATTACACCGTTGTCCCACCAGATGAGGCGAGGGAGGATTGCCCCCTCCTTGTCCACATCCAGCGTAACCGGGACGTATGCTTTTCTGTACTGTGTAGCCATTTCTGTTTTTCTCACTCCTGTTCCCTCATACCGGTGTATGCCGGTACGGATGATCTTCGGCAGCATAAATGCCTGTCCATTTGAACTGCTCAAAAGATGTAACTTTTTCGTGTACAACTACTCATGCCCCTTGACAGGATGAGCAATTCAGGATATACTATGAGTAGTTGGATTGCTCAGTCATTATTATACGCACTTCAAGTGCCTTTGTCAATAGACTTGCGCAATTTGATGTCGCAAACTTTTTGTGAACAGGAGTGATTACCAAAATGACGTTTGGAGAGAAATTCAAGGCTGAACGGGAGAAGCGGAAGCTGACCCAGCAGGAAGTAGCCGATGCACTGGGGATCAACAGGCGTATGATTACCCGGTACGAGAACGGCATTTCCTTTCCCCGTACCAAGGACGCTTACAGAAAAATCGCGGAATACTTCAAGGTGGATGTGAACTATCTGCTGACCGAGGACGAAGAGTTTGTGGTTCAGGCATCCGAGCAGTACGGCTCCCGTGGCATGAAACAGGCAAAGGACCTGATTGAAGGGATGTCCGGCTTGTTTGCGGGCGGTACGCTGTCTGAGCAGGACAAGGATGCGGTGATGAAGGCGTTGCAGGATATATATTGGGAATCCAAAGCCCGGAATGTTGAGAAATACACGCCGAAGAAATACAAGAAGACTGGTACGGACGCAGAGGAATAACTGTCTGCGTCTCGGTTTCTTGACGGATTTACTTTGACTGTTTTCAACATGAAAGGGGTGAAGGTCCCGTGATAATTCGCTCCGAGGAAATATACAAAAAGGCGAACAGCATTGTCAAAAGCTGTGGAACAAGAGATACCTTGAAGATTGCCCGTGAGCTGGGCATTCATCTCCATTTTCTTGACAATCTGAACGATCTGCTCGGAATGTACACCTACCGCCATAAAGAGCGGCATATTCTTCTGAACTCCAACATGGAGTATCTGATCATGCAAATGGTCTGCGGTCACGAGATCGGGCATGATACCTTTCACCGTGATCTTGCCAAAGGAAACGAACCGCTCCCGGAGTTCGTGCTGTTCGATATGCGCACAAAACACGAATATGAGGCGAATGCGTTTGCCTCACACCTGATCATTGACGATGATGAGCTGATTGACCTGATGAAGCAGGACTACGATGTGGTGCAGCTCTCGGCTGCAATGGGAACAAACATCAACCTGATGCTGATCAAGCTCAACGAACTGAACCGCATGGGCTGGCAGCTCAACTTGCCTTATGTACCGCACTCTGACTTCCTGAAAAATGTCAGACCGGAGGGGTGAATGAGGATGAAGGATAGTAATTAGATGAACAGCGACGACTATAAAGAAGCCATTTTCTATGCCGCTTCCATCTTTAACGAACGCTTGGGGGCAGAGTTCAGTGAGGACAACCTTGTACTGCGCTGCTTTCAGACGGTAAATCAGCAGGAAGTCTTTGAGCAGTTCTGCAAGCAGTATTTCCCTGACCGGCTGGAAGATCGATATACAGAGGACGGCTATTTTGACTTTCACGCCTCTGCCTTCGTCGGCAAAGAAGACGGCGTTGACGGAATCCTTCTGCGCACAGACATAGCGCGTCATCCGGCAGAGTTGAAGCACATTCTTCTGCATGAGCTGGCGCATATCTTCTGCACCCGCAACGAGATTGACGGAGATAATTTCTTTGAGCGATACTGCATGGACGATACCATCAGCCGCGAAGAGGACGGAACTATTAACGCCGGTTATGCGGTCTGGCGGGAACTGATTGCGGAGCTGATTGCATTTGAGCTGGATGACAACTACGATGTAGTTCCGCTTCGACGCAAGAAAGACCTACTCAGCTATTACGAAGGAGAGCTCCTGACCGGCAACGGAAAAATGGGCGTCAGCATGATTCTCTGTGAGGCAATGACCAGTGCTGAGGGCGAAGCGTCTATGACATGGGACGCTGCCAAAAGCAAGTTTACGCTGTTCAAGCCCTTTGATGATCCACTGTACAGGGACTTGCTGGAACTGGTTTTTACACACGTTAGAGAATACTTTATCGTGATCGACCGCGACTTTATCTATGAAATTGGATTTTTGTATCTGAGCATTGCCGCACAAGCGATGATTGCGTCCCTAAAGAACAGATTTCAGGAAGAATAGGCAGACCGAAAGAGAGAAAGGACGGGCAACGATATGAAATATAAGCTGTTTCGCTCCCCCGGTAATCTGGACAAGGCAGTCCGGAAGCACGAACTGGTTGCCGTGGAAACCGGCAAGAACATTGATGATGTGGCAGATGCGCTTATCCGTGCCGTTCGGGATGATCTTGCGGAAATGCCGGAGTATGCGCACTGCGAAACCGCTGCGTATGCACCGGAACCAATTCAGGAGCATCGCCGCGTAAGACGTTATCAGTATGAGATGATGGGTGTTGTTTACCCGCAGTATGCGAAGAAGAACATCCTGATTGATTATGGCGTGATTGAAGAGGCGGAGTAATGTCAGAGCGAGATGTCGGACAACTGCATAGTGCCGATGACTTGATTGCCGCCGTCGAACAATACGGCTTTCTGCCCTTCTTTCGGAACGAGATTCACGGCTTCTCCATCGAGGAACTTTGCCCACCTGAGTTATGGTTTGCGGATGATGTAGATGGTCCGTGGGAATGGAAAGGACCGGCTGCGCGGAGCGGCAAATGTCTTTACGGCAAACTTTTCAACAAGAAGGCTGGATTTGTGAGTCGGGAGTGGATTCCGGACTTTGCGAACTTCCGGCGTGACGGCTATGACTTTGACGCCCGTTGGGATGACGGCTTGGCGTCCTACAAGGACAAGGAGCTTTATGAAGCCATAGCCGGTGAAGGCAGGATGCTTTCCAAACGGCTGAAAGAGACTCTGAACTACCGCAAGGGCGGCAACACCGGCTTTGAAACTTGTATCACGCGGCTGCAAATGCAGAGCTATGTCTGCATTGCGGATTTCGTCTATATGCAGGACAGATACGGAAGACCTTATGGCTGGGGTGTCGCAGAGTATGCGACGCCGGAAGAGCTTTTCGGGTACGACCTTATCACATCCGGCTATCAGCGAGACCCGCAGGAATCCAAAGAGCGCATGATGCAGCATCTTTCCTCCATCCTGCCGGGTGCGCCTGTACAGCAGCTTACGAAGATATTGAAAGGATAAAACACCATGAGCAAGAAACTTGTAGCATATTTTTCTGCGTCCGGCGTGACCGCAAAGGTTGCCGAGACGCTGGCAGAAGCAATCGGCGCGGACATCTTTGAGATTGAGCCGAAGGTGCCTTACACGGAAGCTGATCTGAACTGGATGGACAAGAAAGCCCGCAGCACGATTGAGATGAGCGATCCTGCCTCCCGTCCTGAAATTGCCGTCAAGCGGGACAACATGAAGGACTACGACACAATCTTTGTTGGCTTCCCGATTTGGTGGTACGTTGCGCCGACGATTATCAATACGTTCCTTGAGAGCTATGATATGACCGGCAAGACGATCATCCCGTTTGCAACCTCCGGAGGAAGCGACATTGGCAAGACGAACGAACGCCTTGCGCCGAGCTGCAAAGGCGCAAAGCTGATGGACGGCAAGGTTTTCAAGGGCTGCGTCGGGCATCAGGAGCTTGCGGCGTGGGTTGAAGGACTTGGACTTTAAGGGGCAGACAAATCGGAATTTGGCAAGGAGTTTTGATAGCATGAAAAAGAGATTTCTTAAAATTGTGATAGGGATTGTTTTAGTTTGCATTTTATTCGTTGGATTTCTTTATGCAAACAATAACATCGGTATGACTTCGACCAATTTGGAAACGGATATTCGTTCATCGCAGAAGATTAAAGATGATTGGACGCTTGATGGAAGCGTTTCTAACACGATGGCTGCTTATATTTCTTATTCTCAAGACATGAGCGACCACACTTTTTCCGTCTATGTCAATCGTCCAGGACTTTCCTTCGGATATTTTTTCCGTGGAGGTGGAACTCTTTCGGGGATTCAAAGAGGAATTGTGGAGTTTACTGTAGAGGGATATAATGAACGAGCATTTATTTCTATGAATCAACAGCAGGTGCAACAACTTGAAATAGATGATGGCAACACAATTCAAGTGGTTGATATTGACCGCAATAAACCTTTTGCGATTGTCTTGCCTATAAATGCGGGTAATATTACTTTTTATGATGTAAATAGAAATACTGTGGAATATTGGAATAATCCTCTTTGACAAATTCCAGTTTAACGAACAGGAGATGATGATCGCATGAAAATCCTACATGAACTTTCTTGGCTATGGGAAACGCTGGGCATTGCGCTTGTTGCTGCGGCTGTCTGCATGGCTTGCGCTGCGCTGATCTGCACGGCAGCGAAGAAGAAACTCCAAAAAAAGGTGTTGGCAGTCATAGGGGCTGCGGCATTTGTGGGTGCGATTCTGGCGGTCATTCTGATTGCCCGGACGCCGATGCCGCTTTGACAGAATAGGAGAAAGTGATAATGGTTATTCTTACCGAGCAAATAGAGATTCCGGCTTCCTATGAAAGATTAAAGGCATGGACTGCTAACTTTGAGGAAGAGTTTGTGAAATGGAGTCCCTACCACATCGAATGCAATCTCTATAACGGAAACTATAACGCAGGAAGCAAGATCCGCTTCCGCGAGATCGTCATGGGGCTGGACTACGATGTGACCGGCACAATTACGGAATGCGAACAGGATGAAAACCACTTCCGCATTGTATTCCGGAGCGACAAGAAAACGGCGTTCATCACCTTTGAAGGGAAAAGAACCAAAACAGGATGCCATTTCTCTCACACCGAGGCTTTCGGCATGACCACGCCGGTAATTGGGGCGATCATGAACTTCCTGATCTTCAAGGTGTTTTTCAGGAAAAAGGCAAACTGGCAGCTTATCCGGGATGATATGATTCTGGATAACAGGTATTTATATGACATTCTGACCGAGGGGAAATACCCGGAAAGAATCCCGCTGGACAAGCTGCTGACCGGCGCGAAGTAACCGAATGGGAGGGCTTGATCATGCCGCTTCAAATCGTCAGAAATGACATCACAAAAATGAAGGTGGACGCCATCGTCAATGCTGCCAACGAGTCGCTGCTGGGTGGCGGCGGTGTGGACGGCTGCATTCATCGTGCCGCAGGACCGGAGCTGCTGGTGGAATGTGAAACGCTCCACGGCTGCAAAACCGGGAGCGCAAAAATCACGAAGGGCTATAAGCTGCCCTGCAAATATGTCATTCATGCTGTCGGTCCGCGCTGGTATGACGGGCGGCATGGTGAGCGCGAACTGCTGATCTCCTGCTATCGGACTTCGCTCATGCTGGCGAAAGAATACGGCTGCGAGTCTGTTGCGTTCCCGCTGATTTCCTCCGGCATTTTCGGCTATCCGAAGGATCAGGCTCTCAAAACGGCGATTGACACCATTAGCGACTTTCTTCTTGAAAACGAAATGACGGTGTACATCGTCATCTTCGACCGCAAAGCCTATCAAATCAGCGGCAAGCTATTTGCCGACATTGCTTCATACATAGATGACCGCTATGTGGATGAGCATACCGATAGTCGTTCCGAGCGTCTGCGCAGGATGAACGCCTTCCGGATGGACGAGCCGATGCCCTGCGAGTCATCCGTCTGCGATGAAGATGCAATCGAACAACTCATCCCTCCTGTCTCTGCGGCGGCTGCTCCTAAAAAGGCAGCAACACTCGACGATGCACTGGGACAGATCGATGAGAGCTTTTCGGAGATGCTGCTGCGGAAGATTGATGAACGCGGCATGACGGACGCACAGTGCTACAAGAAGGCAAATATTGACCGGAAGCTCTTCTCGAAGATCCGCTCGGACAAGTCTTATAAGCCTTCCAAGCCCACGGTCATTGCGTTTGCCATTGCCCTTGAGCTGCCGCTTGTTGAAATGAAGGATATGCTCATGAAGGCTGGCTTTGCGCTCTCCCACTCCAACAAGTTTGACATCATCGTGGAGTATTTCGTGGAGCATGGGAACTATAATGTCTTTGAGATCAACGAGGCTCTGTTTGCCTTCGACCAAAGTTTAATAGGAGCATAAGGTCTATGGATAAAGTGTTTCAGAAATTTTTGCGAAGTGGTATTGACCTTTCGCCCGTAGGGGTGGAGCGTCGTGAAGATAACAACCCATATTTTTGCACGCCAAAAGGTGCATCTATTTTTGGCTGGGCGGGTGTGGACGGCATCCACTTCTGCTTTGTTCGAGACTTTGGCGGTATGGTATTTTCCGTCAGTCCCATGAACTCGGCTCCGGATTTTGTTCATCCGCTGGCAAACGATTTTGAAGACTTTCTGAGGTTGCTCCTTGCTTGCAGTGATTCGGCAGCGCTGGAACAGGCGTGGATGTGGGATAAAGCCCAGTTTGAAGCCTTTTTGCAGGACAACCCTCCAACGCAGGATCAGCAAAGAACGCTATCAGAGCTTGCTGAGAAAATGAAATTGACGCCTATGGAACAGCCGTGGGTATACATCAAAAAGCTGCAAGCATCTTTTGATTATAGTAAGATCAAGTACACCGAGGACTATTATGATGTTGATATGAACCCAGAAGCAGAACCGACCATACCTGAGTGGAAGGTCTACTTTGAGGGAAACTTCTGGGGACATTCGGGAAAAGACCATGCCGGAACGGAAATCCGGTTGAATAAGCAATTTGACTGGGCGAGGCATCATTGGGTTATTCCTGCGGCGTATTCTTGCAGCAAGGGACTCGTCATGGACTTTTGTATGCGTACCCCGGAAGAAGACATTCGCAAGTTCATAACTAAATGGGATTTACACCCCGAAAACGACTCCTGCGAATACTTCACGCAGGAGCAGCAAATGCAGATAGATTTAGACAATCCACTTTGCCTTGACTTTATTCCTCGTTTGGAATTGAACGGGAAAACAATGCTGACCTCCCACGGCTGTTCCGTGGTCTTTAATCCATGTTTGCCAGACGGGGTGATCAATGAAGCGGAAGCAAAGTGGGCATTGGAACACTATGATTTGGATACATCCTATGGATGGATGATTTTTCGGGCAGCTTTTCCGTGGACAAGCAAACGCCGTCCTGAAATAAAAGCCCTCTCCCTTACAATGGAGCAGCAGTCGTGTCGTGTCCCGGGACCACATTTCAAGGCACACGCTCCCGGTGATTCGTTTTCTTTCCTCCATCCGGTCAGTGGAAAAAAATACACATTGACTGTACAGGAATTAGAGCAGCAGACAATTTCCGAAAAGCGTTACGGTTCTGACCGCTGGTTTTATCCTACGCATTTTACTGCTATGAGCTATACACTTTCTCCTGAACCTGACAGCGATGTTACGATCTGTGATTGCGCTGAGGGGGACAAGCCTTTGGAAATTGCGCCATGCTCTGACCGCTATGCACCAGAGGCACGAAACGATATTGCTTGTATCGGCATTATCGGCGGAGCGGACGGTCCAATCGCAATCGTGTGTGGAGACAGCTCAAAAGAAAAACTTCATGCAGTTTGTTCCTCTCTACACTTTGAGCCGGTGGAGGGTGATATTGAATGGCGTATCGTATTCAACATTAAAAGCTCCAATGAAATGTCATTAGGGCTGATCTAAGAAGAAAGCGGAGGCAAAGAAGGTGAAACAACACACTTACATCGCAATCGACCTGAAATCCTTCTACGCCTCCGTGGAGTGCCGGGAGCGCGGCTTAGATCCTCTGGACACAAACCTTGTTGTTGCGGATGAAAGCCGTACCGATAAGACCATCTGCCTTGCCGTCACGCCCTCCCTCAAGAGCTACGGTATCTCCGGACGCGGGCGGCTGTTTGAAGTCAAGCAGCGAGTAAAGGAAGCGAATGCCGGACGGCAGCACGACGCGCCGGGACGCAGACTGGACGGCACATCGCACTTCTTCTCGGAGCTGCAAGCAGACCCGTCTCTGGCGATTGACTTCATCATTGCGCCGCCTCGGATGGCGTACTACATGGAGTACAGCACCCGCATCTATCAGGTTTATCTCAAGTATATTGCCCCGGAAGATATTGTGGTCTACTCCATCGACGAGGTGTTCATGGATGTGACGGACTACCTGAACACCTACAAGCTCTCCGCCCATGATCTCGCCATGAAGATCATTCTCGATGTGCTTGAGACAACCGGCATCACAGCAACCGCAGGAATTGGCACGAATCTTTTCCTCTGCAAAGTGGCAATGGACATTGTGGCGAAACACATCCCCGCCGACAAGAACGGCGTCCGTATTGCAGAGCTGGATGAGATGAAGTTCCGGCACGAGCTTTGGACGCATCAGCCCCTCACGGATTTCTGGCGCGTGGGTCGGGGCATTGCCAAGAAACTTGAGCAGAACGGGATGTTCACCATGGGTGATGTTGCCCTCTGTTCAGAGCGGAACGAAGACTTGCTTTACAAGCTCTTCGGGAAGAATGCGGAATTGCTCATTGACCATGCGTGGGGCTGGGAGCCTACGACCATTGAGGCAATCAAGGCATACCGTCCCAGCTCCAACAGCCTCAGCTCCGGTCAGGTATTGCACTGTCCCTACGAGCCGCAGAAGGCGAAGTTGGTTGTGCGCGAAATGACGGATTTGCTTGTGCTGGACTTGGTGGACAAGGGGCTTGTCACCGACCAGATGGTTCTCACAGTTGGCTACGACATTGAGAACCTGACCGATCCGGCGCGGCGGGCAAAGTATCACGGCGCAGTTGAGACAGATCACTACGGAAGGCAGATTCCCAAACAGGCGCACGGCTCTATCAACCTCGACAATCACACATCTTCTACGCGCAAAATAATGTGTGCTGTGTCAGAGCTGTTTGACCGGATCGTGGACAAGAATCTGCTTGTCCGCCGTATGTATGTTGTGGCAAATCACGTCCTGCCGGAAACGGACGCGCCGAAGAAAAATGACGGTGCTGTCCAGCTCGACCTCTTTACCGACTATGCCGCCGAAGAGGAAAAGCAGAAAGCCGAGGACGCTGCCTTGGAACGTGAGCGGAAAATACAAGCCGCCACGCTTGCCATCAAGAAGAAGTATGGAAAGAATGCCATCCTCAAGGCAATGAATCTTGAAGAAGGTGCAACCGCGAAAGACCGCAATGCGCAGATTGGAGGGCATAAGGCGTGAACGGAAAATACGACGAGATCATGGGACTTCCTCACCACGTTTCCAAAACGCGACCACAAATGCCGATGTCAGATCGTGCAGCGCAGTTTGCGCCCTTTGCCGCCCTCACCGGCTATGATTCTGCAATCAAGGAAACCGGACGTCTGACCGACGAAAGGATTGAGCTTGATGAGGGAGCCTTGACCGCTTTGAACATGAGGTATCAGCTTCTCATGGATGCCCTTGATGAAGAGCCGGAGGTTGAAATAACCTACTTCAAACCTGATGAGCGCAAAGCTGGCGGTGAGTATGTAACTGCAACCGGCGCAGTCATAAAGGTTGATGACTTTGAGCGCCTGATTACCATGCAGGACGGCACGAAGATTCCGATGGATAACATCCTAAGCATTGACGGAGAGCTGTTCTTGTCCTTAGAATAATGTCGCTTGCCATGCGACCAAATGAAGTGAATACCGAAGTACAATATGACTGTAAGGTGAGACACCAAGCAGTCATATTTTTATATACGGAGGTACAAAACATGAGAAAGAACTTGACGGAGATCGTATTCATCCTTGATCGCAGCGGCTCTATGAGCGGACTGGAAACAGACACCATCGGAGGATTCAACTCCATGATTGAAAAGCAGAAAAAAGAGAATGGCGAGGCATTGATCTCTACCGTTCTCTTTGACAACGCGAGCGAGGTTATCCATGACCGTGTGCCGGTTCAGAAGGTGGAGCCGATGACCGACAGGGACTATTCCGTTCGCGGCTGCACCGCGCTTCTGGATGCTATCGGCGGAGCGATTCATCACATTGGGAATGTCCATAAGTACGCAAGAAAAGAGGATGTCCCTGAACACACACTGTTCGTCATCACAACGGATGGCATGGAGAATGCAAGCCGCCGTTATGACAGCGAGAAGGTCAAGAAGATGATTGAACGACAGAAGGAAAAGTACGGCTGGGAGTTTCTTTTCCTCGGTGCAAACATTGATGCAGTTGAGACGGCAAAGCATTTTGGAATTGGAGCAGATCGAGCGGTCAATTACCACTCTGACCACGAGGGAACGCAACTCAACTATGAAGTTCTGAGCGAAGCGGTTTCCGCTGTCCGATGCAGCGTACCGCTGGGTACGAATTGGAAAAAACGTATTGATGAGGACTTCAATTCCAGAAAGGACGGGAGAAAGTAATGAGAATAATCACCGTAAAAGGGACAGGCAATGTCTCCGCAAGACCGGATTACATCATCCTATCCCTGAACATTGAAGTCTTATCTGAAACCTATGACCGCGCAATGTCGGAAGCTGCCGAGAGAATCGAAAGACTGCAAGGTGCCGCAGTCCGCGTTGGGTATCGCAAGGAAGACCTGAAAACCACGAGCTTTGATGTCCAGACAAGGTACGAGAATGTCAAGGATCGGCAAGGAAATTACAAGCGAGAGTTTGCCGGATATGCTTGCAGCTATCGCTTGAAACTTGCCTTTGACTTTGACAGCAAGCAGCTTGCAAAGGTCATTTCTGCGATTGCGGATTGTGGGGCGCAACCAGAACTCAGCATTGCGTTCACCGTGAAAAACCCGGCAAGAGTCAGCGAAGAGCTGCTGATCAATGCGACGGAGAACGCCAGGGCAAAGGCGGAGATTCTTTGCAAAGCATCAGGCAGTACGCTTGGGCAGTTGCTCAACATCGACTACAACTGGAGCGAACTCAATGTTTTTTCCAGAACAAGCTACGATGTTGAAGACTGCATTCAGCCTCTCATGGCGATGAGCAAGTGCGCCGCACCTGAGATTGAGCCGGTTGATATTGATGTGACAGACACAGTGGCTTTCACATGGGAAATCCAATGATTTTTTGACTTTTTTGAAATCCGGTACTCAACAAACGCCCTTTTTGTGTCCGTTGTAAAGTGAAGGGACATTTCACGGAGGAATCTTCGGGGAATACGATTTTGGGAGATTAGCAAGCAAATCCGGTGAGTACCCACCGGAGAAAAATCAGTTAAGGAGACCCTGCCCTTAACATCAGATTTTTGCTTGTTGGGATAGTCCCAAACCCTTCTAATCTTTACGACGGAGGGCGCAGCATGGTACGAAGAACACGAGACATTCAGAAGAAGATTTGGCTGACACCACAGGAAGAACGGACGATTGCAAAGAAGATGGAGATGATCGGCACGGAGAACTTCGGTGCGTATGCAAGGAAGATGCTGATTGACGGCTACATCATTGTCGTAGACTACACAGAGCAGAAAAAGCTCGCCGCCGAAATCAACAAGATCGGCGTGAACATCAATACCGTCTGCCGCAGGATCAACTCGACGGGACGATTCTATCAGGACGATATTGACGAGCTGAAAGAAAAGATGGACGCGGTATGGCAGTTACTAAAATCAAAGCAATCCGAGGAACTTTGAGCAAGGCAATCGCGTACATTCTGAATCCCGAAAAGACCGACGAGAAGCTGCTGGTCTCGTCCTACGGCTGTGCCAGCGAGACCGCAGCGCGGGAATTTGAATGGACGCGGAGAATAGCCGGGCAAAAAGGGATGAATCCGGTCAGGATCATAGCCCGTCATGTGATCCAGTCCTTTGAAATTGGAGAGGTCACGCCGGAGCTTGCCCACGAGATCGGCAAGCAATTTGCGGATGAAATCCTCGGTGGAAAATACGAGTATGTGCTGACCACGCACATTGACAAGGACCATGTTCATAACCATCTGATTTTCAATGCGGTTGACTTTGTGGACTACCACGCCTACAAGAGCTACAAGCGGATTTACTATGATATGCGTGAGGTCAGCGACCGGCTCTGTAAGGAAAACGGTCTCTCTGTTATCCCTCCCTCTCAGAACAAAGGCATGAGCTACAAGGAGTATACCGAAGCCAAACGCGGCACGAGCTGGAAGCAAAAACTCAAGCAGACCATCGACCGGCTTGTCATCACAGCGAAGGACTACGATGATTTTCTGCGGCTCATGCAGGAAGCCGGTTATGAAATCAAACCCGGCAAATACATCTCCTTCCGCGCTGAAGGTCAGGAGCGGTTTACCCGTTCTAAGACCATCGGAGAGAACTACACCGAGGAACGCATCAAGGAGCGGATTGCCGGACGGACGCCCCGAAGAAGTCAGAGACAGACCACGCCGAAGGGCATCTCTCTCATCGGAGATATTCAGGAGCGGATCAGGCTTATCGACAGCAAGGGTTATGAGCATAAAGCAAAGCTCACTATCCTCAAGGAAGCGGCACGGACGCTCAACTATCTCACAGACAACAACTTGCTCCAATACGCCGATCTTGAGAAGAAGGTCGAGGATGTTCACAGCTCCTATGATCGTACCGGCAAGGAGCTGAAAGGCGTTGAAGCGCGGCTGCGGGAAGTCCAGCCGCTTATCAAAAACATCTCCAACTACCAGCGCCTAAAACCTGTATATGACGCTTTCCAGAAGGCAAAAGATAAGCCGGGTTTCAAGGCAAAGCATGAGGCAGAGCTTGTGATCTTCGAGGCGGCACGGAGTACGCTGCTTGCCATGCAGGGCGATGAAAAACTGCCGAGCTTGAAGACGCTGCAAGCGCAACAGCAGCGACTTCTCGATGAGCAACAGCGGCTCTATGATGAACGTGCGAAGCTCAAAAAAGAAGTAAAGCAAATAGAGACGATCAAGTCTAATGTTGATACGTTTCTCGCTCCTTCTGCTGACCATGACCGTGATCATCTGCGCAGCACACAGCGCGAATAATCTCGTCAAAAGCAGGGCATCTCCGATCAACAGGAGATGCCCTGCATCCTTGAGAGAAGGTTCGAGAAATTGAAACTTTTTCTTTAATTTCTGCATCAACGGATTGCTTTTGAGAATGAAATCCAGTATAATATTATAAACGATGTTGAATGCAAGCAAGCGAAAGGATGGTTGCCGTGCGCATAAGCTATAAGAAACTATGGATGCTTCTTCTGGAACGCGACATAAAGAAGGCTTCTCTACGACATGAAGTAGGGCTGTCTGCCGGAACATGGACAAAACTGAATAAGGGGGAAGAAGTGTCCCTCTCTATTTTGCTGCGCATTTGTGATTACTTGAACTGTGACATCGGAGATATATGTGAGGCTGTGCGAACGGACAAGAACTGAGTCCGGTTTTTCGTACAGCTCTTTTTGTAGAATAGTAAGTGTGAAACTATAACTTTGGAGGTTGCTGAAATGGCTGAAAATAACACAAGCAATATCGGCTTTGAAAAACAAATCTGGGACGCGGCTTGCGTCCTGCGCGGAAACATCGACGCATCCGAATACAAGTCCGTCGTTCTCGGATTGATTTTCTTGAAATACATTTCTGATCGCTTCGAGGCAAAGTACAAGGAACTGGTTGAAGAAGGCGATGGATTTGAAGAGGATCAGGACGAATACACTGCCGAAAACATATTCTTTGTCCCTGAGAATGCACGATGGAGTGCGATTGCTGCTGCCGCTCACACGCCGGAAATTGGCACGGTAATTGATGATGCAATGCGCAGTATCGAGAAAGAAAACAAGCGCCTCAAAGATATTCTGCCTAAGAACTTCGCCCGTCCGGAGCTGGACAAGCGGCGTCTTGGTGAAGTGGTTGATCTCTTCACCAACATTCAGATGATCGAGCATGGAAACAGCAAGGACATTCTCGGTCGTACATACGAATACTGTCTCTCCAAGTTTGCTGAGCAAGAAGGTAAACTTGCTGGTGAGTTCTATACTCCCTCTTGTGTTGTACGTACCCTTGTTGAGGTGTTGCAGCCGTTTAATGGACGTGTTTATGACCCATGCTGCGGCTCTGGCGGTATGTTCGTTCAGTCTGCAAAGTTCATCGAGAATCACGGCGGCAACATCAACAAGATTTCCGTTTTTGGTCAGGACTCCAACCCGACCACATGGAAGATGGCGCAGATGAATCTTGCCATTCGCGGTATTGAAGCCGACCTCGGCAAGTTTAATGCGGACACGTTCTTTAACGACTGCCACCCTCAACTCAAGGCAGACTTCATTATGGCAAATCCTCCCTTCAATCTCTCCGGCTGGGGTGCGGATAAACTCGTTGATGATGTCCGTTGGCAGTATGGTACGCCTCCTGCTGGAAATGCAAACTTCGCGTGGTTGCAGCACATGATCTGGCATCTCGCCCCGAATGGGCGTATCGGTATGGTTCTTGCAAATGGTTCGCTTTCCTCGCAGTCCGGCGGTGAAGGTGAAATCCGCAAGAACATTATCAATGCTGACCTTGTGGACTGTATCGTTGCAATGCCGACGCAGCTATTCTACACGACGCAGATCCCGGTATCGCTCTGGTTCCTTGCAAAGAACAAGAAGCAAAAAGGCAAGACACTATTCATCGACGCACGGAAACTCGGCACTATGGTTACGCGGAAGCTGCGCGAACTGACGGATGAAGACATCAAGAAAATTGCCGACACTTATAATGCCTTCGTTGATGGAACACTCGAAGATGAAAAGGGCTTCTGTGCTGTTGTCACTACACAGGACATTGCAAAGCAGGATTACATTCTCACTCCGGGACGCTATGTTGGTATTGAGGAACAGGAAGATGACGGCGAGCCGTATGAAGAGAAAATGGGGCGTTTGACTTCTGAACTTTCTGAGCTTTTCGCAAAGTCCCATGAACTTGAGGCGCAGATCAAAGAACGACTGGGGGCGATTGGGTATGACATCTGAGTGGAGGACAATTCGCGCTGCCGACTTTATTGACTTTAATCCTCGCTTGAGCCTCAAAAAGGGTGACATTGCAACGAAGGTTGCAATGGACAAATTAAAGCCGTTCACGAAAAAGATTCCAGAGACGGAAAAAGCCGAGTTTAACGGTGGAGCTAAGTTTTGCAACGGGGACACCGTTATGGCAAGGATCACTCCATGCCTTGAAAACGGAAAAACCGCTTATGTTGATATGCTTGATGATGGCGAAATTGGCTTTGGCTCAACGGAGTTTATTGTGATGAGAGCAAAAACGGGAATCAGCGATCCGCAATTTGTTTATTACACAGCAATAAACCCGGTTTTCCGTAATGTAGCTGTAAAGTCTATGGTCGGATCTTCTGGAAGGCAGCGAGTTCAACAAAGCGTTCTCGAAGAGCTTGAATTGTCAGTGCCAGACTTGGACGAGCAGAGACGCATCGGAGATTTCCTTGCAAAGATTGACGAAAAGATTGCGCTTAACGATAGGATAAACGATAATTTAGCAGCTTAGAGCTGGACAGCAGACACATCGATCTCGCCAGACATCAGTTTGGGCAGCAAATTATCTCTCAATGTCGCAAGCGATTGATTCTGCTCTTCCAAAATACGTTGCTGTGCAAAGATAGGAGCGCAAAAGTCGCTGAATTTGGCAAGAGTTTCAGCGTCAGGAATAACCGCCGGGACATTTTTCATAGTGCTGCCAGATACTTCTTTGAATGTTGACCCGGATGCCATGCCTTCAATGACCGGGAGAGTGTTTTTCAAAAAGAAGTAAACAAATGGTGTTCCAATTTCCGGCTTAGGCACAACCGATTTGAAACCTTGATTTGTTGTTACTTCACCAGCGGCGATAGCAATATAACCTATTGGCGCACGAGATGAGAACAATACTGTCCCTTCGGGCATGATTGATGCGCTGCTATTTCTCAAGCCAAGTTCAGTTATGTCATTCTCACCATGAGAAACGAACTTTGACTTGTTGTTAGATAAATCTTTCGGAGTTATCCATGCTATACCGGACTCCGTGTAATACTCAGGTTTAGCTTTTGAAGGGGTACTGCCTCCAACAACAGTACCAAGATCGCTAATTGTTCCGGTAGTCCATTCTGGATCAGCATTATCAACGAATAATTCTTGAAAATAGGATTGAGCTTGCTGCTCTAAATTATCGTTTACCGTCTGAATAACTCTCACCAGTGGCGAGAGTTTTACAAAAGGGACTGCCACTGAATGTCGTTCTCTTACCTCGAAAGGAGACACGACAATGACAGAACAACTCATCACGGAGATACAGCGAAAAATGCTGCCGTATCTTAACAACGAACAGCTCATGCACCTTCGGGATGCAATGGCTGAGACATTGGAAGGGGCAACGATCACCTATGATAGTGGCTCAATTCCAGCAGAAGAAACAGATGCAGTCGAAGCATTTATCACGGCAAAACGGATCGAAGGCTGCTCAGAGAAAACCCTGAGCTACTACCGGAAGACGATTGAATCTCTGATTGCCGGAGTTGGAAAGGCTGTGCAACAGGTCACCACAGATGATTTGCGCCGTTATCTAACCAACTATCAGGTTCAGCGCAGGTCGAGTAAAGTGACCATAGACAACATCCGCCGGATCCTGTCCAGTTTCTTCTCTTGGCTTGAGGATGAGGACTTCATCGTGAAAAGTCCGGTACGCCGGATTCACAAAGTTAAAACCGCAAAGGTTGTTAAGGACACCTACACCGATGAAGCGTTGGAGCTGATGCGCGACAACTGTACAACGGCGCGTGATTTGGCTATGGTTGATCTTCTGGCTTCGTCCGGAATGCGTGTTGGAGAACTGGTCACGCTAAACCGCGAAGACATCAACTTCAACGAACGCGAATGCGTGGTTATCGGCAAGGGCAATAAGGAACGATTGGTCTACTTCGATGCAAGGACGAAGATTCACCTTCAAAACTATCTTGAGGGCAGAACAGATGAAAATCCCGCATTGTTCGTTTCGCTAAAAGCCCCGTTTGACCGGCTGATGATCGGCGGTGTGGAGACACGTCTTCGGGAGCTGGGAAAGCGTCTGAATATCCCGAAGGTTCACCCTCACAAGTTCAGGCGGACACTGGCTACTACTGCCATAGACAAAGGAATGCCCATAGAGCAAGTCCAGCAGCTCTTAGGGCATCAGAAAATCGACACCACCATGCACTATGCAATGGTGAAACAACAGAATGTGAAGCTGGCACATAGAAAATACATTGGATAGGATGGTGTAAAGATGGGCAAAGAAATTGAATTGTCTACTGCGATTACAGATATAGCCGCAGGACCATTTGGATCAAATCTGAAAGTCGAGTGTTTTGTCCCAAGTGGCTTCCCTATCATTGATGGAGCGAACTTAAAAGGGTACAAGGTCACTGACAACATAACTAAATTTGTTACAGAGGAAAAGGCTCGTTCACTGAGCAGATCGATTGCACATCGCGGAGATGTGATTGTTACAATCAGCGGTACGATTGGGCAAATAGCATATATTCCGGAAGATTCATTGTATGATGAATACCTTTGCTCACAACGACAGTTCCGCGTGTCTTTCGATTCTTCTATGGTCTATGTTCCGTATCTTGTGTTTTACTTTCATACATTTGAAGGTCAAAACAAGATACTATCGTTTGCTAACCAAACGGGAGTACCTGCGTTATCGCAACCACTCAAAAACTTCAAAAAAATTCGTCTTTGTTTGCCGAGCCTTCAAGAGCAAAGGCGAATTGCAAGCATTGTAGAGACGATAAACGACAAGATCGAGAACAACATAAAGATAAACGATAATTTAGCTGATCTCCTGCAAACGATATATCAAGGGCGGTTCGGCAATGACATTTTGGCAGTAAATCAGGGAGTCCTCTCGGATATTTGCTCATATTCAACAGACAAAGTAGCTGTCTCTGAGTTGAACGTCAGAACCTACTTCTCAACGGAAAATATGCTGTCGGGAAAAGCTGGTTCAACCGAGGCGACAAGCCTACCAACTACATCACAGACAACCGCTTGCCATAAAGGTGATACGTTGATTTCCAACATTCGTCCTTACTTTAAGAAGATTGTCTACTGTGAGGACAAATGTGGCTGCTCAACCGATGTTCTTTGCTTTACGCCAAGTCAGCCGTGTTACTCGGCGTACCTATTCAGCACTCTATATGCCGACAAGTTCTTCGCATTTATGGTTGCTGGATCGAAAGGAACGAAAATGCCCCGTGGAGATAAGCAGCAGATTATGACATACCCTGTTGTTCTTCCATCGGAAGAAGAGTTAGCCGGGTTTAATACCATTGCTTCACCACTTCTTGAGCAGATTTATTCTAATAGAGCGGAAAATAAACGGCTGTCCATACTAAGAGATACCCTTCTTCCAAAGTTGATGTCCGGCGAGATTGATGTCTCTGCCATCCAGCTCTAAGCCGTTAAATTATCGTTTACCTGATTTGGAGGTTGTACCATGTTTGATAGAGTTCAGGAGAGCTTGAAAAAAAGCAAAGACGAGCGCCAGAAAAAGCGTCTTGAAAAGGAACGGGTTCGTCTTGAGAAAGCCGCAGCAGAAGCAGTTCGTGAGAAAGAGCGGCTTCAACAGGAGGCAGAAAAGATACAGGCTGAAAAAGACCGTCTTCTCTCCCTCGATGATAAGGGGCTGATGGTAGAATTGATTCTGGCAGTGCGAGGTCTATACTCACAAATGGAGTACATTCAAAGTCAGCAGGCTTCTTTATCCGAGCGGGTTGACGATATTGAGTCGGACATCTCTTCCATCCGCAGTGATATTTCAGATTTGGAAAGCAGACTGGGCTCATCCGATTAGTAAAACTCAATGAAGGAGGCGCTGACGTGATTATTTCACCACAATCTCTTGATACAAACCTAAGTCAGCTTTTAGCGGAGGTTAAGTCCGGCTCAATGCAGTTGCCGGAGTTTCAGCGCGACTGGACTTGGGATGATAACCGAATTAGAGGAATTATCGCCAGTTTGTCGCAGGGCTACCCTATGGGTGCCATTATGCGGCTGCAATACGGCAATCCGGACATTCAATTCAAATACCGTACAATTACGGGCGTAAAAGGCGTCTCAGTAAAGCCGGAGCATTTGATTCTTGATGGACAGCAGCGACTTACTTCCATCTATCAGGCAACATCCTCTAAAGAGCCGGTCTCGACCAAAACAGAAAAAGGCAAGGCTATTAAGCGTTATTACTATCTCTCAATGGAGAAGTGCCTTGACGATGATGAGGATCGTTTTGATGCAGTCTTGTCTATTCCGGAAGACCGCAAGATCAAAGAAAACTTTGACCGTGATGTGAAGCTCGACCTCTCAACCAGAGAATATGAATACGAGAATAAGCTGTTCCCGGTCAATATTGTGTTCGATAGCAACGCCGTTATGGACTGGTTCATGGGCTACATGACGCACTATGGAATGAAGCCGGAGGCAATGGACGAGTTCAAGCGTTTTCAGGCGGATGTGCTGAATACAATTTCCGGGTATAAGCTGCCTGTGATTACGCTGGACAAGTCCACGCCGCGAGAGGCAGTGTGCAAGGTGTTTGAGAACGTCAATACCGGTGGTGTTCCTCTCACGGTGTTTGAGCTTGTTACCGCAACTTATGCCACAAGAGACTTTGACCTGAGAAAAGACTGGGTGCAGTGTCGAAATACAATTTGCGGTTTCGGTGACACGCTGAGAACAGACCTGTTCGATGGGATTGATGAGACTACCTTCCTGACAACGGTTTGTCTCTATACAAGCTATTTGAACAAGCAGTCTGGAAAGACAAACACAATCTCCTGCAAAAAGAAAGATGTTCTGGGACTTCCTTATGAATCGTACATAGCGAACCGGGATGCAGTGCTGTCTGGGTTCAAAATCGCAAAGGAGTTTCTTCTTCGGGATCAGTGCGTTTTCCGTCAAAGAGATTTGCCCTATACAACGCAGTTGATTCCACTTGCGGCAATCTGCGCTGTTCTCGGAAAATCCAAATGCAATGAGCCAAACACAATCAAAACTCTTTCTCGGTGGTATTGGTGCGGGATTTTGGGTGAGATGTATGGCGGTGCGAACGAAACCCGCTATGCCTATGACATTGAGGATATGGTTGAAGAGGTCAATGGACGTCCGAATGCAATGCACACGATTAACAGCGCAGTCTTTTCTTCTACGCGGCTGCTAACCCTTCAAACTCGCTTGAGCGCGGCATATAAAGGTATAATGGCTCTTCTTTACAAGGAGAAGTGTCGTGACTTTATGAACAACACGACGATTGACATTGTAAACAGTATGCTTGAGTCTCCGGATATTCACCATATATTCCCCGAAGCATATTGCGAGAAAATGGGCATCAAGCGCGAACGGTATAATTCCATCATTAACAAGACCCCGATTCTTCCAGCCACCAACCGCTCGATTGGCGGAAATGCGCCGAGTGAGTATCTGGGGGCAATTCTAAAGAAGGTTGATGGACTGACCGAGAATGAGTTGCAAGCACGGGTGGAATCGCACTTTATCAACTATGCAGAATTGAAGGCAGATGACTTCAATGGCTATTTCATCGACAGAGCAAAAAGCCTTCTAAACCTAATTGAAAAAGCGATGAATAAGCCCGTCACTGACAGAGATGCAGAAAACACGCTGGATCAGTTCGGGGCGAGTCTGGCGTAAAAGGGAGTGACAAACTATGGCAGGATATTTTACAGAATCAAATTACGAGAACGCTGTCTTGCAGCTTCTCAATGAAGAACTGGGCTATAACTATATCTATGGACCGGACGTGGAGCGCGATTATCACTCGCCGCTTTATGAGGATGTTCTGCTGCCTTCCTTGCAGCGGATCAACAAGAGCCTGCCTATGGACGCTCTGACGGAGGCAATCTATAAGCTCAAGAACTTTGAAACTGGAACGCTCTTGCAGAAGAACATGGTCTTTATGGACTACCTCCAAAACGGAGTCCCGGTAAAATACTATGACAAGGGTGAAGAACGCTCTACCCTTGTTTACCTTGTAGACTTCAAAAATCCTGCCAGTAACGAGTTCACAGTTGCGAATCAATGGACTTTCATTGAGAACTCCGAAAAAAGACCAGATGTGATTCTCTTTGTCAATGGTCTCCCGCTCGTCATTGTGGAGTTGAAGTCTCCGTCCCGCGAAGAAACCGACGCTTCCGCAGCATACCGCCAGCTCCGGAACTATATGTATGAGATCCCCTCTATGTTCATTTATAATGCGGTATGTGTCATGAGCGACTTGACCACTTCAAAGGCTGGTACAATCACGTCCGGCGAAGACCGCTTTATGGAGTGGAAAACAACAGACGGCAGCTATGAGAATACGCAACACGCATCATTTGACACATTCTTTGTAGGACTGTTTGAGAAGACCCGCTTCCTTGACATCGTGAAAAACTTCATCTGCTTTAATGTGGATGGACAGAATACATTCAAGATACTCGCTGGGTATCATCAGTATTTTGCAGTCAAAAAGGCGATTGAGTCTACGAAGCACGCGACTGTGACAGACGGCAAGGGCGGTGTCTTCTGGCATACACAGGGCAGCGGAAAATCGTTGTCTATGGTCTTCTATGCTCATTATCTGCAAGAAGCGTTAGAAAGCCCCACTATCGTTGTCATTACCGACCGTAACGATCTGGACGACCAGCTTTACGGACAATTCGCCCGCTGCAAGGACTTCCTCCGGCAAACGCCGCAGCACGCTGAGAGCCGCAAGAATCTGAAAGAACTGCTTGCAAACAGACAGGCAAACGGCATAATCTTCACGACCATGCAGAAGTTTGAAGAAAGCAACGAAGCTCTTTCGGAACGCCGGAACATTATCGTGATGGCTGATGAAGCGCATCGTGGGCAATATGGTCTCAATGAGAAGGTTGTGGTCAAGCAGAAGGATAACGGCGAAGTCGAGGCGAAAACCGTTATCGGCACTGCCCGCATTATAAGAGACACGCTTCCTAATGCGACCTACATTGGATTCACCGGAACACCGATCTCCACAAAAGACCGCAGTACACGAGAGGTCTTCGGTGATTACATCGACATTTATGATATGACACAGGCAGTTGAAGATGGCGCGACCAGACCCGTCTACTACGAGAGCCGTGTGATTCACCTGAAACTCGACGAGAACACCCTCCATCTGATCGATAATGAGTATGACATTATGGCTGACAACGCTGATCCGTATGTCATTGAAAAGAGCAAAAAGGAACTTGGTCAGATGGAAGCAATCCTCGGTGCCGACCAGACGATCAATTCCTTGGTAAATGACATTCTTGATCATTACGAGAATTACCGTGAGAATATCCTAACCGGCAAGGCGATGATCGTTGCTTATTCGCGTCCCATAGCAATGAAGATTTATAAGCGCATTCTTGAGCTACGCCCAGCGTGGACGGAAAAGATTGCAGTGGTCATGACGCAAGGCAATAACGATCCCGAAGAATGGCGTGAGATTATCGGCAACAAAGCTCATAAGGACGATATGGCGCGGAAATTCAAAGACAACAACTCTCCGCTGAAAATCGCCATCGTCGTGGATATGTGGCTGACCGGCTTTGATGTTCCCTCCCTCGCTACGATGTATGTCTATAAGCCGATGGCTGGACACAACCTGATGCAAGCTATCGCCCGTGTCAATCGTGTCTTCAAAGATAAAGAAGGCGGTTTGGTTGTCGATTACGTCGGTATTGCGGCTGCACTGAAACAGGCAATGAACGACTATACTGCCAGAGACAAGAAGAACTATGGTGATACAGATGTAAGCAAGGCTGCATATCCGAAGTTCCTTGAAAAGCTCTCTATTTGCAGAGATTTGTTCCACGGATTCAGTTATGAGAAATTCATGACCGGAAGCGACCTCGACAGGGCGAAGCTCATCAGCGGCGGAGTGAACTTCATACTCGGCAAGAGTGTTGCAGAGTACGAGCTTCCCGACCATGAGAAGACACAGAATGTGTTTATCAAAGAAGCCCTGCTTCTCAAGCAGGCACTTTCGCTGTGCAGCAGCTTGGTAGACGAGCAAACTCGCATGGAGGCGGCTTTCTTCGAGTCCGTAAGAACAATGACCGTGCGCTTGGTTTCAGGCGGTACCGGAAAGAAGTTTACGCTTCCGGAAGTAAATGAGCGCATTAACGAGCTTTTGAAGCACAGCATCAAGAGCGAAGGCGTTATCAACCTCTTTTCTGATGTCCAGACTGAGTTTTCACTGTTCGATCCGAAGTTTCTTGAAGAAGTGGCAAACATGAAGGAGAAGAATCTTGCAGTCGAACTCCTGAAAAGACTGATTTCCGAACAGGTCTCTGTTTACCGTCGAACAAATATCGTCAAGTCTGAAAAGTTCTCCGAAATCATTCAGAGCGCGATGAACCGCTATTTGAACGGAATGCTCACCAACGAGGAAGTTATTCAAGAATTACTCAAGCTGGCGAAAGACATTGCCGCTGCTGCCGCCGAGGGTGAAAAACTCGGATTGACAGCGGACGAGCTTGCGTTCTATGATGCTCTGACGAAGCCGCAAGCAATCAAGGACTTTTACGAGCATGACGAGCTTATTGCTATCACGAAAGAACTGACAGATTTGCTTCGCAAAAACCAGACAATAGACTGGCAAAAGAAAGAGAGCGCAAGAGCTGGAATGCGCCGCTTGGTCAAAAGGTTGCTGAAAAAACACAAATATCCGCCAGAGGGTATGGATGATGCTGTCCAGACTGTCATGAGCCAGTGTGAGATGTGGACGGACAATGTAATGACCGCTTAACTCCCCTACGAGAAAGGAGTAGATCATGGGCAATTCAGTCATGTTGAATGGCATCGAATATGCCGGAGAACAGATTGCCTACAAAGACAGCACCTATGAGCTTGTGTCAAAGGTCGCTTACCTGATCGGCGTCCCGCTTCGTATTTTCCAAAATGAACACGAGCCGCCGAAGATAGAGATATACAACCGGCTTGAGCAGGATAAAAATGCCCGCATCATCCGAAATCTATGTATCATCCGCACCGCCATTGAGCGCAATTACCGGAAAATAAATGACATCATGCGGATGGAATACCGTGGGCTTCTTTCGATGCCTGAGATCCTTCCGATGTCCAGTATGCAGCAGCTTTCAAATGACGGAATCAGCTTTATCAAAAAGTCGAGTACAAAGCTCTGCCACCACATTATCGAGATCAACCGGCTGATTTCAGACCGCATTAACAACTGCAAAAGCCTCTTTCCGATCTGGATTAACTGGGCGTACATAAAAGAGCTGTTCATTATGCCAAACGGCTTGACAGAGGACGGAACGAAAGATGCTGCGGACATCTATTACGCAAGTCTCTCCTACTACCCCTATCAAATGTACATCAACTGGGTACCGATGGACGAGGGTAATGTCCTCTATAATGACAAGAAGTTTGCTACCCTGCTTTATCAATGGCATTGCGACGCCTTCACGGAATACAGTAAAGTCTCCGATGCAGGGGCTTTTGTAAAAAACAATATCTACGACTTCATTGATGACAGCGAGAAGACCGTATTGGTGGTGGACTGCGAAAACTCCGACCCGTACAAGCTGTGTGCCACGCTCAAAAATCTTGATTATGAGGTCATGAAGAAAATTACGGCGATCATTCTCTTTGATGACGTACATACCGCTACGGCATGGCGGATTCTTGAAAACTACACCCGCATCCCCGTTGAGCATATCATGATTGAGCGGATCAAGCAGAACAAATCACTGGTAGACATCAAGCTCACCGCAAGAGCCTGTCAGGAACACTACCAAAAGCAAGTGGATTCCTTCGTCATCGTCTCAAGCGATTCCGACTACTGGGGGCTGATTTCTTCCTTACCGGACGCCAGATTCCTTGTCATGATTGAGCGGGAAAAATGCGGACCGGATATGAAGGCAGCACTTGCAGAATCAGGGATATTCTACTGCTATCTGGATGACTTCTACTCCGGCAACAGCGAGGACATCAAGAAAAACGCACTGTTCAAGGAGATGTACCGCTGGATTGACAACTCCGTTCACCTGAATGTCAACGATATGTTTGATGCAGCTCTGCGAAACACGAGGATCGAAATGTCTCCCGCAGAGCGGCGGCAGTTCTATGAGAAGCACATCAGGCACATGACGCTGACTATCGACGAGAACGGAAACGTCAGCATTGAACTGAAACGCGGATAGCCTTGGTTTCTATTCCGGGAGGAATGTGGATGGACAACAGATTCTATTTTGGATTCAATACATCGGAGGAACGGAAAAAGCGCAGAAAAGCAGAGCTGTACTCCATGAGTGAGCAAGTCAGCACCTTCTTTTGGGATGAAGCCCCGCAGCATGGCTTGGAAATGCGTGAAGGGCAGCAGGATATGTCCTTTGAGATTGTGGACGCCCTCATAAACGATCAGCATTTTGCGATTGAAGCTGGCGTGGGCATTGGAAAGTCCTTTGGTTATCTTGTGCCGGTGCTGCTGTACAGCAAACGCATGAACAAGCCGGTTATCATCGCAACCTCGACCATTGCGCTTCAAGAACAGCTCTGGCGCGATGTCCACGCGGTAATGCCCCTTCTTGGGCTGAACAGAGACGTAATCCTCGCAAAAGGACAGACCCATTATCTCTGCAACAAACGCGCAGATGAGTATATGTGTGACCCGAAGGCTGACCCACCGGACGCGCTCAAAGAAGGAATCCAGCAGGGGTATGAGGAACGCAAGGATTTCCCGGAGGTTTTGCCGCAAGGCGTCTGGGACAAGGTAAATGTGCAGCGGTTCAGCATGAAGAATTGTGGCTTCTGTGAAAAGAAGTGCAAGTATTACAAAGTCCGCGCAGCATTAAAGTTTACGGATGGAGTGGTACTGTGCAATCAGGATTTTCTAACCCAGCATCTGATGAAACTCCGGCGCGGTCAGGAAGGGATGATTAACGCCGCCGCTGATCTGCTTGTCGTGGATGAAGCACACAACTTGGATGATAAGGTGCGGAGTGCCACAACGGAGCGTTTCGGGCAAGGTATGCTCTTTGGAATGATTAAGAGCGCATTCTATGAGCTGCGATCCTTTGACCAGAGCAGTGTGTCAGGTGAAAAGCGAGAGGCAGAGAGCGCAATCATCGCCTTCTATAACTGCCTGAAAGCACAAGTCCAAAAGCAGATCAACGAGGCAGAGCAGGATATGCGCTACGCTGACCGCTTTTTCTTCGACAACAATGGCAGTGCGATTGAACTGCTTACCGAGATGAACGCCGCTATACACAACCTTTCGTCCAGCATTCAGATTTATTCCAGCATGGATTTCAGAAACAACCGTTCCTTTGCTGCCTCTGATGATTTGGATGCCGTCAGCGAGTCCCTTTCAGAGCTTCTTGACCGGATAGATGATATGCTGATCTGGATTGAGCAGCACGGCAGCAACACGGAACTCGTCTATTGCCCTAAAAACACAAAAGAAATTGTGAGCCGCCTATACTTCAATGGTGATGAAAGAACCATCTTGACCTCTGCCACGCTGACGAACGCCACGAGCGGGTCTCTGGAAGAACAGTATTCTTACTTTATCAGCAATACCGGCTTTCCCGCTGGTGATCGCGGCTGCTTATCCGAGCCAAAGCCTTCCCCATATCCATACGATGAACACGCCATGATCTACTATTGCGACGATCTCCCGCACCCGACCAGAGAACATGAAGCCTTCATTGAAAAGGGTGTGGAGCGACTGCTTGAGATCCTGAGCATTTCCAATGGAAAGGCACTCGTGCTGTTTACGGCAAAGACCGACATGGAAGAGGTCTACTCCATTCTCAGTGAGAAAAATCTTCCGTACAAAATCTTGATGCAGCAGCCGGGATCGTCGCAGGACAAGGTGCTGCTTGAGTTTAAGGAAGATACGAACTCCGTACTTCTGGGGACGGGTGCATATTGGGAAGGAATCAGCATTGAAGGAAAAAGCCTTTCCAATGTCATCATTTTCCGGCTTCCGTTCCCTGTCCCCGATCCAATTATCGAGTATAAGTGTTCCGTCGCAAAGGATGCCCTGATGGATGTCCGCGTTCCCGAAATGATTATCAAGCTCAAGCAAGGTATCGGGCGATTGATCCGCAATTTCACAGACACCGGCATTGTCTGCATTATCGACCGAAGACTGCGGGACGAGCCGCCGGAACGCTATCATGACATTACATGGGACTCCCTGCCTATCAAAAATCGGACAAGCAGTTTGGACGAACTTAGGATGTTTTACGAAGGTCTGCCCTCAGCCAAGGAATGATGATACAAACGGCAGTCTCTTCGGAAACATAGAGCAGCCCCCCAAAAAACGACAATCAGAAAACGGAGGTGTATCATGTTGTACAATGAAAATCTGCACGAAGAAGAACGACATCTGATCCAGCAGATTGCCGAGCAAACAGAGAAAGGTAAAATTGGCTGGGAACTGACGGAGTATAATCCGCTGTCATTTCTGAATGAGGACAAGATAGACAAAAACCCAGCAGTAATCTGTCAGTCCTTCTCCTTTGAAGCGATCATCGGCGGCTCCCGTTTCGAGCTTGATGTCATGGAGAATATTGATGTGCCGTCCGGTATGGGAGACTACACCATAACCTTGACGCGGGATGAAACCGAAAATTATCTTAAAATTGAGGATGCACTTTCCTTTGACTGTGACCGCTATGAATGCACACCGGAGGAAGTGGCAGAGCGATTTGCGGACAGCCCCATTGTCCGCCTCTGCAACGCCATCATTCCCGCCACGCTTGGGCAGGAGGATTTAGAAGAGGTCTTCACATGGGCAAGGTTTTTCAATGAGACTGGCATTTCTGCAAAGCTGATGAATCATCCTCTGACCAAGCTCTGTGAAAAGCTGTTCGACGAACACCGTCTGATGGACTTCCATCGCTGCGTCTTGGATGTGGACTATCGAAAGCTGCTCCTAAATGAACTGGCTCATAACTAAGACACGAAAAAACGCCCCCGACACTGTGCCAGACGCACAGTGCCGGGGGCGTTCCCGTTTCCAGCGATTTATTTTTCTCTCGGCAAGGGACCGTTCATAAGGTGACACTTTCCGTTTTACGAAGCCGCGAAAATTCGATGTGTTCCGTGGAGATGTTCACTGGGCAGCATACGCCGTACACGTTTCCAATAATCACCGAGTAGTGCAATGTGTATTCACTATCGGGAAATTCTTCACGGTTTTCGCAACGCTTGATTCAGGAGTGAAATTTTTGTTTTATTCCCGCGTGACATCAAGGGAAACCGGATTGATAACGATGATAGATTTGCCCTTTTTGTGGGCATATCTCACGGTGTTCCCGGTACCGCTGGGGCATCCATTCCATACTGCGAGAATATAATCGGCGTGATCTACCATGTACCGATTTCTCTTGTCCATGCAGTCCGGCGTGTACTCCCGTTGCAGCATGGTCTCCTTGTCACACTTTGCCGCGATATTATAATACCGTTCCCGTGAAGCCACAGACCATTTGATCGCTTGTGTCTCACAAGGGATTGCGCTTTCCAGAGTAATGTGAGGGTATTTTGATTTCAAATCGAGTACAATTTCCGCAGCGTACATATCGACGCCAAGAGCCATGCCGGTAATAAAATGCGTGACGCCCTCGTTCTCGATGAGTGCTACAATCTGATCCCGCATAACAGATTTCAAAGAAGTACAACGCTTATCGGATTCATCAAAGCCGAACGGAAGACTCTGCGGTCTATGACCGGTAAACGCACAAGTCTTGCCTTGAACGGATTGCTTTGCAGCTTTTTGAGCAGACTTTCTAAACTCAATAATGCGTGACATGACACCCCTTCTTTCACTCTTTTGGTAGGTAACTCCATTCTATCACCCTCATCACGGACAGTCAACGCATTGTCGTTAGTAAAATCAACGACGGCGTACCGTGGATAATGACACCGCCGTTAGGTACACTAAATGCAAAGGTGGTGAGGCTATGCGAGAGAAGAAGGACATCAATATTGAAATCGGCGGCAATATTCAAGTGGCAAGAGAACAGGCGGGCTATACGCAGGACACGCTCTCAGAAATGCTTGGCATGACGCCGAATCACCTGAGCGCTATTGAGCGTGGTGCTTCCGGTATTTCTCTTGAGGCCTTGCAGCGTCTTTGCCGTTTGCTGGGCGTCAGTGCGGACCGAATTATCTTTGGGACCGACGAGCCAGAAACGGAAGCCCTTGCGCTTGCCAGACGTATTTCGGATATAAAGCCGGAATACCGGCAACAGGTTCAAGAGTTGCTGTCCGCTATTTTGAATATGTCATAAAAAAAGAGCCTCTGCCGACACCCAAAACGGGCATCGACAGAGGCTCTTGGTTCGTTTTCCGGGCATTCAAACAAGTGCCGAAATCGACACTTATTTCCGCGCTAAAGAAGAAACTGCGCAGGGAATACAATCACTTAGGTTGGTCAATTTGCGCCGCTCTGGGGCTTGCTATCACAGGCTTTTTCGACCCCTAACTGTCTACACTGCGCCGCCTTGCGGGAGAAGTGCGGACAGGCGATGAGATCCGCACGGAAGCTCTGCTTGCAGCTATGGACGCAGCGGACGCAGAAGCGGTTATACTTCCGGCGTCCGCTGTCCCCGATGAAGAACGACCACTCCTGCCGCCATTTCTGACTTCTGCTCACAGTTCAATCTCTCCTTTGTGCTTTTTGGGAGGGCAGCATTCCTTCTGCTTTTCAGCCTTTGCAGACTTGAGCCTGTCCATGATGGAGGACTTTTCGCCCCTTTCGGGGGCTTTGACCTCTGCGGTCTTGTCCTCCTTCGGACCGTTGTTGATGATCCCATCAATCATGCCGTAGTCATCCTCCATCGACATCTCCGCCGCCTTGAGGTAGTTTTCCTTCTCAAGAGCCGCCATCCAGCTTTCCTTGCTGATACCGAGCATTCCGCCCTTTGCTGCATGATCGGCAATCTCCTTGGCATCTACGCACAAGCCCTCGGTGTTATCGGAATAGAGGCGGTAAACCTCGCAGCCCTTCTCCAAAGCCTTCTCTGCCGCCTCCTGCCCAGCGGGAAGAATGCCAGCCCATGCGTAGCCATAGTCCTTCATATCCTGAATGGAGAGAGTGGGATCCGGCATTTCCGGCACTTCCTTGACCTCAAGGTCGAGAAGGCGGAGCGTGTCATCGTCAAAGCCGTTGTAGACATCATCAAGAACGAGCTTGCCGCGCTCATCGACGATGATGCAAGCCGCTTCATCGCCGTAGGTGTCATGCTCCATCAAATAAAAGCTGTGACCGCCGACCTCGTGCTGATCAATGGTGTGCCATGTCCCGATGTGACCGGCAACCGTCAGACCGGAGGTATCGGCATTCATCTCAAAGTCCTTCTGCTCGGTTGCTTCCTGCTTCTGCTGCTCCTTCGAGATCATGGGGATCGCAACAATCTTATCGCCCAACTTAACAAACTGCTCCGGAACTTTGAAGAGGTCGGAGAACTTCTGCATCTGCTCTACGGTCAGAGAACCGAAGCTGTCATCCGTCAAACCGACTACCATAATTGTTCCGGCAACAACATCGTAGATGTCGCCGTCCTCATCGCGCAGAGCGCGGTTCAGGGGCAATCCTTCCAGCTTGCCTTCCTCGTTGCAGACTAAGGCAACCGGGTCTTCGTAGGGATAAATCGCCTCGATGCAGCCGCCGACCTCATGCTGCAAGGACTCCAGCCCGGAGTCAATCTCCTTCACATAAGGCTCCTTGCTCGGCTCAACGATGAGAACGGCAATGGTGCTGTCATGCTCGGCGGCTTCCCCTGAGCCGGTGATCCGGTATTCATCGGGAATATCATCAAGTTCCCCGTCAAACTGCCTGTCCCAGCGTTCGCTTGCGACACGGACATAGCCCTCATCGGTGAAGCGTCCCTGCTCATCCATCGCAATGTCTCGCCCATAGCGTTCATAGTCGATGTAATTTGCCAGAGGTCCGAGATCCTTTTCGGAGTAGATACCGGCTTCGTGGGCGTAATAATAGCCGAGATCGGATTCGTCGTTGATACCGGGCATGATGTCGTAGCAGTCCAGATTGAACGTCAGGTTGATGAGATCGTCGATGTCGCTGACCTCATCGCACCCGGCTTCCATAATGGCAACGAGCTTTTCCTGATCGCTCAGGGAAAGCTCGTCAATCAAGGAGGCAAGGTAGTTGAGCTTATCAAGGCTCTCGTACTCGCCAAGCATCTTCTGGACGCCGTAGATCGGGCATTCGTAGTCGGTGATAAACCACTCTTCATAGGGCTGACCGAACTCGTCCTGCTTGCCGATCCCAATGCGCTCAAAGACCTTCTGCATCTCTTCCTCGGTTGTGGGCAGTTTCACCCACTCACCGACCAGCATACCCTCGTTGTACTTGCCGAGGTTTGTGACGAAGGCTTCAAAATTACCGTCTAATACGGGCATAGGCATCCTCCTTTCAGTCATCCACCATGCCGTCCGGCATGATATACAGTTCTTCAAACTCCGCGTCGGTCATGGCTTCGAGCTTCCGGACGGTCTTATACATCAGCTCTGCGATCTCGCCGTCCATGTCGTTCAGGGTGACGCTCTTCATATCGTCGATCAGCCGCTTCCGGCTGGACGTGTTGAAGCAGCACATCAGGTTGATTTCTTCCACAGTAAAGTTTTTCATATCAGAGTTCCATATCCTTTCCTTTCAATTTCTGCGGCTTCGGTGTGTGAGGCGGCTGTGCCTTCTGTGCGGATTTCAGCTTGTCGCGGATGGATTCACGGGCAGCGGGCTTCTTCGGGATGGTGTCGTAGAAGGCTGTTCCGGCATCTTCCACATAGGAGCGGACATACTGGATGCTCTCAGAAAAGCGGATGGGGCGGTTCTTGTCCTCGATATTCGTCAGCCGGACTTCATCGGCGGCAAAATCAACCGCGTCGATTCTGCACTTGATCCCATCCACATTCAGCGTCGCACCGACAGGAATGTAATCTGCGGCTTTGAGTTCCTTGAAGGTCTCGCCGTCCTTGCTGAGAAAGACATCTGCGCCGGACTTCCAGAGCTTGTGAGAACCGGCTACCCATGCGCTTTCACGGAAACCAGTAACCGGCATGGAAGGCTTGCCGCGCACCTTCTTTTCAAGGAGTTTTGTGCCGAGAAGCGGCGCGGCTTTCTTTGCGTCCTTGCCGTACAGCTCAAAATAGCCGTTCTGAGCAAAGCAGACCAGCGCATCCGGATGAGCCTTTTTGACTGCCTCATATTTGCGGAGTTCTGCGACGGGGAGCGGCGAAAGCACCTCTGTCCTATCTGCCTCCGGCAGTCTGTCACGGTGGGTTTTCTGCTTGGACAGCACTTCTTCCAGAGCGTCCGCGTCCTTCGGGAGCGTCTGGTGGGTTTTGACGCCGCCATGCTCACCGACCAAAGCCATTGCTGCATCGAAGCTGCTGCGGCAGGGTGCATCCAGCACAAAGCCATCTGCAAAGGTCAGCCGGTCATGATCCGGCGCAACCGAGTTCTGCGCCACATTTGCCGCCTGTTCCCGGTAGTTGATCTCAAAGACATCTCCGAAGACCTTGCCGCGCTTAACGGATTTCGGAACAATAACGCGGGCAACGCACTCGTCGTAGGTCTGTTCCGCGTAAAAGCGGAAGGTGTTGTGATCCCGCGTCCCCTGAATAAAGACCTGTTTTTCGTTGAGACAGTGCGTTCCATGCGGACGGCAGAACCACATCAGCGTTTTGTCTTCGGGATTCCGGCTTTCGGCAGTGCGGCGGATGATACGCTTGTCGATGTCGAAGTCTTCCTTGTAGCTGTCTACATGACTGTCCACGAGCTTCTGCAGCTCCGCAATGATGTCAACGTCTGTGTATTTCTTCATGCGTCTCCTTTCTCACAACTCCATGTCGTGCGTTTTGGATTTGACCGGTAACTTCTTCTCCGGCTGCTGTTTCGCGGCAGCTTTTAGCTGATCGCGGATAGAGGGCTTTTCCTGCTTCTGCTCCTGCTTGACGTATTCCAGCGTCGGCAGCAGCTCACGATAGCAGCCCTGTGTTTTCCTCGCCGCATGACGGCGATGGATTTTGAACAGTGGCTCACCGTTCTGCGTAACCGTGTTGCCCTCGATCCTGACGCCGTTCCGTGCCAGCAGATTGAAGGAATGGTTAGAGGCGCGATAGGACGCCCGCATTCCGTCATTGTTATAGGCAATCTGCCCCTTGAGCGTGTCCATGACGGCGGCTTTGATTTCCTTCTCTTCGGCGGTCAGACGGTGTGCCTTCGGTGCTTGCGCTGCTTCCTCCGGCAAGGGGACAACGGGAGGCTTGACCTCCACGGTTTTTACCTCAATAGAGGTAATCTCATCGCTTTCCCATGCAACGACCTCCGGGTCTCTTTCCTCTGTTTTCTCAGAAGTGACTTCCTTTTGAGCTTCGGTCTGCTGGCGGAACGCATCGACGAAAAGGGCGGTCAGTCCGGGATTGGGTTTATCCACAAGGAAGCGGGAGGCATTCTCCGGACAGACCTCAACGCTCTTCGCCCATTCCTTGAGGGGCTGCGGAATACGCCCGTCAAAGTCCTTCTGCTGGATGGTGTTCGCGAGGACATACCGGACGCGCTCCGGAGAGAACTGCTCAAGGACGCTTTTCACGGCAGCTTCCGCATTCAGGCGGTTATCTCCGTAGTTGGAGCTGATCGCCGCTTCAATCGCACGGCGGCATTCCACGTTTGCGGCGAGAGAAGCACGATATGACTCCAGCTCACCGGCTTCATAGGCGTAATTCGCCGTCTCGTGGTAAATGGGGACTTCCGGCATCGGTTCTGCGGGCGCTTCGGCTTCCTTCTCTGCGGACTGTGCTTTCTCTGCCAGCAGCACCTTGAGCTTGGCGTCAATGCCCTCGATCATCTCAGCCGCCGTCTTGCGGATGGTGTCCAGAGAGCTTTTCAGTTCCTTGGTCTCCTTGTCGGATGACCAACCGGCGATGTAACCGAAGGAGTAGTCCGAGGTTTCAATGCCGTACCGTTGGCAGACGGTGTAGGCAACGCTTTCCGCTTCAACCTCCTTGGTGTGCCGATCCTTCTTATCTTCTGGCGCGGCTTTCTCATCCGGCTTGACGGCGTGGAGCTTTGCGTGGGCGATCTCGTGAATGGCGGTTTTGACCGTCTGGATTTCGCTCATGCCCTCCTGAATGGCAATGCGGCTTTCAACCGGCGAGAAGAATCCCTTTGCACTGCCCGGAATGTCCTCAAAGGAAATAGGGACGGGAGATTCCTGCCTGAGCGCGTCGAAGAACGCCTCGTAGTTTTCGACGGTGCCTTTCAGTTCATCGACGATAATGTCCGGAAGCTCCTTGCCGTCCGTCTGGGAAACATCAAAGACACTTACCACCTTGAAGGCAGGACGCAGGACCTCAACCGTTTCCGTGACAGCCTTCCCATCTGCTCCGATCACCGGCTTCTGCGTCAAAGGATCAATCTTCTCACGCTCTTCCTGCGCCTTGTACGGCGCGGGTGCAAGAATCTTGATGCCCTTTTCGCCCTTCATGACCTGACGGTCAAAGTTGCGCTGCCACGAGGTATAACCGGCAACATAGGTTGCCTCCGGCTTCTGCATCGCAATGAGCAGCGTGTTGTTGAAGGAATAGTTGTAGAACTTGGACATCGTGCGGAGATATTCCTTGAACCGCTCGGATTCAAAAAGCTCCTTGATGCCCTGTTCCAGCTTGTCCGTGATTTCGCGGACTTGCTGTGCATTTTTGTTTTCAGCCATCTCAAACCTCCATTTCTTATTTGCTTTTGGGCGAAGAAAACCCCGTCTGGGATTTGCTCAGTAAACGAGCCTTTACCTCAGACGGGGTTTCTCTGCGCGTCATCCGACGATGGAAGATGTTATCCTCGTTCTCCCATTCAATCAGCCGGTCAAACATATCCGGGTGCTTTGTGACCATGTGCAGCAGCTCCGAGTCACTGGCGTTGGGACAGAACCAGCAGCCGTTTCTTCGGCAGTGAGCGTAGATTGGGGAAAGCAGCCCGTGTTCCTGACAGAGCTTGTAGGCGTGCGCCTCGGTCATACCGTATTTGGCAAGCAGACTGACCTTCGTTATTCCATCCAGACGAGCAAGGCGTTTTGGCTCATCCTCCGCGATGCCGACATAGCTCACAGTGTCCAGCGAGAGTGCGGCATTGTACTTGCGGACTGGCGGGATTTTGCAGTCACGATTGACTGCACACATACCAGCCCATGCAAAGCCGCGAACCTCGCCCTTGTGCGGTCCGCGGGTGATGACATGATGGAACACCGCATCGTAGGTCTTGTCCGCGTGGAGAATGGTGAACTTGATGCCCAACTCCTTTTCGCAGAAGGGCTTGAGCCGGTCATAAATGAAGTCCCGGTGTTCCGGGACTTCGCCGCTTGTATCCTTGTCGAACATGACCTCGCTGAAAACCGCCTCGTCCAGCGGCTCATTGTGCTGTGCCGCCAGCAGGAGCGTCGCTACGCTGTCTTTGCCTCCGCTGCAAGAGGCAATATATTTCGGGCGGCTCATCGGTCGAACTCCATCTTGAAGCTGACGTATTTGCCGCCGCTGTCATCCAGCCGGATCACCGCATCGTAGAGCTGAGGCTTCTTCGGCGTGTAAAGCCCGGTCACGCGGCACCAGCCCTTATCCAGCAGCTCCTTTGCGATCTTCTTGGTCAGCTTCTTTTTCTTGCTGGAAAAGAACTTATTGTCTTCCCACAGGCAGAAGGAGCATTCCTTGTTCGAGCAGTAGAAATTGCCCTTGCCGACGTAGACCGGAGAGCCGCAGCGGGGACATTTGCCGATTTCCTCCTTACCCGTGCCGAAACGCTGGGCTTCGGCATCGAAGAGGAACGGATAGGCTTTCACGAGATCGCCGGTCATCCGGACAATGCCGCTGAGGAAGGCGTCTGCATCCGCATTGCCGCGCTCGATCTCCATGAGCGTGTTTTCCCATTCCGCCGTCATTGCGGGAGAAGTGATCTGTTCCGGCAGGACGCAGACGAGGTTGCAGCCGTCCTTTGTGGGAATGAGGGATTTGCCCTTGCGTTCAGCAAAGCCGGACTTTACCAGCTTTTCAATGATACCGGCGCGGGTTGCGGGAGTGCCGAGACCTTTCTTCTCGGTGTCATCGTCGAACTGATCGTTTCCGGCAGTCTCCATCGCAGACAGGAGCGTGTCTTCCGTGTACTGCTTCGGGGGTGTCGTAAAGTGTTCGGTGACGCTGGCGGACACATCATCCAGAACATCGCCCTCATGGACTTCGGGCAGGGACTTCATGGGATCGTCCTTTTCCTTCGTCTTGAGAGATGCCTTGAACAGCTCTTCGATGGCTTTCCAGCCGTTTTGAATGACGGTCTTACCCTTGGTTTTGAACGTATAGTTCTCGCAGGAGAGCGTGATTTGCGTTTCTGCGTAGGTGTGCTTCTCGCCGGTCGCACACAGAAGGCGCATCCCAACAAGATTGAGGATTTTCTGCTCCGACTGAGGGAGCGCCGAAACATCCTGCTTTTCAAGCTGGACGGTCGGGAGAATGGCATGGTGATCTGTGACCTTGCTATTGTCGGTTACGCGGGCAATGTCCGGAGTAATCGAAACGCCGGAGAAAAGCGGAAGCTGGCGGCAGACGATGGAAATGACCTGACGGGCGGTGTCCTCCATATCATCCGTGATGAACTGGCTGTCCGTGCGCGGATAGGTCAGGAGCTTCTTTTCGTAGAGCGTCTGGACGAGATCGAGCGTCTGCTGGGCGGTGAAGCCGTAGTATCGGTTTGCCTCGCGCTGCAAGGTGGTCAGATCGTAGAGCTTCGGAGGATTGAGGGTTTTCGTCTCCCGCTTGAGAGAAGAAACGACGGCTTGCTTTTTCTCGCAAGTCGCCGCAATTCTTTTTGCTTCCTCTTCGGTTTTGACCTTTTCCAGATCGGCGGTCAGATCGCCCTTGCCGACGTGGACGTTGAAATACTTCTCCTTCTGGAAAGTGGAGATTTTCCCGTCGCGCTCCACCAGCATTGCAAGGGTCGGCGTCTGGACACGCCCAACCACCAGCTTCTTGTGATAGAGAGTGGTGAAAAGGCGGGTGCCATTGATACCGACAATCCAGTCCGCCTTTGAGCGGCTGAGTGCCGCTTCATAGAGGCGGTCATATTCCTTGCCGTCCCGGAGATGATTGAAGCCTTCGCGGATGGAGGAGTCCTCCAACGAGCTGATCCACAGACGCTTGAAGGGCTTGGTGCATCCGGCTTTGTCGTAGACCAGACGGAAGATCAGCTCACCCTCGCGTCCTGCATCGGTTGCGCAGACCAGCTCGGTGACGCGCCTGTCCTTCATGAGAGAGGACAGCACCTTGAACTGCTGTGCTTTGTCCTTCGTGACCTCAAACATCCAGCTTTCCGGAACAATGGGCAGATCGTCATACCGCCACTTGGCATACCGCTCATCGTAGGAGCTGGCGTCTGCCAGCTCCACCAGATGACCGAAGCACCACGAAACGATGTAATTGCCGCCTTCCATGTAGCCGTCCTTTCGTGACGTTGCGCCCAGCACCTTTGCGATGGACTGGGCAACGCTGGGCTTTTCAGCAATGACTAAGATCAATCTTCATCACCATCCGTTTCGACATCCTCCGCAATCTGCGGCTCTTCATCCTCGTTGATGTACGGCTCTTCCTCGTAGCCTTCATCGTCGAAGAAGTCCATATCTTCATCCTTGGGCTTTCTGCCCTTGACGAACTTGATGTAGTAATAAGCTGCACCCGCAGCACCGGCGAGAACGAAGATGATGAGGATCATGCCGATGTTGGACTTCTTTTCGGGCTTAGGGGCGGGAGCATCGGTTTCCGCATCCTTGTCCGGCTCAGGTGTAGCGGGGGCTGTACCGGTGCATTCGCTCATGTTGGTCTTGCAGACCGGGCAGTCTGTGTTGACCTGACTGGCAGCGCACTTTTCCTTGCAGTTACAGGTGGTCAGAGCAGCCGCAGTGTCTTCATCCAGCAGCGCAAGCAGATCGCTCTCATCGACCATGTTGAGGAAGTATGTCTGATACTGTTCCTCATCCTCGTTGATGGGTGCATCGTAGTCGATGACAATGAAAAAGGTGTTGCCGTTCTTCGTCTGGACTGTGATGAACTGCTTGTTGGTTGCCCTGTCATAGAGCAAGTCGCGGGTGTAGGAGTTTCCCTCATCGTCAATCGGCTCACCCTTCGGCTTTTCCGGTGCGGGAGTGACTGCGGGCTGCTGTTCCGGCTGTGTTGCCTCCGTAACGGGAAGGTTCTGCTCGGTGTCATCGGCATAGGCAAACGCCGTCACCGAGAAGCAGGACAGCACCATGACGCAGACCGCAAGGACGGTCAGAAAACGAAACTTCTTACGCATTGTCGATTACCTCCGTATTTTCAGCGGGCTTGGTGCCGCCCTTCATGGAAGACAGGAATGCCATGATCTGATCCTTGTCCATCACCATAGAGCGCACGGTATTGATGATTTCAAGGTTTTCCAGCTCTGTCTTCTTGTCGTACAGCTCCTTGAGCTGACCTTCGATTTCGGACTTCTTCTTTTCAGCCTTCTCGATGTCGGAGAGGACTTTCTGATACTTGGGATTCATGCAAAACTCCTTTCTTTTAATAGGCGGGTCTTCCGAAGGCGTAGAAATGCTGCTGCCAGTAGGAAGAATTGATGGATGTGTACTGAATGGGATCGCCGCAATGGATCATAACCCCATCACCAACATAGATGCCGACGTGAGACACACCGGGGGTGTCATACGTTCCGACGAAAAAGATAAGATCACCGGGCTGTGCATTCGCCTTTGAAACCGGCGTACTGATGTTGTAAAGCCCCTGTGCGCCCAGCCGTCCGGTATTCACAAGTCCGCTGTTTGTGAGAACGTAGCTGACGAAGCCGGAGCAGTCGAAGGACGTGTCGGGATTGGAGCCGCCCCAAACATAGGGATAGCCGAGATACTTTTCCGCCTCGGTAATCAGCGCTGCAAACTTCTCGTCGTTCAGGTATTCCGGGTTGACATCGTAGTCGGCGGGAGGGCTTGTAATGTACTTGTCCACATAGGGAGAATCACCGAACAGATCCTCGCGGTTGCCCAGCACCGACATATACGTCGCGTACATGGAGAGCTGTTCCTGAGACATGATGTAGACCGGGACATGGGAGAGATTGAAGTTTTCGAGCTTCACGTTGCAGATGTAATAGTCATACGGGACGCGGTAGGTTTCCGTATGCGTGTTGCCGTCTGCGTCCGTCCATGTGTCGGTCTCCGTGCGGTATCTGGTTTCGACGATAACCTCTTCGGTGAGGATGTACTGCTTTTCAAACAGCATTTGGAGCGTACCCTGCACCTCATCCAGCGTGAACTCGCCCTCGTGGAGAGCCGAGAGAATGGAGATCAGCACATACGGGTCATGCTCAATATCATCCAGATCGAAGTGATATTCGTCATAGTCATGAGTGCCTTCATAGTTATCCAGATAACTTTGCAGCTCTTGCTCCATCCGGCAATACTGCGCTTCCGCGCCCAGCATCGCGTCATCCTCACTGAGATAAGAGGAAGCGATAACCGTCGAGCCGGTAGAAGTAAGCATCGAACACGAGCTGATTCCGGCGCCGAGCAAAACGAGAAGGGCAATTCCGACGCCGATCCAGATGAAGACCTTCTTGTTTTTCTCAAAAAACTCCTTGATCTTGTCGGACACCTTTTCACCGAGCTTCTTGCCGGTATTCTTTGTGGCAGTCCCGGCAGTCTGAGAACCGGCATTTCGTGCAGCGGCATATTCCTTCTTGATGTTCTGCTTCTGGTAGTGCTTGTTCATGTTCTGCTTCTTCATCTCAGGATGCTCCTGCTGATTTCTCTCATATTGGAGCTTGGCGTCAGCTACATCCGCCTTGTGTTCCAGCTTGGAAACCTTCTCATAGGGCTTGTTGACGCTTTTTTCTCTGTGATGACTGAAATGCCTTGCGGCGGTCTCTGCGACAATCTCTGTTTTGTGCGCCCCCTCGACCGCCGAGTTTTCCTGCTCGACCTCATGGATTCTGCCGTGAATGCCGGAGGCGAGAGCGTCACCGACCTTGCGGACGGTTTTGTCTGCCTCGAATTGCAGCTTGCCCTTGCCCTTCGGCTTTTTCAGCTCATCTTCAAAATGAAGGCGGGTTTTGCCCTTGCCGGTTTCCTCATCAAAGACACGCTCTTTCTTGAGAACCTTGTGCGTGGGTAACTTCTCGCGGGCAGCGTCCAGACGCTCATGCGCCTTTTCGGACTTCCTTTCGAGCTTCTGCATCCGCTTCGTGGTCGAGACGGCATCGTCCGAGACCGGCTTTGCAGAGGCAGTCTCCGCCGCTTGAGTGAGAATGGCATCTGCATCCACTGCTTCAACCGCAGAGGTCTTGCGCAGCTTGTGCGTGACAACCGTTTCGGCAATCACCGTGCCGGTATGAGAAGAAACACCGTGCTGCTCTAAGGTTGGAGGCTTGAACGGCGTTTCTGGCGAAGGCAGCGGTTCAGGTGCATTCTGGGGTGGATTTTCTGCCCTTTTCTCTTCTGTGACGGACGTTTCCGAGAGCGGCTGTGTGTCGTTATCCTCGGCGTGTTCCGCCTGAAACTGACGCTGTTGACGGCGCATCTGCGCCTTTTTCTGTTCCTCCGCAGAAAGAGCTTCGGAAGGCTCGGCTGTCTCAGCGGGCTTGACCAGCTCTGCATCTTCCAGCCGCTTTGACACACGCTGCTCGGTGCCAGCCGTCAGGTTTTCCTCAACCGCGCCCTCCCGCGTCATCCGCACGACTACCTTGTCGCGGGCTTTGAGTTCCGGTTCCTTGGACATCAGATTTCACCTCCAATCCGCTTGTAGGCAAGCTCGGTGTATTCAGGGTTCAGCTCTACACCCACGAAATGCCGTCCCATCTGTGAGGCAACCATAGCGGTTGTGCCGCTTCCCATGAACGGGTCAAGCACAATACCGCCTTCGGGACAACCGGCGAGAAGGCAGGTCTCAACCAGCTTCGGAGGGTAGGCGGCATAGTGACCGCCCTTGAAAGGGACGGTGTTGATCTTCCAGACATCGCGCTTATTGCGAAGCGGATTGATGTCTGCGTCCTTGATCTCGCCATGCTCACGGGGGCGATTGATGGACTGTGGCTGAGGCTGACCGGGAACGGGCTTTCCGTACTTGTTGCCGCCCTTCATGCCGCGCTTGAGACGTTCTGCCGTTGCGGGGGCAATCGGTTCGGAGATTGCCTTGTAGTCAAAGAAATACTTCTTGGACTTGGAGAACAGGAAGATATGCTCATAGCAGCGGGCGCAGCGGTCTTTGACGCTCTCCGGCATGGGGTTATCCTTCATCCAGATGATGTCATTGCGCAGATACCAGCCGGTATCACGGAGGGCAAACGCCAGCATCCACGGAATGCCGATCATGTCCTTCGGCTTGCAGCCCTCAACCTTGTTGTTGAGAGCCACAGCCTGACCGTTTCTACCGTTGGGGTTCTTCGGATCAACAAAATCGCCCTGATTTCCTTTTCCGGCGTAGGTGTCCGAAATGTTCAGCCAGAGCGTTCCATCCGGGCGCAAAACGCGCCTGACTTCGGTAAACACTTCCGTCAGGCGCGAGATATATTCCTTCGGCGTTATCTCTCTGCCGATCTGAGCCTCCATACCGTAATCACGGAGCGCGTAATACGGAGGGGACGTCACACAGCAATGAACGCTGTCATCGGGCAGAGTTTTCAGGATTTCAAGGCAATCGCCGGTATGAATGATGTCAAGTTGTATGGTGGTGTACCTCCTGTTCTATTGGATTTGTGTTTCCATTGAAATGTTGGCTGTGAAACCCGACAACATTTCAATGGGCATCAGTCGGAGTAATACTCGTCCGGCTCATAGTCCTCATCTTCCATGAAGTCCTCGTCGAGATCGTCAATCTCGTCTGCCCAACGGTCGAAGATTTCCTCGGCTTCCTTCGCCGCCTCACGATAGAGGCTCAGGCGGTTCTTCTCAAAGGCGGCAAAGGCGGGGACGAACTTGCCGAACTCGCGGATTGCCTTCACATCCTGCGTGCGCATATCTGCGACGCACTGAATGATTTCGGACATCGTGAGCAGATCGTCGATCATGGTCTCGTAGTCTTTCTTTGCGATGGTGACGGTTTCGGCATCGTCTTCAGCCGCTTCCTGCTTACGGACACGGAAGGTCTCATGGACATCCTTCATCAGCCCAATTACGCAGTCAGTAGTCTCGTCGAAAATCTCCTGCATACGCGCTGCCATCTCATCGGCGCAGTCCTCCAGTTCCTCATGAACGTGGAGATAGGCGCGATGATGCTTTTTCAGCTCGGTTTCCTCGTGGATGAGGGCGATGAGATCGGCGCTCATGTCGATAACCTCAAGCAGAAGGTCAATCGGCTTGGTGATGCTGCCGAACGTGGTATTTACGGGAACACCGCTGGCTTCTGCGATGATGCTCTTGGCGTTCTCAAGATTGAAGTTCTTATCCATATTCAAAATCCTCCTTAGTTCTGTACGGTTTCTTCGGGCTTGGTGGTCATGATGCGATAGAGTTGCGTATTTTTGGGGAAATCGTCCTTGAAAGGCACGATGGTGGAGCCGTAGAAGATCAGCCCTTCACCGGCATTGGAATTGGTGATGTAGTTCTGCTGGCTGGGCGAGATGTTCAGCGCCTTCGAGAGAATCTGCCGGTCGCCGGATGCCTGATTCAGAAGGTAGACAAAATCCGAGTTTTCAAAGATGTTCTCTACCTCGCGGGACGCAAGCAGATCCTTGACGTTCTGGGTGATGCCGGTCGGGATGCCGCCCCACTTTCTGAAACGCTTCCAGATTTCCACGCTGTATGCGGCGGTCTGTTCCTCTTTCAGCAAAAGGTGGAACTCGTCCATGTAGTAGCGCGTTGCCTTGTGCTGGGCGCGGTTGATGGTAACTCTGTTCCACACCTGATCCTGCACAATCAGCATACCGAGCTTTTTGAGCTGCTTGCCGAGTTCGCGGATGTCATAGCAGACGAAGCGGTTGTTGACATCCACATTCGTTCTGTGATTGAAGACGTTCAGAGAGCCGTGAACATAGATTTCGAGGGCAGTTGCGATGCGCTGTGCCTCCGGCTCCTTCTGATTTCTCAGAATGTTGTAGAGGTCTTCGAGGATCGGCATTTTCTCCGGCTTGGGGTCTGCAAGAAACTCCTGATAGACCATGCGGACACTGCGGTCAATGATGGTCTTCTCAACCGGCTGCAAGCCGTCCTTGCCGCCGACAATCAGCTCACACATGGAGAGGATGAAGTCGGATTTCAGCGTCAGCGGGTTTTCCTCTTCGGAGTAGTTCGTGTTGATGTCCAGCGGATTGATGTAGTCCGTGCTGACCGGCGAGATGCGGATGACCTGACCGCCGAGCTTCTGCACAAGGGGGAAATACTCGGCTTCGGGGTCGCAGACGATGATGTCATCCTCCGTGATGAGGAAGGCGTTCGTCATTTCGCGCTTGGCAGAGAAGGACTTACCGGAACCGGGTGTACCCAAGATCAGCCCGTTGGGGTTTTTGAGCTGCTTGCGGTCAACCATGATCATGTTGTTGGACAGCGCGTTCAGCCCGTAGTAGAGAGCTTCGCCGCCCTGAAAAAGCTCCTGCGTGGTGAACGGCACGAAAACCGCCGTGCTGGAAGTGGTCAGTCCGCGTTCGATCTCCACCTGATTGACGCCGATAGGCAGAGAGGACATCAGCCCTTCCTCCTGCTGAAAGTCAAGACGCTTGAGCGCACAGTTATACTTTTGGGCAATGGCGGCGGTCTGGAACACCGCATTTTCGAGCTTCTGGCGATTGGTTGCCGTATTCATGATGAGGATAGTCACAAGGAACAGTCTCTCATTGCGGGTCTGGAGGTCCTGCAACAGACGCTTTGCCTCACCGCCGAAGGTGGCGAGGTCGGACGGGATGATGTCCATATCGTAGCCGGAGCGGACTGCCTTTTTCTGCTCTTCAATCTTCATCTTGTCGAGGTCGGTGATCTTCATCTTGATGCTCTTGATTGCCTTCGCCTGGTCAATCGTCCGGATATGAAAATTGACCGTAATGTTGCTGTCCATCTCAAGGAAGTCGGCAAGCATACGGTCATTGAGTTCCGGCGCGAGGATTTGCAGGAAGCTCACCGCACCGATGGTTTTGCCCATCTTGAAGCACTTGCCTTCACGGAAGTCAAAGGAAGTGGGAGCGATGAAGTCCTTGCTGGAAAGCCCCGTCCGGGCAACCATATCGAAGGAAAAGCGGAACGGCTCATTGGTGTCCATGTTGAACACATCATGAAGCACTTTCAGCCGCTCGTAGCCGGACAGCGGCTCGGTTTTCACACCGAGGGTTTTGAAGTTGTTGAGAATATCGGTTTCAATGCGTTCGAGCTTCGGCTTTGCCGTGCGGAGGGAGTCCGCCTCAATGCCGAAGGTGATGTACTTCTTCTTGATCAGCCCGTTGTTGCCCTTGGTGAGCTGGTTTTGCAGCATACCGGAATACTCGGAGCGGATGTCGTTGAAGGCGTCCTCCTGTGCCGGAATGTTGATGCGCTTGCGGAACTCATTGAGGCTTGCCTTCTGATTGATGAAGGAGAGCTGGACGAAAATCGAGCTATCAAAGTAGTTCAGAAAGTCGCACCAGTTCTCAAAGATGGCAGTTTTGTCCTCGTTCTGCGCAAGCTGGTAGTTGATGTCCTCAAAGGCGATGGACTTCGTGTAGAGGCGGCTGTTCACCTTGCAGATACCGTCACGGCACATCTCCACATAGGGAATGGTCTGCTGGGCGGACTTGCGGACCTTCTTTGTCTTCCTGTCCTTTTTCTTCTGCATGACGATCCGCTTCTTTTCCTGAGCGGAAAGGGCATCGCCGTAAACGACACCGTTTTTGACGGTCATCTTAGGCTTTACCTTTGCTGTGCTGTTGTTCAAGCTGCAATTCCTCCTGTTCTTTGATTTTCTGCTGAATCTCAGCGTAGAGATTGTTTGTGCGATAGGGACGCACCTTGTCCCGGATAAACATGGACTGTACGATGTGGTACAGATACTTTTCGGCGGGCTGACCGTCCTTCTCGTAAAGCGCGAAGAAGATGAACGGGAGCATGATCACCACCATCAGCATTGCCGCCGTAGACAAGTCGAGATGCGCCTTCGCCAGAAAGAAGATCGGGACGCCGACCGCCGCAGCGATGGAAAAGCAAATAAGCTGCCGCTTGGTCAGGTTGAACATGACCTTCGTTTTGACGCGGTTAAGATCCTTCGGGACCGGAACAAATGCCATTGACTGTTTCCTCCTATTACAATAAATTTGGACAGGAAAGCCGGGCAGCCAGTCCGGCTTTCTTTCCATCTCGTGCCTAAGCTACAATAAGAGGAGCAACTGGCTGACCCTTGCCTCCTTGGGCTTTTATGTCCGTTGGAAAGACTGTTAGCCATCCTCTTGTTGCAGCGTTCGATTTGAGCAGGTTGAGCCACCGGATGCCGGAGAGTTCGTGTCACCCAATAGATTGAATCGGCAGCGAGAAAAGATGGATTTCCGGTTGCAGATTCTTTGTGTTGGAGGAATGTGAATGAACTGCGTTGGCATCGATGTTTCCAAAGGTAAGAGCATGATTGCAGTCATGCGGCCCTTCGGAGAGGTAGTGGTTTCACCCTTTGAAGTGCGCCACACCGCCAGCGAACTGAGCGAGCTGGCAAGGCTGCTCAAAAACCTGGACGGTGAGACCCGCGTGGTGATGGAATCCACGGGCAATTACCATGCGCCGGTGGCCTGGCTGCTCCACGGCGCGGGGTTTTATGTCTCCGTAGTCAATGCAATGCTGGTGCACGACTACGGGAACAACAGTTTAAGACGGGGCAAGACCGACAAGAAGGATGCCGTGAAGCTGGCCAACTACGGCCTTGACCACTGGCTCACACTTCCGAGATATGTTCCGGAAGAGGACACCCGGCTCATGCTGAAGACCTGCTACCGGCAGTACCAGCAGTATTCCAAAGTACAGACCATGCTGAAAAACAACCTGATCTCCCTGCTGGACACCGCTTTCCCAGACGCAAACCGCCTGTTTACCAGTCCGCCCCGCGCCGATGGCAGTGAGAAGTGGGTGGACTTTGTCGCCACTTTTTGGCATTGCGAGTGTGTCTGTGGTCTGTCTAAGAAAGCCTTTACCGCCAAGTACCAGAAGTGGTGCAGAAAGCACGGCTACAATTTCAGCCAAGATAAGGCGTTGGATATTTATGCCTCTGCCTGTGGACGCTTCGGTGTCATGCCGAAAACAAATACGGCAAAACTTTTGGTAGAACAGGCCATTTCCCAACTCCAGACAACTTCCGCCGCATTAGCTGCTCTCAAGCAGGAGATGCAGTCTCTGGCAGCTTCTCTGCCGGAGTATCCTGTAGTGATGGAAATGTTTGGTGTTGGCCCTACACTCGGCCCCCAACTCATAGCTGAAATTGGCGATGTGCGCCGTTTTCATTCCAAGAAAGCGCTGGTGGCCTTTGCAGGCATTGACGCCCCGCCCTACCAATCTGGCCAAATAGATGTCCGCAGCCGCAGCATTTCCAAGAGGGGATCTGCCTCACTGCGCAGGACACTTTTCCTGGTGATGGGCGTCCTCCTGCAATGTGCCCCAATGGATGAGCCGGTCTACCAGTTCATGAACAAGAAACGCTCTGAGGGCAAGCCATACCGTGTCTACATGATGGCATCCGCCAACAAGTTCTTGCGTATCTACTACGCTTCTGTGAAAGCCTATTTGGATTCCCTGGAACACGACTGATTTCCCTGCGCTATACCATCTGGCTGGCCGCCGTTTCGATTTTGAGTTGCTCAGCGGCTTGATTTTGTGTTGCCTTTTTCGCTGCTCCCAAAACCTGAAATTTCTACTTGACTTTTGTTAGCAGGTCTTTCTAAGCTGCTTTTCATAGCGCAGCTTCATTTGTGCGGGATATTGATCCTCCTTCGGTTGACGCTTGCCCGTCCAGCGAAGCCCACCCGCTTTGCCTTGACAAATCCAGCCGGAAGCCCGAAGGCTTGCACCGTTTTCGCTTTCCAGCGTGTAGGTGATGATGCGCTTATAGCCCATAGCCGCAGCAGCTCTTGCCGCCGCACCGTAGAGAAAGCTGCAAGCGTTCTTCGCCCCGTTGGTGCATAGCCTTGTAACCTCCAATGTGAAGCCGTCATCCAGATACCGGCTGACGGGACGCCCGGCGATGATTACACCGACCAGTTCACCGTCTGCTTCACAGCCGATGGAAAACTTGTGACCGGCAACAGGCTTGTGATGCCGGTGATGCTGCCGGACGTACTCGTTGGCGTCACGAAGAGAAATGGGTCTTAGCCGCAGCATGGTGTTTCCTCCGTCGGAAGATGCGCTGTGCATTCGACCTCGTTGCCCCAAACATCCCAGCCTTCGGGAGACTGACGGGCAAAAAGCTCTACGCGGGGAAGGTCTCCCATGAGCCGGACAATGCGCTCCCGCGCTTCATCCGGTTTTTTGGAATGCTCTTCGATATGGCTGAGGATGACCTGACGCACACCGGCGTCAACACGCTTCGGATGTCCCTTCGTAGCAAGGATGCAGATTTCGGCGTTTGCCCTTGTCCAATACCCCATGCCGGTGAAGAGATCATCGTTCCTGCGGTTTTGCTTCACCCATACAAAAGCCACAGTCTTATAAGAAAAGCCCCATGCCGTCAGCACTTCGAGTGCTTCACAGAGGCACGGGAATGTGATCCAAAGGAACAGGGCGCAGTCCTTCGCGGCAAGCTCACCGACCGGAAGCGCCTTGATGTCCTCAATGCACATTGTCGGGTAGTGGCTTTCTGCCGACCGTCCCTGTCCCTTCTTGGAGTAAGTCCGATACGCCCAAGGGGGATCGGCGTAGATGATGCTGTACTTCTTCATGCTGCCGACCTCCTTAGTGCGCATGGAAAATGGATTTTGCGAGGCTTCCGGTCTTGAACAGCGAGAAGCACAGAATAACCGTGTACGCTGCCACAGAGAACAGAGCTGAATGAATGTTGTCTGCGATGATCATGCCGTTGATCAGCACCGCATAGATGCCGACGCAGACCATGATGAGAAAGCCCTGAAATGCCAGAGCGAACAAGCCTTTCAGATAGTTCGTGCCGATGCTGCCCCATTCGCGGTTGCTCATGGTTGCGATGGGAATAGGCGCAATGCTCACGGTGCAGTAAATCTCAATCATGCGCCCGTAGAGAATGACCGTAATGAGGATCGCCATGATTTTGAGGCACAAGCTGATCAGAAGAGTTTCTATCGACAGTCCGAGCAGTTCTCCGACGCCCATGTTCTCCATGCCGGTACGCATCTGCGCAATCGTCGAATCAATATCAATGCTGGTGTTGCCGTGGATGACTCCGGCTGCACCGGAAACCACGTTCTGCCCGATGTCGAATACTGCCATCACGATGTCAAACGTATGCGTCACGAGGTAGATCGCCACAGCCGCCTTGAAAAACCACTTGAAGAACATCCAAGTGTCCATGTCGTGAAGGTTGTTTTTCTCGGTGATCATGGAAATCAGCTCGTAGCACAAAACGAAGGTGATGATGATACCAGCGATGGGGACTATCACGTTTTCGGATAGTCCCCGGATCATCTGGTACACGCCGCCGTTCCAGCCGGACGGTGTTTGCCCAACTTCGGCGGCAATCGTTCCTACCTTCTCGTTGACATCGGTGAACATATTGGTCAGGTTGCTCTCGATCCATCCGATCAGCATATCCTTGAGAGCTTGTTCGATCTTTTCTAAAATGCTGCCCAATATTTCACCACCCTTCGGTTAAGCTGGGCTTGCCGTGGATTAGCCGAACAAACCGGAGAGCAGGGGGATGAGGGTCGTGCCGATCAGCACCACACCGCCGCCAGCCATGAGCTGCTTGATGCCCTGAGACTTGGCGCCGGATAGCGATAGGTAATCCTTTGAAGTTATCGCCGGATTTTCCCCCGCTCCGCACCGTGCATGCGGCTTTCACCGCACACGGCGCTCCATCGGAA
>CABIYL020000019.1:46892-67040 GCA_902362925.2 Clostridiales bacterium | reverse complement strand
CTGTACGAGAAGTTCCTGGATTCTGTCTACGCCGCTTCTGTCAGCTAACTAATTTTTACCGTGCGGGTGTCCAACTTGCACTTGCAATTTGCGTAAATATTCCAGGCGATTTTGTTCTCTTCAGCGCAGTCCAGATTGAGCGCGTGATATTTACCGCTCGCCCTTGCCTGTTGGATTAAAAGCTGTACCGTCTGCGTACCATAGCCTCTTCCTTCGTACTCCATGGAAATCATAATTCTCCACAGAATCAAATTACCGGCTTCCATATCCTCCTCCAGCAAAAGGAAGCCAACCGGGATATCATCCTCATAAATCGCAAAGGGAAATACATCGCCGTCGTTCCGGTAAAGCCACGCTTGGGCCAGTGAGACGCTGTTGGGGGCGACAAACGCTTCCCCCTCAGGGCGTCTCATATGAATAACTGCATCAAAATTTTCTTCTGTTATCTCTTCTAAGTGAATCATAACATCCTCCCGAGCCTCTCACTCTGCTCCGTCTGTCCATACGGCATCTTTTTCCCCAGGCCACTGCCCTGCTCAGGTCTAACGTACAACCGCTCACACCATGGATGTAAAGTATATTCACAGATACGTGCTCATTTTTCTTATGGTATATTTAAACGCTGAGGCTTACAAAAAATTAAGAACCGCAGTACTGATGAAGTTCATCAATACTGCGGTTCTTATCTGGCGGAGTAGGAGGGATTCGAACCCTCGGGCCGCTTTTGACGGCCACACGATTTCCAGTCGTGCTCGTTATGACCACTTCGATACTACTCCATCTCTGTGCTCATTCAGTCTTTTGTTTGGCTGTTGACCGAAGCAACGTTGATTATTATAATCACTCACTCTCGATTTGTCAATAGGTTTTTTTATTTTTTTCGATTATTTTTTACGGCCCTCATTTTTGCCTGTATAGCGCTGCTTCCCTGCCCTTGACCCGGCTGCCGGACTGCGCTAAAATGAGCCTATTGATCCTACCTATTATTTTATCAAAAGGAGCGCTGCCGCAATGGAACTGAATCGCCAGCAGGCCCTGGACCTGCTTAAAACCTACAACAAGGAACCCTTTCACCTCCGCCACGCCCTGACCGTGGAGGCCATCATGCGCTGGTTTGCCCAGGAGCTGGGCTACGGCGATCAGGCGGACTTCTGGGCCACCGTGGGCCTGCTCCACGACCTGGACTTTGAGCAGTGGCCTGACGAGCACTGTGTCAAGGTTCGGGAGCTGATGGAGGCCCAGGGTCTGGATGCCGCCCTCATCCACGCCGTGGTCAGCCACGGCTGGGGTATGACCGGCGCTGATGTCCAGCCCGAGCACCAGATGGAGAAGGTCCTCTTCGCCTCGGACGAGCTCACCGGCCTCATCGGTGCGGCTGCCCTGATGCGCCCCTCCAAGAGCGTGCAGGACATGGAGCTGTCCAGCCTGAAGAAGAAATTCAAGGACAAGAAGTTTGCCGCCGGCTGCTCCCGGGATACCATCGCCCAGGGCGCTCAGCTGCTGGGCTGGGAGCTCAACGACCTGCTGGACCGCACCCTCCAGGCCATGAAGGCCTGCGAGGCGGACATCGAGCGGGAGCTTTCCGCTCTCTGAAGCCCGTATTCACACACAGGAGGTGCTCTGTAACAGAGCGCCTCCTGTTTTTATAGCGCCCGCTCCTCCAGAAGCTGTGTCCCTTTGGGCGATTTCATGCAATTTTAATCTTCCGATTCCTGCGGCTATGTTGCTTTTGCCCTCTGTCTGGGCTATACTAAATGAAGCTCGGCAAGACGCGCGGCCTGTGCTGCGCACTTTGAGAAAAGGAGAATCCTAAATTGAATCAGAAGAAACCGAAGAGCGGGAAGAAGCTCCACGCTCCCAAAAGCAAAGTGGGCAAAGTGCTGCTGAACCTTGTGATCACCGCAATCATCGGCTTTGTCTACTTCTACTTCACCCTCCCTGCCCTCAACCTCCAGTCCGAGGACTTCTACGCCTTCGTGGGCCTGCTTTGCGTGGTGTACATCGTCTGCGCCTTCATCACCAGCGGCTTCCACCTGGAGGGCACCACGGTGACCACCGCCGCAGGCACAGTCACCACCGCCCAGGGCGGCAAGGTGAAGGAGTATTTCCGCTTCATCAAGAAGCAGTGCCTGCCCATCGGCATTCTGCTGGGGCTGCTGATTGTGGTGGGCCTGGTGGGTCAGGTCATCTCCCTGCCCATCTTCCGCGCCGCCTCCTACCGGGAGCTGCTGGACGTCCAGGAGGGCGACTTTGTCACCGACGTACAGGAGATCTCCTTTGACGAGATCCCCATGCTGGACGAGGACTCCGCCCGCTACCTGAGCACCACCCAGATGGGCACCATCCCCGACATGGCCAGCCAGTTCGAGGTGGCCTACGACTCCACCCAGATCAACTATCAGGGCCGTCCTGTCCGTGTGGCGCCTCTGGAGTACGCCGACCTTATCAAGTGGTTCACCAACCGCTCTGAGGGTCTGCCCGCCTACATCGTGGTGGACATGGTGACCCAGGAGGTGCAGGTGGTCCGTCTGCCCGAGGGCCAGGGTATGAAGTACTCCCCCTCCGAGCCCCTCAACCGCAACGTGTACCGCCATCTCCGCTTCAACTACCCCACCTACATGTTCGCCGAGCCCTCCTTTGAAATCGACGAGGAGGGCAACCCCTGGTGGATCTGCCCCCGTGTGGTCAAGACCATCGGCCTGTTCGGCGGCACCGACATCAGCGGCGCCGTGCTGATGAACGCGGTTACCGGCGAGTGCACCTACTACGCCTATGAGGACGTGCCCCAGTGGGTGGACCGGGTGTACCTGGCCTCCCTCATCATGCAGCAGTACGACTACTACGGCACGCTGATCCACGGCTTCATCAACTCCATCTTCGGCCAGAAGGACGTGCGCGTCACCACAGAGGGCTACAACTACATCGCCATGAACGATGACGTGTACATGTACACCGGCATCACCTCCGCCACCAGCGACCAGTCCAACCTGGGCTTCCTGCTGTGCAACCAGCGCACCAAGGAGACCAAGTTCTATGAGGTGCCCGGCGCCACCGAGCAGTCCGCTCAGGCCTCCGCTGAGGGCATGGTGCAGGACCAGGGCTACAAGGCCACCTTCCCCCTGCTCCTCAACGTGGCCGACCAGCCCACCTACTTCATCGCCCTGAAGGACAACCGCCAGCTGGTGAAGCAGTACGCCATGGTCAACGTGGGCCAGTTCACCGTGGTGGGCATAGGCGACACCGTGGCCTCCTGTGAGCAGAACTACCTGGAGCAGATGGCCGCCAAGGGCATCGCCGTGGACCAGGGCAGTCGGCTGGAGACCGACGTATCCGGCGTCATCGCGGACATCCGTTCGGCGGTCATTGACGGCAACACCTACTATTACTTCTCCCTGGAGGGTGAGGACGTCTACTACTCCATCCCCGCCAAGGACAACGATGTGGCAGTCATTCTCAACCCCGGCGATCGCGTCACCATCAACCACGCCCCCGTGGCCGATGGGGATGCGCCCGACATCGTGGAGGGCTACACCATCGTACTGGACCGCAGAGGATAAGCCAAAACCGGGTGTGCGCTCAGCAGCGCACACCCGGTTTTCTGTCTTGTAAAAAAGGCCCCGTCTCCTCACAGGAGACAGGGCCTTGCTGTTCGATTTCAGTTCTCGGTCAGCACGTCGGTCAGGTCCACGGGCGTGGCGTCAGACCAGAGGCGCTCCAGGTCGTAGAACTTACGGGCGTCGTCCATGAAGATGTGCACCACCACAGAGGAGAAGTCCAGCAGGACCCAGGTGCCGCCCCGGTGGCCCTCCACATGGTGGGGCAGCTCGCCGGCGGTCTCCTTCATGGTCTTCTCGCACTCGTCGGACAGGGCGCGGACCTGGGTGGTGGAGGTGGCGGTACAGATGACGAAATAATCCGCCAGGGTGGTCAGGTGACCGGTCTCCAGCACCTTGATGTCAATGCCCTTCTTGCTGTCCAGGGCCTTGGCCAGAACAATCGCGGTTTCCTTGGGTGTCATAGTTGATAAACCCCTTTCTCGGTTGGGTTGAATGGCGCTTGATTACGCTGCGGGGGCCGTCTCTGTGGCCGCCGGGTCGGGCGTATAGATGGGAATGCCCTCGGGAGGCTGGTCCGTGCCGCCGCTCTCAGAGGGAGACGGACTGGGCGTCACGCTCTCACTGGGGCTGGGAGCAGGTGTCTCGCTCACGGCAGGCTGGGTCTCACTGGGAGAGGGCGAGGGCGTCACGCTCTCGCTGGGACTGGGAGAAGGCGTCACGCTGGGAGAGGTGCTGGGCGCAGTGCTCTCGCTGGGGGAAGGACTGGGGCTGGTGCTGGGAGAGGTACTGGGAGACGCCGAAGCGCTGGCGCTGGGAGACGGGCTGGTGCTGGAAGAGGGCTTGGAGCTGGAAGAGCTGGAACCGGAGGAGCTGGAAGAACCGGAGTTCTTGCCCTTCACCCAGCTGTTGTACTTGGTATCCTCCAGCACGCCGCTGGTGCAGCCCAGGGTGCCGTCGTCGTTGACATACATGATGTCCAGCTCATCCTTGCGCAGGTCCTCCACGTAGGGGTTGAAGTACTCGTTGACCACCTCTACCACCTCGTCCACATCGGGCGCCACATAGGAGGGATGGTTGTTATAGGTCCGGCTCCACACGCCGTTGGCAGCCACCCAGGGCATGGTGAGGAAGGTCACGCTGTTCATGTCCAGCTTTTTGCCCTCACTGTTGCCGAAAATGGCCTGCTGGGCAAACCAGGCCAGGTTGCCCACGGACAGCTCAGTGGTCACGTTCTCAAAGAAAATCTGGGCAATGCCGGTGATGGTCTTCACATCCGTAATGTTCTGGAGGCACTGCTCAATGGCCGCCTGGAGGAAGGCCTGCTGGGTCTCGATACGGCCCAGGTCGCCGTTGGCGTAGCCGGAGTTGAGGATGTTGCCGTTGTCGTCGCTGTTATGACGCCAGCGCAGCAGCTGCATGGCCTTGTCGCCGTCGATGAGCTGATAGCCCTCCTGGAGGTCAATCTTGAAGTTCTGAGACAGGTCGTTGTAGTACATCCGGCAGGGCACGTCAAAGTACACACCGCCGACAGCGTCCACCAGCTTACCAACGGCCTCCCACTCCACCACAAAGGTGTAGTCCGGGATGAAGCCCACCAGCTGGCTGACTTCTTCCTTCAGGGCATCCATGCCCTCATCGCCGCCGCCGTACATGTTGTAGACGGAGTTGATCTTCTTGATGTCCCAGGAGACGTTGACCAGGGTATCACGGGGGATGCTCATAACGGACAGCTGCTGGTTGGGAATGTCATAGGAGGCCAGCATGATGGTGTCCGTATTGCCGCCGCCGTAGGTGTCGCGGCCCACCACCAGGAAGGTATAGAAGTCCTCCTTCCGGTCGCTGGACACGCCGTCCGGCCGGGTGGTGGAACCGCCCGTCTCCTGCTCCTCTGTACTGGTGGGCTGCTTGGAGCCGCGGCTGGGTTGGGTGACCTGGGCCGGCTTCTGCACAAAAATGGCCAGTGCGATGCCGATGACCACAATGATGGCGGCCAGAACAGTGACGCCGATAAACACACCGTGGAGCACCTTCTGCTTGGTGGTGCGCTGAGGCTTGGGCTTCTTGGGCTTTTTGGCCTTCTGGGTCCGGCCGGACTCCACGTCCTTGTCCGTAAACTCAGATTTCTTGGTCGGGACCGCTTCTTTCTCCTTCTCCGGTGCGGCTTCCGCTTTTTTGGAGGACGGCTTCAGCAGTCGGGCGCCGCCCTTTTTGCGATTCTGCTCAGGATTCATTGGTTCGTAGTTCCTTTCCCGCGCGCCGCCTCACCGGCGGCTGTGTCTGTCATTTTTCTGTTTCGGATTCAGGAAGGATCCCGGGGCCCATGCTCCAGCACCCAATTCAGAGCCTCCATGGTGTTGTGGTGAACGGGAACACCCCGCTCCTCCAGGTCCTCCACACTCATCTCCAGACCCAGGCGAAGCGCGGCATCCAGATCACGGCGGGTCAGCTCACGCAGCTCCTCCACACCGGGAAAATCCCGGGTAGGCTCCATGTAGTCGGCCAGATAGAGCACCTTCTCCAGGGTGGACATATCGGCCTTGCCGGTGGTGTGCCAATAGATTGCCCAATATATGTCGTCCGGCACGCCAAACACATCACGCGCAATGGCGGCGCCTGTTTTGGAGTGGAGCAGCTTCACCGATTTTTGCTCTAAATCGTCCAATACAATACCATATTGCCGGCACAATTGCAACTGTTCTTCCATATTCAGATATTTTGTGCAGTCGTGGAGGATGGCCGCCCGGCGGGCTTTCTCCACGTCGGCACCCCAGCGCTCCGCCAGCTCCACTGCCGCCTGCTCGGTCCCCTTGACGTGGGGAATCCGCTTGGCGCGGATCATGCTGTACGACGCGCAGCGCAGCTCGGAATCGTTGAGCTGCTTCAGGTCGGGGTGCTCGCCATACAGCCCGTTGCGCAGAATATAGCCGTACACCGGCGGCCAGAGCCGGTCACCGCCCTGCCCCTCCTCCAGAAGCTCCCGCATCTGGGTGGAGGAGAGATCGGTGATTTTGGGCAGCTCCACCAGCTGCACCCGTGCCTGGTAGGTTTTGGCCAGGTAGTCGGCCTGGACCCGCAGCAGCTCGCCGCTGTCCGTCTCGGTGCGGGCAAAGGCCGCAATCCCCGCCAGCGCCATAATGCGCTCGGGCTGGTACCAGTTCTGGATGGTGAGGAACATATCCGTCCCCATCAGCAGCCAGAGCTCATCCTCCGGGAAACGGCTGTGCAGCTCCTCCAGGGTGTCCACCGTGTAGCTCTTCCCCGTCCGGCGCAGCTCAATGTCCAGGGCCTCCACATCCCCACGGCGGCCGATGGACTCCCCCAGGCCGTCGGCCATCAGGGCCGTCATGGCCAGGCGGTGCTCCGCTCCGGCTCCGTCAGCCGGCAGCTCCTTGTGGGGCGGCAGGGCCGCGGGAATGAAAAACAGCTTGTCCAGCCCCAGCACGGCCATGGCCGCCTGGGCCGCCGCCATGTGCCCCAGGTGGGGTGGGTTAAAGGTGCCGCCATAGATACCGATTTTCAAGTGAGCCAGCTCCTTTCACGCAATTGCTTTTGCTGAATGTCTGTCACACCACCGGCTTTTTCCGGCTGTCCTTTACCAGAACGATCTTGTCCTTCTTGTCCTTTTTATGACTTGGACGATACAGGACGAATTTTGTTCCAATCACCTGCACAACTTCGCTCCGGGTGGCCACGGCCAGCTCCTCGGCCGCCTCCCGTGCGGTGAGCATGGAGTTCTCCAGAACCTTGCCCTTGATGAGCTCCCGGGCCTCCAGTGCGTCGTCGGCCTGCTTGACCAGATTCTCGCCCAGGCCGTCCTTGCCCACATGGACAATGGTGTCGATGCTGTTGGCCAGGCTTCTGAGCTGGGCGCGCTGCTTGCTTGTCAAATCCATAGGTATTTTGGCGGGATATCCCGCCGCCTCCTTATATTAATATATTTCAAACGGCCCTCTGAGCCGCTTAAAGCTGATGGTCCCGGCGGTACTCCGCCAGCTTGTCCTTGAAAATCGCCAGTGCGTTGCCCCGGTGGGAGATGGCGTTCTTCTCCTCGGGCAGCAGCTCGGCAAAGGTCTTTTTCAGACCGGGCACAAAGAAAATGGGGTCATATCCAAAGCCGTCGGCACCCTTGGGCGCATAGGCCAGAGTGCCCTGGCACTCGCCCCGGGCAGTCACCGTGTCCCCGTTGGGGAAGCAGCAGCAGATGGCCGAGACGAATTTGCACCGGCGGTCCAGCTGGCCCCGCATGTTCTCCAGCAGCAGCTTGTAACGGCCCACATCGTCCAGACCGGGTCCGCCGTACCGGGCGGAGTACACACCGGGCGCTCCGTTCAGGGCGTCCACGCACAGGCCAGAGTCGTCGGCGATGGCAGGCAGACCGGTGGCCTCCATGACCGCCCTGGCCTTCAGCAGGGCGTTCTCCTCAAAGGTGGTGCCCGTCTCCTCCACGTCCACATCGGCGCCCACGTCGGACTCCAGAACCACCTCCACCCCCTGGGCGGAGAGGATGTCCTGCATCTCCTTGAGCTTGTGGTTATTCTTGCTGGCCAATACCATTTTCATGGGCTCAACCTCCCAGGACGGCCTTCTGGACCGCCTGCACTTCCCGGATGCCCTTGGCGCACAGCTCCACCAGGGCCCGCTGCTCCTCCAGGGTGAAGGAACGGCCCTCACCGGTGCCCTGGAGCTCCACCAGCTCACCCTCGCCGGTCATGACGCAGTTCAGATCCACCTGGGCGGAGGAGTCCTCCTCATAGCACAGGTCCAGCAGCAGCTGGTCGTCCACGATGCCAGCGGAGATGGCCGCCACGCAGGTCTTGAGGGGCATGGTTTCCAAAACGCCCTCCTCCACCAGCTTGTGCAGTGCCAGGCTCAGGGCCACAAAGCCGCCGGTGACACTGGCGGTACGGGTGCCGCCGTCACCCTGGAGCACGTCGCAGTCCACAGTGATGGTGCGGGGGCCCAGGGCCTTCATGTCCACCGCCGCACGGAGGGAACGGCCCACCAGCCGCTGAATCTCAGCGGACCGGGCGGACAGCTTCAGCTTGGCGATGTCCCGCTTGCTCCGCTCCCGGTTGGCACGGGGCAGCATGGAGTACTCGGCGGTGACCCACCCCTCCCCTTCCGGGACATGAGGGGGCACCCGGTCCTCCACCGAGGCGGTGCAGAGCACGTGGGTATTGCCGCAGCGGATGAGACAGGAGCCCTCCGCAAATTTGTTGATGCCGGGGATAATCTCGATGGGCCGCAGCTGATCGTTGGCCCGTCCGTCAATTCTTGCCATTGATATACCTCCAAAACAGGATACAGTCCCGGGAGACTGTCTTTCTCTAATGTTCCCGCAGGCCCAGAATCCCAAGCAGCAGACCGGAGGCCATCAGCACCAGAGCGGCCAGGACCGCCCACATGCCTGCCCGGGCAAGTGCCCCGGCCTCCATCAGGACGGTCAGCAGGATTCCGCTCACGGCGCAGGCGCCGCCTAATACCAGCTTTTTCATCTGTTTCCTTCCTTATTATATATCAGATCAGCGCGTGGACAAAGTACTCCGCGTCAAAAGGCATCAGATCGTCGATGCCCTCGCCCACACCGATATACTTCACAGGCACCTGGAGGGCGTCGGCAATGGCGATGACAATGCCGCCCTTGGCGGAGCCGTCCAGCTTGGTGAGGACAATGCCGGTGATGCCGGCGGCCTCCATGAACTGCTTGGCCTGGATGAGGCCGTTCTGGCCGGTGGTGGCGTCCAGCACCAGCAGGGTCTCGGTCCGGCTGCCGGGCAGCTCACGGTCGATGACACGGCCGATCTTGTTCAGCTCGTTCATCAGGTTCTGCTTGTTGTGGAGACGGCCGGCGGTGTCCACCAGCACCACGTCGGTCTTGCGGGCCTTGGCGGCCTGCATGGCGTCAAACACCACGGCGGCGGGATCGGCGCCCTCATGCTGGCGGACCAGCTCCACCTCGGACCGCTGGGACCAGATCTCCAGCTGGTCGGCGGCGGCGGCGCGGAAGGTGTCGGCAGCGGCCAGCAGCACCTTCTTCCCCTCCCCCTTCAGCCGGGCGCCCAGCTTGCCGATGGTGGTGGTCTTACCCACGCCGTTGACGCCGATGACCAGGATCACGGCAGGAGAGGCGCTCAGGTTCAGAGCGCAGTCGCCCACGTTCAGCATGTCGGTCAGCACACGGCGCAGGCACTCACGGGCCCCCTCCGTGTCCTTGATCTTCTCCGCCTTTACCCGGCGGCGCAGCTCGGCCACCGCCTTGATGGTGGTGTCCATGCCCATGTCGCCCAGGATGAGGGTCTCTTCCAGCTCGTCGTAGAAGTCGTCGTCCAGCTCTCCGGCAAACAGGCTGTCCAGCGAGTGGCCGATGTTCTCCTTGGTGCGGGTCAGGCCCGCCTTGATTTTGTCAAAAAAGCCCATGTACGCTCGGTTCCTTTCGTTCTTCCTTATTTTCAGTATTCCGCGTCCCTCCGGTGTTGAAACACGGTAATTTACTTGATATTCAGTTCCCGCTCCACATCATTCAGATTGATGGTCAGGATGCGGCTCACGCCTTGTTCTTGCATCGTGACACCGTAGAGCACGTCGGCTTCCTCCATGGTGCCGCGCCGGTGGGTGATGACGATGAACTGGGTCTTGTCGCTCATCTGCCGCAGGTAGTGAGCAAAGCGGACCACGTTGGCGTCGTCCAGAGCGGCCTCAATCTCGTCCATAACGCAGAAGGGCGTGGGGCTCACCTTCAGAATGGCGAAGTAGAGGGCGATGGCCACAAAGGCCTTTTCACCGCCCGAGAGCAGGGTGATGATCTTCAGCGCCTTGCCCGGCGGCTGGACCTTGATCTCAATGCCGCAGTTGAGGATATCGTCCGGGTTCTCCAGCTCCAGGGTGGCACGGCCTCCGCCGAACAAGGACTGGAAGGTCTCGCCAAAGGCCTGATTGATGATGGCAAACCGGTTGGAGAAGATGGTCTTCATCTCGGCGGTGATATCGGCAATGATGCCCTCCAGCTCCTTTTTGGACTTCTGCACGTCGTCCCGCTGGTCCTTCAGGTAGGTGTACCGCTCATTGATGCGCTGGAACTCCTCGATGGCATCCAGGTTGATGTTGCCCAGGCCGGAGATGGACTTTTTCAGCTCTCCGATGCAGCGCTGGGCCTTGGGCACACTCTCCAGCTCCACCCGCTGCTGGCGGGCGGCCTCATGGGAGAGCTCATAGGTCTCCCACAGCTTGTCCAGAATCCCCTTCTCCTCCATGGAGCTGGACAGCTTCTTCTGCTCCAGCACCGACACCTCGCGCTCCATGGACAGCAGCTCGGTATTCTTGTCACGGCTCTCCCGGTCGGCCTGGTTCCGCTGGCCTTCCAGCTCCAGCTTTTCATTGTTGAGCCGCTGGATGGCCTCATTCCGGCTCTGGTTCTCCTCCCGGATGGTCTGGAGCTTCCGCTCCTGCTCCAGGATTTGAGCGTTCAGGTCGTCGTTCTTGGCCTTCAGCTCGGCGATCATCTTCGCCCGCTGCTCCCGGTCTCCCGCCATGTCCCGGCGCAGATCCTCCAGCTCCTCCAGCGCCTTCTGGGAGGCGTCCTGCTCGGCCTCCAGACTGGCCAGCTTCATGTTCAGCGCGGCAATCTGCTCGCCGATGGCGCTCACCTGCTCCTGCAGGCGGCTCTGGCCCTCCGCCTTGCTGTCCGCCTCCGCTCGCAGAGCGGCAGCGGAGCCCTCCAGGGCTTCAATGCGGCTTCTGGCAGCGGCGGTGTCCGTCTCGGTCTGGGCCGCCCGCTGCTCCAGCTGCTTCAGCTCGGCACGCTGGACCTCCTGCTGGCGGCGCAGCTCGGCAAGCTGGGTCTCATAGTGACCGCAACGCTCCTCCAGCTTGAGGATGGTGTCCTCATGGGTACGCTGCTGGGCCTGGGCGGTCTCCACCTCATACTGAGCCACCGCCGCCTCGCGCCTGGCCTCATCCAGCACCTTGGCCGCCTCGGACAGGGCGTCCCGGACGCCGTTTAACTGGGTGTTCAGCCGCTCCAGCTCGTTGGCACGGCTGAGGATGCCCGCCGAACGGGAGGCCGATCCGCCGGTCATGGAGCCTCCGGGGTTGAGGACCTGTCCGTCCAGGGTGACGATGCGGAACCGGTAGCTGTACTTCCGGGCCATGGCGATGGCACAGTCCATGTCCTCCGCGATGACCACCCGGCCCAGCAGATTGGAAAAGACCTTCTCATAGGCGGGCTGAAACCGGACCAGCCGGTCGGCCATGCCCACAAAGCCGGGTTCCTTCTCCACTGCCCGGTCCCGGAAGTCGGAAGGCCGGATGGAGGTCAGGGGCAGGAAGGTACAGCGTCCGCCGTCCCGCCGCTTCAGGCATTGGATGGCAGCCTTGCCCGCCTCCTCCGTGTCCACCACGATGTTCTGCATGGCGGCGCCCAGGGCAATCTCAATGGCCACGGTGTACTGGTCCTCCACGTGAAGCAGCCCGGCCACCGGGCCGTGAATCCCCCGCAGCTGGCCCCGCTCGGCCTCCCCCATGACCACCTTGATGGCCTTGGAATAGCCCTCGTAGGCCTTCTCCATGTCCCGAAGCATGTGGATGCGGGATTTGAGCGCGTTCTCCTCCATCTGGAGCTTCATGTGCCGGTCCTGGGTCTCTTTCGCCTTCCGGCTGCGGGACTCCAGACGCAGGGTGTAGCCGCTGATGACGTTCTTCAGGGCATCCCGGTCCTCCCGGGCCTGCTCCAGCTCGGCACGGGCCGCTTTCTCCTCCGCCTGGGCGGTGTTCAGCCGCTCCTCGGCGGCGGCCAGCTCCTGCCGGACCGCCTCGTCCCGGTCCATCAGCTCCTGGGCGGCGGCGGCCAGAGCGGACAGCAGCGCCTTGGCCTCGGAGGCGGAGGCGCTCTCCACCGCCTCCTTCTGCCGCAGGGCCTCCATCTCGGCGGCCAGGGTTCCGGCGTTCCGTATCGCCTCCTGGGACTGGTTCTGATAGTCCGCCAGAGATGCCCGCAGGGCGTCCGCTTCCTCTATAATAGAACGGATTCTGCTCCGGCGTTCCTCAATCTGAGCGCCAATGCTGTCGTCCCGTCCCTCCTGCGCAGCCAGTTCCTCCTGGAGGCGGCCGCTGTTTTCCATATTGTTCTGGATATTGGTCTTGAGCACGGCAATGGCGTTGTCGCACAGGTTGGCGTCCGCCTCCCGCTGCATCATCTCAAAGCGGATGTGCTCGGCCTCTATGTCCTTCTCCCGCATCTGGGCGGCGTAGCCCTCGGCGGCAGCGTAGAGCACCTCCACCTGACGCTGGGCCTCGTCCTTCTGGCGGACGGCGTTCTCGTAGTCGTTCAGGGTCTTGATGGCTGCGGCACGGATCTTCTCCAGCTGGTCCAGCCAGACCGAGATCTCCAGGCCGCGAAGCTCGTCCCGCAGCAGGAGGTATTTTCTGGCCTTCTCCGACTGGGCCCGCAGCGGCTCCACCTGGAGCTCCAGCTCGTCCAGCTTGTCGTTGATGCGGACCAGATTCTCGTCGGTACGGATGAGCTTGTGCTCCGCCGCCTCCTTACGGTGGCGGTAGCGGGAGATGCCCGCCGCCTCTTCGAAAATCTCCCGGCGGTCGCCGGACTTGACCGAGAGAATTTCGTCGATTTTGCCCTGGCCGATGATGGAGTAGCCCTCCCGGCCCAGGCCGGTGTCCATGAACAGCTCGTTGATGTCCTTCAGGCGGACGCTGCGGCGGTTGATGTAGTACTCGCTCTCACCCGAGCGGTAGTACCGCCGGGTGACCATGACCTCGCTCTCCTCCAGGTCAAAAAAATGCTCGGAGTTGTCCAACACCAGGGAAACCTCGGCAAAGCCCAACTGCTTGCGCTTGGCCGTGCCGCCGAAAATGACGTCCTCCATCTTGCCGCCGCGGAGCGCACGGGTGGACTGCTCCCCCATGACCCAGCGGATGGCGTCGGAGATATTGGACTTGCCGCTGCCGTTGGGACCCACGATGGCGGTGACGTCCTCGCCGAAGGTGAGAACCGTCTTATCCGGAAAGGACTTGAATCCCTGGATTTCGAGTGCTTTTAAGTACAAATCGGGCACCTCACATCTGCGTTTTTGGTGCAATGCGTTTGAATACTATATTATATCAAGTTCTGTCCTTATTTGCAAACGCTTTTCCGCTTCCTGCTCCGTATTCACAGGCTCTGTATCGACACAGCTGCCCATGCTTTTTGTACACTTGACCATTTTACACTAATTTTACATGCTTTTTTTCGCTTCTAATTGTGCAAAATATCACATTCCCCCGTTGACTATAACCAAACTTCCATGTAGAATGAGTACGGAAGGGAACTTATTTTGTTTTTATGCAACCGTTACGGGAGGTGATGGGAACAGCGGTAAAAGTCAAAATATTGTTTGAGCGGCAGATACACACCCCTGCCGCCATCCGCACAACCCGTGCGGACGAGAGAAAGGATGGAGATCATGAAACGACAGCTCCGTAAGAACCTTGCACTGCTCCTATCCCTGGCAATGCTGTTCACCTTTTTCCCTGCTGCTTCCGCCGCTGACGAGGCGGTATACAAGCAGATTACAACCCAGGAAGAACTAACCGATGGCAGCTATGTCATGGTCGTGGATTCCGGCTATGCTGTGGGTGCCCTGGATGGAACCTGGCTGGCCGCTGCTGAGTTGGCCGCCACCGACGGCTCCATCACAGCCCCCGCCGCCAATCTGGTGTGGGACATTGCCGTGACACAGGACGGCGTTACCCTCACAGACAGCAATGGAATCCAGGTCGCACCCAAGGGCGGCAATGAGAACGGCATCCAGGCCGGCGACTACACCTGGGCCATCTCCTTTGAAAACGGCGCATTCCGTTTCCTGGGTACTGGCGAGGACACCGTGACCCTGGCCAGCAACAAGAACTCGGGAAGCAAGTTCCGCGCCTATAAGAACACCACCATCAACGCTGGCTATCCCTGTGATTTCACCCTCTACAAGCTGGAGGGTGAGGGCGGCGGCGAAGTGACGCCTCCCGATCCCGAGGAGCCCGAGACTATCTCCATCGCGGAGGCTCTGGCTGCCGCGGACGGCACCGAGAACCTGACGGTCAAGGGTGTGGTCACCCTGCTGGACGGCAAGAACGTCTACCTTCAGGACAGCACCGGCGGTATCTGCGTCCGCATGAGCAACAACTTTGACGATATCGCCCTGGGCGACACCGTCATCGGCACCGGTAAGCGCGCCACTTTCAACGGCCTGCCCCAGCTGGACGGTTCCACCTATGAGAAGTCCTCCGGGCTGACCCTGACCCCGGCGGTCAAGACCATTGGTGAGCTGACCACCGCCGACATCTGCACCTATGTGACCCTGCGTAACGTGGAGGTCACCGAGGTGTATGACAACAACGGTGCCTACTCCAATCCCAACATCACCGTGAAGGACAGCAGCGGCAACTCCATCCAGCTCTACAAGGCCGTGGTGGACAAGAATGATGACGGCACCTGGCCTGTGGCTGTTGGCAGCGTCATCACCATCACCGCAGCGGTGAGCGCGTATAACGGTACCCTCCAGCTGCGCAACACCAATGCCAGCGAGATTGACCTGGACGGCAGTGCCTCTTCCGGTCCCATCGCCCACGGCGATCAGGTTGTCATCTACGCCCCCGCCTACAACAAGGCTCTGTCCAGCACCTACAACGGCTTCTACAACAACGGCACCGCTGTTACGCTGAAGGACGGTATCCTGTCCGGCTTCTCCGCCAGTGACGTGTGGACCGTCATTGACAACGGCGACGGCACCTGGTCCTTCTCCTACGGCGGCCAGAAGCTGGGTATGGCCGACAGCTATACCAGCATGACGCTGGGCGAGAAAAACGACAAGTGGGAGCTGGTGGACGCAGGCGACGGCCTGTTCTACGTGAAGAACATCGTCCGCAACGCCTACATGGAGTACCAGGACAACTACGGTACCTGGAGCGCCTACTACAACATCAACGCCGGCAGCGAGGGTATGTTCGCCCTCTCCTTCTACAAGGTCACCGAGATTCCCGAGGAGCCCAGCGGCGACCTGCCTGAGGACGGCGCTCAGGTGGTGCTCTACAACGAGGGCGCCAAGGGCGTTCTGGCCGGCGGCGACGGCAACGAGACCAGCCCCTCCATCAACAACGCCGAGGCCACCGTGGCTGACGGCGTGGCCACTCCCGCCAACGGCGCCCGGGTCTTCACCGTGGAAGTCAACGGCGAGTGGTTCCGCTTCAAGACCTCTGACGGCTACCTCTGCTCCAACGGCACCGGCAACAACGCCTTCTACTCCGCCAAGGCCACCGAGGACGCCGACTGGAAGCTGACCGCCTTCAACGGCGGCTTCAACCTGGAGAGCCGCACCGCCAAGTTCAACGGCAAGTACTCCCAGTACCTGGAGTACTACGCCGGCTCCTACAAGACCTACAGCCTGTACAACGACAGCGACAAGGACATCTACACCTTCCACTTCTACCCCGTGGCTGAGGGCGTCACCATCACCGATGGCGTGGTCAACATGCCCGCCGTCACCTTCGGCCTCCTGCCCGACGCCTATGTGGGCCAGGACTACGCAGTCAGCTTCACCGTGTACTCCGTTTTCGGCATCAAGGAAATCTCCGCCAAGTACGGCGACACCGCTGCCGAGCTGACCAACGACAACGGCACCTACTCCTTCTCCATTCCCGGCTCCGCCATGGCCGCCGGCGAGCTGGTGATCACCATCAGCGGAACAGACAACAAGGACGTGGCCTTTACCGGCACCACCACCCTTGATGTCAAGGACGAGCCCTACATCACCTCTGTCTTCCCCGCCGCCAACGCTCAGACCGGCGACGAGAAGCAGCCCGAAATCGGCTTCACCTTCGGCAACGCAGGCGAGGACCCCACCGTCTCCCTGAAGGTGAACGACCAGGATGTCACCCCCACCGTGGAGAACGGCAAGGCCACTTATAAGCCCGCCGAGGCTATGGCGGACGGCAAGGTTACCGTCACTGCCACCGTCACCCGGGCCGATGAAAAGACCGTCTCCCGCACCTGGACCTTCACCATCGGTACGGCCAAGTACCAGCTCTACTTCGGCCAGCTCCACTCCCACACCGCCGAGTACTCCGACGGCGCCGGCACCCTCCAGGAGGGCCTGAACTACGTGGCTAACCTGCCCGAGAGCGCCAACGTGGATTTCGTGGCCTTCACCGACCACTCCAACTACTTTGACGCCTCCGGCGCCGCCAACCCCGAGGCCGCCCTCTATGACGTCAGCCAGATGACCGAAGCCAGCGCCAAGAAGTGGAACGCCTACACCGGCGCTGTGGCCGCCTTCAACGAGCAGTACGCCGGTGAGATCGTGGCCCTGGCCGGCTTCGAAATGACCTGGTCCGGCGGCCCCGGCCACATCAACACCTTCAACACCCCCGGCATCGTCTCCCGCAACAACACCACCCTGAACAACAAGACCGCCGATGCCGGCATGAAGGCCTACTACGCCCTGCTGAGCAACGAGAACCTGGTCAATTCCATCAGCCAGTTCAACCACCCCGGCACCACCTTCGGCAACTTCAGCGACTTCGGCTACTATGACCCCATCATTGACACCCGGATGTACCTGGTCGAGGTGGGCAACGGCGAGGGCGCCATCGGCGCCGGCGGCTACTACCCCAGCTATGAGCAGTACATCATGGCCCTGGACAAGGGCTGGCATGTGGCCCCCACCAACAACCAGGACAACCACAAGGGCAAGTGGGGCAACGCCAACGATGCCCGTGACGTTATCCTGACCGACGACTTCTCTCAGGACGGCCTGTATGAGGCCATCCGGAACTACCGCGTCTACGCCACCGAGGACAAGAACCTGGAGATCAACTACACCCTCAACGGCCAGATGCTGGGTTCCATCATCTCCGACGTCCCCGAGAATGTGAGCATCAACGTCAGCGTGTACGACCCCGACGCCTCCGACTCCATCTCCAAGGTGGAAGTGGTGGTCAACTCCGGCGCCGTGGCCTACACCTGGGACGATCCCGCTGAGCTGGCCTCCGGCGAGCTGGAGTGCACCATCCCCGCCAGCTACAGCTACTACTTCATCCGCGTCACCCAGGGCGACGGCGACCTGGCTGTCACCGCCCCCGTGTGGGTGGGCGAAGTGGTGAAGCTGGGCATCTCCTCTGTGGAGTGCGGCACCGCTACTCCCGTCACCAACGAGGCCCTCACCCTCACCACCACCCTGTTCAACAGCGAGGCCAACCCCGCCACCGTCAAGTCCATCACCTACTCCCTCGGCGACGAGGTCCTGGGCACCGACACCAAGGGCTATGAGCTCCCCGCCTCCGGCACCCTGACCGTGGACTGGAGCTATATCCCCGACATGGCCCGCGTGATGACCATTACCGTCACCGTGGTCCTGGTGGAGGACGGCATTGAGTACTCCTACTCCAAGGACGTCACCCTGGATGTTCTGGATGCCAGCCAGCTGGTTTACATCGGCATCGACGCCTCCCACTACAACGAGTACGTCAACGGCAACTACAAGGACTCCATGGGCAACTTCGGCAACCTGGCCGCCGGTTACTCGGTGCGCACGGTTCAGCTGAACACCAGCGAAGACCTGATCGCCGCCTGTGAGAATGAGAACGGCAAATATGTGGCCATCTTCCTCACCGCTCCTTCCCGCCGTGACGGCAGCGCCCTGCGCGACCCCTATGTCTGCTACTCCGATGCAGAAATCGAGGCCCTGAAGACCTTCAACGCCGCCGGCGGCACCCTGGTCCTGGCCGGCTGGTCCGACTACTATGAGAGCTATGCGGAATTCCCCGCCGCCGACCACATGGCCGCCCAGCAGAACAAGGTTCTTGAGGCCCTGGGCTCCTCCCTGCGTATCGGCGACGACGCCACCAACGACGACAAGCTCAACGGCGGCCAGACCCAGCGGCTCTACTTCTCCACCTACAATTGGGACCACTTCCTGATGAACGGCGTGGAGTTTGACCCCGAGAACCCCAACAACAACCTGTACTCCCAGCTCTTCAGCCAGTACGGCGGTGCCTCCATCTACGTGGTGGACGCTGAGGGCAATCCCACTACCACCATTCCCGACACCGTCTCCCCCGTGGTCTACGGCCACGCCACCACCTACTCCAAGGACAGCGACAACGACACCCTGGGCGGCGACTCCATGCCCAAGTACACCGTGGCCGAGGGCGATGACCGCCTGATGGTGCTGGCTACCGAGGACCTGGGCGACGACAAGGGCCTTATCGTCGTCTCCGGCGCGGCCTTCATGTCCAACTTCGAGGTCCAGGCCACCATCAGTGACTCCGGCGCCGAGAAGAACTACTCCAACTACAACATCTGCGAGAACTTGGTAGCCTACCTCAACCCCCTGACCATCACCGATATCGCCGACGTGCAGGCCCAGAAGCTGGAGGGCATCAAGTACGTCATCGAGGGCGTGGTCACCTCCAACGCCTCCGGCTATGACAAGGATACCGCCTTCTTCGACTGTATCTACGTCCAGGACGGCACCGCCGGTATCAACGCCTTCCCCGTGGCCGGCAACTACAAGATCGGCGACAAGGTCCGCATCACCGGCACCACCTCCTCTTACCAGGGCGAGCGCCAGATCGCTGTGACCTCCATCGAGAAGATCGGCGAGCTGGGCGAGGACGAGACCCTGGAGCCCAAGCCTATCACCACCCAGGAGGCGGCTGAGTCCAAGTACCTGGGCAGCCTGGTCCAGATCAAGGGCGTGGTGGTCAGCTTCGAAGAGGCCGAGGGCCTGGTCCAGACCATCATGGTCCGTGACAGCTCCGGCTACGACGCCCGTGTGTTCATCGACGGCTACATCACCAAGGACAAGGTCATCGAAAACCTGGCTGTGGGCCACGAGATCACCGTCACCGGCCTGGCCTCCTACGACAACACCTTTGACGGCCCCGCACCCCGCATCCGTATCCGTGACCGTGCCGACATCATCTGCGGCACCGAGGTGGTGGATATCCCGCCCGAGCACGAGGACTACTATCCGCCCTACACCCCGCCCAAGGATGACGTGGTCATCATCGACGAGAACGGCGTGGCTATTACTCCTGTGTCTCCCTCTGAGGCCGGCGACTACACCGTAGCCGTTCAGGTGGACAAGGACGGACACTACACCATCGTTCCCATTGCCGTCGTGGAGAACGGCAAGATTCTCTCCCTGGGCAATTCCAGTAAGCTCCATCTCATCGACAATACCAAGGTCTTTGTGGACGTGGCTGCGTCCCTGTGGTACTCCCCTGCCGTGGCCTTTGTCAGCGCCCGTGAGCTTCTCCTGGGCACCGGCGGCGGCTACTTCGCCCCCAACGCCACCCTCACCGGCGGTGAGCTGGTCACCGTCCTGTGGCGTATGGCCGGCTGTCCCGACGTGGAGGGCCAGACGGGTACCGAGTGGTACGCTGAGGCCGCCGAGTGGGCCGCCTCCCTGTCCATCGTCTCCGACGACTTCGACGGCAGCCAGACCGTGACCCGCACCGACGTGGCCAAGGCTCTGTATGCCATGGCCGGCGCGCTGGACGCCAAGGTGGACGCCACCGGCTCCCTGAGCGGCTTCACCGGCGCCGC
>CABIYL020000019.1:6563-46575 GCA_902362925.2 Clostridiales bacterium | reverse complement strand
GTCCATCGCAGTCTCTCTCCTGGTTCTCGCCCTGCTGGTGGGCTTCGGCGTCTACCTCAACACCCCTGGAGCGGACGACATCCCCACCAGCGCCAGCCAGATGTCCTTTGCTGTGGCCCGGGTCAACGACGTGCTGATGGACAACGCCGAGCCGGACGACTGGACCGAGGGCCGCAGGCTGGGCACCCAGCTGCTGGAGCTGGAGATCTGCTCCGGTGAGCACAAGGGGGAGTTTCTGGAGACCTACAACTATCTCAACGCCTATACCAACCTGGACGCCAAGGAGAACACCCGTCTCATTGTCCGGCTGGACTATGACGACGACGGCTCCCTCTATGTGGTCAGCATCTTCAACTACGACCGCTGGCAGGTTGTGGGTCTCTTCGTCCTGGCCTTTGCCCTTGTCATGATTCTGGTGGGCGGCCGGAAGGGCGTCAAAGCCCTGCTGGGCCTCCTCTTCACCCTGGCCTGCGTCTGGTTCCTGCTGCTCCCCATGATGCTTCGGGGTATCCCCCCTGTCCCTGCCACGGTGGCCATCATCGCTCTCACCACCGCCGCGTCCCTGCTGCTGCTGGATGGCCCCACCCTCAAGACCCTGTGCGCCACTCTGGGCTGTGTGGGCGGCGTGGCAGTGGCCGGTATCTCGGCGGCCATTGTGGGCACCCTGACGCCCCTCAACGGCTTTAACACGGACAACGCCGAGGCTCTGGTACTCCAGGCCTCGGACGGCGGATTGCAGATCAGCGGGCTGCTGGTGTGCGGCATCCTCATCTCGTCCATGGGCGCGGTGATGGACGTGGCCATGGCCATCGCCTCCTCCCTCCATGAGCTTCACACCCACAACCCGGAGCTCTCTCCCCTGGGTCTGTTCCGCTCCGGCATGAACATCGGCCGGGACGCCATGGGCACCATGGCCAACACCCTCATCCTGGCCTTTGCCGGCTCCTCCCTGAACACCCTGCTCCTTTTCCAGGTCTATGACTATCCTCTCTTGCAGCTGCTCAACAGCGACCTGCTGAGCCTGGAACTGCTCCAGGGCATCGCCGGTTCCATGGGCATCATCCTCACCGTCCCCATTGTGGCGGCCCTCAGCGGCTACATCATGGGCCGGAAGCGGAAGTAAAACTGACTGGCATAAAAACAGCGGGCGTACCGGATATTCCGGTACGCCCGCTGTGCTGTATTCAGCCTTTCAGCTTGCCGATGGCTGCCTTAGCCGCCATCTGCTCGGCTTCCTTCTTGCTGCGGCCCTCTCCGGCTCCCACAGGGGCGCCGTTGAGCTCCACTTCCACCTGGAAGCGCTTGGCGTGGTCGGGGCCGGTGGAGCCCACCAGACGGTAGGCCAGCACCTGGCCGCTCTCCCGCTGGACCAGCTCCTGGAGCGCGGTCTTGTAGTCCCGGCTGCCGCTCTTCTCCTCTTCCCGGTCCAGAATGAAGCGCTGGATAATCTTCCGGGCGGAGCCGATGCCGCCGTCCAGATAGACCGCCGCCAGCACGGCCTCCACTGCGTCCGCCACGATGGACGGCCGCTCCCGGCCGCCGCCGGCGTCCTCGCCCTTGCCCAGCTTCAGGTAGGTCCCCAGCTCCAGCTGCTGGGCCACCTCCACCAGGCTGCCCTCACACACCAGGGCCGCCCGGGTACGGGTCAGGTCGCCCTCCGGCAGGTCCGGATGGACCCGGTAGAGATAGTCGGCGGTGACCATGCCCAGCACCGAATCCCCCAGGAACTCCAGCCGCTCATTGCTCTGAGCGCCGGTGTGCTTGTTCTCGTTGGCGTAGGAGCTGTGAGTCAGCGCGTTCTCCAGCAGGGCCCGGTTCTGAAAGGTATAGCCCAGCTTCTCCTCCAGCTTCTCCATTTGTTTCCCTCCCAGTAAAAATCAAAGCCCCGCACCCGGCGGGGCTTTGACCTCGTTGCTTGTTTTATTCCTCGACTTTGCCCTGGAGATAGTGCACCAGATCGCCCACCGTCTTGATGGTGGCCACGTCGTCCTCACTCATCTCCTCGATGCCGAACTCCTCCTCCAGGCCCATGGACAGCTCCACGATGTCCACGGAGTCGGCGCCCAGATCGTCCTCAAAGGAAGTTTCCATGGTAATGCTCTCAGGCTCTACGCTGAACTGTTCAGCCAGCAGCTCGGTCAGCTTGTTGAAAATCATAACTATCGACTCCCAGTTATTTAATTGCCGCGCACGGCATCTCTTGCACTAAAAATAATAGGCATATTCCGCCAGCGTGTCAATAGCATTTCTAAATTTTTATGCCCCGCACACCATTTCAAAACATTCTTCCCACTTCTGACCGACACAATCCGGACATATGTCTCCGGCCTTACTCGGCGGCAGGCTTGTGCATGACGGGCAGGCGCATGTACTCCACGTTCTCGGTGATGTCGTCAATGATGCCGGAAGAGGCGAACTGCATGGCCTGACGGATGGCGTTGCGGATGGCGTAGGCGTCGGAGGAGCCGTGGGCCTTGATGACCGGCTTGGAGATGCCCACCAGGGCGGTGCCGCCCACCTCGCGGGAGTCCATCATCCGCTTAAAATCCTTGATGCCGTCCTTCACCAGCAGGGCGGCCAGCTTGGTGGTGATGCTCTTCATAAACATCTTCTTCATCTCACCGGCCAGGAAGCTGCCGGCGCCCTCCATGGTTTTCAGGAAGATGTTGCCCGAGTAGCCGTCGGTGACGATGACGTCCACCGCGCCCAGCACGGCCTCCTTGCCCTCCACGTTGCCGGCAAAGTTGATGCGGCCCTCGGCGTCCGCCTTCTTGAGCAGCTTCCAGGTCTCCCGCTGGAGGTCGGTGCCCTTGGACTCCTCGGCGCCGATGTTCAGCAGGCCCACACGGGGCTCAGGACGGCCCATGACCCGCTCGGCGTAGTAGGAGCCCATGAAGGCGAACTGGAGCAGGTACTCGGGGGTACACTCGGCGGTGGCGCCGCAGTCGATGAGCAGAGCGCCGCCCTTGGCCGTGGGCACCACGGGGCACATGGCCGCACGGCGGATGCCCTTCACCCGCTTGACCAGCAGAGTGGCCGCGGAGAGCAGGGCACCGGTGCTGCCGGCGGAGACAAAGGCGTCTCCCTTCCCCTCCTTGAGCAGGTTCAGGCCCACAGTGAGGGAGGAGTCCTTCTTCTCCTTGAAGGCGGTGGCGGGGTTGTCGCAGATCTCCACCACCTCGGAGGCATGGGCGATTTCGATGCCGGCGGGCAGGTCCTTGATGCCGTCCTCGGCCAGAACGGCCAGGATGTCCTCACCACGGCCCACCAGAATCACCTCGGCTCCCAGCTCCTTCACCGCCCGCAGGGCGCCTCTGACGTTGGAAGCAGGGGCGTTATCGCCGCCCATGGCATCTACGATGATTTTCATTTTGATTCCTCCCAAAACTGTTTTCTTTATCTGTCCTCACGCAGAGGCCGCCGCTCATCGGTCAGGCCCAGCAGATAGTCGGCGGAGACGTTGTAATGCTGACAAATGACCGCCAACTTTTCCAGCGTTGTCATCCGCGTCCCCTTTTCCATCTCGCTGATTTGGTTGACGCTGACATCCAGCAGCTCCGCCAACACCTTCTGTGGCTGGCCGGTCTGCTTGCGCAGCTCCCGCATCCTCTGAGAAAAAATTTCTTTTGTCCTGCCCATTATACTACAAAGCCTCTCCCTCACGCAGGGGCCGCCGCTCATCGGTCAGACCCAGCAAATAATCGGCAGAGACATTGTAATGCTCACATAGCATGGCCAGCTTAGCAAATGTGGACGCCTTGCGCCCATTCTCCATCTCGCCAATCTGGTTCTGCTTCACACCAAGGAAATCAGCCAAATCTCTCTGCGTTTCTTTTTTCTCGTTCCGCAGTTCCCGCAGGCGTGCGCCAAACACTTCATTTTTGTACATCGCGATTCAGCGGTCTGGGACAGTCCGTCAATCCAAGGAGATAGTCGGCTGTAACATTATAGTGTCGGCAGATAAGAGCTACCTTTTCCGCCGTTGTTGTCTTTCGACCGTTCTCCATTTCACTGACTCCGGTTTTTCCGATTCCAATAACTGCCCCCAGCGTTTCCTGATTCTCTCCCGCGCTCTTGCGCAGCGTTTGCAGTCGTTGTGAAAAAATATCCTTAAACTCCATGTGTCCCCCTTGACAAGTACACCAAAAGTGTATACACTATTGTTCGCAATTAGTGAACAATAGTGAGGTATTTCCAATGACCGACTTACTGGAAGAACTCTTTGAATCAGAGCTGGAGCGTGGCAGACTGGATTTCAGCCATGCGCCCGACGCAGGTGCGCGAGAGCAGGCGCTTAACGCCTGTTACAGCCGCATCCATACCGCTCTCGGGCTGGAATTTCTCGACCGCCTCAACGACCTGGAGGCCGAAGCCGCCTACCATGAACGGCTGGTCTGCTTCCGCCACGGCTTCCGTCTGGCCATGCGGCTGGTGCTGGAAGCGGGCGTATAATCCCCTTACTCCGTGTCCAGCTCCGCCAGCTTCTCCAGCGCCCGCTTGGACAGCTCGGCGTTCTTATTTCTCTTGCCCTTCACCTTATAGCCCAGGGGCGGGATGATGCCGAAATTCACGTTCATGGGCTGGAAATCGGTTACCGTCTCGTTGCTGATATACAGCGCCAGGGCGCCGGTGGCGGTCTCCTGGGGGAAGTCCACGGGCGGCAGCCCACGCAGTCGGCGGGACAGCTCCAGCGCCGCCAGGAAGCCGGAAGCGGTGGACTCCACATAGCCCTCCACGCCGGTGATCTGACCGGCAAAGCAGATACGGGGGTCCTTCTTCACCCGGTAATACCGGTCCAGCAGACGGGGCGAGTCCAGATAGGTGTTTCGGTGCATGACTCCGTAGCGGAGGAACTCGGCGTTCTTCAGGGCGGGAATCATGGAGAACACCCGCTTCTGCTCGGGCCACTTCAGGTGGGTCTGGAAGCCCACCAGGTTGTAAATGGTGCCGTCGGCGTTGTCCTTGCGCAGCTGCACCACAGCGAAGGGCTCCTTGCCCGTCTTGGGGTCCTTCAGACCACGGGGCTTGAGGGGGCCGTAGCACAGGGTGTCGTGTCCACGGCGGGCCATGACCTCCACGGGCATACAGCCCTCGAACACATTCTTGTCCTCAAAGCCGTGAACCTCTGCCTCCTGGGCGGCGCACAGCTCGGTCCAGAAGGCCTCGTACTCCTCGGCGGTGAGGGGGCAGTTGATATAGTCCGGGGTGCCCTTGTCGTACCGGGAGGCAAAGAAAGCGCTCTCCATGTCCACGCTCTCAAAGGTCACCAGGGGCGCGGCGGCGTCGAAGAAGTTCAGGTAGTGGCTCTCGGGGAAGAAGCCCTTGATGTCCTCCGCCAGCGTGTCGGAGGTCAGAGGCCCGGAGGCCACGATGACCTGTCCCTCTGCCGGAAGGTGCTCCACCTCCCCCTCCACGACGGTGATCAGGGGGTGGCTGCGGATTTTCTCTGTAATGGCCTGGGCAAAGCCGTGGCGGTCCACCGCCAGCGCGCCGCCCGCCTCCACCCGGTGCTCGTCGGCACAGGACAGAATCAGGGAGCCCATGCGCCGCAGCTCCTCCTTCAGCAGGCCAACCGCGTTCTCCAGCTGGTCGGACCGCAGGGAGTTGGAGCACACCAGCTCGCCAAACCAGGGCGTGTGGTGGGCAGGGGTCATCTTCTCCGGCTTCATCTCCCGCAGCTCCACCGGGATACCCCGCTGTGCCAGCTGCCACGCGGCCTCGGACCCGGCCAGGCCCGCGCCGATTACAATCACTGGTTCCATCTTATCTCCTTTGTATCGCAAGAGGGCAGGGGCGGGCTGCTCCCGTCCCTGCCCCAGGGTTATTCTTCGGTCTTGGCGGCCTTCTTGGCCGTCGTCTTCTTGGCGGCGGTCTTCTTCGCCGCAGGCTTCTTCTCGGCTGTCTTCTTGGCAGCCGACTTTTTCTCCGCAGGCTTCTTGGCCGCCGTCTTCTTGGCGGCGGTCTTTTTGGCCTTCTCCTCTCCCTCGGCGGGAGCGGCCTCAGCGGTTCCCTCGGCAGCGGGCTTCTTCTTGTAGCCGCGCTGGTCCTCAGGCAGGAAGTTGGGGCACTCGGGGTTGATGCAGAAGGGCTTCTTGAAGCCTCTGCCCGACTTCTTGAACATGGTGTGGCCGCAGGAGGGGCAGTTGTCCTTCACCGGCACGTCCCAGGTCATAAAGTCACACTTCACGCCGTTGCGGCCCGAGTTGTTCTCGCAGCCGTAGTAGGCAAAGCCCCGCTTGGAGGTCTTTTTCAGAATCCGTCCGCCGCACTTGGGGCAGCGGCCGGGCATCTCAATCACAATGGGCTGGGTGTGGTCGCACTCAGGCCAGCCTGGGCAGGCCAGGAACCGGCCGAACCGGCCCGACTTGATGACCAGGTTCCGGCCGCACTTGGGGCACAGCTCCTCGGAGACCTCGTCGGGCACCTTGATGCGCTCGCCGTCCAGGTCCTTCTCCGCCTGCTGGAGCTCCTTCTCAAAGCCGCCGTAGAAGCCGCCGATGAGCTCACGCCAGTTGACCTTGCCGGTCTCCACCTCGTCCAGCTGCTCCTCCATGTGGGCGGTGAAGGCGGTGTCCACGATGTCGGGGAACTTGTCCTTCATCAGCCCGGTGACCACCTCGCCCAGAGGCGTGGTGCGCAGGTACTTGCCCTCCTTCACCACGTACTCACGGTCCAGAATGGTGGACACGGTAGGGGCGTAGGTGGAGGGGCGGCCGATGCCCTTCTCCTCCAGCGCCTTGATGAGGGTGGCCTCGGTGTACCGGGCAGGGGGCTGGGTGAAATGCTGGTCCCGGTTCAGCTTCCGCAGGTCCAGGGGCTCCCCTTCCTTCAGGTCGGGCAGCGGGGACTGGAACTCGTCCTCCTCCTCGTCCTTGCCCTCCACATACACCGCCATGTAGCCGGAGAACTTGATGGCGGAGTGGTTGGCCCGGAAGGTGTACCCGGCGGACTCCACGTCGATGGTCACGCTGTCGTACACGGCGGCAGCCATCTGGCAGGCCAGGAAGCGGCTCCAGATCAGCTTGTAGAGCCGGTACTGCTCGCTGGTCAGGTCCTTCTTCACGTCCTCGGGGGTCAGGTTCACGTCGGAGGGACGGATGGCCTCGTGGGCGTCCTGAGCGCCCGATTTGGCCTTGTAGACCCTGGCCTTGCCGGGATAGTACTCCTGGCCGTAACGGCCCAGGATGAAGCTTCTGGCGGCAGCGGTGGCCTCGTCGGACAGGCGCAGGGAGTCGGTTCTCATATAGGTAATGAGACCCACGGTGCCCTCACCCGCAATATCCACGCCCTCATAGAGCTGCTGGGCAATGGACATGGTACGCCGGGGCGTCATATTCAGCTTGCGGGAGGCCTCCTGCTGGAGGGTGGAGGTGGTGAAGGGGGGCGCGGGGTTGCGCTGCTTGTCCTGCCGCTTCACGCCCCGGACGGTGAAGGGGGCGTGCTCCACGGCGGACACCACCGTGTTGGCCTCCTCCTCGCTGTGGAGCTCCATCTTCTTCTCACGGCCGTAGAAGGCGGCCTTGAACTTGCCCGCCGCAGGGGCGATGCGCTCCAGCTCGGCCTCCAAGGTCCAGTACTCCTCGGGCTGGAAGTCCCGGATCTCCTGCTCCCGCTCGGCCACCAGACGGGTGGCCACGGACTGGACCCGGCCCGCGCTCAGGCCCCGGCGGATCTTCTTCCACAGCAGCGGGGAGATCTGATAGCCCACAATGCGGTCCAGCACACGCCGGGCCTGCTGGGCGTCCACCAGGTCCATGTCGATGGCCCGGGGATTGGCGATGGACTCGTTGACCACCTTCTTGGTGATCTCATTAAAGGTAACCCGGTGGGTCCGCTCGTCAGGCAGACCCAGCAGCTCCTTCAGGTGCCAGGAGATGGCTTCACCCTCACGGTCCGGGTCGGTGGCCAGGAAGATCTGATCGCTCTTCTTGGCCGCCTTCTTCAGGTCGTCAATGACCTCTTCCTTGCCCTTGATGGGCTGGTAGTCCAGGGTGAAGCCGTGCTCCACGTCCACGCCCAGCTTGCTCTTGGGCAGATCACGCACATGGCCCATGGACGCCTTGACCTGATACCCAGGGCCCAGATATTTCGTGATGGTCTTGGCCTTGGCCGGAGACTCCACGATAACCAGATTTGTCTTTGCCACGATATACCTCCAAAAGAGGAACCGGCCGCTCCATGGGGCCAGGCTTCTCTCGCTTATTCTCGCTTCAATACCACGGTGCTCTCAAAACGCCTGCCCGCCTTCTCCTCCACATAGCCGTGGATTTGCAGCATGGTCAGAGCGCTGGACACCCTGCGGGCGGGAATCTGGGTCAGTTCCACCAGATCGTCCGTCCGCAGCCCGCGCCCCTCCAGAGCCAGGAGAATGTCCCGCTCGTCATCGGTCAGCGCGCCGTCTTCTAAGGTAATATATGCCATTTCATCAGGCTTGTCAACCGTTTCAGCGGTCACCGTCTCCTGCCGCTCCGGCTCCTGAGGGGGTTCCGGAACCTCCAGCCGGGCGGCCTCCACCTGCACGGGAAGAGGCTCCGGCCGGCTCACACGGCCGGGCAGCAGCTGTTCGTATTCACACAAAATGTCCCAGCCAGACAGGACCAGCTTGGCCTCGCCCCGCTGGATGAGCAGGTTGGTGCCCCGGCTCATGGGTGCGTCGGCGTTGCCGGGCACCGCGAAGGCGTCACGCCCCTGGTCCAGGGCCAGACGCATGGTGATCAGGGTGCCGCTGTGCTCCTCCGCCTCCACAGCGGCTACGCCAAGGGACAGGCCGCTGATAATCCGGTTGCGGATGGGGAAATGCTCTCCTTTATTCTCTGTCCCCGGCGGATACTCGGAGATGAGGGCACCGGCTGCCGCCACGTCCTCGTAGAGCCAGCGGTTTTCCGCCGGATAGACCACGTCGATTCCGCCGCCCAGCACCGAAACCACGCTGCCTCCGCCCTTGAGGGCGCCACGCAGCGCCGCGGCGTCCAGTCCACGGGCAATGCCGGACACCACCAGCGCGCCCCCTCTGGCCAGCTCCATACCCAGGCGGCCGGCCATGATTTTTCCGTACTCCGTGGGCCGCCGGGTGCCCACCACGCCCACCGTCACCAGCTCATCAAATGGGAAGAGCTTTCCCTTTACATACAATACACAGGGCGGGTTTTCAATCTGCCGCAGGCGCTCGGGGTACTCTGCGTCCTGAATGGTGAGGATGCGGATGCCCAGCCGGTCGCAGTCGCCCAAAATACGCTCCGCCCCGTCCAGGCTCTTGTCCAGCAGGGTGCGCTGCTGCCAGTCGGTCAGGCCGCACAGGCGGTACTCCTCCCGGTCGGCAAAGTAGGCCGCCTCCGGCGTGCCGAAATGGTCCAGCAGCCGGAAGGTCTGAAGGGGCGTCATGCCCCGCCTCGTGGTGAGCCAAATCCAGTATTTCAGCGCTGCCACAGCCGTCCCCTCCCCTTTTTTACCGGCACATCTCCCACAGCACAACCCCTGCCGCCATGGCGGCGTTCAGGGACTCACACCGCGCACGCATGGGGATTTTGATGGTCCTGCGGCACAGGGCCAGGGCCTCCTCCGAGATACCCCGCCCCTCACTGCCGATGACCACCGCCGCACGCTTCAGGTCCACATCCCGCACGTCCACCGTGTCCTCACGCAAGGCGGTGGCGTACAGGGGGATATCCGCCCCGTCCAGCAGGGACCGGACGGTCTCCAGGTCGGCCTCCCAGGCGGGCAGGCGGAAGCAGGCGCCCATGGTGGCCCGGATGGTCTTGGGGCTCCAGGGGTCGGCGCAGCCGTTGACCAGCAGCAGGCCGTCGGCGCCGAAGGCATCGGCGGTACGCCAGATGGTGCCCAGATTGCCCGGATCCTGGACCCCGTCCAGCACCAGATAACGCCCGCCGGTCAGCTTGTCCGGCGGTGTGAGTCCGGGATTGCGGCACACGGCCAGCAGGCCCTGGGGTGTCTCCACCGAGGAGACCGCCCGCAGAAGGCTGTCGGGCACCTCCACCTGGCGGCTCTCACCGGTCAGGCCCTGGGGCAGAGGCTTCCCCTCCGCCGCCAGAAGGGTCTCCACGCAGGCGCCCCACTTCAGGGCCTCTTCTATCAGCTTGGGCCCCTCGCAGACAAAAACCCCCTCTTCCCTGCGCAGAGCGCGGCTCTGCCCCAGCTTTTTGATGCGGACCATCAGAGGGTTCTGCCGGCTGGTAATGTGCTCCATAGGGGCCTCCTTCTCTCTCCTGCCGCTTACAGGTCGTGCAGGCGGTTGATGTCCTCGTTCCGGCCCAGGGTCACCACGGCGTCCTTGGCCTCCAGAACATAGTCGCCGCCGGGGGCCACGTCCAGCTGGCCGGTGCTCCCCTTGCGGACGGCGATGATATTGACGTGATGCTTGGCCCGGACATCCAGATCCCGGATGGAGCGGTGCTGCCAGCTCTTGGGGATCTCCAGCTCCACAATGCCAAAGTCGTCAGACAGCTCGATAAAGTTGAGCACACTGGAACTGGACAGCCCCTGGGCCAGCTTGACGCCCATCTCGTGCTCAGGGAACACCACCCGGTCGGCGCCGATCTTCTCCAGCACCTTCCGGTGGACATGGCTCTGGGCCTTGCAGATGACCCTCTTGACGCCAATCTCCTTCAGATTCAGGGTAATCAGGGCGCTGTTGCCCACGTCGTCGCCCACGGCCACAATGGCACAGTCGTAATTGCGCACGCCCAGAGCGCGGAGCACGGCAGGGTCCCGGGCGTCGCCGGCGACGGCGTGGGTGACCCGGTCGGCCACCTGCTGCACCCCCTCCTCGCTGGCATCAATAGCCAGCACCTCGTGCCCCAGTTCACACAGCTCGGTGGCCACTGCGGTACCGAAGCGGCCCAGTCCGATGACAACAAAAGTCTTCATGATAAGTTCACCTTTCTCCGCTGTTGGCGGATACAGAATCGGCGGCTCTGTCCGCCGTCAGCCGATCATAATGTCCAGATTCGGATACTTAATCTTAGCCGGATAGCGATTCCGGGTCAGGAATGCCATGGAGAAGGTAAGGACACCGATGCGGCCCAGATACATCAGGCAGATAAGTATCACATGGGAAACAGGACTCAGCGTGGGTGTAATGCCCACTGTAACGCCTACCGTGCCCAGTGCCGACGCCGTTTCAAAGGCGGCATGGAGATAGGGTACTCCATCCACCAGAGAGATCAGAATGGAGCCTGTCATGAACAGAAATACGATGATCAGTGCCAGGGTCATGGCGTCAATGACCTTCCGGTAGGAGATGGCCCGGCCCCGGATGGTCACCTGCTCCCGGCCCGCCAGGTTGGCGCGCAGGCTCAGCAGCAGCAGCGCCGCCGTCACCGTCTTCAGTCCGCCGGCGGTGGAGCCTGAGGATCCGCCAATCAGCATCAGCACGCAGGAGACCACAATGGAGCTGTCCAGCAGACCGCCCTGATTAAAGGAGGCGAAGCCTGCTGTGCGCAGCGTCACCGACTGGAACAGCGCGTTGAGCATCTTCTGGGGCAGCGGCATGGAGCCGAAGGTGGCGGGGTTGTTATACTCCACACACAGGAAGAACACCATGCCGCCAATCAGCAGCCCGGCGGTAACGCTGATCACCATTTTCGTATAAAAGGAAAACCCTTTCCAACTTCTGGCCCGGAGAATATCCTCCCATACGAAGAAGCCCAGGCCGCCGGATACAATCAGCACCATAATCGTGCCCAGCACCAGCGGATCATTATTATATCCTTCAAGACTTGTAAAGGCGCCGAACTTTCCGCCAACCAGATCAAATCCGGCGTTGCAGAAGGCTGAAATCGCGTGGAAAATTCCCCGCCAGATGCCGCCTACAAGGCCGAACTGAGGAATAAACCGGGTGGAAAGCACCACCGCGCCGATGCCCTCCAAGGTGAATGTCACCATCAGCGCATGGCGCACCACCCGGACCACGCCGTCCATGTCGTTCAGGTTCAGCGTGGATGCCATGATCAGCCGCTCGGACAGGCCGATGCGGCGGCGCAGCAGCAGCGAGAACAGGGACAGTACGGTCATAAAGCCCAGACCGCCCACCTGGATCAGCAGAATAATGACCAGCTGTCCGAAGAAGGTCCAACTCATCCCTGTGTCCACCGGGACAAGGCCGGTCACGCAGGTGGCGGAGGTGGCGGTAAACAGACTGGTGAGGAATCCGGCGCTCTGGCCGTTCTGGGATGCCACGGGCAGCATCAGCAGCAGTGTTCCCAACAGAATAATGATGGCAAAGCTTCCAGCCACAATGCGGGTGGCATTCATACTCTTTCTTCGGATCAGCACATCCCTGAACCATAAACCAATATGTTTTGTCAAGCTAACGCCTCCAGAACGATGAGCGGACATCAATTGCTCCGCAATTTTCCATTTTTACACAGAACAGCATACCGAAGGGATGGCGCTCCGCTCCGGTATGCTGTTTGTATCATTTCCTCCGGGAACCCAAACCTCTATAATAAAAGGAAATCACGGTGCTTTCATCTATAAAGCCCCATATAGAAACAAGTATAGCATACGCTCCAAACAGATTCAAGTCAACGATTTTTTGCGGTTCTCCCCTTTTATTTCATTTCATATAAAAAGAAGATCGGCTTTTGTCCGCTGTCCGGTCAGTTTTGTCAATGCAGCCCGCCCTATCCCCTTCCCCAGTGCCATGTACAGACAATCCGGGGCCCCTGTGCGTCTGACACAGGGGCCCCGAAAAACACATTATGCCGGAGGAAGCGGAATCAAAAGAGTCACCACAAACCAGGTGTCCTCCTTGCTCACCGTCATGCTCCCGCCGTATTTCTGCGCGGTGTAGCGGATGCTCTTCAGCCCGTAGCCGTGGTAATTGGTGTCCGATTTGGTTGTGCTGGGAAGGCCCTGATGAAGGACCAGCTCCCCCTCAAAGTGGTTCTCGCAGCGGATCAGAAGAAATCCACGGCGAGTGGACACCTCCAGGTGAATCAGGCGCAGCTCCTTGTTGGGCACGGTCAGCTCATACTCGATGGCGTTGTCCAGCAGGTTGCCGAATACGGTGCAGATATCCACCACCTCCATAAAGTGCAGCGCCTCTCCGTCCGCCACCGCCGTGAGCTTGATGTTGTGCTTGGCACAGTAGAGGCTCTTGCCGGTGAGCACGGTGTCCAGCACGGAATTGCCCGTCTTGTTCTGAGCCTCATAGTGCTGGATCTCCTCCTCCATCTTGTCCAGAAAGGCGGCCCGCTCCTTCGGGTCCTGCTCCGCACGGAGCACGGCGATCTGGTGCTTGAGGTCGTGGTATTTCCGGTTGATGAGGTCAATGGACTCCCGGGACTGGCGGTACTGGACGTACTGATTTTGCAGGATGTTCTTGATGGCGTCCAGCTCCCGGCGGCTGTTCAGGTCATAGAGCCGCACATGGTAGGCGTACAGCGCCACCACACCGGCCAGATCCACCAGAGTGCGGATGTTGTTAATCTCCTGGCGTATGGAGCTGCTGAAGGGGGTATCCGACCAGACAAAGCTGAGGTTGCTGATGAGAAATGCCGAGACACCAACAACCACAGCGGACAGCAGCTCCCGCCAGGTCATCTCAGGGGGCGGAAGGCCCCGTGCGGCCCGGCGCTCTATGAAGTAGCTGACAGAGAATACAGCGGCGTATACCACTGCCATGGAGAACAGCGATATCATCCAGTGGGACAGCCCCACACTCTGGTGGAAAAAGCTGTACAGCTGCCACTCCAGAGAGGCGGCAAACTCCGCCAGCAGGAAAGCACGGATGGTACAGTAGGCGGTGGTGACGGCGTTCATCCGGCCCAACAGCAGCATCATCAGGAACATCAGCCCCACCGCAACGGCCATGGCCAGCATCCAGAGCACCGAGGTAAAGGCCCGGGTTGCCTCCAGCCATACATACATTATAATCAGCGCCCCGCCGGCAGCCAGGCCAAAGCGCCACCCCTTCAGCCGCCTCGGAACCAGGAAGAGCAGGATCATGCAGCTCATCCACTCAGCCAGAGCGGTATACAGACGGGGAATATCCTCTGTGAACATCCTCATCTACCTCCCAGATAGGCGGCCAGCGCCTCCATAAAAGGCGCCTTCCGGGCCCGGCTGATAAGAAGCTTCTGCCCTGCTACCAACGCGCAGCCGTCCTGTACGCCCTCCACATGCTCCAGGTTCAGCAGATAGCCCTTGTTGCTGCGGAAGAAGGATGCGCCGCTCAGCATCTCCTCGGCCTCCTTGATGGTGCCGGAGCTGGTAAACTCCCCGGTGGTGGTGTGGTAAATCAGCCGGTGGCCCTGGCTCTCCACAAAGGTGATGTCCTCCGTGGCCAGCTTCATAACCCCACCCCGCACGGTCAGGGCAATAAAGCGCTTCTCCCGGCGGTGTATCCGGCTCAGCGCCCGGCCCAGCCGCTGGGCAAAGGTGTCGTAGCTCACCGGCTTGAGCATATAGTCTAGGGCCTTTACCTCATAGCCCCGGATGGCGTACTGGGCCATGTTGGTGATGAAGATGATGACCACCTCGGGGTCCGTGCGCCGGATTATCTCGGCCGTGGCCATGCCGTCCAGAAAGCGCATCTCCACGTCCAGAAGAATCACGTCAAATTGGCCGTGGTACTCGTCCACAAGGCTTTTCCCGTCGCTATAAACCGTCAGGTCAAGACTCCGGCCAGTCTGGGCGGCATATTGCTCCACATACTGCCGCAGCTGCCCGGCCCACGCCGCGTCGTCCTCCGCAACCGCTATGCGTACCATCTTCCCTCTCCTCCCGTGGATGACTGCCGGAATGCGCTCCCGGACACCTCTCCGCCCGCTGCCCCATTGGGCTTCGGACGGCGCTTGCTTACATTTAAGGTAAATTATTATAACATGCCTGCCTGAAATTAGAAAGAGGATTGGCGGAGTATCGCCTTCACAGCCCCCTATACTTGACAAAATTCCCCCATCATACGAAAATCGGTTCATCCTTTTTATGCGTATATATCGTTGTATTGACATGGACAAGGTGGTGAGCCAGTGAAATACAGCGACTTTGATTTGGTGCGCGGTATCAAGAGCGGTGATAAAAGTGCACTGGACCTTTTAATCCATCGTTGGTATCCCCGCATCTATGGATATGTTTTTAAGTTAATAGGGCATGAACAAGATTCCTATGATGTGACACAAGATGTCTTTGTTGCTATGATGCAAAACATTAAAAACTATTTTCCCTGGAAGAAGTTTGATAGCTGGCTCTTTACAATCGCGCACAATAAATGCATGGATTTCTTTCGGATGCAGCGGCGTGCTGGACCTCCAGAAAATGTGGATATCAACCTTCCGGATTCAGCTCCCTTGCTTGATGAATCAGTCGTCGTTTCCGTGACCATCAAAAATGCTCTAACCAAACTTTCAGCTCCGCAGCGTGAGGTAATTCTCCTATACTATTTTTATCAATATACCGCAAAAGAGATTGCTCAAATGACCAATACACCATTGCCAACCATTAAGTCCCGGTTAGGCACCGCCAAGAAAATACTTGCCAGGTATCTGCGGGAGGATTTCCAATGAACGAACGAATGGAAAAAGAAATTTGCCGCACAATTCAGCTATTGCAGGCATCCATGCCGGAGCCGAAGAACAGGCAAACATCTATGTTTGCATTGCTGCGGATTGCCGCAAGTGAAATAAACGGTTTCCTTCTGACAGGACTTTTCATTGGTGTACTTATATTTGGCGCCGTAAGCGTCAAAATCCTGTCTATGCCTATGCTATCCATCTTTTGTACCGCGCCTATGCCCATGCTCTTGCTGTTTCATTGCTATGTGCTTACCTGTAATGATAAAATGCGTGAATTGGAGGAGACCTTTCAATATTCCTATGCTGAAATGTTAATTGCACGTTCTACTATTATTTCATGCTATATGTTTACAACTTTGGTTTTTCTCTCTGTGACGTTACATTTTTCTTGTGGTGAAAGCCTCTTACGATTAGCTCTCTGCGGGGCGGTCCCAAGTATATATCTGTGTACACTACTTCTTTTCCTTGCCAGCATCATCCGTAACCAAGAGGGCCTGTCCGTAATAGCAATTGTCTTTTGGGTGGCCTTTTGTTTTTTAATCACTGCACTGCCAGTTCATCAGCTGCTTCAGTTTTGCTCAACCGCAGTTTATGCAGGGCTTGCAATCCTTGGATTGTTCTTGTACAGCGTCTGCTCTCACACAATTAGAGCAAGGGGGACTTTCTATGTGGTCCGTATTTAGTGAAGCAAAAAAATACAGATCGTTTCGTGAGGCGTGGGTTGGCTGCCTCCTTGGGGTTCTTTTTTTGATATTCGCACTTTATCAAGAGTTCCCGGAGGATATCAGCCTCATCAGAACCCTGCCAGCGCGGCAAAACTGGTTCAGAGTGCAGCAAGATATCCGAGCCTATGGCGGGACTTTAACCGCTTTTTTGCTGGCGGTTGGTCTGCCGCGATTAATCTGTTGTGAACGGGAGTATCGGACTGACTGCCTGATTAAGACATCAGCAGAGGGAAACCGCGTTACGTGGAGTTCAAAGGTATTGTTTGTGATCCTGTACTGCGCCGCTGTAGTATTTGTCATCGGTGCGTCAAGTCTGCTGATCAACTGTGGCCATTTTGGATTCAAGGGAGCCCTGCAGCCCATAGAATCATGTGTCTACTTTTCCGAAGAAGCTCTGCCGCAAATGTCCAATCTGGCATACTGTATTCTGCAATATCTGTTCCTGTTTTTAGGCGCGCTCTATTTTGCGGGATTTGTTCTGCTTTTGGCAGCTCTCACAAGGCGGACAGCCCTCACAATCTTTCTGTGTGGGGCGAGCTACCTGCTATGTATGCTGTATGAATATGTCGGATATATGTTTTCCGGCTTAGCGAACTGTGTAATGGGTTTTTTCTATCGCTTCGGTTTTGGAGGTTACCTGCTGCAAGCCAGCTATTCGTGGAGTCGGTATGGCGGGATGGGTGATTGGTCAGATGTATGGAAACCGGTCCTGCTTGTTGTCATCTTGATTCTTCTGGAGTTCTCTGGCCTGTGGTGGGTCTGGAGGCGCAAGGCAAGAAAATGAGAACAGAGCTATTTCGCTATTTCAAAAATCCTCTGTACTGGATTGTCCTGGCCGCTGGACTCTCCGTCCGCACAGTCCTGGCTTATTTTGACCGTCTGTACCGCAGCAAAGACTTTTGGGCGTTGTCCGCAGATTTTTGGAGCAAAGTTGGCTCGGTAACGGTGGGCTTTCTGGTTGTTCTTGTTTTGATCCATTTATTTTCGGTGGATCGGGAAACCGGAACCTGGCCCACCATATCCAGCGCTGTTTATGGCAGGATACGTCTTTTTCGCAACCGTTTAGCCGCTGGAAGCATTTCAGTAGTTCTTGGTATCGCTTTATTGGTACTCGGCAACTTTACTGTATCTGTACTTTTGGGACGTGAATTACCTCGTCCCCAAGACTGGCTATATATGTTTATCAGACCTCAATCGGCAGTGCTGATTGGTTCAATCGGATTTTTTATTCTCGCGGCCTGTGTATGTGATATATTCAAAAGTCAACCGGTGGCGATGTGCATCTGCGGCGTTCCCTTTGCAATCAGCTATTTTGTCAATGCCGGTGCCGTTAAGCCCTTTGAACTGTTTTGGTTTTTCCGCTACGGATTTTTTACCGAGATGATGCGTGGACGTTTTATTTACTCTGCCCCAATGTTTTGGGCTATTTGGTATGCGCTCTTGTTGTGTGGAGTGCTGGTGACTGCCATAATCAAGAGGAAGGAGCGCAAGGAGTTATGAGGCTTGTGTTGGAAAATATCAGTAAGCTCTATGGCGATACAACTGCTTTAGAACATATCAATTTGACATTCGAGCATGGGATCTACGGTTTGCTTGGGCCAAATGGTGCAGGCAAAACAACTCTGATGCGGATCATGACAGATCTGCTTGCCCCCTCCACCGGACGCGTATTGCTGGACGGACAGGACATCGCAGTGATGGGGGCTGCGTTCCGCAGGAAACTCGGCTATCTCCCACAGGATTTTGGCGTGTATCCCAACTTCACCGCAGAGCAGTTTTTGCTTTATATTGCCAGGCTAAAAGGCTTGTCCAAGTTCGAGGCAAAACAGCAGACGGATAAACTTCTGCGTATGGTTGGTCTCGAAGATAAGGGCGGGAAAAAATTGAAGGGATTTTCCGGAGGACAGCGCCAGCGTGTAGGAATTGCCCAGGCTCTCCTCGGTGATCCTGAGATTTTGATACTGGATGAACCGACAGCTGGGCTTGACCCCGAAGAAAGAATACGGTTTCGTGGGATTATCAGCTCCTTATCCCAGCAGAAAATCGTTCTATTATCTACTCACATTGTATCTGACCTGGAAGCGATTGCAAACGAGGTGATTTTGCTCCAGAATGGGAATGTCCTTGCGGTAAAAAAGCCTTTTGAGTTGTTGGAGCAGATCAACGGCCATGTTTGGATGGTTTCCGTCCCCGCCCTGGAAGAAACGGCACTGACAGAAAAATATGCCTGCAGTAATGTCATGCACGCTGATGGCAGAAGCGTAATCCGTGTACTCTCTGAACGTAAGCCGCATCCCGATGCGATACCAACAGCGCCCAATATGGAGGATGTGTATTTATACTATTGTGGCAGATGATATAAATTTAGAAATTTAGCAGCCGCAATGGCTCCGACACTTTTCATGGCAATTATACCGTCATTTCAAATTGTGCTGTTGTGCGGTGCCGGAAGCCGTTTTTGTGTTTGAATAAACCCCAGGTAAAAGCCGTTGTGAAGCAGATGCCGACTCCTTGCAAAAATCACTCGAAAACAGAAGTTCCCACGAAAGGCGTTTACATACAAATCTCCGGTATGGTAAGATATATGTTCAGTAAGGGAAAACGTTTCTGCAGCTTGTAACCTTCCATATATCGTTGCTGCGTTATCCCGAGGGTTGGCCCTCAAAAACATCTTCAAGCAAGGAGAGAGGATCCATGAAAAGAAAGATTGCCTGTCTTTTGCTGGCGGGAGCCATAACGGTCAATATTGCCGCAGTCAGTACAGCCGCTCACGCCGCAGCATTTACCGACGTGCCGGATGACGCCTGGTACTCCCAGGCCGTGGACTACGCCGTGAGCCACGGAATGTTTTCCGGCACCGGTGCCGACACCTTCTCGCCCTCAACGCCTATGACCCGCGGCATGATTGTGGTGGTTTTAAGCAACGTGGCGAAGGCGGACGTATCCTCGGCCAAGTACGCCAGCTTCAGCGATGTGCAGCCCTCTGACTGGTATGTGGACGCCATTGACTGGGCCTATGAGCAGGGGTATGTTTCCGGCACCGGCGCGAATACCTTCAGCCCCAATTCTGTTGTGACACGTGCTCAAATCGCGGTTATCCTCTCCAACTACCTCCACAGCATCAACGCAGACCTCGAAGAGGATGGAAATTCTGCGGCATTCAACGATATTGCGGCAATCCCTTCCTGGGCGCTGGAAGGCGTCAAGTATATGCAGGCTATTGGCCTGATGGCGGGCGACTCTGCAGGCAATTTTAACCCCAACAAGGAGCTGACCCGGGCAGAGGCCGCAACTGTTTTTATGCGCATGGACCAGAAGCTGAACGGAGACACCTCTTCTGACAGCTCCTCCAGCGGCCAGAGTGGATCGGAGATCACCCTCCCCGGCGGCATTGTCGTGAAGGATGATCCCATTTCCGTCAAGGAGGCGTTCAAAACAATTGCTCCCGGCGTCAATGATACTCAGGTCCGCCCTGGCAAAAGTTCCAAAGGGTTAATTCCGGCCGGCACGGAGATGGCTGTCGGAGATGACGTGGTAGAGCAGCAGGTCTATGTGGACCTGGGCAACGGCATTATCGGCGTGATGACTACCACATTCAACCCCAAGATGACTGTGCGCAGCACCACTCTGGAAATCAATTTGTTTCCCGGTGATACATTTTCGCTGAACTCTGAGGACTGCGGCTTTGTTAAAATTGGAAAGTGGAAATCTTTCCAGAGCGATATTGCGGCTGTCACTACTATCGATGATCACCGCGCCAACATCACCGCCAAGAAATCCGGCGGTGCTGCTGTGGTCTATGACAACAGCACCGATGTTGATAGCGAAATGATTTTTTCCGTACAGGTCAGGGTCTTTGAGAGGCGCCCTGCCGAAGGCGAAACCGCTAATTTCCGTCTGGATACCGATAACGAGCCGGTCTACTACGTGTCTCCCAGCCCGGAGTATTACCGCCTGGCACAGGTTTGGTATACCGACAAAGGCACCAAATTTACCAGCAAGGATTCTGCTCACTATACGAGCAATGGCCTTGATGTTATCGGCAACATCTACGTTTATCCTGATGCCGATGCAAACATCGCCAAAAGCGACATCACTGCCCAAGGGTATGTAAAGCCCGAATGTATCACGAAGTATTACTCTTTCCACATCGGAAACGGACACTCGTTACCTTGCAGTCGGTGACTACCTCACGCTGGGTTTCTACGTTATGAACTCCGCTGCTGAGAATACGGTTGTTACGGTATATATCACCAGCTTGGAAACCGGCCTTACTGAGACCATGGACATCGCGATTCGATACGCCGGATAACAAAATAGCAGGAGCTGCTTCCCACAGGAGGCAGCTCCTTTTTTGTCGGTTATGCCGGAGGCCATTAAACTCTCCGCAGAAACAGAGAGAATGTACTCCCTTCGCCGCTGGATTTGGTTTTTATCCAACCACCCTGTTCCTGGACGATTTTCCGGGCCAATGGAAGTCCCAGGCCAACTCCGTCCACCGCCTGTACTCCCCTGCCGCGGTAAAAGCGCTGAAATATCTTTGGGATTTCCTCAGGCGGGATTCCGCAGCCGGTATCGGAAATATTGATGCGGCAGCAGGTCTCGTATGCCTCCAGTGTAAGGGCCACCCATCCCCCTTGCGGGGTATACTTGACGGCATTGTCCAGGATGTTGAAGATGGCCTCCTCCGTCCATTTGGGGTCGCAGCTCACCACAATGGGAGCCGGCGGCGGCTGGATCGAGACTTGGATTTTCTTCTCCTCTGCCGCCTTGCGCACCTGAAGAGCCGCATTGAGCACCAGCTCCTCCACGTCGCTGACCTGCGGCTGAAGGCGGATGCTCCCGGACTCCAGCCGGGAGAGCTTGACTATGCTGTCCAGCAAAAAGTCCAGCCGCTCCAGGGCAAGCTGCATCCGGCTTCCATACTCCTGCCGCTGCTCCGGGGACAGCTCAGGCTGGGACAGAAGGGAGCCGTAAATCTGCAGGGTTGCCACCGGGGTTTTCGGCTGATGGCTCAGGTCGGACACCAGGCTCTGGATCTCATCCCGGTCCCGCTTTGCCTGCCGGTTCAGCCCCGCCCAGATGGAGGCCAGCCGCTCCACCTGCTGCTGGAGCCGGGAGAGAATGGTGTCCTCCAGGGGCGGGAAAACAGAGTCCTCCCGCAGCTGGGTCAGTTGGTCGATAAGAGCAGAGAGCTGACACACCAGTTCCCGCATATAAGCCCCGGCGGTGCGGTAGAGCAGGACCTGTACGGCCAAACAAACCGTTAAGAACAGGGCGACCGCCCAGGGCATCAAATTTGATTTCAAAGAAAATGCGGCCCTCAGCAGTCCCAGCCCGCTGAGGGCCAGGATGGCCCACAGGAGCGCCGCCCGCAGTTGGTATCGTCTCATAGCATCTCTCCAAAGGTATAACCCAAGCCGAACACCGTGACGATATAACGGGGATTGCGGGGGTCCGGCTCCAGCTTCTGCCGCAGACGGCGAATATGGACGCTGAGGGTGTTTTCATCCACAAAGCTGCCCTCCGCATCCCAAATTTGCTCCAATAACATATTCCGTGTGAGTACCCGGCCACGGCTGCGGACCAGCCGCTCCAGCAGCTTCCACTCAGTGGCGGTGAGACGGATGCTCTCCCCCTGCCGCCTTACGGTCTGCCGTTCCAGGTCAATCTCCAGCTCCTGGTCGCGGACAATCTGCGCGGTTCCTCTGGTCCGACGCAGCACAGCCAGCACCCGCTGGCGCAGCACCTCCGGAGCAAAGGGCTTGGTCACATAGTCGTCGCCGCCCATCTGGAACCCCCGGATCACGTCCTCGTCGGCATCGTTGGCGGTGAGAAAGATGATGGGAGTATCCCGTGTCTGCCGGAATTCAGCGCACAGGTCCAGTCCGCTGCCGTCGGGCAGGCGGATGTCCAGCAGACACAGGTCAAAACGGACGGCCTGCCAAAGCTTCTGGGCCTGGGCGACGCTGTGGACTAGCGCCACGGCGTGGCCGTCCTGCTCCAGGGCGGACTTCACCCCCTCCCCCAACAGAACATCATCCTCTACCAACAAAAGCTGGGCCATAGGCACCTCCTAAAAAACAGGTCAGCCGGTTTCCCGCAGGCGCTGAATCACCGGCTCCCGGGACGATACCCGGTAGGCTAGGGCGGAAATGCAGGGACACAGCACCAGCAGGGCCAGTACCAGCCCCACCACCAGCCTGGGCGGCCACACAAAGGAAAAAGCCAGCACCCCTGCATCAATATGGGTATCGGAAAAGGCGGCCCATAGGATGCCGCAGCCCGCCAGGAACAGGACAGAGGACAAAACCGCGTAGATGCCCCCCTCCCACATGACCATGGCCCGCAGCTGCCGGCGGGTCATGCCCAGGCTCTCCATCATGGCCAGCTCCCGTCGGCGGGTCTGCACCGAGGTGGCCATCACATTCACATAGTTCATAAGCCCCATCAGCACCATCAGGATGCACACGCCGTTGCCCACCAGAGCCACGGTCTGCTGGTTGTGGGCGTAGTCGGCCTGGGCCTGGGCGGCGCTGACATACTCCACGTGACCGGGGGCCACAGCCAGAATCTCCTGAATAGCCTGGTCCAAAGCCATCAACTGGCCCTCCTTGGCATTGATGCAGATATACTGGATATCTGCATCCGGATTGATCCGATCCATGCCGGCCTGGCTGACCAGCACCCCCGGCACACGGCCGGTACCGCCCGGAGAAATTTCCAGGTAAATGTCTCCCCGCTCCACGCCGCCGATGGTAAACGACTGCACCTGTCCGTCCCGACCGCGGATGGACAGGGTCTGACCAATCATGACCGAAAAATCCTCCGGCGGTTCCACTTCTCCGGCGCAATCGCTGACCAGCAGAATGTCCCCAGCGGCAAAGGCATCCAAATCCACCGGGTGCTCTGCAGTTTGATTATACTCCTCCAGAACAGAAAGCTCCAGCGTCACCGCCTCTGTGCCTTCAAATTGGCCCGCGCTGGCCTGATATGCCTCCATTTTCTCTTCCACAGCGGTCGGGTCGTCTTTACTTGTCCACCGGGCAAACTCCTTGGCATAGGGCCAAAGGACCGTCGGGTCACTCTGCATATACAGCTCGGACACCCGGGTAATCTCCATCTCCTGGATTCCGTCCAGTTGGGTAATGGCCTCCATGGCGGAGTGGTTCATGTCCTGCGTAAAAGTGGAATCTCCGTCTTCCACTGAGATGGGATTCCCCCTGCTATATATGGTAATGTCATAGCCGTTTGTATCATACTCCGGCATATCCAGGTGGAACACGCTGTTCACCGCCAGAATGAGTACCGCCCCCAGGGTGAGGGAGGCAAAGACCCGGACAGCCTGCTTTTTCTGCCGGAACACGTTGTGCAGGGCCATGGAGCGCAGCCCGGTCCGCCGCCCCGCTTTCCCGCGGCGTCCCCCTGGCAGCCCGGTGTAGGACAGAGCCTGCATGGGGGAGATTTTTCCCGCCAGCCGAGCCGGTTTCCAGCTGCTCAGAGCCACCGTCAGCGCCACAAACAGAATGGTTCCCAAAAAGATGACTGGGTAAAAGGTCACGGTCCGGGGCATGGCGGACATATTGTCGTTGGTCAATGTCTCCAGTGCCCGGGGTACCACCTCCAGGCACAGCAGCATCGCCGCCAACATACCGGGTACCAGACCGGCCAGGGCTGCCAGTATGGCCTTTGCCCGCACCAGGGTGCGCAGCTGCCTGGGTGTGGTTCCCAGGGTCTTCAGCATGCCGTAAAAGCGGATGTCATGCTGGACGGAGAGAGACAGAATGTTGCTGACAAACAGGCAGCTGCCCACCAGAATGAGCAGCGCTGTAAATCCCAGCAGGCCAAGGATCTGTTTCTGAGAGACGACAGAGCGCTGGGGCGTGGAAACCCAGCGCTGCGCTTCTGTAAGAGGAATCTGCTGCAAGGTCTCCCAGGTCCCTTCCTCAGACCAGCATACCCCCAGCTGGCAGCTTTCCCAGCCCCAGAAGTCCGAATAAAACTCCCGAGCCCCAGACTCCGAACGAAGCACCCGGTCCTCCGATGTGTAATCGGTAAACCAGCCGGTTAGTTGGTAATCTCGGGTCAGGTGGATGGTCATGCCCACTTCCGGCTTCTCAATGCCCAGCCGTTTGAGGGTATCAATGGACATCATGACCTCCAGCGTATCCTGAGGGTAGGTTCCCACCACGTCGGAGAGCATGGGGAGGATTTGGTATTCCCAGGCCTCCTCGTCGTAGTACCAGTGCTGTAAGGGAATCTCGAAGCCAAGCGCACCCGGAATCGTCTCACTGCCCAGCGACATCCGGATGCCTGCCGTCTCCACCCCGGGAGTGGCTTGAACCTGCTCATACTGCTTCTGGGTCGGGGCGTACAGGATGGCGTCGGTCACCCCGTCCAGCCGGTCCATCATGGTCTGTAAATTGCGGAAGTAGTTGACGCCGATGGTAAAGATGGAAAACAGCATCACGGTGGAGAGAAAGACGGCCAGGGCTGTGAGCAGGTGTCGGCTCAGGTTGGCCCTGATGCTTCGTCCGGCCAGGCGCCAAAAGAGACGGCGGTTATGAACGCGGAACATGGTCCCCCTCCTTCCCCAGGATGCGTCCGTCCTCAATGTGGAGGATGCGGTCGGCCAGCTGGGCCAGTTCCTCGTTATGGGTGATCATGATGAGGGTCTGCCCAAACTTCCGCACCGAGTTCTGGAGCTGCAGGGCCACCTCCAGCCCGGTTTTGCTGTCCAGATTTCCGGTGGGCTCGTCGGCCAGAATCAGGGCCGGCTTGGTGGCCAGGGCACGGGCGATGGCCACCCGCTGCCGCTGTCCGCCGGAGAGCTGGTCTGGCATGGCATGGCGCTTCTCCTCCAACCCCAGGGCGTGGATAATCCCGTCCAAAAACTCCTTATCAGGCCGCAGGCCGTCCGCCTCCAAGGTGAAGGTGATGTTCTCATACACGTTGAGCATGGGGATGAGATTGAAGTTCTGAAAGACAAATCCGATGTTTCGACGGCGGAAGATGGTGAGCTGCTCGTCATTGAGTTTCCCCAGGTCGTGGCCCCTCACCCACACTTCCCCCGAGGTGGGCTTGTCCAGCCCGCCCACCAGATTCAAAAGAGTGGACTTTCCGCTGCCGGAGGTTCCGACAATGGAGACAAATTCCCCCTCCTCCACCGTCAGCGAGACGTGATTCAGCGCATGGACGGCATTGTCTCCGCTGCCGTATGTCTTACACAAATCCTTGGTAACCAGAATCGCCATAGAAGTCCCTCCCATGTGGTGTTACCAGTAGGATACCACAGACTTCTTACGATTTGGTGACGGGTGGTAGAATTCTCGACCACCCATATTCTGTTTTAAAAGAACTGCCCCCTGAACATATAGATTAGAAAGACGACACTGGCAGAAAAGTGCGTGCCCCGGTTCAACAGAAATTCAACACAAGGGTCAGGCAGAAGTCAGCACACCACTATGTTTGTCCTGAGGCAAAGAAAAAAGACCTGAAATCTTGCGATTTCAGGTCTTTTTTGGTGGAGATAAGCGGGATCGAACCGCTGACCTCTTGAATGCCATTCAAGCGCTCTCCCAAACCCATCGGTTACATACCCCCGTAACCGGGTCATGGAGATACGCTTCAATACGCAAAAAACCTTGTCATTCTGAAACTAACGGAGAAGCTATTGACAATTTCTTTGGATCGCCTCTAAAAGATTACTCAAGTCAGCTGAGTTTTTCATTCTCATACAGACTGTACGCTTATCAAGGCGTGAAAAAATATTTGTGCAAAGGTTTTCCGAAAAAGTTAATAGCGCCAATATCACTCCTTCTCCAAGAAAAAGTTCTTTACCCGGGTTAAAATCCCTCTCAAAACACATCGGATCGTTATGAGCCATATATTTATCTCTCCGTTTAGCCAATATACTAATTTCTGGCTCCATATCCGCTAACCGTAGTTTGGCTTCTTCTATTAAGCCTTTTATATCATCTTCAGCTCTAAATAAATGTCTATTATCTTGCAGAAGATTTAATAGCTTGGATAAGGTTCTTTCTGGCGACTGCTTTCTGGTACAATAGAGTTTAGCCAGCTCCATAAGCATACTATTATATAGCGAACATCTGGCTACTGTAAAAAAGCCAGGAGCTCTGCTTATTTCTTCAAAATTGTTATAATACGCCGTAATAATTGCTTCATAGGCATCAAAGTAGCCATAGGCCGCCCGGATATGCTTTAGATACCCCTCTAATTGCTCAACAAATTTATCATGCGTCAAGGATTGTTCCCCCTGTAAAGCAACGGAAATTTCCCTTTTATTATAGCTTGCACTAAAGCCGCTTTCAAGGCACCAAATTAAGAGAATGTTGATACTTTTGAAAGACTACGCCGCCCAACGGGACTACGGGCGGCGTTTTCATATATCTCAATAAGAAAGGAGGGTGCTCCCCCACTTGCCAGCCATTGGGCTGGCTTTTTCTATTTCACAACGAAGGAGGTTTTTAGGTGGCTGACGATAAAAAGAATATTCCCGACGCCGGGAAGGTAGACGAGCCCCCCAAGCCGGGAAAGGTTGAGCCTGTCAAAGCCGATTCCCCGGTGCAGGATCAGCCCGCCCCGGCCAAGGCGGAGGCTCCCGTGACAGAAGATGCGTCCAAGGTGGTAACGCCCCCTACGGCGGAAAAGCCCGTTGAGGGAAAGACAGTTCCCGACCCTGCGGCGGAGCAGCCGGCTCCTGCGGGTAAGGAGGCCAAAGACAAGGACACTCCTGCTCCGTCTAAAGAGGGTGTGCCGCAGCCGGGTAAGGACGAGAAACAGGCCACGATCCCCGGCATGGGAGATCCTACCCCTGCTGGAAAGGTTGTGGATTTTACCGCTGCCCGGGATGGGGCGACGAAGGGTAAGCCCCCGGAAAAGGCTGCGGCCCCGGATAAGGGCAAGCAGGCGGATAAAGCGAAGGATGCGGCCAAGCCCCGCAGGGGCCGCCCGGCCAGGGCTGACAAGGCGGCCCCCGACAAGGCCAAGCCGCAACCTCGGGACAAAATGTCCCAAAGCAAACCGCCTGCCGGGAAAGGCGCTCCCGCTACGGCGGAGGCCCCGGCTGCAACCGAACAGCCGCCCGCCCCTCGGGATGCCACCCGTGGCGTGAAAGAGGAGATTGTGTATCTCAAACTTTCCGATCTGCACCCGTTCAAAAATCACCCCTTTGGCGTCCGGGACGATGCAGAAATGCAAGGGCTGGTGGAGTCGGTCAAGGCCGCTGGTGTCAATCAGCCTGCGCTGGTGCGTCCCCGTGAGGGCGGCGGATATGAGATCATCGCCGGACACCGCCGCCAGCGGGCCAGCGAACTGGCCGGGTTTGCCAATATGCCCTGTATCGTCCGCAACATGACCGATGACGAGGCTATCCTCGCTATGACGGATGACAACCTGCGGCACCGAGAAAAGATTTTGCCGATGGAAAAGGCTCAATCTCTCAAAATGCAGGTGGAGGCCATCAAGCACCAAGGAGCCCGGCCCGGTGAGGACGATAAGAGCGCCGGAAAACGCTCCACGCAGGTTGTGGGGGATCGCAACGGCATGAACTACAAGCAGGTGCAGCGGTATATCCGCCTGACCGAGCTTGTCCCCGATCTGCAAAAGATGGTGGACGAAAAACAGCTCGCCTTTACCCCTGCCGTGGAGATTTCGTTTATCCGCCCCAAGCACCAGAAGTATATCGCCGTTGCCATTGAGGGGCAGCAGTCCTCTCCCTCCCTTTCCCAAGCCCAGCGGCTCCGTGAACTGGATAAGGAGGGCAAGCTGAACGGTGATGTGATCGACGGTATTTTGAGTGAACAGAAAAAGGAGGTTGACAAGGTGATCATCAACAGCGCCGAACTGGAAAAGTATTTTGGCAAGGACAAGTCCCCCCGGGAGATGAAGGACACCATTCTGGCCCTGCTGGACGAGTGGAAGGAGAAGCAGCCCCCGGAGCTGGGCAAGCCGGAGAAAAAAGCTGATAAGGCCCTGTAACTTTGGGACAGCTTGTCCCGAGGTGCTGCGCTCCCCTATAAGGGGCTCTGGTGCTTGATCCCCCGTCGCCGCCTTTTACACGGCATGGCCGGGCGCTGTCCGTCAAGGGTGCATCGCACCGCCGCCCTGCGGCGGCTTGCCCTTTACGGGCGGCCCCGGCTGTGCCATTCCCGGAGGCGTGACGGGGGCATATCCTCCAGAGCCGCCCCCTTTCCCATGAATGGGAAAGGGCGGGGGGATAGGTTTGAACACCATGAAACGGAGGTTTTCTATGAAAAGACCCCTTGCGTATATCACCGCCGCATGGTGCGGCGAGGACTACAAGAACACGGAACAGGCGGCCCGGTATTGCCGGGCGGTGTATGAGGCGGGCTTTTCGCCCATCTGCCCTACGCTGTATCTGCCTTTGTTCCTCAACGACGCCGTTCCCGAGGAGCACAAGAACGGCATCGACATGAGCCGTGACCTGCTGCGGCGCTCCCATGTGCTGGTGGTGTGCGGCCATACCGTCACCGAGGCCATGAAAAACGACATCGCCGTGGCCCAACGGCTGGGGATTACCGCCACAACGCTGGATGGCATCCTCACCGTCAAAGGACAGGGGCGGCGCTGATATGGATACCCCGTTTGAAGCGTATGTCACCAACTTGGGGAAATACAACGAGGGCAGGTTGGTAGGCGAAAATCTGAAATTCCCCACTACCACCGAGGAGGTGCAGGCCCTCTTAAAGCGTATTGGCATTGATGGGGTGCGGTATGAGGAAATCTTTATCACCGACTACGAGGTGAACATATCCGGGCTCTATGACTGCCTTGGCGAATATGAGAGCATTGACGAGCTCAATTATTTGGCCAGCCTTATCTCCGAGATGGATCAAAGTGACCGTGAAAAGTTTGAAGCGGTCATTGACAGCGGTGAATATTCCGGCAGCGTCAAGGAATTGATCAACCTAACCCAAAACCTTGACTGCTTCGAGTTTTATGCGGGTGTGGAGGACGATGAAACGCTGGGGCGCATCTATGTGGAGGACATGGAGGCCATTGATGTGCCGGAGCACCTACTCAACTACTTCGACTACGAGGCATACGGGCGGGATATTCGGATCAACGATGATGGGCATTATGCCAACGGCGGTTATATGTTCAACAACGGGAGCCAGTTTATTGAACACTACACCGGGCGGGATGATATTCCCGACGAGTATCGGGTATTTTCCATGCCCAAGCTCAACATCCGGGAACAGATGGCCGCCTATAAGGAAGTAGCGGATCGGGCTACGCCGGAGAAAGATCACCTTTTACCCAAAAAGGAGGTGCCGGAACGATAACAACACTTCGGGACAATTTGTCCCAAAGAAAGGGGTGGTTTGACTGGTAGATGAAGATATTTCCCGGCGCACGATTGCCGTTTCCGTGAAGGCGTCCAAGCTGACCGCCCGGGGCCTTGCCTATGTTCTGCGGGCCATTGGCCGGAAAATCGCCAAGCACTACCGGGCCAAGCAGACGCCCCACGGCAAGCAGAGCGTGAAAAAGCTCATGGCCCACGGCGCATCGGCATCCAGCATTGAGCTGTCCGGCGATACCAAGCTGTTTGACCGGGTGGCCCAGAAATGGAATGTGGACTACGCCTTTTACAAAACCGGGCCGGACAAATATCTGCTGTTCTTCAAGGCTGGGCAGGCCGACGCCATGACCGCCTGTTTTTCTGAATACTCCCGCAAGGTACTGAACAAGTCCAAGTCCCGGCGCATCCCCATCCGGGATCAGCTCAAACGGGCGTCGGAGCAGCTTGCCCAGGAGCGGCCCCGCCCCAAAGAGCGGGTACAGGAGGTGGCTCATGCCGACAGATAAGATCCGAAAGTACATTCTCCCCAACATTCCCTATCTGTTTATCGGCTGGGCCTGTCTGAAGCTGGGGACGGCCTACCGTCTGGCAGCGGGGGCCGGGTTTGGTGAAAAGCTGCTGGGGCTGGGCCGGAGCATCGGCCCGGCCTTTGCCAACTTTACGCCGGGGTTCGATCCCTTTGACTGGCTGGTTGGCCTTGTGGGGGCGGTGGTGTTTCGCCTGCTGATCTACTTCAAAAGCAAGAACGCAAAGAAATTCCGGCGAGATGAAGAATACGGATCGGCTCGATGGGGAACGGAAAAGGACATCAAGCCCTTTGCCGATCCCAAGTTTGAAAACAATATCATTCTCACCGGGACGGAGCTGCTCACCATCAACACCCGGCCCAAAAATCCGGCCAACGCCCGCAACCTCAATGCCTGTGTCATCGGCTCGTCCGGCTCCGGCAAGACCCGATTTTGGCTCACGCCCCAGTTGCTCCAAGCTCATTCCTCGTATGTCTGCGTCGATCCGAAAGGAGGTGTCCTCGGGCAAGTAGGCCACTTTCTCCAGCAGCGGGGATATAAGATCAAGGTGTTCAACAGCATAGATTTTTCAAAGTCCATGCACTATAACCCGCTGGCCTACATTAAGAACGAGGCGGACATCTTAAAGTTTGTAAACGCCCTAATTTCCAACACCAAGGGCGAGGGCAAAGAGGGCGATCCGTTCTGGACGAAGGCCGAAACGCTTTTGTACTGCGCTCTGCTGGGGTACATCATTTTTGAGGGCTCCGAGGAGGAGCGCAACATGAATACGCTGGTTGACATGATCTCCGGTATGGAAGTGAAGGAGGATGACGAGGACTTTCTCAATGCCGTGGACTATATGTTCAAGGGGCTGGAACAGCGCAAGCCGGATTGCTTTGCGGTGAAACAGTACAAGAAGTACAAGCTGGCCAGTGGAGATGTATGCTCTAAGTGACTTCTTAATCATGGTTTTTGTCATGGTTAGTGAAGCAGCCACTTAGAGCATTTTCATTTCAGGAGGTACAGCCATGAGAAACGAGAAAATCACCCCACTGTATGAGCGTTTGAGCCGCGATGATGAGTTACAGGGCGAGAGCAATTCCATAAGCCATCAAAAGCAGATGTTAGAGGAGTTTGCCCGCCGGAATGGGCTGCCGAACCCCACCCACTTCACCGATGACGGCGTATCAGGAACCCGCTTTGACCGTCCCGGATTTCTGGCGATGATGGAGGAAGTCGAGGCCGGACGGGTGGAGGCCATTGTTATCAAAGACATGAGCCGCCTGGGGCGTGACTATCTGAAAGTCGGCCAGGTCATGGAGATTTTGCGGCAGCGCGGTGTCCGGCTGATTGCCATCAATGACGGTGTAGACAGTCTGAAAGGCGATGATGATTTTACCCCTTTCCGCAACATTATGAACGAGTTTTACGCCCGTGACACCAGCCGGAAAATCCGCTCCGTGTTCAAATCCAAAGGCATGAGCGGCAAGCACCTGACCGGCACCGTTATCTACGGCTACCTGTGGGACGAAAAGCGGGAACATTGGCTTGTGGACGAAGAAGCCGCCGAAGTGGTACGCCGTATCTTTTCCCTGACGATGGAGGGCTACGGCCCCTATCAAATCTCCAAGCTGCTGTCCGAGGCAAAGGTCGAAATCCCCGCTGTCCATCTGGCACGCTTTGACGAGGGAGTAAACAGGACGAAGCCGGTTAAAGACCCCTACGGCTGGGGATCGTCCACCATTGTGAACATTCTGAAAAAGCGGGAATACCTGGGCCACACCATCAATTTCAAGACCCGAAAGCACTTCAAGGACAAGAAAAGCCACTATGTTGACGAAAGCGAGTGGACGATTTTTGAGAACACCCATGAGGCCATTATCGACCAGGAAACCTTTGACAATGTGCAGCGTATCCGGGGAAACGCCAGACGCTACCCGGACGGCTTTGGGGAGGCCCATCCCCTGACCGGCCTGATGTACTGCGCCGATTGCGGCGGCAAGATGTATGTTCACCGCACCTACAACGGCAAGCGTGTCCCGCAGTACACTTGCGGCCAGTATGGGAAGTACCCTATCGGCTCCCTTTGCCCTACACAGCACCGTATCAAGGCCGAAGCCGTCCTGACCCTGATAACCGATATGCTCCGGGCCATCGCGGAGTATTCCAAAAATGACCGGGCCGAGTTTATCCGCACCGTCCAGGAAACGCAGGCCGCCCAGCAAACCGCCGACATATCCAAAAAGCGGAAACGGCTGGCCGCCGCCCAAAAGCGGGCCGGGGAACTGGAAAAGCTGATTTGCAAAATCTATGAGGACAACGCCTTGGGTAAGCTGCCGGACGCCCGGTATGAGGCCCTGGACGCACAGTATGCCAAAGAGCAGGACGCTCTCCATGCGGAAATCACGGAACTGGAAAAGGCCGTTACCGGCTATGAGCAGAGCCGGAAATCTGCGGAGAAGTTTATTGCCCTGATTGATAAGTACGAGAACTTCGACACGCTGACAAACACCATGCTCAACGAGTTTGTAGAGAAAATCCTTGTCCATGAGCGCGCCCGGAAAGGCAGCCAGGATACCACGCAGGAGGTTGAAATCTACTTCAACTTTGTGGGCCGGTATATCCCGCCCGCCTTGCAGCCGGTTCCCCTGACTCCGGAGGAACAGGAAGAACTGCGGAAGAAGGAGGAACGCAAAGACAGGCTTCACCAGAACTACTTGCGCCGCAAGGCCAATGGCAAACAGAAGGAATGGGAAGAACGCTACAACGCCAAGCGCAAGGCACAGGTGGAGGCGGCAAAGGCCGCGATCCGGGCCGAGGACATGGAGAAGGGCATTTTTATCCCTGTCAGCCAGTTACCCAAGCAGGAGCCGCGCAAGGCCACCTTACCGGCCAGCGCCGCAGTTTAACCATCACAGTGCAAAGGAGGACGAACATGAACGAATTGACTTACACCCGCTGCGGGGATTACTACATCCCCGACCTGAAACTGTCCGAGCAGCCGGAGGCCCCCATCGGCAAGTATGGCCGTATGCGGCAACGCTACCTGAAGGAACACCGGCCCGCCCTTTACAGCAGTTTGATTTTGAGTGAAAAGCTGTACTCACACCTGTTGGAGATTGACCGGGTGGCGCGGGAGCGGATGGACACCATGCTGCCCTGTATGATGGAGGCGGCGGGCGTCACTGAGGAACTGAAAGCCCGCGACCCCATGCGCTGGGTAGGGCTGATGAACACGCTGAAAGCGCAGGCAGAGGAAATTGTCCTGATAGAACTGATTTATCAATAGGTTTTAAGTGGGGGCTGTTTTACAGCCCCTGCTTATTGTAAATTTTAAGAAAGCCTCCACCGCAAAATTTTAAGAAAGCTTCCACCGCAATGATTGACACCATGTAGTTCAAATGCTATAATAGAATAAACTACACAGCATCAATCAAAGGAGGCGCCTTATGGAGCAGCAACTTTCTATTTCAGAGTCAGAGTGGCGAGTGATGAAGATTGTTTGGAGTAATTCTCCACAAACACTTCCCGAAATATTAGATAGGCTAAAAGAAACAGGTTGGAGCAAGACGACTATTCAGACATACCTTGCCCGTTTGGTAAAAAAAGGAGCATTGACTACAAAACGTCAAGGAAAGGGATATTTATATTATCCAGCAGTATCAGAAAATGATTGTCAGCTTGCGGAAAGCCGCAGTTTTCTAAGCCGCGTATATGATGGTTCCCTGTCTAAGATGGTAATGGGATTTGTCAAAAGCGGCAATCTTTCACTTGAGGAATTGAATGAGCTAAAGAGTTTGATCGACCAACAGGAGAAAACAGATGCAGATACTCGGTAACATTTTCAATGCGATTATTTTTGTATCTGCTATTGGCGGTATATTTTGTGTTTTATCTCTTTTTATCAATCACATTCTGCGTTGTACGCTGCCGCTATGGTTTCCGCTTTGCGGTATGATCCTTTTTTGCGTTCCATTCCTTTCACCGGATGTGTTTCTCATATCACCAGAAACACAGGAATGGTTAAATGGATTTTATACTGCCTGTTGGGTATGGGTGTGTGGGTGCGGTATTCTTTTCGTCTATGATACGATACGCTCTATAATGGCAAAGCGGGCAATGAAAGGATACCAGATATGTAACACTGAGCGTCTAAATGCTCTTTGCTTACAATGTGCGGAAATTGTCGGCTTAAAAAAAGTGCCTGCACTATATTGGGGGACTTTGGATAACCCCATCTGCGTTACCGGCGCAATCCGCCCAGCAATTATCATGAGCAAAACAGTTATAGAAAAGCTGACCGATGGCGAATTATCCGCTGTTTTTATCCATGAGTTGACCCATATTAAGCGGAAACATATTCTTTTGGAGCGTATCTATGATTATGTTTGCATATTAAACTGGCTCAACCCTTTTGCGTGGATTGCTAAAGGAGATTTTTCACTACATTGTGAAACGGATTGCGATTGCAATGCCTTAAAATTTTCGCAGGGAAAAGTCACAGAAACAGAATATGCTGCGGCTATTATCCGACTGCTGGAACTATCTACGGTTCAAGCTACAAAACCCGGTAAAGGGATTGGCGCACTCAGTTTTGTGTTGGCAAAACGCAGAATTAAACGGATCACCACAAGAACATCAAAGATTAGGGACAGGATGATAACGGTTATACTGGCTGTTTCTCTGATACTTACGGTTGCTTTTTCCGTACAATTCAGCAGAGAACATTTCTATCCTTATCCGGCCTATCATACTGGTACAGAATATGGTGCGGGTTACAATGAGTAACCCGTATCATTAAAGCCTATAAATCTACGAATGTAGTTAAATGGAGGAGCGTATGAATACAAACATTGAGATTAGTCACATTACTAAAAAATACAAGAACGGCGTTACCGCCCTTGATGATGTCAACTTTCGTGTTGGCAGCGGTGTTTTTGGCCTGTTGGGACACAATGGTGCCGGAAAAACTACGCTGATGAAGGCATTGGTTACGGTATTAACCCCATCAGCAGGCACAATCCGCATTTGCGGTTTTGATACCGTGAAACAGGGAAATGAGGTCAGAGCAAGGATTGGGTATTTGCCACAGGAACTTGCCATGTACCCCTCTCTTTCTGTATTTGACTTTGTAAATTACATGGCAGAACTCAAAGGCATTCATAACAAAAAAGCTGTCAGTAGCGTTTTGGAGCAAGTTGAAATGCTGGAATTTTCCAAACGCAAAATAGGGCAGCTTTCCGGCGGCATGAAACGGAGGGTTGGCATCGCGCAGGCGCTGATTGGCAATCCTCAAATTCTTGTTGTTGACGAACCGACAGCCGGTCTTGATCCAGAAGAACGGGTGAGGTTCCGCGGCCTATTGTCAAGATATGCAAGAGAGGGCCGCACCGTTTTGCTCTCTACGCATATTGTCGAAGATATTCACCAGCTATGCGAAGAACTTGCTGTTCTGCGGAAAGGGCATCTATTTTATGCAGGTACATCTGCCGCCCTATTAGAACGGGTAAAAGATAAGGTAAAAATCCTACATTTAGAAAATGAAAACCAGCTTATCGAGCTTCAAAAGAAATCTGTAGTATTGTCGACGACATACGAGAGCCACGGATTGACTGCGCGAATAATGGACGAAAGCGGGCTTTTCTCACAGGCCACACCTGTCACGGCGACTTTGGAAGATGCTTATGTGTATTGTATGGGAGGGAAAGCCCATGCGTAAAATGTTTTCTGTTCTCCATTATGAATATAAAATGCAGTTCAAGCGTCTGGTTACATGGGGTGTACTTCTTGTAGCGACGGCACTTTCTTTACTTGACAATTTCCCTTCTGCCGGAAATTTAGCCAGGTTGGAGTTTTTGGATGAGCCAGCATATTTTGTCTATCGAATCGTTAGTCTCGACAGCCTTGTTTTATTGTTTGGTCTGATGTTCTTATTGGCAGGGCGTATTCCGATAGATACTAAGACAGGAATGAAATCTTTGCTGATGTCATCGGCCTTACGAAAATGGCAATATGTGTTGGGAAAGCTGTTGGGCGGATTTCTATATGTTTTCTCCATGCAGTGTATTTTTCTTTTACTTAACACGACAATTTATTTTATTGCTGCGCCGTTTGAAATTTCCCCGATTGAATGTATTGTCCCGTTGGTAAAAGCAATCTTTGTTTCTTTAGTTCCAGTGAGCTTATTTGTCAGCTTTTGCTCGATTGCCTTGCCGGGGATGATTGACATTCGCTTATTCTATATTCTGGCTGCAATATTGTTTGGGTTTAATGCCACCTATGTAGGCTCGGCAGAGGCAATGCCGTTTTACTTGATTACTTCCGGCGATTTAGTCCGTTTGATATGGGTGCATCCGAGATGGCCGTTTGTTGATATGGGAAGCGTTATTGCAAATGGATTTTTCCTTGTAGGAAGCGGTCTTGTGTGTGGTAGCCTGCTGTTTTTGAAACACAAGTTTTGGAGGTCAGAATGATAGCGCAAATTGAAAGCGAAGTAAAAATTTTCGGGATAAATTTCTTTATTGTATCAGTGACCTTTACGGTTGCGATGATTGTTCTTTCTATCATAGCCGGAGATCTGCTTGATTTTTACCCGGTCAGCTTTGAAGTGGTATTCCCGTTTTTTGTGACAATCGTTGTTGGTGAATGGGGAAAGACAAGAGCAGACAGTAATTTTGATATTATTGCCGCACAAAGTAAATCTCTTTTCAAATGGGTATTGTTACGTTACATAATCGCTTTCGCAATATCCAGCTTATTCGCGGTTTTTAGCATGGCAGGCGCGTCAGTTGTGCGATACGAAATGCCAATATGGGAATTGATTGTGCTGTATTTCCCACCAACATTCTTTTTATCGTCGCTGTGTGCCTTGCTAGGAATTATATGTAGGCAAGAACATATTGCAACATTAGTTTGTGGGGTTATATGGCTGATAATCTTATTGACACGAAGCCTGTTAAGATTTCCTGGGTTAGAATATGTCTACTTGTTTATCCGATTTGCCGGAGATCAAAATAATATTTGGCTATGGAACAAAGGAATTATTACTTTGGCAGGTCTATTTTTATGGTGTGTTATTTACTGGAAATGCAAAAGGGTTGATTGAGGTGTAAGAAAAATAAATATCGTTTTAATCTGCCCCGCCAGACGGGAAAAGAAAAAAACCGTTGCAGGGCAGGTAACTTTGTGCGCCCATAATGGATTTTCAGGGTACTGCGGCGGTTTTGAGTACATCAAGGCCGCCGTTCCTTATGCCCTCGACAAAGGAGTGACGCCTATACGCTGACACGGCGGCTTTAGGAGGGAGCCGCCATGAAGCACACTGACCGCCGACAAATTCAGACGATATTTGCACTATCGTCAAAAAAAGCCCGGCCACCCAACCACCCCCGTCTGGCAGCCAGTGCGAAAATTGTCACAATGTAACTGAATACCGTATTTTTTGCGCTCGAATAGCTTTCTGCTGTCCGGGCGTTTTTTCATACCTATGGGGCCGGAACATCGGGCCAACATGGCCCGAACCCTGCCCCCGGTGCCGCTCCCCGCCGCCCCGTTCAGATTTTCCCGCAAAAATCTGAACGGAGGAAAGGCCGATGGAAGTCACCATCAATTACAACGGACAAGCTGTGGCCGTGGAGGTCACGCTGGAAGTCTATGAATTTCTTGACCGGGCCGACCACAAAGCCGAGAACCTGTCCCATGAGCAGCGGCGGCATTGGGATGGCCGGGAGTTTGACGAATACATAGTTGCCACCGAGGGCGTAGGTATCTACAGCGAAACGCCGGAGGAATACCTTTGCCGCATGGAAACGCTGGGCGAGCTGATGGCCGTCCTGGACACCTGTACCGAGGCCCAGCGCCGCCGGTTCCTGCTCTATGCCCTGGACGGGCTGAGTTTTTCAGAGATTGCTGCCCTGTGCGGCTGTTCCAAGAGTTCGGTGCAAGGCTCCATTGAAGCGGTCAGAAAAATTTTTCAAAAATTTTTGAGAAACCACCCATACGAATGACCTCTTTTCGGGCTACCAAGTGAAAGGGATTGTTTCCCTTATCCCAGCGGGAGGCGGACAGCGGACAAGCTGCCCGCCTCTCCCATTTTCAGGAGGTAAGCCTATGAAAACAATCAATCTGCGGTGGATTTATCCCCACTACCGGCATGACGAGTTCGTGGAAGTCAGCGATGAAGTTTGGGAGGCCATGCGGCAGGCCCAGCGCGAGATGAACAACTATGAACGCCGGAAGGTCTACCACCGCGCCTACTATTCCCTGGACGCATATAGCTGGACGGAGAACTACGCGCTGGAACACGGCAGATCGCCGGAGGAAATCCTTTTGGAGCGCGAGGAACGGGCCGCCCATCTGCGTCTGCTGGCCGCCTTGCCGGAGGCCCTGGCCCATGCCACCCCCACACAGGCCCGCCGCGTCCGAGCCTACTACATCGCCGGTATCAGCCAGCCGGAAATCTCCCGGAGGGAGGGCGTAGACAGCAGCAAGGTCAGCGTTGCCATCCGGCGGGGCCTGCGGAATATGCGCCGCTGCTATGACGGCCTTTTCCCGGCAGAGTGAGGGCGGGCCTATGCAGACCATCAACCTCAAACAGTATTACCCGTTCTGTACCGAGGACACCTTTGTGGAGGTGTCGGATGAAATCGTTGAAGCGTTCCTGATGGACAAGCGGGCCGAGGCCGCCAGGGAGCGCAAGATGTACCGCTACAAGGCGTTTTACTCCCTTGACTGCGATGATGGGATTGAGAATGCCGCCATCGGCTGGGCGCAGCCATCGCCGGAGGATTGCCTGATGGAAAAGGAGGCGCAGGCCGAATATGCTGAACTGCTCCGGCGGCTCTATGAGGCCATTTCCTCTCTGACCCCAGCGCAGGCCCGCCGCGTCCATGCCCGGTATATGCTGGGGATGAAAGTGAAGGACATTGCCGCGATGGAAGGTATCACTCCATCCCAGGCGGGGAAGTCCATCCATGCGGCGCTCCGGCGGCTGCGCCGGTACTTCATGCGCCGGAAATGGACAAGCGGCCTATGAAAACCATCAACCTGAAAAAGTATTATTACCCCCTCTACGAAACAGACACCTTCATCGAACTGCCGGACGAGATCGCCGACGCCATCGCGGAGGAATGGCGCACCGACCACAACTCCGAGCAGCGGCTATGGAGCCATACTTACTCGATGGACTATTCCCCCGGTCTGGAATACCACCTGCTCTCTCATGCCCTCTCCGCTGAGGACACTCTGCTGGAAGAAGAAACACGCCGGGAACAAGAAGAAGTCCATGAATTGATGTTGCAGCGGCTCCGGGAGGCCCTTGCCACCTTAACGCCCACGCAGGCCCGCCGCCTGCACGCCTGTTTTGTGGAGGGCAAGAAGTACCGGGAGATTGCGGAGGACGAGGGGATTGCCAGTGTGAGCCTTGTTACCAATACCGTCCGGGACGCCATTTTGAAACTACGGAAATATTTTATCAAGCGCGGCTGGATGGAGCCGCTGAAGGAGGACGCGATATGCACAAAGAAATTACCGCCCAAGCGAAACAGAAAAAAGACGAGCGCGAAGAAGTCCTGAAGGAGATCCGGCAGCTTGAGAACCGCCAGAAGATTTTGGAGAACAAGCAGCGCAATGAGGAACGCAAGGCCCGCACCCGCCGCCTAATTGAGCGCGGGGCCATTTTGGAGGGCATTTTTCCTCTGGCCTCCGACCTTCCCGGCGTAGAGGTCAAGGCGTTCCTGATTGCCCTGTCCCATCTTCCGGGGGCGGCGGAACTGGCCGCAAAACTGCCGAAATCCGGGGACAAGCCGTAAGTCCCTTGTTTACAAGGGCGCACTTATACACCGTTGCCGGTGTCGTGCGCCCTGCCGGGGGCTGTTGCGTACTTCGTCCGCGATGGGG
>CABIYL020000019.1:4286-6249 GCA_902362925.2 Clostridiales bacterium | reverse complement strand
CCGCCGGAGTTTGCAGACCGCTCCACCCTCTGGAACAGTGTGGAGCAGATCGAGAAAGCCAGGGACAGCCAGCTTGCCCGCGAGATTGAGGCGGCCCTGCCCCGCGAACTGTCCAGGGAACAGCAGCTTGCCCTTGTCCGGGCCTATGTAAAGGACAACTTTGTGGACAAGGGGATGTGCGCCGACTTCGCCATCCATGACAAGGGAACCGGCAACCCCCATGTTCATATCATGCTGACCGTCCGGCCCCTGAAAGAAAATGGCGCATGGGGCGCAAAGTGCCGCAAGGCATACGACCTGGACGAGAACGGCCAGCGTATCCCGGATGGGAAAGGCGGCTGGAAGAACCACCGGGAGGACACCACCGACTGGAACGACAAAGGGAATGTGGAGATTTGGCGGGCGGCATGGGCGGCCTATACCAACCGGGCATTGGAGGCCGCCGGTCAGCCTGCATTGGTAGACCACCGCAGCTACAAGCGCCGTGGCATTGATAAAATCCCCTCTGTCCACCTGGGGCCAGCGGCCAGCCAGATGGAGAAGCGCGGTATCCGCACAGACAAGGGGGAAGTCAACCGGCAGATCGCCGCCGACAACAAGCTGCTGAAAGAAATCAAGGCCCGCATTACCCGCCTCTACAACTGGTCTAAGGCCGAGGCCGAGAAGCCGGAGGGCCAGCAGCCCAGCATGGTTGACTTGTGGGAGACCCAGCAGCAGCTCAAGCGGCCTGACACCCGCACCGGCAAGATACGGGCTTTGCAGGAGAGCGCCGCCCTGTTCAATTTCCTGAATGCCAACGGCATCCAATCCATGCAGCAGCTCCATGAAAAAATTGCCGACATGAATACCCGCTACTATGACCTGCGGCGAGAGATCGTTAAGGCCGAGCGCCGGATCGCTGTCCTCACGGAGCGGGGGGAGATGTGGGCGCAGTACAACGAGTACAAGACCGTCCATAAGCAGTTTGCCAAGGTGAAGCCGGAGAAACGGGAACTGTTCGAGCAGCGCCACAGCCGGGAACTGATCCTCTATGACGCGGCGGCCCGGTATCTGAAAGAACTGAAAGCCAGCGGCGAAGAAATCAACCCGAAGGAATGGCGGCGTGAGATCGACCTGCTGACCGCCCAGAAACAGGTAGACAGCATCGACATGAAAGCCATGCGGGAGGAGCTGAAAGCTGTGGAACGGCTCCGCAAGGCCGCCGACCAACTGGCCCGCCAGGAACGGGACAAGCCCCGCGACCGGGGGCCGGAGCGGTAAAGGGTACGGCGTTTTGGCGACCCCTTTGAGGTGCGTCGCGTTTCACGACACCCTTTTACACACAGAAAAACCGCCGTACAGGTTTCACCCATACGGCGGCAGACGGTTTATTTGCCGAACAAGTCGCTGTGCGACCCGGTGCGGGCAAGCGTCAGAACCAGCACATCATCCTCGATGCGGTAAATGAGCAGCCAATCCGGGAGGATGTGACATTCCCGATGGCCCACCCAATCGCCGGACAGATCGTGATCGCGGTTCTTCTCCGGCAGCGGTTCACCCATCGCCAGCAGCGCCACGACCTGCTCCAGCAATTCAATCTTCAGGCCGCGCTTGATCGCCCGTTTGTAGTCCTTCTTAAAGCCGGTTGTGTACTTGACGGTGTACTTTGTTTTCCTCATTTTTTCAGGTCGGCAAACAACTCGTCAAGGTCATTGTAGCCCTTTACAGACGGGTCTTTTGCAATCCTTTCCGCTTCCAGCATGGCAGCAATCGTTTCCTTGTTGGGCTGTTCCAGCTTCACTTCAAAGGGAATGCCGCCCTCACGAAGCGACTGGCGCACGAAGATGTTGAACGCCGTGGATAAATTCATGCCGAGTTCCGCAAACAGGGCGTCGGCCTGTGCCTTCAAATCCGCGTCCATGCGGATACTGATGTTTGTGGTATTTCCAGCCATATCATCAACCCCTTTCTGCTGGTACTTTTA
>CABIYL020000019.1:3256-4043 GCA_902362925.2 Clostridiales bacterium | reverse complement strand
TGAAGAAAAGCAAGCCTGAACCCATCCCCGTCATGGACTACCGCCAGTACCGCAGAGCGCGGCGGCTGGTACATGAGTGCTGCAACTATGACGGCGGCAACTGTATCGCGCTGGACGATGGGGAGGAATGTGTCTGCGTCCAGTCCATTTCCTACTCCCTGTTGTGCCGGTGGTTCCGGGCGGCGGTGCTGCCGCTGGACAGAGAACTGGAAACGGCCCTGTTCCACCGCCTGGACGCCAAGCGGTGCGCCGTCTGCGGGGCGCTGTTCACCCCCGGCTCCAACCGGGCCAAATACTGCCCGGAATGTGCCGGGCGCATGAAGCGTATCAAGGCCGCCCAGCGCAAGCGCAAACAGAGGGCTAAGTGTCACGCTTTAGGGGCCGAAAACCCCTTGTAAATCAAGGACTTTTTCGAGGGTGTCGGCGGGGGCCTGATAGATTTATCCTCTGCCCCCCAAAACGGCCCTCTAAATGCGTACAGAAGCCCAAAACGAACCCCAAGGAGGAACCCATGTCAGACAATCGAAAATATTACTACCTGAAACTCAAAGAAAACTATTTTGACGATGACTCCATCGTGCTGCTGGAAAGTATGCAGGACGGTGTGCTGTACTCCAATATCCTGCTCAAGCTGTATCTGAAATCCCTGAAACACGGCGGGCGGCTCCAGCTTGACGAGAATATCCCCTACACAGCGCAGATGATCGCCACCATCACCCGCCAGCAGATTGGCACTGTGGAGAGGGCCTTGCAAATCTTCCTGAAGCTGGGCCTTGTGGAAGTGCTG
>CABIYL020000019.1:0-3031 GCA_902362925.2 Clostridiales bacterium | reverse complement strand
AGAATGTTTTCCTGACGGACGAGGAACTGGCGGACTTGCAGGCCAGTTTTCCCACCGTATGGGGCCAGTACATCGAAAAGCTGTCCGAGTATATGGCTTCTACCGGCAAGCGGTATCAAAGCCATGCCGCCACCATCCGGCGCTGGGCCGGTGAGGACGCCAGGAAAGCGGCCCCGCCCACCCGCAACCGGGATTACAGCGTAAAGGAGGATGAAACCGTATGATGGAGATTACCGCAGAAATCCGGGCGCTGATCGACAAGGCAGCCGCCGGTGTGGAACTGGCCGGGGACGAGTACATAGACCCGGCAGACGGCCTCATTCACTGTAAGAGGTGCGGCGGCCAGAGGCAGACCGTTGTGCCATGCTTTGGGAAACCCGGCTACTTCATGCCCCGCTGTATCTGCCAGTGCCAGCGGGAGGCCGAGGAACAGCGCAAAGCCGCCGAGGAACGGCAGCGCCGCATGGAGCGTATCAAGCGCCGGAAGGCCCAGGGCCTGCAAGACCGCTATCTGTACGACTACACCTTTGCCAACGACAACGGCCAAAATCCTCTGATGGACAAGGCCCGCGCCTATGTGGAGAACTGGAAGGAGGCTTACAAGAACAACACCGGCCTGCTGCTGTTTGGGGATGTGGGAACCGGCAAGTCCTTTTTCGCCGGTTGTATCGCCAACGCCCTGCTTGACCGGGATGTGCCGGTGCTGATGACGAACTTTCCCACCATCCTGAACCGCCTGACGGGGATGTTCTCCGAGGACAGGGCCGACTTTATCGCCAGCTTTGACGAGTACGACCTGCTCATCATTGACGATTTGGGTGTGGAGCGCAGTACCGAGTATGCGATGGAGCAGATGTTTTTCGTCATTGACAGCCGCTACCGCAGCCGCAGGCCCATGATAATCACCACCAACCTGAAACTGGACGAACTCAAGAACCCGTCTGACCTGGCCCATGCCCGTATCTATGACCGTATCCTGGAACGGTGCGCCCCGATCCTCTTTGCCGGGAAGAATTTCCGGGAGGAAAACGCCGGAGCCACCAAGCAGGCGGCGAAAGACATTGTGAACCGTAAGCATGAGTAATTTTTGCCGGACGGCGCAGCCCCGCCCGGAGAAAGGAGCGCCATGAGCGAAGAAACCCGCACCATGCAGACCGCAGACACCACCACGGCCAGAGCGCCGGAGGACGCCCCCGCGCTGGTAAAGAAAATCGGCAAAACCACCTACAAGGTGCGCGTCCATTTCAGCGATACCAGCACTGAAACCATGAGCGACAAAATCAAGCGTATGCTCAAAAACGAGATACAGCAGATGTGACCGGCTGATAAAGCCAGCCGCCTTGTGTTAAACTGATGATGGTACACACCAAAACTTTTAGCCAAGGAGGACATGAAAATGCTGTACGAAGAAATGGAAAAGAAAGAGATTGAGAGGGTTTACGCGGTGTTTGCCGACTACATCCGGGAAAGCCTTTATCTGGAATGGTTCTGGTCTGACAAGCTGGGCTATCTGCTCCTGAAAATCGGCGCGGAGAAACGGTATATTGCGGAGAATGTAATCATCTATACCGCCGAGCAGCTTGCCCGGATACTGTTTTCCGAAGTGTCGATGGATGTGTTGCAGATGACCGGCAACGACCACACCGAACAGACCGCTGATCCTCTGGAACTGGCCGAGATAAAGCGGCGCTGGAACTCCTTCCTTGAACGGCTGCCGGAATACCAGACCGTTTGCGAAAAAATCCTTGCCGGGGAAAAGTAACCCCACCCGCCTGAGTGTCAGGAGCATGAAAGTGCTTCTGGCACTTTTTTTGTGGCATTTTTGTGAATTTGATTAAAAAGTCCTTGACAACTCGTTTCGGGCAAAACGGCAAAAAGTATTTTGATTTCCTGCGGCTCCCGGCTGGCCCCCTTTGACATTCCCCAACTCCGGGAGATCATGTCCTATGACGAGCTGGAGCTTGACCGCATGGGCGACAGGCGCACGGCCACTTTCTTCTGTATCAGCGATACCGACAGCACCTACAATTTTCTGGTGGCGCTGGCCTTTTCGCAGATGTTCAATCTTCTCTGCGAACGGGCAGACAATGTTCACGGAGGCCGCCTGCCCCATCATGTACGGGTGCTGTGGGACGAGGCGGCCAACACGGGACAGGTGCCAAACCTCGAAAAGCTGGTGGCCGTGATTCGCTCCCGGGAGGTCAGTCTGACCCTCTTTTATCAGCAGTTGGCCCAATGCAAGGCCATCTATGACAAGAACGCCGAAACCATCCTCGGCAACATGGACAGCGTGATTTTTCTCGGCGGGCGGGAAAGCTCCACCATCAAGGAGATTTCCGAAAACTGGCTTGGCAAGGCCACGATCTCCATGCAGACGGATGGCCGAACACGGGGGCAGTCGGAAAGTTACAGCCAGAACAACCAGCGGTTGGGCCGGGAGCTGATGACCCCCAGCGAGCTTGCTACCATGCCCGGTGACAGGTGCATCTTGCAGCTCCGGGGCCTGCCCCCGTTCTATTCCAAGAAGTACGATTTGAAGCAGCACCCCAACTACAAGTACACGGCGGAGGCCGACAAACAGAAAAACGCCTTTTCCCTCGACAAGCTCATCAACCGCCGCAGGCGGCCCGGGCTGGTCGAGGAATGTGAGGTGTACGAGGCGACCGTGCCGGACGAGGCGCTCACAGACGAGGACGAGGACATCCTCAACTATGACGATCTCGATGACCCGGACGCCTTTGTATAAACAGCACTTCGGGACAAATTGTCCCAAGGTGCGGCAAGCGCCGCCTATGTAGGCGGCTTTTTTCATGTCCGGGTATTCCCCGGAGAAATGGAGGCTATATGCAGTTCTTTTCTTCTGCCATCGACACTTTGCAGACCCTCGTTGTGGCCCTCGGCGCTGGCCTTGGCGTGTGGGGCGTGGTGAATTTGCTGGAGGGCTACGGCTCGGACAACCGTGCGACACGTTCCTAACTGAAAAGGTTAGGCACTAAGTCGAAGGGCTTTATAGCCTGAAATCTTAGGAGAA
>CABIYL020000018.1:27993-82889 GCA_902362925.2 Clostridiales bacterium | reverse complement strand
TGGTACGGCTGAAGGGATTCGAACCCCCGACCTACTGGTTCGTAGCCAGTCACTCTATCCAACTGAGCTACAGCCGCATATCGCTTTGCTGACGATTTTTTCAACCGCTCGCTGACGACTTGACTATAATAGCATAGGAAAAAACAAAATGCAAGAGGAAATTTCAAATTTCCCGAAAAAATTTCTCAGGCAAAAAACAAGACGCGGCAGGAGCCGCGTCTCAAGCGTTGCCTCTATAAAAAGCGCCTGAAAAAGACGCCGAAATTGTGGTCTGTCTGCCCCGCAGAGAGCGATTGCCGCTCTGCGGGGAGACAGTGTAGGTTCCTGAAAAAGAGAGAGGAGGTCAGTCGTATGGGTTCCTGACATCTGTAAGGATACCACGTTTTGAAGGAAAGTGATGGACAGTTTGAGAACATGGAATGAACAAATTATGAATGACAGCATTCCTCCAATTTTGCAGGGCTATGGGTCCAGGATGTCGTACAGCGCGTTGAGGACCCGCCAGTTTTGGGGGAAGGAACGCATCAGATTCCAGTATCCCACGCCGCTCAGACCGTATCGGGGCACAAGAGACAGCTTGGCCCGGATGCTGCGGGCGTCCTCAAACCAGACCTCGTGGGCGGCGCCGTTTTCGTCGGTATAATAGAAAAAGGGCGACTGAGCCTGTGCTGAGTACTGAATTTCCGCGCCGTACCGGATGGCCAGCGCCACGGCCTCCTGGCTGGAAAGGGACTGCGCCCGGCTCTCACCCTGGACAAAGGGGAGCGTCCAGTCATAGCCGTAGTTTGGGATGCCCAGCCACAGCTTTTCCGCCGGAATCTCCGTCAGAGCGTACTCCACCACCTGCCGCACATTGGGCAGAGGTGCCACCGCCATGGGTGGGCCGTAGGTGTAGCCCCACTCATAGGTCATGAGAAACGCTCGGTTGACAGCCTCGCCGATGGCTCGGTAGTTGTGCCCCTCATAGAGAAGCCCCTTCTGGTCGGGGGAGGTTTTGGGGGCCAGTGCAGCGATGACCGGGTAGCCCATGGGGTCGAAGCGTGCGGAGAGCCGCCCGAGGAGGTCTGCGTAGGAACCGGCGTCCTGGGGGAAAACAAACTCAAAATCCACATCCAGGCCCCGGTAGCCCCGCTCCAGTACAGTCCGCTCCAGATTATCTATCAGAGCATCCTGCACAGCCATATCATTGAGCACCAGGCTGGCCAGCTCATTGGAAAAACCGCCCTCCTCCGTAAGGGTGGAGAGGTGGAGGAGTGTGGCGGCGCCGCTCTGGCGTGCCATGGAAATCAGCTGGCTGTCATCCGGGGGAATCAGCTTGCCCTGTGGGGTGATGCCATATGTAAAAGGAGTGAGATAAGTCAGATAGGGGAGAAGGGCCTGAAGCTCACCCTGCCCAATGAAAGGATAGGCATAGCCGTTGACCGTGAGCGCCCCCAGCTTTTCGCCCTGGAAGGCAATGACCAGCGTCTGGCCCGGATAGATAAGGGAGCCGCCGCCCAGCACCGGATTGTTGCGCAGCAGCTGCCGAAGGGAGATGCCGTATTGGGTGGCAATGGAGAAGAGGGTCTCACCTGGCCGGACGGTGTGGGTCAGTCGGGGAAACTGAACCACCAGCGCCTGCCCAACTGCCAGACGATAGGGGGCTGAGAGACCGTTGTCAATGGCCAGAAGGGAGAGGGGGACGCCGTAGGTCTGGGCGATAGAGAAGAGGGTGTCGCCTTGGGCGACCACATGGATAACCATGGCACGCCCTTCCGCTCAGGAGAGCAGGGTGATGAAGTCGCTGCTGGCATAGCCCACAACGCCGTCAAACTGGACCAGATACCACCCTTGCCACTGGTTGATCACCGTGAGACGGGCGCCGTCGTAGGCCTTGGCGATCACTTGGGCGGAGGTGTCGGGACGGCTGCGGATGTTGAGATAGCCCCAGCTCACATCCACCACACCCTGCTTCGCCGGAACAGGCGTGAGGAAGGGGATGCCAAAATACTCCGTGAGGGAGAGAACCAGGTTGCGGGCGACCGGCTCCAGGTTGTTTTTGATCCAGGCCGCGTCGTCCGGATTGTCGTGGTAGCCCAGCTCTAGAAAGACCGACGGCGCCCGCACCCGGCGCACCTCACCGATGGAGGTGGTGCTCTCCGCCCGGACATTGTTGGGGAGGGGATAGATGGTCTTCAGGTTGTCGGCCATGATGACGGCTGCCCGGCGTCCCTTGGCAGAGGTGGGGTAATAGAAGACGATGATACCCCGGATCTGGCCGTACTGCCCGTCGGGGGCTGCGTTGGAGTGGAGGGCCAGGTGGAGATCGTACTGTCCGGCGTTGGAGGCGGCGATGGAGGAAACGGCGGTCATATCCGGCGTGTTACGGGTGAATTGGATGCCGCTGGAGATGAGGTAGGGTACCATGGCGTCGGCCAGACGGTTCATCCACTCCTCCTCCGTGCCGCCATTGACATAGAGGTTATTTTCCTGGGTAGAGGGCGAGAGATAGATTTTTGGCATGGGAATACCTCCTTTTTGCCCCATCCTATGCAGGAAGTGCCCAAGGTGCCAGCGCAAACCTGATACAGACTGTTCAACAGAGCAGAAATGAAGGAGAAAAGACAGCGGAAGCGCTGAATATTTAGAATAAATGCGAGAGAACTCGATGCGAGTTTTCCCGCATTTATTTTTTTACCCAAAATGTAGTGGGAAAGGAGGAGAACGGCTTGACCAAGAGGCATCTGAACCTGCAAGACCGCATGGAGCTGGAAGCGCTCTATGGAAAAGGACGCGGAATCGAGCAGATCGCCGCGACGCTGAAAGTCCACCGGTCTACCGTGTACAACGAATTGAAGCGCGGGGACACGGGAGAGATGGACGGGAACGGTCGAATGGGGTATAGCGCGGAGCTTGCCCAGAGGACGGTCATTGAGAACTACCGCCGGAGACGGACGGCTGCGAGCGAAAGATAAGGGAGGTAATCTGCATGAAAGCCATGTACTGCGAGATCGAAAGAGGCCGGGGAAGCGTCCGGGTGAACATATACCGCGGGGCGGAAGAACTGGAGAAAGCAGAGGAGCGCCGGGCCAGGAGGCGGGAGCAGTGTGTGGCAAAGCAGAGAAGCCGGACGCACATCCGGGAAGTAGCTGGTGGGTTCATCGGGCTGGCGGGGTTTGTGATGCTGATGGGCATGGAGAGCCAAGAGGCCCTGTGGGGGATGGCCGCACTGGGCGCGGCGGGAATTGCACTGATAGCCCTGGGCGCATGGATGGGCCATGCCTTTTACGGGCAGGAGGACAAGGCGGAATGGCTGCGCCGTATGCGCGAGCGGGGCGAGATCGAGTAATGGACGAGCGGGAGAACATTCACGGTAGGGCGATGGAGCGCGTGCGGGAGGAGCGGTGGAACGCCCCGGGGAGAGCACGCGTGGAACACCCGAAACGAGGAACGGTGGTAGTTCCGCACAGCTCCAACCTGGCCGCGCTGATGAACGCGGCGGAATACTGGGGCTGCGACTGGACGGAGATACGGGATGCACAGGTTTGGAAAGCGGAGCCGGAGGACGGCCCGGTGGTCAAGCCGAGAGAGTTCTGCAAAAAGACCAAAAGATGATCGGAGGAAAAGTGAATATGAATGTGAGAATCAACACCCATGGAAACCCCTTGCCGGAGGTTCACGGAGAATGGATTGACCTTTGCACAGCAGAGGAGACCCACCTGGAATTTCTGGAGTACAAGATCATTTCCCTGGGTGTTTCTATTGAAATCCCGGAGGGGTACTACGCGCACATCGTGCCTCGCTCCTCTACCTTCGGAAAGTGGGGCGTGCTGCTTGCCAACAGCATGGGCGTGATCGAGAACGACTACTGCGGCGACGGCGATGTGTGGGGGTTCCCCGCCGTATGCCTGCGCCAGGAAGGGACGACCATTCCGAAGGGAACGCGCGTCTGCCAGTTCCGCCTCATGGAAAAGGCCCCGGCCATCGAGTTTGAACAGGTGGAGCAGTTGGGGAACAAAGACCGGGGCGGGTACGGAAGCACCGGGGAAAGAGCGGGTGCAAACCGGGATGCGATCACATACCGGGCTGCCAGCGGTGAAATTGAAATCTGCGGTGGGCATAGCTACGCAGAAGCGGTGAACAAGCTGTGCGAGCTGGAGGATGAAAAGAAGCCGGGAGAGCGGTATACATTCAGAAACTCGAACGGTCAGGTGCACCCCCGCCGAGGAATCGAACTGGTGCTGGCGCGGCTGAACGATTATGAAATGGAGATCCGTAAACAGGAGACTATTCCTACAAGAGACGGCGGGGAGACCAACAAGAAAAGCCGCGTGGAACGGATGTTCGGAGCCAGGGAGACATGGAACACCACAAACGCGCCGAACCCGGACGAGGGACAGGGGCCGTACAAAGGGTTCCTGATGGTGGTTTGCGAGGAGTGCGGAGAGGTGCGAGCGTTCTGCTCAAAGCGGGAGACTTACAGTTTCCGGTGCGACAAGTGCGGGCACGAAACCGCGCTGGAAAATCTGCGGCCCATGTATATGCACTGCAAGTGCGGGAAGAGCTTCCGGTACAAGACCAACGCCACAGCGGCAAGAATCACGCACACCTGTCTGGAGTGCAAGGCTCCGGTGGATATGGAGCTGAACAAGAATGGAACGGCATACGTCACTATTGGAGTGAGGAGGTAATAATGATGTCCAGAACAGAAATGAGTTATTTCGGCCTGCGAATGAGTGCCGAAGGGAAGCCGCAATTCTGCAAAGAACAGGCCGAGGCGTTTTTTAACTATATCCGAGAGGATGCAAAGCACACAGACGAAACCGGCGACGATCAGTGCCAGGCTGAACCGGTGATTCAGAACGTCCAGGCGGGCGTGGACTGGGATGTTGTAGCAATCTATGACGATGCCGGTATACCATCAATCATGCACCGGTTTAAGCGCGTGACCAATGCAGAACTGTTCGAGGGCGGGAGCGATGCAGTACACCCGGCCTTTATTATCGGGGGCGAGGTGTATGACGAAATTTACATCAGCGTGTACCCGAACACGATCATCAACGGGAAGCCGTACAGCCTCCCGCTGATGGAACCGGCGATGAATATGGAGATGGAGGACTTTGCGTCGGCCTGTTTCTCTAAGGGGGAAGGCTGGCACTGTATGACCGCAGCAGAATGGGGCTTGCTTGCAAATATCAGTGCGAAGCTGGGGACGCTGCCGCACGGAAACACGGATTACGGGAAATGGCACGCGGATTCCAAGGAAAAAGGAGTCATTGTGGATGGCAGCTACGGCAAAACGCTGACGGGCAGCGGCCCGGCAACGTGGACACACGACCATACGCCAACTGGCGTGCATGACCTGTGCGGAAATGTCTGGGAGTTCTGCCGGGGATGCCGCATTGTGAACGGAGCCATTCAGGCTGCACAAAACAACGATGCGGCGCTGCCGGAAACAGACCTTTCGGAAAACGGTAAGGACTGGCGCTCCGTGACAGATGATGCCGGAAAGCCCGTGTATGGAGGCGTTGAGGGAGACGAAGTGGTGATTACCACCGGAGACCATGAGCAGGGATATACGGGGAGCAGATGGGGCGATGTGAAAGTGCGTTGCGAAAGCGAACAGCTCAAAGCACTTGCGCTTTATCCGGGAGAAAAAGAAAGCTACTGCTGGATGGACAGCACAGATGGAGAGTATTGCCTGATTCGCGGCGGCCGCTGGCACAATGGGGCCAACGCTGGGGTGTTCAGCTCGAACCTCTCCGACCCCCGTTCCTACGTCAGCACGGGCGTTGGCGGGCGCTCCGCTTTTTTCGTGAAGCACTGAACACTGAAACCTGAATCACTGAACGCCGAGCGTGAGCGAGGCGAGAAAGGGAGAATACCATGGGAAATCAAAACAAAGTTACACCAGGGCTGGGAGGGTTTGCGGTAGGCGTTATCGTCATGGTGATCGCCTGCCTTTGGATTGCGGCGGCGATCATCGTGCCTGCTGCTCTGGTTAAACTGTGCTGGCTTTTTCTGCTGGCCTAAAGGGGGAGCCGATCAATGAAAATATCCAAGTTCGTAAAGCTGGTAAAGAACGCCGGGCGCTGCATCGTGGCAGATGTGGAGGACAGTGGGATTTGGCTGGGGAACGGGCACGGATTCTACCGAGCTACCAACCTGCCGAGGATGCAAGGACGAGAACAGGTGCGCACGGTTCTGGATGTGCCGGAAAAGGCCTGGGAGAAGGTGTATCTGGAGGAAGAATGGTTCGAGAGCGTCCGAAATGTGATGGGAATGAACCTCTCCGACTACGAGAAGGAGGAGAAGCGGGCGGAAAAGGTGCGGGTAATGGCAGCTCCGAACGGGATTTGGGCCGCCTGCTGCCGGTGCGACGACGGAGAGCTGATCTTCTACCGGGAAAGCCTGCTGTCGCCCATCATGGACGAGGTGGAGAACAGCGACTACATCATGTTCACGGTGCGCCGCATGACGAGCGGGCAGCGGTATCTCGCGGTGCACGACGGCCTTAACCTGCTGGCGGCGATCATGCCAATGCAGGTAGTGAGCGAGGAGTACCTGGGCCAGCTGGCGGAGTTCGAGGCGATGTGTGCGGAACAGCTCTACCGCGAGCGGGCGCGTGCTGGGGCCGTGGAAGAGACGGAACACCAAGGCGGCGAGGAACAGATCGGAATGGAGGATGCGGGGGAATGAACGGAGCACTGCTGTCCTCCAAAAAGATGGACTACTGCACGCCGGGAGGTTTCTTCCGGGAGCTGGACAAAGAATTTCACTTCACCCTGGACGCGGCGGCCACGGAGAAAAGCGCCAAGTGCGCCGCGTTTTATAGCCCGGAGATGGACGGGCTGCATAGCCCGTGGAATCCTGCGGGGGGGGGTGCTGTATTCTGCAACCCGCCGTATGGCAGAGAAATCGGGAAGTGGGTGCGCAAGGCGTGGGAGGAAGCGCAGAGCGGAACCACCATTGTACTGCTCATTCCGGCCAGAACGGACACGAGCTATTTTCACGATTACATACTGGGCCACGCGGAAATACGGTGGGTGCGCGGGCGGCTGCGGTTCGAGGACGAAGATGGGACTGTTTATCCGCCAGCGCCGTTTCCGTCCATGGTGGTGGTCTACAACGGAGGGCGAGGGCATGAAGGATGAAACCGTGGAGGCCAGGGCGGTGAAGATCGCCGCAAGGATCATGGTGGCGGACGGCCTTTGCCGCCGCGAAGATCCAGAGGGGTGCAAGCGGGGGTATCTCGGAAGCAATACCTGCGAGCGGTGCATCCGGGCGTGGCTGATGATGAAAGCAAGAGTGGAGCTGGCAAGGGAGGAAAAAGAAAAAATGGACATCGAGAGAGCACGGGAAATTCTTGACCCGGAGCACCTGGAGGAATACGAGAGCTTGGAGCCGGTGAATGAAGCCTGCCAGATGGGACGGGCGGCGCTGGAAAAGATGGTGCCCCTCTCCCCTCACCCGGACGGAGACGAGCGCGTGGAGGCTTGCCAGAGGTGCGGGAGCGGAGAGTTCCTGTACAACGAGGACGGGAACCGGAACCGGTTCTGTGGACAGTGCGGACAGGCGATCAAATGGGGGTGAGCGGATGGTGTGCGAGAAGAAACGGCCAGTCCTGAAATATCCTGGAAGCAAATGGAGGATGGCGGACTGGATCATATCGCTCATGCCGCCGCACAAAAGCTACCTGGAGCCGTTCTTCGGAAGCGGCGCGGTGTTCTTCAACAAGAGGCCGAGCAGGATTGAGACCATCAATGACCTGGACGGAGAGATCGTGAACCTGTTCCGGTGCGTGAGGGAATGGCCGGAGGAACTGGCTTGCGCGGTGGCGCTTACGCCATACAGCCGGGAGGAGTACGAGCGGGCGTGGAGTAGGTTCAAAGCGGGAGGAAAGGCGTGCGGGATTGAAGATGCAAGACTGACACTGGTTCGGTATTGGCAAAGCCATGGAAGCACATCCGTGTATAAAGGCGGGTGGAAAAACGACCGGGCAGGAAGAGAGTATGCGTACGATGTTCGATACTGGAGAAATCTTCCGGGCTGGGTATTAGATGCAGCAGAGCGCCTAAAAGACGCGCAAATAGAACAGACCCAGGCGGTGGAGCTGATAAGGAGATTCAAACACCCAGATGTCCTGATATATGCAGACCCGCCCTATGTTGTTTCAACGAGAAAGGGGAAGCAGTATGTGGTGGACATGGTGGAGGATAGGCAGCACATCGAACTGCTGGAGGCCCTGAAAGAGCATCCAGGCCCGGTGATTCTGTCTGGGTATGAAAACGAGCTTTACGAAAAACACCTGCAGGGGTGGATGAAGCTGCATAAAAAGGCGCTGGCAGAGGGCGGAGCGGCCAGAACAGAAACGGTATGGATGAACTATGAGCCACAAATTGAGATGGAGATGATGAACGATGCGGGCGATTGATGCGGAAGAGTTGGTGGAATTTCCGTACTCTGAAAGTGCGGGAACAGAGGAACAAATTGAAGAATGGGTGCAGATGTGCGGATTTTGCGGCGAAGAAGAGGAGAAGGCAAAGAAACTGTGCTGGAAGGTCATAGAAGGATTTGTCAATGTCATTAAGACTGCGCCCACCATATCCGGGCCGGGAAGAGAACCGTTTACGCAAGCGGACCTGAACAAAATGTATCTCAATGAAGTTTGGCTGGAATACCAGGACGGGAGCGGAGAAACGGCGCTGGTGGTCAACGGGAAGATATACAGCACCAGCAGCCTGGAAGGTGCTGGGCTTGACCTGGAGGACTACATCATGGGTGAAACGATGGACGCCAAAACCGGGACATATAAGATCCACCGTCGCCAGCCGGATCGCGAGGTGTAGAAAATGAAGGTGTGCGACAGATGCCGAGTGACAGGGTGCCTGCTGGATTACGGGGGAAAAGCCTGCAAGTCGGCAAGGAAAAGAGAGTGCCCAGATGTGGTGTTTACCAGGGCGGACGAGATCAGGGACATGGACAATGAAGAAATGGCGAAGGAGATTCTGCGGATGATCTTTGACCTGGGCGAAGTAGCCGAAAAGGTGGATGAAATCATAGTGAAAGAATATCTCGGAGAACCAGTGGAGGTTATATGATGAAGCACTGTTCTTTTTGCGAAGCACTGGAAAACCATAAGTTTGCCTCCAAGGGGGAGGAAAATGTAGATAGGGCGTATAGGGCCGCGCTCCTGGAGGTGCTTTTCTTCTGCGGAGATAGGCGCGGGAGAAGCGTGGACTACATCAAAGACGGAAATGGGTGCCCTCTCAATTTCTGCCCGGAATGCGGGAAAGAGTTAGCGGCGCAAACCGCGGAAGGAGAAATGCTGATATGAAATACCGGAGTGGATTCCGGGAGCGGGAAAAGGAAAGACCGTGTGACAATCCGAATGAGGAGCTGTCGTGTGATGAGTGCACATTCGGTGTGGAGGAGGAAGAGGAGTGAACGAGCGGGAGATCATTGAGCTGGCTGATGCCTGCGGACGGAGGGCCTGTACTACGGAACAGCATCATGGATGCCCTTACGGGGACAAGGGACTGATGGATTGTGTGGAGAGGCTGGAGCAGGACTATGAGGCGGCTGTCAAGCGGCTGCTGGAGTTGCGGGACGCTGTGCAGGGGGACTGCCGGTACTGCGCACACAACGGGCCGGAGAACGCAGTGGATGGAATTTGCGCCGGATGCGTGCACTTTGCGGCCAAGGAGCTGGTAAAGGGGGACTTCTGGACACTGGCGGATTCGGGCAAAGGAGAGAAGAAATCTGGAACGATCTATACCTGCATTGATCAAGAGCACAACACATGGCGGTGTGAAGCGTGCGGACACATGGAGACCTTCGAGGCGGACGGCCCGACGGAAAACGGATGGGACTTGTGCCCGGCCTGCGGGAGGGAGATTGCGGTAGAGGATGAAGCGTCGAAGGACATGGAAAGGCATCGGGACTGGATCTTGAACAGGTTCAATCGAACCGAATAGGAGGCCGGGAGATGGACTTGAAAAGAAGGATGGAGCGGTGCAGAACGGACACCGAGATCAGGAATGAACTCATGCTTCAAAACTGGGCGCTGAAAAATGAGGCGGACTATTTCAGAGAAAGGTATGAGGCGGCTGCGCGCTCCGTTATACGGTGGGGACAGGTCTGCGAGGCGCAGAACAAGAGGATCAGCAACCTGGAAAAGGAGCGGGACGAGGCAAAGAGAGAGGCGGAGCGGTACAAGGCGTTCTTTGACGATGTGGCGAATAAGCCGGACTGCAACGACTGCGCGGACAAGGAGTGCAAGTACAGGCCGAGGCCGGGAGAGGTAACGCGGTTTAACTGCCCGCTCCACCGCAGAAAGGAGGCGGCGGAGTGAAGCGGAAAAAGCCGAAGTGCTATAAATCCTACCGGCGGAACTGTTGCCTGGGGAAGAGCACAAAAATCGGAGTAACAGCGGCCCGCTGCCTGCGGTGCAAGTGGCTGGAGCGGGGGCTGAAAGATGGATAGAGGGAGGCAATGCAAGTTCGGAAACGACCAGTGTATGTGCCAGTTCTGTCAGGAGCCATGCAATAACGGGTTGAACTGCTATGAGTGCGAGCGTGCGGGCGCGGCGGTACATAGCGTGTACCTGTGCACGGGATTCACGGGGAGCGTTGAGGAGTACCTGGAGAACTGGAGAAGAAACCAGCAGGAGAAAAAGTGATGGAAAAGCTCATAACAATGTTTGACAGAAAATACCCGCGTGAAAAACAGGCGGAAGGAATTGCGGTATCCGAGGCCATTGTGAGCGGGAAATGCAACGATTGCCCTGTTTTCGAGCAGTGCACAACAGACCGGAATTTTTTGTTTCCGTTCTTTACATGGTGCTTTAAGAGAAAGCAGCAGATTTTGAAAAGCTGGGAGAAATGAGCATGGGAAAGAAGAATATGCGCCGGATCTCAATCCTCGTGACGGCGCAGACGGTACACAACCTGGAGCGGCTGGCGGACATGGACGGGAGCCGGAATGTGGGAAAGGTTGTGGACAAGCTGACGAGGGAAAAGATGCTCTCACTCCATGTGGGGAAGAGGGAACGGTTGAGAGGGTGATCTCATGAAGCTGTTCCTGAAAAAACTGGTGTGCTGGGCAGTCGTAATGGCTGCGATTATGGTTTTGAGCGACGCAACAGACTGCGACCCAATGTGGTATCTGATGGGGATATGGTTATGGAAAGACCTGTCAGACACACTGGGCAAAGAGAGTGGGAAAATTTAACAGATGGCGGAGGTCAGGCACCGGGAAAATAGCCAGAAAAAATAAAGTCGCCATGGTGCGACTTGGGGCTGGTATATCGGTAGTAAGTTAAGGGACAAGCACGAGGGAACGGAAAAAAGAGGGGGCGATGTCGTGGGCCTGTATTGCAGGGAACAAAAGCATATCTGCGGGAAAAGCTACGACACAGCCCAGTACATGGAAGTTGACCTCTACATGGTCTCGGCCAGAAAGCACAAGGAAAGCCGCCGGGCAAAAAAGAAAGAAGCGTCCTCGCTGGCCCAGCAGACATACAACGACAAGAGGGCAAAGCGATACCATGTGCAGCTGGTGAACACGAACTTCGGGAAGCGGGACTTCTCGTGGACGGGAACCTATGACGACGAACACCTGCCGGGGCCGGGGGACACAAAGCGGGCAGACCTGGATTTCACAAACTTCATCAAGAGGCTATACCGCTGGTGCGATAAGAACGGGGTGCAGCGGCCCAAGTGGGTGGCGGCAACGGAATACACCACCGTGGACGAGGCCGGGAAGGTGTGCGGACGGCACCACCACCACGCCATCATCCAGCACACGGAGGGGCTGACCCGGGATGTGCTGGAAGAGCTGTGGAGCGTGAACGGGAAGCGGATCGGGCTAACGCGGGGCGAATACCTGGATGTTGACCACGGAAGCGTGGAGAGCCTGGTGCGGTATATCTGCAAGAACAAGCGGTGCGCACGCTCCTGGAGGCAGAGCCGGGGGCTGGAGAAGCCAAAGACACCGCCACCCAATGACAGCAAGTGGAGCCGGAAGAAGCTGGAGGAAGCCAGCACGATGTACATAGACGATGCGGAGTTCTGGGAGAAGAAGTACCCGGGCTACACCCTGAACCGGGTGGAGACCACGGTGAACGACGCGGGGTATCGGCATACGGTTGTGATCCTGCGCCGGGCCGAGTGCTGGCACGGACGAGGAAACATGAAGAAAACGAGGAGGAAAACGACATGACGGACAAAGAGCGGTTCAAGGCGATCTTTGAAACGCAGGTAATGCGAGCGGGAGCGGAAAAGCTGCTGGAGTGGCTGGAAAGCACGGACTTTTTCGAGGCCCCGGCCAGCACGAGATTCCACGGCGCTTACCCAGGCGGACTGGTGGCACACAGTCTGAATGTGTACGACCAGCTGCTGTTTGATCATAGCGCGTTGAAGTACGGCGGGCAAACGCTGGCGGTGTGCGCCCTGCTTCATGATGTGTGCAAGGCGAATTACTACCACCGGGACAGCGACGGGTGGACGGTACGGGACACGCTGCCCATGGGACACGGGGAAAAGTCGGTCTATCTGATCCAGAAGCGCATGGATCTGACGGACGAGGAAGCGCTTGCCATCCGATGGCACATGGGGGCATACGACGAGGCCTACCGGGGCGGGAGCCGCGCACTGGGAGAAGCGCAGGAAAGGTGCGCCCTTGTGCTGGCGCTCCATCAGGCGGACATGAGGGCAACGCAGCAAGAAAAGCTCCGGGAGGGACTGTAAATGGGCCTGCGCCTGGAGCTGGGCGACCTGCCGCCGAGATACCGCGCCCAGGCGGAACAGCAACTTGCCCGCGGAGGAAAAAAGCGGGCAGACCCGATGCTGGAGGCGGCCAGGGCGGCGAGAGCGACCGGGAAAGACTTTGACAGTCAGGGGGAATACGAGTTCTACATCGGAACCGTGGCACCAAAGGTGGCAAAAGGGGAAATCGTGGAGTGGGAGGCTCACCCGTGCTTCCCCCTCTTCCCGACGGGCGAATACGGGAGTTTGAAGCTGCGCCCGGTGCGATACACAGCGGACTTCCGGCTGGTATATGCGGACGGGGCCGTGGAGATCGTGGAGGTCAAGAGCAAATTTGTCCGGCGGATGCAGCGGGACTATGCTGTGCGGCGGCGGGTGTTCCTGGAGCTGGTGGCGCGGCCTGCCGGGTGGAAATTCACCGAGATCATCACGGCGGACAGCGCTGAGGAGGTAAAACGCTGGCGGGAGCTGGCGCGGAAGGGAGAAACACCATGACGATGGAGAACAGGCAGAGGTGCGCCCTGTGCGAGCGGCACCAGAGGCTGGAGACCGTGGACGGCACGGTGTTCTGGATGGAGTACGACGAGGCAGAGAGGCCGCGCCTGTGCATGGACAGCCGGAGCCGAGGAGGCGGGCTGAATGTGCTGTGCGTCAGGTTCTGCCCGATCTGCGGGCGGGCGTGTGAAATCATCATCGACGAGGAGGATAAAAATGGGCAGGAAGAGGAATATCCCGATGCACTTCCAGAGGAACGCGGCGGTGCAGGCGCAGAAGAAGTTTCTGACCGATAAGATGCCGCAGAGCGAGCGGGTGCAGAAAAACAGGGAGGCGGCGGGCCATGTGATCTCCCTGTGCTTCATGTCGGCCCTGAACGAGCGGTACGGTATCGGAGAGGGGCGGATGGAGCGCCTGGTGGATGCCGCAAACGCGGAGCTGGAGCGGTTCGACCTGAACAAGCGCGGCGTGGGGATGGAGCGGGCCAAGAAGAAACTCGCCGAGGAACTGGGAGACCTGCTGCCGGACGGGTTCATCCTGCCGGTGACAAAAAGGCCGAAAACGGCAAAGGACTGGGCCATGCTGGGGGAACAGCGGGAGGCGGCGGAGATCGTGGTCAAGTGCTACGCGCTGGCAGCCCATAAAGCGCTGTCCTTCGGCCCAGAGCGCGTGCAGGAGACGGTGGCGGCCACGGAGGCGGCGTTTAGAAAATTCGGCGAGTGGGCCGAAAGCGGGGACTACTACGGGTATGCCCTGCTGGCGAGAGAGATGGAGCGGATCTTCCACACGCCGGTGGATGTGGACGACAGCAAAGCGGTGGAGCCGTTTTTCAGCAAAACGCTGGACTGATGGTGAAATAAGCGGGAGAAGAAACGGGAGGCGACTGGATGCGGTTCGAGAATGTGAAACAAATTGCCCTGTACTACAAGGCGATCCCCGGGATGCTACGCCTGCTGCGCCAAGAGCGGGAGGAGCTGGAGGAAGAGTATAACTGTCTGCGTGGTACAGAGAGCGATGGGATGCCGCGCGGATCGTCGCCCGGGAAACCGACGGAGACGCTGGGTCTACGAGCGATGGAACACGGGGTTGGAGATCGCCTGAACGAGATCAGGGGGAAAGAGCGGCTGCTGCTGGCCGACGAGGCCAGGATCAGGGACTGCCTGGACGGGCTGAACGGTAGGTACAAACAGGTCATTGTGCTGCGCTATGTATGTGGGTACAGTTGGGCCAAAACAGGGGTAAAAATTCACGCCCCAGACAGCACGGCACGGAACTGGCACGACAAGGCCATGGAACGCTTCGGGGAAGCACTGGAGGAGCTGCCGGGGGCGGGTGAACTTGTGGCCCGTGCCTCGCGCGCGCGTACATAATAAGCGCCGGGAAAAATGGGCCGATTTTTTGCCAGGCGGCGGGCGTGCAGGGAGCGTGGCGTGAGGGTCAACAGTTACTGTGGAAGCGTGTGCAGAAACGGCCATAAAGGAAGCATTTGGAGCGGGACAGCACGCGCGACGCGTTTCGGTTTCCACAAACCGGGGAACGGGTGTGGAAAAACAATTTGCGAATGGAGGTGAGCATGGTGTTGTGGAGGAGCCTGGAGGCGGCTGTGAGAAACTACATCCGAAGGAAAAAACGACTGCACCAGATGCGGAAAATCGGGCGAAACCTGTACATAACCAAGCGAAAATGAAAAACCCGGCGGGCCGTTCAATTACGGTCTGCCGGGTTTTTATCACGATGTTTCCGGGCTTGATAACGGTTTTGCCGGTTTTAATCACGCTGGGGCAGGTTCTGCTCCTCGTCGGGGAGTTCCAGGGGCCTCCCCTCCCCTGCCATGCGCTGGGCACAGGCTTGCAGCACATAGCCCTGTACGCTCTGCCCGGAGGCTTTTGCGGCGGCCCGGATGGCCGCACCGATGGGCTTTTTGGGCCGCAGGCTGATATAGTCGCAGGTGGCGTTGTATTTGTCGTTGCCGCGCCGCTTGCTGTCAGAAACAGGCATTGTCAATCCTCCTTTTCGTGGAATGGGTCGGGATATTCGGTGAGGTCGAACAAGTTGACGGCGGGCGGCGGTGGGGTCATGGCGTGGTATCTGCCGTTCTCATAGTGAAGATCGGTAACGCCGTCGTACCATGTGATGTCGCCGTGCCGTGCCTGGGCTGCCTCCATGCGCTGCTGGGCCTGCTGTTCGGTGAGGCCGTCAAAATAAAGGCGCTGGCCGTCGGCGAACTGGGCCACCAGGCGGAAAGCGGGGTAAATGGTCGGGGTTGTGTCCATGGGTGCCTCCTTGTGTTCTCTTGTCGCATTATAGCACGAAACAGTGCAGACAAAAAGGGTTAATCTGCGGAAATGAAAAGCCCGTTGAAAATGGCCCGCTCAAAGCCGCGGCGCTTGCGCTCTTCGGAACGGTCGAGGTACATAAGCCCGTTTTCACTGGAAGATATGACGCAACCGCCCTTCCAGATGTACATAGCGTCCACAATGATGTCCAGAGTGTCGTAATCGCACTGCGCGAGGTCGTGCGGGGTATTCTGGGAACGAGAACCGGAGTTAAACAGGCTGTGGGCGGCCCGGATGGCGGTATTCTGGCTGTCGGACAGCTCCAAGCGGCGGGCGGCGGTGAGGATGGCGGAAAAGCTGATACCAACCTCACCCACGCGTCCGCGGGCGAGGTCGTACAGATCCGGGTCGGCGGAGAGGATGTAAAGGGCGGCCATGTAGCCGCCGTCGTGCCGCCGGGAAGGAGCGGAGGCGGAGGCCTGGCGCATCAGCTCGCAGTAGCGGGCGTAGTGGTTGTTGTGGTCAATCATGGTGATACCTCCTTGAAAGTTGCGGACAAGTTGGATTTTAGCCGTAGATATGAGAAATTGGGCCGTATCTTCGGCAGAGTACGGCGGAGCAGGACGGGCCATATTTGGAAACAAACTTGTGCAACTCGTTTTTCAGGGCAGAAGCGATGGCGGCTGCCTCCTCCGCGGGGAGAAGAGAAACGATCAGTGGGCCAGTTCCGCAGGTGCAAAAATAGTCAGCCGCACCAAGGTTGACAATGCCGTTGTAGTAGACCTCGCACCAATACTGATTTTCGTAGAGACCATGGCCCGTGATAATCGCTTTTCTGCCGTCGCTCAAAGAAACAGCATCGCCGACACTGTAAAGGCATTTCGTGTTGTTAAAATTCATTTTGTCATGCTCCTTTCAGATTGCGTAAGAGTTGCCCATGGGGACAACGCGCCATTCATCGGGCCGGGCTTTTGTGGCGCGGATTGCTTCGAGCGGTGCCGCGTCCTCACAGATTGCAGCCTGCTTCCAGCGGTAGCTTTGGCAAGTCCTGTTCTTGGTGAGTGCGTCCGGGACGATGTAAAGTTGCTTGTATTCGAGTGCGTACATGAAAATACCTCCTTGCGGATTTTGTGCCGTATGGCTGGGGTGCCGTCGCTTTGTCCGGTGCGGCGGCTCCAAGGTGTCCGGGTGTTGGGTTCAGTCCAGACCAAGTGCCCGGCGGGCAGCGCGCTCGGCGTTGTCGGTGAGCTGGCGCTGCCATGCGCTGCTGCGGGGAGACCAGCGGAAGCCGTTTTGTTTCAGGGCCTGCCGGGTATCGTCGTCGGGCTTGCCGTCGAAGATGATTTGGAGACGGTTCTGCTCGGCGTTGCGGACGATCTGGAAGCCGTCGTGCTCCTCGGCGGCGGAGGGGCTGGCCTGCTGGGCCTGGAGCCGGTCAAGCTCCGCCATGCGGGCCTGTACCCGCTTGATCTTGCCGCGCAGGCTGGCAAGCTCAAAGTCAGGCATGGGGCGCTGTGCGAACGCCGGGGCGCTGGCGATGGCCGCGTCATTGTGAGCGGCGATGTCGTCGCTCATGCCGGGGAAGCCCTTCATGGTCTTGTGCTTGCGGTAGTGGGCGTTCATGGCCTTGCCCTCGTCCAGTTGGTTTTGCAGGCGCTGGAGCTGGTCGGTGAGCATTTCCCGGGCGTGGGGGTCGGCCAGGTCAACCGGGCCGGAGCCGGTGCTTTTGATCTTGTCCAAGATGGCCTCGATGGTCTTGTACTCCTGCCACAAGCTGTCCTCCCGAGCGTTCTGGCGGTTCTTCTTCTTCACGGGGAAGTTGGAGCCGCCGGAAACCAGCACGCTGGGGCAGCTGGCCCCGTTGCGGTTGTAGTCGTTCGTCCACTGGGCCAGACGGCGGGCGTAGCGGTCGAGAAGCGCGTCCAGTTTGTCGTGGTAGTAGGGGCTGGTGGCTGCCTTGCAGCGCTCCACCAGGGAAGCGGCCTTGTCAACGGCGGCCCGGTATTCGTTGGTGGCGCGGTTTTCGGGGTAGTCCCGCATGGACATCATTTCGTGCGCCCGGCGGGCCATGTTCTCGTCGATGGGGTAATACTTCGGACGGGGCGCGGCCTCGTCGGGCTGATCCTGGAGCTGGGGTTCGGCGGGGGCGGACGCGTCGATGATCGCGTCGAGATCCGCGTTTAACAGGTTCAGTTGTTCGTGCATGGTGTTTCCTCCTTGTGTGGTTTTGGGTTGTGGCCCATGAGCGCCCCCGCCCAGGTGGAGCGGGGCCGGGCTTGCACCGGCGGCGCGTTATGCGTCGGCCTTGCGGGCTGTGTAGCGGTATTCGTCCTCGGAGAGGTAAACGCACCAGGCGTGGTGCTGTTCGCTGTCCATAGGGCCGGGCTTGGGTTCCTCGATGTAGTCGGAAGGGCCGAAGATGGAAGCGGTCGGCTCGATTGCGTCGTGCTGTGCGATAATCTTTGCGGGCCGCCAGGGGTCGGTGCTGGGGATCTCGATACGGTGAAGGTAAAGCAGGCTGTCGTAGTACCAGTCAGCAGTGAGATAGCGTTCCTCCGCGTCAGTGCCCTCGATGGCGTTGATGTAGTCGGCCAGGCCGCCCACCGCCTCGATTTTGATCGGGGCCTTGTCGTCGTCGTGAAGATCGCTTAGAACCAGCTCCATGAACGGGAGCGCGTTGGGGTTGTTGCGGCGGTAGCAGTGAGCGGAAACGGTGCCGGTGTACTTGTATAGCTTTTTCATGGGGGAAGCCTCCTCGTTTTGTGTTGTGGCCCTGTTGGGCTGGGGTCGGGTCGCTTTGTCCGGTGCGGCCCGCGAAGGTCTCCGGGTGGGGGTCAATCATCAAAACTGCGGGCCTCTTCTGGTGTGTAGGCGTAGTTGTAGTCAATACCGTTCGCCTCCATCAAAGCGGAAACCTGGGAGCCGTTCAAGCCCGTAAAGCAGAGTGTGTCGTCTACGACGGAAGCGCCGAGGTGGGCGGCCAGTTCGGATAAGTTGCCGAAGTAGTTCATGGCAACGGCGAAAATCGTGGAGTTCGCGTGCCGTTCTGCGTTGTAGGGGCTGTAATCGAGAGGAGCGCCGCATTGAGGGCAGGTGTCCGGCATATCGCCGTTGTCGTTGCACCACAGAGGGGAACAACACGCGCCACACCTCGTGTTTCCGTGCCGATCTTCGTAAACGACGGATTTCCCGTTTTTCCACTCGCTCATAGATATTTCCTCCTCGTTTTGTGTTGTAGCCCTGTCGGGCTGGGGTCGGGTCGCTTTGTCCGGTGCGGCCCGCGAAGGTGTCCGGGCGGGGGTCAATCGAGGCAGGTTTCGTAGCTAATGCGGTATTGCTCTTTCAGCTTGTCGTAAGCTCGGCGAGTGACGGTGTATGTGTTGCGCTGCTCGTCGTAGGTAATGCCGCGCCCGTGAAGCCGGGGGAGATCGTCGCGGAGCGGGCGCAGGAAATAGTGCTTGCCGTAGTAGGAAAGATCGGCGGAGAAGTCGCAACCGGTGGGGGGCTGCTGCATTTCGTAGCAGTAGGAATATTCACCTGGAGCGTCTGCCTGAACGGCGGGAGTTTTCGCGGCCTCAAGGGCCTCATAGTCGGGGGCGTATCCGTGAAGTTCGCCGGTGTCCGCGTCGAAACTGGCGGCGCACATATCCGGGACGAAAAGCGTTGTCTGCTCGTTGATGGGGCGGGCGTAGCCGCCGGGAACCTTGGAGAAGGTGCCGGGGATCGGTCGTTGTGTTGCTGCCATGGTGAAAACCTCCTGTTTCGTGTTGTGGGATGAAACCCATGAGCGCCCCCGCCTTGATGGAGCGGGGCCGGGCTTGCACCGGCGGCGCGTTGTGCGTCGGCCTTGCGGGTCAGTAGAGGATGAAAACGCGGGTGCCGTCTGGGGTTATGCCGTAAAGTGCCCCGCCGATGGATTGGGCGGCCTTTAGGGCCTGCTCAAAGATCGGGGTCTTGCCAAAGTATTTGCCGTTGGCCTGCGGGTGATCGGCGGGATAATGGATCTCGAAGCCGGTATATTTTTCTTGCATGGTCATGGTGAAAACCTCCTGTTTCGTGTTGTGGCCTGCCATCATCAGCGCCGGGCGGCCATTCCCGGCGGACGGCCCCGGCGGGCCGTTTCGGCTGTTGTTATGCCACGCGGACATAGTAGGCGGATTTTTTGCCGCTCCACTTTGCGCCCGCGGCCTTGATTTCGTCGGCGTGCTTCTCGGTGTCGCCGGAGAGCCAGACCACGGGGGCCGCCGTCTGCGCGCCCTTGATGGTAGCCGTCACGCCGTCCATGCTGGCGAAGCGCTGGGCGATGATTTCGGCGGCGCTCTTGGCGTTGGTGGCGGGCTTGGATTCGTCGGCGGTGTCGTTGTGCCCGGCGGCGGTGCGCAGGGCCTCCAGCTCGGCGGCCTGTTCCTCCACGCGCTCCTCCAGGGCGGCGGCCCCGGTCTCGGCCCGGTTCAGCTTGTCCTGCAGGCGGGAGATCTCGGCCCGGAGCTGTTCGGCCTCGCTGGCCTCGTCGGTCTTGTTCGCGGCGGCCTGGGTGAAATACGCCTTGACGGCGCGGGTCGTGTTCTCGTCGGGCCGGATGGGAAGGATCAGGGCGAAGGGGTCGTTGTCGTTGTAGGCGACAGCGGGAGCCGTGGGGCCGGGGGCGCGGAGGGTAAAGCCGGAGGAAAGAGCGGAGATGTACCGCGTGTCGTAAAGGGCCACGAAGTCCTTTTCGGCGTTGTAGTAGGCGGCGGCGGTGCGCTTCTTGTCAAGGGTGAGAACCAGGGGGCAGCGGGCCATGTCGCCGGTGTCGTTGGCAGCCTTGACGGAATCAAGGAAAGTCTTTTCCAGGTTGAAGTCCACCTCGTCGCGCTTCTCGCCGTTCTGGATGGAGTAGTTGCCCGCCTCGCAGCAGGTGACGGGCTGGACGATGGCAGCGTATTCGTGAGGGAACATCTTGTAGGCGGTGAAGCCGTTGGTCACATATGCCACGCCGTCCTTGTCGGTGCGGCAGATCAGGCGCTGGGAGCCTTTCAGGGCCTTGGACGCGTCGGGGGTGAAAGATCCGGTAAACTTTTTCATGCTGACAACCTCCAGAAAGTTTGATTTTTCATGTGGCCCTGTCGGGCTGGGGTCGGGTCGCTTTGTCCGGTGCGGCCCGCGAAGGTGTCCGGGGTGCTGGGTCAGCGCTTGGATTTCTCCACCTGGAGCGCGTGGAACAGGTGGGACTTTGCCATGTAGAAATGGGGGTCAACCTCGGGGGCCTCCTCCCCTGCCGCTGCGGCGGCCTCACGGGCAGCCTTGCCGGGCTTGTCGGTGTACTTCCAGAGATTGCAGACCAGGGCGGCGTGCTGGCCCTTCTTCACGCTGTACCCCATGCGCTTCCACTCGGCGAAGGTGTGGAAGGTCTCGGCGGCCAGCATGGCGAAGAAAATGCCGTCGGGGGTCTCGTCGCTGCCATCGGCAACGGTGATTTTCACGGAGGCGCGGCGGGCGTTGATTTGTTCGGCGGTGTGGGTGGCGTTGACCAGCTCGGCGAGCTGGGCGGCGGAGAAACTGGCGCGGACGGTCTCGTAGATAATCTCGTTATTTGTCATGGCGGTTTTCCTTTCCGGCCTGGTGGCCTTTCGCGTGTTCGGCGTTCACTGTTGCGTGTCGCCTGGTGTGCTTTGAGCTTACACTGTTGCGTGAATTTTGTCAAGCGGTTTTTTGAAATTTTTTTCGCTGGTGGGCCGTTCCCCCTACGGGGGAAATTTTTTCGAGCGGCCCCGGCGCGGTTGTTTTTTGCGGGCGGCGGTGGTAGAATACAGGCGGACGGGCGGCGGCGAACTCACCGCCCGGGCCGTGTTCAGAGCGTCGGGCCGTGCCTTGGTGGGGGTGGCCCGGCGCTTTACTTGTTCAGCAGGTCGCGGAGCCGCTGGCGGAACTCGTCAAGATCTTTGCACTCGTTGGCGAGTAGCAAGAGCCGGAGCCGCTCGGCCTCCTGGGCCTGCTGTACAAGCAATTCGCCTGCGCTGGGCGTGGCCATGTTCACCTCCCCCTTCCTGGTCGCCGGGGCCGTTCGGCCTGCGGCGGTTCGCTGGGCGGTGGCCGTGTGACCTCCGCTTGCCCCGGATGATAGCGGCCTTTTTTCGGGCCGTCAATAGGCCGAAAACCGTTCCCCCATTCCCCCCTACGGGGGAATTGGGGAAATTTTTTTGCACAATTTTCCGGGGTGATTTTCTGTGCAAAATGCTGTGTTTGGGGGGATTATAGGGGGGCATAAACCACAGGCTATCAAGATACCAGACCGGGCGCATAAAACCCCTCCAGGCGGTCAGGTGGGCCAGCGGGGCAGGAATACAGCCGCGGGCCGGGCTGGGGACGACGGAACGAAAAAACGGCAGGCAGGCGGCAGGGGGCCAGCTGCGCGGCGGCGCGGTCAGCAGGGGCGGCAGGTGTGGCGGATCGGCGGCAGGTGTGCGGCGTAGCCTTGCGCCCATGCGCAAGCGGGCCGGGGCAACGGCCACAGCCGCAGGACATGACGACAACGCCACAGCCGCAGGCCATACCAGACACGCAGACACCACAGGCCAGGGCAACGGCAACAGCCAGAGGGCCAGGCCCACCGCCACAGGCGCAGGCCATGCCAGACAGCAACAGGCCACAGGCCAGGCCCACAGCCCAAGCCAGCAGGCCGACGGCAAAGATCAAACTAAACGCGCCCGCGCCCACGACGCGCCCGCCCGCCCGCGCGAAATACTAAACGCGCCTGCCCGCGCGAAGGTACTGGCGGCGCGACGGTCAATCCATGCGGGTTCAGAAGCGCAAAATTTTTTTAGGTAAGGGGTCAAAAAATCGCTTCCCTGGGGCCGGGAACGGGTATAGGTGGGGGGTCAAAAATGCGACAAAGAGCGCAAAAAGCCGCCCCGGGACCGGAAGCGGGGCGGCAATCGCGGAGCTGGCGGACAGGCGGGGCGGGTTGGTGGAGATGGAGCGCGGAGCGGGGCGGCGCGCAGGGGGACAGCAGATGCGGACAGAGCGTGAGAATAAAAAAGCACCGTGCATTACACACGGTGCCGGGGGGCTACTCTTTGCCGGTCGCAAGCCATTCCATTGAAACGCCGAGGACGCGGGAGAAGATCACGAGTTCAAAATCAGCAACAAGGCGCTTGCCGGTTTCGATCCGGCTGATCGCCATTTGACCAAGCTGCAAGCCGTTGAGCTGCATCTTAATGGCAAGCTGTTCCTGGGTGATGCCTGCGTCTATACGCCACTGGCGGATGCGCTCGCCGGATATATTGCACCTCTCGCTGTCCACTGTGTATAGCCGCACAAATTCACCCCCGTCTAATCATCTTTCGCATATTGACGATACCACCATAATTCGATATATTTATAAAAAAGATGATTACAAAGAAATTATATTTCGGGAAGGGAGAAGATTGAACTATGAGAAGCAGGAAATGGAGAGTCGGAGCCAGCCTGGCGGCGGCAACGGTATTGTGCGCAGTATTGGCCGGGTGCGGAGCGAAATATGAAAACCCGGCTGACCTTCCACTTGGAAGCGACGAGTGGCAGGAAATGACGGCGGAGGAAGTGATAGGCGCTTTCGAGGCGGCGGGGTTTACCAATATTCAAGAGAACAAGAAGGAGACAAGTTCTGCCGATGATGCGGGAAAGATAACGGAGATTTCCGTCAATGGTACGAACCTTTTCCGTGCGGGAGATAGGCATGAGGGCAGCGATGCTGTGGAAATAACATATTACGAAATGAGGCGGTTTGAGGCAGAAATGGAGATCGAGGTATCGGGGGATGCGGGACTTCCGGTATTTGAGGTAAATACAAATCTGCCAAACGGAACTGTTCTGAAAATAACACTGGAGGATGGAGAAAAATATTCGGAGGAACAGACCGCAAAAGTAGAGGATGGAAAGGCATCCAGCAGGATGTTTTGGGACAACGGGAACTACCTGGAGGGAGATTACCGGTTGTCAATTATCATGGAGCCACGCGAACAGAGCGCGACCGTAAAGCATGATCTTGGGGAGAACGGAGAGACGCTGACCGGCGCGCTGGTGCAAGCGGACGAGGAAAACGGAGGGCAGTATCTGTACCTGGAGGAAAGCTACACCTCGGACTATGAAGCGCCGGAAAGGGCTGGAGAGGATGAAGTCGTAGCGCTCCTGGAGCTGGCGGCGGCGAGCGGTTTTGGAGAAAACCATGATGTGAGCGTAGACGGGAACACATTCGTGGTGAATGTGTGGCAGGACGGCGCGGCGGAGACGGCGGCGCTGGCGGCCAACGGAGTGCCAACAGCTGTTGAACAGTGGTACGCGCTGGTGGATTCGGCCTGCGACGCGTCGGAGGGATTACAGGCGACCTTAATGAGCGCGGGTTACGGAGACTGCATCGCGGTGTTGCAGATCCTGAACGACCAAAACCTGGAGAACACTCTGCTGACAACCTGCCTGGGGGCGGCGACCTACAACTGCGTGGAGTAAAAAATTTTTGGACTTAGCAACTTTCGCAGGTTTTTCGTGATAAAATCATAGCGTGGAAAAAGGCCCGTGGCGGAAACGCTGCGGGCTTTGCCATTGGCTGCCCTGGTATCCCACAAAAGTCCGGCGCTCCCGCGCTGGGCAATCGCGCGGGGATGGCCGGGGCGCAGCTATACTTGGAGGTGCGAAATGCCGAAGCGGAGCGAAAAGCGCGACACCGCCAAGGCTGAATATATCGCCCGGAAAAGCAGGGGCGAGGAAGTAAGCCTGCGGGAGCTGGCGCAAGAGCTGGGGGCGAGCTATCAAACCCTGCGGAATTGGAAAGCCGCGGACAAATGGGACGAGGCTCTACCGAAACGGAAAAGAGGCGGCCAGCCGGGAAACCGGAACAGCGCCGGGAAGAAGAACGCCGCCGGGAGCCACCCGGGCGCACCGGTAGGAAATAAAAACGCGGAAAAGGACGGAGCTTACAGCGCCGTCTTTTTTGATATGCTCACCGAGGAAGAAAAAAACCTGGTAGAGCAAACGCCGCTGGGGAGCCGGGAAGCCCTGGAGCACGAGATGAAGATCCTGAAATACAGGGAGCACAAGATCCTGTCCAAAATCGCAGAGTACGAAAAAGCTCCGGAGGACAGCCTGTATCTCAACAACCTGCTGGATATGCGCGTGCCAGCTGGCCGGGGGGACGAGAAAAAAGACGGGGCCGTACAGAACATGGGAATGTACAGCCAGGACAGCGCATTTAGCCGGGCGCTGAAATTGCAGGAGGCGCTTTACAAGGTGCAGGGCCGTATCGCAAAAATCGCGGACAGCCTGCGAGCCATGGAGGAAAGCGAACGGCGGATGGAACTGGAACGGGAGCGCCTGGAGCTGCTGCGGATGCGGGCAACCGGCGTGGTGGATGTGCCAGACCCGGAGGGCAGCGAGAACGGAGAGGAGATGGCATGATGGAAAGCGTTTTGACGGTGCTGCTGGGCGGAATCCTGCTGGCGGGTGCGCTGCTGGCCGGGGCGCTGCTGGTTCCTCGCCCGTGGGGGATCGTGCCGGTGGCGGCGGTCATAGCCGGGTGGACGGCGGCGTGCTGCCTCCTGGCCGTCACACAGATCGAAATGCTGGGGATGCTGGTCACGGCGACCACGGCGATATTCACGGCGGCTCGCATGGGGAAAGGACGGTGGGAGGAATGACGCTCTACACAAGCAAAGTGGTGGCCCAGTGGCTGTGCCTGACGGAACGGCGGGTGCGGCAGCTGCGGGATGAGGGCGTGATCGCGGAGGCAAGACCGGGTCTCTACGAACTCCAGCCGACGGTAGCGCGGTACATCACATACATCGGGGGAGCGGGGAAAGAGACGCTGACCAACGAGCGCACCATGCTGACCCGGGAAAAGAGAAAGGCGGCGGAGATGGAAAACGAGCTGCGCCGGGGAGAAGTCCACCGGACGGAGGACATCGAGCGGGGCATCAAGACCATGTTCCTGAACATCCGAAGCCGATTCCTAGCCCTGCCCGCCAAACTGTCGCCGACGCTGGCGACGCTGGGGAATGACCAGACGGCCATCTTTGACGAGCTGAAAGGAGCCATCGACGAAATCCTGGAGGAAATGAGCGATTATCGCGTGGCCTTTGCGGTACAGGACGGTGAGGAGAATGGAGAGAACACGGAATAAAAACCCGTGCGCCGGGTGCGTATGGCCCATGTATGCCGAGGGAAACAAGGTAATCTGCCCGTTCCAGCGGTGCGTGAAAAAGGAATATGAACCGCTGTGGATGCGGAAAAAGGACACAGGCGATGAAAAAGCGGAAGCTCGTTGACCTGCCCAAGCAGACCGCGGATTTGCTGGCAAGGTGCGCGGCGGTGCTGAAACCCCCGCCGGAGCTGACGCTTTCCCAGTGGGCAGACCGATACCGGGTACTGTCGGCGGAGAGCAGCGCAGAGCCGGGGAGGTGGCACACGGACAAGGCACCATACCAGCGGGAGATCATGGATGCCATCGGAGATCCGCATATCCGAAAGGTGGTCATTATGTCCGCTGCCCAGATTGGGAAAACAGACGCTTTCATCCTGAACCCGCTGGGGTATTACATGGACTACGCGCCCGCGCCGATCCTGGTGATGCAGCCGACCTTGGACATGGGACAAACCTTCTCCAAAGACCGGTTGGCCCCGATGATCCGGGACACGCCGGAACTGCGGGACAAGGTGGATGTGAAAAGCCGGTACAGCGGGAACACCATCATGAAGAAGAATTTCCCGGGCGGACACATCACCATCGTGGGTGCGAACTCGGCCACAGGGCTTGCCAGCCGACCCATCAAGGTGCTGCTGGCGGACGAGGTGGACAGATACCCGGCCAGCGCCGGGACAGAGGGCGACCCTTTGAGCCTGGCACAGAAGCGGCAGACGACCTTCTGGGATAAAAAAACCGTGATTGTCTCCACGCCGGTTCTGAAAGGGCACAGCCGCATTGAAACGGAGTTCAACCAGAGCACGCGGGAAGAGTGGAATGTGCCGTGCCCGGACTGCGGGCACTACCAGCCACTCGTGTGGGCGAATGTGATCTTCGACAAAGAAAACCCGCAGGCGGAGGTACTGTACAAGTGCGAGCGGTGCGGAAGCGTGAACGGGGAATACCGGTGGAAACAGGCATCCCGGAACGGAAGGTTCGTGCCGGAGAACCCGGGGGCGGAGGCCAGAGGCTTCCATCTGAACACGCTGGCATCCACATTCTGCTCCTGGAAGGAGATCGTGCAAAAGTTCCTGGTGGCAAAGGAACAGCTTGATCAGGGGAACCCGGAGGGAATGAAGGTATGGGTAAACACCGAACTGGGAGAAACCTGGGAGGAGCAGGGCGAACAGGTGGAGGACGCGGCCCTATACAACCGCCGGGAGCTGTACGACGCGGAAGTGCCGGACGATGTTCTGGTACTCACGGCTGGTGTGGATGTGCAGGACGACCGCTTTGAAGTGGAAGTGGTGGGCTGGGGCATCGGCAAGGAGAGCTGGGGCATCCGCTACCAGAAAATCTACGGCGACCTGCTCAAAGAACAGGTGTGGGCAGACCTGGACGCGTTTCTGCTTGCGGGCTTTCGGAAGAAGGACGGCACGGCGCTGTACATCGTCAGCGCCTGCATGGACAGCGGCGGCCACCACGCAGACCAGGTGCTGCGCTTCTGCCGGGACAGGTGGGAGCGGAAGGTATGGGCTATCAAGGGCAAGGGCGGAAGCGATGTACCGTACATCCGCAATCCATCCACAAACAACCGCGTGAAAGCGCCGCTCTTCACCATCGGCGTGGACGCGGGAAAGGCGCTGCTGTATCAGCGGCTGCGGCATGAAGCGAAGGGGCCGAACTACTGCCACTTCCCGATGAACGAGGAGGCGGGGTACGACGAGGCATACTTCAAGGGCCTGGCATCGGAGAAAATGGTGGTGCGGTTCCGCAAGGGAAGGCCGCAGGTCTGCTGGGAGCTGAAAGACAGCAAGCACAAGAGAAACGAGCCGCTTGACCTGCGGAACTACGCCACCGCGGCGCTGGAGATCGCAAACCCGGTGCTGCAGGTGACGGAGGGAGCGCCAAAGCCGAGGAAGCGCACGGCGGGCCGACGGGTCGTGCGAGGGGGAGGTATCTAATTCTATGGCGGTATTCACCAAGGAGCTGTGCAGCAAGAAGCTGAACACCTGGTTGGCGGCGGAGGAAGCTGTGGCAACGGGACAGAGCTACCAGATCGGGAACCGGATGCTGACGCGGGCAGACCTGAAACAGATCCGGGAACAGATGGAGTATTGGGCCGGGAAGCTGGCCCAGGCCGAAGCCGAGGAAAAAAACGGCGGGAGAAACCGGGCCTACCGGGCAGTCATTCGTGATGTGTAAGGAGGGCGGGCATGGCAAAACCGAATATGCTTGACAGAGCGGTTGCGGCTGTCGCCCCCGTCCACGCGGCGAAACGGGCGGCGGCAAGGGCCGCTTTGTCGGTTATCAACAGCGGCTACGGAAACTACGGAGCCAACCAGACTAAGAAGAGCATGAGGGGCTGGATGTACCACGGCGGAAGCGCAAAGGAGGACATCGAGGACAACCTGGATGTGCTGCGCCAGAGAAGCCGGGACGCATACATGGGCATCCCGACGGCGGCGGCGGCCCTGAAAACCATGCGAACCAATGTGGTTGCGAGCGGGCTGATCCCATCCCCGCAGATCGACGGAGAATACCTGGGGCTGACGCAGGAGCAGACGGAAGAACTGCAGGGGAAAATCACGCGGGAGTTCTCCCTGTGGGCAGACACGCCGGTGTGCGACGCGGAGAGGGTGGACAACTTCTACAAGCTCCAGCAGCTGGCGTTTTTGTCCTACCTGATGAACGGGGACGCGGTGGCCCTGCTGCCGGTGAAGAAGATGGCGGGACAGCCGTATGATCTGCGCATCCGGCTGATCGAGGGAGACCGGGTGTGCTCGCCGGACGGGTTTGACCGGCTGGCCCCGTGCGTGGTGCAGGGCCACGAAGTCCACAACATCGTGCAGGGCGTGGAGACAGACCGGGACGGGATGGTGGTCGCCTACTGGGTGTGCAACCGGCACCCGCTGGGGAGCAACAGCGCCGTGGACGCAGAGGGCATCACCTGGAAGCGGGTGGAGGCATACGGGAAAAACACGGGGCGCAGGAATGTGCTCCATGTGATGAACCGGGAGCGGGTGGGCCAGCTGCGCGGCGTTCCCATCCTGGCCCCGGTACTGGAGAGCCTGAAACAGCTGGGACGGTACACGGATGCGGAGATCACGGCGGCGGTCATTTCCGCCATGTTCACGGTGTTCATCAAGTCCCAAAGCCCGACCGACGGGCGGCCATTCGGGGAAATGATACCGGCATCGGAGCTGATCGACGCGAACGACCAGACGAGCATCGAGCTGGGGCCTGGAGCCATCATCGACCTCAACCCCGGGGAAGAGCCGGTATTCGCAGACCCGAAACACCCGAACACGGGGTACGACACCTTCACCAACGCCATGATCAAGCTGATCGGTGCGGCGCTGGAGATCCCGCCGGAAGTGATGCTCAAACAGTTCACCACAAGCTACTCCGCTGCCCGAGGCGCGCTCAATGAGTTCTGGCGCGTGTGCAGTATGCAGCGGGACTGGTTCGCGGACGACTTCTGCCAGCCGGTGTATGAGGAATGGTTCGCCGAGGCCGTGGCCCGGGGGAGGATCAAAGCGCCGGGCTTTTTCACAGACCCGGCCCGGAGAAAGGCCTACACGGGGTGCGCATGGAACGGCCCGGCCAGAACCAACCTGAACCCGGTGCAGGAAGTGGAGGCGGCCATCAAGCGGGTGGATGCCTGTTTCAGCACCGCGCAGGAGGAGACCGCGCAAATGACCGGAGGGGACTACAACCGCAACATCCGGCAGAGGGCCATCGAGGCAAGGCGGAAACGGGAGGTGGAGGAGATCACCAACCCGCAAGCGCAGCAGGCACCGCCGGTGGGCGAATGAGGAGGAGAGGAAATGCCCGACAACAAGAAATTCTGGCAGTTCAGAAACTCGGTGGACAACACCGTGGAGCTGCTGCTTTACGGCGACATCTCGCAGACAAGCTGGTGGGGGGACGAGGTGACCCCAAGACAGTTTGCCGACGAGCTGGCCGGACTGGGGCCGCTGGACAAAATCGTGGTGCGCATCAACAGCGGCGGCGGAGATGTGTTCGCGGCCCAGGCCATTGGAAACCAGCTGGAGCAGCACCCGGCGGAGGTGACGGCGAAGATCGACGGCCTGTGCGCCAGCGCGGCCACCATCGTGGCCTGCCACTGCAACCGGGTGATCGCGGCAAACGACACCACCTACATGGTGCACCCCGTGCGCATTGGGGCCTACGGATACTATGACGCAGAGGAGTTGCGGAAATACATCGAGGCCCTGGCGGCCATCAAGGAGAGCATCGTCAGCCTGTATGTCAAAAAGACCGGACGAGACAGGGACGAGGTGACGGACTGGATGGACGCGACGAGCTGGTGGACTGCGGCCACGGCGAAAGAAAACGGCTTTGTAGACGAGCTGGTGGACGACGAGGCCACCGTGGTGGAGAACCGGGGCGGGATGCTGTTCGTCAACAGCATCAACACGGGCCTGCCCTTCAACAAGGCCCCCAACTTTGTACAGAGCAGCAAGGCAGCGCCAGCCGCCGCCGGAGGCTTTGTAAATAAAAACAGCCATAAGGAGGAAGAAAACATGGCGAGCGAAATCAAGACCGTGGACGACCTGCGCGGGGCATACCCGGAGCTGGTCGGAAAGATCGAGGAGGCGGCGGCGCAGGAAGCCAGAAACGCGGAGCGCCAGCGCATCCAGGACATCGAGGAAATGTGCCTGCCCGGAAGCGAGGACATGACCAACGAGGCGAAGTTCACCAAACCAATGAGCGCGGAGGACTACGCCAAGGCGGTGGTCAAGAACGCCAAGAAGCAGGGCGACAAGTTCCTCGCCGGTATGGCGAAGGATGCCGACGACGGCGGAGTGAACGGCGTGGAGGCCAGTGCCGGTGCCGCGGGCGGCGGCGAGAAGAAGGACGAGTTCATGGACGCGCTCAAGGCCATGGGCGCGAAAAAGTAAAAGGAGGACGAGATCATGGGTATGGATCTGGAGAGAAAGACCTTTTCCACCAAGCCTGACTACCTGATCGCAGGGGGCGCGGAGATCAACACCGCCGTCAAGGTGGCATCCGTCGCCGTGACGCGGGGCACTGTGGTGAAGCTGGACGAGAGCGGCGAGCTGGCACTCTTGACGGTGAGCGGGAGCACAGGGAGCTACACGGTGGACACCGAGGGACTGTACGGTATCGTGGCTGACGACGCGGAGGCAGAGGAGGAGGTCGTGGTCTACCTGACCGGCGCTTTCTTCGGCGACGCGCTGGTGCTGCCCGAGAACGCCACTGTGGAGGCTGTGGAAGTGCCCCTGCGCAACCTGGGCATTTTCGTGAAGTGAGGAGGAGAACGACATGGCGAATGAAGTGAACATTTACACCCCCCGATACCTGGCCGAGGTGGTGCGGCAGGCACCCCCGGTGCACACCTATTTCCGGGACACCTTTTTCACCAACATCAAGACCTTTTCCACCGAGCGGGTGGACATCGACTTGGTGAAGGGCGACCGGCGCATGGCTGCCTTTGTCCACCCCCGGGCGGGCGGCAAGGTGCTGACCGCCAACGGCTACACCACCCAGAGCTACAAGCCGCCCCTGGTGAACCCCTATGATGTGACAACCGCAGACCAGCTCATGACCCGGCTGCCCGGAGAGGAACTGTACAGCGGCATGACCCCGGCACAGCGGGCCGCGCAGAAGCTGATGGAGGAGTACAACACCCTGAACGATGCCACCACCCGGCGCGAGGAGTGGATGGCCGTGCAGGCCATCGTCACCGGCCAGATCCCCATCGTGGGCGAGGGAGTGAACGAGATCATCGACTTCGGCTTCACCAACAAGGTCACCCTGTCCGGAGACAACAAGTGGGGCGGCTCCAAGGCGGACATCATGGGCAACCTGGGCGACTGGGTGGACACGGTGCTCCACGGCGGATTTGCCAACGCGGACACCCTCATCATGGGCAAGGCGGCCAAGAAAGCGTTCTTCAACGATGCCACCGTGCAGAAGATGCTGGACAACCGGCGCATGAACATGGGCGAGATCGCCCCCAGCGCCCTGCCCAACGGCGTGCGCTACCTGGGCCACCTGACCGACCCCAGCCTGGAGCTGTACAGCTACGGCGAGGTCTACTACGACGACTGGACTGACCCGGACACCCCGGCAACCAAGCCGCTGATCCCTGACAATGTGGTGGTGCTGATTAGCTCCAAGCCAAACTACATGATGGCCTACGGCCTGTGCACCTACATCGACGATGCGAGCCAGGCGTGGGTGACCGCACAGACCGCCCGGCTGCTGCGCAGCTATGTGGAGCATCACCCCGACCGGCGCATGGTGGAACTCCAGGCCCACCCCCTGCCCATCCCCGACAAGGTAGACAGCTGGCTGGTCGCCACCGTGTGCTGACAATCCACCCCCTGCCCGCAAACGCGGGCGGGGGATTTTCTATGGAGGAAACGCGATGGCACTGTTTGAACTGAACCAGGACTACGGGCCGAAGCCGGGAGAGGAATGGAGCGCGCCGACCTTCAAGGACTGCGCGGCGGCTGACCTGGAACTCACCTTCTTCGAGGAGAACGAGCACGCGGAGTGGCACACGGTGGACGGGAAAAAAGTCCTGGTCATTCTGGAGGATCATGGGCTGAAAGAGCGGGCGGCGCACTGGGAGGCGGGAGCCAAGCAGAACTTTGACACCGGCCTCTACACGGCCTACACGGTGCTGTACATCCGCACGGAGGACTACGGCCCGAAGCCGAAGATCGGAAAGCACCTGGTGCTGGACAAGGGAGAAAAGACGCAGCGCACTTACAGCATTTTGAGCTGCGAGGAAGAGACGGGCGTTTACCGCATCTCCATGGAAAGGACGCGGCAATGAGCAGGGTGACATACGACGCGGGCACCATGACCATCACCGTGGAGGGGATGGAGGATGTGGCGGAGGCCCTGGGCGACCTGAAAAGCAAGACCCCGGCAGCGGCCAAAGTAGCCATCAACGCCACAGCGAGGGAGGCCCGGAAGCTGATGATCGCCAAGGCAAAGGCCAGGTATGCGGTGAACGCCGCAGGGCAAAGGCACCTGAAAGACCTGGTACAGAGGAAAAAGGCGACCAACACCAGTTTGAGCGCAGAACTGCATATCGCAAAAATGCGAAACGACCTGGGTTACTTCCAGCACAGGCCGACGGATAGTTTTTCCGGGCGGGATGTGCTGAACCGCGCACCGGCCCATGTGAAAGCCCGCGTGCTGAAATCCTCCTCCATGACCGCACTGACCGGCGAGAAGGGGAATTTGAGTAAGGGCTTCCTGGTGGAGTTCAAGAGCGGCCATGTGGGCATGGTACAGAGAAAAATCGGCTCCAACTCCAGCCACAAGACCACGGAGCGGGGGCACACGCGGTGGAGAACCAAGGACGGCAGAGTGGAAAAGCTGGTGACCATGGGCAGCCCTTCCGCCGCCGGTATGCACAGCACGGTATGGCCCCTTGTGGAGCCGGATGTGGTGGAATACCTGCAAGACCGGCTGATGGAGCAGACCGAGCGGATCATCGAGCGGGCGAAAGCGAAAAGGGGGTAACACATGAAAAACTACATGGACGCGGTAGAGGCCGCGGGCATCGGGAGAACCCCGCAGCTTTGCCAGGACGCGATGGTGGAGATGCTGGAGGAGCTGTTCGCCGGGAAGAAGTACAACGGGCAGGAAGGGCGAAAAGAACTGAAAATCTTTAAGCAGGATCTGCCCGTACCGGAGGACAACGACACGGACGCGGACACGGACGCGGCGGCGGCCCCCTACATCGTGGTGCGCATGACGGGCGGGCAGGTTGAGAACGACGACGGCCCGCAGAAGGTGGAGTTCTCGCTGATCGTGTGCGCATACGACGAGGGCGTGGCGCGGGAAGGTTACCAGGATGTGGCAAACATCAAAGAGGACATCATTCAGAGGCTGTGCACCAGGCCATACTTCGGTGGGTGCTTTACTGCACTAAAACCGTTCGTGTGGGCCATGCAGAACGACGACACGCACCCATATTACTTTGGGGCGTGTAATGTGACCTGCACAGCCCCGGCCATGACACAGGACACAGAATTGGAGGAAATGGTATGAACAAAAAGGACGAAACCGCCCGGGCGGAAGTCACAGAAGAGACCGCAACCAAGGCGGAGGAGCGGGAGATCGGGGCAGAGAAGAGAGCCAACAAGAAAACCAGTAAGGCGGAGAAGGAGAACGGAAAGCTGGTGTACTGCGGGCCGACCGTGCGGGGCGTGGCAAAGCAGTACACCGTGTTTTCCGGCGGGATGCCGCGGGAGCTGGAGGAGTTTATTCAGAAACACCCGGAGGCCGCTGCGCTGGTGGTTCGGGTGGAACACTTTGCGCAGACCAGAAAGCGAGTGGAGACCGCTGGGACGGCGGAAGCCATGCTCTGCCGCAAGCTCAAATCCAAGCTGTAAGGAGGAAAGAAAACTATGGCTTATAAACATGGTGTTTACACCAGCGAGGTAGAAACCAGCCTGATCGCCCCGATCACCGGGACGGCTGGCCTGATTGTGGCCGTGGGCACCGCGCCGGTCAATATGCTGGCAGACCCCGCCGCGGCTGTGAACAAGCCGATTCTGGTAAACAACTACAAGGAGGCCGTAGAGGCCGTCGGCTATGTGGGAGACTTTGAGAAGTACACTCTGTGCGAGTGCATCAGCGCAGCGTTCAGCGTGGTGGGTGTGGCACCCATGGTGTTTATCAATGTGCTTGATCCGGCAAAGCACACCACCGACATCGAGGAAACCACAATCCAGGTCAACGACGGCGTGGCCGCGCTGGATAAAGTGGGTGTGCTGCTGGACGAGCTGGTGGTCAAGAAAGAGGCGGAGACGCTGGAGGCGGGCACGGACTACACAACGGTGTGGAACACTGATGGCACCGTGAATATCGTGATTCTCTCTACCGGCGCAGGAAATGGGGCCACCCAGCTGACCGTGAGCGGAAGGAAGCTCGACCCCTCCATGGTGACGGCGGAGGACATCGTGGGCGGCGTGGATGTCAGCTCCGGCAAGGAGACGGGCATGGAGGTCATCCGACAGGTGTACCCAATCCTGGGCATGACCCCTGGCATCCTGATCGCGCCCAGATACAGCATGGAGGCCACTGTGGCGGCGGCCCTGCAGGCGAAAACCAAGAGCATCAACAGCGTGTTCAAAGCCGTGTGCATGGTGGACATCAACTGCACGGAAGAGGGTGCGGAGCGGTACACTGATGTCAAAACCACCAAGGAGGAGCAGACGGTGAGCGATCCGAACGCCTATGCTGTGTGGCTGTACGGCAAGGTGGGAGAGACCGTGTACAGCGGCTCCACGCTGGCTGCCGCGCTGACGGCGTATACCGATGCCTCCAACAACGACACCCCAAATGTAAGCCCCAGCAACAAGACCATCGCCATCTCTGCCGCCTGCCTGCCGGACGGCACGGAGGTCGTGCTTGACCAGGAGCAGGCGAATGTGGTCAATAGCTACGGCGTGGCGACCTGGCTGAACATGAACGGATTCCGGCTGTGGGGCAACAACACCGCGGCCTATCCGGGCATCACCGACCCGAAGGACAGATGGTTCAGCGTGCGCCGGTTCCTGTCCTGGGCGGCCAACTCCTTCATCCTGACTTACTTCCAGAAAGTGGACGACCCTGCAAACAAGCGGCTGATCGAGGCCATCGTGGACAGCGAGAATGTGCGCGGCAACGGATTTGTGGCGCGGGGCGTGTGCGCACGGTATGAGACCACCTTCAACGAGGACGAGAACACCACCGCCGACCTGCTGAACGGGAAGCTCACCTTCCACCAGTACATCACCCCGTTCACCCCCGCGGAGGACATTGAGGACATCATCGAGTTCGACCCCAATGCCCTGTCCGAAGCACTGCTCTGATAAGGGAGGGAGAATGACATGATTTCCAACAACTATATTCCGGAGAAAATCAACGACTACAACGCCTATCTGGACGGCACGAAGATGATCGGCGTTGCGGCATCCGTAACCCTGCCGGAGGTCAACATGAAAACCAGCACCGTGGCCGGGGTCGGCGTGAATGGAGAGCTGGACAGCCCCACCATCGGGCAGTTCGAGAGCATGGAACAGGAGATCCAGTTCAACACCCTGTACAGCTCCGCGATGGATATGCTCTCCCCTCTGTCCACCGTGAACCTGACCTTCCGCGCCGCGCAGCAGGTGTACGACAAGACCGGAGGCTACAACTTCAAGGGCCTGCGCGTGGTGGAGATGGGGCGCGTGAAGAGCTTCAACCCCGGAAAGATCGAGAAGGGCGAGGCCATGGAGGCCACCGTCACGCTGGAGCTTACCTACATCATGGTGGAGGTGGACGGCGTTCAGCTGCTGGAGGTGGACAAGCTGAACGGGGTCTACAAGGTAAACGGGGTGGATATGCTGGCTGGCGTGAACAGCCTGATCTAACCAGAAGGGACAACGGCACGGCCCACCCGCAAACAGGGGTGGGCCGTGTTTTCGTACAAGCATAAGGCGAAAGGAGATTTGCTGACATGGAAGATGAAAAAATCGTGACCGAGGAAACCGACCAGGAGCGGGAGACCAACCAGGAGAACAGACAGGAGATCGTGGTGAAACTGGAAAAGCCATACATGTTTGAGAACACGGCGTACAGCGAGATCGACCTGAACGGCCTGCACAACCTGACCATCAAGGATGCCATCGAGATCCAGCGGCAGCTTTTCAGCGAGCAGGAGGTGGCGGCGGCGGTGCTCTGCGAGACCACCACGGCGTTTGCCCGGAGTATCGCGGCAAAGGCCACCGGGCTGCCCATCGAGTTCTTCAAGTTGATGCCACGGGGTGCTGCCAAACGGGTCTCCACCGCGGTGAGAGGGTTCCTGAACGTGAGCGAGGAGACCGAGAACCATGTGATGCGCCTTGCGCGGGCGCACTACTACAAGGGCAAGAGCTACCAGGAGATCGACCTGAACGGCGTGGCCGACCTGAACTCCCTGAATGAGAGCGAGGCGGAAAACCGGATGGCCCGGGAGGGATTCGTGGTGACTGAGAACAGCACAAACTACCTGTACGCCTGCGTGATCGCGTCTATGGCGACGGGAATCCCGGAGGACTTCTTCACCGGCCTGCCCCTGTACGAGGTGCTGAAACTGAAAAACGCGGTGAACGACCCGGATTTTTTCGGGTAAAGGGCGGAGCAAAGGCCCTGCGCAAAGCGGCGATCCGCCTGTCGGAGGTGACAAAAACAGGGCTTGACTTCTACTTGGGCCTCCCGATCCGCGAGTTTGTGGAGCTGAATAACGAGGTGGCGGAGGAATGGCGAAGAACAAAACATTAGAACTGAGCATACAGATCGCCGGTAAGATGGACAAAAGCCTGACGGCGGCGCTAAAAAACAGCCAGGGCCAAATCAGCAGCTTCTCCAGGAGCATCAGCAATCTTGGGACGGCGGGGCTGGCGGCCATGGGGGCGCTGGCGACCGGGACAATCGCAACCATCGCGGCCTGTACCAAGGAAGCGGCAAAGTTTGAAAACTACATGGCCGATGTGGTAAAGGTCGTGGACGGCATGGCGGATGAAACGGGAAAGGCGAGCAACAAGCTGGCGGAAAACGGGAAAACCTATGCGGAAAACTACGCCGCCCTGGAAGAGCGGCTGAAAGAGCTTTCCACGCAGATCCCGTACACCTTCGAGGATCTGACCCGACTGGCGGCGGCGGCGGGACAGTCCGGCAAGTCCTTTGAGGACTTGATGGAAACGGACTTCCTGAAAGACATCGCCATGTGGGGCACAGCCATGGACATCTCCGCAGACCAGGCGGGCGACTGGGGCGCAAAGTGGGAACAGGCGTTCAACATGAACCACGACCAGATCATGGAAGTGGCGGATGTGATCAACTACCTGGGCAACAACTACGCGACCACGGCGGCTGAAATCGCGGCGAGTGTGAACGACGCGGCATCCATGGGCCAAATCGCGGGCGTGGATGTAAAAGCCACGGCGGCCATCGCGGCCAGTATGCAGGCCATGGGCGTGAGTGCGGATGTGGCCGGAACCAGCATCAAGCGGATCTACACTAACATCACAAAGGGAAGTATGGCGACGGCAAACCAGCAAAAGGCGATGGAACGTCTTGGCTTCACGGCAACGGAGCTTGCAGCGGCCATGCAGACGGACGGAACTGGGACGCTGCTGAAAGTGTTCGAGGCGATCAACAGCCTGCCGGGGGAAGAAAAACTGTCCACGCTGAACGCCCTGTTTGGACAATGGGCCATTGAGGGCGGTGCGAAGATCACGCAGAACCTAAGCCTGCTGACCGGTATGCTCCAGGAAATCTCCGACCCGAACCTGTGGACGGGGAGCATGGAGAAGGAGTTCATCATCAAGGCGACAACCCCGGAGGCCATCAATACGATGCTGGGGAACACGAGGCTGGCCTTGATGGACGACATCGGAACCGCGTTCCTGCCCGCATACAAGGAGTTCGGCCTTTCCATGATCGACTTCTTGAAAGGAATCCGGGCCAATATGCCGGAGCTGACGCAGCTGGCAAACACGCTGGGAGAGCTGGCGAGCCGGGGCGTTCGGAAGCTGGGAGAGGCCATGGACACGTCGCTGCCCTATATCCAGAAGGGGCTTGACTACCTGCTGAACAACGGAGACCAGGTGGCAAAGATCATCGGAGGGCTTGCAGCCGCTTTCGTGGGTATGAAGTTTGCGCCCGCAGCGGAAGGCCTGCTGTCCGGAGCAGGAAGCATACTGCTCGGAGGAGGAACCGGAGGAGGAGGCCCGGGCGGGGGGAAAAGCGGTGGCCTGCTGGGCGGAATCAAGAGCCTGTTTACCGGCGGGAAGAAAGCGGGCGCGGCGGGCGCTGGCTTTGCATCTGCCTTTGGCGGAGCGGCCTCTGGAAACGGGCTGCTGACTACGCTGGGAGCCACAGTATCAAGCCTACTATCTGGAAACGGATTGACCGGAACAACGGGGCTGCTCCAGGCGGCGGCGGGAACGCCGGGGCTGCTGTCGGGATACCAGAGCGCGGGGAGCGTGTTGGCAAACGCCGCAGCCGGAACCAAGACGGGCGGATGGCTCTCGGGCATCGGAGCGGCCATGAGTAACTTCGGGTCTGCCATCGGGAGCACAAAGGCCGGAGGCGCGATCAGCGGATTTTTGGGGAACATCGGCGGGAAAGCCGGAGGATTCCTAAACGCCGCGACGATGGGCCTGCGCACCAAGGCGGCGGGCCTGGGCGCGGCGGGCATTATCCAGGGAAGCGTGCTCCAGCAGTCCATTGGAGGGATGCTGGGGAAAGCGAGCGGGTTCATCGGAGGTATCGCAAGCTCTGGCGCAGGAAAAGCGGTTGGAGCCGGGGCCGGGCTGCTGGGAAGCATCTGGGGGCCGCTGGCGGGCGGATTCGGAAGCCTGCTGGCCGGAGCGCTGCCGGTGGTGGGCGTGATCTCCTCGATCATCGCCGTGGTAAGCCTGCTGGGCGACAACCTGGAGGGCATCAGAACCATCGTCGAAAATGTGTTCGGCGAGCAGGGGCTGGCCGTCTTTGACAAATTCACAGGCGCGCTATCCAATGTGGGAAACTTCATCAGCGGGCTATTTGTTGACGGCGGTGTAGCAACGGCGCTGTCCGGGTTCCGGGAAATGCTATTCGGGCAGAACGGCATCTTTGCTGGGAGCAGCCTGGGAGCCGGAGCGTTTGACGGAGTGGTCGGCATCCTGCAATCCATCATGACCGTGGTGGGGCAGCTGGTGAACTTTTCCACCACAACGGTAAAGCCGATCATCCAAGATCTGTTCAACTTCATCACCCAGACGGTGGTGCCAATTATCCTGCAAACCATCACAGCGGCGGCCCCGTACATCTCCAGCATCATCTCAAGCGTGGGTTCTGCGGTCATGACGGTGGCGCAGATCATCGGGCAGGCCATTATGCTGGCTATGCCAATCATTCAGACACTAGCGACCGCGCTGCTGAACATCGGACAGGTGGTCATTCCAGCAGTGCTGTCCGCCATCTCGGTTTTCTGGGAGGGCATCAGCACGGCGATAGCGGGCGTACAGACGGTGTTCGAGGGTATCATCACCTTCATCACAGGTGTGTTCACCGGAAACTGGAGGCAGGCCTGGGAGGGCGTGCGCTCTATATTCACGGGCATCTTCGACACGCTGGGCGCACTGTTCAAAACGCCGATTAACGCGGTAATATCGCTTATCAACAAAGCCATCAGCGGAATCAACGGACTGGGGATCGACATCCCAGACTGGGTGCCGCTGCTGGGCGGCAAGAAGTTCTCCCTCAATATCCCGGAGATCCCGATGCTGGCAAAGGGTGGATTCACGAACGGAGCGAGCATCGCGGGCGAGGCCGGGACGGAGGCGGTGATCAGTTTCCAGAGGGCGGTGCGGCAAGACAATATCCGCACATGGGCCATGGCCGGGCGGATGCTGGGCGTGCGGCCTGTGGAACTGCCGGACATTCCGGAGAGGAGCGGCGGAACCGGCAGCGGTGGAATCACCTTCGCGCCCACCATTGTAATTCAAGGGAACGCAGACCGGAGCGTAATCGACGAGGCGCTGGCCGAGGCGAAAGCGCAGTTCGAGGCGTGGTACATCCAGATGCAGCGCAAGCAGGCCAGAACAGCCTATTGAGGAGGAGAACAATGTACACCACAAAGAGCGGCGATACATGGGACGCAATCGCAAAGGCGGTATATGGCAGAGAGTACCACGCAGACCTCCTGATGGAGGCCAACCGGGAACACATCGAGACCTTTGTTTTCAGCGCCGGGGTGACGCTAAACACCCCGGCGCTGCCGGAGGAGCGGGACGGACAACTGCCGCCATGGAAATACGAGGCGAGCTATGATTGAAACCAGAAAAATATCCCTGTCAGTGGAATACAAAAAAACCGCATACTCCGCGGCGGTCAAGGCGGATGCGGAGGCGGGAGAAGAAAGCTCGGCGGCGGGCCAGGCAGGGGGAGCCGCTGCCGGGGCGGAGACCGGAGGGGCGGCGGAAGGAGCCGCCAGCTCCGGCGCGACGGCGGGAGCCACCATCACGCTGAACGCCGTGCCGCTCTATGTGTCCAGCACAGCCACGAGCAAGGCTGCGACCAAGACGGGAACCTACTACCTGTACGACGGGATCTTGATCAAAGGGAGATACCGGATCACAAACACGCCGTCGAGAGTGGGGAAAACGCCGGTGGGACAGAATGTGACCGGCTGGGTGGACGCGGAGGCCATCGGGCTTTCCGGCGGAGGCGGACAGGGGCAGGAGAAGCAAAGCGAGGAGAACGCCCAGGGCACGGGAAGCGAGGGCACGGGGAGCGTGAGCGCCGCGGCAGACGCTATCCCGGGGGAAGAAATCGCGTCACTGGTGGAAAGCCTGACCTATACCGACAACGCCGCGGACAACAGCGACAGCATCGACATCACGCTGAACGCGCAGGACAGCGAGTGGCTGCAGGGGCGGATGCCGGAAAAGGGGGCGACCCTGCGGGCACGCATCCGGGGGTTCAACTGGGAACAGCCGGGGGACAGCCGGTGCATCGAGTGCGGGCTTTTCGTACTGGACGATGTGAGCTTTTCGGACGCGCCGACCACCTTGCAGATGGGCGGGGTGAGCAAGCCCAGCGACAGCAACTTTTCGGAGCTGGAGCGGGAGGTAATCTGGAAAAACACCAGCATCAAGCGGATCGGCGAGACCATCGCCGCACGGTACGGGCTGGGCTTCTCCTACGACGCGGACGACTACGACATCGAGTGCGACGAGCAGGACGGAACCGACAGCAGCTACTACAACACCCTGTGCAAAAATTACGGGCTGATCCTGAAAGTCTACGCCAGGCGGCTGTGGGTGTACGACCGGGAGAAGTACAAGGAGAAACCGGCGGTAAAGACCTTCCGGCGGGAGGACATCAGGCCGGGGAGCTTCGGGTACTCCACCACCCTGTCCGGGACATACACGGGCGGCTACTTCAACTACACGGACGCGGACAAGGACATCGACATCGTATGCAGCGTAGGCGGCGGGACACACACCAAGAGCGTGAACCGCCGGGCGACCAGCGTATATGATGCCAGCGTGCAGCTGTGCGCGGAGCTGAACGCGGCAAACCATGGAACGGTGAAGCTGCGGTTCGGGGTGGACGGCGAGTGGATGGTGAGTGCCGGGAACTGCATTGAGATCAGCGGCTACGGGAACCTGGACGGGAAATACTTTGTGGACAAGGTGACGCACAAGGTATCGGACAGCGGGATCACATCTGACTTTGAGTGCAGCGGAGTGGGCACCGCGTTCAGGTACTGGGAGGTAGGCGGGCAGATCGAATACCATGAGCAGGAGGAGGACAGCGGAGAAAACTACTCCAGCACATACGAAACGACCAGCCCGGCGGCCAATGCCGCAAGCTCGGCGGCGGGTGCGGTGGCGGGGGCGGCGGTGACGCTGACGAACGCGCCGTTCTATGTGGCGAGCACATCGGAAAGCCCGGCCTGCTACAAGAGCGGAACCTACTACTTCTACGACGGAATCCTGATCCGGGGACGATACCGCATGACCAACACCGCGGCCCGCTGCGGGAAGCTGCCGGTGGGACAGAATGTGACCGGCTGGGTGCCCGCGAGCTACTGCGGGATGGGCGGATAGGAGGCGGAGCAATGGCAGGAGAAAACAGAACCGGACGGGTAAGCTCCATCGACTATGCGGCGGGAACCTATGAGGTGACCTACTTCGACCGGGGACAGAGCGTGACGCGGAAAATAAACGCCATGAGCAACGGCGAATACAAGATGCCGGTGGTGGGTCAGGTGGTGAGCGTGGCCCACACCAGCAGCGGGCTTGCGGCGGCCACCACCACGGGGACGGTATGGAACCAGACAAACAAACCGGCGGAGGGGTACAAGGGGCTGTACCGGAAGGAATACGCGAGCCAGAAGGGAAAGGCATACGACCGATACGACGAGAACACGGGTGTTTTTACGCAGTATGTGGACACGCGCACGGGAAGAAACTGCAACGGCGAGATCTACGACGAGGCAAAAGGCCCCATCAGCCTGGTGGGCGGCGGGCAGATCCAGATCAACAGCACCGGGGCCAGCGTCAGCCTGAACGCGAACGCGGGCGTGGGAATCATCGCGGGGACATCGGTGAGCATCGAGGCGGGAGGGTTCGCCAGCATCGAGACCGGCGGCGCGTTGAGCGTGGCCGCGGGCGGAAAGGTGTCCGTGTCGGCCAAGGAGGGGATGGAGATCGAGGTGGAGGGCGGAGAGGCAAAAATCACCGCGAACGGTGCGGTTATCACCGTGACGGAGGCGGGGGATGTGTCTGTGACAAGCCCGACCAAGATCGAGCTGACAGCCCCGGAGATCACCGCGAACGCGGGGAGCGGGGACATCACCATACAGGGCATCAGCCTGGTAAACCACACGCATACGGACAGCATCGGCGGGAGCACCACGCCGCCGAAGTGACGGAGGGGGGATAGCAAATGGCACTGGGCAGCTACATGGGGCAGACCTTCACGGTGAGCGACCGGAAGATCCTGACACCGAGCAACCTGAAAGGGCAATCCGGCAGCGAGTGGGCGACCCACAACCGCACCGGGGCCAAGGCGAGGAGCCAGTGGATCGCGCCGAAGCTGAAAAAATATTCATACGACCTGCTGCTTCGGGCGCAGGACGGCGTGAACCCGAGAAGCGTCCTGCGACACTTCCAGGACTGCGCGGAGCGGGCGGTGGCCGACTGGTTCATCGTGGGCAATTCTCCCATCTCCCCCTACCCATTCAAGATCGTAGACATCAGCGACGAGTGGGCGGCGGTCATACATGGGGGCGTGATGGTCGAGTGCAAGGTAACGCTGACCATCGAAGAATACCTGTGAGGAGGAAAAGGCCATGTTGAGCACAGAGGGAACGGTGGTGGAGATCCTGCCGGGAAAGACCAGCGACAGCGTGGCGGAGGAGGTGCTGCGAAACCTGCAGGTGCTGTACGGCACGGTGGCGGGAGAGCAGGCGCTGGATCGGGAGTTCGGGATAGACGGGAGCATCATTGACGGCCCGCAGGAAAACGCACAGGTGCTGATGGTGGCAGAATATGTGCGAAAAACAGAACGGTATGAACCGCGGGCTAAGGTGGCCCGGGTGGACTGGACGGCGGGAAACGCGCCGGACGGAAATATGACCCCAAAGGTGGTGATCGAACTTGTCTAACATCACAGAGCTGGCAAACTGCCCGGAGCTGAACTTCATTGAGCACATGACGCTCCAGGAGACCGAGGAACAGCTGCGCGCGCTTTACGCAAAGAACTACCGGGAAATCACCGGGAGCGACCCGGTGATCGGGGCGGCAGACCCGCTGAACCTGCTGATGAAAGCATTCGCGGCCATGGAGTATCAGACGATGCAGTACGCGGACACAAAGGGCCGGATGGAGATGCTGAACACCTCCACGGGAGAGGCACTGGACGCGCTGGCCGCCCTGGTGGGAATCAGCCGAAAGGGGCCGACCAGGGCGACGGCGACGGTGCGCTTCACGCTTTCGGAGATCCAGGCGGGCGTGGTGGCCGTGCCCGCCGGAACACGGGTCAAGACGGAGGACGGGAAGTATTTCAACACGCTGGACTACGCGGAGATCCAAAGGGGAGAAACCTACGCCGATGTGGTGGTGCAGGCCCAAGAGGCGGGAGCGGGAAGCAGCGGGCTTCTGGCCGGGAGCATCAAGATCCTGGTTGACCCAATCCCGTACATCGGGAGCGTGAGCAACACCACGGAGAGCACGGGCGGGCTGGACACGGAGGACGACGACAGCCTGACGCGGAGGATCTACCTCTCCCCCAGCGTGTACAGCTGCGCCGGGCCGAGAGACGCGTATGAATATTACGCGCGGGAATGGCGGGGAGATGTGGCAGATGTGAGAACGGACAGTCCGAACCCGGACGAGGTAGACATCTATTTCGTGATCGAGGACGAGGAAGGGCTGCGGCTGCCGAACTCCACGGAGCTGGAGGGCATGAGGGAGTACATGAGCGCGGAGACCATGAGGCCGCTGTGCGACAAGGTGGACTGCCTCGCCCCGGAGGAGGTGGAATACTCCATCTCGCTCACCTACTGGATCGCGGAGAGCGACCAAAAATCCGTCAGCGAGATCCAGAACAGGGTCAACAAGGCGGTGGCCGACTTCCAGACCTGGCAGCGAAAGCTGGGCCGGGACATCAACCCGACGGAGCTGATCGCGCGGCTGCGGGAGGCGGGGGCAAAGCGGGTGACGCTGACGGCCCCACAGGACGAAGCGGTGGAACGGATCAAGCTGCCGAAGTGCACCGGCGCGTCGGTGACCTACGGGGGGATGGAGGATGATTAAGAGCCTGTATCACGCACAGATCGCGGACGGCGTGCCGCGGGTGCTGCGGGAGCAACCGTGGGTCAAGGCGCTGTCACTGGCGGTGTGGGAGCTGCACAAGCAGACAATGGAATACATCGACGGGAGCCAAATCTATACGGCCATAGACACGGTGAGAGAAGAGGCCCTGGATGCCCTGGCGGTAAACTGGAAGATCGACTGGTATGACACAGGATATGACATCGACCAGAAGCGGAGAATCGTGAAAACCGCACTGAGCATCCGGCGGACAATGGGAACGGTGTCGGCAGTCAAGGCCCAGGCGGACGCGATCTATCCAGGGTCTACGCTGGAAGAGTGGTTCGATTTTAACGGGCAGACGGGGACGTTTCGCATGACCGTGGATGTCACAACGACCGGCCCAGGAAACACCATAGACATTTTCGGAACGGAGGAGATCGAACGACGGCTGACCATGGCAAAGCGATACAGCTCGCACATGGAAAGCATGAGCTACCAGATCAAACATGGGATTAAAGTCGGAGCGAGAGTGTCGATGTGGGCGGCAAAGCCGCCGCTGTGTGGGACAATCTTCTGCGGAACATACCCGGAGATCAGCACATTGGGATGGAGCGAAAAAGAAGCCATCACGCTGGCGGCGCTGGCGGATGCGTTTTTGGCCTCGCCGGAACTGTGCGGAACCATACCGGAAGCGGCGACATTGGGGTACTCCATGTATGGGGGAATCCTGTATGCAGGAGCCGTGGCGGAAGCATACGCCGCCATCCCGACTGAAAGCGGAACCGAGAACAGCGGAACCATACCGGAGGCGGCGACACTGGGGCAATCGCTTGGTGCAACCCAGAAGGTTGGAAAAAATGGAGCGGCGGAAGCATACGCCGGTGACCCGCCGGAGAGCGGAACCGAAACGAGCGGATCGGTGCCGCAAACAACGACGCTTGGGCAGTCGATAGAGGCCGGAATAAACGGCGGAAAGGCAACTGCAACGGCGGTGTATTCGGGTGTACCGTCCACGAGCGGGACAAACCGCTGCGGGACGATGCCATAATTATGCAGGAAGGAGGGCAAACAGATGGCGTTTTTCAAGGAAAGTTTTCTGGCTGACCGGAGAGAGGAACTTCTGCGGAGCGTCAGCAGGTTCCAATACCAGCTCGATAAAAAGAACTGGTATGACGGCGAAATCAACAGCAAGGAAATCGTTGGCGAGAACGTGATCGTTTTCGTGAGTGTGCCGAGTAGCGGCGGAGATGATACCATCACGGCGGTGCGGGTCTACGACAACAACGACGCGCTGGCCGGAGAGCAGACCGTAAGCCTGAAACGCAGCAGCCGGAACACGGCGCTCCTGCGGTTCACATTCCCGCTTATTGAAGCGGAGTAAAGAGAGGAGGAAAAGCTATGGCGTATGAACGCACCTATTGGGTGGATCATGTCGTCGATCAGCACGGAGAGGTTATTCAGCAAGGAACGCTGCTTGACCAGCAGCATTTCAATAACCTGGAGACGGGGTTGAGCGATGCGAGCCTGGCCCATGCGATCATGCACTTCAAGCAGGTTCAGGAGGACTACAACATTACCGACGAGCTGCACACCATGACGCTGGCGCAGACCGGCCTCAAATGGCCGTTCAACAACAAGGAAACAACCGTGGGCCTCGCGCAGTTGCGCGAAAACACGAATTACAGTGTGGAGGTGGCGGTGCTGGAATACAGCGGCGGACGGCTTGGAGACATCCGGGTTTATGACCGGGCGAAAAACGGATTCAAGCTGATGCACGATGGAAGCGCATCCACGGTTAAAGTGGCGGTGCGCGTCAGCGGCGGTATGACGGATCAGCGCGTAACCGACATTTGATATAGGAGGGAACAAAATGAAAATCGTTGAGATGAACGAGGGACGAAAAATCGACTACAAGCTGACCGGCACGAAGCTGGAGTTCGCGGACGGGGCACTCACTGTTGACCTGGAGAGATACCAGAGTGACGACCCTGTGACGCGCGACATCATGGTTGACAGCGAGGGCTACCTGGTGATGGGGAAGGGCAGCTACTATGTGGCCCAGGTGGAGATCCCGGCGAGAGAGTACGAGGAGACGGAAGTAGCCGAGACGCTGAAAGAGGACGCAGAGGAAACCGGCGGTATGAGCGATATGCCAAGCATCCTGCGCACTCCCCTGCCCCTGGACACGGAAAAAGTCACCCTGTGCCTGTTTGGTATCGACGGCATCATGATTCGCTGATAGGAGGAAAAAGATATGGCAAACTTCGATATGGCCGAAATGGCCCTGAAAAGCGTGTGCCCCAACAACTTCATGAAGTACGACGATAAGGAAATGCCCACGATCATGGTCTACATTCCCAAGTTCCGGCTGTGTGATGTGCTGTCCACCGAGGACACCAGCATCCACACTGCTTTCCGTGTGAATGGCGACGAGATCGACGGCTTCTACATCGGCAAGTTCCAGACGCACCACTACAACGGAAGAGCGTACAGCCTGCCCGGAGAAGATCCCAGCGCCAGCGCCGACCACGACACCTTTGTGGCGTACAATCGCGCCAAGGGCCAGAAGTATCACGAGGTGACGGCGGCGGAGTGGGCTGCAGTGGCCCTGTGGTGCCACAAGAACGGAACCGAACCCAAGGGCAACAACAACTACGGCAAGGATACCACCGAGACCCTGTACAAGGCGATTCCGACAACCCACGAAAGCGACGGGCGCACCGCCCGGGTGGCGACCGGCACCGGCCCTGTGACATGGAGCCACGACGGCACCCTGGCTGGGATCTGGGACATGAACGGCAACGTGTGGGAATGGTGTACCGGTCTGCGTCTGGTGCATGGAGAGCTGCAAATCCTTCAGGATAACAACGCTGCCTCCCCCACCGCAGACCTGTCCGCATCCAGCAAAGCGTGGAAAGCAATCGACGCGACCACCGGCGACTTGGTTACCCCAAACGGCAGCGGCACCACCGCGAACACCGTGAAGCTGGACTATGTGAGCAGCAAGTGGAAGTATGTGACCACCATCACCAGTTCCGAAGATTCCGGCAGAAGCTGCCAGTTCAAAGACATCACCTGCGACGCGGGCATTGGCGCAGATGCAAAGCTGCTCCTCCAGGCGCTCGCCATGCTGCCCGATGCCGAGCTGGTGGGCGACAAGATCGACGCGAATTATGGCGGAGACTACTTCTACGCGAACAATGCGCAGGAGGAGCGGTGCCTGGTTCGCGGCGGCCTCTGGCCCAATGGGGCCAACGCTGGGGTGTTCGACTCGCACCTCGGCTACCCCCGTTCCGGCGTCTACACGGGCGTTGGCGGGCGCTCCGCTTTGATCGAATAACTGCACACTGCGCCCTGATTCACTGAACGCCGAGCGATAGCGAGGCGATAAGGGGACAAGCCCACGCACGGACGAGGACAAAAGATGTTCCCGCGCCGTGCGCGGGCGAATTTTTTGGGCGATTTGTGGTGGGCGCAAAAGTAGAGTGCGCCGGGTGGGAAAGAGGGAAAATAAAACGGGGGTGAAGCGATGCAGAGTGATATGCCGCCTCAAAAAAATTATGAGCCGTTCCGCCTGAAAGAAAAAATCGGAGAAATGATCCAGTACGGGAGACCGCTGACAAAACAGTTTAGCCGGAAAGACCGAGACCTCGCCGACGACCTGCGCGGATGTATGTTGCGGATGTATCATCTAGCCGTAGAGCTGGAGAAGAAATACTATCGAAAGACAACGGCGCAGGAGCTTGACGTGGAACTGGATTGGATGCGAAACCTCGTAAGACTGGCGGCAGATAAAAAGTGCTGCGGCGCAAAATTCGCCCCGCCGCTGTCCACGCACCAGTATGAAGTGTGGGCGCGATACAACGAGGAGATCGGCAGACTATTGGGCAAGTATATAGCGAGCCTGAAAGGATAGCCGTTACTCTTGGGGGATGGGCCGTATTGCGGTGCCTGTTTCGCGGCGGCAACTGGAACAATGGGGCCAACGCTGGGGTGTTCAACTCGAACCTCAACAACCCCCGTTCCAACGTCAACAGCAACGTTGGCGGGCGCTCCGCTTTTCGTCTGAACACGCCATTATAGGGCGGCGGTTCTGCGCCGGACAAGTGGGTGGTGCCTCATGGGGCAACATCGGCGCGCAGACTAAAAGGGGCCTATCTCCGATCCTGATAATAGGGATAAAATCTGAATTGCCGCGGAGACGGAAACGCCACACGCGGCCTGTTTGGTGAACATGAAAATGAGCGAAGGAACCGGACTGGCAGTCATTCAAAATGCGTGGCCCACGGTGTGCAGTTTCGAGTGGATGCTGGAAGCGCACAGGCACGCTTGCAAAGGGAAAAGGTACAGGCTGGAAGTCATGGGGTTCACGTCGAAACTGGAGAAAAATCTGCTGGACGTGCAAGAGTGCATGAAGGACGGCAGCTATGAGCTGGGGCCGTACAGGAAGATGTGGGTATTTGTGCCAAAGAAACGGCTGGTTATGGCATTGGATTACCCGGACAGAATTGTGCAGTGGTGCCTATATCTGTACCTGAATCCGATATACGACAAGCTGTTTATCGAGGACAGCTATGCTTGCAGGAAAGGAAAAGGGAGCCACAAAGCGGCGAAGCGCCTGCAATACTGGATGCAGCAGGTGAGCAGGAAGCCGGGGCCTGGGTGGTATTGCCTGAAACTGGATATTTCAAAATACTTCTACCGGGTCAACCACGACAAGCTGCTTGAAATCCTGTCCCGAAGGATCGCGGATCAGGAAATGATGGAGTTTGTGCGCGGGGTGGTGAACAGCAAGGCGGAGCCTTTTGGGCTGCCAAGATGGAGAAGCCCGGACGATACGCCGCCGGAAGAGTGGGAGTATGAAACGGGTATGCCGATAGGCAATCTGACATCACAGCTTTTTGCGAACATCTACCTGAATGAGCTTGACCAATACTGTAAGCACAAGCTGAAAATCCATTACTACATCCGATACATGGATGATGTAATTATACTCGGCCCGAACAAGTGGGTGCTGCACGAATGGAAAGAAGAAATAGAGGAGTTTCTGGAAAAGGAACTGCATCTTGACCTGAACGCCAAAACGAGCATCCGACCCATGAAAAGCGGGATCGAGTTTGTGGGCGTTCGGATATGGCCCACGCACATGAAACTGCGGAAAAGTACCGTCCGGCGAATCAAAAGAGAGACCAGGAAAATCAGCAGTCTATATGCTTCCGGGGATATGGCGAAGGATGCTTTTGATCGCAGGGCGACCAGCATACGCGGAATGTTAAAACACGCGGAATGCGCGAGCCTGCGGTGGAGGCTGAACGAGATATACCGGGAAGAAATGGAGCGTGCCAAAAACGAGAAGAAGGAGGTGGAGTATGAGCCATTTGCAGATCATCCAGGAACTGGAGAGCGTAACGGAAATTCAGGCGAGAGCGATTAAGGTTTTGGCTACGCGGCTTGCAGAACTGGGGGACACAGAGACTGGCAGGGACGAGATCGCAGAGGCGGACAAGGCCTACCGAAAAGCGGTGGGTGGGGACGACTGGGCGGACTGACACGACTAAAAACGTGGGAGGAAGAAAATGTACATCGACGGAGACACGATCATTAAAGCCGCCAGCGTACTGGGCGCGCTGGCGGCGCTGGTGGCGGCGATCATCGCAGTGTATAAAGTGGTGGACATGAACCGGAAGCAGACCGAGTTCATCAACTCCATTCTGGAGGAGCAGACATTGATCTGCTACGGACTGCGTGGAGCACTGCAAGGACTGATCGAACAGGGGTGCAACGGCCCGTGCAAGGACGCACTGAACAGGTTGGACAAGCACTTAAACAAGGGCGCGCACACACACTTGCAGGAGGAGTAAGACATGGCTGGAAAAAGAGAAACGGCCAAAAAAAGAAGCCGGTCGGAGAGAAAGCGCATGGGGACGATGAACCTGATCCTGATCATCATGTTCCTATGCCTAACCTCTTTTACGATCACAATGATCTGGCTTTTCACCATGTTCGGGAGTGTGCCGGACACGCTCATTACCTGTGTTTTCGCGGCCCTGGCCGGAGAGTGCGGGATTATGGGGTGGATCAAAACCACTAAAGAACGGACACGCGAGAGAAAGTGGGAGAAACAGGATCAGCGAGAAGCAAGGGCCGAGGAGATACAGGTAACGTCGGGAGACATGGCGGATGGAGCATGAGGGTACAAAAATGGAAAAACAGGGAGGGCCGCGTGCGTGGCCCTCCCGTATTTTTGGAGGAGTGCATAATGGAACAAAAGAAGTTCGTTGAAACCATTGGGAAGATGGCGCGGGAGGATATGGGCAAAAGCAGAATCCTCGCTTCTGTGACCATCGCCCAAGCAATCTTGGAAAGCGGCTGGGGAACGTCGGAATTGTGCATAAACGCCAACGCCCTTTTTGGGATCAAAGCGGATGCACGGTGGGGCGGAAAGGTGTACAGCAAGGAGACAAAGGAGTGCTACGACGGGGTGAACTACACCACAATCACGGCACTGTTTCGCGCATACGAAAGCTGGGAGGAAAGTGTGCTGGATCACAGCGCGTTTCTGGCGGAATCGCAGCGGTACACTGCGGTAATCGGAGAGACTGACTACAAGGCGGCGTGCCGGGCGCTTAAAGCGGCGGGGTACGCAACAGATCCGAGCTACCCACAAAAGCTCATTTCCCTGATCGAACAATACAAACTGACGGCCTATGATAAGGCAGAAACGGAGGAAAGCACCATGAGCAACAGTCCCTTGGTAAACTATGTAAAAATCAGTCCTAACAAGAGCAGCCCCCGAAACAACAAGATCAAGAAGATCACCATTCACCACATGGCTGGTAACCTGTCCGTGGAAACCTGCGGGAATGTTTTCGCACCCACCTCCAGACAGGCAAGCTCCAACTACGGCATCGGCAGCGATGGCCGCGTGGGAATGTATGTGGAAGAGAAAGACCGGGCCTGGACGAGCAGCAACGCGGACAACGACAATCAGGCCGTGACCATTGAGGTGGCAAACAACGGCGGCGCACCCAACTGGCCTGTGTCCGACAAGGCGATGGCAAAGCTGATCGAGCTGTGCGTGGACATCTGCGAGCGCAACGGCATAGAGAAGCTGAACTTCACCGGGGACAAGAGCGGAAACCTGACCATGCACAAATACTTCGCCGCGACAGCCTGCCCCGGCCCATACCTGGAGAGCAAATTCCAGTACATCGCGGACGAGGTGAACAAGCGCCTTGGTGCTGGTGGGCAGTCCACGGGAAGCACCGGCGGCTCCGGAAGCTCCACACTGGAGTACAAGGTGGGCGACATCGTGAACTTCACGGGAGACACACACTACACCAGCGCCACCTCCACGTCCGGGAAAGCCTGCAAACCCGGGCAGGCCAAGGTGACAGCTGTGGCTCCTTCCGGGAAGCACCCCTATCACCTGATTAAAAACGGAGGAACCTGCACCGTGTACGGATGGGTGGACGCGGCGGACATTTCCGGCAAGGTCGGTTCGACCGGCAGCACCAGCAGCGGCTCGACCGGCAGCACCGCGCAGGAGACCACCCTTTCCGTGGGCGACGTGGTGAAGATGGACAAGGCCGCCACCGTGTACGGAACCAGCGGCAAGTTTGACTCCTGGGTGTACGGCGCGAAGCTGTATGTGCGCCAGATCAACGGGAGCCGTATCGTTGTGTCTACCCAGAAAACCGGCGCGGTGACCGGCGCGGTGGACAAGAAGTATCTGACCAAAGCGTAAAGCGAGGAGGAAAGAAAAATGACGCAGCTTATTCCTGAAATCACCGGAGTGGTCGTGAACGCGATCATTACTATCTGCGGCCTGGTGTTTACCGGCGTGTGCATCCCGTGGGTGGTAAAGACCGGGATTCCATGGCTGAAAGAAAAGCACCTGTACAACATCATCACAACCCTGGTGAAAGCGGCGGAGAAGATGGCGAACGCCGGTTCGCTGACAACCCCCAAGCTGGACTACGTTGTGCAGATGCTGGAGAAAAAGGGCATCACGGTAACGCCGGAGGTGCGGGCCATGATCGAGGCAGCTGTGCAGGATCTGGACATCGCCATTGACGGAGCCATCGGGCAGCTGGGTGATATTTTTATTGAAGAAGAAACAACGGTTGAGGACGACAAAAGCGAAACAGAATAACTGACAATCCCCCGGCCACTGTGAGGCGACACAGAGGCCGGGGGATTTTTTGCTTTCCTGCGGAACTGCGGCTTGCGGAATATGCGAAAGGTGATTATCATAAATGTAGAATAATGCGACAAAATAAGACAGGCGAGGGCGGAGCAGAGATGCGCACCGGAGCCGGAAGAAAGGAGAAATGACCGTGAAAAAGAAGCCGCAGGAAAGGGCATTTAAGCACCTGACCAGGAACGACCGGTTACGCATTGAGAAGTGGATGCGGCAAGGATGGCGGCCAAAACAAATTGCCGACAAGTTACGCGTTCACCCATCTACAATCTACCGGGAATTGAAACGGGGGGCCTATGACCGGCTGAACGGAGACACATGGAAAATGGAAACGGCGTACAGCCCGGACATCGCGGAGGAAAAGTACCAGGCACAGCTGCGGGAAAAGGGGCCTGACCTGAAAATTGGGAAAGACCACGAGCTGGCGGAGTACATAGAGCGGACTATTTTGGAGCGGGACTGCTCGCCCGCCGCGGTACTGGGGTATGCGATGATGGAGGGAAAGAAGTTCAAGACCACCGTATCGGTGCAGACCATCTACAAATATATCAAAATGGGACTGTTCCTACACATCACGCAGGTGGACTTGCCCCGCCGGGGGAAGCACAAGCACAGCTACAAAAAGATAAAGACAAAGAAAGAACAGGCCAGGGCCAGCGCCGGGGAGAGCATCGAGAACAGAGCACCGGAGGTCAAGAACCGGGAAGAGTTCGGACACTGGGAAATGGACACGGTGTACAGCAAAAAGAACACCACATCAAAGGCACTGCTGGTGCTGACGGAGAGAAAGACCAGGAAAGAAATCATCATCGGCGTGCCGAACCGAAAAGCCGAAACCGTCGTCCGGGCGCTGGATGCCCTGGAGCGGAAGATGGGCGCGGTGAAGTTCAGGAAGATCTTCAAGAGCATCACCGTAGACAACGGGAGCGAGTTCGCGGCGGCGGAAGAGATGGAGCGGAGCGCCATCAATAAGACCATCCGCCGGACGGCGGTGTACTTCTGCCACCCATATTCCTCCTGGGAGCGTGGAAGCAACGAGAACAACAATATTATGATTCGGAGAAAGCACCCGAAGGGAACCGACTTCTCGAAGGTGAGCACGGAACAGATAAAGGCCACGGAGAACTGGATCAACAACTACCCGCGGAAGATATTGGGGTATAAAAGCAGCGAGGCGGTTTTTAGAGAGTGCCTGCAGGAGCTGGGAATCGTAGCGTAAAGAAATAAGAGGAGGAAGAACCGGGGGAATACCAGAAACGATCAGGAAGTGAAAGAGGCCAGCGACCGGGGAAGGTTGGTGGCCTGGTTGTCGTGCGTTAAAAATAGACAAAATGAAACGGGAAAATCTGTTGCATCTGTCTATTGAATTTTCAAAAGACAGCGGAAGCAGAAGTTTTCCTTGCATTTTGAAAAAGTATGTGATATCATGTTTCAGTCTGAATAAAGGGTGATCCTCTGCCGCTGCCGGAAACAGTGTCCGGCGTCAAAAAGCGGGCATGAACGCCTATAAATTAGGAGGAAATTATAATGGATCTGATGAAGGCATTTACCGAGAAGCACCTCAAGGCTGAGCCCCCCAAGTGCGAAGTGGGCGACACCGTCCGCGTGTCCATCCGCGTCAAGGAAGGCAACCGTGAGCGTACCCAGGTGTTCGAGGGTACCGTGATTGCCAAGAAGCACGGCGGCATTGAGGAGACTGTCACGGTT
>CABIYL020000018.1:0-27687 GCA_902362925.2 Clostridiales bacterium | reverse complement strand
TTTTGGTGTTGACCGGGCGGCTGGCGGAAATACGGAGGAAAAAAGATGGATATTCAGTGGTTTCCCGGCCATATGAAAAAAACCCAGCGGATGATCGCCGAGAACCTGAAGTACGTGGACATTGTAGCCGAGGTCATCGACGCCCGGATTCCGGTCTCCAGCCGCAACCCGGACATTGACACCCTGGTGGGGGAGAAGCCCCGCCTCATCGTGCTCAACCGGGCCGACCAGGCCGACCCTGCAGGCAACCGCCTGTGGGGGGACTGGTTCCGGAGCCGTGGCTGGTCCGTGCTGGAGACCGACGCCAAGGAGGGAAAGGGGATCAACCAGTTCTCTCCCGTGGTCAAGGAGGTTCTGAAGGACAAAATCCAGCAGTGGCAGGCCAAGGGCCAAGTGGGCCGTCCCATCCGTGCCATGATCGTAGGCGTGCCCAACGTGGGCAAGTCCACCTTTATCAATAAGGTAGCCCGCCGGAAGTCGGCCAAGGCCAGCGACAAGCCGGGCGTCACCCGGGGCAAGCAGTGGGTGGCGGTGGACGCCGGCCTGGACCTGCTGGACACGCCGGGCATTCTGTGGCCTAAGTTTGAGGACCCTCAGACCGGCCTCCATCTGGCCTTTACCGGCGCGGTGAAGGACGAGATTATGGACACCGAGACCCTGGCCTGCCACCTGCTGGAGGAGCTGGCGGCCGCCTATCCCGCCGCCCTGACGGAGCGCTACAAGATTGCGGTGCCGGAGCGGAGCGAGGAGGAAGAGGGCCTTGCCTACGGCTATGCGCTCCTGGAGCAGGCGGCCCGGAAGCGGGGATTCCTCATCTCCGGCGGTGAGCCGGACACGGAGCGGATGGGAAAGGTGCTTCTGGACGAGTTCCGAGCTGGCAAGCTTGGACGCTTTACACTTGAGAAGCCACAGGCAATTTCGGAGGAGACGGAATGAAGCAGACGGTGCAGGTTGACCTGTGGGAGATTGAGCGCTCCTGTAAAGAGCGGGGATATCAGCTCATCTGCGGCGCCGATGAGGCGGGAGCCGGACCGCTGGCCGGCCCGGTGTACGCCGGAGCGGTCATCCTCCCCGAAGGTCTGATTCTGGAGGGGCTGAACGACTCCAAGAAGGTGACCCCCAAGCGGCGGGACCGGCTCTTTGAGGAGATTCAGGAGAAGGCCATCGCCTGGGCGGTGGCGTCGGTGGACGAGAAGGAGATTGACGCCATCAATATCCTCAATGCCCGCATGAAGGCCATGGAAATGGCCATTCAGGCCCTGAAACCGGCCCCGGACTACGCCCTGATTGACGGAAACCGGGATAAGGGCATCACCATCGCCCACGAGACCGTAGTCAAGGGGGATGGCCGGAGCGCAAACATCGCCGCCGCTTCCATCCTGGCCAAAGTGAGCCGTGACCGCTACATGGAGGAGATGGCGAAGCTTTACCCGGAGTATGAGTTCGAACGGCACAAGGGCTACGGCACAAAGCTGCACTTTGAGCTGTTGATGAAGTACGGCCCCTGTCCCATCCACAGGCGAAGCTTCCTGAAAAAGCTGGAGGCTGCTCAGAGCAAAGAATGAACAGGAAAACAGCTTTACAGAGAAAAGAGAGTGTGGGCGTATGAATACCAGCCTGCTGGGCCGCTGGGGGGAGTCCCTGGTGGCGGAGGAGCTGCGGCGTCGGGGCTGCAGTGTGGTGGCCTCGGGCTATCGGACCCGCTTCGGGGAGATTGACCTCATCGCGGAGGACGGCCCCTATCTCCTCTTTGTGGAAGTCAAACTGCGCAAAAGCGACCGCTTTGCCCCTGGCCGGGCCTTTGTCGACTGGGGCAAACAGGAGCGCATCCGCACCACGGCGGAGATTTATCTGGCTCAGAACCCCACGGAACGCCAGCCCCGGTTTGACGTGGCGGAGGTCTACGCACCCCAGGGGACGGCTACGGCTCAGCCACAGATCGTCTATCTTGAGAACGCATTTTAGTCCGTCACGTCAGTCGGGACGGAGAGGGAAGTGATTCTAACGGAGCGAATCTGTCTGTTTGACGGCCACTGCGACACCGTCTCCCGCTGTTTTGAGCAAGGGGGCGGCTTCCGCAGAAGTGAGGGCCACCTGGACCTGGAGCGGACAACGGCCTTTGGACCCTATGCCCAGTTTTTCGCCATCTTCGGCGACGCCGCTGCCCGGCCCGAACTGCCGCTGTGGCGGCTGTTTCAAGAGGAATACACCGTTTTTCAGCGGGAGATGGCGGCCAACAGCGATTTAATTGTCCACTGCCGCACGGCTGAGGAAGCGGACGCCGCCTTCCGGGCCGGAAAGCGGGCCGCCTTTCTCTCGGTGGAGGGGGCGGAGCTGCTGGACTGCGACCTGGAGCGCCTGGAGGAGGCTTTCCGCCTGGGTGTCCGGGCGGTGAATCTCACCTGGAACCACGCCAATGTCCTGTCCGGCTCCAACGCGGAGGAGAAGGACAGGGGATTGTCCCGGCAGGGAAAGGAATTTGTCCGCAGAATGAACTGTCTGGGTATGCTGGTGGACGTGTCCCACCTGTCCGATCCCGGCTTCTGGGACGTAGCGGAGCTGTGTAAAGGACCTTTCGTTGCCAGTCATTCCAATGCCCGCGCCGTATTTTCTGCCCCAAGAAACTTGACCGACGGGCAATTTACTGCCATAATAGAACATCATGGTGTGGCAGGGCTGAATATGTTTGCCGACTTCCTGGGGGATGACCCGGACTACGACACGGTGATTTCCCATCTGGAGCACTTCCTCTCCCTGGGGGGAGAGAAGAGTGTGGCCATCGGCGGGGACTGGGACGGAATTTCCAGAATGCCCCGGGGGATGTCAGGCATTCAGGATATGGCGGAGCTGTACGAGCGGCTCCTGCGGCGCAATTATTCAGAAGCGCTGGTGCGCGATGTGTTCTTCAATAATCTGATGAGGGTTGTGAGTGAAGTATGTACTATGTGAGCACAAGAAACAAGCAGATGCGGCTTGCCGCTTCTCAGGCCATCGCACAGGGGCTTGCAGAGGACGGCGGTCTGCTGACCCCCGAGGTGTTTCCTAAGCTGTCCCAGAACGGGCTGAAGACCCTCACTGATATGTCTTACCAGCAGCGGGCCGTGTACATCATGAAGCCCTATCTGGACGACTTTACCGCCTCTGAGCTGGCCTCCTTTGCCGCCAAGGCCTACAACAAGGAGAAGTTTGACGTCCGCGAGGTGGCCCCTGTCCGCAAGGTGGACGAGAATACTTACTGCCTGGAGCTGTGGCACGGCCCCACCTGCGCCTTCAAGGACATGGCGCTGCAGATGCTGCCCCACCTGCTGACCGCCTCCCTGAAGAAGAACGACGAGAAGAAGACCGCCTGCATTCTGGTGGCCACCTCTGGCGACACCGGCAAGGGCGCTCTGGAGGGCTTCCGGGACGTGGACGGCACCAAGATTCTGGTGTTCTACCCCAAGGACGGCGTCTCCGCCATCCAGGAGCTGCAGATGTGCACTCAGGAGGGTGAGAACGTGGGTGTCTGCTCCGTGGTGGGCAACTTCGATGATGCCCAGACCGGCGTCAAGCGTCTCTTCTCCGACGAGAAGCTCCGTGCCCAGCTGGCGGAGCGGGGATACTTCCTCTCCAGCGCCAACTCCATCAACTGGGGCCGTGTGCTGCCACAGATTGTCTACTATGCCTCTGCCTACTGCGACCTGGTGCGGGAGGAGAAGATCGCCCTGGGCGACCCGGTGAACGTCTGCGTGCCCACCGGCAACTTCGGCAACATTCTGGCCGCCTACTACGCCAAGCAGATGGGTGTGCCCATCCAGAAACTGATCTGCGCGTCCAACAGCAACAACGTGCTGACCGACTTCCTGAACACGGGTGTGTATGACCGAAATCGTCACTTCTACAACACCATGTCCCCTTCCATGGACATCCTCATCTCCTCCAACCTGGAGCGTATGCTCTTCGAGCTGACCAACAACAACGACGAGGAGGTCAAGGGCTACATGGCCCAGCTGGCCGCCGATGGACGCTATGAGGTCAGCGAGGAGATCAAGAAGAAGCTGGGCAAGCTCTTTGCCGCCGGCTTCTGCGACGACGCCGAGACCCAGAAGGTTATCGGCAAGGTGTGGAACAAGTTCCACTATCTCATTGATCCCCACACCGCCGTGGCCTACGACGTGCTGGAGCAGTACCGCAAGGAGAGCGGGGACAACACCACCGCCATCGTGGTGTCCACCGCCAGCCCCTTCAAGTTCTGCGACACCGTCCTGGGTGCGCTGGGTGTGTCGGAGCTGGCCGAGGGCACCGACATCATCGCCCAACTGGCCAAGAAGACCGGCGTTGAGGCCCCCGCGCCTCTGGCCGGACTGGCCGGCAAGGCCCGCCGGTTTGACAACACGGTCACCAAGGACCACATGGTGGACGCAGTCCTGGACATGCTCCGCTGAAAAAACTTGCCCGGAGGTATGGCATGGCCCTTTATACAATCGGAGATACCCACCTGTCCCTGGCCGTGGACAAGCCCATGGACGTGTTCGGCGGCAACTGGACGGGGTATGTGGACAAGCTGAAGCAGGGCTTTGAGCGGGTAGGACCGGAGGATACCGTGGTGCTCTGCGGGGATATCTCCTGGGGCATGAGCCTCCAGCAGGCCAGGGAGGACTTTGCCTTTCTGGACGCGCTGCCCGGAAAAAAGAAGTATATTTTGAAGGGAAACCACGACTACTGGTGGACCACCGCCGCAAAGATGAACCGTTTTTTTGAGGAGAACGGCTTCACCACCCTGAGCATTCTCCACAACAACTGCGGGGAGTACGGCGACCTGGCCCTCTGCGGCACTCGGGGCTGGTTCTATGAGGAGGACCAGAACGGCCACAATGAAAAGGTGTTCAACCGGGAGCTCATCCGGCTGGAGGCGTCGCTGAAGGCGGCAGGGGAGAGGGAAAAGCTCTGCTTTCTCCACTACCCGCCCCGTTACCAGGGATACACCTGTCCGGAGATCATCGCCCTGCTGGAGCGGTACAGCGTAAAGTGCTGCTACTACGGCCATCTTCACGGCGGCAGCCACCGGCTGGCCATCGAGGGAAGGTGCGGCGCGGTGGAGTATCACCTGGTGTCGGCGGATTACCTCAACTTCCAACCGCAAAGAATCTGTGAATAATTCGAAAAAAGACTGGTAATTTCGAAAAAGATCTGGTAGTATAAATCGGATAACGCAAATAGGCACCCGGGTGAGTACAATTTTTGCCCCGGTGCTGACAGGAGGAAATAACAAGATGAATGTCAAAAGCGTAGAGAAGCAGGAGAAGAGCCAGGTTGAGCTCATCATCGAGGTGAGCGGCGAGGAGTTCGAGGCCGCCATCGACAAGGTCTATAAGAAGCAGCGCGGCAAGATCGCTGTCCCCGGCTTCCGCAAGGGCCACGCCCCCCGCAAGATCATCGAGGGCATGTACGGCTCCGGCGTGTTCTACGAAGATGCCATCAATGAGATCTATCCCCAGGCTTACGGCCAGGCCGTGGAGCAGGAGAATCTGGACGTTGTGGCCTGGCCCAACGTGGAGATCCTGGACGCCGGCAAGGACGGCTTCTCCTTCAAGGCTGTTGTCACCGTGCGCCCCGAGGTGAAGCTGGGCGAGTATAAGGGCCTCACCGCCCCCAAGGCCGAGGTCAACGTGACCGACGAGGACATCGAGAACGAGCTCAAGCCCTACATCCAGCGTGCTACCAGCCTGGTGGCCGTGGAGCGCGAGGCTCAGCTGGGCGACACCGTGGTGCTGGACTTCGAGGGCTTCGACAACGGCGTGCCCTTCGAGGGCGGCAAGGCCGAGGGCTACAGCCTGGAGCTGGGCTCCGGTTCCTTCGTCCCCGGCTTCGAGGATCAGCTGGTTGGCATGAAGGCCGGCGAGGAGAAGGACATCGACATCACCTTCCCCGAGAATTATCACGCTGACCTGGCCGGCAAGCCCGTTGTCTTCCACGTGAAGATTAACGAGGTCAAGGAGAAGAAGGTCCCCACCGTGGACGACGAGTTCGCCAAGGACGTGTCCGAGTTTGAGACTCTGGCCGACTTCAAGGCCGATCTGAGCAAGAAGGTGACCGAGCGCCGCGAGAAGCAGGCTCAGGAGAACTTCGAGAACGCCCTGCTGGAGCAGGTCGTGGCCAACATGGAGGTTGAGATCCCCGAGGCCATGGTGGACTACCGCGCCGACAAGATGATGGACGACTATGCCCGCCGCATCACCGCTCAGGGCATGCCCTTCGAGAGCTATCTCCAGATGATGGGCATGACCAAGGAGGCCATGCATGAGCAGGCCAAGGACGGCGCCCTGCATCAGATCCAGGTGGAGCTGGCTCTGGACGCCATCGCCGCCGCCGAGAACATCGAGATCTCCGACGAGGAGAAGGAGGCTGAGTACAACAGCCTGGCCGAGCAGTACAGCATGCCTGTTGAGCAGGTGAAGGCCGCTGTTGTGGACAGCGAGCTGGTCAAGGAGCTCAAGACCAAGAAGGCCGCCGAGGTTGTGTACAGCACCGGCAAGGTGGGCGAGGCTGAGAAGGCCGAGACCGAGGAGAAGCCCAAGAAGAAGGCCGCTCCCCGCAAGAGAACCACCAAGAAGGCCGAGGCTGAGGAGCCCAAGGCTGAGGGCGAGGAGACCAAGACCGAGGAATAAGATTCCAATCGGCGGGTATACTTTAGCAGTATGACTGCCTGCCGTTTCTCCAGGGGCGTGTGTGCCCTGGGATGAGATGGGAGCGGACGTGCCGGACGGGGAAGCAGACCTCTTCCCGCGTCCCTACATCCAACAAAGGAGATCATGAACCATGAGCTTAGTACCCTATGTAGTGGAGCAGACCAACCGTGGTGAGCGCTCCTACGACATCTTTTCCCGCCTGCTGAATGACCGCATCATTTTCCTGGGCGAGGAAGTCAACGCCACCACCGCCAGCCTGGTCGTGGCCCAGATGCTCTATCTGGAGGCTCAGGACCCGGACAAGGACATCCAGTTCTATATCAACAGCCCCGGCGGCTCCGTGACCGACGGTATGGCCATCTACGACACCATGCAGTATATCAAGTGCGACGTGTCTACCATCTGCATCGGTATGGCGGCCAGCATGGGTGCGTTCCTGCTGTCCTCGGGCACCAAGGGCAAGCGGCTGGCGCTCCCCAACGCCGAGATTATGATTCATCAGCCCTCCGCCGGCACCCAGGGACAGATTACCGACATGGCAATCCACCTCAAGCGCCTGGAGGTCATCAAGAAGCGGATGAACAAGATCCTGGCTGACAACACCGGCAAGCCGGTGGAGGTAGTCACGGCCGACTGCGAGCGCGACAACTTCATGTCCGCGGAGGAAGCCTGTGAGTATGGCCTGATCGACAAGGTCATCTACCAGAGATAACCCCAAGACAGCGCGGGAGCATTCTGTGCCCCCGCGCTGTTCCAGCATTCCTTCGGCGGCGGCTCGCGGACGTGATCCGCGGCAAATTCAGGCCGGGCAGGCTCCGCCCGGCGCTGCCGCAATCGAACAGAGAGTCAAGAGGTAACAATATGGCAAAAAACGACGAAAAGAAATCGGTTCGCTGCTCCTTCTGCGGCAAGCATCAGGAACAGGTCAACCGTATCATCGCGGGACCCGGTGCCTATATCTGCAATGAGTGCGTCCACCTGTGCATGAGCATTCTGGACGACACCTATGATCCCGAGGAGCAGCTCAGCCCGGAGATTCCCGACGTCATTCCCACCCCCCGGGAGATTCGCGAGGTGCTGGACCAGTATATCATCGGCCAGGAGGACGCCAAGGTGGCCCTCTCGGTGGCGGTGTACAACCACTACAAGCGGATCTACTTCGGCGGCGGGGAGGACGTGGAGCTCCAGAAGAGCAACATCCTGCTGGTGGGCCCCACCGGCAGCGGCAAGACCCTCTTTGCCCAGACCCTGGCCCGGATTCTGAAGGTGCCCTTCGCCATTGCCGACGCCACCACCCTGACCGAGGCCGGCTACGTGGGCGACGACGTGGAGAACATTCTTCTGCGTCTGGTCCAGGCCGCCGACTTCGACATTGAGCTGGCCGAGCGCGGCATCATCTATATCGATGAGATGGACAAGATCGCCCGCAAGAGCGAGAACACCTCCATCACCCGCGACGTGTCCGGCGAGGGCGTCCAGCAGGCACTGCTGAAGATTCTGGAGGGCACCGTGGCCAATGTCCCGCCCCAGGGTGGCCGCAAGCACCCCCACCAGGAGTTCATCCAGCTCAACACCAAGAACATCCTCTTCATCTGCGGCGGCGCCTTTGACGGCCTGGAGAAGATCATTGAGCAGCGTCAGGACCGCAAGACCATGGGCTTCGGCGCGGAGATCAAGAGCAAGAAGGAGCTGGACCGCTCCGCCGTGCTCAAGGATGTCCAGCCCCACGACCTCATCAAGTTCGGTATTATTCCCGAGCTGGTGGGCCGTCTGCCTGTGGTGACCACCCTGCGTGCCCTGAACAAGGAGCAGCTGGTGCAGATTCTCACCGAGCCCAAGAACGCTCTGGTGAAGCAGTACGAAAAGCTGCTGGAGTACGACAATGTGGCCCTGCGCTTCGAGCCCGCAGCCCTGGAGGCTGCGGCTGACAAGGCCATTGAGCGCGAGATCGGCGCCCGCGGCCTGCGTGCTGTGCTGGAGGAGAGCGTAACCCAGATTATGTACGACGTGCCCTCTGATCCCACCATCACCGGTGTGACCATCACGGCGGACACCATCCGGGACCACGCGCAGCCCATCATCGAGCGCGACCCCAACCGGACCGAGCGGCCCCGCCTTGGCGGTGCGGCGCTCCGGGCGGAGCGGGGCGGCGTACCGGCCCAGGGCAACGTGTCCTGAGCATAAAAAAGCGTCCGGCCCGTCCTCACGGGGAGACAGCTGTAACATTCTGAGGGGCGGGGGATTGTGGCTCCCGCCCCTTTCGCATTCCCTGAGAAGGAAGTGAAATCCATGTCTGAACAGAAGATATCCGCCGTCATGCCTGCCCTGGCACTGCGGGGCCTGACCATTTTCCCCAATATGCTGATGCACTTCGATGTGGGCCGGGAGGCCTCCATCAAGGCGCTGGACGAAGCCATGACCAACAGCCAGCCCATCTTTCTGGTGGCCCAGCGGGATCTGATGGTGGAGAATCCCCGGCAGAATGACCTGTACACCATCGGAACCGTGTCCACCGTGCGGCAGATTCTGCGGATGCCGGGGGACAACGTGCGCGTCATGGTGGAGGGCGTAGCCCGTGGCCGTTTGGAGGCGCTGACCCAGACCACGCCCTATCTCCAGGCCCAGGTGGGGGAGATTGAGGCGGGAGAGCCGGTGAAGACCTCCGCCAGAACGGAGGCCCTGATCCGCCAGACCTACGACCTGTTTGAGTCCTATACGGAACTGGCGCCCAGAATGACGCCGGATGTACTCCTGAGCGTGATGGCCAGCGACGACCCCGGCTATATTGCCGACTATATCGCCCAGAATATCGTCATGCGTGGGGAGGACAAGCAGGTCATTCTGGAGGAGCTGCGTCCTGTCCGCCGGCTGGAAAAGCTTCAGCAGATGCTCCGCCGTGAGGTGGAGATTCTGGAGCTGGAGCAGTCCATGCAGAACAAGGTGCGGGAGGGCCTGAGCCGGAGCCAGCGGGACTTTGTGCTGCGTGAGCAGCTGAAGGTCATCCGCCAGGAGCTGGGCGAGGACCCTGACGGCGACAGCGAGATAGAGGAGTACCGCCAGAAAATTGCCCACGCCAAGCTGCCCGCTGAGGTGGAAGAGAAGCTGATCAAGGAGCTGGGCCGGCTGGAGAAGCAGCCCTTTGGCTCCGCCGAGGCCACGGTGATGCGCAACTACCTGGACGTGTGTCTGGAGCTGCCCTGGAACAAGAAGACCAAGGAGCGGGTGGATGTTGCCGCCGCACGGAAGGTGCTGGACGGGGACCACTTCGGCCTGGAGAAGGTGAAGGAGCGGATTCTGGAGTTCCTGGCCGTCAAGCAGCTGGCCCCTGACCTGAAGGGACAGGTGCTCTGCCTGGTGGGACCTCCGGGCGTGGGCAAGACCTCCATCGCCATGTCCGTGGCCAGAGCCACCAACCGGAAGCTCGCCCGTATCTCCCTGGGCGGTGTCCACGACGAGGCGGAAATCCGCGGTCACCGCAAGACATACGTGGGCGCCATGCCCGGACGTATCATCTCCGCCATCAAGCAGGCGGGAAGCAATAATCCTTTACTGCTGTTGGACGAGATAGACAAGCTGGCTTCCGACGTCCACGGTGATCCCTCCTCGGCGCTGCTGGAGGTGCTGGACGGGGAGCAGAACAGCACCTTCCGGGACAATTTCCTGGAGCTGCCCTTTGACCTGTCCGATGTGCTCTTCATCACCACCGCCAATACTACGGACACCATCCCCCGACCTCTGCTGGACCGGATGGAGGTCATCGAGCTGACCAGCTATACCGACGAGGAGAAGCTGCAGATTGCCAAGCGGCATCTGCTGCCCAAGGAGCTCAAGCGCCACGGCCTGAAGAAGGCGCAGCTGCGTATCACCGACGACGCCATCCGGGAGATTATCTCCGGATACACCCGTGAGTCCGGTGTCCGTGTGCTGGAGCGGCAGCTGGCCGCTGTGTGCCGTAAGGCGGCAATGCGTGTTGTGACAGATGATGTAAAGTTTGTAAGCGTTACAGGTGACAGCCTGGAAAGCCTGCTGGGCGTGCGCCGCTATCAGCCGGAGAATCGTCCCACACAGGCTCTGGTGGGCGTGGTCAACGGCTTGGCTTGGACCCAGGTGGGCGGCGAGCTGCTGGAGGTGGAGGCCAATGTGGTGCCCGGCAGCGGTAAGATTGAGCTGACCGGCAACCTGGGCGACGTGATGAAGGAGTCCGCCCACGCGGCCCTTACCTATATCCGCAGCCGGGCGGCCCGGCTGGGCGTTGAACCCGATTTCTATAAGACAAAGGACATCCACGTCCATTTCCCCGAGGGCGCGGTGCCCAAGGATGGCCCCTCCGCTGGTATTGCCATCACCGTGGCCATGGTCTCCGCTCTGACTGGTACGCCGGTCCGGCAGGATGTGGCTATGACAGGTGAAATCACTTTACGAGGTAGAGCCCTGGCCATCGGCGGCCTCAAGGAGAAGACCATGGCCGCCCTGCGCAACGGCATCCGCACAGTGCTCATTCCGGCGGACAACGTGAAGGACCTGGAGGAGATTGACCAGACCGTCCGCTCGGCGCTGCACTTTGTCCCCATTGAGGAGGCGGATCAGGCTCTGGCCGAGGCGCTGTGTCAGGAGTGCGCGGGCGGGGAAGTGACCCCGGCGGCTCCGCTGGCGGAGCCCCGGCGTACGGATAACGATGTCCGCATCAAGCAGTAAAGGAGGCGTGGCACCATGGCTTTGAATTTGCAGCGGGCGGAATTTGTCCGCTCTGCCGCCAAATCGGCGGATTTTCCCCGGGATGGCCTGCCCCAGGTGGTCTTTGCAGGACGGTCCAACGTGGGCAAGTCCTCGGTGATCAACAAGATTTTGCTGCGGAAAAACCTGGCCCGTGTGGGCGCAGCTCCCGGCAAGACCACCCACATCAACTATTTCCTCATTGACGAGAAGCTCTATCTGGTGGACCTGCCGGGCTATGGCTACGCCAAGGTCTCCCAGGCGGAGCGGGACCGCTGGGGCCGGCTGATTGAGAGCTGGTTTGCGGACAACGCTCTGATGACCCTGGGCATTATGGTGGTGGATGCCCGCCACAAGCCTACGGCGGATGACTGCACCATGGCCGAGTGGTTCAAGCAGAGCGGAAAGCCCTTCCTGGTGGTGGCCAATAAGCTGGACAAGCTCCGCAAGAGCGAGATTGAGCCCAATCTGGCCCGCATCCGGGAAACCCTTGGCCTGCCTGATGATGTAAAGGTAATTGCCTTCTCAGCTGAGAAGGGAGAAGGACGGCAGGAGCTTCTGAGTGAAATCCTGAAGAGCATGGGGGAGTCGGAATGAAGCTGGTACGGATTGAACGGGATGGCAAGGCGATTTGGGGTGTCCTGAAGGGCGATGAGGTTCTCACCCTGGCCAAGGCGCCCTATGAGGAGCTAGACTTTGACGGCGGGCGTCTGCCGCTGGAGCAGTGCCGTCTGCTGGCGCCCTGCGAGCCCACCAAGATTATCTGTGTGGGCAAGAACTACTACGACCATGCCATGGAGATGGGGGAGGGTGTGCCCGACCGGCCCATCCTCTTCATCAAGGCCCCCAACACGGTCAACCACCCCGAAGGGGAGGTGTCCGCGCCCGGCTTTGTGGAGCGGCTGGACTACGAGGGTGAGCTGGCCTTTGTGGTGAAGAAGCGGGCCAAGAACGTGAAGGCGGAGGAGTATGGAGACTACATACTGGGCTACACCTGCCTCAACGACGTGACCGCCCGGGATATCCAGAAGTCGGATGGCCAGTGGAGCCGGGGCAAGAGCATGGACGGCTTTGCGCCCATCGGCCCTCTGGTGACCGACGAGGTGAACGGCTCCGACCTGAAAATTGAGACCCGGCTCAACGGCAAAACCGTGCAGAGCTCCCGCACGTCTCTGTTTATGACCAAAATCCCGGCGCTGATGGAGTTCATCACCGCCTCCATGACCCTGGAGCCCGGCGACGTGGTCACCACCGGCACTCCCGCGGGTATCGGTGCCATGCAGCCCGGTGACGTGGTGGAGGTGGAGATTGAGGGCATCGGTACCCTCCGCAACTATATCCGGTAAATCTTATCCGGCCCGAAAACAGAAGGGGTTTTCGGGCCGGTTTTTCTCCCTGTGTAACATTTAGCGGAATTTGTGAGAGTGACAGGGAAGGGCTTTTCCTTGTGTTTTTCCGCCATCTTTGGTATAATATTTTCCCTATGATTGATTCCGCATCCTGTTTTGGAGCGGTTCCCGGGGCGACGTCCCTGCTGTGGGGCGGCGGAGACCCGTGAAAGGGGATTTTTTTGTGCACAGAGTAATGGACTACATGGCGAATATGAACTGGATGGGGCTGCTCTCCCTGCTGGTGAGCGCGGCGGCGGCCCTGGTGTGCATCACCTTCCACGAGCTCTCCCACGGCTATGTGGCCTATCGCCTAGGGGACCCCACCGCCAAGCAGATGGGGCGGCTCACCCTCAACCCCATCAAGCACCTGGACCCCATCGGTTTCCTGATGATGATCTTTGCGGGCGTGGGCTGGGCCAAACCGGTGCCGGTGGATATGCGCTACTTCAAAAATCCCAAGCGGGGTATGGCCATCACCGCTCTGGCAGGGCCTGTCTCCAACTTCCTGATGGCCATTGTGACCATGCTGATCTGCTCCCTGGTGTACCGCCTGCTGCTGCCCACAGACAGCATGGTGCTGCTGGTTGTGTTTTATTTTCTGTGCAATGTGGCTATTCTGAGTGTGGGCCTTGGGCTGTTCAACCTGATCCCCATCTCGCCCCTGGACGGCTCCAAGGTACTCTTTTCATTCCTGCCCGACCGGGTTTATTACACCATCCTGCGCTATGAGCGCTATATCATGATTGCGGTCATCGCGCTGGTGTTTTTCAACGTGCTGGACGGTCCGCTGTCCTTCTGCATCAACGGCATGCTGCAATTTCTCTGCCGGGTCACCGGGCTGCCCTGGGAGGCGCTGGTGGTCGGCTCGCAGATTCTGGATTTTCTGGGGTGAGTGACATAGAGACACCGATTTTTCATCTGGAAAAGGTGGTCAAGGCAAAGACGGAGGATATGGAGGACTTTACCGGACCTCTGGACCTGATCCTCAGCCTGCTGGCCAAGAATAAGATGGAGATCAAGGACATCCAGATTGCGGTGATTCTGGACCAGTACATGGACTGGATGAACAAGCGCAAAGAGATGGACCTGGAGGTGGCCAGCGAGTTTGTGGCCATGGCGGCCCAGCTGGTGTTCATCAAGACCAGAATGCTCCTCTCCATCCACGATGAAGAGGCCCTCTCCGAGATGGAGCAGCTCATCGCCTCTCTGGAGGAGCACCAGCGCCATGAGAGCTTTAACCGCATCAAGGCGGTGATTCCCACCCTGGCCGACCGCAACGAGGTGGGCCGGGACTACATCACCAAGACCCCCGAGATGATCCCAACCAACAAGGTTTACTGCTATGTCCACAAGCCGGAGGACCTGCGGCGGGCCATGCTGGCGGTGCTGGAGCGGTCGGACAATAGGCTTCCGCCGCCCATGGCGGCCTTTGAGGGAATTGTGGGCCGTGAGCCCTACCCGGTGGCCGACAAGGCGGGAGAGATTCTCCGGCAGCTCATCCGCTTCGGTGTGACCCGGTTCCGGGCGCTGTTCAAGGGCAACCGCAGCCGAAGCGAGATCGTGGCCACCTTTATCGCCGTGCTGGAGCTGTGCCGTGCCCGTCGGGTGCGGCTGGCTGGCACGGAGACCGACTGCACGGTAACCTGCACCGACGAGGCGGCGGAGGAGTTTGAATTTACCACGGACGTGAACTGACGACACACGGAGGACTGCGCATGGAAATAAAGGAGATAGAGTCCGCCATTGAGGGGATTCTCTTTGCCGCCGGTGACCCGGTGGGGGTGGAGCGGCTGTGCATGGCGCTGGACCTGGACCGGGCCACCGTGGACAATGTCTGCCAGCGGCTAGCCGACTATTACAGCTACGAGCGTCGGGGTGTGCGTCTGCTGCGGCTGGAGAACAGCTATCAGCTCTGCTCCGCGCCGGAGCACGCCGACTGCATCCGCCGGGCCTTTGAGAGCCGCCGGCCTGCCCGGCTGTCCCAGCCCGCTCTGGAAGTGCTGGCCATCATCGCCTACTATCAGCCCACCACCCGGGCTTATGTGGACCAGATCCGCGGTGTGGACAGCGCCTATACCGTGGGCCTGCTGCTGGAGCGGGATCTGATTGAAGAGTGCGGACGTCTGGCTGTGCCCGGCCGCCCCATTCTCTACCGCACCACCCAGACCTTCCTGCGCTCCTTCGGCCTGAGCAGTCTGGAGGAGCTGCCCGAGCTTCCCAGCGCCAGCCCGGAGGACGGACAGATCACCATGGCGATGCAGGCCAATCTGGAGCGGCTGAAGGCGGAGCAGGAGGCCGCAGAGGCCCAGACAGAAGGCGAAGCGTCCGGCGGCGAAGGGACGGAGGCGTGAGCGCATGACGGTATGGATTGTCCTGGGGGCAATCGTCGCCGTGCTGGTGCTGATCTCCCGGATCCGGGTGGGCGGTACGGTGGAGTACAGCCGTTCCGGCACGCTGGTCCATCTGCGTGCGGGAGCGCTGCGCATCCAGGTGTACCCGCCCAAGCCCAAGAAAAAGAGCGGGGAGAAAAAGCCAAAGCGGGCAAAGAAGAGCGCCAAGCCCCAGAAGGAGGAGGAGCAGCCAGAGCCCAAGCCGGGCGGACAGCTGGACACGCTGAAGGCCATGCTCCCTCTTGTGGCGGACGCGGCAGGACAGCTGCGGCGCAAGGTGCGGGTGGACAGGCTTCTGTTGGATGTGACGGCGGCGGCGTCCGACCCGGCCATGGCGGCCCTGTCCTTCGGCGGCGTAAACGCGGCAATCGGTATGATCTGGCCCTTGCTGGAGAATAATTTCAATATTGGCGACCGGCGCATCAGGACGAAGGTGGACTTCAACCTGACGGAGCCGGAGGCCTATCTCTACGCGTCCTTCTCCCTGCGCGTGGGTCAGGCGGTAGCGCTGGCCCTGAGGCTGGGAATTCGATTTTTAAAACTGTGGTCCGGACGGAACCAAGAGCAAACAAAGAAAGAGGCGGTCTGACTATGGAAAACAAGCAGCATCCCATCGGCGACCTGATGAGCACCACCATGCAGAAGATCCGCGAGATGGTGGACGTGAATACCATCGTGGGCAAGCCCATTGAGGCTGGAGACGTGACCATTATCCCTGTGTCCAAGGTGAGCTTTGGCTTTGCCTCCGGCGGCAGCGATTTCACCACCAAGAACCAGAAGCCCGAGGCGGACAACTCCTTTGGCGGCGGCAGCGGCGCCGGCGTGAACATCATGCCCATCGCCTTCCTCATTGTTAAGGGGGATACGGTGCGCATGCTGCCCATCGCGCCGCCTCCCGGAACCACGGTGGACCGGGTGGTGGAGATGGTACCCGAGGTCATCGACAAGGTGACCGGCTTCATCGAGAAGCAGCAGGACAAGAAGGCGGAGACGACGGATACCTTCTGATTTCAGGTATGCTCCGGCCTGATTTGGCTCATACTAGCATCAACTTGCGTCTGGTGCGTGCTGCCATCGGGCGCTCTGAGGTGATGCTGTATGAAGCGTGTTTTCGCGGCCATGACGGCCGCTGTGCTGTGCCTAACCTGGTTCCCGCTGTCCGCCGGAGCTGCAGGAGAGCCGGGCGTCTCGGCCTCCTGCGCCATTCTGGTGGATGCGGAGAGCGGCCGTGTGCTGATGGAGAAAAACGCCGATGAGGAGCGGGCCATCGCCAGTATTACCAAGCTGATGACCGCTCTGGTGGCCGTGGAGTCCACCTCTGACCTGGACAGAACCGTGACCATCCAAAAGGAATGGACGCGGGCGGAGGGCTCCTCCATGTACCTGCGGGAAGGGGAGGAGCTGACCCTGCGGGAGCTGCTCTACGGCCTGCTGCTGGTGTCGGGCAATGATGCCGCTCTGGCCATTGCCGGCTTCTGCGCCGGGGATACAGACACCTTTGTGGAGTGGATGAACATGCGTGCCCAGGAACTGGGCATGGAGCGCACCCACTTCGTCAACCCCAATGGCCTGCCGGCGGAGGGGCATTACTCCACCGCTGCGGATATGGCCAAGCTGGCCATTGTGGTCATGGAACAGCCGGATTTGGCCGAAATTGTGGGTACAAAGTCCGTCACCATGGCGGGGCGAACCATGACCAACCACAACAAGCTGCTGTGGCGGTACGAGGGGTGTGTGGGCATGAAGACCGGCTATACCGACGCGGCAGGCCGAACCCTGGTGTCCTGCGCCGAGCGGGACGGACAGCGGCTCATCGCCGTCACCCTCAACGCCCCCAACGACTGGGCGGACCATGCGGCTATGTTTGACTACGGCTTCTCCCAGTGGCCGTCTATTCTGCTGGCATCCGCCGGACGGGATTTCCGGACGCTGCCCGTTACCGGGAGCCTGGTCCGGTTTGTGCCGGTTCAGGTGGAGCGGGATGTCCGCTACCCGCTGGCGGAAGACGAGCGGGTGACGGTGAGAATTGACCTGCCGGACCAGGTGGAGGCACCCGTAAAGGAAGGCGACATCGCCGGGAGCCTGACCTATTATGTGGACGGCAGAGAGGTGGGCAGCACCTATCTGGTGTACTCCCACAGTGTGGAGCGCAATGTGCCTGAGCACCAGAGCATTCTGGAGCGGATTTTTTCCTTTTTCCGGGGTGAAAAGGGCAGTACAAAGGCCGCGTTTTATCCCCAGATACTAAACTCGTACAGCCAGAGACAGTGGAGCTGACGAAATTCGGAGGCAGTTATGGAAGAGCGAATCCAGAAAATATTGTCCGCCGCCGGTCTGGCCTCCCGCCGGCGGGCGGAGGAGTACCTTACGGCGGGTAGAGTGACGGTCAACGGCCGCACCGCCGCGCTGGGCGAGAAGGCAGACCCTCAGCGGGATGATATCCGGCTGGACGGGAAGCCCGTCCGCCCGGCGGGCGCCCATACATACCTGATGCTTTACAAACCCAGGGGCTATGTGACCACCCTCTCCGATGAGCGGGGGCGCAGAACCGTAGCCCAGCTGGTGACGGGCTGCGGCGCCCGGGTCTGGCCGGTGGGACGGCTGGACCTGGACTCAGAGGGCCTGCTGCTGATGACCGATGACGGCGACTTTACCCAGCGGCTGATTCACCCCAGCCACCAGGTGGAAAAGGAGTACCTGGTGACCGTGGAGGGGGATGTGGACTGGGCGATCCCCGTGCTGTCCGGCCCCATGGAGCTGGACGGTGTGCCCCTTGCGCCCGCTCGGATTGGCGTGCTCAGCCGGGAAGGGGCTGACCGTGCCCGGCTGTCCGTGGTCATCCATGAGGGACGCAACCGGCAGGTGCGCAGAATGTGCGCCCTGGCGGGGCTGGAGGTAAAGCGTCTCAAGCGGGTGAGGGAGGGCGGCCTGGCGCTGGGCAGGCTCCGTCCGGGAGAGTGGCGGCGTCTGACGCCCCAGGAACTCCGGCTGGCGCTGGGGGAGCGGGGAAGTGCCGTGCCGGGAAAAGACAGTTGATTTTCTCGCGGATAACCGCTATCATTAAATTAGCCGCCGTTTTTCACAGCGGCTGTCTCCGCGCGGCGTAAAAGCCGCGCTGTTTTTCCGAAAGACTGCGACAGGCGATATCGTCTGCCGCTCTGTAAGTCGCGCATCAGCTCCGGCGCACGGCTGATGCGCGGTATCTTTGCCCCATGCCCTGACGGGAAAATCGGATGGGGGTTATTGCGCCAACGCAGGAGGTCGCATTCATGCCGAGAGATGTTTTAGCATCCATTCAGTCCAATATGAGCACCTTCTCCAAGGGACAGAAGCTCATTGCCAACTTTATTCTGGAGTCCTATGACAAGGCCGCCTTCATGACGGCCAGCAAGCTGGGCAAGACGGTGAATGTCAGTGAATCCACCGTGGTTCGCTTTGCGGCGGAGCTGGGATATGACGGATACCCTGCCATGCAGAAGGCCCTTCAGGAGATGATCCGCAACAAGCTCACCAGCATCCAGCGGATTGAGGTGTCCAACGACCGTATCGGCGACCACGATATCCTCTCCATGGTGATGCAGGCGGATATGGAGAAAATCCGTCTGACCATGGAGGAGACCAGCCGGGAGGCCTTTACCGCATCTGTGGACGCCATTGTGTCGGCCAGACGGATCTATATTATGGGTATCCGCTCCGCCTCGGCCATCACCAGCTTTCTGGGCTTCTACTTCAACCTGATTTTCGATAATGTGGTAGTGGTCCATACCTCTGCCGCCAGCGAGCTCTTTGAGCAGCTGCTGCGGGTGGGGGAGGGCGACGTGATCATCGGCGTCAGCTTCCCGCGGTACTCCCGGCGGACAGTGCGGGCCATGGAGTTTGCCCGGAAGCAGGGGGCCACGGTGCTGGCGATTACGGACAGTGAGGCATCCCCACTGGCTGCCATCGCCGACCACGCCCTGTTGGCCAAGAGCGACATGGCGTCCTTTGTGGACTCCCTTGTGGCGCCCCTCTCTCTGGTCAACGCGCTCATTGTGGCAGTGGGCCGGAAGAAGAACGACGACCTCTCCGAGACCTTCGGAAAGCTGGAGAAAATCTGGGACGAGTACGAGGTCTATGAAAAAATTGAAGAAGGAACAGATAGGAGCGCGGGAACTTGACCATAGAGACAGATATCGTTGTCATCGGTGGCGGCGCAGCAGGATGTATGGCCGCCCTGACCGCGGCACGGAAGGGCGCGTCCGTGATTCTACTGGAGCGCAACCAGAAGCTGGGCCGCAAGCTGTACATCACCGGAAAGGGCCGCTGCAACGTCACCAACGACTGCGCCCCTGACGAGGTATTGAAGAACATCCCCCACAACGGCCGGTTTCTCACCAGCTCGGTGACCCGGTTTCCGCCCGCATCGGTAAAGGAGCTCTTTACCGCACTGGGCGTGAAGCTCAAGACGGAGCGGGGGAACCGGGTGTTTCCAGAGTCCGACAAGGCCGCGGATATCATTGACGCCCTGCTGATGGGGCTGCGCCGCGCTGGCGTGGAGATCCGGGAAGAGCGGGCGGCTGATATCCGCTCCGCCGGGGACGAACTGCGCGTGCACACAGAGCGGGGAGAATATCGCTGTAAGGCGGTTATCCTTGCCACAGGCGGCGTCTCCTATCCGCTGACCGGATCCACCGGCGACGGCTATCAGATGGCGGCGGCGCTGGGCCACACCATCATTCCCCCAAAACCCTCCCTGGTGCCGCTGGTGGCCGAGGGGGATTTGTGCCGCAGAATGCAGGGACTGTCCCTGCGGAACGTGGCGATTAAGGTGAAAAACAGCAAGAAAAAGGTGATTTACCAGGAGCAGGGGGAGATGCTGTTCACCCATTTCGGCCTCTCCGGCCCCCTGATTCTCAGCGCCAGCGCCCATATGCGGGATTTTGACAAGGACCACTACACGGTCTGGATTGACATGAAGCCGGCACTGGACGAGAAGACGCTGGACACCCGCATCCTGCGGGACCTGAGCGAGAACCCCAACCGGGAGTTCCACAATGTGCTGGACGGCCTGGTGCCCCGGCTGATGGTGCCGGTGCTGGCAGAGCTGACCGGTATCCCGGACGGGACCAAGGCCAACTCCGTCACCCGGGAGGGACGCCGGCGTCTGCTGGAGCTGCTGAAGAATTTCCCGGTGGAGATCACGGGGCCCCGTCCGGTGGAGGAGGCCATTGTGACCTCCGGCGGCATCAAGGTTACCGAGGTGGACCCCAAGACGATGCAGTCAAAGCTTGTAAAGGGAGTTTACTTCGCAGGTGAGGTGCTGGACGCCGACGCCTACACCGGCGGATTTAATCTTCAGATTGCGTGGTCTACCGGCCATGCGGCGGGGGAGTCCGCTGCGGAAGCCGTATTACAGGCGGGAGGAGAATTGTGTTGAAGTACAGAAGTATCGCGCTGGACGGACCGTCCGGTGCGGGAAAGAGCACGCTGGCCAGAATGCTGGCCAAATCCCTTGGGTATCTCTATGTGGACACAGGCGCCATCTACCGTACGGTTGGACTGGCCGCCTACCGCAGCGGTATCTCGCCGGAGGACAGCAGCGCCGTAATCGGCATGCTGCCCGGTCTGTCCATTGACCTGCGCCACGGTGCGGACGGCCTCCAGCATATGTATCTGGACGAGGAGGACGTGAGCGAGGAAATCCGTCTGCCCGAGATCTCCCGGTATGCCTCCATGGTGTCCGCAGTCCCCGAGGTGCGGGCCTTTCTGATGGATATGCAGCGGGAACTGGCCCGGCGGCAGAACGTGATTATGGACGGGCGGGATATCGGCACCGTGGTGCTGCCCGAGGCGGATGTGAAAATTTTCCTCACCGCAACCTCTGAGGACCGTGCCCGCCGCCGGTATGCCGAGCTGAAGGAGCGGGGTGTGGACAGTGATTACGACACCGTACTGTCCGAGATTGTGGCCCGGGATGAAAAGGACACCCAGCGGGCTGCGGCCCCCCTGCGCAAGGCGGAGGACGCCATCCCGGTGGACACAACCGGCAACTCTCTGGAGGAGAGCTTTGAGGTGCTGCTGAAAACCATTAAGGAGCGTCTGGACTCATGAAAAGCATACACACCGTTTATTCCATCCTCTGGACCATCATCTGGCCCTTCTTCAGCCTGTGCCATCCCTGCCGGGCCATCGGAAAAGAGAACCTGCCTGAGGGCGGGGCGCTGTTCTGCGCCAACCACTCCTGCCTGAACGACCCGGTCTGCCTGGTAATGGCAGTGGGACGGAAGTGTCAGCTGCGGCCCATGGCCAAGTCGGAGTTTATGAACATCCCGGTGCTGGGCTGGCTGCTGAAAAAGGCCGGAGTATTTGCCGTGGACCGTGGCAAGTCCGATGTAACCGCCATCAAGACTGCCATCAAGTACCTCAAGAGCGGCGAAAAGGTACTGCTGTTCCCCGAGGGTACCCGTGTCAAGGGCGGCGTGGATAAATACGGCCACGAGAGCGAGGCCAAGAGCGGCGCGGCCATGCTGGCCGTCCGCACTGGCGTACCCATTGTGCCGGTCTACATTCCGGAAAAAAAGAATTGGTTCCGCTTCACTAATATCGTCATCGGTGAGCCATACTATCCCCAGGTGGAGAGCAAGAAGGGAACCGCGGAGGAATATAAGGTGATCGCCGAGGATCTGATGGAGCGCATCCACGCGCTGGAGGCCAAGGCGGCATGAGCAATGTGACGATGGCGGAGCACGCCGGATTCTGTTACGGCGTCAAGCGGGCGGTGGAGATGGCGGAGCAGGCGGCTTCCTCCGGGAAGCGGTGCGTGATGCTGGGCAGCCTGATCCACAACGACAGCGTGGTGCGCCGTCTGGAATCCATGGGCCTGACCAGCGTGGCGCGGCCTGAGGAGGTTCCAGAGGGAGCCACGGTGATCATCCGCTCCCACGGCGAGCCCAAGGCAGTTCATGAGGCGCTGAGCGCCCGGGGAGAGATTCTGGATGCCACCTGTCCCAATGTCTCCCGCATCCACAAGATTGTGGCGGAGGCGGAGCAGGCAGGCCGTCAGCCTGTCATCATTGGAACGCCCAACCACCCGGAGATCACCGCAATTGCCGGCTGGTGCACCCATCCGGTGGTTCTGGCGGACGTGGAAGAGCTAGAAAAATGGCTGGATAAAGATTCCGAAAATCGGAAAAAGCCCCTTACTTTGGTTTCCCAAACCACCGCTGCCAGAAAAAGTTGGGATTTGTGCGTAGAAAAAGCAAAAAAAGAGTGTACAAATTTAAAAGTTTTTGATACAATATGTAGTGCTACGTGCAAGCGCCAGGAAGCGGCCCAGGCTCTAGCCGCCAAAAGCGACGCCATGATTGTGATTGGAGACCGCAAGAGCTCCAATACGAGAAGGCTCGCGGAGCTGTGCGCAGCGCTCTGTCCTCAGGTCCTCTGGATCGAAGGGACGGAGGATCTGGAACCTTCCAACCTGTACGGGAAGGCTTCTATTGGAATCACCGCGGGTGCGTCCACGCCCGGGTGGATTATAAAGGAGGTCTATGACAAAATGAGCGACGAAACCATGGAGATCGAGGAATCCTTCGCTGAAATGCTGGAGAAATCGATCAAAACTTTAAATACAGGGGAGAAGGTTACAGGCGTTGTCACTGGCATTACGCCCACTGAGATCTACGTCGATCTCGGCACCAAGCACGCCGGTTACATACCGGTGTCTGAGCTGACCGACGATCCCACTGTAAAGGTTGAAGATCTGGTCCACGTGGGCGACGAGATCGAGACCTATGTCATGCGCGTCAACGATCAGGAGGGTGTTGTCACCCTGTCCAAGAAGCGTCTCGACACCGTCAAGAGCTGGGACGACATTGAGCAGGCCCGTGAGGATCACACCACTGTCGAGGGCGTTGTCACCGAGGAGAACAAGGGCGGCATCGTGGTCAGCATCAAGGGTGTTCGGGTGTTCGTGCCCGCCTCCCAGACCGGCCTGCCCCGCGAGACTCCCATGAGCGAGCTGCTGAAGAAGCATGTCCGCCTGCGCATCACCGAGGTCAACCGTGCCCGCCGCCGTGTGGTGGGCTCCATCCGCGCTGTCACCGCCGAGGAGCGCGCCGCTAAGGCCGCCGAGGTGTGGGAGAACATCGAGGAGGGCAAGAAGTACACTGGTACCGTGAAGTCCCTGACTTCCTACGGCGCCTTCGTGGACATCGGCGGCGTGGACGGCATGGTCCACATCTCCGAGCTGTCCTGGAGCCGCATCAAGCACCCCTCTGAGGTAGTGAAGGTGGGCGACACCGTTGAGGTGTACGTCATCTCCTTCGACAAGGAGAAGAAGAAGATCTCTCTGGGCATGAAGGACCGCAGCCAGGATCCCTGGACTGTGTTCACCACCAAGTACAGCGTGGGCGACACCGCCAACGTCAAGGTTGTCAAGCTGATGACCTTCGGCGCCTTTGCCGAGATCGTCCCCGGCGTGGACGGCCTGATCCACATCTCCCAGATCGCCGATCACCGCATCGAGAAGCCCGGCGATGTGCTCAGCGAGGGCCAGATGGTGGACGTGAAGATCACCGACATCGACATGGACCGCAAGAAGGTCTCCCTGTCCATCCGCGCTCTGCTGGAGGGCGGCGAGGAAGCCGAGGCGGCCGATACCGACGCGGAGTAATCCTGCATCGTCAAGCTGCAAAGCGGCCTGTTTCCGAAAGGAAACAGGCCGCTTTTTTCGCAATATTTACAGTTTGGCTGGAGAATTTGCCGTTTTTCCCTTGCAAAACAGGAGAAAAATGACTATAATATAACTATATTCGGCACAGTGGAGGTATCAGCGGTAATTGGAGGTGTAACATGTTTCAGGTAGGCGACAAAATCGTCCATCCGATGCACGGTGCAGGCGTAGTAGACAGCATTGTCCGCAAGAAGGTAAACGGCGTGGTGCGCGAGTACTACATCCTCAAGCTGCCTGTGGGCGGGATGCTGGTTATGGTTCCCACGGAGCACAGCGAGGAGATAGGCGTGCGCCCTGTCTGCCAGCGGGACGAAGCAGACAGAGTTCTTGCCGCCATACCGGACATTGAGGTGGATATGACCCAGAACTGGAACCGCCGCTACCGGGAAAACATGATGCGCCTGAAGAGCGGCGACCTGCTGGAGGTGGCCCGTGTGGTCAAGGGGCTGATGCGCCGTGATGAGGACCGGGGACTCTCCACCGGGGAGCGCAAAATGCTGCACTCTGCCAAGCAGATTCTGATCTCCGAGATTGTCCTCTCTCAGAATGCCAGCTATGAGGATGTGGAGGCGCGCATAAACGGCGCGATGTCCTAATAAAGATAGAGATGAAAGATTGAGTGCCGCAGGTTGGAAGGCCTGCGGTTTGCCGGAAGCATAACTTCCCCTCGGCTGACGCGGGGGCGTCAAAAGCCGGGAGGAAGTTGTGCTTTTTTGGTGTATCCATGGCGAAATAGAAAGCGGGGCAAGGCCCTGGAAGGGGGAAAGAACGTGGGACTGCTCAAACGGCTGCGAAAAAAACGGGAGCCTCAGGGGCCGCGGTGTTCGGCGGTTGTGCCTGCGGCGGGTTCCTCCCGGAGGATGGAGGGACAGGACAAGATTCTCCTGCCTCTGGATGACGTCCCTGTCCTGGTACATACGCTGCAGGCCCTGAGTGCCTCGGAGTATATCCAGGAGATTGTGGTGGTCACCCGGGAGGATTTGATTGTGCCGGTGGGACAGCTTTGCCGGGATTGCGCACTGGACAAGGTGACAAAGGTGCTGATTGGCGGCGCCACCAGAGCGGACTCCGTGCTGGCCGGTGTGGAAGAGGTGAGCGGCCGGGCGGAGCTGATTGCGGTCCATGACGGTGCGCGTCCGCTGGTGACGGTGGAGGTAATTGATGAGGCCATCCGGAAGGCTGCAGAGTGCGGTGCTGCTGCTCCGGCGGTTCCGGTAAAGGACACCATCAAGCGGGCCGTGGACGGCGTGGTGGCGGAGACTCCCGACCGGGCGCAGCTCTTTGCCATCCAGACGCCCCAGGTGTTTGACGGCGACCTGCTGCTGGGCGCGCTGCGCAAGGCAGTGGAGGACGGCGCGGCCATTACGGACGACTGCAGCGCGGTGGAGCGCATCGGCATGAAGGTCTGCCTGACAGAGGGCTCCTATGAGAACATCAAGATTACAACTCCGGCGGATATGCTGGTGGCGGAGGCCATCCTGCACAGCCGGGATACGTAAGAATATCATGCTGCCCGGGTGGGCAGAGGAAAGCGAGTGAACAGGATTGCGGATCGGACATGGATATGACGTACACCGCCTGGTGCCGGATCGAAAGCTGATTCTGGGCGGAACAGAGATTCCGTGGGAGAAAGGGTTGCTGGGGCACTCGGATGCCGACGTGCTGACCCACGCGCTGATGGATGCCCTTCTGGGCGCTGCGGCGCTGGGGGACATCGGGAAGCTATTCCCTGACAACGACCCGGCCTATGAGGGCATCTCCAGCCTGGTGCTGCTGGACCGGGTGATGGAGCGCCTGCATGCCGGCGGGTTCAGGCTGGGAAACGCGGATATGACCATTCTGGCCCAGCGGCCCAAGCTGGCGGGCTATATTCCGACCATGCGGGCTGTGCTGGCCCAGCATATGGGCGTCTCCGAGGACCGGGTGAACGTGAAGGCCACCACAGAGGAGGGCCTTGGCTTTACCGGAAGCGGGGATGGAATCGCCGCCCACGCGGTTGTCCTGCTGGAAGAGAACTGAATGTCAACAGGCGCTGCCTTCGGGCGGCGCCTGTTTTTGTGTCAGCAGTCCGTGGCGATGGGCTGCCGGGCGGCATATACTGGGGCGAGAGGAGCGTTTTGTCCCGCCATGCCCGGCAGGGGCAGCGCAGAACGCAAGGAACAATGACATTCCTCTCAGAAGGCTGCGGCCATTGAGAAACACCCAGGAAAGGAATGGTCATGTTTGATGGTATACTACCTGATTATCTGCCGCTCCCTGACCTATGCCCAGCGGACAGCTCAGGCATTGGAGCGGGCCGGCATTACGGCCCATATTCTGCGCTCCCCCAGAAGCGTCTCCGGTGAGGGATGCAGCCACGCGGTGAAGGTCTCGGAGCGCAATCTGGCGGACGCCCTGACAATTCTGGGGCGGGTGGGGCTGACCCCCAAACGGGTCTTTATTCAGTCTGCCGACGGGAGCTACAAAGAGGTGCGGCTGCTATGATATATCTGGACAGCGCGGCCACCACCATGCAGAAGCCGCCGTCCGTTGCCAGGGCCACAGCCTATGCCATGGGGCATATGGCCAGTCCGGGCCGCGGAAGCCACCGCCCGGCGGCGCTGGCGGCGGATACGGCCTTTGCCTGTCGTCAGGCAGCCGCCGAGCTGTTCCGGGTGGAAAACCCGGAACAGGTGGTGTTTACCATGAACGCCACCCACGGGCTCAATCTGGCAATCAAATCCCTGGTCCATCCGGGAGATACCGTGCTCATTTCCGGCTATGAGCACAATGCGGTGACCCGCCCGCTCCATAGTATGAAAGACATACAGATTAAGGTGGCCTCCGGGCCGCTGTTCTGTCCGGACCAGCTGTTCCGGCAGTTTGAGAAGCAGCTGACCGGAGAGGTGCGGGCGGTTATCTGCAATCATGTGTCCAATGTGTTCGGCTACATTCTCCCTGTGGACCGGATTGCCGCACTGTGCAGAGAGCGGGGCGTGCCGTTTATCCTGGATGCCTCCCAGTCTGCCGGCTGCTTGCGGGTGCATATGGATGAGCTGCGGGCCGCCTTTATTGCCATGCCAGGCCACAAGGGCCTCTACGGCCCCCAGGGGACCGGGCTGCTGCTGTGTAACGCGGAGACCCAGCCCCTTTTGGAGGGAGGCACTGGTAGCCTTTCAGCCCTCCAGGAGGTGCCGGATTTCCTGCCTGACCGGCTGGAGGCAGGGACCCACAACATCGCGGGCATCGCCGGGCTGCTGGAGGGTATCCGGTATGTCTCCCGAATGGGCACGGAGAAAATTTTTGCCCACGAGGAGATGCTGACCCGGCGTACTGCCCGGGCGCTCTCCGGGATTCCCGGCGTGACCGTATATGTGGCGGGGGAGGGGACCAGACAGGCCGGTGTGCTGTCCTTCCGCATTCAGGACATGGACTGCGAGGAGGCAGGCGCCGTGCTGGGGGAGATGGGAATTGCGGTCCGTGCGGGACTGCACTGCGCGCCGCTGGCCCATCAGTCTGCAGGCACACTGGAGACGGGCACAATTCGCGCCAGCTTTTCCGCCTTTAACAGTCTTTGTGAAACGGAACGATTTGTCCGCGCGGTCAGGTGCATCGCCGCCCGCGGGAAGAATACCGCGTTGCATTAAAAGTCCGCTATGCTTTGGGCTGCAAAGCATAGCGGATTTTTGTATAAAGAAAACCACTCGCTAGGCGAGTGGTTCAAAAAAGCCTAGGGCGATGAGGCGGAAAAGAAAACTCCCTTTGCTATAATTGAAGTGCGGTCTGCCAACTGCACGAAAGATAGCAAAGGGAGGACAGTCAGGATGGGCCTGAAT
>CABIYL020000017.1:0-86151 GCA_902362925.2 Clostridiales bacterium | reverse complement strand
GTGAATGTGGTGTGGGAACTTCATTCTACCATACGAGTAAAATCACTATGGATTTTCTTTTCTCAAGTGTCCAACTTCATTATGCAATCAACCAATGATTTAAAGTATAAGCGTCGACTGGATGGTGGGAATTACACTAAAACCGGCTTAGAAATGCGATTCACAAGTTTTTTGTGACTTTTAGTCAAGGTTTACAGTGGGAGGCACTTGAGAATATAAGCAAATCAAAAGGAATTTCCGATGACATTCAGGCGTCTGCAAAACACTTTATCAAGCAGGAATTTCAGTGGCTGGAAACAATGGAAGTAGAAAAAAGCAGACGCAACAGGAAGCGGAGCGTCAGGCTGAAGAAGATGCTTACAGAAAGCATCAAGAGCAACTGAAATTAGAGAAAGAAAATCGCCGCAAAGAAGCGGAAAAGCTCGCTCAGTTGGCAGCACAAAAAGAAAAATATGCCATGCTGATAAAGCTACGCAAGGAGCAGAAAATGATTATTGCAGCGAATCGAGGCTGGTTCTGGTGCAAGAAAGCGAAGGTTCAAAGGGCTGCTCAAAGCAAGTTGAGAGAGATTGAATGCGAATTGGATAGCTTACCGGTGTTTGATTAAATCAACGACAGCGGACAGTGATTTGCATGATTTACAGGAGAAGGTCTGAAATATAACTGTTCTGCGTGGTGTCGAATAGAAACCCCGCAACAGGGTGTGGCTACTTGCCCATCAACTGTAAACAACCGGGGAGAGTCGTATGCACGGCTCTCCCCGATTGTTGCTATACCATAAATTTTGAAGATTGCAGAGCAGCTGGGTCAGTCCATCACACTGCCTTGGGATTGATGCCCGCCTCTGCCCAGGTGAGCAGGGACAGGTGATAGGGCTGGCCGGTGGGATCTCGGTAGCTGTCATTTAGGGCACTCACCAGGTTCTGTACCTCCCGAGGGTGGCTCCGGGCCACCAGGATACCCCGGTTCAACGGGCGTCCGTCCACGGCGCAGCCATCCCAGTACATCTTGAGCTGGTACAGGTCCAAAGCCTTGCTGGGCCCCTTCTTGGACTCATACACCTCCGTCTGGTCCCGGCGGCTAACGAACAGATCCATCTTTACCCTCAGGTCGAGAGAGCAGTAGGTCTTCTCCTCCAAAGCCACCCGGAGCACATCGGATTCCGCCTGCTTCTGCTCCGCCAGAGCCCGGGTCAGCCGCTTCTCCACGCTCTCCTGGGGGGCAATAGGAGTAATATTGGCCCGCAGCCAGGCAAAGAGCTTCTCCAACCGAGGGTCCCCATCCCGGAAGCCGGTCTTTGTGGGCCTGGTGGAAGGAAGGGCTCCAGGCTGATCCGCCGTCAGCTCCACCACCATCAAGAAGTGGTTGCGGCTGGGGTGGAGCTGCTTGCTCCAGATGCGCTTATCCAGGCCGCGCTCCATCAACCGGCCGTTGCACCGGATCTCCACACCGCTGGACTCCATGTTGCCCCGGTAGTAGAGATGGTTGTCCTTATCCGGCCGGATCAGGCCCCAGCAGCAGCGAACTCTCACCGGTCCACCGCCCAGGTCCAGATCGGTGGGCAGGATATCGTGGATGCTGTTCAGTTCCCAGTAGGGGAAGACGGGCTCCACAGGGTAAACCTGATCCCCAACCACCACAGCCACTTCCATCTCGCCGTCATCCAGGATAGGGGCATAAGTATGTCCCAGTTCCTCCAGGAGAATGTCCACCAGGGCCTCAAAGGGCTTGTCTGTCCGGTCTCCGGCGGGGCGGATGGTAGCAAAGAAGTCACGGGTGCAGGTAAAGGAAACGGCGGTGCCGGTAGGGCCCATCAGGATTCCGCGGCCCGACAGATAACAGCCAGTCATGGGGTCATCTCCCAGGTGGTAAGGACCCCGCACCACCAGGTGCTGGTCCTGGGCATTGTCCTCCGGCGTGCGGGTCTGGATGCTCCAGCTGCCGTCCTCACAGGCGCTGGCTAGGGCGTGTTTGAGGCCCATACCGTGTTCGTTCAGGGCCGTCTCGCTACCGGAGCGGCTACCCAGGGTGAGGGCGGCGTGGATGTCCCTGATACCCGTGCCCGTGTCCACCACCGAGACATCTACAAATTCCTCCCACTGGCGCAGGCGAATCTCCACCCGGCGCTGGTCGGTTCTGGTGGCCCGGAAGTTGGAGAGGGCGTCGTCTACGAACTCATTGATGATCTCGGGGAAGCGCTGGAAGTTGCCGGAGATGGAACGCCAGAGTTCCTGTCCGTTGGGATTGTTGCGGATGGCAAAATGGGTTTCCTTCATAAGTACAGATCCTTTCTTGAGGGCCGTTGGCCCTGTATTGGGAAAATAGAACACCGTGCAGGGCGGGCCTACACGGTGTTCCCAAAGGATCGAGAGTGGGCCGCATCCTTACCCCAGGGTTCCTCTTGCCTTTCCAAGGTAAAAAGGGTATACTATCCCTGCGGTGCGGACACAGTCCGTTGTGTAGGTGGCACATTCACCTGCTCAGGCGTGGGGGAGGTCGCAACTCCTCCACGCTGCCGCTGTTTTATTTTACATATCTATCATACCACAAGGAAACCTGTTGTCAAGCAAGAATTGCTTATTTTAAGAAATTTTCTCTTAATTTAAGAGAAAACATTTCTTTGTTGACATGACTTGGCCATTCAATTAAAATGGAATGTGTAAGGAGTGATTGGTGTGGGTTGGTCCTATAATCGGCTATGGATTCTTTTGATCAACAAAAATATGAAACGCGGCGATCTGAGACAGAAAGCCGGGATTTCCAATGCAGCCATGGCAAAGATGGGGAAGAATCTGCCTGTCACCATGAATGTATTGGAGAACATCTGCAATTGCTTACAATGCAGAATAGAAGACATTGTGGAGTATATTCCAGATTCCAACGAGGAGCCCAATAACTAAGACGCATGACCATCAGAGATGGATTGGAAAGTTTCTGAAGAGAGACTTTCCAATCTTTTTTCGTTGAACGGCATCTGTCTATCCATATATTATCTACCTGAAGGTAAATATGATATTTGGTGTTGAGCGGTAGATATGGCAATATGAGATCTACAGGTTTATGTGATGATTCAGTACAGTTGATGCATCTTTGAGCCCGCACTCAAAATAAAATCCACTGTGTAATAGGGAATTTGCCAACTGCGTTGTATGCTGCGTGCTGAGTTGTCTCATTGCGGAAAAGTGATTCAGATTGAACCACTATAGTAATCGGATAACCCGAGGCAAGTAACTCATACGCACGGCACAATTTATGGCTCATACCGTTTTCGGAGCGGAGTGCTCCAACCAGAAGAACATCCGTTGTCCGTGTTACTCTGGGAGCGTAGATAGCTCCTGACCGCTCAAGAAGACGGATGGCTTCGCAACGAGGTACAGATAGCCTGCCTGTAATAGCGATATGTTTTCCACATAGATTGCTCAAGTTATTGGCCACAGATATTCCTTCTTTCCAGCCAATTATGCTCAAATAGACACAATTGCTCCAGCCTTGGACACTGGACCCAGCAGGCATCACAAGAAAATGCCGATGGGCCCAGCAGTCCTCCTGCCTCTAACCCGCATGTGATCCTACACAACTCGAGTGAAGGCCATTAACCATACTGCACGGGGGACTGCCTCCTAACCCAAGATGATTGACTGTGCTTGATACTACCGGCTGTTCCTTGGCAGCTCTCATGGGGGTATAAGCATAATATTTTGTGCTTCGATAAATGAAATTTCTAGAAATTGGTAGATTGTAGCGTACCTTGGACTTGTGAAGAGCAAGGATCAAGGCTCTTACACGCTGGCACATGATATGCTGCAGCTCTTTGCGGCAAAAAAGTGTGGAAACATGATCCTTGTGCTGAGCCACAACGCGTTTGACTGTGTTGTATGCATGATGTACTTGCTTTGCGATTTCTGATATGGACATGCCAAGCAGATAATATCGCATAATAGAGCGATTACGATGGCGTCTCTTTGTTGCAGTACGGGCCTTGCGGGCCCGGTTGCTGTCCCGGCGCTGGGAGGTTGAGGTCAGACCAATTGCTCGCTGTTCATCTTCTGTTATCCCAAGATCGGAGATAATCTTAGCGTTAGTGAAGTGATATGTTTTGCGCATCGCAGTAGAGAGATTGCGGGAGACTTCATGTTCTGACAGCGGCTGGTCAAAGGTACGGTTTACTTTAAGTGCTTGCTCCAATGCGTATGTATTCTCCATGCCGGCCATCTGTTGAGCAGAAAAAAGATGCAGCAGATACAAGTCGCGGTAGCCTTGCTCAATTGGTCGGATTTGGTGTAGTTTGAGGAGGGAGTCTGCTCTCTCTTGCCCGATAATCTGACTATCACTCATGGCAGTCACAAGTTGCTTTTTCAAATTACGATTGGGAGCCACAGTGTCATAGATTTTGGGCAGGTCAAGGCGCTGCGTATGACAGATATCGTACGCAGCATAGCCTTTTGCGGCGGTATTGTAGGTACCTGGAATGCGAGTCAGCCCAGAAATATTAGAAGAATAGCTTGTATCAATCGTGTATCCGGTGATGCCATAGTTGAGAATGATATTTTTTACGGATAACGCCAATGCGTTGGATACCTCGCGGACCATCCAGTGCAATGTAGCGGCCACTTGCTCAATCAACCAGACCAGATGGATACCACGCCCGCTATACTCAACAATATTAGGTGTAGGGTATCCTTCTTCGGGCAACATTTCCATAATCAGGGGAATAATCTGCTGTTCTGCCTTCGGAGCACGCCCGGAGTGTGTGTCAATATCTACATAGAGCGCATTGTAGGCAAATACGCCTTCTGATCCCCAAGTGCCATTTCCGCTATGCTGAGCCTTACAATAATAGTAGTCATACTGCCGTGAAACGTGCATTTTAGAACTCCAATTGCCCAACTGTTCAGCGGGGATCATTCCAACCAGGCGCATTTCACCGGCCGTTTTTTTACGGCCAGCTATGGACACCAGTCCCTTGTACTCAGGATGATCGCTGGCAAAAATCAGATCAAAGTATGTTTTAACGTCACCGCGAGGATAACGATGGTTAACCTGCAAACGGGGCATGATCACAGGATGCTCCGTCCTAAATTTTTCTTTTTCTTTCTGATTCCAACAGGACATAGGAACTCCTCCATGCAAAAAGACCGACGCAACCGCAATACAGCGATTACATCGGTCTTTCTGCATTTAAGAGGATATGGTTAGCCCCTCGGTTAGCCCTTTTGATTGTCAAACTGTGTCCTTGTAGGACTACGAATGACAGGCTTTGTCGAGTTCTGGCAACACATGCAAAAACCCCGGGAATCTTGTGATTCCCGGGGTTTGAAGGTTCTGAAGCAGTAAATCAGCGCTTGCTGAACTGGGGAGCGCGGCGGGCGGCCTTCAGACCGTACTTCTTACGCTCCTTCATACGAGGATCGCGGGTCAGGAAACCAGCGGCCTTCAGAGCGGGACGGAACTCGGGGTCCACGTTCAGGAGGGCGCGGGCAATGCCGTGACGGATGGCGCCGGCCTGGCCGGTCACGCCGCCGCCCACGACGGTGGCAACGATGTCCACCTTGCCGACGGTGCCGGTGGTGTTCAGGGGCTGACGGACCACCATCTTCAGGGTGTCCAGGCCGAAGTAATCGTCGATGTCACGGCCGTTGATGGTGATAGCGCCGGTGCCGTTGGGGAACAGGTGCACACGGGCCACGGAGGACTTCCGGCGGCCGGTGCCGTAGAGATAAGGCTTCTTGCTCTTATACATAGTTCAGTTTTCCTCCTTATTCCGCGGTCCAGGCCTCGGGCTTCTGAGCGGCCTGGTTGTGCTCAGCGCCGCGATAGATGTGAAGCCGGGTCAGGGAGTCCTTGGTGACGACGTTGCGGGGCATCATGCCGCGGATGGCCACCTTCATGGCCAGCTCGGGCTTCTCCTGCATCAGGATGCGGTACTTGGTCTCCTTGAGGCCGCCGGGATAACCGGAGTGGGTGCGGTAGAACTTCTGCTCACCCTTCTTGCCGGTCAGGACAGCCTTCTCGGCGTTGATGATGACCACGAAGTCGCCGCAGTCAGCGTGGGGGGTGAACTCGGGCTTGTGCTTGCCGCGCAGCAGGGTGGCGGCGGTGGCAGCGGTCTTGCCCAGGGGCTTACCGGCCGCATCGAGGATGTACCACTTGCGGACGATGTTTCCCTTGTTGGCCATAAAAGTGGACATAGGTGAAACCTCCATTGCTTTTATATCTTCCAAATCTGGACTTAACAGAATCAAAGCTCCACCTGTACAAGTGGAGCGTTTTGTATTATAATGCACTCGTTTCAAACTGTCAACGGCTTTTTTCATGTTTTTAATTTACAAATATGAAATCTCCGTTTTTCTCTTGTTTTCTCTCTTATACTCTCTCATGCTAATTTTCATTTTTCAATTTATTTTTGCGAAAAAGTGAGGTTTCCCTATGAACACCAAGCTCCTGAGCTACGTCCGCCGCTGCGTGGAGGACTACGACATGATCAAGCCCGGCGACCGGATCGCCGTGGGCGTGTCCGGCGGAAAGGACTCCATTACCCTTCTGGCCGGTCTGGCCGGCCTGCGCACCTTCTACCCCGTGCCCTTCACCGTGGAGGCCTTCACCCTGGATATGGGCCACGTGGACGGCGGCGAGGGCATGGACTTCACCCCGGTGGCCGAGTTTTGCAAAGAGCTGGATGTGCCCTACACCATCCTCCCCTCTGAGATTCACCACATCATTTTTGACCTGCGCAAGGAGAAGAACCCCTGCTCCATGTGCGCAAAAATGCGCCGTGGCGCCCTCCACAACGCCCTCATGGACCACGGCATCCACAAGATCGCCCTGGGCCACCACTTTGACGACGCCGTGGAGACCTTCTTCCTCTCCCTCTTCTATGAGGGCCGCATCTCCTGCTTCCAGCCGGTGACCTATCTGGACCGGACCGACATTGTGCAGATCCGCCCCCTCCTCTATTTAAGTGAGGCCAGCATCCGCACCATCGCCGCCAAGGAGGGGTATCCGGTGGTCCACAACCCCTGCCCCGCTGACGGCTTCACCAAGCGGCAGGAGATCAAGGAGCTGGTCCGCAGCCTGGACAAGCAGTACCCCGGTCTGAAGCAGCGGGTGCTGGGCGCCATGCAGCGGCTTCCTCTCCCCGAGTGGGGTCCTGTGAACCCCCGCCGCCGTCCCCTGCCTGACGTGGGAGGAGAGCAGCCGTGAAAATCGCGGTGATGGGCTACTCGGGCGCGGGAAAGTCCACCCTGTCCAGCGCCCTCTCCCAGCGGCTGGGCCTGCCCCTGCTCCACCTGGACAAGGTGCAGTTCACTGCGGGCTGGCAGGAGCGGGACCGTGCCGAAGCCCTTGCCATGGTGGAGGCATTCATGGCCCAGAGCAGCTGGGTCATCGACGGCAATTACGCCGGATTCCTCCAGGCCCGCAGGCTGGAGGAGGCCGACCTCATCGTCTTTCTGGACCTTCCCCGGCTCACCTGCCTGCGCCAGGCCTGGGGACGGTACCGCCGGTTCCGCGGTCAGGTGCGTGACAGTGCCGCCGACGGGTGCTGCGAAAAGTTCGATCTGGAATTTTTCCGCTGGCTGGTATGGGACGGCCGCACCAGAAAACGGAGCGCCCGGTACCGGAGCCTTATGGACCAATACCGCGCAAAGACCGTGGTGCTGAAAAACCGGAAGCAGATTCAGTCCTTTCTGGCCCGCTTCCCAGAGCCATCCTCCACTGTCTCCTGAGAAAAACACCCCCGGCTGTCCTGACGGACGGCCGGGGGTGTCTGTATGTGGTCTGTTTCTTACTTGTACTGACGGCCCAGGGCGTCGGCGGTGAGGATGGCGGCGTAGACCTTGTCGGCGGTGACCTCCATGGGCATGTTGTGGATGGTCTCGCCGGGCACGGAGGCGGCCTCGGCCACGGCACGGATCACCTTGGGGTCGGCGTCGGCCAGACCCAGGTCGGCCAGTGTGGTGGGCAGACCCACGCTCATGCAGAAGTCCAGCACCTCTTCGATCTGCTCCATGTCGGCGTTCTGAAGCACCAGCTGCACCAGGGTGCCGAAGGCCACCTTCTCGCCGTGGTACAGGCTGTGGGTCTCGGGGGCCACGGTGAAGCCGTTGTGGATGGCGTGGGCTCCGGCCAGACCACCAGACTCAAAGCCAATGCCGGAGAGGTAGGTGTTGGCCTCAATGATGTTCTCCACGGCCTTGGTGCACACGTGGTTCTCCACGGCCAGCTTGGCCTTCAGGCCGTCGGCGAGCAGGGTCTCGTAGCAGGCACGGGCCAGCACCAGAGCGGCGTTGGTGATCTTGCCGCCGGCGCAGGTGGAGGCGTTGGAGTCGGCAGTGGCCTGAGCCTCGAAGTAGGTGGCCAGGGCGTCGCCCATGCCGGACACCAGCAGACGGGCGGGGGCCTTGCTTACCACGTCGGTGTCCACCAGCACCACGTTGGGGTTGGCGGGCAGCCACAGATACTCCTCAAAGACGCCCTCGTCGCTGTAAATCACGGACAGGGCGGAGCAGGGGGCGTCGGTGCCCGCGATGGTGGGCACGATGACCACGGGCTTGCCGGCGTAGTGGGCCACAGCCTTGGCGGTGTCGTGGATCTTGCCGCCGCCGATACCCACCACCACGGTGGCGCCCAGCTCGTTCAGCTGAGCCTTCAGGCGGTTGATCTCGTTCTTGGAGCACTCGCCGTTGAAATACTCAAAGTGGACGGCGCAGCCGGCGGCCTTGAAGCTCTCCTCCACCTGTCCGCCCACGCGCTGATAGCCGGACTTGCTGATGAGCACAAAGGCGCTCTCGCCCAGAGGACGGGTGTAGGTGCCGATATTGCTCAGCTCACCCTGACCCTGAATGTACTTTCCCGGTGCAATAATGATGTTGGCCATATGTCAGCTCTCCTGCTTTTCATTTGATATTTTATGGTGCTCCCTCTGCTTTGCCCGCAGCTGGAAGCCGAAAAAAGTATATCTCTTTGACAATTATTTGTCAATCTTTGTGTGGAATTTTTTACAATTTTCGTCTCTCCCCTCTTCTGCGGACAGGCCATTGACAACCGGTCCCACCGCGCATAAAATGGAAAAAACACACGTCCGGGAGGGACCAGATATGACATTGGAAGCGCTGCGGTATGCCCTGCTGGGGGTATCCGCCTATCGGAATATTGTGGAAGAGCCCCTGATGAAGGAGGTCTCCGCCTTGCTGGAGGCCGTCAGCGGCGGCCGGGGCGGCGAGGCCCTGGAGCGGTACGCCAACGTGTTCTACTCCCTGCGCCAGGCGGGCTATGAGACCCTGGGCGGCTGGCTCCACGACAAGCTCCGCTATGAGGACGGGCCCTATCCCCGCCTGGTGGAGCGGGACGGCGAGGATAAGGTGCTGACCGAGGCCGCGGAGCGGGATGTGGAGGTGTTCTGCCAGCTCTCCGGACTCAGCGGCGGCCTGATCCTCAGCCGGATCGGCTCCCTTCTGCCCCCTGAGGCCGCCACAGTGCCCGCCAAACTGCCCCGCTGGAGCGGCGGTGTGCCCTTTGACTTTGCCTCCCTCACCCAGTTCTACCGCCGCAGCGGTGCGGGGCTCTTTGCCCGCAACCGGGCCTTCCTGTGGGAGGGCGGCGCCCTGCGTCCGGTGGCCGACCCGGACTGCACCGGCGGCGACGAGCTTATCGGCTACGAGCGCCAGCGTGAGCGGGTCATCGCCAACACCCGTGCCATGATGGAGGGCAATCTGGTCAACAATGTGCTGCTCTACGGCGACCCGGGCACCGGCAAGTCGGTGACCGTCAAATCCCTGCTCACGGTGCCCGGCTTTGAGGATCTGCGGCTCATTGAGGTGCGCAAGGAGGAGCTGGGAGAGCTCCACGACCTGATCCCCTCTCTGGCCGGACGCCGGCACAAGTTCATCCTCTTCATCGACGACCTGGCCTTTGACCAGGACGACAGGACCTACTCCGTCCTCAAGACCATTCTGGAGGGCGGCCTGGAGCGCCGTCCCGCCAACGTGGCAGTGTATGCCACCTCCAACCGCCGCCACCTGGTGCGCCAGACCTTCTCCGACCGGGCCGGGGACGAGGTGGACCGCACCGAGACCATCGCGGAAAAGACCTCCCTGTCTGAGCGGTTCGGCCTGCGCATCCCCTATCTGGCGGTGGGCAAGCCGGAGTTCCTGGACATGGTGGAGCGGATGGCCGACCTGTACGGCATCACCATGGACCGGGATACCCTCCGGGCCGAAGCGGTGAAGTTCGAAATGCATCATCCGGGCAGAACTCCCCGGACCGCCCGGCAGTTTATTGCCAGCCTGAGCATGTGACCGGCTGCCCCGCATTTCGAACGTTCCGCGCCCTTTGGCGCGTCCAAGCGTTTTGGGCGCAGCCCAAAACCTTGACGTCGGGGCAATTCACTTGTCCCTCCGGATTGAAAGCCCTTGGGGGGCCCCATGCCGGGTGTATCCGGTATGGGAGATGCACCATCCGGGCAGAACTCCTCGGACCGCCCGGCAGTTTATCGCCAGCCTGAGCATGTAATCTGTCTCCTGGAGGGCAATTTGTAAATTTTCTTTGAACCCCCTTGAAAATTACCGTACGAAGGATTATCATAGCGTTAGCACTCAGAACCGTTGAGTGCTAACGCTATGTTGTTGATAAGACTTTTTCATATATGGAGGCAGATATCATGGAAAAGAAGCAGTTTCAGGCGGAATCCAAGCGCCTGCTGGACCTGATGATCAACTCGATCTACACCCACAAGGAGATTTTCCTCCGTGAGATCATCTCCAACGCCAGCGACGCCATCGATAAGCTGGCCTACAAGGCCCTCACCGACGACCAGGTAGGTCTGAACCGGTCCGACTTCAAAATTGTCCTCACCCCCGACCAGATCGCCCGCACCCTGACCATCAGCGACAACGGCATCGGCATGACCAAGGAGGAGCTGGAGGAGAACCTGGGCACCATCGCCCGCAGCGGCTCCCTCCAGTTCAAGAAGAACATGGACCAGGACAAGAAGGCTGACGTGGACATCATCGGCCAGTTCGGCGTGGGCTTCTACTCCGCCTTCATGGTGGCCGATAAGGTCACCGTCACCAGCAAGGCCTACGGCTCCGACCAGGCCTGGCGCTGGGAGAGCGAGGGCGCCGAGGGGTACACCATTGAGCCCGCGGAGAAGGCCGGTGTGGGCACCGACATTGTGCTCCACATCAAAGCGGACACCGACGACGAGAAGTACGGAGAGTATCTGGAGCAGTACCGCCTGGACGACCTGGTGAAGAAGTACTCCGACTACATCCACTACCCCATCCAGATGCTCATGCACAAGTCCCGCCAGAAGGAGCGTCCCGCTGACGCCGGCGAGGACTACAAACCCGAGTGGGAGGACTACGACCAGTGGGAGACCCTCAACTCCATGGTGCCCCTGTGGCAGCGTCCCAAGAGCGAGGTGACCGCCGAGGAGTACAATGCCTTCTACAAGGAGCACTACGGCGACTGGGAGGACCCCCTGTCCGTGGTCCACGTCCACGGTGAGGGCCAGGTGGAGTACAAGGCCATGCTCTACATCCCCGGCCACGCTCCCTATGACTTCTACACCCGTGAGTACGAGAAGGGCCTTCAGCTCTACTCCTCCGGCGTGCTCATCATGGACAAGTGCGCCGACCTGCTGCCCGACCACTTCCGCTTTGTCCGCGGTGTGGTGGACTCCGCCGACTTCTCCCTTAACATCTCCCGTGAGGTGCTCCAGCACACCCAGGTGCTGAAGATCATTGCCAACAACCTGGAGAAGAAGATCAAGGCCGAGCTGCTCAAGCTGCAGAAGGACGACCGTGCCAAGTACGAGACCTTCTGGGCTGCCTTTGGCCGTCAGATCAAGTACGGCATGCTGGAGGACTACGGCATCCACAAGGACATGCTCAAGGACCTGCTCCTGTTCCACTCCTCCAAGGACGGCAAGCTGACCACCCTGGCTGAGTACCGCCAGCGGATGGCTGAGGACCAGGAGTATATCTACTATGCCTGCGGCGAGAGCGTGGACCAGATTGCCCGTCTGCCCCAGGCTGAGCGGATTCTGGACAAGGGCTATGAGATTCTCTACCTGACCGAGGAGCCCGATGAGTTCATCATGAACGGTCTGGGCGCCTGGGACGAGAAGTCCTTCAAGCCCGTGACCGACGAGGACGCCCTGCCCCAGACCGACGAGGAGAAGGCCGCCGCCGAGAAGAAGGCGGAGGAGAGCAAGGACGTGCTCACCTTCGTGAAGGAGGCCCTGGGCGACAAGATCAAGGAGGCCCGGGTGTCCAAGATTCTAAAGTCCGGCGCCGTGTGCCTCACCGCCGACGGCCCGGTGACCATTGAGATGGAGAAGTACTTCTCCCGCATGGACCCGGAGCGTGCCCAGGGTATGAAGGCCCAGCGGGTGCTGGAGCTCAACCCTGACTCGGGCGCCTTCGCCGCGCTCCGTGAGGCGGTGGACTCTGACCCGGAGAAGGCCAAAAAGTACGCCGAGCTGCTCTACGACCAGGCTCTGCTCATCGCCGGCCTGCCCCTGGAGGACCCGGCCGCCTACACCGAGCTGGTATGCAGCCTGATGAAGTAAGCGTTTTTCTTTTTTACAAAAAAGCTCTGACACAACATTGTGTCAGAGCTTTTTTCAACATTTTTTAACATAGGTATTTGACTTTTCCAGATTTTTTAAATATATTAAATATGTTTTGCAATAATTTATTATTTGGGAGTGTGCGTTTTGGGATGTAATTTACTTGCTTATTTTAAGGAGAAAATTCCACATAATTATAAATTTGCGTTTTTTTCAACCCTTTTTATCGGTCTGCTTATACACCTATATAAATTCACCAATACGTTGCCCAATCACGACTCCCTGTATAATTTCTACTCGGACCAAAATGTACTGGGTTCTGGCCGTTGGGCACTTTCTCTTGCATGCGGTTTCAGTTCCTACTACGATCTGCCTTGGGTCATTGGTCTCTTCTCTATCGTTTTTCTCGCTCTGACCGTTGTTGTTATTGTGGCCCTGTTTCGTATTCAAAATCCAATCATCATTGCGCTTTCAGGCGGCATTTTGGCCTCAGCTCCAGCTACCACCGAGACGTTTTTCTTCCTCTATACGGCCGACGGCTACATGCTGGCCATGTTCCTAGCTGCGCTTGCGGTTTATTGTTCCCGTATCGGCCAGAATCGACCTCACCAGATTGCTCTTAGCGCGGCTTTGATTTGTATTGTCTGCGGAATCTATCAGTCATATGTTCCCTTTGCCCTTGTTCTCTCCACCATCTATTTTATATATGAACTTTTTCAGGGGGATACCAGCCTGAAATCCTGTCTGAAATGGATCAGAAATCAGGTTATTCTCTTTGCTACTGCTCTCATTTCTTATTATATTATCTGGAAGCTCCTTTTATTTTTAAGCAATACCGGAGCAAATCATTATCAGGGAATTGATGAAATCGGACACTTCAGCATAGCCCTGATCATAAATGCTTTTATAGATTGCATACGGGTTCCTCTCCGTTATTTTTTGCAGTGGGATATTCTTGCCCATGGAGCTTCCCCATATAGTATGCTGAATCTTCTATTTTTCGTTTTTACAATTGCCATCTGTATATATGCGCTTGTTAAGAGTACCCTTTACCGGCAGCGCGGCAAAACAATTCTTCTGCTTCTCAGCTTAGTTGTTATCCCCCTTTTCTCCTGTATCTGGAGCTTCGTTTCCCTTGACATCATCCATCGCCCTATGATGCTCCAAAGCTTGTCCTTGCTCTACCTTTTATGCGCGCTGCTCTTTGAACGTTGGGCCGGACTGAAATGGAAAAATATCCTGGGAATTTTGTTAGCGATTATCATTGTAAATAATGCTCTGATGGCTAATATCAGCTATCACTATATGGACCTCAGTTATGAGCGTTCCTATGCTGATGGAATCGAGATGATGCTGCGAATTCACGAAGCCCAGGATAAATCTGATGTAAAGAGAATTGCCGTTATCGGCTCCAGAAGAGCTGAGGTCCAATTCTTCAGCGTGGATCCCATCACGCAGAAAAACACCCCGGTCAGCAATATCCATCTGCTTGTAACCATGCTAGAACCAAATCTGCTGTTTGATGCGGAGCACACCGTCCTCTTTCTTCAAAATATATTTGGGCTTGAGCTTGACGCGCTTTCAAACGCTGAGCTTAAAGATCTGTCACAGACAGAGCCTGTTAAGAATATGGGGCTCTGGCCCGCAAAAGACTCTGTCTCCGTGATTGGTGATACTGTAGTTATTAAATTAGCAGAGTCTGAAAAATAAGAAATTCCCCTTGGAAAGCTGTGCTTTCCAAGGGGAATTTCTTATTTTCTCTCTTCTTCCAGCTGGCCGTCCCGGCCGCTCTTGCGGCTGTGCCGCTCGTAGCCCCGGTAGCCGCCGTATCCATAGCCATAGCCGTAACCATAGCCGCCGCCGTTCTCCTTCACGCCGTTGAGCACACAGCCCATCAGAGGCGTACGGCTGCTGGAGAGCAGCTGAATGCTGTCCATAATGTGGGGCACCTGGGCCTTGCCCGCACGCACCACATACAGAATTCCGTCGGCCAGGCCCGCCAGAGCGGTGCTGTCGCCCAGCAGACCGTTGGGCGGCGTGTCGATGACCACGTAGTCGGCCTCTTCCCGCAGGGCCTTTATCAGCCCGGACAGCTTGCGGGACTCCAGCTGCCGCCGGGGATTCTCCACCGCCTTGTCGCCTGCCAGCACCCGCACACGGGTGCCCTCCAGCTCCATCAGCGCCGCCTTGGGGCTCTCCTCTCCGCTGCGGAGCAGCTCAGGCACCCCCTTGGACGGCGCGGTCAGCCCCAGGGCCTTCTTGACGCTGGGCTTGCGCAGGTCCATGTCCACCAGAATGACCCGTGCGCCGTTCTGTCCCAGGGTGAGGGCCAGGTTGACCGCCACAGTGGTCTTACCCTCTCCGGGCACCGTGCTGGACACCAGGAATACCTTGCTCTCCTGCCGCTCCGCCTCACGCAGGAAGCGGATGCGCAGGCTGCGGATGCTCTCCTGGAAGGCGCTGCCCGTTCTGTCGTTCAGAATGGTCACCGTACCTCCGGTCTTGCCGGTGCGGCGCTTGAAGGACACCGTAGGCAGGGTACCCAGGCAGGGCACGTTCATCCACTTCTTCATGTCCTCACGGGTGCGGATGGTCTTGCTGGCCATGGCCAGGACCAGCAGGAACACCACGCCCACGCCAAAGCCCAGCACCGCGCCCTTGATGATGGTGCGGGTTGGCTGGAAGGCGTTATAGGGCTGGCTGGCCACTGCAGGCGGCACCAGCACGGTCAGCTCCGTGCTGCCCACAACGTAGTTGGCCACCTGGGGATAGACCGCAATGACCCCGTTGAGGATGTCACAGGCATCCTGGGCACTGGTGCTGGTCACCTGCACGGAGAACAGGTTGGTGTTGGCCACCGACTGGGCCGTGATGCTGCCGTTGAGCCAGCCCACCCCCAGCTCCCGCTGCAGGAGCTGCTGCATCAGGTCGGAGGAGAGCAGATAGGGGAAGGTGTTGGCCAGCTGCTCAGCGGCGGCCTTGTCGTAGTAGCTGTCCACGCCGGTGATGTCGTACTGGTTGCTCAGCAGCTGGACGGTAAAGGTGGCCTCCGAGCGGTACATGGGCGTATAGCTGCGCCAGCTGCGCAGACCCAGCAGTCCCCCTGCCAGCACGGCCAGCACCAGCGGCACCCAGAACATACGGGTGAAAATCCGCCAGAGCTCTCCCAGCAGCGCGGTCAGGTCAATGGGCTCGGGGGCTTCAGTATGCTGTTTTGTCTTCTGTTCATCCATTGCCGTTCTCCGTCTCCTGGTTTTCCTGCTCCTCGGCCTGGCTGTGACGGCGGCGGCCGTAGCCGCCATAGCCGCCGTATCCGTACCCGTAGCCATAGCCGTAACCATATCCGTAGCCGTGCCGCCTGGACTCGCTGAAGAAGGGCGTGGTGCGCACGTCGTTGAGAATGCACCCCAGCAGCTCGCTCCGGCAGCTCCTCAGCATGTCTGCGGCGTCATTGATGCGGGCGGCTGGCATGCAGTCCTGCCGCACCACCAGCAGAGAGGCGTCCGCCCGGTCTGCCAGATACTCCACGTCGGAGAACAGGGCGATGGGCGGCGAGTCGATGATGACAAAGTCCATCTCCGCTCTGGCCTTCTCCAGCAGCGTCCCCATGCGCTCCGCGGCAATCTGCTCCGCAGCCTGACGGCTGCCCTGCTTGGACAGCAGCACGTACAGCTTGTGGCTGCCCAGATACTCGGGGGCGTACTCCGCCTTGCCCGAGAGCACGTCGGCCAGCTCCACCCGGGGATTGTGGCCCAGAATCTTGTACTGGGCCGCCTTGTGCATATCGGCGTCTATGAGCAGTACCTTCTTCCCCTGCTGGGCCAGGGTGATGGCCAGGTTGGCGGCCACGGTGGACTTGCCCTCGTTCTCCGCCACGCTGGTGATGAGAATAATCTTATGGCCGCTGTTCTGAGCGGCGTAATTGAGCTTGACGCCCAGCTTGTACATGGTCTCGGTAAAGCGGAAGCTGGCCACCGGCATGGTGACGAGCAGTCCCTTGTTGGCCCGGCGGAGCTTGGTGCGCAGGGTCTTGTTCTTGCTCTCGTGGAAGATGACGCCGAACTGCCGGGCGTCCACCTTGCGCCGCAGACCCGCCGTGTTCTGCACCGTATCCGCCCACAGCGTGAGCAGCAGCACCAGAGCCAGCACAGCGCCTGCCCCGCCCACAGCGGCCAGCTTTACCATCCGGCCCCGGTTCAGCGGGTTGGAGGGCGCGGTGGGCACCCTGGGGCTGACCAGCTCCTTGAGAATCACGTTCTGGAACATCTGCTCCGACACGCTGTCATAGTTCTCCAGCACCAGTTTCAGGGTGCGGAAGGCAGTGTCCGGCCGATCTGCCGTCACGGTGAGCACCAGCAGGTTGGTCTCCGGGATCACCACGGCGGACAGCTCTCCGGGCAGGGAGGGTTCCCCCATCATCTCGGCGGCCAGATTATCAAACACATTGCTCTCAAAGAGGGTGGTGAAGGTCTCCGCAATCTCGGCAGACATACTCAGGTTGGACAGCACCGAGGAATAGCTGCTGCTCTTGACCGACACGGCCAGGGTGGTGCTGGCGGTATAGGAGGGGTGGTAGAGCCCGGTCATGGCCATCCACGCGCACAGCACGGCGATGACGCCGCCGGCGATGATGGCCGGGAGCTGGCGCAGTACCCGCCGTACCACGCACAGCGGCTCAATGCCGCCCCAGCTGAACTGTTCCTTTTGTTCCATCGCTTCGGTTCCTCCGTTCCGGCCTTACTCCACCACCACAAAGAGCTGGGTGGTCCCCGTCACGCCGGTGGTCCCGACGCAGGAATAGGTCACCTGATAGCTGCCCGGCGTCCCGGTGTCCACATTGGACTCCACCGTCACGTTGGCCGCGTCGCCGCCGATGACCTCGTCAAAGTAGTCCATGGGCTGGAAGCTGTCCCCGGCCTTCAGGTAGACCAGATACTGTTTCAGCAGCAGGTAGGGCTCCCCGGCCGCCCGGTTCTGGATGCGGATCTCCGCCGTCCAGGTGCTGGTGTCTCCCATGCTGTTGGTCACCTCAAAGGTGACGGGATAGCGTCCCTCAGCCAGCGCGTCCAGGCCGGTGCTGGTAACCTTTACCTGTTCGGACAGGTCCCCGTCAATCATGTCCCAGGCCGTCACCCGGTCCCGGATGACCACCGGCTCTCCCAGCTCATAGCGCAGTTCCATGCTCAGGCCGAATCTGGGCGGCGTGTAGTCGGTGTAGCGGACGGTACGGGTCAGCTTGGTCACATGGCTGTCGCTGTCCACCACGGCGTAGGTCACGGTGGTCTCGTTGTCCTGGATGCTCTTCTCGATGCCCTCCACCATAACCTGATCCGTCAGGTCGCCGTCCTTTTCATCCCAGGCGGTCACGCCCTCCAGCAGGACCTCCTGGCTGCTCTCCCCCACCTGAATCACCAGGGGGGTATCCGGGCACTCGATGACGGGCAGCGTCTGGTCGACGGTGCGCCGCTGTTGGACCTCCGTCCAGACAAAACCCGCCGCGCTCACAAGCAGGAGCGCGGCGATGATGAAATGAAGCTTTCTCATGGAATCTCCTCGCTAAATCATGGCTGCTGTCTTACCGCTCTGACTGAGTCATTTCACTCTGTTTTGTATTTTTATCTTTCAATAATACAAATCAGAATCAAATCATTCCTGTTTTTCTCGGTCAGAACCTGCCGAAGCCGTCGAACATGGGCTCTGGCGATACCACCGGCTGGTCGGCCAGGATACGGCCTGGATTGTCCTTCAGCAGCAGGTCTGCCAGCCGCTGGGAAGCCGCACTGCTGATGTACTCGTGGATATCGGACAGGCGGGTGGTCCGCTGATAGGGGCTGTGGGCGTCGCTGCCGATGAGGTGGACACACCCCTCCCGCAGGCACCAGTGGGCGGTCCTGGCCGCTCCCTCGCCGAACCGGCCGAAGAAGCTGCCCTTGTTGAGCTGGAGGACGTACCCCTCCTCCAGCCAGCGGAACAGCCGCTCCGGGTCCCGCTGAACAAAGCGGTACCGCTCCGGGTGGGCCACCACCGGCCGCACATCCTCCTGCCGCAGGGCGGAGAGCATGCGCTCGGCAAAGGCAGCGCCGCACTGGAAATCAAATTCCGCCAGCAAATACCCGCTGCCGCCCAAGGTTAAAAGCTGCCCTTCCCGCAGCATACGGGGCGTGGAGGGGGTCACAAAGACCTCCATACCCGCGTGAATCCGCAGTGGAAGCTTCTCCCGCTGGACGGCCTGCTCCAGCCGCAAAAACCGCTGGGCCAGCTCCCGGGAGCGGTAGTTGTCAAAGCCGCTCTCAGGGTCACAGTGGGGGGTCGCCGCAATGGCGCGCACGCCGCTGTCCACAGCCAGCCTGGCCATGGACAGGCTCTCCTCCAGAGAGGCCGCGCCGTCGTCCACGCCGGGCAGAATATGGCAGTGTAGATCGATCATGCGCGCTCACCCCCTGTTCTGTCTCAGCCCTCCTGGAACGCCCGGATGTAGTAGGCCTTTTTCAGGCTCTTCTCCTCTTCATAGGTCTTCTGCACCTCGTCGGCCAGGCTCTCGCTCTGTCCGGTGGCCTTCAGCAGCTCCCGCATCCGGGCCACAATATTCGCCACCTTCTGGTCGCATTCCTTCTCCAGCTTGGTGAGGGCGTCGTACTTGCTGTACACAATCTTGGTCCGGTTCTCCGAGGTGTGCTCCCCGGCGGTGTACTCGTCAATGGCCTCCTGCACGATGGCCTCCAGCTTGCCCTCATAGGTGGCCTGGAGCACATACATGGTGGCCACCAGCTGCCGCAGCTCCGCCTCGGCCTCCTGGGTGGCATTATCCCCGCTCTGGGACGCACTCTGGGAGGGCGCTGCGCTCTGGCTGGAAGACGGAGCCTGACTGGGCTCCTGGCTCTGAGAGGCCTCCGGCCCCTCCGTGGTTCCGGTCTCGCCGCTGCCGCTCTGCCCCAGAAGCCGGGATGCGGCCTCCTCCTCGCTCAGCTCGCCGCTGGCCAGCTGGGCCATCTCTTCCTCCGAGAAGGTGTAGGCGGGGATCTGGTAGTCCTCCATGGCCTTCTCCAGCGTCTCGCGGTTCTCTTCCGCCCGCTGGCTCAAGGTACCGGTATCCATGGTCATCATGTAGTTCAGGGCCTTGATGTTGTTCCACTGCACCGCCACGGTAATGGCGCCGGCCACCAGAACCACACCTACCACAGCCAGGGCGATTTTTCCTGCTTTTTTCATCGTTGTTCTCCTCTTGGTTTTCAACCAATGTGCTGGAGGGCCTTCTCCTCAAAAGGGCAGGCTTCCTCCTCGTCCTCTTCTGCCGCTCCGTCCGCCTCCGCCAGCCGGCTCAGCGCCGCACGGTTGACCTCCTCCGGGTCACGGAAGGTGGGCACCAGCCGGTGCAGGGTCCGGAAGATGTCCGTCCGCCGGCCATGCTCCAGCACGTTGGACAGCTCCGTCAGACGGCGCTCCAGTGCCGCCTCCGGGATAATGGGCTTGAACTCCACAAAAATCTTGTCGTTCTCCGTCCGGGACAGGTCCGCCGACTTGGTCAGCAGCTCCTCGTACAGTTTTTCGCCGGGACGGAGGCCGATCTCCTCAATCTGAATGTCCTGGTAGGGGGTCAGGCCGGACAGACGGATCAGATTCTCCGCCAGCTCCAGGATGTGCACCGGCTTGCCCATATCCAGCACAAACACCTCGCCGCTCTGGGCCAGGGAACCGGCCTCCAGCACCAGCTGCACCGCCTCGGGAATGGTCATGAAGTAGCGGATGATCCGCTTGTCGGTGATGGTCACCGGGCCGCCGTAGGCAATCTGCTTCTTGAACAGGGGGATCACTGAGCCGTTGGAGCCCAGCACGTTGCCAAACCGCACGGCGGCAAACTTGGTCTCCGAGTTCTCCCTCAGGCCCTGGAGCACCTGCTCGCACAGGTACTTGGTGGCGCCCATGATGTTGGTGGGGTTGACCGCCTTGTCGGTGGAGATGAGCACAAAGGCCTCCGCCTTGTGCTTCCGGGCGGCCAGGGCGGTGTTGTATGTACCGAACACGTTGTTCTTGATGGCCTCCTCCGGGCACTGCTCCATCAGAGGCACATGCTTGTGGGCCGCCGCGTGGAACACCACCTGGGGCTGATAGAGCTGGAACAGCTTGTCCATCTTCTCCCGGTCACGGACGGAAGCAATCTCCACCACAAAGTCCAGCTTGCCCTTGAACTTGTGGATCAGCTCCTGCTGTAAATCATAGACCGAATTTTCCGCAATGTCCACCGCAATCAGCCTGGCAGGGCCGCATTCCGCAATCTGACGGCACAGCTCCGAGCCGATGGAGCCGCCGCCGCCGGTCACCAGCACCCGCTTTCCCGCCAGGAAAGCGTGTACGCTGGCCTTGTCCAGCTGGATGGGGTCACGGCCCAGCAGGTCCTCAATCTGCACCTCGCGGACGTTGGAGGCCATGATGGAGCCAGCGTTGCCCTCCAGCTGCTTGATGGGGTCGGACAGGATGTGGAGGCGGCATTTGCTCTTGGAGCACAGCTCCAGAATCTCCGCCTTCCGGGAGGCCTTCAGACTGGGGATGGCCAGAATAATCTCGGTCACCGGGGTGTCCTGCAAAATGGCGCACAGGTCGTTGATGGGGCCCTTGACCGGCACGCCCTGGACCACCTTTCCGATTTTGTCGGAGGCATCGTCCAGAAGACAGTAGGGGGCGTAGTTTCCCCCTGTGTTGTGCATCAGCTCATAGAGCAGGGATACGCCGGCCGTGCCGGTGCCGATGATGGCCACCTGCCGCTTGCCCTTGTCGGGCGTGCCCGCCAGGCGGAAGCGCAGCATACGGTAGGCAAAGCGGTAGGCCAGCATGATGACCAGAGCGATGATCGTTCCAAAGAATGCGGACTCAATCCATACGCTCTGGGCATCCAGCAGCAGGTTCAGCACTGTGTAAAGTACAAAGCCCGCCGTCAGTCCGCTGAGCAGGCAGAGATATTCCCTGCTCTCCGCGTAGCGCCACAAGCTCTCGTAGGTTTTGAATACAACCTGAAACACCAGCACACAGACCGTCAGAAAGCCGATATGCAGAATCAGATTGAGCAGGCGGATATCATTTCTCAGATAGGCCGGCAGAAACATCAGGATATTGCATACAAAGATGGTGAGCACATCCATTGCCAGCACGATCCACCCGCGAATACGTGCCATGTTCATTTCTCTCTTCTCTCCCATACCTGACTTTATTCGTTCCATTTTATCTCATTTTTTCCTGTAAGTCAAATAAACCAGGTATATATTCGGGGAAATATTGCCCTATTTTCCCCGTCTCTGTTTGTGCAACAAGTTCCGTTTTATCCCCCGAAGAGGAACTCCGTCAGGCTGATGGAGTAGTACGCCTGGCTGAACCCCTGGTTGTCGTACAGGAAGAAACCCAGGAAACAAATAACAGTCAACAGCTTAATCAACTGGGCGGAGCGTGGGTTGAAGGCCCGGCCCAGAATCCAGGGCAGGGTACACACAGAGCCAAGCACAAAATACCGGGCCAGACGGCCAAACATGTTGGCGCCGTTCATCATGGCCAGCAGCATGAACATCAAACTGACAATACTCATGTTCAGCAGGATGCACTTCTCCCGGTCCTCCTCCGGCGCCAGCCATGGCCGGAACACCAGCGACAGCACCGGCACCACCGCAAACACCGCCACCCGGAAGGGGTTCATCTGGTTGCCGTCAAATACCTCGTACTCCGCCACGTGTTTGCCCATGGAGTCGGCGTACTCCAGAATGGAGCCGATGGTGTCCTCAAAGGTCAGCATAACCGCCAGGGTACCCGCCAGCAGGAGCAGGGTCTTCCAGCCCCAGGGCTTCCCCGACAGCAGCGGAAGGAATGCGAAGATAAAGGCGTAGGTGTGGAGCAGTCCGGCAATGACAACAAGCAGATAGTACCGTCCCCACTTCTTATCCACCAGGGCAGGAATGGCCAGGGTCAGCACCGCGGAGGCCGTAATCTGCTTCAGGGCCGCCATGGAGAAGGTAAACACGCCGATGGCGAAGTAGAGGAACACCACAAAGGCAAAGTTGCCCTCCGGGGCATACCGCCGCAGGAAACGAACAAACAGCACCGTATTGAACAGAGCAAAGGCCATCAGATACAGATGGTAATTGTCCGTCAGCTGGCGGAACAGGCTGGTAATAAAGTAAAAGAGGGGGTTGTGGAGGATGTCCAGGTTTTCCGGGTCGGACAGGAAAACGAGCACCGGGTCGGCGTTCTGAAAGCCAATGATATAGGCCTGTGTGTCATTGTAGCCGGTCCGCAGGCCTACAAATAGAGTCATGACCACCGCCATGAGCATCAGGCATACATCCCAGTAAACCCTGCCCCGTTGATCCAATCCAGAGGGATTCAGCTTCTGGGAGCCGTAGGCCAGGGCCACCGAGACCGCCATGACGAGCAGCAGATTCAGCATGGTTTCTCCTCCAGCAGTGCGGCCAGGGTCTTATTCACCACGTCCTCCTTGCGGAAGCGGCGCTCCATCAGGGCGCGGCCTGCCTGCCCCATGGCCCGGCGCTCCTCCGGTGTACAGGACACAAAGCGGCGCAGCCGGTCCAGCAGAGCCTCCCGGTCTCCCACGGGGCACAGCCAGCCGGTGACGCCGTCCTCCACCGCCTCCCGGCAGCCGGGAATGTCGCTGGTCACAAGGGCCCGGCTGGATGCGGCTCCCTCCAGCAGCACGTTGGACATGCCCTCGTGGTAGGAGGGCAGCACCACACAGTCGGCGGCGGCGTAGAAGGGCCGCACGTCCTGCTGGAAGCCGTGGAAGGTGAGGATATGCTCCGCCGCCAGCTCCTCCACAGTCTGCTTGTATGCGTCCTCAAAAAATCCCACCACGTCAAAGGCGACCCTGTCGCCATACTCCTCTTTCAGCTTCCGGGCAGCCCAGAACAGCTCATCCACGCCCTTTTCCCTCATGATCCGGCCCACAAGCAGAAACCGGACCGTTCCATCCTCCGGGCGGGGCTCCGGCGTGTAGCAGGCCAGATCCACCCCGGCGCCGGGCAGCACTGTCTGCCGCTCCGGAATAGAGATATGCTTTTCACGAAAAATGGCGGCGTTGCCCTCGTTCTCAAAGAACACTCTCCTGGCTTTTCCGAGGGCGGCCCGGTACATCACCGTCACCAGAGCCGCCAGCCCCTTCTTCTGAAAGGCGGTACCCAGGCCCTGGACATTGGCGCAGTAGGGCACACCGGCCAGCCGGCTGGCCAGCCCGGCATAGATATTGGGCTTGATGGAGTATGTAATGACCAGGTCGGGCTTTTCTTCCACAATCAGTCTGCGATAGGTGGAAAAAAGCTTGAAATCCGTGGCCGGATTGATGCCCCGCCGGTCCACCGCCGTCTCGATGCAGCGGCAGCCCATGGCCTCCAGGTCCTGCTCGTGGCCCACAAAGGGCGTACTGAGCACCACCTGGTGGTCCTTCAGCAGTGCGGCGGTCAGCTCCCGTCGGAACTGCCAGAACATATAGGAGTGGTTGGTTATGATCAGTATCTTCATGCCTTCGGGGTCTCTCCGTTTCCTTCCTTCATCGCGCCTGTACCGCCTTCCACCACGCCATCCTGCCGGAACACCGCCAGGAAGGTGCCGAAAAAGCACTTCAGGTCAATCACAGGCCCCAGATGTCGGAGATAATAGGCGTCCAGCGCCGCCTTTTTGTCAATCTCCAGCTCATCCCGCCCGTGGATCTGGGCCCAGCCCGTAATACCGGGGCGAATTTGCTGTACGCCGTACTCCTCCCGCAGGGCGATGAGGTCGTACTGGTTCCACAGAGCAGGCCGGGGACCGGACACCGCCAGCTCTCCCCGGATGATATTCCACAGCTGGGGCAGCTCATCCAGGGAGGTCCTACGCAGGAACCGCCCCACCTTGGTGATGTACTGCTCCGGGTCCTTGAGCAGATGGGTGGGCATGTCGTGGGGAGTATCCAGGCGCATGGTGCGGAACTTGTAGATGGGGAAATAGGCACCGCCACGGGCCACCCGCTTCTGGGTGAAAAACACCGGTCCGCCGTCCTCCCGCTTGATGGCCAGCACAATCACCGCGAACACCGGTGAGAGCACTACCAGTGCCGCCAGCGCCAGCAACCAGTCCACCACAAATTTCACCTTGAGATAGACCCTCTGTCCTCCGGTCAGGCTCCAAAAGGTCCTTTTATCCTCTTCAATCACCGCACTCCGCATCTCTATCTCTCCATACCGCTTATTTTCTGTGTCTCAGCCGGCTTATCCATCCGATACACCGCAGCAGCGCCGGCCGCACCGGCAGCAGCAGCTTCCATACCCGGCGCAGCAGCGCCCAGTCCCACCGCCGGGGTGAAAAAGGCTCTTTCCCGCTCCGGCTAATCCTTACCACAATGCCCAGCACCTGGTCGGGCCGGATGGTCTCAAACCAAGTCTGACCGTCGCCGTTGATGACCATCAGGCCATCCGGCGTGAAATGGTGCAGCCGGTGGAGAATCCACTGGCCACTGTCCCGCTTGAAAAACAGAATGTCTCCCGTCCGGACTGGCACAAAATCAGGGGATTTCAAGAACACCTTATCCCTTCTGTCCCGGAGAAAGGGAACCATGCTGCTCCCCGTCACCACCAGTGGCACCTCCGCCCCGGCCCGGAGCAGAGGCGACAGACGCTCCTCCACCTGATCGCTGTCCAGCACATGCCGCCCGGCGCTCATGGGATCACCCCGTACTTCTTCAGCAGCTCCACCCGGCGCTCGCCGATGGCCACGCTCTCCCTGGCTGCCCCTGTCCGGCCCCAGGTCTCCCCGGCGTAGTGGACCAGACGCTGGACCCAGGCCCACGGCAGCAGCCAGGGCTTCTCCTTTAAATAAGGATAGCGCCCCTCCAGCTCATGGGCGGAGGGGAACACCGTCCGCAGTACCGAGTGCCCCAGCCCCTGCTCCCCCTCCGCCGCCACGGCGTTGAGGGTGATGCGGCTGCTGTGGAGCCGCACGTCGGAGCTGCTGCCGTACACACCGGCGGTGAGCAGGTCCTCCAGCAGCGGACCGCAGTCGGTCTCACCCCGTGCAGCCAGAGCCGCCGCCATGGGTGCAGGCCACCGCCCGGCAAAGCCCAGGTACTCCGTGCCGATGGCAAGCAGGTTCAGGGCAAAGCAATCCGCCCGGAAGGGCTCCAGGGCTGCAAAAAATCCGTCCCAGTCGATGCGATCTCCCCAGGCAGCGGCGGCCAGGCAGATGTCACACACCTGCCGGACACCAAAGCCGGAGTGGAGGAAGTGCTTGAAGCTGTGGCAGATGAGGTAGAGCAGGTGGTCGTCCGGCCCCATGGTCCAAACCGGGCCGTTGGCTCCCTCCAGACGCACGCCCCGTTCAAAGGCCTGCTCAAAACAGCGATTCATTCCGCCGTAAGCCTGGGCATCCTCGGGAAAAAGCCTTCTGTGGAGCTCCACGCGCAGGCCGCTTTCCCGGTCGCCGTAGGTCACTACCTGGGCCTCTCCCAGCTGCTCGTCCCCCTCCTGCTCCATCCCCATACTGGTAAACACCCGGTGGATGGACTCCAGGTCCTCATCCCGGGCCAGCAGGTCCTCGTCAGAGGAGGGACGCAGGTCCGGGTTGGGGTAGAGCAGACGGCAGGCCAGGCCCTTGGCCAGCAGGGGACGCAGTCCCTCCGCCTCCAGGGCGCCATAGAGCTCCTCCAGCTTCCCTGTACGCCGGGTCTGGCCAACAGCGCTCTGGAGCAGCAGCTGCCGCAGAGGGCGCAGGGTCTCTCCATCCGCACCGGCGGCCTTGGCGGCGGGAATCAACCGGTCCAGCACCAGCGGAAGGACGTGCTGCTCCTCAGCCAGAGTCAGGAGCGCGCTCCGCTCTCCCTCGTCCCCCGGCCACCGGACGGCCTCCTGCCGAAACAGGGCCGACCGGAGGCACTGCAAAAGCTGCTGCTGATGTTCCTCCACAGGTGTTCTCTCCTCTCAAGCCGACAGATCCAGCACCATGACCTCCGGCGGGTTGTTGAACCGGGGCAGGCGCTCCCTCTGGCTGCCCAGTCCGCTGGTAATGGCCAGCGTGATATTGTCCTTCTCATAAATTCCGTGGACATATTCAGGGAACCATCCCTGGTCCCCGCCGAACACGCCCCCCAGCAGGGGCAGCACCACCTGGCCCCCGTGAAGATGGCCGCTGACCACCAGGTCCACGTCCCAGGTTACGGACGCCGCCCCAAAGACAAAGCTGTCCGGCCGGTGGGACAGCATCACCTTATACCGGTCCGTGTCCTGGAAGTCCGTGAGAAACTGCCATACCTTCGGCTTCATCCGTTCCGGGTCGCAGGAGTTGTAGTCGTCCAGGGCAAAGGCGTAGTCATACATGCCGCCCAGCCGCAGCTGTGCGCCGTTGACTGTCAAGTCTATGTAATCCAGCTCCAGCACCACGGCCCCCAGGGCCTCCATCTGCTCCCGCAGGTCGGAAGTGCCCTTTGCCATGTACTCCAGCTCGTGGTTGCCCCAGGCGCAGTAGACCGGCGCAATCTCCACCAGCTGTTCCATCAGCAAGAGCAGCTCCTCCGGTCCGACCGCATCGCCGTTGAGCATGTCGCCGTCCAGCAGGATGAGGTCCGGCTTCTGTTCCGCCACCAGGGCGGCCAGGTCGCTGTTATGCTCCCCAAACACACTGCCGTGCAGGTCGGCCAGCACAGCCAGCCGGACAGGTAGCCCCGACTCTATCTGCCAGGTCCGGACCACCGGGTTGTTGGCCGAGCGCCACACCCCCCAGGCAATCCAGGCGGCCAGAAGCAGGAGGGCTGCCAGCACCAGCAGCAGCCCTTTTCTCCATAATTTCACTCAGAGAATCTCCAGCTGCCGGAGCTGCTCCAGGAATTCGTCCACATCCCGCGACAGCGTCTCTCTGTCTACGTCATACTCCTCCAGCAGGGCGTCCACCAGCTGTTCCGCACCATCTGCCTGGGGCAGAAGCTCCCAGATGCGTGCGCCTGTCTCGCTTAGTGAAAACAAACCGTTATTTTTAATTATAGTATTACCTATCGGAATCAGTGCATAGTCGCCTGCGATCTCCCGCAGGACCAGCTGTTTCTTCACTTCCATTGTGCCGCTCTCACTTTCCGTATTTTTCCCATGTCAGGTGGATCAGGGTCTTGGTCATTTCACAGAGGTACTCCGGCTTACCGTCGCACCGGCCGGTCTCCGCCGCACAGGAGGCGGCGCAGGAAGCGCACTGGGTATGCATAGGACAGCCGGTACACTCCTTGGGCAGGCGGATAGCCTCAACTGCCTGTCGGGCTGCCGCCCAAGCGGCGGCAAATCCCTGCTCCGGCACAGATACCCCCTGGTCGGCCATCATCCCGCAGGGGAGCAGTCGGCCGTCCCAGGTCATCCAGAAAGAGCTGCGGCCTGCACGGCAGAAGAGGGGTTCGCCCTCGGCACCGCCGGTGCACTCCTCGCCATCCGGCGGCAGTCCGCCGTTCTTTACGGCCTCCCGCAGCTGTTCCTCCGTCATGGTCTGTTCCCGGCAGAGCAACTCGTACTTGGCTGCGTCAACCGCTGAGAATCGGTGCTCCGCCTCTCCCGCTGCGCCGCCATTGATGCGCACCGGCGGGAACATGTAAGTGGTGGACTTGACGTAGACCCCCAGCTCCCTGCCGATACGGAAGATATCTGCCACGTCGTTCTTGTTGTCCGGGGTGATGGAGGCGTTGAGCCGCACGGAGATGCCTGCCTCCTTCAGAGCGCGGATGTTGTCCACCACCTGGTGGAACATGGGACGGCCGCACAGCCGCTCATAGGTGGCATCACTGCCGCCGTAGAGGGTAATGTTGAACCGGAGCGGCGGGTCTTTTTTCAGCGCCTCCAGCATCTCTCCCCGGATGAGGGAGCCGTTGGAGTTGACGGACACCAGCAGTCCCAACTGCTTCAGCTCGTGGAGCAGCCGTGGAAACTCCGGGAAGGTCAGGGGCTCTCCTCCGGTCAGGAGCAGAAAGACCATGCCGGCATCCTTTGCCTGCCGGGCGATATCCAGCCACTGGTCGGCGGTGAGCTCCTTCCGTCCAGAGGCGGCCACCTGCTCGGCAGTCTGGTGGACATAACACATTTTACAGTTGAAGTTGCACTGTGGGGTCAACTCAAAGCTGCCGCTAACCGGCAGGCCCAAGGCATTCCCCTTTTGATGAATATATTGGGACCAGAGGGGTTCTACCTCCCGGCCCGGTTGTTGTTTTGTCTCGCTCATAGCATTTTCTCCAAAGTCTCCACCGCACTCTCGTCCGGCCGACACTCCAGCAGAAACACCGGTACAGCGGACAGCACGTCAGACAAGATTTTCGTTACATTGGTCACATCCCACTTATCCCATACGCGGTAGGCGCACTGAGGCATTAAAAAGCGAAACGCTTCCAGCCCTTTTGCAATCCTGATCCGGTTTTCCGGCGACTGCCCCAGCAGCACCAGAGCATGTAGCGGAGCGCTCACGTTCTTACAGATACGGGAGGTGCCACTATAACAGATACCATGGACCCATGGGTTCCCATCCTCATCCACACGCAGCAGGCACCGGTCGCCATTTACTATCTCTGCTCCACGGAACCGTTCCCACAACGCGGCCTGGGTGGATTTTCCCGTCCCGCTGGGAGCGGAAAAGACGATTCCCATGCCATAATAGAGGATATAGGACCCATGGAGGACCACACCTCCCTCCATGAGGAGTAGATGGAACAGGTCTACGGCCTCTATAATTTGCCACGCAGAAAGCTTATCTCTAAATTCCGGTTTCCATAGCATAGAAATTTTTTTGCTCTGCCGGTTCCACATGCAGCAGGGCCACGGCGCATCGGATTTCTGGTAGCGAAGCACGCCGCTTTCCCTGTTCTCTGCCACCCAGACAGTCCGGTATGGCTCATCCAGAAGAGGCGGCGTTTCCGGCATTGCAAACTCTTCCGAAAAATCGCAAGCTATCAGGATGTCCTCCGCCGGAGCGGAGACGCCAAAGGGTGCCAGAGCCGGCTTTTCACTGATATCCGCCGGAGCGCTTAATGTCACCCCTACTCCGCCGAAGCGGTATCGCCGTTCTGCCATGACGTTCCTCCTCCGCTCATGGGATAAAGAAAGCCCTGCCCCGCATAGGGGCAGGGCTTTCGCGCTTTGCTTACGAGGTAAAGATGTTTCTGCTGTCCACAGGAATATGGTAGCAGACGCCGGCAGCACCATCCTGCTGCTTGTACTTACATGCGGTCGCCTCAGCCACAAACACCTTGTAGCCGCCGAGCAGCTCATAAGCGCATGTATCCTTCCAGTGAATCGTTTTGAACTCACAACCAGCGGCGATGTTGGCGCACAGCTCAAAGTCCTCAAAGGCAATCTGGGGCTTGCAGTATGTCTTTTTCATGATGCAGTCCCCCTTTCTCAGTTAGACCCGCCGGTCAGCTTCAGGATCGTCAGAGCCACTGTGCCCTGGCCATTATTGGTGATGGTTACCTCGTTGCCATTGACACCACCGGTGATGGTGTAGTACTGATCCACCGTGCTGTTGACGGTAACAGTCTTGTCGTCAATATTAAGGGTAGCACTTTTACCGTCAATCAAACGGGCAGCGATCTGAGCGTTCTTGCCGCTTACGCTTTCCTCCAGATCAACCGTCACGCTCTGACCGGAAGTCAGGTAGATCTCATTATTAGGACCAACAGTCTTGAACTGATCAAGCTTTGCATCTTCCAGGCCGTCCACCAGAGTACCGGTATCACCAAACTTCGTTACAAGGTTATGAAGGACTTTGAAGATGGGAGCAGATTCGCCGTCAACGGCGTACACGCTACTGCTCTCCAGCGGGTTATACACACGGATGGCATCCAGGTAGAAGTCGAAGCTGCCCTGACTCGCCACATCAAAGAGCCCGTCATAGGCCACGGTGATAGTGACGGTGTAGGTACCGTGGTCCAGGTCACGGATGGCAATCACAGGCACCTGATAGATGCTGTCAATGCCGTTGCCGTTTCTGTCCTTGGAAACAGTCCAACCGGTATCGCTGTAAGTATAACCGTAGTAGTTGTTGACGATGTAGGACTTGATGTACTCCGTACCCTGCTTCACATCCACCAGAATAACACCAGCCTTGACATCGGTCTGGCTGATGATATCCGCACCGGTACCGGTGAAGGTAAAGGTAGCGGTGGGCCACTTTCCACTTTCGCCAAAAGCAGCCTCGCTAACGGTTACCTTCTGAGCATTTTCGTTGCTCCAGGTCAGTTCTTTGCTATTATAGGCGGGATCAGAACCGTAGTTATTCTCCTTTTCACCCAGCTTCTCCGCCGCCTGGGTCCGATTGCCAGAAGTTCCCTCTGCGGTCCAGTTCATGTTGCTGCTGCCATTCTGGAACTCCACAAAGTCTCTGCCCTCAGCCTCATAGTACACTGTGGAAGCAGGGACAAAATAGAGCATGGCCGTAATGGAGGATGTTCCGTAGGAGATGGTAACCTGAACGCTGTCAGTGCCTTTCAGGATGGCTGTGGGCGTGTATGTAATAGTGCTGTTGGTCGCGCTGACAGTGACAGTGCCGTAGCGCGCAGTACCAACCGTCACGTCTATCACATCACCGGGGTTATTCACCAAATCGGTCACAGGAACATTCACGGACAGGCCAAAGTCCACCACATAAGAGCTGACGGCCGTATCAGCCTTATAGTAGAAGGTCAAGGTTCGGCCATCATCCGAAATTGCAGCGCCAGTGTATTCGTAAATACCGCTCTTGTACTTGGCATCAATGGCAGGGATATCTTTGAGATCTGTATTAAAATACTGTTTGACGCTGCCTGTTCCATCACCGGTGGGGCTCAGAATATAGGAGGCATTCATCTCATCGGCAGTCATGGCTCTCAGCTGAGCAGCAGTCAGGTTACCAAACGTCGTGTATCCTGTGACGGCGTCGTTGTAGGTCAGTTCTTTGTATGCGTTGATGGAACCGGTATGAATCTCCACATCGCTTCCGGTGGTTTCATCCACATATCTGATGGTGAGGGTATTTTCCTTCTCCACCGGTTTAACATAGATACGCACCAGCCAGGCAGTCTTATCTTCATCTCTTCTAACTTTGGGAATCGCCTGTACACTGCCATCCTTATTGTAAATGCTATGCTCCTTCTCCATATCCGGCTGGGGGAAGGTAGGAAGTCTAAAGTTACTTGCAGAGCTGCCGCTAAACTTGTCCTTCAGCAGTGTTACATTTACCACTTCATATTCGGAGGAATTCAGAATTTCAATTACCGAATACTGAGTATCTGTTCCGGTAAACTGGGTGGTGTTTTTCAAATTTTCAGGTGATACATAGCCGGTATCCACGTACACCGTCTGGAAGCTCACGGAAAAAGCGCCGTTAGGAAGTGTAAATATCCAATTATTTGCACTATCATAAGGATCCGAACCCCAGTCAGAAGTAAATACTGTAATCTCTCTGGAAACCGTTGTCTTCTCAACATAGTAAACAGTCAACTGATCATCCTGAGAAAGTACGGTCCACTTTCCGTCAGTGCTTTCATAGAGCCAGTTTTTTTCGTCATACTTGAGAGAAACCGCCTGAGTACCGATATTCTTTCCTTCGTCTGTTAAATCTTCGCTACCATTACCAGCTTGCTTGGGATTGCTCTGAACGTAGGTCTTCCAATACATGGCCTCACGTCCGCTTGCGCTTCTTGTTATCCATTCGTCCACCATCTCAGCGATGGGCTTGCCGGAAGTAGTCGCAACTGCCTGGACCTCATTTTCCCCCTGTACATTAACAACATTATGGTCATTGGCAATATAGTAGCGGAGCCTAGGTGTCCAATCAGGTTCCGGCACATAATCAGGGTCGTTTTCCAGTGCCCGCCAGGCAACATACAGTGCCTCGGCGGCCTGATTCAGCGCATCCTGCGCCTGTTCAGCATCCGTCTGGCTGTCATAGCTGTCCTGCACACTGGCCAGTTCAGCCTGGGCAGCCTGAAGGGCATTCTCAAAGGGATCCCAACTGGCCTCCGTGTACACGCCATTGTTGGTGGTGGGCACTTCGGAAATCAGCCGATTCATACCATCTTTACCCACCGTATAATAGGTGCCGCCGGGAATGCTTACTTTCTTATAGAGGGTCAGATCGTCACCTTCGTTACCTGCGCCGAAACCATTTACGCTTCCCCAGCGCGTCGAAAGCACAATATAAGAGTCTGTGTTACTCCGTCCACTCTGAACCTTTCGGCCAATGGTCACCGTGTCATTACCGCTGACCGTCACATCCTCGCCAGTGATTTTTCCGATTTCGAGGGAGTAGGACCAACCATACCATTCCCCCGATGCCGTAGGATAGGCATATGTACCGCTGCTGTCTTTCAGCTTATAACTGCCGTTACTGCTCTCAAAGGTCCACAGATTGCTGTCATAGCTGTCCTCAATGCGACCGTCTTTAGGCACAACCTGTTGTACGCCGCCATCGGCAGTCATGGCATAATAATAATCTTCCCGGTAACCAGAATACTTGCCGACAATAAGATACTGCTCACCGGGGACAATCCCACTGGCGCCGGAGACCTTTTCATAATAGGTATCGCCAGTAGCAGTCTTCTGCTCCACACTGCCCTTATAGCCATCCGGCATTGTGTAATAGGCTTCCTTCAGGGCCACGCCGCCCACGGAGAAGTGGGGCATGGTGAAGGTATAGCTGTCGCCGGACTTGGTACCGCCAATCTCCTGAATGGTACCATCACTGTTCACCACAAAGCCAGTCAGACGGCTGGCATCATAGTCCTTCAACGTTCCCAGAGGGATGGTAACCTCCGCCTCTTTTGTATACGCACCTGTATCGGTAGCAGGCTCCATATCATAGGCTACATACTGCTTATAGGAAGATTCCTCCAAGGTAGCCTCAGTAACGGTCAATCTGGTCAGGCCGTTAGCTGTAACCTGCACGCCGGTTTTCTCATCCGTCTTGGTCACGGTGCCCTTCAGCCCGGTGGTGAAGTCCAGCAGGTAGGCAGGATCGTCAAACAGGTCTGTCCACACTTCGTGCTCGGATGCGCCAAGAGGATTATCGCTCCAGATGCAGAACATAGCGCCGGAGGGATTTTCAATGTGTCCGCCCATGAACTCCGTAGCGGAAAAACTGCTTGCTGCCAGCTCGCCCTTCATCATGGGGGAGCCGCCGCCCACAATGTAATAATAGTTGCCATGCGTGTTAATCAGGGAATGGCCCCTATCCTGAATGGTCTGAGCAGTAGCGTAGTCATAACCGCTGTATCCGCTGGACCAATAGCAGATCTCAAAAGGTCTGAACTCCACATACTGCTTTTTAGTATAATAGAAGCCATCGTTGAACGCACGAATGGTGGTGTAGCCAATCTCCTCCAGGCCATCATACAGACCATTTACATAATCCGCAAAAAGCCGATAAGTCTCCTGTGTCAAGCCGCCAAAGCTACCGCCTTCGGTGTAGAACTCATCGGCACCAATATTAAAGGTACAGCATCCTTTATTCCAGAACCACTGGGCATACTTCAGCACCACAGCCTGACCAAAGGCCACTGCTTCCCCATTGGTGATGTCCAGAGAGTTGCTGTTGTTATAGCTGAAATTCACAGGATCATCGTTTTCATCCTGCACACCATCCAGCACCGCGCCAAAATGGCCGGGGCTGTTCAGCAGGGGGACAATCTCAATGCCCTTATCCTTGGCATGGTCAATGATGCCCTCCATCTCGGCCTCGGTAATGTACTTATCGTCAGCAGGCAGAGCAGCATTGAGATATACAGTGTTCGTGGTCGGCACATCAAGATAATTATACTCAAGCACACCGTTGGCAGTTCCGCTTTCCTCTGCCTGCTCCAGCACCTCATCGGTGACAGGGGCAGTGGGTTCTGTGGTCTCAGCGGGCGCAGCAGGCTCCTCCTGCAGGGGCATTACGGTCTCAGCAGTCTGCTCCTCGTCCACAGGCTCCTCAGTCTGGACAGGGGCGGCAGGCTGCTCTTCCACAGGTTCCCCGGTCTCAACAGGCGCGGCAGGCTCTTCCTGGGCGTCTGTATTGTCCACGGGCACCATGGTCTGCTCAGTATAAGTATAGGTGACACTCATGTCACTCAGAGCAAACCGGAACTGGCCCGTCTCGCTGTTGCCGAAGTCCAGCTCCAGCTGGTTGTAGCCCAGCTTGGCCATCTCGTCAATCAGGCTCTTAATCCAATCAGGGGTAAAATACTTCCGGCCCATGTCCAGATGGACGATGCGGTCGAAATTGTCCTGCACATCCGCCGTATTGCCGGCCGAAGCGCTGACCATGGGCGCCATGCCGAAGATCATCGCCAGGCTAAGCACCAGCGCTACCGCTTTGGACGCGCCCTTCCGCACTGCTTTCTTCATATTTTTCTCCTCCCTTGCAAAACAGTTGCCCCGCAAGGCCGGCTTCCGGCGTCACCGTCGATACTGGGGTCTGGCTGCAAACCATCAGGTCTCTCTCCGGCGTACACGCCGAAAAGGCACCTATTTTTGGTTAGTATAGCATAGGCGGCTTTTGAATTCAAGAATCTTCCTTTATTTTTTCGGATATTTTTTAACAAGCAGTCCCTATTTTTTATTTGTTCACCCTTGTTTTTGCAATATTTTGCGCATTTGTAACCAAAAAGCGTCATAAACCACTCACAAACTAATTTTGGAAATTTCCCCTTCCTGTGGGTGTTTTTTTGTTGCCGTTTCCTTTTAACTATGCTATAATTTGTCGTGTGTTAGCATGCGGCGCGCAGATTCTCCGGCTGTCTGTGACGCTGTTTTATGCAAATTGCAAACGGAGGTATGACCTATGCGTATCCGCAAATTCCTGGCCGCGGCGCTGGCTGTCGTCATGCTCATCGGCATGCTCCCCGCCGCCTCTGCTGCGGTAGTCAACCCGCCTGCCAACACCGAGGGCGGTATCACCCTGGGCAAACAGGCCAGCGAGCTGGCCGGCAGCGACACCACCATCACCCTGGACGTGGTGGCCAATACCAACGCTAACCCCATCGCCATCCAGTTCGTGCTGGACGCCACCCAGAGCCTTTTCCTCAGTGAGAACAACAAGACCTATGTGGAAGAGTGGGCCAACGCCCTCAAGTTCATGGCCGACAAGAACATCTACGCCGGTCTGACTATCTTCACCACCACCGCCAAAACCGTAGTGGCTCCCCAGGAGCTCACTGCCGACTCCGAGGCCGCTTTCTCCGGCGTGGAGAATGACTGCGCCGCCTTTGTGATGGCCTCCGACCACGGCACCAACATCCAGGCCGGTATCCGTGAGGGCATGAACGCCCTCAACAGCCTGTCCACCGACACTGTGGCCGCTGACAAGCGCTACCTGGTGCTCATCACCGACGGCGGCAGCTTCTACTGGCTGGACGACAACGGCAACGCCGTGAACAACTCCTACTACAAGGCCGACGGCACCACCGCCACCATGGCCAACAACGACGCCGCCGAGGGTGGTTATGAGGCTCTCACCAGCCTGAACGACCTGCTGGCCGAGAATCTGTCCGCCGAGCCCCAGACCTACGGCAGCGCTTCCGCCAGTGAGCCTCTGGCCGCCGCTGTCCAGGCCGTCAAGGACGACGCCGACATCTACACCAACTTCGAGACCGGCATCTACTTTGCCGCCAAGGAGCTGGACAAGGTGACTGAGGCCGGCGTGAAGCTGGTCACTGTGGGTTATCCTTATTATAAGGATGATGCCAAGGTGTCCGCCCTCTCCAAGCTGGCCGGTGAGTTCATCGACTACGCCCAGAGCAAGAGCGTGGAAAACGGCGGCTTTGACGCCACCCTGGACAACACCGCCTCTCAGCTGGACACCATCATCAGCACCATGTACGGCCAGTCTGCCAACGTGGCTGTTCCCGCCGGCAGCGTCATCACCGACGTGCTGGGCTACAGCTCCTCCGACGGCTACAACTATGACCTGGCCACCTCCGAGGCCATCCGCGTCAGCCTGACCAACGCCAACGGCACCGACGAGGGCGGCCTGTACTGGGAGAGCCAGACCATGGGCGACAAGGACACCCTGGTCTTCCACACCAAGGACGGCAAGGAGTTCCTCACCCTGAAGTACACCAAGGCCTCTGACGGCACCGAGCAGTTCACCCTCACCCTGCACCAGGATCTGCTCCGCGGCCAGAAGCTGTCCATCACCTACACCGCCAGACTGGTGGGCCACATGGGCTTTGCCGGTACTTACCTCACCTACCCCAACGTGGAGGCCTATCTGACCCCCAACGGCACCGAGAACAAGCTGTACTTCCCCCGTCCTTCTGTCACCTATACTGTTGATGGCGGCGGCAGCAGTGGCGGCGGTGAGACCGACATCGAAGATCCCGACGTCCCCCTGGGCCCCGGTCCTGACCTGAATACCACCGATCATTTTGCCTACATCATCGGTCGTGACGACGGTCTGGTCCATCCCATGGACTCCATCACCCGCGCCGAGGTGGCCACCATCTTCTTCCGTATGCTGACCGACCAGTCCCGCACCATGTTCTGGAGCACCAGCAACAACTACGTGGACGCCGACAGCAACGACTGGTTCAACAACGCCGCCTCCACTCTGACCAACGCCGAAATTATCACCGGTAAGCCCGGCGGTCTGTTCGATCCCGACGCTCCCATCACCCGCGCCGAGTTCGCCACCATCGCGGTCCGCTTCTTCGGCGGCACCTATGAGGGCGAGGATATCTTCCCCGACATCGCCGGCCACTGGGCCAACCAGTACATCAACCGAGCCGCCGTTCTGGGCATCATTGAGGGCCGCGGCGACGGCACCTTCGACCCCGACGCCTACATCACCCGTGCCGAGGCCATGACCATTGTCAACCGTACTCTGGGCCGCGCTCCCTCCGCGGATCACATGCTGCCCGACATGATCACCTGGCCCGACAACATGGATACCAGCACCTGGTACTATGCCGCCGTCCAGGAGGCCACCAACTCCCACGACTTCGAGCTCGTCGAAGTCAACGGCACCCAGGTTGAGTCCTGGACCGTCCTCCAGCCCGTCCGCGACTGGGCCGCTCTGGAGCGCGCCTGGTCCCAGGCCAACTCCGCCCCCGACCCCAACGGCGGCGAAGTTACGGAGTAAATCAGCAATAAAAAAGGTCCCCTGTGAATCAACGATTCACAGGGGACCTTTTTTATCTTCTTTATCAGAAATCCATGGCCATGCGGCCCGACTCCTCCTGGCTCAGCTCAGTCACATGGGTGTCCATCACCCGGTAGACCCGCTGACAGAGGCTCAGCACGCTGGGTCGGTGTGTGGTGACAATGCAGGTCTTACCCTTGCCGCAGCCGGCGATATTCCGCAGCACCGCCCGCTCGGTGGCCACGTCCAGGGCGGAGGTGGCCTCGTCCAGCAGCAGGATGGGTGCGTCCCGCAGCATGGCCCGTGCCAGCGCCAGACGCTGCGCCTGTCCCTCCGACAGGCCCTTTCCACGCTCCCCCACCATACTGTTGATCTGCTCCGGCAGCTTCTCCACAAACTCCCATGCACAGGCCAGCTTCAGCGCCTCAATGATCTCCTCATCGGTGGCGGACTCCTTCACCAGGCGCATATTCTCCGCCACAGTGCCCGAAAAAATGGTGTTGCCCTGAGGCACGTAGGCAAAGAGCCGCCGGGTCTCCGCGTTGGCCGGCACTTCACGGCCCGCACTGTCCCGGAGCACCACGCTTCCCTCTCCCGGACACACCAGGCCCAGAATCAGACGGATTAATGTGGTTTTACCCTCGCCTGAGGGACCCACCAGAGCCACAATCTCGCCGGGCGCGGCACGGAAGGCCGAGTCGGTAATCACTCTGTCCTCCTCCCGGTAGGAGAAGGTCACGTGCTCCATCCGCACCTCAAAGCCTTCGGCGCTGTGGACATCCAGCCCGCTGCTCTCCGGGAGATGCACCTCACGGGGCAGCTCCGCCAGCTCCCGGATGCGGTGGGCCGAAACAGAGCTGCTGAGGAAGCTGGGGATGATGCCCACCAGGTCTGTGAAGGCGGTGGACAGCTCACTGCGCTGCTGGAGAAAGAGGGTCATGGTGCCGTATGTAATCCCCCCGCCCCACAGCCGGAACAGGCAGTACCCAAAGGCCACAAACTGAACGATAATCCCCAGCATGGACATGAGCGCGCCGCTCTTGATGGAGAAGAGGTTGTATTTCAGACTGATATTCCGGAACCGCTCCTGCCACCAGCGGATTTTTTCGCTGTAATGGGGCCCCACGCCAAAGGATTTGATGGTGTCAAAATTGCTCACCGCCTCCACCTCAAAGGCCATCAGGTCGCTGCTGGCCTCCCGCACCCGGCGGTTGTACTCCCGCTGTTTCCGCACCAGCAGCCGCCCTGCCAGCAGCAGAAAGGGTGCGCTGCCCAGGGCAATCAGGGCCATCACCCAGTCGTAGTAGAACAGCACAAAAAAGGTGGCGGCAAACTGGTACACCGCGATGATCACGCTGGGCAGCCACTTGATGGCGTTGCTGCTGACTGTACTCACATCCCCGTTGAAGCGGTTGAGAATGTCGCCGCTGGTGTACTGGCTCAGGGACAGCCAGTCGGCGTCCATAATCTGGTCAAAAATATCCGCCCGGATGTCGTTGTCAATGTCCAGGGCCAGCCTGGTGGATACCCGGCTGATGACGCTGGTGAACAGCAACCCCACCAGCGCGCTGCTCACCATGATGAGAATCACCAGCCACAGCTTGCTGGTCTCGTAGCCGGTGATGACGTCGATGGCGTACTTCCCCGCCACACTGCTCACCAGCCCCAGGGACGTGCTGAGGATACCCATTATGATATAGAACACAATGGCGCCCTTGTACCGGGCGCTGTACCCGAAAATCCACTTCCAGTCCTCTAAAATCTCGGAAAAGGTGCCGTCCTTCCACTTTTTCTTTAACATATTCAGGGATTCAAAGGGGCTCTCACCCGTTCCCCGTTTTCTCTCCGCCATAACCTTCCTCCCGGTGTCCTGTCACGCGGCAGCTCCATTCCGACAGGGTCTGCCGCCTGCTTTCAACATTATACTATGCCCCGGCGGGTTGGGAAAGGGAATTCCGGTTTTTCCCTGTCATAAAATGCAAAAGGAGTGGGGGAGCTGTACGCTCCCCCACTCCGCTATTGCTCCATGGGCTGAATCCAGGCGGCATAGGTCTGCCAGAAATAGTCACGTCGGTAGCTGTCCAGCGCCTCCTCCGGCACGCAGATAAGGAAATCCCCTCCGTCCCGCAGACCGTCCCCCGCCGAGTAAGCGGACGGGTCCTCTCCGGTGAGAATCAGTTTTTTCAGGGCAGTACAGCCGGAGAACATGCCATCGTACAGCACGCCGATATTGGGCTGGACTGTAATTTCACGGATGACGGTGTTTCCGGCAAAGAGGGACTTATCCATCCCCACCACCGGCTCCCCCTCATGGCTGCCGGGCAGGATGAGGGTCTGGGCGGAGTGTCCCTCATCCGTCAGACCGGACAAAATCCAGCCGTCCTCTGTACGTTGGTAGGTGAACAGGACCTCGTCGGTGTTGTCCGTCCCCAGGTTGGCCGTCCCGGCGGAGGGCATGACGGGCAGGACAATGTCGGTGGGAGAAGTATCCTCCAGCCAGACCTTCAAATCCTCAATAAGCAGCTTGGTGAACACCGTGGCTCCGCTGGCGTTGAGGTGGAAGTTAGTGTCGTAAAACCAGCCGCTGTCCAGGATGCAGCGGCCAGGGTCCCCCAGAATGGGGAACAGAAGCTGTCCGTCCAGATAGTCGTAGTAGGCGTCCACCGCCGTCTGGTCGGTACCCGGCTCCAGCGCAGCGGCGTTCATGGGCGGGAAGTGATAGACCACTTTGGCACCTTTTGCGGTCACCACCCGGGCGAAGTCGTTGAGATCGTCGATAAACTCCTCTGTGATGACGTCCTGGGAGAAGGAGATGAGGTCGTTGGGGTTGCAGCCCCCGGACATGATATTGGCTGTCCGGTCCGGGTAGACGATGTCGCCGTATTCGTCAAAGGAGGAGCGGGCGTACACGCCCTCCGGCTCGGGGCCTCCCGTCAGGGTGTACCACAGCTTTTTTCCCGCAAAGGCGGGAAATGCGGCCGCCAGGGACTCGTATCGGCTGGAGTCAATCAGCGGCAGCAGGTCAAAGGCGCCGTCCGCCGCCTGCCAGGCCAGCTCGCCGGAGAAAAAGCAGGACAGGGTCTGGCCGCTCTGCTCCGGGGCGATGACGAAGATATCCCCCTCACGGGCCTGGGTCTGGGCCCAGTCCAGCATGACCACCGTGCCCATACCGGCGTACATGCCGAAGTCCACCACCTGATAGTCGGGGAGGTACTCCTCCACCAAGCCGCTTTTCAGGGCAAAGGGCACGCTGCTGCCCCCTACCACGATGATACGGGGCCCCTCCGTGGTCTCCAGACGCTCCATCTTGTATTTCAACTCTCCCAGAAAGGTATTCTCATACTGGGGCGGCAGGGCAAAGCCGAAGAGGAGCAGCAGCCCGGCCAGCAGGCACAGCGCCGCCGCCAACACGCCGCAGAGCACTGCGGGAGAGGGCGTTTCTCGCTGTTTCATGGCATCCTCCCCCTAGAACTGAAAGTAGATGAAGGCGGTGGCCCCGTGCTCTGTCAGCACCAGACAGCGGCAGATCACGATGGCGGCAATCAGCAGGAAATAGAGCAGAGGGACGGCATACCGCCCCTGGGTTCGGTTTTCCTGCACCCTGAGGGCGGGCAGCTGCTCCAGCAGGGGCAGCAGGAGCACCAGCAGGCAGACCAGTATCAGCTCCACCCGGCCCATATCCAGTCCGGTCAGGGCGTTAGACAGACGGAAGTCGGTGAAGATGGACCGGAGAATGAACGCCGCCTGGGACAGGTCGGACGCACGGAAAAATACCCAGGCAAAGCACACCAAAACCAGAGTTACTGCCCGGTGGAGTCCTCTACCCAAGGGAGACTTGAGCTGCCGCTTTCCCAGCAGCAGGGTCTCCGCCGTCAAAAACAGCCCGTGGAGCCCGCCCCACACCACAAAGGTCAGGTTGGCCCCGTGCCACAGGCCGCTGACCAGGAAGACCACCAGAATGTTGACGCACTGCCGAAAAAGTCCCCGGCGGCTGCCGCCCAGGGGGATGTACAGGTAGTCGGTGAACCAGCGGGTCAGGCTGATGTGCCACCGCCGCCAGAAATCCCGGATGGAACCGGCAGCGTAGGGCTGTCGGAAGTTCTCGGTGAGCCTGATACCCATGAGCCGGGCACAGCCCATGGCGATATCGGAGTATCCGGAGAAGTCGCAGTAGATTTGCAGGGCAAAGAGCACGGTGGCCAGCACCATGGCCGCACCGCCAGCCCCAGCGGCGTCTCCATAGGCCGTATCCACAAAGGGAGCCAGAAAGTCGGAGATGAGCACCTTTTTGCCGTATCCACGCACCAGGAATCTGACGCCCTGGGCGATGTCCTCCTGCTCCAGGGGGTTGGGGGCCTTCAGCTGGGGCAGCAGGTCCCCGGGGCGCTCGATGGGTCCCGCCACCAGCTGGGGGAAGAAGGAGACGAACAGGGCGTAGTACCCCAGGTGTCGCTCCGCCCGGATGGTGCCCCGATAGACGTCAAAGGTGTAGGACATGGTCTGGAACACATAGAAGGAGATGCCCATGGGCAGCAGCAGGTGGAAGCCGGTGAAGCCGCTCTCCACCCCGAACAGCTTCAGCAGGGAGAACACCCCGCCCAGGGCAAAGTCCAAGTATTTGAAGAGGAACAGGATGCCCAGGCACACCACCGCATCCAGAACCACCGCACGGCGCTTCTGCTTCCTGGTCTCCGCCCGCTCGATGCGCAGGGCGCTTGCGTAGGACACCAGGGTGGTGAGAAAGATGAGGCTGAGCAGCCAGGGGCTATGACAGGCGTAGAAGAAGTAGGAGGCGGGCAGGAGCACCATCCACCGCTTTTGCCAGGGGGTAAGCCGGTAGAGGGCCAGCACCGTCGGGAGAAAGAGGAGAAAACCGGGAGACACAAAGCTCATTTCTTCTCCCCCCTTACCACAGTCAGAAAACAGGTGAGGGCCGGGAGAAGCAGCAGGAGCAGAATCTCCTCATAGGGTACCGAGCAGGCCAGCGCAGCCACCACCATGGCCGATGCGGACAGCGCCGCCAGTACCGCAGCCGCACAGCCGCCACGATTGAGCAGTCCGGCCAGAGCGGTCAACACCAGGGACAAAACCAGCAGGGCAGGAATGAGTGGATACTGGAGAAAGACAAAGGTCATGCTTCTCCCTCCAGTGCCCGGCGCAGGTCGTCAATGACCTTGGCGGTGTGGATTTGCACGCCATCGGTGCTGAGATGGTTGTCGGTGGCGTAGAAGTACAGCGGGTCCATGAGGGAGGACCGGATATCGGAGATGACGGGGGCGTGGAGCTTCTGCCGGAACAGGGCGTCCAGTTCGGTAATGGATTCCTCGGTACTGTCCTCCGAGATGCTGGTACGGCTGCGAGGCGAGTAGGTGAAGTACACCGACACGCCCTTGGACGCAAAGCTGTCGTACATGGCGTTGATGCCCTGCCAGTCCGCCTGGGTGATATGGCCGGCGTTATAGAAGGCCCGCTTGATGCCGAAATTCTCCCCGGATAGGTTGTTCTCCCGGTAGAGGATGTAATCCCCGTAGCGGTTATAGGTGGCCTGCTCCTGCCGGTTGCCGTCCTCGTCGTACATGGCGGGCGAGTCGTGGTAGGACCGGGGCTCCATGTCCATCCGGGCGGTCTGGAAAGCCCCGAAGGCCCCAAACAGATTGGTAAACTCCCGGCAGTCCAGCAGGGAGAGCAGATCGTAGTTGGATTCGGTCATGCAGAAGGTCTCCTTGTCCAGGGCGGTGCTGCCGCAGAACTGCTGCATAATGGCGTCCAGCTCGGGGGAGTGGAGCAGAATATCCCCCTCCTTCATGTAGTGGAGGACGATTCTGGCCTGGGGCAGCATGTTGGCGTAGGCGTACACCCCCATGTTCACCACCTCATAGTCGGGAAACGCCTCGGCCAGCATGGGGCTGTCGTACCCGAACCGGGCGGAGGAGCCGCAGAAGAGCACCAGCTTGTCCGCCTCCGCCACAGAACGGAGGTAGTCCGCCTTATCGGGGAAGGTGTCGAAGTAGGTGCCGCTATATACCGGGTCCTTAACGGCGTTGAGGTGGAGACGGGTGATGGTGTAAGCTCCAAAGGATGCCTCATCCACCTGCTCCAGGGTGTCAAAGAGGTAAAGGCGCTCCGCTGTCAGGGTGGAAAAGGCCTCAGGCTCCACGGCTGTCAGGGTGGACGGCAGAGCCACAGTGTCCGCCGTCACGTTCCCGAAGGCACCGGCCGCAATAGCGGTGACAGGCAGGCCGCCCAGGGTCTCGGGAATGACCAAATCACCCTCTCTGCCGTCATAGCCGGTGATGACGGCGCCGCCGTCCCGCTCGGTCCAGGTGAAGGCCTCCTCCGGCGTACAGGGGAGCCACTCCGGGTAGAGGGTCAGCGTCTCGCCCCCGTCCTCTCTGGCGGAGCGGCTGCCAAAGCCGATATGGACGCCGCTGCCGTCGGGCGCGGTGTTCCAACCCACAGCCAGAAAGCCCTCTCTGGAAAACTGTCCCCGCCAGGGCAGGGTGTTGGGGGACAGCCGTGGGCTGTCCTCCTGGACTGTAATGGTCTCCCCCTGCCCTTCCCCTGGATTGTAGACAGTGGTGAGGGCGGGCGAGGTGGTCAGCCGCACCACCGCCGGGTATCTGACATCGTGGAGGATGAGGGTATAGTAGTCGTAGCTGGCGGAAAAACCGGTCTTGCCTGACACGGTGTACCGGTCAAAGCTGACTGTGTCAATCCGGCGGCCAGTGGGCACGCCCACGGTGGCCGTCACATCCCCGCCCCTGGGCGTGTCGTACACCTGATTGTAAAAGAACAGCTCCGGGTTGTCCTCAAAGACCACCTTGCAGGTGGGCACAGTCTCCCCACCTGCCCCACATCCGGACAGGAGCAGCAGCACGGCGGCCAGCACCCCCGCCAGCACCGGAACTCTGCCAATTCTCACAGGAGCGGCCCCCTTGTACCCGTTCACCGGTTGATGATTTGGAGTCCGGCTTCCCGGTAGGGGGAGAGCTGCTCATCCTCCGCGTCGGTGAAGATGTAGTCGTACTTCCGCAGGCTTACCGTATGATAGGGCGCCTTCAGGCTGAATTTGGTCTTGTCCGTGATGAGAATACAGCAGTCGGACAGGTCCATGGCGGTGACCTTCAGCTCCTTCACCGCCAGAGAGTTCTCATAGGTGCCCTCCATGTCGATGGCGGCGCAGGAGCAGAGCATCACGTCGAACCGGAACCCCCGCAGGGCGTTGCAGGCGGTGCTGCCGGTAAAGCCGGTGTTCAGCTTCAGCTCTCCGCCGGGCATGATGACCTGCACGTCGTCCTGCTGCACCAGCCAGGTGGCCGCCTGGATGCCGTTGGTGACCGCCACCTTGTGCTGCAGGTTCATCCGCTGCACAAGGGCCAGGCAGGTGGAGGAGTTGTCAATAAATATGGTATGGAAGTCGGGCAGATGGGGCAGGGCGATGGAGGCGGTGACCTCCTTCCCGGTGGCGTTGACCTCCTGCCGGACAAAGATGGAGACCTCCTCCGAGCCGTCGGAGTACATAGCGCCGCCGTGGGTACGGCGGAGCAGACCCAGCCGCTGCATCTCGTTCAGGTCACGGCGCACCGTGGCCTCGCTGACGTACACCAATTTGCTCAAATCTGCAACCGTTGCTCGTTTGTGCATTTTCAGGTAGTCCAGGATCAGGTCAAAGCGTTCGTTTGTATGCATAATTACCCCCTCCATAATCCGCCGATATTGTATCATTCGGTCATTTTATTGTCAACATCCCCTTGTTTTTGGAATATTATGGATTCCGTTTCCGGGCACGGAGGCCTTTTCGCCCCCTTTCTTTTGTTCATTTATGCTCATTTGTGTTCAATTGTCCTGAAAAGTATGTTGTTCTTTCTATTTGTTGGATATTATCACTAAAACGTGGACAAAAGATTGCCTTGGTGTTATAATTCCTCACAACAGAACGGCCGTTAATGTTCATGCTACTATGGGGAGGAAAAATGATGAAAGCGAAACGAATTGCACCCGTCATGAGAGGTCTTTCGGCTGTCATGGCCTCCGTGCTTGCCCTGTCTGTCGTGGGCACCGGCATCGCGGAGGGCTATCGTTCAGCGCTGGACGGCTTCCTTGGAACCAGCAGCTATGTCACCATTACCGATGAGGATTCCGCCCGCTTCCAGAGCGACTACGCCACCATCGACGAGATGAAGGCCGCTGCCAAGAACATCGCCATCAAGGAAGGCGAAGAGGGCACCGTTATCATGAAGAACGACAACGACGTGCTGCCTCTGTCCTCTGACACCACCGTGGCCCTCTTCGGTCTGGCCGCCTACGCCCCCTATCCCTACACCAGCGGCGACCACAAGGCCGGCAACGCCGACGCGGTGGACCTGGTTCAGGCCCTCACCGACGCGGGTGTGAAGATCAACGAGACTGTGAAGGACTTCTATCAGAACAACATCCTCAACAAGCACACCGAGGAAGTCCCCAACCAGTGGACCGGCGAGATGGAAACCGCCGTGGCCTACGACCACATCTACGTGGCCTCCCCCGGCGACATGACCACCTACCAGATCGCCGAGGTTCCCCCCACGGAGTATGAAAACCTGGGCGCTCCCGCCGACTGGAAGAGCCAGGTTGACAAGGAGAACACCGTAGGCATCTGCGTGTTCGCCCGCGGCGCCGGCGAGGGCAACACCTACATGCCCGGTTCCGCCGTCAACTACGCCGGTGAGGAGACCGGTGAGGACCCCCTGGCCCTGAGCGAGGATGAGCTGGCCGTCATCGACGTGGCCAAGGAGACCTGCTCCAAGGTCATCGTGCTCCTGAACACCGGCAACACCATGGTCATCAAGGACATCGCCGCCGGCGGCGCCCACGAGGTGGACGGCATCGCCTACATCGGCTGCCTCAACGACTACCAGGCCATCGGCGTGGTGAAGGTGCTCACCGGCCAGGTCAACGCCACCGGCGCCCTGCCCGACACCTATGTGGCCGACAACGCCTCCAACCCCGCTGTGATGAACTTCGGCGGCGGCTACTACGCCGACTATGAGATCGTGGGCAGCAACGGCGACGATCCCCGTTACCCCGGTGTGGAGATCGCCAACACCACCGCCGGTTCCTTCGGCGGCAGCGACACCTATAACGGCGGCTACTACATCGTGGAGGCCGAGGGTATCTACGTGGGCTACAAGTACTACGAGACCCGTTACTACGACTCCATCGTGAATCCCGCCTCCGGCGCTTCTTCCGGCGCAGGCGCCACTCAGGACGCCTCCTGGGACTACAATAAGGAAGTGCTCTACACCTTCGGCCACGGCCTGAGCTACCTGGACTACACCCAGACCCTCAAGAGCGTGGACGTGGATCGCACGCCCGACGGCAACATCACCGCCGTGGTGGAGATCAAGAACAACAGCGACCAGGACGGCTACTTCCTGGCTCAGCTCTATGTCCAGCAGCCCTACACCGACTACGACGTGCAGAACAAGGTGGAAAAGTCCGCCGTCATGTTCCTCAACTCCGCCAAGACTGAGGTTCCCGCCGGCGGCACCGCTGAGGTGACCATCACCGTGCCCACCAAGTACCTGGCCAGCTACGACTACACCAATGCCAAGACCTACATCCTGGACGCCGGCGACTACTACTTCACCGCCGCTGCCGGTGCCCATGAGGCTGTGAACAACATCCTGGCCGCCCAGGGCTACACCACCACCGACGGCATGGACGCCGAGGCCACCGGCACCGCTCAGGTCTGGAACCTGGGTGAGCTGGACGACACCACCTTTGCCGTCTCCAACGGCACCGCCGTCACCAACGTGGCCGACGACGCCGACCTGAACTACTGGACCGGCGAGGACACCGTCACCTACCTGTCCCGCAGCAACTGGGAGAGCACCTATCCCATCAACTACAACGAGGTTGAGATCTACATCGCCGACAGCCCCAAGGCGGACGAGTGGATTGCCGAGCTCCGCGGCCAGACCTATACCATCCAGACCGGCAACCCCGCCACTGAGGGCGGCGACAAGGGCGTCCGCTTCGACACCACCAGCATCCAGTACGAGCAGCTGGAGAACATCGACGATCCCTTCTGGGACACCCTGGTCTCCTCCATCACCATCGACGAGGCCGTGGGCGCCGTCATCCACGGCGGCAGCCAGTCCGACGTGCTGACCAACGTGGACAACCCCGTGGTCATCCAGAACGAGGGCGTCAGCGGCTTCACCGCCACCTACACCGATGAGGCCACCGGCGAGACCTACCGCTTCAACGTCCACTCCCAGACCCTGATGGGCTCCTCCTTCAACCCCGAGCTGGCCTACGAGTGGGGCCGCATCGAGGGCAACTCCGGCCTGTGGCTCCAGCGCTACCACCTGTGGGGCACCGGCCTGACCCAGCGCCGTACCCCCTACAACGGCCGTAACTACGAGTACATCTCCGAGGACCCCATGCTCACCAACCGCATCGGCTACGGCATCCTCCAGGGCTGCGCCGACATGGGCATCCTCAACGGCCCCAAGCACATGGGCTTCAACGATCAGGAGCACAACCGCGGCGGCATTTCCGCCTACATGAACGAGCAGAAGTTCCGTGAGACTGACCTGCGCTGCTTCCAGGGTGGCCTGAGCGACGCCGACGGTATGGCCGTCATGATCGCCTTCAACCGCATAGGCGCCACCAACGCCTCCCACCACACCGGCATGCTGGTGGACATCCTCCGCAACGAGTGGGGCTACACCGGCCTTATCTCCACCGACATGATGAACAACAAGTATTACTTCAATGCCGAGTCCATGGTCATGGCCGGTATCACTCAGGTGGCCGACTTTGCCACTCAGGACAACCACATCAATATGGGTGAGGGCGGCGTGGACGCCACCTGGCCCTACATCTCCGTGGAAACCGTCAGCGGTGACGCTGACCTGGTGGAGCAGGCCCGGGATAACCTGAAGTACCAGCTCTACACCTACGCCAACAGCGCCATCATGAACGTGTCCACCGAGAAGGTCAACACCTGGTGGGACAACGCCCTCACCACCGTCACATATGTCAGCGGCGCTCTGGCCGTGGTGACCGCCGTGGCCTGGATTGCCCTGACCCTGGTGCCCGAGAAAAAGAAGGAGGAGGTATAACCATGAACATCAAGAAACAGTCCGCTGGCGTTTGGGTGAACCTGATTGCCGCCATCCTGGCAGTGGCCTCTCTGATTGTCTACGGCGTGAATATCTCCAGCGAGGGCTACTTCCAGAACGCTACCGTCAGCAGCATGATAACCTACGGTATCCCCGCCATTATTCTGCTGGTGCTGGTGATTGTCCTGGCCCAGCTGAAGCTGACCGGCGGCACCGCCACTGCGGTGGAGATTATCTCCGGCGCCATGCGCATCGCCGTCCCCGTGCTCCTCACCCTCTGCCTCATCAACCTGATTTCCGCCAGAGCTGAGGGCCTGGGCTACATCTACTTCTCCAACGCCGACGTCACCCTGGAGGTTCAGACCCCCGAGAATCTGTCCTCCGCTACCGGCACCATCGCCAACATGATCTGCCTGGCGGTGTCCGCCGTTGTCGCCATGGCGGCAGCCTTCTTCCGCCTCACTAAGAAAGAGGCCTGAGAGAACCTACCAGGCAAGCGTTGAAGGCCTGAACAGGGTTTGAATTGCTGTGCCTGGGGAATGCCCTGGGCACAGCAATTTCTTTTCCCCCCAGCGCCCGGAAAGAAGAACGAATGTCAGCATGAGAAAGGCCGGTTACATATGCTCACCATCAGAACATTTACCTGTGAAAATCAGCGGAAACACTGCGTGACCGACGCGGCAGCGCCCCGGTTCGGTTTCTCCCTGGACAGCGACCGGGCCGGAGCGGCGCTGGCCAAGGCCGTTCTGACGGTCAACGGCTGGACGGTGGAGACCGACCGGCAGGTCGCCATCCCCTACGGCGGCCCGGCCCTGAAGCCCTTTACCCGGTACCGGGCGGAGCTGACGGCGGTGGACGACGCCGGGGAGACCGCCCAGACCTCTCTGGAATTTGAGACCGGGCGGCTGGACACCCCCTGGAGCGCCCAATGGATCAGCGATGGAGCCTATTCCTTTAAGGAGAAAAAGGTGTCCCCCGTGCCCATGACCTTCCGCAAGACCTTTGCCCTCCGGGGCAAGGTGAAGGAGGCCAAAATCCGCTCCACCGCCATGGGTATCTACCAGCTGACCCTCAACGGCGCACCGGTGGGGGACGACTACTTCGCCCCCGGCTTTACCTCCTACAAGACCAATCTGCAGTACCAGACCTACGACGTAACCGACCAGCTTCAGGAGGACAACACCCTGACGGCGGTGGTGGCCGGCGGCTGGGCGGTGGGTTCCTTTGTATTCACCCGGAAAAACCGGGTCACCGCCGACCGGCAGGCCCTGCTGCTGGAGCTGCGTGTCACCTATGAGGACGGTTCGGAGGAGATTGTGGGCACCGACACCTCCTGGCAGGTCACCGAAGAGGGCCCCCTCAAGGAGGCCGACCTGTACGACGGCGAGGTGTACGACGCCACCGCCGAGACTACCGGCTGGCGGAACGCCACCGTGGAAAACCTGCGGGTTTCCCCCTCCATCCGGGCTGCCTACGGCCCGGCGGTCACCGTCCACGAGGAATTTTCCCCCATCACCTGCACCAAGGTGGATAACTGCCTGGTCTACGACTTCGGCCAGAACTTCGCCGGTGTGGTCAGGCTGGACATCCGCGGAAAGAAGGGCCAGAAGATTGTGGTGCGCCACGCCGAGATTCTCAACCCGGACGGCTCCCTGAACACCGCCTTTCTCCGTACCGCCAAGGCCCGCATCGAGTACACCTGCGTGGGCGGAGAACAGACCTACTCCCCCCGGTTCACCTACATGGGCTTCCGCTATGTGGGCGTGGAGGGCATTGACGCGGAGGACATCCACGTCACCGCCGCCGCCCTCTACTCCGACGTACACGACAACGGCGGCTTCTCCTGCTCCAACGACATGCTCAATCAGCTCCAGTCCAACATCCGCTGGGGCGCCAAGTCCAACTTTGTGGACATCCCCACCGACTGCCCCCAGCGGGACGAGCGCATGGGCTGGACCGGCGACATCGCCGTGTTCTCCCCCACCGCCTGCTACAACTTCGACATGAGCCGCTTCCTGGAAAAGTGGATGCTGGACGTGCAGGCCGAGCAGTTGCCCGGCGGCGGCATCCCCAACACGGTGCCCGTCCAGGGGTACGGCTTCCCCGCCACCATGCCCGCCATGGCGGTGGACTGGTGGGGCGACGCCTGCGTGCTGGTGCCCTGGGCGGAGTACATGGCCCGGGGCGACCTGTCCATCCTGAAAAAGTTCTACCCCGTGATGAAAAAGTATGTGAAGGCCTGCAAATTCTGGGCGGGACTTCTCAGCTTCGGCAAGAAGAAGTACATCTGGAGCACCCCCTCGGTGCTCCATTTCGGGGACTGGGTGGCCCCCGACGTGCCCAAGATGCAGCAGTGGCAGGCCCGCAGCAAGTGGACCGCCACCGCCAGCCTGTGCAACACCAGCGCAGTGACCGCCAGGGTGGCTCAGCTGCTGGGCGAGACGGAGGATGCCGCCTACTACAAAGACCTGAGCGCCAAGGTGGCCGACGCCTACTGCTCTGTGTTCACCGACGGCCATGGAAAGCTCCTCAACGAGTTCCAGACCGCCTATGTCCTGCCCCTCCAGTTCGGCATGTTCCCGCCGGAGACCCGGGCCAAGGCGGCGGACAATCTGGCCCGTCTGGTGGAGAAAAACGACTTCTGCATCGGCACCGGCTTCCCCGGCACGCCCTACATTCTCTTTGCCCTGGCCGACAACGGCCACGCCGACACGGCCTACAAAATGCTTCTCAACACCAAGTGCCCCTCCTGGCTCTACGAGGTGAAGGTGGGCGCCACCACCATCTGGGAGCGTTGGGACGGCCTGGACGAGAACGGACAGTGCCCCATCGGGGACGACGGCACCGACAAGATGATCTCCTACAACCACTACGCCTCCGGCGCGGTGGGCGACTTCCTCTACCGCCGTGTGGCGGGTATCGAGCCCCTGGAGGCGGGCTACAAGCGTTTTGCCGTCAAGCCTCTGGTGGGCGGCGGCCTCACCTGGGCCAGCGCCTGGGTAGAGACCCCTTACGGCCGGGCCGCAGTGGACTGGAAGGCGGAGAACGGCACGCTGACCGTGACAGTGGCGGTGCCTGTGGGCGCAAGTTGTGAGTTGACGCTGCCCGATGGAAGTCATACAATTTATGGCAGCGGAACCCATACCTGTTCCTGCAAGCTCTGAGAAAGGACATGGACTATGAACAACAAAAAGAATGACTTCTGGAGCACGCCCCTCACCAGCTCCCTCATCCGCTCCTCAGAAGTCCGGCTCCCCGAGATGCTGCTGGGCTACTTCATCGGCCCCTTCGGCGCCCTGCTCTCCTCGGGTATCTTCACCAGCTTCCTCAACAAGTACTTCACCGACGTGCTGGCCCTGGACGAGGCCTTCCTCTCGGTGCTCCAGGTGGTGTCCACCCTCCTCATCGTGGCCGCCAACCTGATCGTGGGCCAGCTCATCGAGCGCACCCGCTGCATGGCGGGCAAGGCCCGGCCCTGGGTGCTGCTGTCCGCCCTGACGCTGTCGGTGGCCAGCGTGCTCATGTTCATCGTCCCCTTTGAGGGTACGGCCAAGATGGTGTGGATCGCCATCGCCTACAACCTCTACTACGCTGTGGCCTACCCCATCTACAACACCGCCAACTCCACCCTCATCCCCGTGTCCACCCGCAACAGCCAGCAGCGGGGCGCTTTGGCCTCCTTCACCAACGTGGCCGGTCTGGGCGTCATGGGCGTGGGCTCCATGGTGTTCCCCATCCTGGTCAGCCAGGTGATGAAGAACGACCAGAACATGTGGTTCATGGTCATGCTGGCTGTGGCCATCTTCTCCGCCCTGACCATCTTCCTCCAGTACAAGTTCACCCGTGAGCGTGTCACTGAGGAGGCCATGACCTCCGGCGGCAGCCAGGAGACCAAGGCCAAGGCCGCCTCCCTGGGTGAGCAGCTGGGGGCCGTCACCAGCGAGAAGTGGTGGTGGATTGTCATCCTCTTCTACCTGGGCTTCCAGTGGGCGGGCGCCATGAAAAACGGCTCCATGAGCTACTTCTGTGAGTGGGTCATCGGCGCCACCGGCACCATCGACTGGGGCCTGGCCCAGACCGTCCTGTCCGTCCTGGGTGCCATCCCCATGGCGGTGGCCGCTCTGTTCGTGGTGCCCCTGGCCAACAAGTTCTCCAAGCGCACCGTGTGTATGGTGGGCATGCTGGCCGGCGCTGTGGGCGGCGTCATCGCCGGTCTGGGCAGCCACAACTTCGTGCTGGTGGCCATCGGCGTGGCCCTCAAGTGCCTGGGCTCCGCCCCCGCCTGCTACCTGATTCTGGCCATGCTGGCCGACGTCATCGACCACATCGAGTTCAAGCGCGGCATCCGCACCGACGGCCTGACCATGAGCATCTACTCCTCCCTGATGGTGGCCGCCACCCCCATCATGAACGCCGTATTCATGGCCATGCTGGGCGCGGTCAACTACCAGAAGCCCACCGGCGGCGCTGAGACCCTTGTCCAGTCCGCCGCTGTCCAGAACACCATCACCGTGGGCTACATCTGGGTGGAGACCATCGCCTATGTGGTGTGCGCGGCGCTGATCTTCTTCTTCACCGTGGAGAAGAAGCTGCCCGAGGAGCAGGCCGCCATTGCCGCACGGCACAAGCAGGAGGACTAAGCTTCATGATACATTTAGCCATTGACATCGGCGCGTCCTCCGGGCGGCACATTGCCGCCTGGCGTGAGGACGGCGAACTGAAGATGAAAGAGGTCTACCGCTTTTCCAACCTGCCCGATGAGCGGGACGGCCACCTGGTGTGGGACCTGGACCGGCTGTGCCGTGAGGTGGTGGGCGGCCTGAAGGCCTGCAAGGAGCAGGGTATTGTGCCCGACAGCGTGGGCATCGATACCTGGGCGGTGGACTATGTGCTGCTGGACAGCCAGGACCAGCCCATCCTGCCCCTGTACTGCTACCGGGACAGCCGGGGCGCTGAGGGCGCCGAGCTGGCCCACAAGACAGTTCCCTTTGACAAGCTCTACGAGCGGACGGGCATCCAGTTCCAGCCCTTCAACACCATCTACCAGCTCTGCTGGGACAAGGCCCATGGACGGCTGGACCATGCGGCGGATTTCCTCATGCTGCCCGAGTACCTGAGCTTCTATCTCTCCGGCGTCAAGGCCCACGAGTACACCAACGCCAGCTCCACCGGCCTGCTGGACGCCAAGGGCAGAACCTGGGACATGGAGATTGTCTCCGCCCTGGGCCTGCCGGAGCGGCTCTTCGCCGCCCCGCCCCAGACGCCCCCGGTGAAGCTGGGCCGCCTGAAGGCGGACATCGGGTCGCAGGTGGGTTTTGACTGCGACGTGGTCCTCCCCGCCACCCACGACACCGCCTCCGCCATCGCCGCCCTGCCCCGGAAGGGCACGGCCTACATCTCCAGCGGCACCTGGTCCCTGCTGGGCGCCGAGCTGGCCCAGCCCGTCACCACCCCTGCCGCCATGAAAGCCAATTTCACCAACGAGGGCGGCGTGGGCACCATCCGGTTCCTCAAGAACATCATGGGTCTGTGGCTGGTCCAGTGCCTCAAGAGGGAGCTGGACGATCAGTACTCCTTCGCTCAGCTGGCCCAGATGGCCCGGGATGAGGCCAATTTCGACTATCAGCTGGACGTGAACAGCGCCCGCTACCTGGCCCCCAAGTCGGTCATGGCGGAGATTGACGGCGGGTGCGCACAGCGGGGCTGGCCCGTACCCCAGACCCCCGGCCAGTACGCCCACGCCATCTATCAGAGCCTGGCCCACGCCTATGCCGCCGCGCTGGACGAGCTGGAAAGCATCACCGGCGAGAAGTTTGATGTGCTGTGTATTGTGGGCGGCGGCGCCAACAACACCTATCTCAATGAACTGACAGAGCAGGCCATCGGCCGGAGCGTGCTCACCGGCTCCCCCGAGGCCACCGCCCTGGGAAATATTCTGCTGCAGGAGGCTGCATATGTATAACGAAGCGAAAGAGAAATACGCCGCTCTGGGTGTGGACACCGAGCAGGCCATGGAGCGCCTGATGAAGGCTCCCGTCTCCCTCCACTGCTGGCAGGGCGACGACGTCCGCGGCTTTGACACCGACCCCACCAAGCCCCTCACCGGCGGCATCCAGACCACCGGCAACTACCCCGGCCGCGCCCGTACCCCCGAGGAGCTGATGGCCGACCTGGACATGGTCCTCAAGCTGTGCCCCGGCATGAAGAAGCTGAACCTCCACGCCAACTACGCCATCTTTGACGATGAGAACGGCGGCTGGGTGGACCGGGACAAGCTGGAGCCCAAGCACTTCAAGAAGTGGGTGGACTTCTGCAAGGAGCGGGGCCTGGGCTGCGACTTCAACCCCACCTTCTTCTCCCACCCCAAGTGCGACCCTCTCACCCTGTCCTCCCCCAACGAGGAAACCCGCCGCTTCTGGATCGACCACGGCAAGGCCTGCATCCGCATCAGCCAGTACCTGGCCGAGGAGCTGGGTCAGCCCTGCGTCATGAACATCTGGACCGGCGACGGCTTCAAGGACATCCCCGCCGACCGTATGGGCCCCCGGATGCGCTACAAGGAGTCCATCGACGCCATTCTCTCCGAGCCCTTTGATTTCAACAAGGTCAAGCCCTGCGTGGAGTCCAAGGTGTTCGGCATCGGCGTGGAGGCCTACACCGTGGGCAGCGCCGAGTTCTCCCTGAGCTACGCCGCCGCCAACCCCGGCAAGTGCATCCCCCTCATGGACAACGGCCACTATCACCCCACCGAGGTGGTGAGCGACAAGATCCCCGCCCTGCTGGTGTTCTTCCCCGAGATCGCCCTCCACATCACCCGCCCCGTCCGCTGGGACAGCGACCACGTGGTCCTCTTTGACGATGAGACCCGTGAGATGGCCAAGGAGATCGTCCGCTGCGGCGGCCTGGACGGCAGCGTGAAGATGGCCCTGGACTACTTCGACGCCTCGGTCAACCGTGTGGCGGCCTGGACCCTGGGCTTCCGCAACTGGCAAAAAGCTCTGCTCAACGCCCTGCTCACCCCCAGCGACAGCCTGAAGGCCGACCAGGACGCCGGCAACCTGACCGCCGTGCTGGTGCGTCAGGACGAATTGAAGACCATGCCCTTCGGCGACGTGTGGGACGAGTACTGCCGCCGCTGCGGCGCGCCCCTGGACGGCACCTGGCTGGACACCGTGCTCCAGTACGAGCGTGACGTGCTCTCCAAGCGCTGAATTGATATTACAAATAAAACGGAAAAGATACAGGAGGAGTATTATCATGGTCAATCGTTTTGTGCTCAACGCTATCTCTTATCACGGAAAGGGCGCCATCAAGGAGATCCCCGGTCTGGTGGCCGCCAAGGGCTACAAGAAGGCCTTCATTGCCTCCGACCCCGACCTGGTCAAGTTCAACGTCACCAAGAAGGTCACCGACCTGCTGGACGAGGCCGGTATGGCCTATGAGATCTACTCCGACATCAAGCCCAACCCCACCATTGAGAACGTCCAGTCCGGCGTGGAAGCCTACAAGAAGTCCGGCGCCGACTACATGATCACCATCGGCGGCGGCTCCTCCATGGACACCGGCAAGGCCATCGGCATCATCATCAACAACCCCGAGTTCGCCGACGTCCGCTCCCTGGAGGGCGTGGCCCCCACCAAGAACCGCACCGTGTTCACCATCGCCGTGCCCACCACCGCCGGCACCGCCGCTGAGGCCACCATCAACTACGTCATCACCGACGTGGAGCGCAAGCGCAAGTTCGTCTGCGTGGACACCAACGACATCCCCGACATCGCCATCGTGGACCCCGACATGATGTCCACCATGCCCAAGGGCCTCACCGCCTCCACCGGCATGGACGCCCTGACCCACGCCATTGAGGGCTACACCACCAAGGCCGCCTGGGCTCTGGCCGACTGCCTGAACCTGGAGGCCATCCGCCTCATCTCCAAGAGCCTGCGGGGCGCTGTGAACAACGAGGACGAGGGCCGCGAGGGCATGGCCCTGGGCCAGTTCGTCACCGGCATGGCCTTCTCCAACGTGGGCCTGGGCATCGCCCACTCCATGGCCCACACCCTGGGCGCCGTGTACGACACCCCCCACGGCGTGGCCTGCGCCATGATGCTGCCCATCGTGATGGAGTTCAACCAGGAGTACACCGGCGAGAAGTTCAAGGCCATCGCCGAGGCCATGGGCGTGGACACCACCGGCATGGACCAGGCTGCCTACCGCAAGGCCGCCATTGACGCCGTGCGCCAGCTGTCCGTGGATGTGGGCATCCCCACCAAGCTGCCCGCCATGAAGGAGGAGGACCTGGAGTTCCTGGCCCAGTCCGCCGCTGCCGATGCCTGCGCCCCCGGCAACCCCAGAGAGGCCACTGTGGAGGACTTCAAGAGCCTGTTCCGCCAGCTGATGTGAGATAGGAGAGAAGAGACGCAATGAAAGATATTCTGACCGCTCCCTTTGTGGAGGAGATGAAGAGCACCACCGCCAACATGTACCGCATGGGCTGGGACGAGCGCAACGGCGGCAATATCAGCTACCTGCTCAGCGAGGCCGAGGTTGCCGAGTACCTGGACGTGAACCACGTCATCCGCACCATCCCCACCGGCTTTGACGCCACTCCCCTCATCGGCAAGTACTTCATCGTCACCGGCACCGGCAAATACTTCAAGAATGTGGAGAAGGACCCGGAGAACAATCTGGGCGTCATCCGCATCGCCCAGGACGGCACCACCGCCGAGCTGCTGTGGGGCTACAAGGACGGCGGCAAGTTCACCTCCGAGCTGCCCGCCCACCTGATGAGCCACATGGCCCGCCTGAAGGTGGACCCGGAGAACCGGGTTGTCATGCACAGCCACCCCACCTACACCCTGGCCATGAACTACGTCCACGAGCTGGACGAGAAGAAGTTCACCCACACCCTGTGGGAGATGTGCACCGAGTGCATTGTGGTCTTCCCCGACGGCGTGGGCGTGCTGCCCTGGATGCTCTGCGGCACCAACTCCATCGGCGAGGCCACCGCCAAGAAGATGGAGGAGTTCCGCCTGGTGGTGTGGGGCATGCACGGCATCTACGGCGCCGGCAAGACCCTGGACGAGACCTTCGGCCTCATTGAGACCGTGGAGAAGGCCGCCCAGATCTACATGCTCACCGCCCACCTGCCCCGGAAGAACACCATCCTGGACAGCCAGATGAGAGAGCTGGCCGAGTACTTCGGCGTCAACTACCGGAAGGACTTCCTGGACTAACCTTTCTCCCTGAATCCTGTCTGCAAAAAATAGCAGACCTCACGACAACCGTGAGGTCTGCTGTTTTTCTTTATCTCGCTTCCTGTCCTGCCGCTCCGCCGTCCCATTGAAAATGCTTCATGTCCACGCGGCCATCGGGCAGGAAGGTCACCCGCTCGTTTTCCAGAAGGGTCCGCTGCTCCGGCCACCCCGGCGCCAGGCGTCCGGCGTGGTTGACCACCCGGTGGCAGGGGAACTCACCGTAGTGAGATGCGTCACTGAGCACCCTGCCAACCAGTCTGGCATTCTTTTCCCTCCCAATAAGTCGGGCAATCTGGCCGTAGGTGGCAACTCTGCCCGCCGGAATTTCTTCCACTACGGATAAAATCTCGTAGATCAACCGCTCGTCCATAACCTGTCCCGTTTCACCGCCCTGCTGACACAGAAAGCCTGTCATTGGTACGCTCGAAGTCCGACCGACGAGTCCCTTCCCAAGAGGGCGAGCGCCCCGCGCGACGCCCGATTGGCCGCCGCGGCTTCCGCTAAAACAAAAACAGGCTCCCCGCTGTCGCGGAAAGCCTGTTATTGGTACGCCCGAAGGGACTCGAACCCCCAGCCTTCAGAACCGGAATCTGACGCTCTATCCAATTGCGCTACGGGCGCGTACAAGCACCTTAACCAAGGCGCTCAATTATTATAGCAAGGATTTTCCGATTTGTAAAGGGGGTTCTTCTGTTTTTTTCCCTCCACTCAGTAGGGAATCACCTGCCAGGTATTGACGCCGGACAGGTCAGCAAAGAGCACGTGGTCGGGGGGCAGGAAGGTAAAGATCACCATGGCTCCGCCCAGGGCAATGGTAAGCAGCAGAAGCAGGTCGGTCCGCTGCCGGACGGCAGGACGGTTGAATACCGCCGCCAGAAGGAAGCCCGCTCCCATCAGCAGGACATACAGGCCGATGTCAAAGGCCAGGGACTCGCCGCCCGCTGTGACATGGTAGAGATACCCCGCCGCCAGCATAGCAGCACAGATGACCAGCAGCGCCAGAAGCCAGGGGCCCAAGCACTCCCGTCCGTTCTTACGGCACAGGACCAGCGCCCCCACCAAAAAGGGCCAGTACATGATTTTCAGATGCTCCCATATGCTCTCGTTGACCGGCGCGATGAGTGCCACAACAGGATTGGGGACAAAATCGTAGAAGAAGTGGAGACAGGCCCCCGCCAGGGTGACAATGACAAACGCGGTCAGGAGCTTTCCGGACAGTCGCGGCATGGCTGATACCCCCTTTTCTCTCTCAAGGATATGTAACGCCGTCCCCTTTTATTTCTCTTTCCTCGAAAACTGCTTTTCTCTACCTATCCACGGACCTCTTCCCTTTTTCGCCGCTTTGGTTTATACTGGTGCATGCACATTATGTATACCAACGTGGAAAAGGAGCTCACATGAAACGACATATTGCCCCCCTGCTCGCCCTGCTCTGCCTGCTTGTCTCCCTGACTGGCTGCGACCTGCTCTCCTCGTCCGCCTCCTCCACCCCTGCCGCCGTGTCCGACGGCTCCACCCTGGCCGTCCACTTCATCGACGTGGGACAGGCCGACTCCGCTTTGCTGGTGTGCGGGGACGACGCCATGCTCATCGACGGCGGCAACGTGGCCGACAGCAGCCTGGTGGTCTCCTACCTGGAGCAGCAGGGCATTGACCAGCTGGACTATGTGGTCTGCACCCACGCCCACGAGGACCACGTGGGCGGCCTGTCCGGCCCCCTGAACACCTGTACCGCCAGCCACGTCCTCTCCCCCGTCACCGAGTACGACTCCAAGGCTTTTAGTGACTTTGTCAAGTACACCGAAGCCCAGGGTCTGGAGCCGGAAATCCCAACTCCCGGCGACACCTTCGCCCTGGGAGAGGCACAGGTAACCATTCTGGGCCCTGTGGCGGAGTACAGCGAGACCAACAACACCTCCATTGTGCTGCGTGTGGACTTCGGCGAGACCTCCTTCCTCTTTACCGGCGACATGGAAACCAAGGCGGAAAAGGACCTGCTGGACCAGGGTGCAAACCTGTCCGCCACCGTCCTCAAGGTGGGCCACCACGGCAGCGACACGTCCTCCTGCTACTCTTTCCTGCGGGAGGTCATGCCGGAGTATGCGGTCATCTCCGTTGGGGAAAATAACGACTACGGCCACCCCAATGACGATGTACTCAGCCGCCTGCGGGACGCCGGCGCCACCGTATACCGCACCGATGAGCAGGGCACAATCGTGGCGGTGAGCGACGGCAGCACCGTCACCTTTACCACCGGTAAGGACGTCGCCCCCACCCCCGGCCGTGACAGCGAGACCACCCCCCAGCCCAGCCAAAGTGCTGCTGCCCAGGAGACCTACATCGGCAATCTGAACTCCAAGGTGTTCCACCGGGAGGACTGCTCCAATCTGCCCGCTGAGCAGAACCGGGTCACGTTCTCCAGCCGAGAGGAGGCCGTGGAGGAGGGATATACTCCCTGCGGCAACTGCAAACCTTAACCCGCTCATTTTGATTCTGAGGTGATACGGATGAAACGGATTCAGTACAATTCCCCGGTAATCCTCACGTTCTTCTTTCTCTCCCTGGCGGCGCTGGTACTGGACCGCCTGACCGGCGGCTGGACCAACCTCTACCTCTTCTCAGTCTACCGCTCCCCCATCTCCCCCCTGTTCTTCGTGCGCCTGCTGGGCCACGTGCTGGGACACGCCGGGTGGGACCACTTCCTGGGCAACATGCTTCTGCTGCTGGTGGTGGGTCCGCCCCTGGAGGAGAAATACGGCAGCAGCACCCTGCTGGTGGGCATCGTCCTCACCGCCGCCGTGTCCGGCCTGCTCCAGTGCCTCTTCTTCCCCGGTGTGGCCCTGCTGGGGGCCAGCGGCATCGTATTCATGCTCATCATGCTCTCCTCCCTGGCGGGCATGAGGGCCGGCTCCATCCCCATCACCCTAATTCTGGTGGCCGTGCTCTACCTGGGCCAGGAGGTGTACTCCATCCTCTTTGTCCAGGACAACGTGGCCAACTTCATGCACCTGGTGGGCGGCGCCTGCGGTACGGCCTTCGGCTTCCTGGCGGCCAGAAGAAAGCTGTAATCACAAAAACAGCGGCGGAAACGTCTGTTTCCGCCGCTGTTTTGCTTTTATCCCAGAGCCACGTCCAGAATCATCATAATGAGGAAGCCGCCCATAACCCCCAGGGTGCCCACGTTGGAGTGCTCCCCCAGATGGGCCTCTGGAATCAGCTCCTCCACCACCACGTAGATCATGGCGCCCGCCGCAAAGGAGAGCAGCCAGGGCATCAGCGGGGCAATCTGGCCCGCCAGCAGCACGGTGAGGATACCGAATACCGGCTCCACAAAGCCGGACAGGCTGCCGCACAGGAAGGATTTCACCGGGCTCATGCCCTCCTGACGCAGGGGTAGAGAGATGGCCGCGCCCTCGGGGAAGTTCTGAATACCGATGCCGATGGCCAACGCCATGGCAGCGGCATAGAGGGCCGGGTCGTTGCCGTGCTGGGCCGCCAGGGCAAAGGACAGGCCCACCGCCATACCCTCGGGGATGTTATGTAAGGTCACCGCGAAGACCAGCAGCGTGGTGCGCTTCAGGGGCGCCTTCACGCCCTCCGGCTCACGGGCACCGGGGTGCAGATGGGGCAGCAGGCCGTCCATGGCGATCATCAGCGCCACACCCAGGACAAAGCCTCCCGCCGCTGGAATCCAGCCGATCATACCGGCCGCCTCCGCCTCCTCAATGGCGGGAATGAGCAGGGACCAGACCGAGGCGGCAATCATCACGCCGGCGGCAAAGCCCAGGAAAATCCGCTGGGCCAGGGCGTTGACCTGCTTGCGGAACAGAAACACCATGGCCGCGCCAAGGCTGGTCATCAAAAAGGTAAAGCCAGTGCCTCCGGCGGCCCAGAGCAGTGCTGTCATAGGGTTTTCCCCCTTTCCAAAGTTCTATCTTTCTAATAATTAGTTTGAGCTAACCGAATGATACCATGTCGGCTCCGTACTGTCAATCCCCAGTTTTACACTAGGAAATAATTTTTTCGATAAAACGAAAAAACAGCGCCCCGGAACATCCGGGGCGCTCAGTGCTATAAAAAAGCCTCGCAGAGTTCGCGCCCGCAGGCGCGAATCAAGTAAAACCCGTTTTCTCCGGCGACATGTGCGTCGGAGAAAACACTTCTCAGCACGCAAGTGTGGAAGCGCTCCGCCAAAGGCGAGCAGCTTCTGCGCGCAGCGGGCTGCATCCCACTCGAAAAAGCGGCTTTGCCGCTTTTTCGACAGTCATAGCGCCCCGGAACATCCGGGGCGCTGTACTTATTCTGAAAATACCGCGCTTACTTCAGGGCGCTGAGGGCAGCGGCGGTCTTGGCGGCCAGACGGGCGTTGTTGTACACCAGCTGGATGTTGGAGTCCAGAGAGCTGCCGCCGGTCAGGTCCTTAATCTTGGCCAGCAGGAAGGGCGTGGTGGCCTTGCCGTGGATGCCCTGCTCCTTGGCCTCCTCCACCGCGTCGTCGATGGCCTTGTTGATGACGTCGGCGTCCATGGAGTACTCCTCGGGGATAGGGTTGGTCACCAGCATGCCGCCCTTGTAGCCCAGCTCGCCCTGGACATGGAAGGCGGCGGCCAGCTCCTCGGGGGTGTCAATCTCGTAGTCCACGCCGAAGCCGCTCTTGCGGGTGTAGAAGGCGGGCAGCTCCTTGGTGCCGAAGCCGATGACGGGCACGCCGTGGGTCTCCAGGTACTCCAGAGTCAGGCCCAGGTCCAGGATGGACTTGGCGCCGGCGCACACCACCATCACGGGGGTCTGGGCCAGCTCCTCCAGGTCCGCGGAGATGTCCATGGTGGTCTCGGCGCCGCGGTGGACACCGCCGATGCCGCCGGTGGCGAAGACCTTGATGCCCGCCATGTGGGCGATGATCATGGTGGTGGTGACGGTGGTGGCGCCGTCCTCACCGCGGGCCACCAGCACGGGCAGGTCACGACGGCTGGCCTTGGTGACGCCCAGGCCCTTCTTACCCAGGTACTCGATCTCCTCCCTGGTGCAGCCGGCCTTCAGGCGGCCGCCGATGACGGCGATGGTGGCGGGCACGGCGCCGTTCTCACGGATGATCTGCTCCACGTTGAGAGCGGTCTCCACGTTCTGGGGATAGGGCATGCCGTGGGAGATGATGGTGGACTCCAGGGCCACCACGGGCTTACCGGCGGCAATGGCCTCGGCGACTTCAGGGGCGACGTCCAGATACTTGTTCAGGCTCATTTTTAATTACCTCCAGAATAATATTTTGTGTATATTACAATTTGTAGTGGATTTCTCTTGGTTTTACCCGCTGGGGCTTATTCCCCCATGCGCTCTTTCAGCAGTCGGGCGCTCATGGCGGGGTTGATGGTCTCGGCGCTCTCCATGGCGATGGCGCCTGCGGCCATGGCAGCACGGGCGGTGCCCTCCAGGCCGGTACCCTCCAGATAGGCCCAGGCGATGGCCGCCATGCCTGCGTCGCCACAGCCGGTGGTGTTGACCATGTCGCCGGGACAGCAGGGCACATGGCAGCGGCCATTGTGGTCGGCAGCCAGCACGCCGTCCCCGCCCAGGCTGATGAACACCCGGCGCAGTCCGGTGGCCAGCAGGGCATCCGCCGCCTCGTTGAGGCTCTTCTCGTCGGTGATGGTCACTCCGGAAAGCAGCTCGGCCTCCAGCCGGTTGGGCTTGAGGGTGTGGAGCTTGCCCAGCACCGGACGGAGCTTCTCCGCCTTGGCGGTGGACACCGGGTCGGCAAAGATGGGCAGCCGCACGTTCTCCGCCAGCCAGGCGATAGACTCGGCGGGAATGTTGGTGTCCACCACGATGAGCTGGGCGTTCTGGAGCAGCCGGGACCGGCTGGACAGGAATGCAGGGGTCACATGCTGGTAAATCTCCATGTCGCTCACCGCCAGGGCCATGTCCCCCCGCTCGTCGGTGATGAAGAGGTAGGTAGAGGTTGCGCCGCCGGGCACGGTCAGGCACTGGCTCACGTCAATCCCCAGCTCGCCGCAGCTGGCCGCGATGCGCTGGGCGTTCATGTCGTCTCCAAAAGCGGTGAGGAGCCGCACATCCATGCCCAGCAGGCTCATGTTATGGGCGATATTCCGCCCCACGCCCCCCAGGCTCATGCGCACCGCGCCCGGATTGGAGTCGGCAGGCACCAGCTTGTGGGACGGACGGCCGCCGATGTCCATGTTCACGCCGCCCACCACCACCGCGTAGGGTGCCGTGCGGACGATGTATCCTCGACCGGCAATGTGCCCCTGCTTCATCAGGTTGGAGATGTGCACCGCCGCCGAGGAACGGGTGATGCCCGCCTTCTCCGCCAGCTCCTGCTGGGAGATGAGGGGGTTCTCCTCAATCCACTTGAGAATCTGTCGTTCCCGCTGGGTCATGGCCTCGCCTCCTTGTAAGCATTTATCTTTTTTATAAACATACGCTTATTTTCGATGCCTGTCAAGAGGTCGCGCACAATTTTGGTCTCTTTTTTTGCCGAATATCCTCCATCTGCTGCCGGAGGTCCCAAATTTGTGGACAGGTGGCAGTTTTTTCGCTATGATGAAGCCAGAGAGGGGGAGGGAATTATGAAGGTAACGATACGCATAGAACCGGGCTGCGGCGCGCCCTCGGTGACCATCACAGCCCCCGCCCTCACTGACGAGATAAAAGCCCTGGCCGCCCGGCTGGAGAGTGGGGACCGGCTCATCGGCTGGCGGGACGGCTCCGCCTTCCCCATCCCGCCGGAGGCCCTGCTCCGGTGCTATGGGGAGGACAAGGGCGTCAGGGCCCAGACCGCCAACGGGGTGTTTGACCTGAAGGAGCGGCTCTACGAGCTGGAGGCCCGGTTGGACCGGCACACCTTTGTGCGCATCTCCCAGTCGGAGATTGTCAACCTGACCAAGGTCACCGCCCTGGACCTGACCCTGACAGGCACCATCAAGATGACCCTGTCGGGGGACACGGTGTGCTACGTGTCCCGCCGGTATGTGAAAAAGATAAAGGAAGCCCTTGGACTGTGAAAGGAGGGAATCGCTATGACGGACAGACAGAAACAGTGGATGATCCGCATTCTCCTGGGCGGACTCATCGGCATTGCCGTCCTCATCCCCCTGGGCGGCATCTTCAACGACCTGGTGAGCGGCGGCCTTCTCTCCAGCCGCACCCATTTCCGGCTGGTGAGCTATGACCTGGCGTATCTGACCGGCTCCGCACCTCTGGCCTTCGCTATTCAGCTTGGGCTCTACTTCCTGATGGGGGCGGTGGTGGGGGTGTCCACCCTGCCCTTTGCCGACGACGGCGCCACCCTGGTGCTCCGCTCCCTGGCCCACTTCGCCGCCACCGCCGCCGCCCTCACGCTGCTGGTGGTGCTGTGCGGGTGGAACTGGGGAGAGTTCTGGCCCGTTGTCCTCTATCTGGGGCTGCTGGCGGCGGTGTACCTGCTCATCTGGCTGGGCCGCTGGGTGGGGTGGTATGTGGAGATAGCCGCCATCCGGCAGAAGCTAGGCCTCTCCCCCGGTCCCTCCCCCCTGAAATGGCGGGAAAGCCTGCCCTATCTCCCCTTCGCCGCCCTCATGTGCCTGGTGATTCCTATGGCGGTGCGGCTCACCCTGGACTCTCCTACCCCCATCTTCACCGCCATCTACGCCATGCTCATCCTGCCGGTGGGCGGCTTCTTCTCCGGGCTGTTTCTGGGCAGGCGTCAGGGCTTCTGCCCCCTGTACCCCGTGATGTGCGCCCTGCTAACCCTCTGCTTCGTCCTGCTGGCCAGGCTGGTCTCCAACGTGGCTGACGGGGTGATGATCCCCATCGCCCTGTGCTCCGTGCTGCTGGGCAACGGCATCGGCGCCCTGCTCCGTATGCTGAAAGCGAGGCGGCAGGCAAAATGAAACGGGAACACAAGCTCTACAACGTCATCCTCCCCATCTGGATGCTGTTTCTCTTCCCCCAGATATGGGCTATCGTTATCCCCGGCAACCTTATCATCGACTGTCTGGTGCTCTTCCTCACCCTGCTGGCTCTGAAGCACCAGGGCAAGGGTGGCGTGATGAAGCAGCTGTGGTGGAAATTCTGGCTGCTGGGCTTCGCCGCCGACGCGGTGGGTGTGGCGTGGATGTTCCTGGGTTTCCTGCTCTACCTCCCCTTCGGCTCCGCCTGGGAGAACTCGGTGGGACACATCATGCACAACCCCTTCGCCCACCCCGCCGCTTTCCTCTGGACCTTGGTTGGCGTGACCCTGGCGGGCGTGTGCATCTACTTCTTTGATAAAAAAGCCATGGGCAGGTGTGAGCTGCTCACCCCCAGAGAAAAGCACATCATCGCCCTGACCATGGCCGTGGTCACCGCCCCCTGGCTCTTCTTCATCCCCATGTACTGAACAGCTTTAGAAATGAGGTGTTGTTATGGCACGCATCAACGGAAAAGGAAATGCTGTCTTGCTCTCCCTCACCCTGATTACCTTCGCCGCCTACGCTGTGGTTCTGGTCACGGCCTTCTGGGACCTCCCGCTGGATATCCCCACATGGCACCAGCTTCTGCTGCTGTACGCCCACTTCATCCCCATGTTCCTCCTGGAGCTGCTCCTGTGCCGGACGGCCAAATTAAAATGGCGCATTCTCCTGCCCGCCGTGCTGCTGGCCGTCCCCGGACTGTGGTTTGTGGCCTCCGCCGAGTGGTACGCCATGGCCTGGTTCCTGATGGGCTGGTGGTGCGTGTCCCCGGTGCTGGGATGCCTGGCCGCCTGGGCGGTCTGGGCCATTTCACGGCGTATAACCCGCCCCAATCCAATCTGAGTTTAAGCCGCTCCGGATTTTCCCGTCCGGGGCGGGTTTTTTCTCCGCCAATCTGCCCGGAGTGGTTGCAAATTCGGTGGAAAAAGGCTATACTTAATGGCAACTGCAAAGAATCGAGGAGGATTCGCTTTGGAACGCACGACCATTTCTCAGATTTTCGCCGACCAGGAGCAGTTCGGCGGGCAGACGGTCACCGTCTGCGGCTGGGCCCGCACCATCCGTGACATGAAGACCTTCGGCTTCATCGAGCTCAACGACGGCTCCTGCTTCCGTAACCTTCAGATCGTCATGGACGCCAACGTGCTGGGCAATTATAAGGAGATTGCCGGTCAGAACGTGGGCGCCGCCCTCATCGTCACCGGCACCGTGGTCCTCACCCCCGAGGCCAAGCAGCCCCTGGAGGTGAAGGCCGACACCATCGTTGTGGAGGGCCCCTCCACCCCCGACTACCCCCTGCAGAAGAAGCGCCACAGCGTGGAGTACCTGCGCACCATTGCCCACCTGCGGCCCCGCACCAACCTGTTCTCCGCCGCCTTCCGGGTGCGGAGCGTGGCGGCTCATGCCATCCACACCTTCTTCCAGGACCGGGGTTTTGTGTACGTCCACACCCCCATCATCACCGCCAGCGACTGCGAGGGCGCCGGTGAGATGTTCCGTGTCACCACCCTGGACATGGAGAACCTGCCCAAGAAGGACGACGGCACTGTGGATTACAGCCAGGACTTCTTCGGCAAGAGCGCCAACCTGACCGTGTCCGGCCAGCTCAACGCCGAGAACTTCGCCATGGCCTTCGGCAATGTGTACACCTTCGGCCCCACCTTCCGGGCTGAGAAGTCCAACACCACCCGCCACGCCGCCGAGTTCTGGATGATCGAGCCCGAGATGGCCTTCTGTGATCTGGCCGGCGACATGGACGTGGCCGAGGCCATGATCAAGCACATCATCAACACCGTGATGGCCAAGTGCCCCGATGAGATGAACTTCTTCAACTCCTTCGTGGACAAGGGCCTGAAGGAGCGGCTGGAGCACGTGGCCTCCTCCGACTTCGGCCGGGTGACCTACACCGAGGCGGTGGAGCTGCTCAAGCAGAACAACGACAAGTTTGACTATAAGGTGGAGTGGGGCTGCGACCTGCAGACCGAGCACGAGCGCTACCTCACCGAGCAGATCTTCAAGAAGCCCGTCTTTGTTACCGACTATCCCCGTGAGATCAAGGCCTTCTACATGCGCCTCAACGACGACGGCAAGACCGTGGCCGCTGCCGACTGCCTGGTGCCCGGCATCGGCGAGATCATCGGCGGCTCCCAGCGTGAGGAGCGGCTGGACGTGCTGGAGGCCCGCATCAAGGAGCTGGGCATGAACCCCGAGGACTACTGGTGGTATCTGGACCTGCGGCGCTACGGCGGCTGCAAGCACGCCGGCTTCGGCCTGGGCTTCGAGCGGATGGTCATGTATCTCACCGGTATCGGCAACATCCGCGACGTCCTGCCCCATCCCCGTACTGTGGGCAACGCAGATTTCTAATCAAATAAACTGGCCCCGGTGTTCTCCCCCCTGTGGGGCAGGACGTCGGGGCCCCATCTTTGATGGGGCGGCGCTCTGCGCCGTACAAGCGTTTTGGGCCAACGGCCCAAAACCTTGATGCCGGGCGGATTCACTCCGCCCGAGCAGATACAATAAGCCAGGGTCCCCGCACGGCCCCCGGCCGGGTGGGGCCTGCCCCATCCCAGAACTGTGGGCAACGCGGATTTCTAATCAAAGGCATAAAAATGGCGCTCTCCCGTTGGGAGAGCGCCATTTTTTAATCTTCTCAATGATAACGGGCCAAAAACTGCTTGGTCCGCTCCTCCTGCGGATTCTCGATGACCTGACAGGCAGGGCCCTGCTCCACGATGAGGCCCCGGTCCATGAACATCACCTGATCCGCCACGTCCCGGGCAAAGGCCATCTCGTGGGTGACGATGATCATGGTGGTGTGCTGGTCGGCCAGACCGCGGATGACCTTGAGCACCTCGCCGGTCAGCTCCGGGTCCAGAGCGGAGGTGGGCTCGTCAAAGCAGAGGATGTCCGGCTTGAGGGCCAGGGCACGGGCGATGGCCACCCGCTGCTGCTGGCCGCCCGAGAGCTGGCTGGGATAGTGCCCGGCCCGGTTGGCCAGGCCCATCCGCTCCAGCAGCTCCCGGCCCTCCTCCTCAATCTGGGCGAAAATCTGCTTTTTGTTCTGCTTGAAGTCGGGCCGCTCCTTGGCCAGTAGCTGGCTGGCCAGGGTCACGTTCTGGAGGGCCGTATACTGGGGGAACAGGTTGAAGGACTGGAACACCAGCCCGAAGTGGAGCCGCTTGCGGCGGATATCCTGCTCCTTGCGGCTGTTTTGGCCTTCCGCGTCAAAAAGGGTCTCGCCGCCCACCACGATGCGTCCCTTGTCCGGGGTCTCCAAAAAGTTCAGGCACCGCAGCAGGGTGGTCTTGCCGCTGCCCGAGGAGCCGATGATGGCCAGGGCCTGGCCCTGCTCCAGCTCAAAGCTGATGTCCTCCAGCACCCGGGTGGGGCCAAAGTGCTTTTCAATATTATGTACTTCCAGAATTGCCATTTCGGTCCCCTCCTCTCACTGGAAATAGGCCAGCTTCTTCTCCAGCCGGCCCAGCAGCAGCGTCACCACGCCGCTGAACACAAGGTAGTACACAGCCACAAAGAACAGCGGCCACAGCAGGCCGGAGATACCCTGATTGCCCTTCATAAAGGACTCCGCCACCCAGATGACCTCTTTCAGGGAGATGGCACGGGCCAGGGAGGTGTCCTTTACCAGGGTGATGATCTCGTTGGACATGGGGGGCACGATGCGCTTGATCATCTGGAGCAGAGTGACCTTGAAGAAGATCTGAGTTCTGGTCATGCCCAGCACCTGACCTGCCTCCTGCTGGCCCACCGGCACGCTCTGGATACCGCCGCGGTAGATCTCGGAGAAATAGCAGGCATAGTTGATGATAAAGGCCACGGCCACTGCGGCGAAGCGGGAGCTCTCACCGCCGCCCCAGGTGAACAGGTCCAGCATGCCGGGGACATAGAAGAGGGCGATGATCTGGAGAATCAGCGGGGTGCCCCGGATGACCCACACCACCAGACGGCAGATAAGGCTGATGGGCCGGAAGGCGAAGAGCAGCTTTGCCACACGGCCGGGCTTCTTGCCCTTCCGGGTCAGCACCCAGTGGACAGGCCGCCGCAGAGGTGCCCAGCGGCTCATGGAGCCGAAGGAGATGATAAGGCCCAGAGGCACAGCGCCGATGAGGGTGACAAAGAAGAGCTGAAGGGTCACCAGAAAGCCCTCGTTCAGGGCTTTTACCACAACGGGGAATTCAGGGGTGGTCCAGAACATGGTATCGTCCTCTCTGTATGGAGATGGGTTGTACTGGGGAAAAGCCGGGCAAAGGCAGAGAGCGGTTCGTGCCCTCTGCCTTTGCCATTATAAATAGGTTTCGGTCATTCAGTCAAGGATAACAGCATCCTCAAGGCCGTAGGTGGTGGCCGTCTCCAGGGCGGTGCCGTCGGCCTCGGCGGCGGCCCAGAACTCATTGAACGCGTCCACCAGGTCGGAGTCCTTGCGGAAGCCCACGCCGTACTCCTCGGCGTCCAGGCCCTGAGCCTCGTTCAGGTTCACGCTGTACGCCAGGTCGGCGTAGCTGGTGCCCTCGCCGATCATGGCGGCGGCCATCAGCACGTCGATGACGGCGGCGTCAGAGGTGCCGGCGGACACCTCCATCAGGGTGTTGGCCTGGGACTGGACAGGCACAACGGAGGCGCCCAGCGCCTGGGCGGCGTCCTCGCCGGCGGAGCCGGACTCCACAGCCACGCTCAGGCCCTCCAGAGAGGTCAGGTTCTCAAAGTCGGCGGCCCTGTCGGCGGGATAGACCAGCACCTGATAGTTGGTGCAGTAGGGGTTGGAGGTGGCCATGGAGGAGGTGACCTCGTCGGTGAGGGTCATGCCGTTCCAGACCACGTCAATGGCCTTGGACTCCAGCTCCTCCACCTTGTAGTCCCAGGTGATCTCGCTGAACTCCACGCTCACGCCCAGGCTCTCGGCAAAGACCTTGGCCATGTCGGCGTCAAAGCCAATCCACTCGTCGCTGCCCTCGGCCTTGTAGTCCATGGGCTCAAAGTAGGTGATGCCCACCACCAGGGTGCCCTTGTCCTTTACGTACTGCACATCGCTCTCCGCCGCGGCCTGGGAGCCCGAGGGCGCGGGGGAGCCTGCTGCATCGCCTGTGTCTCCGCCGACGGCGGTGTTGGAGCAGGCGGTCAGGGCCGCTGTGGTTGCCAGCGCCAGAGCAAGGGCCAGCCATCTTTTTAGCTTCATGATAGTTCCTCCTTCTGTCAGTCGCCGGTGTTTCGCCTTCTTGCTTTAGTATACTACCACGATAAATCAATGGTGTAAACAGGTATTTCAAAAATCAGCATATCGCACAAATTCTTCCGGTGGAAAAAGGCGGATTCAGCCTTGACATTCCCTGGAACCCATGATAGGATACTTACGCTTCTTTAATAAAGAGGATAGAGGCGCGGTACGCATGCGTACCCGGGGACAAGGCCAGGCAGCCGTCCCGCGGGGAGAGGGCGCACCGCCGAAGGTTGCTTCGCCTGCCTGGGTGCGGCTTCCTGGGCCGTACGGAAACACCGTGCGGACTGTCACAGCATGTGGAGCGCTATCCTGAGGTTCCCCGCTTTTCCACCGGCGGGGAACCCTGGTTTTGCCATGGGCGCTTCCATAAGCGTCCATGGCTTTTTTGTTTGGCGCCACAGGGGCAGTGTGTGCCCCGTACAATATTTGGGAGGGAAAAACATGAGAACAAGAAGAACCTGGCTCGCCCGGGCTGCGCTGCTGCTGATGCTGCTCTTTGCCCTGACGACCACCGCCTTCGCCGCCGGTGACCCCACCGACGAGACCGGCACCAAGATGATCGAGTGTACCGACTGCGGTACCCTGGGCGTCGTCCTCTCCGACACCGGCGAGGCCGTCACCTGTGAGGCCTGCGGCGGCACAGGCTATGTCCAGTCCCCCAGCAACTACTTTAACACCATTCTGTCCCTGCTGCCCCCGGTCATCGCCATCGCCCTGGCCCTGATTACCAAGGAGGTATACTCCTCCCTGTTCATCGGTATCGTGGTGGGCGGATTGCTCTACTCCAACTTCTCCTTTGAGGGCACCCTGACCCACGTATTCAGCGACGGCATCGTGTCCGTCCTGTCTGACAGCTACAACGTGGGCATTCTCATCTTCCTGGTCATCCTGGGCACCATGGTGGCCCTGATGAACAAGGCCGGCGCCTCCGCCGCCTTCGGCCGCTGGGCCAAGAAGAACATCAAGTCCCGGGTGGGCGCTCAGCTGGCCTCCATCGTTCTGGGCTGCCTCATCTTCATCGACGACTACTTCAACTGCCTGACCGTGGGCTCCGTCATGCGTCCCATCACCGACAAGCACCAGGTCTCCCGCGCCAAGCTGGCCTACATCATCGACTCCACCGCCGCCCCCATCTGCATCATCGCCCCCATCTCCTCCTGGGCTGCCGCTGTGGCCAGCTTCGCTGAGGAGGGTCAGGGCCTGAACCTGTTCATCCGCGCCATCCCCTACAACTTCTACGCCCTGTTCACCATCGTGATGATGCTGGGCCTGGTGTTCATAAAGGTGGACTACGGCCCCATGGCCAAGTTCGAGAAGAACGCCATTGAGAAGGGCGACCTGTTCTCCGGCTCCAACCCCTACGCCATGCTGGACGAGGACATCGACGAGAGCAAGGGCAAGGTCATCGACCTGGTGCTGCCTATCCTGGTTCTGGTGGCCTGCTGCGTCATCGGCATGATCTACTCCGGCGGCTTCTTCTCCGGCGCCAACTTCGTGGAGGCCTTCTCCAACTCCGACGCATCCGTGGGCCTGATGCTGGGCTCCGCCTTCGGCCTGCTCTTCACCTTCATCTACTACTTCGCCCGCCGCGCCATGTCCTTCAAGGACATGATGGGCAGCATCCCCGAGGGCTTCAAGGCCATGGTCCCCGCCATCCTCATCCTCACCTTCGCCTGGAGCCTGAAGGTCATGACCGACTTCCTTGGCGCCAAGTACTTTGTCCGTGACTTCGTCCGCAGCGCCGAGCACCTGCAGATGTTCCTGCCCGTTATCGTGTTCGTCATCGGCTGCCTGCTGGCCTTCGCCACCGGCACCAGCTGGGGCACCTTCGGCATCCTGATCCCCATCGTGCAGAACGTGTTCTCCATGAACGACCCCCTGGCCATCATCTGCATCTCCGCCTGCATGGCTGGCGCTGTCTGCGGCGACCACTGCTCCCCCATCTCCGACACCACCATCATGGCCTCTGCCGGCGCCCAGTGCGACCACGTCAACCACGTGTCGACACAGCTGCCCTACGCCATCTCCTGCGCAGCCATTGCGGGTATCTCCTACCTGCTGGCCGGTCTGCTGGCCTCCAACGGCCTTCCCGGCCTCATCGCCCTGCCCGTTGGCATTGTGCTGATGCTGTGCTTCCTGGTCTTCATGAAGAAGCGCCAGACTGCCTGATTGGGTATACGAAAAAAGACCGCCTCATCTGTGATGAGGCGGTCTTTTTGTCGGACTGGGGCTCACTTTTTCTCCTGCTTCTCCCGCTCTTCCTTCTCCTGGATAGCCCGGATGGCGTAATCCACGGCGGCGAGAGAACGAGGGGTACAGTACTGCTGGATTTTCAGCAGCTCCTGAATGGCTTCATGTGCGGTCATGGTCCCCACGCTCCTTCCCTTTTTCTTCCTTTAGTTTACCACAGAGCAAGGGAGGATCGCAAGAGGAAAGGACCTTACAGCTCCTTCTTCTCAAAAATCCCACGGGCGATGAAGTAGGAGATGATATAGCCTCCGATGGTCAGCAGAACCAGCAGACCGGGCAGCGCCAGGAAGAACCATTCGGGGATGACAATGCCGTCCATTGTCTCGGCCAGCTGGCCTATCAGCATGATGCTGCCGAATACCGCCACGAAAATCAGAATGCTGATCAGGCGGCTCTTCTCAGAGCCGAACTTGATGAACACAGGGAGAATCACGGCGTCAATAAGGATGGGGATAAGCGTGCAGATCAGCAGCCCGATGAGCATCTCGTCCACAGCCCCCAGCTCCGGCTTCAGCGTGAGCACCGCCACCACCAGCACAGCGGAGAAGGCCGCCGCCAGCAGCACAGAGAGCAGGGAAAAGACGTACTTGCCCGCCACAACGCCGCGACGTCCGGCAGGGGTGGCGACGGCGTACTTGTTCCACCGGGCCAGGTCGTCGTAGGCGAAGGTGGACATGGGCACCAGCATGCCGATGAGCACGGTCATGGTGTACATGATGGCCGTGGGCATGATTTCCATTACAGCCAGTACTGTATACATAATAAAAAACGCAATGTAATATCCCAGCTGCTTGCGCTGGACCAGAAAGTCCTTATAAACCATTCCCATCATGACGCTACATCCCCCTTCGCGGTAAAGACCATGATCTCATCCAGGGTCACCCGGTCCACGGTCAGCTCCGGGTAGAGCCGGACAAACTTCTCCCGGTCCCGTACCAGGGCCTCACAGCTGAACTGGCTCTCCCGCACCCCCACCAGGAAGGCCCGGTCCACCTTGTCCAGGTCGGCTCTGCCGCACACCAGACGGCCGTACTCCTCCAGAAGCTCATCCTTGGCGCCCTGGAGGGCAACCCGGCCCTTGTGGAGATAGACCACATAGTCCGCCGCCTTCTCCAGGTCGGTGGTGATGTGGCTGGAGATGAGGATGGCGTGGTCCTCGTCCTGGACAAAGTTCAGGAACTGGTCCAGAATCTCGTCCCGCACCACCGGGTCCAGACCGCCGGTGGCCTCGTCCAGAATGAGCAGCCGGGGTCTGGCCGCCAGCGCCGCGGCGATGGACAGCTTCATCTTCATGCCCCTGGAATAGTCCTTCACTGTCTTTTTCTCCGGCAGGTCAAACTTCTTCAGCAACTGCTCAAAGAACCGCTGGTCCCAGTTCTTATAGATCTTGCGGAGGATTTTCCCCACGTCGCCAGAGCGCAGGGTGTCGTGGAAGGTAGATTCGTCCAGCACCACCCCAATCTCCTCCTTGGCCTCCCGCTCGCCGGTGATGTTGTCCCGGCCCAGAAGCACAATCTCCCCGCCGTCCCGGCGGATGAGGTTCAGGATACATTTGATGGTGGTGGATTTTCCGGCGCCGTTCTCGCCGATGAGGCCCACAACCGTGCCCATGGGCACGTCGAAGGTCACGTCGTCCAGCTTGAAGCTGCCGTAATCTTTGGTGAGATGGCGGATTTCAATGGCGTTTTCCATATTATTCGTCTCCATACAGGATGTTGAGGGTGTCTTTCATCTCCTCCAGGGTGACGCCGCCCGATTTGGCGGCCTCCACAGCCCGGGTCAGATGCTCCTCCACCCGGCGGAGTGTCTCCTCCCGGGCCAGCTCCGGGTCCTGGGGCGCCACAAAGCACCCCTTTCCAGGCACGGTGGTGATGAAGCCCTCACGCTCCAGCTCTTCATAGGCTCGTTTTGTGGTGATGACGGAAATGCGCAGCTCCCTGGCCAGCAGCCGCATGGAGGGGAGGGCCTCCCCCTCCTTCAGCTCACCCCGCAGAATCAGGCCCTTGACCTGCCGGGTAATCTGGTCGTAGATGGGCACCCCGCCGGCATTGCTGATGATAATATCCATTCGGTGCACCTCGTTTTACTGTGTATACTCAGCATATACAGTATAGACACAGATAACAGCCCCTGTCAATAGGGGAACGGAAATTTTTTATGGTGCCCGAAAACACAACATGGCCGCGCCCACAGGCGCGGCCATGACTTTATTCCGTCTCAATTTTCCTCTTCGGCGTTGAGCAGGCTCTCCGCCCCGTACCGCAGACAGCGGCGCAGACGGCGCTCCCCACGCTTGATGGTCCGGGAGATGGTGGACTTGTCCACACCAAGCTGCTCGCCAATCTCCCGCATATTGAGGCCCTCGGCGTAGTAGAGCAGCAGGGCCTGGCGCTGATGGGGGGTCACGTCCTCCTGAAGGGCCCGGATCAGGTTCCGGCGCAGCCGGGAACGCTGCTCCCGGTTGTCCTCCGCCATGGTCCTGGCATATACCGCCATGTCGGCCGCATAGGCGCCGCCCCTTCTATATCGCGTATTTGACATTGCGCCAATACCCCCTGTCATAGTATCGTTCCGTGACGACCGCCAGATCTCTGGCCTCCCGCCACATTGTCTCCAAAATTCTGATGCGGTCCTCCAGGACCAGCCGCTGTGCGGCGTCTGTCGTACGTGCCCGCTGCAGCTCCAGATCGGTGATCCGCCGCCGCAGAACTCTGGCCTGAGTCCGGTATTCCACTGACATCTCCAGTAAAGTCATGAGTCTCTCCGCTTTGCTCCGTTTCCTCTTGGTTTTTCTCCGCCCGGCACTGGGGACACAATGCCTCCCCACCCCCCAGCTCCCAGGCGTAGATCTCATTCCGGCACCGCCTGCACCAGGCCGCCGCCGGTTGGCGCTGCATATCCCGCAGCGGATTGGTAAAAATCCTCCCGTTCGTGCTTCCTCTCCTGTCCCTCAGGCGCCCTTTTGCCCGCCCAAAAACTTTTTGAAATTTTTTTGCTTTTCCTGTTGACAACCCTCCTTTTGCCTGCTATAATAGGCAACGTTGTGGACGAGCTGAGAGCTGAAACGCTGGTGTAGCTCAGTTGGTAGAGCAGCTGATTTGTAATCAGCAGGTCGGGGGTTCGAGTCCGTCCACCAGCTCCAACAATTTCATATGGAGGAGTTCCCGAGTGGCCAAAGGGGGCAGACTGTAAATCTGTTGCGTCTCGCTTCGGTGGTTCGAATCCACCCTCCTCCACCAGAAAAACGGTGACCTTTGGGTTGCCGTTTTTCTTTTCTCTGACTGGCTTTGAAAGCCTGCTCTTGTCTCCGTGGCTTTCCCGCGGAAAAGCGAATCCCCCCCTTCTCCAGCACGTCAGAGCAAGCGTCGTCCGCTTGCTCTGCTTTTTTACCCGGTGCATTTCATCTCCCCCCTTTCTCTGTGCCCCCGCTCGCAATAGAACTTGTGTTCTAGTTCTCGTCTATATTACCACCGCTGTCCCGGATCGTCAATACAACTTTCTTATGTTAATCGAACAAGCGTTTTGTAAAAGTCCCGCTATTGGGATAATTCTCCGGAGAGGAGCCATTTGATATGCTGACTCAGGACTGGATGATGCGACAGATTGAAACCATGACCCTTGCCATTGCCAAGCTGATGTTCCAGAAGGACACGGCGGAGTACGAGAACCACGGGGAGACCCTGACCGCCGCCGACAGCCTCCACGCCTCCCTCAACGCCCTGCTGCGTGAGGGCCGCATCGCCGAGGGTGAGGACCTGCTGTTCTCCTCTCTGGACGAGGACGAGCCCGCCTTTCTGGAGGTGGCGGTGGACTTCTACTTCCGCCTGAACCTGCTCTCCGACCAGGAGCTGGAGGAGGGCAATTTCTCCCGCCAGGAGATCGACGAGGGCCTGCGGGACGTGATGGAGCAATACGGCGTGGTTCTGCCCTGACGTGTTCTCTCTCCCCCACGCAGAAAAAAGCCCGTGAGGCGGCTTGTGTGCCGTCTCACGGGCTTTTTGTATTTGTCCTGTTATACTCCCATCTGGAAGCCGTCGCCCTTGCCGGAGAGGCCGTCCTTGTCCAGCATCCGCTCCAGCACCTCCACGTCGGTGGTGATGTCCATGGCGTCGTCCTGGAAGAGCTTGTCGAGCTGCTTCTCAAAGCCCTCCACTACCTTATCCATCATGCCCTCAATCCGCTCCTTGGCGGCCGAGATGTTCTGGCCCTCAATGCCCTGGGCCTCCATCTGGGCGTAGGCCTTGAGGATCTTCAGGGTGGTGGGCAGATAGTAGTTGAGGAAGCTGCGCAGCTGGCTGTCCTTGTTGGGGTTCTTCCGCTGGTAGTCCAGAATCTTGCCGGTGATCTCCCCGATGCGGTCGATCTTCTCGCTCATCTCCGGGTCCTCAATGGCGTCGTTCACCTGGCGGATCTCCTGGAGAATGGCGTCGTCATCCTCGGGAGGAGCGGGCTGCTCCTCCTTCTCCGGCTCAGGCTCCTCCTGAAGGCCCTCGTCAGAGAGAATCAGGCGGCCGCTGGCCATGTCCAGGTAGCCGGTGGGGATGTAGCCCTCGTCCAGCATCTCCTGGATGTCGTCACAGGCGGTGTGGTATGAGACCGGCATGGCCTGGGCCAGGGATCCAATGGAGATGCTCTCCCGCTTGCCGATAAGGGCTAAGTATTTCCGGAAGCGCTTGGCCTTCTTGTTCCGCTGGGTGCCGCACACCAGCAGCACCAGGCCCGCGCCCAGCAGGCCCAGGGGGAAACCGATGCTCTGGAGCATGTAGATGAAGCCCATGCCCATGGTGTCGAAGAACTCCACAAAGGAGATGAAGCCGCCCAGGATGGCCAGAATGGCACCCCAGACCATCATGCCCTTGCCCTTGTTCAGGTCCACGGGCCTGCGTTTGGGCATAAAGCGGCCCTTCTTGTCTCTGGGCCGGTCGCTGACGCCCTGCATCCCCGGCTGGGTAGCCTTGGAAGATTTGGCGGTCTGGGTGTACTGGGCGCTCTGGGTATTCTGAGCACTCTGCGCGTCCTGGTGGGGAGGAGTCTGGCCCTGGTAGCGGTACTCGTACTTATAGCCCGAGCTCTGGCTCCAGGACTGGCTGCCGGAGGGGCGATAGGGTCCGGTGGCGCTGGAGCCGTAAGAGCCTCCGCTGTTCCGTCTGCCGCCGAAGGACCGGCCTGTCAGCTTCATGAACAGCAGCACCAGGCCCACAGGCCAGAAGATTACCAGGGCCGCCACCACCACAATCCAGGACATCAAGTCCCCGTTGTTGCTGCCGCCGCTGTTGTTGTTGTAGCTGTACGCCATGCGTAGCGCCTCCTATATTCCGCTCCGGCGGACGAGGCCGCCGTTCTCTGCTGCATCATATAATATCATATCTCTGGAAAAAATAGATTGATTTTTTCTTTAAAATCATTAAAATTTGCGGTCTGCTGCCCCGTGGCCGGCGAAACATGATACAATGGTCACGGAGTGCAGCGCTCCGTCGGCCGGAGACGGCCAGAAATGCGGATGGAGATATGATACAACGAAAGCACTTTCTTGTAAAGAGGGGCAGGTATTCCATCCCGGACATTCCCGGTGCGGGTCCGGGACAGGGCGCCCCCGGTACAGCGCCAAAAATGTGTAACCGTTCTGTAGTTGCTTTCCCCATCACCGGGTCCTATAATGTATACTGATTTCGTAGATTCTGCGGGATATTGGAGTGATTATCATGGCAAACAATGCGGATGGCAAGCGCGTCATACCGAAAAAGAACAGCTCCGGCGGCGCAAAGATTGCCGTCATCGTTGTCATTGCAGTTCTGGTGCTTCTGATCGGCGCCTACCTGGCCCTGTGCGCCTGGGTGAGCGCTGGGAAGATTCTTCCCAACACCACGCTGACAGTGACCGACCACACCCTGGACCTGTCCGGCATGACCCGGGAGCAGGCAGAGCAGACCATCAGCCGGGAATCTGAGGGCTGGTATCCCACCTCGTTCCAGCTGACCAGCAGCGAGTACCCCCAGCTCAGCAGGGAGATTTCCTCGGATACCCCGCTGTTCCAGCTGGACGCGTCGGCCCTGGCGGCGGATGCCTGGTCCCATGGCCGTGAGCAGGGTTTCCTGGGCGGCGGCGTTGCCTGGCTGAAGGCCGCCTTCGGCAGCGGCTACGCCATCGAGGCCCAGCTCCAGCCCTCTGAGAAGCTGGAGCAGCTGCTCTCCGACCTGCCCGGCGAGCTGACCAGAGCGCTGGATTCCGGCCTCACCGAGAGCACCTATGAGGTGACCGACACCGCCCTGATCATCCACAAGGGCGTCTCCGGCCTGAGCGTCAACGCCGCCGACTTCCGCGACCTGGTGATTGACAGCCTGCTCACCGGCCGCACCTCCATCGAGGTGGCTCCCCACGTCACCCCCCCTGAGGAGCTGGACTTTGAGGCCATCTACCGCGAGGTGTACAAGGATCCTGTGGACGCCTACCTGGACAAGGAGACCAGCGAGATTGTCCCCTCGGTCACCGGCGTCAGCTTCGGCATCTCCACCGCCCAGGCGCTGATGGAGCGCACCGAGGAGGGGGAGGACTGTGAGGTACCCCTCACCCTGACCGAGCCCGATATGACCACCGAGAAGCTGGAGAACAGCCTGTTCAAGGACGTGCTGGGTAAGAGCAGCACCAAGACCGCCGGCCCCTCCAACCGCTGGCACAACGTGGATCTGGCCTGCCAGCGGGTCAACGGCACCATCCTGCTGCCCGGCGAGGTGTTCTCCTATAATGAGCTGTGCGGCCCCTATTCTCAGGCGGGCGGCTATCTGAAGGCGGGCGCCTACGTCAGCGGCACCACCCAGGACACCTGGGCAGGCGGCATCTGCCAGCTCTCCTCCACCATCTACTACACCACCCTCAAGGCCAATCTGGAGACGGTGGAGCGCACCAAGCACAAATACGACGTGGGCTACCTGCCCTCCGGCATGGACGCCACCGTATACAGCGATACCCTTGACTTCAAGTTCAAGAACAACACCGACTACCCCATCAAGATTGAGACCACCCTCACCAAGGACAGCAGCGGCCGCCGCTGGTGCAACGTGACCATCTACGGCACCAACACCACCGGCATCTATGGCGACCCCTACTACGTCCTGCTGGAGACCATCCCCTATGAGACCTACTACGAGCCCAGCGACTCCGTCCCCCAGGGGAGCCAGCCCCAGAAGGACTCCACCCGCACCGGCTACACCGGACGCAAGGTAGAGGTTCACCAGCGCCTGCGGGACGCTGACGGCAACGTCATCAGCGACACCGTCATCCACACCGATACCTTCTCGGTGCGCAACGCCTACTACTTCTACAACCCCGCCGACGCCGCCCTCTGGGGCATCGACCCGGCCACCGGCCTGCGGAACCTGACCCCGGTGACACCCTCTCCCTCCCCGTCCGAGTCCGCGTCGCCCTCTCCGTCTGAGTCCGTGACGCCTTCCCCCTCCCCATCGGAGAGCACAGCGCCGTCGGAGTCCCCATCCCCGTCGCCTTCGGTGACTCCTTCCGAGTCCCCGTCGGCCTCTCCCTCCGTCACGCCGGATGCTGACGGCAACACCCCGCCGGAGGGCATCCCCATTGTCTCCTCCGCTCCCCAGGAATAAAAACGCTTGGAGCGCACATCTTTCGGTGTGCGCTCCAATTCTTTTTCCGATTTAATTCTTTTGTAATACTTTTTGTTTTCTTTGTTTACAATTCTGCCGTAGGATAAGAATCAGCGAGAGACAGCGTCTTCTTCATTTCATGTATCCCTCTTTCCTTCCTTTGCATGAACAGCCCGCGCCGGTACCGGCGCGGGCTGTCTGCGTTTTTCTCCTGTTCAGGGGCTGCCCAGCAGCACCGGCTGCACCTGCCTGCCCTCCATGGCCGCCTCCACCGTCTCGGGAATCCGAGTGAAGTCCGCCACCAGAGAGGTGGGCTTGCCCGTGGGGTCATCCTGGCGGAAGGGGACAAAATACACGTTCTTCTTATCCATCAGCGCACCGATGTTCTTGGCGCTGCCCGCCAGGCCGTCGTTGGTGGCCACTGCAATGACCAGCGGCCGTCCATTGCGCAGATGGGCCTTGGCCGCCATGGTCACCGAGGAGTCGGTCACACCGGCGGCCAGCTTGGCCAGGGTGTTGCCCGTACAGGGGCAGATAACCAGTACGTCCAGCAGCTTCTTGGGGCCGATGGGCTCGGCGCCCAGGATGGAGTCGATGGGCCGCTTGTCGCAGATGCGCTGCATCTCCTTCATAAAATCATGGGCGCAGCCAAAACGGGTGTCCGTGGCGGCGCTGCGCTCGGAGATAATGGGCGTCACGTCCTTCCAGCGCCGGTGAACCGCCTCCAGGGCGGCCATGGCGCTGTCGTATGTACAGAAGGAGCCGCAAAAGGCAAAGCCTACCTTCCAGTCTTCCATGCTCACACTCCTAACTCGCTCAACATATTGTAGATGGTGTTTTTGATGCTCTCGCCGGCGGTCACCGGCGCCGTCTTGCCCGGCAGGGACAATGCCCAGATGACCCGTACCCCCAGCCGTGCAGCTGCCTCAAAATCCACCCCTGCGGAGCTGTCAGTTGGATAAACACAAGCCTGAAAAAGAGGCGCCCGCCATTGGCGGGCGCCCCTCCGGCTTCATTCACATGTCGTCGCAGACCTGGAAGATGTAAAACTTCAGATAGTAGGACTCATCCGCGCCCCAGAGGATGGGGTGGTCGGCGGACTGGGTCCGGTACTCCACCTGGCGCAGACGGCGATGGGCATCCCGGGCCGCCTGGGCGATGGTGTTGGTGAAGAGTTCGGGCGTCATGAAGTGGGAGCAGGAGCAGGTGGCCAGATAGCCGCCGTTCTCCACCAGCCGGATGCCCCGGAGGTTAATCTCTCGGTAACCCCGCACCGCCTTTTTCACCGAATCCCGGGACTTGGTAAAGGCAGGCGGGTCCAGGATAACCACGTCAAACCGCTCTCCGTTTCGGTCCATCTCGGGCAGCAGGTCGAACACATCCCGGCACAGGAACTTCACCCGGTCCTCCACGCCGTTGAGCCGAGCGTTCTCCTCCGCCTGGCGCACGCCGGTCTCCGAGGCGTCCACGCCGATGACCTCACGGGCGCCGGCTACGGCGGCGTTCAGGGCAAAGGCGCCGGTGTGGGTGAAGCAGTCCAGTACCCGCTTGCCCCGGCACAGGGGCTGGATGGCACGGCGGTTATACTTCTGATCCAGGAAGTAGCCGGTCTTCTGGCCCTCCTCCACGTCCACCAGGTAGCGCACGCCGTTCTCCAGAATTTCCACTTTTGTGTCAAAGGGTGTGGACAAAAATCCCTTCACCCGCTCCATGCCCTCCTTCAGCCGCACCTTGGCGTCGCTGCGCTCATAGATGCCGCGGATGGCAATGCCGTCCTCTGCCAGCACCTTCACCAGGGCCTTGAGAATGGTGTCCTTCAGCCGGTCGATGCCCAGCGCCAGGGACTCCACCACCAGCACGTCGGAGAATTTATCCACCACCAGACCGGGGAGAAAGTCCGCCTCGCCGAAGATAACCCGGCAGCTGTCCGTCTCCACCGTGTCTTTCCGGTACTGCCACGCCGCACGCACACGGGCCTCCAGGAAGGCCTCGTCAATCACCGCGTCCGCCTTCCGGGACAGTACCCGCACCGCGATGGTGGATTTCCGGTTGAGAAATCCCCAGCCCAGCACGTAGCCGTTGTAGTCCTCAATGCGGACAATGCCGCCGTCCTCACAGTTGGGGGTAATCTCCCCAATCTCGTTGTCGTAAATCCAGGGACCGCCCGACTTGAAGGACCGGCCTTCTCCCCGCTTGAGCCGAATTGCTGCCTGCTCCATAGATAACCTCTCTTTTGTAAGAATGCCGCCCTTACAGGGTCGCCGCCCGCTTGGACACCGCCTGCTTGAAGTCGGTGACATAGTGGGTATAGGTGCTGTTCATCAGGGGCGAGCTGATGAGGAAGTCGGCGGTGGCCCGGTTGTTGGCGATGGGAATGTCATAGACCTGGGCGATGCGCAGCAGGGCCTTCACATCCGGGTCGTGGGGCTGGGCGGTGAGGGGATCGGAGAAGAAGATCACCAGGTCGATTTTCCCCTCCACAATCTGGGCGCCCACCTGCTGGTCGCCGCCCAGAGGGCCGCTGTTATAGCCGTAGACCGGCAGGCCGGTGCGGTCGGCAATCATCCGGGCCGTGGTGCCCGTGCCGCAGAGGAAGTGGCCGCTGAGAACCTCCCGGTTCTTCTGGCACCAGTCGATGATCTCCGGCTTCATGTTGTCGTGGGCAATGAGGGCAATCCGCTTCTGGGCGGGCAGCACCTGCTCGATAAAGGTCTCGTCTCTCATGGAACTCATCCTCTCATCTGATTTCCCGCCCAGCAGCTCCCGCCCGCGGCGGTGCGCCCCCCAGGGGGTTGGCCATACGCTTTCAATTCTAATATAAATCCACCGGGAATACAAGTGCCTCCCTCAGCCCTCCTCCGGTGGACGAAAGCGGAAAAACACCTCCAGCGTCTTCTCGCGGTGCACCAACACCCGCTCCACCAGGGCGGTCAGAGTGTCCCGGTCCAGCCGCTCCAGCGTCTCCGCCTGCCGTGCCGCCTCACGGGCGTCGCTGGCCTGATTCCTGTACCGCTCCGCCGCCTCTCTGGTCCGGCGTGCCTGGTCCAGCAGGGCACAAAACTCCTCCTCCGTCAGCAGCCCAGCTGCCCGGTCCCGGTACAGCCGCCCGGCTGTATCCGCCCACCGGGTCATAGCCTCCATTTTATCCTCCAACGAGGGAAGGTGCTCTTCCGGCGGCTCCGCCTGCGCTCCTGTATCCGCCGCAAGGGCCGCCAGCTGACGGCGGATGCTCTCCAGCACAGCGTCCTCCCGCACACAGTGAGAGGACGCGCACCCCCCTCTCCTGTTCCCCTGGCAGACCATGTAGCACGTCCCGCCTCTGCTGCTGACATAGGTCATGGGGGAGCCGCAGTCAGCGCAGAAGGCCAGCCCGGTCAGCAGATGGCTATTCCCGGTTTTGGGTGCATAGCTCCGTACGTCCAGCAGCGCCTGCGTCCGGTCAAAGACCTGCTGGCTCACCAGCGGCTGGTGGGTGTTGGGCACCACAATCCACGCTTCTCTGGGCAGTGTCACCCGTTTTTCTACTTTGTATCCCACCTTTCTGGCCCGGTTCTGGGTCAGATGCCCCGCATAGGTGGGATTGGTCAGGATTCGGCGCACCATGGTGCCGCTCCACAACCCCGGAAACCGGCCCTGTGCCCCCTTTTTGTACTGGGATGGGGTTGGAATCCCTCCCTCGGTCATGGCCCTTGCAGTGCCGCTGACGGAGCCGCAGGAGAGGAATGTGCGAAACAGCAGCCCAATGACCGGACCGGTCTCCGGGTCGGGAATCAGATGTCCCGGCTCTTCCGGGTCCTTCCGGTAGCCCATGGGCGGCTGTGCGCCGATAAACCGGCCGCTCTTCTTCCGCACCTCCAGCGCAGTGCGCACCTTGCGGGAGATATCGGCTGTGTAAAAATCGTTGGCCGCCGCCAGAAAGGGGAGAATCAGCTCCCCGCTGCCGGCAGCTCCGGTGTCGATGCCCTCGCTGACGGCGATGTACCGCACCCGGCGCTGTGGAAAGTAGATCTGGTAGTAGTACATGGTGCCAATCTGGTCCCTGCCCAGCCGGGACAGATCCTTGGTCAGCACAGTGTTGATTTTACCCGCTTCAACATCCGCCAGCAGCCGCCGGAATCCCGGGCGGTTGAAGCTGGTGCCGGTGTAGCCGTCGTCGGTGTAGATTGCCGCCACCGTCCATCCCCTGGCTGCGGCGTACTGCCTAAGATACTCCCGCTGGTTGGAAATACTCTGGGACTCGCCTCTCTCCTCGTCCTCACGGGAGAGGCGGAGGTACAGGCCCACTTTGGGCTCCGCCAAGCCGCCCCGCCTCCCTTCTCTCCCGGGCCAGTTCTGCCAGCAGTTCCTCCAATCTTGGGCCTTCCTCTGAATAGCGGCAGGTGACAGGGTAGGTCTCCGCCCGTTTCATGTTGGACTCCTCCTTCCGAGCCTACATTTCAGGCTCACCGACATTCTATCGGGGCTTCCCTGTTCCTATGTCTGTTTTTTATCCAAGGGACTCTCCCGCCCCCCCGGGCTTTGAGGCAAGGTCGATGACCAGACATCCCGGCTTCAGGTCTCCCAACTCCGCCTCGCCCAGCACCCGGGCCGGCACGGTGTTGATCACAAGGTCATAGCCGCACAGCCAGCCCAAAAGACGGCCGGTCTGCTCCACGCCCAGCCCCAGGCTTTCTGCCCAGGCCAGGTCCGCATACTTCCGGGCTGACACGCTGACCTTTGCCCCAAGTGCCTGGAACCGCTGGGCAGTCATCCGACCTACCCGGCCGTAGCCGATAACCAGCACCCGGGCGCCGTGGATGGTAATGGGCAGCTCTTCCATGGCAATCTGAATGGCCCCCTCTGCGGTAGGTACCGCATGGGGTATTTTGCATTGCTTCCGAAAAACAAAAAAGAAGCGGCAGACTTACGTCTGCCGCTTCACTCTTGTGTTGGCGTTACCTATCTTCCCAGGCCGTCTCCAGCCAAGTATTTTCGGCGCAGGTGAGCTTAACTGCCGTGTTCGGGATGGGAACGGGTGGACCCTCACCGCAATCAACACCAACTATTTCAACTGGCTTGCACCAATCAAAATCAACTATTCTATTATACAGCGC
>CABIYL020000016.1:82713-91338 GCA_902362925.2 Clostridiales bacterium | reverse complement strand
TTCCACCCATCGGATTGTCAGTTCTCCTAAGATTTCAGGCTATAAAGCCCTTCGACTTAGTGCCTAACCTTTTCAGTTAGGAACGTGTCGCACGGTTGTCCGAGCCGTAGCCCTCCAGCAGGTTGACAACGCCCCACACGCCCAGGCCAGCGCCCAGCGCAACAACCAAAGTCTGCAAAGTCGTGATAGCAGAAGCGAAAAATTCCATATATCCTCCATTTCTCCGGGATTGTCCCGGCCATGAAAAAAGCCGCCCGTTTGGGCGGCAGGTTGCGACCTCTGGACACTTTGTCCAGAAGTGATTTATACATAGGCATCCGGATCGTCCACGTCGTCGTAGTTGAGGATGTCCTCGTCCTCGCTTACGGGCCCCGTGTCCGATGCGTCTACCTCGTACACCTCACAAGCCTCGTTAAGCCCAGGCCGCCTGCGGCGGTTGATGAGCTTATCCAGGTCAAAGGCGTTTTTCTTTTTATCGGCCTCAGCCGTGTACTTGTAATTTGGGTGCTGTTTCAAATCGTATTTGGACGAAAAGAACGGGGGCAGGCCCCGCAACTGCAAAATGCACTTGTCGCCCGACATTGTAGCCAGCTCGCTGGGTGTCATCAGTTCCCGGCCCAGCCGCTGGGTGTTCTGGTTGTAGCTTTCCGACTGTCCACGGGAGCGGCCCTCGGTCTGCATGGAGATTGTAGCCTTTCCCAGCCAGTTCTCGGAAATTTCCTTGATGGTGGAGCTTTCCCGGCCACCCAGGAAGATCACGCTGTCCATGTTTCCCAGGATCGTTTCCGCGTTGTCTTTGTAAATGGCCTTGCATTGAGCGTACTGCTGGTAGAACAGGCACAGACTCACCTCACGGGAACGAATAACGGCGACAAGTTTCTCCAGCGAGGGCACCTGCCCCGTGTTCGCCGCCTCGTCCCACAGCACCCGCACATGATGGGGCAGGCGGCCCCCGTGAACATTGTCCGCCCGTTCACACAGAAGATTGAACATCTGCGAAAAGGCCAGGGCCACAATGAAGTTATAAGTCGGGGTGGTGTCGGAAATCGTGAAGAAAACCGCTGTTTTCCGATCCCCGATGCGGTCAAGCTCCAGTTCGTCATAGCTCATAATCTCCCGGAGCTGGGGGATGTCAAAGGGGGCCAGCCGGGAACCGCAGGAAATCAAAATGCTTTTCGCGGTCTTGCCAGAAACGAATTGTCAAGGATTTTTTAATCAAAAAAATAAGCAACAGTATTATCTGTTGCACCATGCTTGTTGTGTATGTCATTTGGCTGTATAATTAATAATATAAATTTTACTGACGGGGTCGGAGGTCATTGCAAGTGGATGATACCGTTTTATTTTTAAGCGCATATAATTCGACACAGTATAAAGTGACAAACTGGTTTTTACGAAAACTCCGTAATGTTGTCCCGCACAAAAAGAAGCAGATGCAATCCTTGCTGGAAAAGCATCATCTTTCTTTCGTGGCAACAGATGAGATTATCGCTTCTGTTGATGGGAAAATGGAGGTAAAGGCCCAATATGATTATGTACATCAAGCGACTACATTTTCCTTTAAACCAAAAGATTCAGCTGAAAAAGAAAACGATGCAAGTGACTCTTTGAAAGATTCCGGTTTCTATATCAATCTTAGACACGCACAATCTGTCTTAGTTGATGAACGATATTTCAAAATCAAATTTACTTTCTGGATAGAGCCATTTTTAGTTTGGATAAATGGCCAGATGTATCAAATTGATGCCGGTGCCTTTATGATGAACAGTGTTTTGTTTGTCGTTTTTGAAGTCATTAATTATAAAACCGGAGAACCACTTACCAAAGATGAGGTTGAGGGCAAAGCGGGAAACTATAACCTGCTGTCTGTGGAGAAATATCAATTTTTTAATGAAGAGAAACCCGTCGAGGCAGGAATCAAAATTTCCGAAATAATATATGAAAATATTTCCGAGTTTTTCTGGGAATTAACAAATAAGAGTTATCGTTCGCAAGAGTCTTCATTTGTCCATGACACATTAGTCTTTTCAAATAATATCGAGAGCATTGCTGATTATTTCTGCAAACTTATTAGCACGAAAGCACCCGTTGAACCAATTAAAGACATTAGTACAGTGGAAATATACAAATATTATCCACAAGCTGGTTGTAGTGTAATCTGTGACTTTGATTATAATAATTTCAATACGGTGCTATATCCAGCCATTATTTTGGAAGCGCTAAAACTCTATATTCATGTTTTTCAAAACTCCAATCTTGAACATGAAACAGATCTTCGGCGGTCGGTACGAAATGATATTTACTTGCAGAATCTTTTTTGCTCTCCTAATCTTCCAATCGAAACTCATAATTTATTGAACTACATTAAGGAAAGCGAGCCTTACAAAAAACACGCAGAAGCTCTTCACCTAAAAATATCCTATTTGACTGCACAAAATGAACTAAAGAAAAGCAGAAACTCTACGATTTTGAATGTTCTGCTATACATTATTTCTTTACTCAGTGCTATCGGAACTCTTGATGTCATAGAAGAACATTTTGGCGTACCATTCAAATACAGTTTTATTATTGTGGTCGCGCTGTTTATTCTCGGACTGTTTTGGGGAATAATAGAGTATCGAAACCATAGAAAGCTCTAAAATTCGTAACAAAGTGCCAGAAGCATTTTATTGCTTCTGGCACTTTTGCATGTGAATTATTTGCGTCCACTTAGTAAATCGTCGCAGATATATGCATATTCCGGCAGTTGGTCGATATAGGGTTTCCAGCGCCGCTTAATCTCGGCCAGTTCCAGCGGATCGGCGTCCTCAATGTCGTGATCGTTTCCTGTCATCTCCATAACATCCATCGCAACATCATTCAGGCATTCCCAGCAGAGATCTGCCGCAGACTCTATCCTGTTGCCGGTGTCAACATAGAACGGGTCAAGGGAAATAGCCAGCCAAACATAGCCAACTTTGTCTGACCAAACCAAATCATAAGCGGTCATTTGTCGGATGTGTTCCTTAAACACCTCACGGATGCGTTCAATCTCGTTTTTCCCTTTTTCTGTGTACAGCATTTTTGTCTCCTCCTTGGCTAAAAGTTTTGGTGTGTACCATCATCAGTTTAGCACAAGGCGGCTGGCTTTATCAGCCAGTCACATCTGCTGTATCTCGTTTTTGAGCATACGCTTGATCTTGTCGCTCATAGTTTCGGTGCTGGTCTGGCTGAAATGGACGCGCACCTTGTAGGTGGTCTTGCCGATTTTCTTGACCAGCGCGGGAGCGTCCTCCGGCGCTCTGGCCGAAGTGATGTCTGCGGTCTGCATGGTACTGGGTTCTTCGCTCATGGCGCTCCTTTCTCCGGGCGGGGCTGCGCCGTCCGGCAAAAAATTACTCGTGCTTACGGTTCACAAGGTCTTTCGCCGCCTGTTTGGTGGCTCCGGCATTTTCCTCCCGGAAGTTTTTTCCGTCAAAGAGGATCGGGGCGCACCTTTCCAGGATGCGGTCATAGATACGGGCGTGGGCCAGGTCGGGCGGGTTCTTCAGTTCGCGCAGCTTCAGGTTTGTGGTGATGATCATGGGCCTGCGGCTGCGGTAGCGGCTGTCAATGACGAAAAACATCTGCTCCATCGCATACTCGGTGCTGCGCTCTACACCCAGATCGTCAATGATAAGCAGGTCATACTCGTCAAAGCTGGCGATAAACTCCGCTCTATCCTCAGAAAACATCCCCGTCAGACGGTTCAGGATGGTGGGAAAGTTCGTCATCAGCACCGGCACATCCCGGTCAAGCAGGGCGTTGGCGATACATCCGGCGAAAAAGGACTTTCCGGTTCCCACATCCCCAAACAGCAGCAAGCCGGTGTTGTTTCGGTATGCCTCCTTCCAGTTCTCCACATAGGCGCGGGCCTTGTCCATCAGGGGATTTTGGCCGTTGTCATTGGCAAAGGTATAGTCGTACAGATAGCGGTCTTGCAGGCCCTGGGCTTTCCGGCGCTTGATCCGCTCCATGCGGCGCTGCCGTTCCTCGGCGGCCTTGCGCTGTTCTTCGGACTCCCGCTGGCACTGGCAGATACAGCGGGGCATGAAGTAGCCTGGTTTTCCAAAGCATGGCACAACTGTCTGCCTCTGGCCGCCGCACTTCTTACAGTGAATGAGGCCGTCTGCCGGGTCTATGTACTCGTCCCCGGCCAGCTCCACACCGGCGGCTGCCTTGTCGATCAGCGCCCGGATTTCTGCGGTAATCTCCATCATACGGTTTCATCCTCCTTTACGCTGTAATCCCGGTTGCGAGAGGCCGGAGCCGCTTTCCTGGCGTCCTCGCTGGCCCAGCGCCGGATGGTAGCGGCATGGCTCTGATACCGCTTGCCGGTAGAAGCCATGTACTCCGACAGCTTTTCGATGTACTGACCCCATACGGTGGGAAAGCTGGCCTGCAAATCTGCCAGTTCTTCATCGGTCAGGAAAACATTCTGGTAACGACCATAGGCGCGGGCGGGTTGTCCCTTCTCTATCTCTCTCTTTATCTCTATCTCTTTCTCTAACTCTATCTCTATCTCTGGTGGACGAATGGCGGACAAATGTCCGCCATTTGTCCGGGGCGCGGAAATAGCCTTGTTTTGGAGCCTCGCCGCCCGCTTTCGCTCGGCCTCGGTAGAGGACTGGCCGATCAGCAGTTCGATATTGCTCATGTAGAATGTGCCGCTGTCCAGCACTTCCACAAGGCCCAGTTTCAGGAAGATTTGCAAGGCCCTCTCCACAGTGCCGATCTGCTGGCGGGTGATGGTAGCGATCATTTGCGCCGTGTAAGGGATATTCTCGTCCAGCTGGAGCCGCCCGCCGTGTTTCAGGGATTTCAGATACAGCTTGAGCAGGATGTTGGAGTACAAGACACCGTCCTGCATACTTTCCAGCAGTACGATGGAGTCATCGTCAAAGTAGTTCTCTTTGAGTTTCAGGTAGTAATATTTTCGGTTATCTGACATAGGTTCCTCCTTAGGTTCGTATTGGGGCTTAGTCCCCATTTAGAGGGCCGTTTTGGGGGCCAGAGGATAAATCTATCAGGCTCCCGCCGACACCCTCGAAAAAAGCCTTGATTTACAAGGGCTTTTCAGGCCCTAAAGCGTGACACTTCGCCCGCTGTTTGCGCTTGCGCTGGGCGGCCTTGATGCGCTTCATGTGTCCGGCACATTCCGGGCAGTATTTGGCCCGGTTGGAGCCTGGGCGGAACAATGCCCCACATACGGTACAACGCTTGGCGTCCAGCCGATAAAACAGGGCTGTTTCCAGTTCCTTGTCCAGCGGCAGCACCGCCGCCCGAAACCAGCGGCACAACAAGGAGTAGGAAATGGACTGGACGCAGACGCATTCCTCCCCATCGTCCAGCGCAATACAGTTGCCGCCGTCATAGTTGCAGCACTCATGTACCAGCCGCCGTACCTTGCGATATTGGCGATAGTCCATAATGGGGACGGGGGCAGTGTTGTGTTTCCTCATGTTGCCGCATTCCAAACCGGCCAATGGGTCATGGTCATAGCTCGTGTTCCTCCTTCTTGTGGTGCTGGCCCTGTCGGGCTAACAGATTGACTGCCTTGCGGAGCTGTTCGGCGGCCTTCAATTCGTTCCGCATAGCTTTCATCTGCAAAGTGTTTGCCTCTTTTTCAGCGGTCAGCTGGGCGATCTCCCGTTCCCATGCCTTGGGCGTAAGGGCCTCGCCGCCATCTTTCAGTTCCTTCAGATACCGGGCCGCTGCTTCATAGAGAGCCAGTTCCCGGCTGTGACGCTGCTCGAACAGTTCCCGTTTTGCTGGTTTCACCTTGTTAAGCTGCCTGCGGATGGGCTTGTACCTGTTGTACTGCGCCCACATTTCCCCGCGCTCGGTGAGAGCGGCAATCCGGCGCTCGGCGCTGACGATCTTGCCGCGCAGATCATAGTAGCGGGCATTCATGTCCACCATCTTTTCATGCAGCTGCTGCATGGACTGGATACCATTCGACTGTAAAAAGTAGAACAAGGCGGCGCTCTCCTGCAAAGCCCGGATTTTGCCAGTGCGGGTGTTGGCCTGTTTTAGTTGCTGCTGTGCCTCCCACAGTTCAGCCATAATGCCTTTCTTGGCAGGCTTTCCGGCTTCCGCTTTTGACCAGTTGTAAAGCCGGGTAATGCGGGCCTTGATCTCTTTGAGCAGTTTGTTGTCGGCGGAAATCTGGCGGTTGAGATTACCTTTTTCGGTTGCAATTCCTCGGCGCTCCATGCGGGTAGCAGCTACGCCCATGTGGACGGTAGGGATTTTATCAAGGCCCTGCCGTTTGTAGCTGCGGTGGTCGATACGCTCCGGCCTTCCGGCTGCTTCCAATGCCCGGTTGGTATAGTCCGCCCACGCCGCCCGCCAGACTTCAGCTTTTCCTTTGTCATTCCAGTCGGTGGTGTCCTCTCGGTGATTCTTCCAGCCCCCTTTACCATTTGGGATACGCTGGCCGCGCTCGTCCAGGTCATAGACCTTGCGGCACTTTGCGCCCCACTCACCATTTTCTTTCAGCGGGCGGATCGTCAGCAGAATATGGGCATGGGGATTTCCGTCCCCTTTGTCATGGAGTGCGAAGTCTGCACACATACCGGCGGCAACAAAGTTGTTCTTCACATAGGCCCGGACAAGGGCAAGTTGTTGCTCCCGTGTCAGCTCACGGGGCAGGGCAACTTCCACCTCGCGGGCGAGCTGGCTGTCCCTCGCTTTCTCGATCTGCTCCACGCTGTTCCAGAGGGTGGAGCGATCTGCAAATTCCGGCGGGGCGTGGACGGGCAGCATGATTTCCGCATGGACAACGCCGCCCTTGCGGGTGTAGTCATGGGTCAGGCCGTCCCACTCATTTGTCAGTTTGGTGCCGCTGCGGTAGGCGGCTGCGGCAACGGCGGATTTGCCCTTGCTGCGCTGGATGATTTTGATGGGGATATGGCAGATGGCGATAACACGCACCTCCTTTCCGTGAGGCGATTTAGGCTCCGTGGAACCGAACAGACGCGAAGCGGGTGTTTGGCTCTGCGGAGCGCACAAGGGGTTTGGGGAGGGTAGCGCCCCATCGCGGACGAAGTACGCAACAGCCCCCGGCAGGGCGCACAACACCGGTAACGGTGCATAAGTGCGCCCTTGTAAACAAGGGACTTACGGCTTGTCCCCGGATTTCGGCAGTTTTGCGGCCAGTTCCGCCGCCCCCGGAAGATGGGACAGGGCAATCAGGAACGCCTTGACCTCTACGCCGGGAAGGCCGGGGGCCAGAGGAAAAATGCCCTCCAAAATGGCCCCGCGCTCAATCAGGCGGCGGGTGCGGGCCTTGCGTTCCTCATTGCGCTGCTTGTTCTCCAAAATCTTCTGGCGGTTCTCAAGCTGCCGGATTTCCTTCAGGACTTCTTCGCGCTCGTCCTTTTTCGATTTCGCTTGGGCGGTGTTGTCTTTGTGCATATCGTTTTCTCCTTTGGCGGCTCCATCCAGCCGCGCTTGATATAATATTTCTGTAACTTGATAATGGCGTTGCGAACCGTGACAATGGCCGCTGATGTCATGAAGCCTTCGGCCTCGGCAATCTCCTTAAAGGGCTTGCCCTCCCAAAACCGGGCATGAAGGCAGCTTGCCTGCCGGGGTGTCAGGGTGGCAAGAGCCTCCTGGAGCCGTTCCATCATCAGGGCGCGGGCGGCCTCCTGTTCCCGTTCCGTTTCTTTCTCCATCAGAATATCTTCCGGGGAGATGACTTGTTCCGGGAAATGGTGTTCTATGCCGGGTGAAGCGTCCAGAGAGTAACAGTGATAGTGCTGCTTTGCGTCATTGGCGTTCTCTGCGCGGCTTTCCTCCACAATGGTGTCTGCAACCTCGTCCGGCACTTCCACAAAGGTGTCTTTCTTGCAAATCGGGTAGTAGTATTTTTTCAGGTTGATGGTTTTCATAGGCCGCTTGTCCATTTCCGGCGTATGAAGTACCGGCGCATCCGCCGGAGCGCCGCATGGATGGACTTCCCAGCCTGGGATGGGGTAATGCCCTCCATCGCGGCAATGTCCTTTACTTTCATCCCCAGCATATATCGGGCATGGACGCGGCGGGCCTGCGTTGGGGGCAGAGAGGAAATGGCCTCATAGAGCCGCCGGAGCAGTTCGGCGTGTTCGGCCTGTTCCTCTTTCTGTACGATGTAGTCCTCCGGCGATGGCTGCGCCCAGCCGATGGCGGCTTTTTCAATCCCATCGTCACAGTCAAGGGAGTAGTGGGCCTTGTAGCGGTACATCTTGCGCTCCCTGGCAGCCTCGGCCCGCTTGTCCAGCAGGAACGCTTCAACGATTTCATCCGACACCTCCACAAAGGTATCCTCGGTGCAGAACGGATAATACTGTTTGAGGTTGATGGTCTGCATAGGCCCGCCCTCACTCTGATGGGAAAAGGCCGTCATAGCAGCGGCGCATATTCCGCAGGCCCCGCCGAATGGCAACGCTGACCTTGCTGCTGTGTACGCCCTCCATCCGGGCAATTTTCGGCTGGTTGATACCGGCGATGTAGTAGTCCCGGATGCGGCGGGCCTGGGTGGGAGTGGCATGGGACAGGGCCTCCGGCAAGGTGGCAATCAGCCGCAGGCGGGCGGCCCGTTCCTCGCGCTCCAAAAGGATT
>CABIYL020000016.1:0-82375 GCA_902362925.2 Clostridiales bacterium | reverse complement strand
AATGGAGTCCCGGACAGAATACTTTGAGCAGCCGCAAATCGTTCCGATCTCCGCATAGCTCAAACCGTCCAGGGCATAGAGCAGGAACCGGCGGCGCTGGGCCTCGGTGCAGGTGTCCAGGACGGCCATCAGCTCGTCCAGCGTTTCCATGCGGCAAAGGTATTCCTCCGGCGTTTCGCCGTAGATACCCACGCCCTCGGTGGCAACTATGTATTCGTCAAACTCCCGGCCATCCCAATGCCGCCGCTGTTCATGGGACAGGTTCTCGGCTTTGTGGTCGGCCCGGTCAAGAAATTCATAGACTTCCAGCGTGACCTCCACGGCCACAGCTTGTCCGTTGTAATTGATGGTGACTTCCATCTGCCTTTCCTCCGTTCAGATTTTTGCGGGAAAATCTGAACGGGGCGGCGGGGAACGGCACCGGGGGCAAGGTTCGGGCCATGTTGACCCGATGTTCCGTCCCCACAGGTATGAAAAAGCGCCCGGACAGCAGAAAGCTATTCGAGCGCAAAAACTCCAATATTCACTTACAGAATGACAATTTTCGCACTGGCTGCCAGACGGGGCAGGTTCGGTGGCTGGGCTTTTTTTAACAAATTAGGCGGATGAACGATGCAAAGAAACACGGCGATACCTCCATGATACCGCCGTTCCAGACATTATGGGCGTGTTAAGCAGCCTGCCCTTCGGCGGTTTTTTCTTTTCTGCCGCCGGGCAGTACATTCTTTCCTCAATTTCTTATATCTTAGCCTATAATCCTCACAAAATCCTCACAGCATAACAGCGTTTCGACATAATAACACGCTGAAATCTCGCAAGTTTGTGACAATTAGAAAACCGAAGGCAGAATGCCCCCGGTTTTCTAATGGATTCAGTCGCTTATTTAGATGTCCTTATTCAGCTACCTATGCCGGACAAACTCAATTTTGATGAAGCCTTTCAATAATGCTGCTTTTGGCAAATTGTCGGTAAAGAATTGTGGGAATAATTACTGTCAAGCAGATAAGAAACGGATAAACAATCAACATCGGCCAAATTACAAAGTGATAAGTGAAGAACCAGAAACTACTTGCTATCGCCTGCACAATGATTAGAGAGAACAGCACCCCAACGATCAACGAGGCTATAATTGTTCCCACAGCATAATACAAGCCCTCATAGGACAACATCCGTTTGAGCTGTCTGCCTGTCATGCCAATACTTTGGAGCATAGCAAATTCTTTTTGCCGCGTAATAATGCTTGTCAATACCGAATTGATGAAATTTACTATGCCGATCAGACCGATAATAACGCTTAAAGCACCGCCGATTGTAATAATAAGGGATGTCATGCTATGAAAGGACTGAACGTAAGTTTCTTTCGATTCATAGTCCATGCTCGGCTCAATGTTTTCCACATAGTTGCTTAGAAAGCTGCTCATGTCGCTGTCCATTCCGTCCTTAACATTGAACGGAAAACTTACCAAAAGGAGATTGAGGCAGAGCGGCTTGAACTGTTCTGTGGGCAAATAAAAACGTGCCGCGCCCGTGTTTCGTTCTGTATCGGTATTTTCATTGATAAGAACTTTTGCCATAACGGTAAGGTCAAAGCTGTTATCCAGTGTACCGGCTAACCCGTTCATCTTCCAGTGATGAAAGGTGATCGTATCTCCGACATGGATAGATGGATTGTCAATTATATTCCCATTGTCATCCATTGTAAGCGCGTACAGCGTGTATTTTCCCGTTTTAAGAGCATCCCAATCAATTTCGCCCTCGACTACATCCATCGAGCTTAGAAGAAAATCGTCTGCCCCATACAGAGCAATAAGAGGATTTCCATATTCGTCCTTGTTGTAATTTGTTACGGCGTCTGTTTCAGCGGAAAATCTTTCTTCTGTCACCTTGCTGGAATATAGTCTGCCGCCATCCTCGTAGGCGTCCTGTTGTTGGACAGCATTGATAAAGGTTTCGGACAAGTATGTTTCGCTGCGGGCGAAGTTATAGTTGAAATAGTCTGCGGAAGAAATGATAAAATCCTTGTTTAAGAACTTCTCAACATACTTATCAATATCAAAACCACTGGATAGAGTAAATACGGTGTTAAACAGTACCAGGCTCAATGTCATAGACACGATTACAAGGATCGTTCGTTTTCGATTTCTCCCCAAATTTGCCAAGGCCATCCGATGAATTTTTGCGCCGCTGGTTGATTTTTTTACAGCCAGACGGTTCTTTGTTTGAAATGCGCCTGCGTCATTTTCTGTGTAGCGGATAGCTTCAATCGGTGAGATTGCACCTGCGATCTTAGCCGGTTTTCGCACACTGATAGAAACAGTAACAAAAGCAAAGATAGCCGAGCCAATGAATATCAGCGGATTTACTGTCACCACAACGCCAGCGTCGGAAGTATAAGTTGTGCCGTTCATCAGAGCCGGAACTAAAGCGCGGCCAATAAAAAAGCCGATAATCAGGCCAATGGGGATACCTACCGCAGACAGAAGCAGGGCCTGTTTGTTGATAATCTTTTTGATCTGCCGCCTTGTGGTTCCCAATGTTTTAAGCTGCCCGTAGGACTGAATATCTTGAATAACAGAGATTTGAAAAATATTGTAGATAATCAAATAGCCTGTTGCCATAATCGCGAGTATTCCCACAATACCGGCAATAAACAGGGCGGAATTTTCACTGATAGGGCTGCTTTGATAAGCGGGACTGACACGGGCGACAATATAGTTTTCGTCTGTGGGCTGTCCTCCAAGCGTGTCACAGGTGTAGCCGGTTTCTGTAAGGAGCTGCTGCAATTTTTCTTCTACGGAGCCGCTGCCACGGAACATGATATACGCCGTCACAATGCCAGAATAATCATTGTCCACAGGATAGGTATAGGTGAGTAAGTCGGCATGGCTATCTATAAAGGCTTTCGATACGATAATACGCCCGATATTACTTAGGCTGTCTGTTTCCCAAAAGCCGCACAGTGTAAAATCAGTTGTGTACTCCTTGCCCTTGATTTCATAATCAAGGGTGACTGTCGCGCCGATTTCAGCCGGAACCCCCAATGCCTCTAATGTCTTTGTGTCGGCTATGATCTCATTTTCAGCTTCGGGGCGGTGTCCTGTTGTCGGCTCGTATCTGGCAAATTCCAACGCGGTATCATCCATATACCACATATCAGAACGCCATTTCGCAAGCCCCGGATTGTTAAGATGGTAAGAAACCGCCTTTGTATAGGCAATTCGGTCAATCAATTCGTTGCCCTTTACATCATCAAAAACTTCGTCACTAATGTAGTTGAGAACAGCTTGACCGTCCCCGCCCATCTTTCGGATATTTTGGTCTTGTACCGTATCAATTAAACCGGAACCCAGTGTGAAGATCGTTGTGAACAAGACGGTTGTAAGAATAATGGCAACAATAGCAATGATATTCCTGCTTTTGCTGGCCTTAAAGTACCGCCTGGACAATTTCTTAATAATGGGTCTGTTATTATTGCCAAATAAAATATCGTTCATTTTCAACACCCCCTCATTCAGAAATTTTCCCATCCTCAATACGGACGATCCGATCCGCGAGCTGGGCGATCTCGTTGTTATGGGTAATCATTACAAGGGTCTGGTGAAATTTCTGGCTGCTTACTTTCAGCAGGCCAAGAACATCACTGCTTGTCCGGCTGTCAAGGTTGCCCGTCGGCTCGTCCGCCAGCACAATCGCCGGTTTCGATACCAGAGCGCGTGCAATCGCCACGCGCTGCTGCTGGCCGCCGGAGAGATTATTCGGCATATTGTTCAGCCTATCTTCCAGGCCCAACATCCGAACAACTTCCTGCATATAGTTTTTGTCCACCTGATCGCCGTCCAATTCCACCGGCAGAACAATGTTTTCATAGACATTGAGGACAGGGACAAGATTGTAGTTCTGAAAGATAAAGCCGATTTTCCGTCTGCGGAAAATAGTAAGCTGCTCGTCTTTCAGGGTGGACAGGTCTTTTCCATCCACAATGACCTTGCCGGAAGTAGGGACATCCAAACCGCCGATCATGTTCAGCAGCGTGGATTTACCGCTGCCGGATGTGCCGACAATGGCGACAAATTCCCCATGTTCCACTGAAAGGGAAACGCCGTCCAGCGCCTTTGTAATGTTCGGTTTTTCACCATAGTATTTTTTTAAATCTGTTGTCTGTAAAATAGGCATAAGTTCTACCACCTTTCTTTTTGATGGTTCCATTGTAAAGGGAAAACCTCGCAGAAATGTCACGACGGTTCTTAAATTTTCCCTTAAAACGCCTTGAAATGTCACAATCCTGTGACATTTCAAGAATGGGGCAGGAACACCGAAAAGGTGGAGCCAGAGCCAACTTCCGAGGCAACGCGGATAAAGCCCCCTTGCCGGGTGATAATCTCACGTGCAAGATACAGGCCGATCCCAATGCCGGGGGCGTCATGTACCCTGTCCTCACGGTAGAACCGCTTGAAAATCGTCCCTTGATGTTGTTCTGGAATACCAATGCCCGTATCAGAAATATCAATCTTCACATACATTTCCCAGCACACCACAGCTACATGGATTTTCCCGCCCTCTGCCGTGTACTTCACCGCATTATCCAGAATGTTGAACAGGGCTTCGGTTGTCCATTTCCGATCATGGGCCGCAGTTACCGTTTCCGGGCAATCCACCGTGACCGCAATCTTTTTCTGCTCTGCGTTCAGCAGAATACCGCCCAGCGCCGCAGCGAGAGTATCATAGATGGTCTGCGGCTTCGGCTCCAAAGCAATCACCCCGGCTTCCAGCCGTGATGTTTTAATCATTGCCTGCATGAGAAAATCCAGCTTGTCTAACTGGCTGTCCATTGCCAGAAGAAATTCTCTCTGCTTTTCCGGCGTTACAGTTTGTTCCAACAAAGTGGCGTCAAGCATTTTTAGGTTTGCAATCGGCGTTTTGACCTGATGGGAGATGTCCGAAATCAATTCCTGCAAGTCGGCCCGTTCCTTTGCAATACTGCTTTTGCTTTCCCGCAGCACTTCATAGAGCCGGGAAAGCCGGTGCTGGATTTTATAAAACAGGTTTTCTTCCTCTGTGTACTGCGGCGGGGCCTGATCTGATGACATCATATCATCCAGCAGCTTGCACAGAGCGTCCGAAAACAGCGTTAATTTCCGACGCACAAAGGCCAGAAAAGCAGCCATACACCCGGCAACGAAAATCGCATAAAGTAATCCACAGCATAGCGCCAATACGTTCCCTGTTAAAAAGTATATGGTACATGGCATAGCGAACGAAAGCAGGAAAAGAGCTGCACACACGACCATACACACTTTATTGACCGAGAGTTTTTCCGTCCTCATTTGTTACCGCCCCCAATCCACATATATCCCATGCCGTAGACGGTTTTGATATAGGCATGGCCTGGATTTTCAATTTTGCTTCGTACCCGGCTGATTGTGGAAGTCAGCGCGTGTTCATCCACAAAATTCCCGTCAATATCCCACAGCTTTTCCAATAGCACCTGCCGGGTCAAAACAATCTGCGGATTTTTCGTCAGCACTTTCAAAAGCCGGTATTCCATCGGGGTAAAAGAGATGGTTTCCCCGCCCAGCGTTGCGGTCATTTCCGTAAAGTTGATAAACAGGTTGCCGTCATTGTAAAAGTCACCGCCAGATTGCTTTCTGATCCGAGCCAGCAATGCAGACACTTTTTTCTGAAATACGCTCATGGGAAAAGGCTTAGTCACATAATCATCCGCCCCCAGCTCGTAGCCTTTGAGCATATCGCTTTCCATATCGTTTGCCGTCAAGAAGATCACAGCGGTGTCTGGGTGGCTTTCCTTAATATCCCGGCAAAAATCAAACCCATTGCCGTCCGGCAGATTGATGTCAAGGACAATCAAATCATACTCTTGTTTTCTGCAAAACCGTTCGGCAACGATTTTTGTCAGGGCAGCATCTACTTCATAGCCTGCGGCAGACAGGTTATAGCAAAGGGTATTATTCAAAAGGCGGTCATCCTCAACCACTAATATTTTCACGCGTTCACATCCTTTTTCTTTATAGAGTATCAACCAAATGTCACAGAAACCTCACAGGAAAGCAAGTTCCTTAAAAATATTTTATCTCATATCAGGGATAGCAACAAGCAATACGATTTAATTAAGGGTGCGGAGAATATTCCCCGCACCCTTAATCACTCCATGATAATTTCTATAATAACTGTTTCCTCCGCCTGCACCTTCAGCGTGTTCATCAGCCCCACCCAGCGCATGGGGTCACGGGCTTTCAGTTCCTCGGTGACGCCTGCCGCCTCCATCATGCGGGGCAGCATGGCGTCCATCCGTTCACGCGCCGCCCGGTCAATCTCCAACAGGTGCGGGTACAGCTTTTCGCTCAAAATCAAGCTGCTGTAAAGGCCGGGCCGGTGTTCCTTCAGGTAGCGTTGCCGCATACGGCCATACTTGCCGATTGGAGCTTCCGGCTGCTCGGAAAGTTTAAGGTCGGGGATGTAGTAATCTCCGCAGCGGGTGTAAGTCAATTTGCTCATGTTCATTCTCCTTTGCACTGTGATGGTTAAACTGCGGCACTGGCCGGTAAGGTGGCCTTGCGCGGCTCCTGCCTGGGTAGCTGACCGGCAGGGATAAAAATGCCTTTTTCCATGTCCTCGGCCCGGATCGCGGCCTTTGCCGCCTCCACCTGGGCCTTGCGCTTGGCGTTGTAGCGTTCTTCCCATTCCTTCTGCTTGCCATTAGCCTTGCGGCGCAAGTAGTTCTGGTGAAGCCTGTCCTTGCGTTCCTCCTTCTTCCGCAGTTCTTCCTGTTCCTCCGGGGTCAGGGGAACCGGCTGCAAGGCGGGCGGGATATACCGGCCCACAAAATTGAAGTAGATTTCAACCTCCTGCGTAGTGTCCTGGCTGCCTTTGCGGGCGCGTTCATGGACAAGAATTTTCTCTACAAACTCGTTGAGCATGGTATTTGTCAGCGTGTCGAAATTCTCATACTTGTCAATCAGGGCTATAAACTTCTCCGCAGATTTCCGGCTCTGCTCATAGCCGGTAACGGCCTTTTCCAGTTCCGTGATTTCCGCATTGAGAGCGTCCTGCTCTTTGGCATACTGTGCGTCCAGGGCCTCATACCGGGCGTCCGGCAGCTTGCCCAGGGCATTGTCCTCATAGATTTTGCAAATCAGCTTTTCCAGTTCCCCAGCCCGCTTTTGGGCGGCGGCCAGCCGTTTCCGTTTCTTGGATATGTCGGCGGTCTGCTGGGCGGCCTGCGTTTCCTGGACGGTGTGGATAAACTCGGCCCGGTCATTCTTGGAATATTCCGCGATGGCCCGGAGCATATCGGTTATCAAGGTCAGGACAGCCTCGGCCCGGATGCGGTGCTGTGTGCCGCAAAGCGTCCCGCATGGTATTTTGCTGTACTGGCTGCAAGTAAACTGTGGGTCACGCTTGCCATTATTGACGCGATGGACATACATCTTGCCGCCGCAGTCGGCGCAGTACATCAGGCCTGTCAGGGGATGGGCCTCGCCCCAGCCGTCCGGGTAACGCCTGACATTTGCCCGGATACGCTGCACATTGTCAAAGGTTTCTTGGTCGATAATGGCCTCATGGGTATTCTCGAAAATCGTCCACTCGCTTTCGTCAACATAGTGGCTTTTCTTGTCCTTGAAGTGCTTGCGGGTTTTGAAATTGATGGTGTGGCCCAGGTATTCCCGCTTTTTCAGGATGCTCACAATGGTGGATGATCCCCAGCCGTAGGGGTCTTTGACCGGCTTCGTCCTGTTTACTCCTTCGTGAAAGCGTGCCAGATGGACAGCGGGGATTTCAACCTTTGCCTCGGACAGCAGCTTGGAGATTTGATAGGGGCCGTAGCCCTCCATCGTCAGGGAAAAGATACGGCGTACCACTTCGGCGGCTTCTTCGTCCACAAGCCAATGTTCCCGCTTTTCGTCCCACAGGTAGCCGTAGATAACGGTGCCGGTCAGGTGCTTGCCGCTCATGCCTTTGGATTTGAACACGGAGCGGATTTTCCGGCTGGTGTCACGGGCGTAAAACTCGTTCATAATGTTGCGGAAAGGGGTAAAATCATCATCGCCTTTCAGACTGTCTACACCGTCATTGATGGCGATCAGCCGGACACCGCGCTGCCGCAAAATCTCCATGACCTGACCGACTTTCAGATAGTCACGCCCCAGGCGGCTCATGTCTTTGATAACAATGGCCTCCACCCGTCCGGCCTCGACTTCCTCCATCATCGCCAGAAAGCCGGGGCGGTCAAAACGGGTTCCTGATACGCCGTCATCGGTGAAGTGGGTGGGGTTCGGCAGACCATTCCGGCGGGCAAACTCCTCTAACATCTGCTTTTGATGGCTTATGGAGTTACTCTCGCCCTGTAACTCATCATCGCGGCTCAAACGCTCATACAGAGGGGTGATTTTCTCGTTTCTCATGGCTGTACCTCCTGACATGAAAATACTCTAAGTGACTGCTTCACTAACCATGACAAAAACCATGATTAAGAAGTCACTTAGAGCATACAGCTCCGCTGGCCAGTTTGTATTTTTTGTACTGTTTCACGGCAAAGCAATCCGGCTTGCGCTTTTCCAGGCCCTTGAACATATAGTCCACCGCGTTCATATAGGACTCGTCATCCTCTTTCACGTCCATGCCGGAAATCATGTCCACCAGGGTATTGATGTTCCGATCCTCGGCGGGGGCTTCAAAGATGATATAGGCAATCAACGCACAGTAAAGGAGCGTTTCCGCCTTCGTCCAAAACGGATCGCCCTCCTTGCCCTCGCCCTTTGTATTCGCTATGAGGGTGTCCACGAATTTGAGGATGTCCGCCTCGTTGTGGATATAGGACAGCGGATTGTAGTGCATGGATTTTGAAAAGTCGATGCTGTTGAACACCTTGACCTTATATCCCCGGCGTTGCAGGAAAGCCCCCACCTGGGAGAGCACCCCGCCTTTTGGATCGACGCACACATAGCTGCATCCGCCGTTTTTATCCGCGCTGGCCTGCAAAATCTGCGGAGTGAGCCAGAAGCGGGTTTTGCCCGACCCGGACGAGCCGATGATGCAGGCGTTGAGGTTGCGGGCGTTGGCCGGGTTTTTAGGCCGGGTGTTCATGGTGAGAAACTCCGTCTTTGTCAAAATGACGTTGTTCTCAAACTTCGGATCGACAAAGGGCTTGATGTCTTTTTCCGTCCCCCAGCGGGCCGACCCGTATTCTTCATCCCGCCTGAATTTCTTTGCGTTCTTGCTTTTGAAGTAGATCAGCAGGCGAAAGCCCACCGCGCCCACAATGCCGATGAGCCAGTCAAGGGGATTGAGCCCCGGCGCAAAGTCGGCAAAGGCCGGGCCGATGCTCTGGCCCAGGCCCATCAGCTTGTGAGCAAAGTCCGCTCCGGGAGCCAGGCGGTAGGCCGTCCCCAGCTTTAGGCAGGCCCACTGGATAAACAGATACGGGATGTTGGGTATCACATATTTCTTAATACTATCTGTCCTCATGCACCGCCTCCCTTGCACGTTCTCTCTTGTGGGACGGCTGGCGGGCCAGTTCAGCGGCGGCCCGTTTGAGCTGTTCCCGGATCGGGACGCGCCGGGATTTGGAACGCTTCATCACGCGCCGGGAGTATTCCGAAAAACAAGCGGTGATGGCATCGGCCTGCCCACTTTTGAAAAACAGCAGGTACTTGTCCGGCCCGGTTTTATAAAAGGCATAGTCTACATTCCATTTCCGGGCCACCCGGTCAAAGTCCTTTGGGGACTCCACCTCGATGCTGTTCGTGGAGGCCCCGTGGCCCATGAGCTGGCGCACCGTCTGTCTGCCGTGGGGCGTCTGGCGGGCCCGGTGAGCTTTCTTGATCTTCCGGCCCACCGCCAGACACGCCTGAGCCAGCACCCGGCCCGTGAGCTTTGTCGCCTTGATGGAAACTGCTATGGTACGTCTGGAAACGTCCTCATCAATCAGCCGTATCCCTCCTTTCCATGAAAAAAGCACCTCTGGACAAAGTGTCCAGAAGTGCCGCTATCGCTCCTCATGCTCCTTTTTGGCAATCTTCCGATAGCCCTCCAGAGAGGAGCCGTCAATAATTTCTTTGTAGGCCGCCATCTGTTCCCGCACCGTGAGCTGCGGGAAAGCGAAAACCTTGTGCTCGGCGGGGATGTCCTCGATCCCGTGGTAGTGCTCGATGAATTTGCCGCCATTATTCAGCACATAGCCGCCGGGGGCAAAGTGGCCGTCCTCGTTGATCCGCACGTCCCGCCCGTATGCCTCATAATCGAAGTAAGGGAGCAGGTGATCGGGAATGTCAATGGCCTCCATATCCTCCACATAAATGCGCCCCAGGGTTTCATCGTCCTCCACACCGGGATAAAACTCGTAGCAATCCAGGTTTTGCGCCAGATTGATCAGGTCAGCCACGCTGGAAGTATGTTCGCCGCTGTCAATGACCGCCTCAAACTTTTCCAAGTCGCCTTGATCCAGCTCGGAGAGCAGGCAGGCCAGATGGTTGAGCTCGTCCAGGTTTTCATATTCCGTGAGATAGTCATAGAGCCCCAGCACATCACCGTCAAAGCTGGTGATGAAAAATTCCTCATACCGCACCCCGTCCACGCCGATGCGTTTCAGAAGTCCTTGCACCTCCTCCGTGGTAGTGGGGAATTTCAAGGTTTCACCGACCAGCTCGCCCTCGTTGTATTTTCCCAGGTTGGTGATGTAGGCTTCAAACAGGGACGCCATATCAGCGGCGGCCCTGGCCCTTGACGGTCAGGATGCCCTCAAGGGTGGTAGCGGTGATCCCCAGGCGCTGGGCCACGGCAATATCATTTTTCATGGACTCGGTGACAGTATGGCCGCACACCACCAGCACACGGGAACGCCGGAGCAGGTCACGGCCCATGTCGATGCCGTTCTTGTGCTCCTCCGGCACCGCGTCATTGAGGAACAGCGGCAGATAGAGCATGGGACAGATGGGGGAATAGCCCGCATCGTAAACCACACGGCAGTAATGCGCCGCCTGCTCCATGTCCACCGCAGGATCGCCGCGCCATGCGGCGGTAATATAAGCAAGGGATCGTTTCATCTTCAACACCTCCGATATTTATAATAGGTAGTTCGACCCTATCCCCCCGCCCTTTCCCTATCCAGGGAAAGGGGGCGGCTCTGGAGGATATATACCCCCGCCGCGCCGCTGGAAGTAACACAGCCGGGGCAGACCGTCAAGGGCAAGCCGCCGCGAGCGGCGGTGCGTTGCACCCTTGACGGCCCACTCCCGGCTGTGCAGGAATATAGGCGGCGACGGGGGATATATCACCACAGAGCCCATCCCAAGCGCGGGGCATTTACCTCTGGACAAAGTGTCCAGAAGCGGGGCCCGCTTACTTCTCCAAGTCCTTTTTCTTGTCCGGCTTCGCCAGTTCGGGCGGCTGTTTCTCTTTCCACTCGTCCAGCAGAGCCATAATCTGCTCCTTCATTTTGGCAGGAGTGACCTCCTTGCCGAAATACTTAGACAGTTCAGCAGTCGAAATAATCACACCGCGATCCTCCTTTTTCTCTTCACTCAAAATACCGTCAATCACATCGCCGTTGAGCTTGCCCTCCTTGTCCAGCTCGTGGAGCCGCTTCGCCTGGGCCACCGAGGGGGAGGACTGCTCCCCGTCAATGGAAACGGCAATCAGCCGCTGGTTTTCCGGCCTGATATACGAGATCTCCACCGCAGGCATAAAGCCCATCTGCTTTGTGTCCACCTTGTCCAGAAGCTCCGGCACCAGGGAGTTGAGCCGGATATACCGCATGACCTTTTTATAGTTCATGTCGTGATCCTTACCCACAATCTCCACCGAGAGCTTACCCAGGGCCTCGGCCTCTTTCTCTGTTTTCGGGCGGGCCCCCTGCCGCTTGATGGCCTCCACCTCCAAATCCAGGAGCTTTGCCAGCTCGCTGGGGAGCGGATCGCCGCGCTGTTTATTGCTGTTCCGCATTTCCCGGACGGCTTCAAGGTCAGTCATCTCCCGGACAATACAGGGCATTTCCTCCAGCCCGGCCCGTGTACCACCGTGATGGCGGCGGTGGCCCGCGATAATCTCATAGCCCTTGCCGTCCTTTTCCGGGCGGACAGTGGCGGGTGTCATAATGCCGTGTTCCTTGATCGTCCCCACCAGATCGTCCATCGCCTTATCGTCCTGCACCTTGTAGGGGTGTTCCCGGAACGTGTGGAACGGATGGAGCTCCGACATCTTCAAATAGACGATTTTTCCCTCTTCCACCGGGCGGGGCGGCACCTCCGGCGTGGTTGGTAGTTTGATCTCCGGCGGCGGGACTGCCGCCTCCTTGACGGGAGCGGTCTTGCCCGGCTTTACCGTCTTAGCGGATTTAGACGCAGGCGCACCGCCGGAACCCGTTTCCTTGCCCTTGTCGGCTTTCTTACCTCTGGACACTTTGTCCCGAACAGAGGGCGGAGCCTCCTCACGGGCCGCCTTGTCAACCTTAGACGGGCGGCCTGTGCGGGGCTCCGCCGCTTTCGCCTTTTTCTCCACAGTCGGCCCGGTCTGCTCTTTCGGCGGGCGGCCCCGGCGCTTCGGCGGCTTATCCGCCTCCGGCGCTTTCTTGTCCGGGGCGGGAGCAGAAGCCTCCTTGCCGCCCTTATCAGCGGCCTGGATGTCCGAAAGGTTGATTACCTTGCCGGACGGCGCGGGAACGTCCTCACCCATACCAGGGATAACAGACTGCTCCGGCGTGGAGGGCTCCGCATGAGCGGGGGCCGCCTGAGCCCCACCAGGAACAGCGGGCCCCTCGGTGTGTTCCGGCGCGGGCGGATCGCCCGGCCCGGACGGAGCCGGAGCTTCCGGGGTTTTACTTTCCTCCGGGCTCACGTTTACTTTTTCATCTGCCATTGGCTAACCTCCTTTTTCTTGAGATGAAAAAAGCCAGACCTCTCGGCCTGGCCAGCTAAAAAAATTCCCCCTTTCGTTTTAATATAAAGTCAGCACCACTCCTTTCCCAAACCGGGCCATGAAAAAAACGCCGCCTTTTTCTTGAAAAAGCGACGTTTTAGTGTAGGTTGGCTCAGTTTTTTGTTGTGATTTATGATTATGCCTTTGTAAAGAAACCTAAGCTATTTGGAGCTAAAATGCCTGTATGGAGTTGCCGGCAGGCAGTCAGCTATGCTATTCTGTTTTTTAGTTAGCCAAGGCTAACGATTATAGACAGGAGGGATTTCAATATGTCTCAATCATTGGAACAGGGAAAACGCAAACTGGCTGCCAAAGACGCCATCACCGCCGGCGCACTGGGGGCGGTGTGCATTGCCATTCGCTTCCTTTTTATGCTAGTGGGCGGTGTCAGCCTCTATGTATGGTTTGCTACCCACTTTATTGATGCCATTCTGATCGGGCCAGTGTTCATGCTGATGGTAGCCAAGGTGCAGAAAAACGGCCCCTTCCTGCTCACCAGCCTGATTACCGGCGTGGTGCTGGTGGCCGCTACCTGGATGTTCCCCATCACGGGACTGGTGGGAGGAATTCTGTGTGAGCTGTGCCTGCGGGCTGGACAGTTTCGGCAGAAAGACTGGCTTATGCTGGGCTTCTTCTGCTTCAATCTGGGCTTTATCGGGGACTTTCTGCCCCTCTGGTTTACCAAAGAAAGCTATTTGGAGTATGCCGCCCAGATGATGGACGCTGGCTATATGGCCACCATGGAGGGCCTGCTGACCTGGCCGGTGTTCGGGGTCATTGTACTGAGCATTCTGGTAGGCTCTGTTCTGGGCTCCTTGCTGGGTATGAAACTCATGCGTAAGCATTTTGTCAAGGCCGGGCTGGCCCAATGAAGACGAAGAATATTTACCCTTCTTTTCTTGATCCTCGAACCAAGATTCTAATCTGGCTGTTGGCCAATGTGGTGGTGTTCACCTGGAGCCCTGCGGTTTTCCAGCTCGGTGTCATGGTAGCCTATTTGATTCTTTTTCTGGTAGAACGGAAAGGTACCATGCTGGCAGGGCTGCTGGCGACATATCTGGCTATCCTGGCGATACAATACTGGCTGTTGCCGCTGTTGCCCGGCTCTTTGGCTACGGTCTTTGCTACGGTGACCTACTTCATTCTGGTGTTCCCCTGTATTGTCGGCGGTGCCTATCTGATTGCCACCACCAGTGTCAGCCAGTTCATGGCTGCTTTGGAGAGGATGGGCACTCCCCGGAGTTTTTCTATTACCCTTACGGTGACGCTGCGCTTTCTGCCTGCACTTCGGCAGGATTTGCGCCATATCCGGGATGCCATGGCCCTTCGGAATATCCGTGGTTTTGAGGAGAAACTGGAGTGCATTTATGTACCAATGCTCATGGGGGCAGCCCAGACAGCAGAAGAACTCAGCGAATCCGCCACCGCTCGAGGCATCGAGTACCCAGGAAAGATGTCCTCCTGGCGGCCCATCGGATTTCACATCCAGGATGTGGTGGTCACACTACTGTTTCTGGCCCTCTGCGTGGGCGGGATCTGCTGCAAGGGGGTGTTGCCATGATTAGCTTTGACCATGTGACCTATACTTATGAGGGCAAGGAGACGCCAAGCCTTCGAGACTGCACCTTTTCTGTGAAACCGGGGGAACTCATCCTGCTCACCGGCGAGAGTGGCTGTGGCAAGACCACAATCATCAAGCTCGTCAATGGCCTGCTCCAGCATACTGGAGGTGGGACGCTGGCGGGAACTGTTATGGTCGGTGGCCAGGATGTGGCACAGACCCCGCTGTGGGAACTGGCGCGGACGGTGGGCTCGGTGTTTCAGAACCCCAAGTCCCAGTTCTTCAATCTGGACACCACCAGCGAGGTGCTTTTTGGGCTGGAGAGTCGTGGAGCGTCCCACGATGAAATGACACAGGCGCTGGAATCCGCCGTCCAAGTCTGCGGAGTGGGGCCATTGCTGGAGCGGAGCATTTTTGCGCTGTCCGGTGGAGAGAAACAGCGCATTGCCTGCGCCAGCGCCTGGGCCATGGGGTCGGAGCTGTTTGTACTGGACGAGCCTTCCTCCAATCTGGATGGGGAGGGTATCCGCCAGCTCCGGGAGATCCTGAAACAGCTGAAAAAGGCCGGGAAGACCGTGCTGATGGCAGAGCACCGCCTTTGGTACGCTGCGGATCTTGCTGATCGGGTGTTCTATCTGCGGGGTGGGCAGCTGCAACGGGAATATTCCGGGCAGAATTTCCTCACTCTGACCGAGAAGGAACGCTGCTCCATGGGACTGCGGAGCATTGCGGAGGTACCGGTGTCCTCGCCTGAGCCAAGCCCAACGACGGGAGCAGACGGTTTGATGGTTCGGGAGTTGCGGGCGACCTATAACGGTGCGGCTGTATGGGAGGGCGTATCCTTCCGTGCGCCCAGGGGACAAATTACCGCCATTACCGGCCGAAACGGGGCAGGCAAGACCACCCTGGCCCGGTGTCTGTGCGGTTTGATAAAGGAACAAAGCGGTACAATTTTTTGGGATGGAAAGCCTCTGCGCCGAACGGAAAGAAGGCGGAAGGCGTTCCTAATCATGCAGGATGTGAACCTCCAGCTTTTTGGAGACAGCGTGCTGGCAGAGATCCGGCTGGGAAATACGGCCACAGAGCAGGAGGCTTTGACAACCTTGGGCCGAATGGATCTGGCTCAGTATGCGGATACTCACCCCATGGCTCTATCCGGCGGGCAGAAGCAGAGGCTGGCCGTTGCAGATGGCTGTCTCAGCGGAAAGGAGCTGCTGATCTTTGATGAGCCTACCAGCGGACTTGACTATGGCCACATGCTGGAGGTGAGCCGACGCCTCCGGGAGTTGGCGGCGCAGGGACTATGCGTGGTGGTCATCACTCATGACGGAGAATTCCTGCGGGAGAGCGGGGCCTGGACGGCGGATTGGCTGCCAAATGACAAGCGGCAATGAAGTGTCCTGGAAATAGCCGCCTATATAATGGAAGGGGGACTGACTATGCCTTTGCACAAATCGGGTGAAGATTACCTGGAAGCAATTCTTGTTCTCCAAGAGAAGAGAGGCATGGTGCACTCCGTGGATGTAGCCCGGCGCATGGATGTGTCCAAGCCAAGCGTGTGCCATGCGGTGGCGACGCTGAAAAAGGGCGGCTTCCTGCTCATGGATGGAGATCACTTTCTACACCTGACCGACCTTGGCCGTGAGGTTGCCGAAGCCACCTATGAAAAGCACCGCTTTTTTACAGAGATGCTTGTGGCAGCTGGCGTCGATCCTGTTATAGCCGAGCGGGATGCCTGCCGGATTGGGCATGTGATCAGCGAGGAAACCTTTGAGCGACTAAGAGCTGTGTATGGGCTAAGTGAAAAACGGGCGGATCATGGATTATGCGATTCCCAAGAAACAACTGGAGGGGGTTGAGAAAAATCTACCATCTGTATAGATGATTGCAGAAGCGGTTGTGAGCCAATTTGATAAAATCTAAATATTTAGTGAAAGAACAGCACAGGAGATTAGGTGTCCTGTGCTGTTCTTTCGTTTTGATGATGGAAACCCAATGCGGAGAAAAAGACATCAGTGCCGCATGGCACATGAGGCATTAGAGTCCAAATCGACAAACACGATTTGTAGACCTTCTTTTTCTGCATAGTGGATGGTGCGCAGTACACCGGATTGGTTCTTGCCCTCATTTGCCCATTGCACAACAGTAATCATGTGCTTACACTGATCGACCATGAAATAGTTGCGTTTCTTATAAAGCAGAGGCATCAAACAGTTCTGATCGTGTACTATGTTTGGCGAGGCTGTTACGATGATATCAACTTGGTCAAAAATACCCTTCATTCGTTTGTAGGTTCGCTCCGACCAGCGTTGCTGATAATTTGGGAATGGCAGGGCAATGCCTAATTAAGATCAGAAAAGACCGTCTTGAGCTTAATTATGGCTTCAGCAGCCCAAATATCAACACCAAGAGAGCCGCCAATCCAGAAAAGTCTTACGCCATACTGCTTGTATAAAAGCTCAGTTTGCTTGGAAAGGGCACTTTTGATCCAATCCAATTTTGGCATGGATTCATTGTTGTGAAAGGTCATTTCATTAAGAGTGGGGCCAATAAAACAGCAGCAAGAATTCATTTGAGGATGTAAGATTTAAGACGGGATTATTTATGCAGTAGCCAAACTATGTGAGTATTGGTAATCGAATAAAGAATATTCGCATCCGTCAAGGGATCAGTCAGAAACAGCTTGCGGAAATGTGCGGACTTTCAAAACGCATATGAGTTTTCTTGAGACCGGAAGTACTAAAGGGTGCATGCCTGTATTTCTCGTTGTTACAAATGCGCTGCATGTTACATTGAACGATCTTTTGTGTGACAGTATTGATGTTGAGACGGCATCATATCATCGGGAGATTGCTGCTTTAACGGCAGACTGTTCACCTCTTGAAATTCGTGTACTCGCAGATATGATTTGTGCAGCAAAGGAGATCCTGAGAAATCATAGGTCAACAGATGAATCAAAAAGGGAGAATAAACCCTCTAATAATTCGTCTATTTGACAAAAGCGCAGCTTACAGATAAAATATATAAAACCACATTCGCACAATATAAAATGGAGGATTTCCAATCTATGGCCATTGTAGGTAACGCTCGCATGGATGCCAGCAGGCAGGCAGATGAAAACTGTCTGAAAGCGATCCTAATGATTCATATTGATAAAGGCCGTGCTTATGTAAGCGACTTGGCTGAGGCCCTGGGCGTTGCTTTGACGACGGCATATTACTCCGCCTACCGCCTTGCGGATGCCGGGTACATCCAGCCGCTGGAGCGCCGGGGCGGACGGAAGTCCAATAAGCAGACTTTGGTGCTAACGCCTGAAGGGGAAAAGCTGGCGAGCCAGATCCTGGAGAAGCATCAACAGATCCAACGATGGTTGACTTGTCTGGGCGTCCCAAAAGAGGAGGCTGACGAAGAAGCCTGCCATTGGGAACACAGTATCACAGACAAGACAATGGAGGCTATTCAGCACCACGTTGAAATGGCTGCCCGAATCCGGGGCGGTGATGCCAATGCGGTAGATGTGATGAATGCCATGGCACGCGCCTTTGGACAGGGAAATAATCAGACGATCAGCGGGAACCTGATCAGCATTATTGACCAATACGGCGGTGCTGAGGGAATCCGCCGCAAAGGAGAGTTGTCCGCCCGAGCGGGTGGTGATGATCAACTGGAAGAGACTCTGGTATTCTTGGAGGAATCCGGCGGCATTGATAAGGTGCGTGCTGACCTGCTGTCGTTCTCCCGGCTTAAGAAAATGACAGACCGGAATGGTGGCGAGGATGGGATGGCCGCACTCTTTGCTCTTTGCGAGGAATTGGGCGGAGTGAGAAGACTGAATAAACTCAAAACCCTGGCAGATGCAATGGGTGGGATCGATCAGGTTTTGCGGATCCTTGGACAGAACTATAAACTTTGGTCTGCTGCTCTGCAGGCCGATCATCATGAAACGTAAAGCGAAAAAAGCCAACCTAATGCGGCAATGTCATTAAGTTAAAGTCGTAGCCTCAAATGAAAAAGTACCCACCCTATTTTTAATGGGGTGGGTACTTTTTTGATGATAACAAAATCTATTTTTTAATAAATACATCAAAAAGCAAACAAAACAGTTGACAAAGCTTTAAAAATGATGTACACTACAAAATGTCGAAAGACGGATGTTAAAATGCAAGTTCCTTTCTATTGCACAGGATGTTGAAATGTTAAATTGTGCAATTTACTTAGAAAGGAGGTCGCAAAAATGTATACTTACGGCAGAGGCAACTGTACCCTCCGTATGACGATGAGTCTATCAAATGGTGATATAGAAGTTTCAAACTCTCTCAATATCACCTTTGATGAGGATGACTACGCGGTTCGGACTGCGGCTAGTTTTTCAAAAAACAGCTTTGAAGCCTTGAAAAACAGCTTGGACAAACGGATGATTGCGAAGATTCGTTGACAGAAACTCCCCGTCTGGTTTAACCAGGCGGGGAGTTTTTTAGAAATCTATGGGGAAGGCCCTTGCTTTTCTATATACTATCGGTTAAAATTGGCTATGGAAACATAAATAGCGGCAGGACATGACGGGCGGCAACCCGCCATGTCCCGATGATGAGTGATATCGGCACTCAACACCACAGTCATCCGACTGTACCGTATCTCCCATTATACCGATGGAGAGGTTCTTTTTCAAGCAAAATCCATCGAAAGTGGGATTGGTGTTTCGCTTTGATTGTGTTCAGTCAAGCGGTGTTGAGTTATACGCTCAGCACCGCTTTTATGTTTCCGGCGATAGCCCCGGGCGGGGCTTTTCCCCGCCCGTTGGGCCACTCGTCGGAACAAAAGAAGAGAGAAGGAAGAACATGAAAAAAAGATTGGTTGCACTTGCTCTATCGTTGGGAGTACTCCTTGGAACCGTAGCGCCGGCAAGTGCCAGTGTCAGGGACGGAACAGAAGTCCGCAACAACACGCTGGAAGTCGGTAGTGCCGTGGTAACCATGATTGATGAAGATGGTACCCTTTGGGCATGGGGGGATATGAATACTGGAGTCCTTGGAACCGGCCCTGTGGATAAGAGGACAGGTCTTCAGAAAGTCATGGGCGATGTACGCTTCATTGATTGCTGGAATGAGACTGGTGCCTATTTTGCGGTCATCAAGACAGACGACTCTCTCTGGATGTGGGGAACAGAAACGGTCGATGGTGTGATGGGTAACGGCAAAGAATATGCTCCTGGAGAGGGACAAAATACCCCTATTAAGGTCATGGACGACGTGCTCACGGTCAGCTGTGGGCCTCGACACGTTGCGGCTATCAAGAAGGACCACTCCCTTTGGACCTGGGGCTATAATGGAAGCGGACAGATTGGAAACGGTACCTGTGGCGGTTGGGTGGACCCTCAGCATAATAATTTCCAGACCCGCCCTATAAAAGTGATGGATGACGTTATCTCTGTCAACTGCGGGGAGAACTATACCGCCGCTGTCAAGTCGGACGGCACATTGTGGATGTGGGGAGACAATAATTTTAATCAACTCAACAACGGTGGTAAGGGCGACCTGACAACAACTTTCCTAGGTGCTGAGTTGGTATATCAATCTGTCCCCGTAAAGGTAATGGAGCATGTCGCTGCTGTTTCCTGTGGAAGTAATCCTCCTCTTGTATTGCAAACAGATGGTACACTGGTGACATGGCCTGATTCAGCCCAGCCGAAGGGAAATTATTGGTTGGTCTACAACTTGTTAAACCCTGATTTGCCGGATACATTGACAGGGCCTATGCCGCTCAAAATTATAGATACGGATGTAGCCTATATGGAGCAAGGCCCAATATACTATCCGAGCGACCCGAACAATGTGGCATTTATCAAGTCAGATGGCTCGCTTTGGGTCTATGGAGATAATGATTGTGGTCAGTTGGGTGATGGCAGTACCGTCTCCTATTCTTCCTATCCTGTTAAAGTCATGGATGATGTGGCTGAGGTCTCTGTAGGTTTCAGCAATATTGCAGCTGTCAAGACAGATGGCTCCGTTTGGATGTGGGGCTTTAATAACACAGATATCCTAATGAATGGAAAGATCGGAAATTTCACCAGAACGGGTATCGCCAGTAATGGAGAGCCTTTCGCGGAGGTCTGCCAAAATACACCTTACCGCCTGACGGGCCTGACAGCAAAACTTCCGGGTGAGGGCGTAAGCCCTGGCGGTTTTGCTGGCTTTGCCGATGTGCGGAGGAGTGACTATTACGCCGACGCGGTAAAGTGGGCGGTCGACAAGGGCGTCACCAGCGGCACCAGCTCCACCACATTCAGCCCCGATACCACCTGCACCACGGGCGAGATTTTAACCTTCCTGTGGAGGGCCAATGGCTCCCCTGCTCCCGCTAGCAGTAATAATGCTGTCCCCGCTGGGAAGTATTACACCGACGCGGCCAACTGGGCGCTGGAAAAGGGTTTGACGGATTCCTTTGACGCTGATACACCCGCCACCCGTGCCGCTACCGTGACCTATCTCTGGAAGCTGGCCGGGAAGCCCGACGCGAAAAATGCTGCTTCCTTCACCGATGTGGCCGCGGGCGCGGCATATGCCGATGCTGTGGCATGGGCGGTGGAGCAGGGTATTACCGGCGGCACCGGCGCAAACCGCTTTTCCCCGGATGTCACCTGCACCCGTGGGCAAATTGTGACCTTCCTCTATCGCGATTTGGCCGAATAGAATCGGACAATCCGCCGTCCTGCCGTATGGCGGGGCGGCGGAATTTTTCTGTCCTTTGCAACTTGTTGTGCTTATCTAAGATATTGCCCTTTTCTCCTGTTCCGCCCATATTTTAATACATTTCACCGACTTGTTGAGAGGTTAATTTCTAATTAGCTTAACGGCTAATTTTTCCTTAAAACTTAAAAAAGAACCCAGCCGTAGAAAATATGCCGCTCCATTTCTGGTACACAGGGCAGACAAGTTGAGATTTTGAATATATTTCGGCTGTCGTCCCCAATGGGAATACACCTGTTTTCTGTTGGATTTTCAAGGCTTGTTGAGATTATGGAGACGGCGTTGCCTGTTCGGCCCATTTTCTCGCCCCTGTTTAGTTAAGCGGACTTTTCTTTTTCTGAAAATGCTGGTTTTGAGGCTTGAAAACGGCCCTTTTAAAAAAATCCACAGCAAGAGGGGGTAGGTCAGATAGACCCACCCCCCATTTTTTAAGCGGCCACCCGGTACACGAAGCCGGGGAAACCCTTGACCCGTAAATTACGCTGGTCTTGCCGCCCCGGTCGGATGGGGACGGTATATCTTGCGATGTCTTTCAGCAGTTTCTCGCCGTCCGTGCTGCGCGTTCGGATAAACTCCCTGCATAGCGTCACAGCCATTTTGAAGTTTACCTTGTAGGCGTAAATGCCCTCCTTTGGTTGCCGGACGATGACCTCCCGGCATATCCTGCTTGCGAAGTTAAAGGCGGTCATATTAGCGTAGACCTCCTGCTCCGCAAAACTATCGGACTTGCCGTGGAGATTTACCAGCCCGAGGGTATATTTCAAATCCCGAAAACCGGTCTCCAGACCCCAGCGGAGATGGTAGAGGGCCTTGACGTCCTCCATCGTAAATGACCGGGGCAAGGATGTCGCGACGGTCTCAAATTCGCCACTATCCAGCCGGAAGCGGCAGATACGGAAGCGCATGGGGTAGTAGTTGCCAAAATCCCAGCGCCCGCGCCGGGTGGAAGAGCTGGGCTTTGACTTCTTGGGAACTTGCAGGAACACATAATTGCTGTTCTGCTTGTCCGTGTTCTTCTGGGTGATGCAGATGGAAAATGAAATGTCACAGTCCAATTCCAGCATGGGCAGTTTAGCCACCTCGCGCATAGCAGAGCGGCTCTGCTTTACCCGGATAAGAAAATCTGTGTTCTTCTTTTCCAAAAGGTGCGCGATGAGGTTATAGCTCTCAAACCCACGGTCAGCGATGATAAGAGACTTTTGGGCGAAGGTACTGCGGTTCAGCATGGTAATCAATGCCCCTATCTCATCCTTCTTCGGTTCGGGCTGAATGACGGCGTCGGTGAAGGTGCGGCTGAGGATGTCGTACAGCGGCGTTAAATGAAGCTGGTTCACACCCTTGGGAATACCGTCATTGCAGACGAAGGACGGGGCTGTGAGGTTCCTGGGCAGATTGATAACGGTGCCGTCTGCGGCTAAAAGGCGATAGCCGCGAAATAGAACGTCGTCCGCATAAGCGGAATTGAAATTATCAAAGACTGCCCGAAACACGACAGGATCAATTTGAGCGCGGCGCTGGCTGACGGCAGACGCGGTTACTTCAATGCCGGCGGCGTGTAAAACCTTATCTAAAGAGCCGCCCTCCGCGCCTATCAAAAGACGGATAAGGGCCTCCTGTGTGAGAGGGCTTTTACGGGAAAAGTCCTTGCTGTTGGCGCGCTGGACGGAGGCCGTGTGAATGGCGCGGTTCAAAGATGTGTTGATAAAATGTACGGATTTCATGAAAGCTTGTCTCCTGTGTGAGTATTCACCGGGTGAAAAAAGAACGCCAAACGCACCCCCATCGCTGGGCGTGTACGCTTGGCGTTCTGCATGCTCGCTACTATTTACTCAAACAATTCTGACGCTCTCACAAGATAAAACAAACTCTCACAAACAAACTTTAATAAAAACTCTCAAAAAACGGTTAAAACACACGAAACTCTCAATTTTTAGCTATCTCACACTCTGCCTGCGAACACCGTTCACCACGGCGTTAATTTATTATATGCTCAGACTTGGCAGAATGTAAAGAAGCCCCTGAAAATCTTTACAAAAGGTTTACAAGCCGGAGTTAGCTTAACTAAAACGCGAAAAGGAACCCCCACTGTTAAGGGACAGATGGTGTAAATCTGTCCCCCAACAGCAGGGGTTGAGGCCTAGCTTAATGACATTGCCTAATGCGGTTGGCTTTTTTCGTTTTTTACATTTCTGCATCTTGAATTTTGCTTTATATGCAGGTATAATCAATGGAAATGATTCCCTCTAATAGTAAGCGGGAGTTTTTAATTTGAATAAAGGTTAGTGTTACCTAACCATTGGGGCGCAAGGGTTGCACAATTCTAACAGCAGAAAAATAAATTATAAAAATATATTGACACTCTGTGAACAACATTATATTATCATTACAGACAACTAATATTTCTTCCAATCAAAAAGCATTGGAAGCTTTTTTTAAGAATAGAGGTTAGCGATAGCTAACCCTAGGCAAATATTGACAACTGATTCTCTGTTTGACTTCGGTCTAACCCTCTCGGCCGGCCGGCGGGAGGTTTAAGACACCATTCGTTTCTGTTGAGACGGAGGGGCGTTCATATTCACCCTATAATATGCCGTCGACTATGGCGGCGAGACGAAAGGAGCATTTTATGATTGCTACCAAGAACCACAGTATTTTCAAGAAGCTTGGCGCCCTGGTGATGGCCATGTGCCTGACCTGCGCCATGGCTGTCAGCGCCAGTGCTGCGGAAACCGCTGATGTTTCCGGCGAATATACCGTAGCTTTCCTGAAAGAGGGGACTACCACAGCCTCTATGGCTCAGGACGCGGTGAACGGCAACGCGACCGTTTCCGAAAACGCCGATGGCTCCGTTACGATCCTCATTCCCATCAAGCCGATTGAAGATTACAGGCCTATGGGATTTTTGTGGGCTGCTGATGGTTTTATTCAAGGGCTGACTGTTTCCGATGGTACGGCGGTTCTTCAAAACATCGTTGGTGATCAGGTGCGCTACGACAGTGCGGAGCTGGTGATTACTCTCCCGGCCATGCCCAGCGATGGAAAGCTCAGTGCAGTGACCGCATCGCTCAGCTTGTTCTATGCAGACAGCGACACGGAGTATCCTTTTGTATCACAGATGGATCCGACCTTTGACATTCAGTTGACCAAGGTGGCGTAAAGCAATGCAGGCAGAGAGTCGGTGAACAATACCCACTCTCTGCCTGCGTTTATTTTTGGAAAGGCGGAAAATGAACTGGTATGAGACTACGTGAGAGGGTTATCTCAATTTGTTTAAGTGTGGCGATGCTGCTGTCAGTTGCACCGTTCCAAGCTAAAGCGGCAGAGAATACTACACCCTTAATCGAAGTGACGGTGACGGAAACGACTGAGACCGGCGCGACGATCCATATTAAAAACAATAAGGATTACGGAACGAACCAGATCGGTTTTTATAAGGTGCTGAAGAAGAGCGAGCAAGGCTTTGACAGCGCACAGGCGCTCATTACCTCTTTCGGCGATATTACTGACAGAACTACCATGATGGCAGCGAGCATCCCGGAGTTTTTGGCGGGGCCGCCGACCTTTACGGCACAGACAGAAGCGACGAAGACGGTGAGCGATCTGGAGGCCGGGACTGAGTATGTTGTGTATGCGGCGATCGGCGATTATTACGCTATGGCGACCTCCAATGATTACTCCGGTTGTAGCTTTGTGGCGGTGGAGTTTACCACAGATGCTGAGACAACTGCATCTTTGATTGAAGTGACGGTGACGGAAACGACCGAGACCGGTGCGACGATCCATATTAAAAACAATAAGGATTACGGAACGAACCAGATCGGTTTTTATAAGGTGCTGAAAAAGAGTGAACAAGGCTTTGACAGCGCACAGGCGCTCATTACCTCCTTCGGCGATATTACTGACAGCACTACCATGATGGCAGCGTGCATCCCGGAGTTTTTGGCGGGGCCGCCGACCTTTACGGCACAGACGGAAGCGACGAAGACGGTGAGCGATCTGGAGGCCGGGACTGAGTATGTTGTGTATGCGGCGATCGGCGATTACTACGCCATGGCGACCTCCAATGATTACTCCGGTTGCAGTTTTGCGGCGGTGGAGTTTACCACAAAAACTGATGGCGGAGGAGAAACACCTGAACCCACGGTTCCCGAAGATGCTACTACTGAACTCTCCTATCAGGAAAACGGTAAAGAAGAGATTACAACGGTTTATTATGAGAAATTTGAAGATGCGACCGTTGCCTTAAATGTGCTTGCCAATTGCAGCAATATTACGCTCACACTTCTGCAAGACACAACGATTCAGCCGACGAAAGCATATGGTTATGCGGCAGTCATACAAAAAAGCTGCACCTTAGATTTGAACGGTTACGTGTTGACGGCGTATTCTGGCATTGTGGGATCAATTACTGGCGGCCTTTTGGTGGAAGGCGAGGTTCACTTTGTGCTCACCGACTCCTCGGAAGAGCGCAGCGGTATGATTCTTTCCAAAGCGGGTTCTGCCTCAATGATTACAGGCCTGGCAATTGGATCTGGATTCAGTGACAGCGTATATGAAAAACTACCGGGTGACATCACTTTTGAAATGAATGGCACCGTAGTGAAAGATGCCAATTATGATCAACCAAAGGCTGTTAAGGGCTGCCTGAGCATAAGTGACTCCTGCGTATCAGCCGAGCTGAATGATTCTGTTGTATATGGCGCTGTAACTACAAACTGCGATTCACTGGAACTGAATAATTCGAGGGTAGAAGCGAACACAGAAGGACAGCGGGTGCTTACCTTTAGTGGCAAGCTTATCATGAACGAAAGCGTGATAGCCAACACCTATGACGGTTCTGCGGAGAGTTGTACTGTTTCGTATTACAGGGGTGCAAACGAAATTGTAGACGTTGGAACGATACTTAAGCTGACCGACAGTACAATCTCTGCAGGGAGCGGTACGGCCTTAAATCTGGGGATGAATCAAAAGGTAAAGTACGCTGTTGACTTAAATGAAGGCGCACATATACTTTCCGACAGTGGAATTGGTATTTATGTCGATTCTCAAATGGTAGGTCCGTCTTGGTATGACGAAGAAAATCCCGCCCCCCATGCAGCAATTCATCTTTATGCCGGCTCGGTTGTTTCAGGTGCTTCTGCAATAGAAGTTGCGGTAGGTACAAAGAACTACAAATTGAGTGATGTTACTAAGGTGATAAGGATCGAAATGGATGATGGAGCATTCTTGGGCTATGACAATGTGCCGGTTTTACCCAATAGCTCCGTAATGACTTATCCCACAGGTATGGTGCTGGATGTTGATGCGTCTAATCAAGCGGGATTTGAGGAGTACTATACGCTGAAGAACACCGCTGAAATGGATCAAATCATTGATACCATAACGTTTGGATACCAGTATCTGGCAACCTTGAATGCCACTATCGAGGGAACCCGGAATCTCTATGTTGCTGGAAATGCGGACAACACTTATGACACGGTTCTCTGGAACGCATTCACCGAGGCCTACGAGGCGGCAATCGCTTTGATCGGCACAGATGAGACTGCGGCGAACTTGAATGCAAATCAAAACGAAATTGATTACAGGGAACAACAGCTTAGTGCAGCCGCCTTGGCGCTGCAAGAGAGCGTGGATACTGTGGATCTGAGCAATCTGGCCAATGGAACCTATTCCATCGAAATACAGATGATGCACAGCAGAGACGACGGAAGCTTTTCGATGGCAAATGGTGCAGTGGAAAGAACTGCCACACTAACCATTGAGGATGGCAAAAAGACACTGTCTGTTAATTTCAAACCGATGGAACTTGGCCCAATCAATGGCCATTTGCTGAAATTCTGGGTATATAACGCACCTACTCCGGATGAGGCAAAGAGCTTTAATCAAAGTTACATTCAAGATAACTATGTTGTACACAGCAACTATTACAATCAAGACGGAACGAACGATCCCATATACGATGCTGATGGAATGTATCCCGGAACAATAACATTTGAATTGCCCTATTTCGGGTCAACTGATGGATACAACAAGATTTATGGCAGAGTAAGTGTTGACGCGATGGCCAGTGATCAAAATGTAATTATGCTGTTGCAATACCATACGCTAAAAGCTGTCTCGGTTCAGGCGACCCTCTCTGTGGATGCAGATGAGATGTCCCTGCTCAAGACCGGAACCCAGTCCATCGGAGCCAAGGTCACCGGCGATACCGGTTGGACGCTCTCCTATCAAAGCGGCGATACTGGAATCGCAACAGTTAGCGATTCGGGCACAGTTACTGCTGTTGCTCAGGGCGAAACTACCGTAACGGTCACTGCCACGAAGGAAGGCTGTGATGCGCTGACAAAAACTGTGAACGTGAAAGTCGCGGCAGACGGCGCCGCCGCTGTTGAGCCCGAGATCAGCGGAGATAACCAGACCTCCAAAGATAAGCCCCGGGAGCATCAGAATAAACAGTACCGGGAGCAAAAGCAAAATGATAATGACGGCAATGATTTTGCCGATGTGCTTGCGTCCGGCCCAAACGGTCCTGGCCACGGCACCATACGGGCCGCCGGCAGCAGCTCCTTTTTCGGCACCGGAAATTGCCTTGCCTGCCTTAATGGCACCTTTTATCGTGTGGGCGGCGGATGCTCCGGTTTCCACAGCGTCGGCAAGACCAGTCTTTTTTTCTTCATCCATTTAGAGCCTGTCCTTTCTGCGGGGAGTGGGGGGCAGCTTTTTGACGATTGACTCGTTGTAGGCTATCGAACCATCCGGCGCCATGTAGGGGGATTTCTCTACAGTGTCAACAGCGTATTGCTTATACCATGCCGCACCGTCGGCGGAATGAACCGTTGTGTATTGGCCCTCGGGTGCAACATACTGATCTGCATGATACATTCCGAAAGCGATACCCTCCGGATGCTCGGCGGTAACTTCGGTGCCTGTGATACGCCCGCCGCCGATCTCAACATTCTGGTATTGGGGAATGTTTTCAGCGCCAGCTTCCAAAGCAGCGTGCCCCATGTAAGAGTGAAGAGCGTCGACGGCTTTCTCACCGGAAATCGTCCCCATCTGGGTGATGTTCCCGGTGGCAACAGAACCAATCACATTGTTGGCGAAATTGCCGCCCTTGCTGACGGACGAAGTATAGATGTGGCCGCCGATACCCCCTGCAGCACCGCCTACGAGACCACCAAGGCCGGAGGATTTTGTTTCTGAGGGAGTTGTCGCTGTTTTTACCGCATTGTTCGTGACCTTCCGGCCAATTACCCCGGCCAAACCGCCGCCGGCAAAGCCGGCACCAAAGCCGCCGCCCTTGCCGCCGCCTGCATTCACATGAGTGGAATTGCTGCTGTGCCCACCACCGAAATGGTGGCTGGAAAAGCTCTTGAATCCACTGAAGCCCCGGGCGGCTATTAAGGCCTCCGCCAACATACTGCCGCCGGTATGGCCTACATTGACCCCAAGACTTGCCATGAAGGAGTCGATTTTCTGTGATACTTTGAGAAAACCAATCGCACACATGAACCAAATCAGGACATTGCCGGATACTGCTTCTTTGCCTACGGCGTCTACCTGCGCCTGCACTTCTTCCTCTGTAACGGCGGCAAAAGCGGGTTGGCAGCACAGGCAGGCAAGAAGGCCAACCATGAGCGCAAGGAACAGAATTCTTCTGAGTTTTTTCATTACGCCCCTCCTTAAAGCGAAAGCGGGTTGGAGATAAAAGAACCAACCATGCTCGTAAATAGGCGCAGACACCAAGCGTTCATAAGTAGCAAAAAAATCTGTCCGCCCAGCATCCGACACCAGGATTTCCAGATGTTTGATGTGGTCTGGCTCGCCCCCATCGCAAAAGCGACTGGTGCGGTATACACCAGCACACCAAGCAATACATAGCGTTCTGCTGCTTCAAGCAGCAGTTTCAGATAGTTCCATGCCAAAATGATGACCAGAATCAAAGTGATCAAGGCCACAGCTCCATTGGCACATACACCGATGATCACCAGCATCACCGAATTGAAATCAGCAAAGCTGAGGGGCGGCAGTTCCGAGTCCATGATCCAGCGGTACGGGGTGCCACCGATGGTCAGTATTGTGTTGATGATCTCGTCTGAAAAAAGTGCCAGCAGAATGAAGAGAACCGAGCGGATGCTCAGCTTCACAGGATCTTCTGCCTCGATACCGGCGCTCAGACCAAAATTCTTAAATAGCTGCCATACCCAGTTGAGCAAAATCAGACCGACAGCCAGAGCTACAAAAATCCCATACATCGTCTCTGCGGCGGGGAAATAGCGCAGAAAACGGTCATGTCACAACCAAGCGCGCCCAAAACCGAAGTAGTCACAAGGTCAAGACCTGCCATGATCTGCTCTGCAATCCATTCAACGATGCCATCCAGGATACCCATAAATTACGCCTCCTTCCAGCGGGTGTAGAGTTGTCTCTGTCATCAGCCCACTGACCGCCGGCAAACAGAGGCGTCACATAAGCCATGATAAAGCCCAATCCGTTGAGGATCGCCCAGGTGATACAGATGCGCTTCAGCCAAGCACGGCTTTCATCGACGGTCCGGCCGGAGCGGGAGAAGTTCATCAACAGCAGGGCGACCGAGGCGGTCACAATGGCCGCAATGGTGGAAATGGCGACGATCTGCGTGTAGACATCCTGCATGATCTCTTTGGCTTTAGACCAAACATCGGTTGCAGCGAAGGCCGGCTGACAGAAAACCAGCGACATCGTGACACAGAGAAAAGCCATGTAGGCGAGTTTGGCAGCGGAAAAATGATGCTGAGGCGTGCGGTCAGCATCTTTCCGCTTCGGCTGGGGAAGTTTCAGTTTCTTCAATGTTTGAGGACCTCCAATCCAAATGTGATGATCGTTGCTCAAAAAGCAAAGAATAAGCCCACACCTGATTTACAGATGCGGGCTTATTCCCGGGCCGGACGGCCGTTTGGACAGAAAAAAAGCACCTCGGAAAAAGGCACTGTTCTCTGTCCGTATTCGGTTTTGGGTGCAAGTTTGAGCATATTCAGTCTAACACATTGAGATTTACGCCTCAAGGGCAGAAACGCGCCAATTATTTTCCCGATATGTGCCAATTATTTGCCCTGCTTGTTTTCGCCGGCCTTCAAGTCTGGGAAAAATTGCTCCAGCACATCCAGGCTGTCCTTGGAGGTATATCCCCACAGCACGGAACTGAGGACTTCAATGGCCTCCCGCCGCTTACGGTAATAGGTGCGGAAGGAAATATCCCGGATATGAGGACGCAGGTTCTCGATGATCTCCTCCACATTTTTCAGCTGCTGGGGGGAGAGGAAAGAGTAGTACAGAAGCCAGTAGTATGCTTCACCGTTCTTGTGCCTGGTGCGGAGCAGATCGACTGCCGAATCCAGCAATTTCAGCATTTTGTGGCTGCGCTCAATGCACTTGGCGTGATGCTCAATATCGCTGCCCGCCAGATCGGCGCCGGCAAGGTAGACAGAATCCAGAAAATCCTCGATGGAAGTGCCATACTCGATCTCAAATTTTGTCCGGACATGCTGAACAGACAGTTCCAGGCTCCAAACCACATCACGGTATTTTTTCAGCAGCTTCCAGGTATCGTGGTACAGCGGGTTTTCAGCAACATTCTTTTCGTCAAAATTCTTCATGGTTATGCCTCCTTATTCGTTTTCAACAATGGGGTTGAGAGTAAGTTCAAAACTTGCGACCTGCTTGTTGCCGCACAACACAGCCAGGCCTAAGCGCAGCACCGTTTGCTCGCGCGCGCGGGGTAGTAATTCTTCCCGGCAGTCGCCCGATAAAGGATATAACTTGTAGTGAGAGAGGGAGCATCCAAAGCACGAAATCCCTTGTGCCATCAGGATTTGCGCCATTTTCTGCAGGATGATTTCAATGTGAGATTTTGAAACGCTGGAGAGTTCGTCTGAAACGATGACCTCATGCTCCATGGTGGGCTCTTCCTGGTCAACACAGCCCTCCGCAGGAAGCTCCAGACGGATATTGAGTGTCATAGCGACCTCCTCTTTGTCCACCATCACATCAGATATTTCAAACATGGTGGACAAGTAGTTTTTAAGATAGATCACACTGCCGTGGCGGCCGGGGAAGGACATGAGGGAAATATAGTCCAAGGCGGACAGCTTTTTAAGAATACGGCCAACAGTGGCCCGAGAAAGGCCCCAGCGAGCAGCAAGTTCCGTATAGGTGACCAAAGGGTTGCCGGTGCCGTTGCGAAAATAGGCTACAGGCCCACGCGCCGACCCCTGCACTTGACTGTCGTTGTAGATGGCTGAGACCCATAGATCCAGCACGATGTCCATTTCAGAACAGCGGTCAGAGCTGATCAGATCAGTAACGATGGATACCGGCAGAAAGAAAAAACCGGTGTCCTTTTGACAGGGAGCGTTATACTCCAGAACTGTGTTATGCCGGGTCCAGTTCCGGATTTTATAGCGGATCACATTTCCGCGCCCCAGAGAGGAAAAGTCAATGAGGTGCCGCTGTTGAAGCCCACCCAAAATGGAAAGTGCCTGACACTGAAAACGAGTCCGAAACCATTGGGATAGTTCTTTGAGCGTACAGACCCATTCGCCGGGGTAGACGGTGTAGCTGATGCCATCAATGCGCCGGTATGAGGTGCGGAAGTTTGCAAAGCTGCAAAGCACGGTATAATAAAAAAGGCCGGAGCCGCCGCTTGCGCGAATGCTCCGGTCATCTATCAGACGATGGATAAACTGTCGGTAAATCCGACAACGTGGATAGTCCACCACCTGTTTAATTTGTAATTGATACGCTGGCATAAGAATCTCCTTTTTATATATAAGGTATGAAATTGGATTGCACTGCGAAAAATCGTTGACTTGAACATCTCTGGGGCTTATGCTATACTTGTTTCTGTATGAATCTGCTTGCTGATGCTGGCAGTATCCATGCAGGCTTTACTCTTCCTGGGGCTGTTGCCTTTCAAAGCAATGTAGCCATTCATTGTGCCAATTTTAAGCCATCTTCGAGCCAATTCTGAGCCACTACAACTTTTTACAACTTTCCCACAACTTTTGCTCAAAACCAAACGGCGCAGGAAGGCATGAAATGGAATCAAAGCTGTATGAAGAATGTCATGAAGGTGGCGGTTTTATGGCACAACAGGCTATGTTGAAACAAGATGAAACGGTCAGAACTCGAATCCCCACCATGAAGCCCCTGGCCTCCGACACTGCCGCCAAGGCTGCTGTCAAGGCCGCGCCTGCTGCCACTCCCGCGGAGAAGCCCGTGGAGAAGATTGATTTCTCCAACGTGAAGATTGAGCCTCTGTTTGAGGAGATGGTGGACTTCGAGACCTTCTCCAAGTCCGATTTCCGGGCTGTGAAGATCAAGGAGTGCTCCGCGGTGCCCAAGAGCAAGAAGCTGCTGAAGTTCGTGCTGGATGACGGAACCGGTACCGACCGTGTGATTCTCAGCGGCATCCACGAGTACTACGAGCCCGAGCAGCTGGTGGGCAAGACCGCCATTGCCATCGTCAACCTGCCTCCCCGCAAGATGATGGGCATTGACTCCTGCGGCATGCTGATCTCCGCTGTGCATGAGGAGGATGGCCACGAGGGCCTGAACCTGCTGATGGTGGACGACCGCATCCCTGCGGGCGCGAAGCTGTATTAATCGGCGGCCTGAAAGAAATATCGACAGAGCGGACTGTACCGGCATAGGCCGGTGCAGTCCGCTTTTCTGTGTTTTCTGCCGGGAAAAGTCCCAGAAAGATAAGAATGCAAAAAAGAAAAAATTTTTGTTTTTATGGTTGACAGAGAGAGAATGAGGTGCTATACTATACAAGTCGTCACGAGGCGACAACAGTACGGGGGTATAGCTCAGCTGGGAGAGCGCTTGAATGGCATTCAAGAGGTCAGCGGTTCGATCCCGCTTATCTCCACCAAAAAAGTCCTGAAATCGTAAGATTTCAGGACTTTTTTCTGTGCCTTAGAGTAAATAAATCTGTACATTATTTTCTTCACGTCCCTCGTGTTGAATATCTGTTGAACCGAGCGCGCAATTGCTGTGCCGTTTTCCTACTCTGGCCCATATTAAATGAAGGAGGGGGATGCAGGTCAAACCTGTATCCCCCTCCTTCGCCGCTACACTTTTTATCAATGGGCGTATCAGAAGATCATTCGGATGAACACCTTAATGCTGAACCAACTATTTGGAAATTCCTAATAGTTCAACCAAAGTGAGACCGGGAAATTGGTTGTTTAGTAAATCACCACGGACTGAAGACAGTCATTATAGTAAGATTTAAAGTGAATTTCGAAAAAGATCAATGACAATACCAAAGAATACATAATTGGAGGATAAGTTATGGATGACATCCAATTAAAAGGGGACACGCAGGCGGTCAGTGGAAGCTGTCCACCTAGACTGTGGGTGTAATGGAGATTCGTTTTTCACGCAGTTTCTCTCTTCCGGAGCAGCAGAACAGTTTGAGCGTGGCAACCCGAAGTTTGTGGGCGGTATGTCCGGTGTGGAGCTCGCCCTTGATGTGTTTCGCCGGACCACCGGCCAGATACCCGATGTGGACGCAAGCGCATACGGTGAGAAGCCGCCGGAGTACTGGGCAGGGTGGAGCCTCGCCTATTACCAGTGGGAGAGTGGGATGCCGTTTCGCGAGATCGTCTCCCACGGACTGACTGTGAGCGAAGTCTGTTCCATGTATCTGCTGCACGAAGCGGACATCAGTAAGTTTGCAGAGGCAGCAGACAAGGTGATTCAGAAAAGTATCAGTGACGGAGAGACGAATCTGAAGCGCATCCGCAGAGCAAACGGCTTTACCCAAAAGCAGCTTGCGGAAGTCTCCGGTGTTGCGCTGCGGATGATCCAGCTGTATGAGCAGAGACAAAATGACATCAACAAGGCCCAGGTGTCCACCTTGAGCAGACTGGCCAGGTCGCTGAACTGTAGGCTGGAAGATTTGATGGAGCCGCAGATTGTAACCAGCGGCTGAGTAACACCCAGTGTTAATACCTGATAGCAGTTTATTTTGACAGCGCCTGCGAGGAATCGCAGGCGCTGTTTTCGTCTCTGCAATAACCTACAACGCCCTTCAGGCACACCTTGCGGCCTGAAAGGGATACCATCTGACCTCTCGGGAATATTTGCGCTGTAAGCTGTTCCGAGGCAGTAAGCTTGTACAGAGGATTTTGAAATTCTATTGACAAGAACACTTGGCAACGCTATGATAAAAACGCAAAGTAAACTTGGCAACCGTGAGTAAGGAGATGAGTTTTATGAAAAAAGAAGATATTTTGCTAAAGGCACAACGCGAAGGCATGCTTGGCATAGATGAGGGAACGAAACAGATGAAAAACCATGGGAGATTGATTGGTCAAGTAATGTTCTGTTTCGTGTTCATTGTCATTGCACTCCTTGCGATGATCACTGAGAACAAAATTGACTATGGAGTGCGCGCAATGTTTCTGGGATATCTTGCAGGGGAAACATTTATTGAATGGAGATTCAAAAAGAGTAAGGTGTCTTTGCTTTTATCGATTGCTGCCGGCTTTATGACGGTTTTGTCTTTAATTGAGGTTGCCTGCAGTATGTTCGGAGTAGAGCCCGGGACTGCAATGGAAGATTTATTTGTGGGGATTATTCTCTTCCTTGTTGTTCCTGTTATTTTTGCTGGCATTCAAGCTTTTGTTGTCTATAAGTGCAAGAGGCACCAGAGCAAATGGGTTCTCCCATGCTTGCTTCTGATAACGGAGATACTGCTCCTGTTGGCAACCTTCAGCGTCATCCGCCTTCCGGACACACATTTCCTGGGCTCGGGCAACGGGTGGTATAATTTCCCGGATTATGTGCAGCTGCTCCTTTGCGGGCTGCCGGTTCTATTCCTTGGAATGCCGATAGGGAGTGTTGTTGGAACAATGGCTAGAAAGAAATGCAGTACTTAACGGGCATACTGGGGGCTTAAACTCTATGGACAATGAATTGATACTTAAAAATCGTCTTAAAGAAGCCCGTGTTGAGAAAAAATTATCGCAGGCAGCATTGGCGGAAATGGTAGGTGTCTCCCGCAACACCATCAGTTCGATTGAAACAGGACAGTTTAACCCGACAGCCAAACTTGCACTCATTTTGTGTATTGCCCTTGATAAGAAGTTTGAAGAATTATTCTATTTTGATTAACGAAACATCAACCGACCATCGGCGGGTGCAACCAAGCAGGAAATCAGAGATGGTTTCCTGCTTTTCTTTTTCCCAAAGCCAACCACAGGAAAGGTTAAGCCCCATAGGTACACAATGTGAACCTATGGGGCTTAACGCCGTGTATGGGAGAAATTAGGGCTTGTGGAGCACCACAGGCCCTAATTCTATTGGGCAGGGAAACCATCAGCTTTCGCAAAGCGGTAAGTTTTCTGCCCGCGGACTGCGGTGTATGGTCTGCAAAAATTGATTATAACGCATTTGCTGGAGAAAAATATTTCGGTGGCTTTTCAAACTGACCTGTGGTATGTTGTCTTGCTGCAAGGAGGTAGGACACATGAACGACACTCTGAATCAACTCTACAACAGATTTTACACGCCTCTGCCCATGGCCGAGTGTGAGCAGGAAATTGAAGATTGCCATCGGCAACTCATTGAGCGATTGGAAAAGGCGGAGAGAAAATTGGTGCTACAGATCATAGATGCCCAGAATCTCATCACTGAGGAACGCTCCCTGGACAGTTTTCTCTGTGGGTTTAAACTGGCGTGGGAACTGGCATACGAACTGAATCACTTTGAAATGGACAGGCATCGCTTTCCGTCGGAAGGAACGGAAAAGGATGCCTGATTTTTATGAAAATTGGAGTTTGCTGCTGTTGAAAGTGTTGCAGCTCTCTTGCCTCTGGTGACTGGTTTGTTTTTCCTGTTGCATCAACCGAGGTGCCTGCCCAATTGGTAAGCCTTCTGTGGGTAAGATGAGTGATTCGTCGTGGAAGTGGTTTCGCAGCCATATGCGGCTGCTGCTGGAGCAGCCGCACACGGAGAGGTATCGACTGAGAATGCTGGAGGGTAAACTATTCAGCATCGTTTTGAAGTCAACGATATTGAATACAATTTTGACAATCTCGGTGGTATTAACCTGTTGGTTAACACTAAACAACTAATCAGGACTTCCGCTGATGGCGTGCCGTGACTACAATAGTTCCGAAAGAAGGTGCCGCCATGTTTTCCAATCAACAGCTTCTCACACATTTCCTGATTCTTACTATGGAACTGAGCCTTGCTTCCTGCGGAGCGGAGGGTACAACACAGCCCACCCCGGAAATGCCCGAACTCCGGCACAGGTGCAGGAAACACCGGAGCCTGCACCTGTGCCATCCTCGGAACCAGAGCTGGAGGTCACGGAGGGAACAGAGACCTATCGAGGCATCCAAATGGGCAATGTACTCCATGCCCGGAGGGGGACATTCATTATCACATCTATGTCCCGGACAGCTATGACGGCAGCGAAACATATGCTCTGTTCCTCACACTCCCCGGTTATGAGGGCCTGTACTTCCAGGGCATGGGGCAGAACTTATATAGCGAGAACTTTGCTTTTGAGGCACTGAATTATAACGACCACATGATTGTAGCTGTTCCACAGCTCAGCGGACTGGGGGGAGACTTCAACTGAGCAGACGATCGCCCTGACGGAGTATCTACTGGGTCATTACAACATCGACCAGGAGCGGGTGTAGGGTCATCTGAAAACTCCCGCTGCAAAGCGGCCTTGCCAAGTTTGTCGTTTTGTTCATGGTATGCCATGATAAAAACAACGCGGGCATCCAATACATATTCATGCTCAGCGCACCAGGTGCAATAATATTTGGCAGCCCGGTGACCGTGACCTATATCCAATCCGTCGTTTATACGGCGAGAGTCATGAAAGCAGGCAGCCATAGCAAGGGCATCTGCGTCTTGTCCTGACAGATTTTCCCGTTGTGCGAAAAGCAGGCAGAAGAGCAGTACCCGGGCACAGTGTTCTTTTGTGTGCTGCTGACTATGTTTGATGGAAAATCCCACCTGCTCTGTCAAAAAACGGGACCATATTTTGTAACGCTCTCGAACCAACGCCGGTATGTTCATCTTTCACACACCTCCCGGAGGGAGGAGAGAATGTCGCTCAGTGCTCCGTCCAGACCAAAGGCCTTGTGTTTGATGTTGTCTGCAATGTAGATCTCGCCCAGATTGATGGTAACATAGGTGGCGTTGGGCTCCTGATCCACCAAACGCATCAGCGGAGCTTTGATGAGCTGATTGCGCCATCCGATTCCCAACTCCAACACGACCAGCTTTTTTTCGTGATATTGGTTCAGAAAACTCTGGAATCTCTGCGTGGCGCCGTGGTCCGGAACCATATTCGGCCCTGCTGCCATATGAACCTCCATGGGGCCGTTGCAGCGGGGACAACGGGGCACCAAATCAGAGGGGATTCTGCCGTCCTGTTCCGCAGACACCATCCGCTCTGTCAACTCCAAAGTTGGATATAGGGTATCATGGCAGGGACGGGCGCACTGCATAGTCAGCCAGGTTCCCTCGATTTCATAAATCTTCTCCGACTCAAATCCGCTGCGTTCAAAGTGACATTCTCCGTTGGAGGTAAGGATGAAATAGCCCCTGCTGCCCACAATGGCTTTCAGGTCCTGCATGACCTGTGTGGGCTGATACTGTCCGCAGTAGTGGTGGATGAGCCTGCTCCAGAAGGCCCACTTTACTTCTTCTGAAGGCCAGCGGGCTCCCATCCCATGCAGCAGGCACCGAAGGCCGTACTTGTCCTTAAAGTCGCCGAACAAATCCTCAAATGTATGGTTATCTGCAAAGAGGTGCAGTCCTTCAGTCATGGACAGGCCATTGCTGGCTCCAATCAAGATGGCGTCCGCTTTTTGGACTTTCTCTGCGACTGGTCTTAGATCATACATACCGAGTCTCTCTTTCCGGACATGTGTGCTGCCCCATCCTGTAAGACTGCGGCAATATCCTCTTTGATGGCCCAACCCTTTTGCGATAATTCTTGGGGCAGAAGCGCGTCTTTGGGGTTGATCGTGATGTAATATGCCTTGGGGAGGGCATAGGTCAGATTCCAAAAGGGTTCCTGAATAAACATGGGGGTCATGCGCCCTACCCCCAATTCCAGGAAGAGAATTTTATTGCCCTGATTGGCGATCAGGAACTCATTAATCTTTCGGTATTCTTCCTTGTACTTCTTGCCCTCCAAAAAGGTATAGCCCCGCACCCAAGGCTCCATTTCCGCACCGCATTTGGGACACCGGGGGATCAATTCTGTTGGGATACAGAGATTTTCGTCAATTGCGTCGTTCATTTCATAAACCATCTCTTTGTTCCAGTAGATCTCGTCGTGGCAGCGGCGGCTGCACTGGTAATAGCGGGAGTCCCCTTGGATGGCGCTCAGCTTGTCTTCCGGTACCACGCGGGTAAACTGAAAGTCCTGGTTGGTGGTCATAATGTGGTAATTCCTGCCCTGGAGCAGCGTCATCAGGTCATAGTAGGGCTGGCCTGTGGGACATTCATACTCCATGTAACCCATTCGGGCCAGGAACGCCCAGTGTGCCTCCGGGGACGGATAACGGTAGTAAAAGCCTTTGAATGCGCCAATAAATCCATATTTTCGGTGAAAATCTCCCAAGTATTGCTCAAATATCGCATCGTTTTGATAAAAGAAGTTGAAGCCGCAGGAAGCGGACATACCCGCCGCAGCGCCCACCAAAATTGCGTCGGCCTCAGCAATTTTTTCCAGCAAGACCTGCACATTTTGGCGGTGGACGGCGGAATCTATGGATGTGTTACGGTTCAGCAGCATAGTTGACATGGTACCTCCGACCTGTTATTATAATAATTACATGTTGCAAGCATATCATGTTATTTTATAAATTACAAGTAGGCAACGAAAATTTTTTTGAGGTGAGAGCATGAAATACTCTACCAAGTTGAGCGACGCACTTCATATATTAGTCTTTCTCAATATGGGAGCCGGACAGCGGATCACAAGTGCCAGAATCGCAGAAAGTGTAAAAACGAACCCGGCCTATATCCGGCAGCTGATGGTTGCATTGAAGAGTGCCGGTATTATCACCAGCTCACAAGGACAGGCCAAGGCGGAGTTGACCAGGCAACCCGGCGAGATCACCGTGTTGGATGTCTACCGGGCGATTGAGGGGAATAAGCCCCTGCTCCACTGGGATATTGATACCAATCCGGAATGTGGTGTGGGGATCTATGTGCAGCTGAGCATTGCGGACTTTTACCAGGAGATCCAGAGGGCTGCCGAACAAAAAATGCAGGCCATTAGCCTGCAGGACATCATAGACCGGTACGATAAGAAACTGAATGAACTGGAACAAAAGTCGGAGCGAGAACTTACCCCATGAGGAGATGTTGACAACGAACACGCAGAAAAAGATCGGATTGGTGGTGGAAGGCGGCGGGATGAAGTGTGCCTATAATGCCGGAATTCTGGATGCCTTTCTGGACGAAGGGATTACATTTGATTATTGCATCGGCGTATCCGGTGGATCAGGCAATCTGGCTTCCTATCTGGCGGGGCAAAGAGGCCGGAATCTTCGCTTTTTTACGGAGCACATTCATTCACCCAAATACTTCGGGCTGAGAAGTCTGCTGAAAACCGGAGATGTGTTTGGATTGAAGTACATCTATGGTGAATTGACCCGCAGAGAAGGGGAAGACCCTCTGGATTTTCCCGCTCTGATGAAAAATCCGGCGGAGTACGAGATTGTGGTCACAAACGCGTTGACAGGATTGCCGGAGTACTATGGGCGGGAAATGATGGCGCAGGACGATTACCGCCTGATCATGGCCTCCAGTGCCATCCCGGTTGCTTGTCATCCGGTGAAACTCAACGGGGTGCCCTACTTTGACGGAGGCCTTACCGATGCCATCCCGGTTCGCCGCGCCCTGGAGCAGGGTTGTGATAAGCTGGTGGTCATTCTCTCCAAGAACCGGGACTATGTACGAAAGCCTCGGGGTATGCGCACGCTGTATCGGCGGGCCTGCCGCAGTTATCCCAACATTGTGGATGCCATTGATCGCCGTCATGTGGTGTACAACGACAACCTGAAAGATGTGTTTTCTCTGGAGAGGGAGGGGACTGCCTTTGTCTTTGCTGCCAGTGAGCCCATCCATGTGGGGACTTACTCCATGAAAGAGGATGCGGAACGAAACCTGTATGATTTGGGGCTGCGGGATTTTGCCGCATGGAAAAACGATTTATTGGAATTTCTGAGTATTTGACCATAAATGAGCATTAGCAGAAGAAAGGTATGTGAAACAAACGATGGAACCAATGGAACTTTTGACAAGCAGTACGCCGTACAGCGTCTATAACTTTCATCTTCCTCAGAGTCTGAAGAAAAATGCCGAGCAGCTGTGCTGGGAGTATAACCAGCTGCCGCCCGGGCAGGAGGAGCGGCGCAGAGAGATTTTGGAAAAGCTGTTTGGTACATGTAATCCGAAAACCTTTGTGATGCCTGGCTTTCGCTGCGATTATGGATTCAATATCCATACGCACGGACTGGCGTTTATCAATTATAACTGTGTGATTCTGGATACTTCCCCGGTGCATATCGGTGCTAACGCCTTTATTGCCCCCGGCGTATGTATCAGTTGTGTGGGCCACGCCATGTATGCCCAACAACGGGCAGAGGCGATTACCACGTCAGCTCCCATTACCCTGGAGGACGACATGTGGATCGGTGCCAATGCTGTGATATGCGGAGGGGTCACCATCGGGAAGGGCTCTATTATTGGCGCTGGGAGTGTGGTGACCCGGGACATTCCTGCGGGCGTTGTTGCTGCGGGAACACCCTGCCGGCCCTTAAGACCTGTTACGGAGGCAGACAAGATCGACTTGCATACCGTTTCCTTTTAAAAAACGCCGGAATGATTTGAACGATTGTCAAACCATTCCGGCGTCTCTTGTTGTTTTGGAGAACTCTTGGAAAGCCTCTTGCTCAAGGGATATATTTCATGCCCCACTGGGAGATGGCGTAGAAGATGGGCAGCAGATCCGTGCCCTTTTCCGTCAGGGAATACTCCACCCGGGGCGGGATCTCATTATATTGCTCCCGGTGTACCAGACCATCCCCCTCCAGCTCCTTCAATGCGTTGGTGAGCATGGTGTTGGTGATCGGTTTGAGCATCTTCTTCAGTTCGCCAAACCGCATGGGAGACTGGATGCACAGCTCATAGATGATCTGGAGTTTCCATTTTCCCTGGAGCATCTGGACCACTGGTGTGACCGGGCAGTTTCCGTTTTCAGTCAGGATAACGTTGCCCACTCGTTTTTGAAATTCCTCATAGGTCATGGATTGATTCATAACGCAGCCCTCTCCGTCGGTATGGTTTTTCGTACCAAGTACAAATAATCTGCGTACTTGCACCGTTATTTCTTCTAAGTATAATAATTATATCGGCATCAAAATGGGATGTCAATGATAGAACTAATTGAAAGTGAGGCGCTGATTTATGAAAGAACTGAACATTATGGAGGCCACTGTCTATACCTCTCCCAATCCCCTGACCCTGATCTGTTCCCAGAATGAGGACGGCACCACGAACCTGGCCCCCATCTGCTTCGTGTCCTACCTGTCCTTCAACCCGCCCATGGTCGGCTTTGCCGCCGGCAAGCAGTCCCATACCGGCAAGCGGGTGCGGGAAACCGGCAAGGTGATCGTGACCGTTCCGGGGGAGAGCCTGGCCAAGGCCGTGGTGGCCTGCGGCAGTTCCACCGGTGCCACCTGCCATAAGGTAGAGGAAAACCACATTGAGATGACCTCGGTAGAGGGCAGCGACATTCAGATTCCAGCGGATACCCGCCTTGCTATGGTAGCTACTTTGCAGCAGGCTGTAGAGGTGGGCGACCATATCCTGCATATCTGCCAGGTGGATAAGTTCCTGGGTGATGAGAGCAAACAGGGCCTCTATGCCTGGAATGGCTTTGGAAAAGTAGCCCCTGCGGTAGAAGGCTAAGAAAGAAAAGAACTGGGGGAGATTCCAATGGCGGTGTGCATCAAATCCCAGATTCAAAACATGAATCTGGTCATTGGCTGTACCATCGGCTGCAGCTACTGTTATGCCAGAAATAATGTACGACGGTTCCATATGATTGATGACTTTGAGAAGCCGGAGTACTTCCCCGGAAAATTGCGGCTTATGGAGAAAGCTCGACCCCAGATTTTTCTACTCACTGGAATGAGTGACTTTTCCGGCTGGAGAGCAGAGTGGCGGGATGAGGTATTTGCCAAAATGGAGCGCAATCCCCAACACCAGTATCTGTTCCTGACCAAGCGGCCGGAGGAGATCGATTTCTCTACCCATCTGGATAACGCCTGGTTCGGCGTGACCGTTACCTCTTGCAGGGAAAAGAACCGGATTCCGGCACTGCGGGAGCATATCCGCGGCGGACATTATCACGCCACCTTTGAGCCCATGTTTGACGACATCGGGCCAGTGGATCTCACAGGGATCGAGTGGGTGGTCATCGGAACCGAGACTGGACGCCGAAAAGGAAAATCCATATCTAAGCCGGAGTGGGTGTGGAACCTGACAGACCAAGCCCATGCTCTGGGCATCCCGGTCTTTATGAAGGAAGACCTGCTTCCCATTATGGGAGAGGAGCAGATGATACAGGAATTACCCACCGCATTTCATAAGGTACTGGAGGAACAAGCCAAATGGCAGAAATGATGGAAAACGGTATCCTGATTCGGAATGTAGAGACAAAAAACATCATGACCAAATCCAATCTGCCCGTGGGAGGCTACTCTGTAAACCCCTATGTGGGCTGTACCCATGGCTGTAAGTACTGCTACGCCTCCTTTATGAAGCGCTTTACCGGACACACCGAGCCCTGGGGTACCTTTCTGGATGTCAAACACTGGCTGGAGATCAAAAATCCCCAAAAATACCGGGGACAGCGGATAGTCATTGGCTCGGTGACCGACGGCTATCTCCCCCAGGAGGAGCAGTTTCAAAACACCCGCAAGCTGTTGGAGCAGCTGAAGGACAGCGGGGCGGAGATCCTCATCTGCACCAAGTCCGACCTGGTGGTGCGGGATATTGACTTGCTCCGGGAGATGGGAAAGGTAACCGTTTCCTGGTCCATCAACACGCTGGATGAGGATTTTCGCAGGGATATGGACAAGGCAGTGAGCATTGAGCGGCGGCTCCATGCCATGAAGCAGATCTACGACGCAGGCATCCGCACCGTCTGCTTTATCGCGCCGGTATTTCCCGGGATTACAGATTTCGAGGCCATTTTCCATCGGGTGAAGAATCAGTGCGACCTGGTCTGGCTGGAGAATCTGAATCTGCGGGGCGGATTCAAGCAGGAGATTTTAGACTACATCCAGGAAAAGCATCCGCATTTAACAACCCTGTACCAGGCTATCTACCAAAAGGGTGACCGGAGCTATTTCCGGGGCCTTGAGCAGCAGGCAGAACAGCTGGCGATGGAAAACGGCTGTCCTTTTGTGGACAACGAACTGCCCTATGGCCGGGCGGAGCCGGGCCATCCGGTAATCGTGGACTACTTCTACCACGAGGAAGTCCGCGGCTCGGAAAATACCGGGAGGAGAAGCCGAAACAAATAGAACTGCCGAAGAAGAGCACCTATGTGGTTTTCGATGACAAGAACATCCCGGCCTGTGTTTGATACAGGCCGGGATGTTCCATTTTCCCATATTACGGAATGCCGGGTAATGCACGATTCTCTTCTTGTAAAAGCCTATTCAAACTTTCTGTCATAGAGCAGCGCGGCGATCAGGACCACAAAGCAGGAGCCGGCGTTATGGACCAGCGCTCCTGTGGTGGGCGTCAGCACTTCCATCAGGGATAAGATGATAGCCACGAAATTGATGCACATGGACAGGCTGATGCTGAATTGGATGGTTTTGACCGTTGCATTGGATAGGCGCTTCAGATATGGAATCTTGGAGATATCATCGCTCATCAAAGCTACATCGGCAGCGTCCACGGCGATGTCGCTGCCCATACCTCCCATGGCAACGCTGACATCCGCGGTTTTCAGCGCGGGCGCATCGTTCACGCCGTCGCCGATCATGCATACATTACGATGTTCTCTCTGCAAGGCTTCAATCGCCTGCACCTTTTCCTCGGGCAGCAACTCCGCCCGCACTTCCGAAATACCTACCTGCCGGGCAAAATAATCCGCCGTTCTTTGATGGTCGCCGGTCAGCAGAACCGTACGGGTGTGCATATCCGCCAAGCGGGCGACCATATCCTTGCCTTCCGGGCGCAGCACGTCGGAAAGGGCGATCACACCGATGCAATTCTGCCCATCCGCCACAAGAACGGAGGCCTTTCCCTGGGCGCGCAGCTGCTCCAATACGGATCTTACGGCAGCGCCCGTGGACACCCCGTTTTCCCGCAAAAATGCCTCGCTGCCGCAGAGCAGCTTGCGCCCCTGGATCTCCGCGAAAATGCCCCTGCCCGCAGTCATTTTGAACGAGGCGGACTCCATAACGGGCACTTCTTTTGCCCTGGCACAGGCCACAATGGCCTTTCCCAGCGGATGTTCGCTTTTCGCTTCGGCGGAGGCGGTTAGAGAGAGCAGCGCGATCTCGCTCATGGCTTTATCGAACACAACAATGTCGCTGACGTCCAACCGGCCATAGGTCAGGGTCCCGGTCTTATCAAACGCGATGGTATCCACTTTGCCCATCTTTTCCAGGGCCTCGCCGGACTTAATGATGACGCCGTGCTTGGTCGCCTGGCCAATGGCCGCCATAATGGCGGTGGGCGTTGCCAGCACGAGGGCGCAGGGACAGAACACCACCAGCACCGTGACGGCGGTAATGATATTTTTGGTAAATAGGTATGCCAAAATGGCAATGAGCAGTGCCACCGGCACCAGCCAGCTTGCCGTCTTGTCCGCAATGCGCTGCATGGGGGCTTGCTTGTTTTCCGCCTCCTGGACCATACGGATCAGTTTTTGCAGAGAACTGTTTTCACCCACCTTGGTTGCGGTCATGTCAATGGAGCCAAAACGATTGATGGTACCGCAAAAGACCTCGTCTCCCACACTTTTATCCACCGGCAGGGATTCCCCGGTCATGATGGACTGGTCCACGGAGGTCTCGCCATGGATAATGGTTCCGTCCACAGGAATGGTTTCTCCGGGGAGAATCCGTAGGGTGTCGCCTTGCCGGATCTCCTCGGCGGGGATCATTTCTTCTGTCCCATTGTTGATCCGGCGGCCCTTTGTGGGTGCCAGGCGGATCAGCTGATTCAATCCCTTTTTTGCCCGGTTTGTGGTAGCTTCCTCCAAAAGGGCGCCGATGGCCATAATGAAGGCCACCTCACCGGCAGCAAATAGATCTCCGATGGCAATGGCGGCAAACATAGCGATGGAGATCAGGAGTGCGGAAGAGATTTTGCTGATGCCGGGATTATAGATGATCCTCCAGATCGCCAGATACAAAAGGGGGATGCCGCTGATGAGGACTGTGACCCATGCGGGATCAAAGGGCAAGACGCTCAGCTGCATCGGCGTGCCGCCAAATTCCTCTGCCAGATGGGGCACAAGATCAATCAACAAAAAAACGCCTGCCACAATGGTCATAGGCAGCCCGGCAAGCAGGTCATTTATCTTCTTTAACATCGTTTTTCCTCCCATCTGTACGGCATTCCGACTGGCATGTGGTCTCTTGACGGATGCCGGATATTTCCGTACAATAAATACAATAGCGAACACTTTGTTCTCTTTGATTGTATGAAAGCATGTTAAAAAAAACAATAGACCATTCCTTTCAGGTGTTTGCTACGGAACATTTTGCGGGATTTGTACGGAGGAGGATCAGATGGACCGGCGTCAGCAGAAAACCAGGACGGCTATTTTTTCGGCGTTTACGTCCCTCCTGGCGGAAAAATCATACAGCAAGATTACGGTGCAGGAAATCATCGACGCTGCCAATGTGGGGCGCACCACTTTTTACGCCCACTTTGAAACCAAAGATGATCTGCTGAAAGAGTTATGCGAAGAGCTGTTTGGGCATATCATCGGCAGCGCCATGGACTGTACCCATACCCACGGGCTGTACTCAGACGGGAGCGCCCCGGAATCGGTATTTTGTCACTTGTTGCAGCACTTACAGAAAAATGACAAGAATATCATTGCGTTGCTTTCCTGTGAGAGCAGCGAAATGTTCCTGCGCTTTTTCAAGGACAGCTTGAATGAGCTGGTACGATCCCAATTCATCAATCAGAACCGAAAAGCGAATACCGACATTCCGGAGGACTTTTTGATCAACCATATCTCCGGCAGCTTTGTGGAAATGGTACTGTGGTGGATCAAAGGACACAGGAAGCAGACACCAGAGGATCTGGACCGCTATTTTCGTGCTGTCATTGAACCGATCATATGAAAAGACCGCGGCCTGATTTCGAAATGGAACCAGGCCGTGGCTGCTTTTTCTCTTATAAATTCTGCACCCGCAGAGCACGGATGGCGTTCAGGATCGCCAGAATCATGACGCCTACATCGGCGAAAACGGCAAGCCACATATTGGCTACGCCGAAGGCCACCAGGATCAGGCAGGCCAGTTTCACTGCGATGGAGAACACAATGTTCTGGTAGACGATGCCCAGACACTTGCGGGAGATTTTAATTGCTTTGGAAATTTGCAGTGGGTCATCATCCATCAGAACCACATCGGCGGCTTCGATGGCGGCATCGGAGCCCATGGCTCCCATGGCGATGCCAATATCCGCCCGGCGCAGCACCGGGGCGTCGTTGATGCCGTCGCCCACAAAGGCCAGCTTTTCCCGCTCCGGCTTCGCCTGCAAAAGCGCCTCCACCTTTTCCACCTTGTCCGCCGGAAGCAGTTCGCTGTAAACCTCGTCCAGTCCCAGGGAGGCGGCCACCTGATCGGCCACCTTTTTGGCGTCGCCAGTGAGCATCACCGTCTTGCGGACACCGGCGGCCTTGAGCTGCCGGATGGCCTCCTTGCTGTGGGGTTTAACAATGTCTGCGATGACGATATGTCCGGCGTATTTGCCGTTGATGGCCATGTGGATGATGGTACCCACGCTGTGGCAGGAGATGTAGGCAATGCCCAGGCGATCCATCAGCTTGTCGTTGCCGGCCGCGACCTCCACGCCGTCCACCTTTGCGATGACGCCGTTGCCGCTGATCTCCTGGATCTCGGTGACCCGGGAACGGTCGATTTCCTTGCCGTAGGCCCGCTGGAGGCTCTTGCTGATGGGATGGGAGGAGGCGCTTTCAGCCAGCGCCGCGTATTCCACCAGCTTTTCGTCGCTGAGGTCACTGTGGTGGATTCCGTTGACCTCGAAAACGCCCTGGGTCAGTGTGCCGGTCTTATCAAAGACCAGGGTTTTGACTTGAGACAGCGTTTCCAGATAGTTGGAGCCTTTGACCAGTACACCGGCCCGGCTGGCTCCGCCGATGCCCGCGAAGAAACTGAGGGGGATGCTGATGACCAGGGCACAGGGACAGCTGGCCACCAGGAAGGTCAGGGCACGGTAGATCCAGATCTCCCAGGCAGGAGCCAGCCCCATTCCTACCATCTGAACCAGCGGGGGCAGAATAGCCAGAGCCAGCGCCGCATAGCACACCGCCGGGGTATAAATGCGGGCAAACCGGGAGATGAAATCCTCCGACTTGGATTTGCGGGAGGAGGCGTTCTCCACCAGATTGAGGATCTTGGAGACGGTGGATTCCCCAAACTCCTTGCTGGTTTGAATCTTGAGAACGCCGGTCATGTTGATGCAGCCGCTGATGACCTCGTCGCCGGTTTTGGCATCTCGGGGCAGAGATTCCCCGGTCAGAGCCGCCGTGTTCAGGGTGGAAGTACCTTCTACGATCACACCGTCAATGGGCACCTTCTCACCGGGCTGGACAATGATGATGCTCCCCACATCTACTTCATCGGGATCCACCTTTTCCAGCTTGCCGTCCCGTTCCACATTGGCGTAATCGGGACGGATGTCCATCAGATCGCTGATATTGCGGCGGCTTCTGCCCACGGCATAGCTCTGGAACCACTCGCCCACCTGATAGAACAGCATGACGGCGATAACCTCCAGGTACTCGCCGTTTTCATAGACGGCCAAGGCCAGCGCGCCCAAAGTGGCCACAGCCATCAGAAAGTTTTCGTCAAATATCTGCCGGTTGCAGATCCCCTTGAACGCCTTTTTCAGAATGTCGTATCCGATAATCAGATAGTCTATCAGATGGACGGCCAGGCGGATCCACCGGCCAGCTGCTCCCAGCTGGTCGAATGCTTCGGCTCCCAGCGTCTGCAGTCCCAGCAGCAATACGGTGGCGATCAGAATACGCCACAGCATAACCTTCTGCTTTCTGGTCATACCGCTGCTTTTCTTCTGCCCCATGAGCAGCAGAACCACGGATAAAATTGTGACAACGACCAAGAGGCCGCTTTCCAGCAGCTCCTGCAGGGTAATACTCCTTTCTGCGATTGCTTCCTCGTGTTCTTGTTCGGGATGAAAAAGCGCCCGAAGGCCTGCGCTGTTCGGGCGCTTTCATAAGCAGTTACAGGAAAATCTCGCAGTCAGGCTCCACCTTTTTGCAGGCCTTCCGCACACCGTCCATGACCTGAGCAGCGTCCTGGCCCTCGGCAAACTCCACGATCATCTTCTGGGTCATAAAGTTCACGGTAGCAGCGGCGACACCGGCAGTCTTGCGGGCGGCCTCTTCCATCAGGTTGGCGCAGTTGGCGCAGTCCACTTCGATCTTGTAAGTCTTTTTCATCACAAAAAACTCCTCTCAAAATTTCATTTTTAAGATTAAGCACTTGTTTAATCGTTATGGGTGCAGTATAATTTCTGCCAAGAGAGAAGTCAACACCACTGAGAGACTCCATGCCAAACAGGCGAAAAGTATTTCCAAACGAGCGAAAAAGGAGAGCGTCTATGAAATATCCCTCGCTGCCCCATGCCCATGATGTGCAAGCCGATCTGGAATCGATTGAATCCGGGCTGTGCCAGGCAGAGCGATTTGAAACGGTTGCAGAGCTGTTCAAGCAGCTCAGCGATACCACAAGACTGCGTATCTTTTGGCTTTTGTGCCACACGGAGCAATGTGTCATCAATATCTCCGCATTGATGGAGATGTCCAGTCCAGCCGTTTCCCATCATCTGCGCGTACTCCGCAGTTGTGGCCTAATTGTGAGCCGCAGGGAAGGTAAGGAAGTCTATTACCGGGCGGCAGACAACCCGCAGACGCAGCTGCTGCACAAAACTACAGAACAGGTGATGGCCATCGCCTGCCCGGAGTGAAGGGAGGCCCCGCCATGAAACAGGAATACCACGGGATTCTATCATCCATTCACCATGACACCGGGGAAAACCATCCTGAGATCCTGGAGCTTTACCCCGGCATCGAGCTGTCGTTCATCTCTGCTTCCGGAAAAGACGCTTTCCACGTCTGCCACGCACCGTTGCCCCAGATGCTGGAGATCAACTACTGTATCTCCGGCAGAATGGGATGGGACATGGGCAACGGTAACCGGATCTATCTGGGACCGGGGGATTTTTCCTTGAATACCATGGACGTCTGCGGGGATTCCGCCATCACCCTGCCGAACGGTTCTTACGAAGGACTTGCTATTTATATCAACCTGGAGCAGCTGTCTGCACAGCCGCCCGCGCCCTTGGTCGGCTCACCTGTTACCGGGGAGGCCCTGTGGGAGAAATACTGTAAGGACGGTACCTGCACGGCTTTGGCGGGGAATGAGACCATACAGCAAATCTTTTTGGGGCTGTATGAGCCTCCCAAAGAAATGCGGCTGGCCTGGCAAAAAATCAAGGTGCTGGAGCTTCTTCTTGTTCTGAGCCAGATCGAAGCCGGCCAGGAAAAGCATCTGACGGAATACCGGGCGGAGCAGGCGGAGGTAATTCGCCAGATCCATGACCAACTGACCAGCAATCTGGAACAGCGATATACCATTGACTCCCTGTCCAGACAATATCTGATGAACCCTACAACCTTAAAGAGTATGTTTAAGGCCATCTACGGCACATCCATCGCTGCACATATCCGGGAGCACCGGATGAAGTATGCAGCCCAGCTACTTCAGTCGTCTGATCTGAGTATTGCGGATATTGCCCAAAAAGTTGGATACGACAGCCAAAGCCGCTTTTCTTCTGTATTCAAGGAGCAATATCATATGCGGCCTAAGGAATACCGACGAAATCGCAGCTCAGAATCAATCTGAAACATTAGGAGGGTACCAACATGAAATTTGATGTCAGTAGCTTGCGGTGGACCAGGGAGCCGCGAAGCAGCGCCATTACCCGGGACCGAATCGAAATTGTCACCCAGCCCCACACGGATTTGTGGCAGAGAACCTATTATCATTTCCGAAATGACAATGCCCCGGTCCTGCAAATGACCACCGATGAGAAGTTCTTCTCCTTTGTGGTAAAAACCGAATTTGCCGAAAGCCACTGTACGGGGACAACGTAATTGAGAAACACGGGATAAACCGGGACAGGACGGGAGACCGCGAGAAAACCCGCTATTTGTGCGGGAAACAGGGCATTTTCACCCGGGACAGGGCATTGATCCGGCCCGGCTTTATCAGACAACTTGAGATGAGGGCGTCGACGCGGTCGGCGTCCTTTTTTCATGCCCTGGGGAGCCCTGGAAGGCCCGACAACGGCGGCGGCGCGACTGGGGCATATCGTACCCACAACGGGGCAAAACCCTTGAAACAAGGGCATCTGAGGGCAAAAAGAGGGCCGCTCGGCCCGTCCCGGAAGTCACAGCAGCAGACAAAGAGGACGGGCTTCGCGGCCCATGGTCACAGTATAGCAGAGACGCCCCCGGAAGGCAAGCGGGCGAGCCGTGCAAACGGGGCGTTAAACGGTGCAAAAATTAACGGCAGGAGTCAAAAACAGGGGTTCGGCGGCGTGGATCGGCGGCGCGGCGGCGTTACGAGCTGTTATTCCATGCGTTACGACGGCGGCGGCGACCGGGCCTAGGCGCGGCAAAACAGCCCTTTTGCAAAGGGACATTTTCGGCAAAGTCGCGGGGACATGTCCCTTTGCCCGTATTTCCTGGGGTTTCGGGGGTTTCGGGCCGTTTTGGGCCCGCCGAAGCAAAGGGACATGAAATGATTTAGTTTTTAATCATGGCAGGACAAAAAAATTAGGCGGTTCCGTCGCGGGCCTCACGGCTCCCAGCGGGGCCGCTTTCTCTTTTACTGCTCCCTTCGAAATATGTCGAGTAAATAGATTCCCTTTTCTCCTCGACGTGGCGCTTGTACTTGAAGTAGACCAGGTCAAAGATCTCCTCCCGATGGGATGGCGGAAGGAGCCGGTACATGGCGACAAGATCCACCTCGTCCTCGGATAGCGGGAGGCCGTCACAGGTGAGGCCCTGGCGCTCCTTCTCCGCCTCGAGATCCGGCTTCTCTCCCTTCGGAGAGCCATCCGTTCGGAGTGTTCCGTAGACAATATAGTCGAGGGATGCCCCGAGATAGTCAGCTACAAGAACCAGCTTGTCAAGGCGTGGGCTTTGAGTCGACCACCGCTTTATAGTTCCGTTTCCAAGGCTACAATCACGCTCTATTCGATTAAATGTAAGGCCTTTTTCTTTTGCGAGAGTTTCGATTCTTTGAATTAGTTCGGACATAATAGTTCCTCCTTATGTCGCTCCAAAAGGGGAGGGAGGGGTCAGAAATCCTCTCCGTTTTCATAGGAAAAGTATTGACATCTCTCCGAATAGAGAGTATAGTGTAGATGGATTAAAAATTTAAGCAAGTCAAGCATAGCACACCCCCCACCAAAAGAAAAGGAAAAAGGAGGCGGCGGTAGAGTAAAAGCGAGCGGCGAGGGTCTTTCACCCCCTTTACACGCTCAATTTATTCAAGGCGTCCACGTCATCGGGACAGCGGATAGAGATATGGGAACGGAGCCCGGAGGGGCTGTTCTCGGCGGTGAGACAGAACTCGAGGCCCGGCTCCCCGGAAGGAGAGACGAACTCGGCTCGGCAACGCTCCCCCTCGCAAGAGGCGGAGACAAGTTCCCACCGGATATAGGTATCGGTTCTAAGAATTGCGGCAACAAGGCCCTTGAGGGAGGCGCAACTCCCCAGGGCGTCGGTGAGAATAGTCTTTTCCATAATAGGCGACCCTCGCCGCCCGCTTTTGCTCTACCGCAACCCCCCGGGGCCGGAGGTTCTGCAAAACTTCCACCTCGGGACGTGAACACCGCGAAGCGGCGTCAATCAAAGGTCGGCAGGTGCGCCAACACCCCCGGCCCGGTTAGAGGAATTATTTCTTAGGTTCATACAAGTCGGCCCTCGCCGCCCGCTTTTACTCTACCATATACCGCACCGAAACGCAAAGGAGGCGATCTCTTTGAGAAGCGGCAAGAAGCCAACCAGGAAGCAGAAGATCCGGCTCGGGCAAGCGGGCCTCTCGCCGGAGAACTGGCTCGTCGTGAAGCAGAAGCAGAACGGGGAGCTCGTCATCCTCCACAAGCACACGGACACGATCCGGGTCGTCCCTCCCCTGGGACAGTGACCCCCACACACAGAAAGGAAGGAACAGCAGCATGAGAAAGATGAAGAAGATCAACGGCTACCTCGTCGTCAAGTTCAACGCCCGGGAGCTCCGGGAGTATGAGGGTACGGCCCTCGGCGAGTATGGAGTCATCGACGCTGAGCTCTACACCGGCAACCTGGACGTCGACCGGGGCGCGATGGAGTACGACAACGCGGGAAGCATGGAGGAGGCCGTGGAGCTGGCCCGGGGTCTCGAGTCGGAGCTCGACGCCGAGGAGCCCGAGGTCAAGGTCACGATCGTCAAGGAGACCGACGAGACCACCGAGGAGGAGGAAGTCGACGCGCAGCAGATGATCGCTGGATGGGAGAACGTCCTCCGGGGGCAGGTCGCGAGCGCCCACTATAAGGACGTGGACGAGCGCACGGCAGCGCATGAGCTTTACGGCTACAAGGTCGCCCTCCGCGACCTGGGCCTTCTGGATCGGGAAGACTGCTACGTCCTCCCGGACACCTTCGGGGAGGCCCGGCCCCACCAGGAAAAGCGGACGACCTTCGAGAACCTTCACCCGGAACTCAAGCAGCACCGTGAGACGGCGCAGGTCTACGCCCTGGGGCTGGCACTTGCGGAGAACTGCCCGGACAATGATTGTCGGCTCTACCTCAACATCTTCAACACGGCCCAGGAGCTGGATGCCGCCCTGGACAGCCTGGACGCCGACGGCGCTCCGGCGCTCTACTTGCGACGGGCGCTCCGGGTGCAAGTCGGGGAGCTTGTGGAGCTATACCGGACGAACTACGCCGTCGAGCTGTACCGGAAGGAGGCGGCGAAAGAAGAAAGACCGCCCGCAGAGCGGACGGTCTCCGACCAGAGTGTAGGTTCCACGCTTGCCGACCAGTATCGGGCACATTTCAGACGGGAGCGCGTGGTCGCGGAGCGGCTTAGGTCTCTGCTTCCGCAAGACTCTTTTTCGCGGAAACAAGAGCTTGGCAACGATCGTTGACAGCTTTTCCGAGCTCGACTTGATTGACAATCCCCTTCGCAACAAGGAGGTCGATCAACGCGGCGAGAACCGGGTCGTTTACGAGACGGGCGCGGAACTCCTCGTTCGCAAAGTCGTTGTCGGTCTTAATCCATTCGTACATCACGTTCACCCCCTTCCCGGGCTGGGAGCCCTGCCTCGATTATACCAGCGCCGGGGAGGGGCGCACAAGGAGGAAACAGCAGCATGAAAGCAGAACTCAAGCGAGCCGCCGACCTCGTCGCCTTCCAGCGGCGCGAGGCCCTGTCTCGGAAGCGGCTCTCGGGAGACCCCCGGAACCCCTTCCGCCCCCGGTATGGCGCGGAGCTGACCTTCGCCGCCGCGTCACAGGAGGCCGAGACCCTGGGCTATATTCTCAAATTGCTTGAGAAGGAAGCGGCCCGAGAGTGTGCGAGGCGGGTCTTCCCCACGCTGGACGCGATCCTCGACTTCGTCGTCGGCCTGGGCCTCATGGCCCTCGGGGGCCTGGGGCTCGCCGCCGCGTGTGTCGTGGCGGGAGCGCCGGACAGCTTCACCCGTGCGGCGGCGCTGCTGGGCCTGGGGTTTATGGCAGCGGTCAACCTGCACCGGCAGAAGCGGAAGTAAATCTAAGAACGACTACACAGGAAGGAGGACAGCGGTGAAAAGCAACGGTAAACTTTGCCCCCTGGGGAAGCTCGTCGTCAAGGCGCTCACTGACCAGGACAAGACGAAGACGCAGCTCGCCGCCGAGATCGGCACGTCGCCGCAGTATCTAAGCTACATCCTATACGGCGTCCGCTCGGGCGAGAAGTACCTCCCGGCGATCATCGCGGCCCTCAACCTCGACCCCCGGAAGGTCGAGAAGGTAACGGCAGCGTAACACCAGGAAGGGAGGGACAGGAGTGCCGGACGTATTCATCGGGCTCAAGGAGGCCGCAGCCTTCGAGGGTATCAGCTACGACACCATTAAAAAGCGGGTTCAGAGAAACCCCCAGCAGTACAAGACCAAAATGCAGCCCAGCGAGGCGGGCGGACGCGAGCAAGTCCTTGTCTCCGTCGACTCCCTCACAGCCAAGGGCCGAAAGGCGTGGCGGGCGGCACAGAAGATAGATGGGAGGGATGTCGTCATAGAGAAGCGAACAGAGTCCGCGCCCTGGTATGTGGGCGTCGACCTCAACCACTACACCGAGCAGCACAAGAAGGCGTTCTACGAGGCCGTCGAGCTGGCGGCGAGGGTGCAAGACTTCATCGACTACGACGGCCCCGACCGCACGGCCTACGCCGAGCGGTACGCGCTGGGCCTGGGAGTGAGTCTCCCGACCCTCTACCGCTACGTCGACAACATCCTCAAGGCGAACGCCTGGGCCCTCAAGATGGAGAAGGAGGACGGCCAGAGCCGGGACTATTTCCGGGCGCTGTCCTTGTGTCGGAAGCCAAAGGCGACCGCCACCTTCCCGAGTCTCACGGATGAGCAAAAGGCGCTCATTCAAAATATATGGTTCGACCGGCGCTTCGCGGCCAACCTGGGAACGATCGAAATGCTCTACGAGAAGTTCGAGGAGGTCGCCGAGGGCCGGGGCTGGGAGAACTACCCCAGCATCAAGACGGTCGCCCGGTACATCAAGCACCTCATGGACAGCCGGGGCGGAGAGTCGGCCCGCTACCTCGCGGCCAACGGCTCCCGGGAGTGGAAGAACAAGAAGATGCTCAAGGGCAAGCGCGACGCGACGAGCCTCAAGGTCATGGAGTACGTCGTCGGCGACGAGCACACCTTCGACTTTTGGGTTCAGTGGGTCGCCCCGAACGGGAAGATCAAGGCCGTCCGCCCGAAGCTCGTCGCATGGATGGACATGCGGAGCCGGGCGATCGTGGGCGACGTCGCTTGTGTGGACGCCAACAACCAGACCCTCAAGGAGAGCCTCGTCAAGATGCTCTACTCCAACCCGGGCGGCGTCCCTCACATCCTCCACGTCGACAACGGCAAGGACTACACGGCGAAGACCATGACCGGACAGAGCCGCAAGAAGCGGAACATCGACTTCGAGTTCGACGCCGAGACCGTGGGCTTCTACCAGAGCATCGGCATCGAGGAGGTCGGGCGGTCGCTCCCCTATCAGCCGTGGGACAAGCCGATCGAGCGCTTCTTCTCGACCGTGTGTTCCAAGTTCTCGAAATGGTTCGAGAGCTACACGGGAACCCTCACCGGCTCCAAGACCTACGCCAAGCGGCAGAAGGACATCGACGGGATGCTCGAGCGCGGCGAGCTGCTGACGATGGAGGAGTTCTTCGAGGCGTGGACGAAGTGGAAGAACGAGAAGTACCACACCCGGGAGCACCGGGGCCTCAAGGACGCGGGTGAGAAGTGGATCACGCCGATTTCTCTCTTTGAGAATGGCGAGCGCTACGAGAAGGCAGCTCCGCCACGCGAGTATGCGGCGATGCTGCTCATGAAGGCCGACACCGCCCGCGTGACGAACCAGGGGATCAACAAGTTCGGCACCCTCTACACGGACTACGAGCTTTGCCACTACGTCGGCAAGCATGTCGGCATCAAGTGGGACATCGACGACGTCACGAAGCTCTACGTCTTCGACCAGGAGGGCCGGAAGATATGCGAAGCCGTCTCCGCCGAGCTGCTGGCCTTCGGGCCTCACTGTTCGCAAGCGGCGCTCGAGCGCCACCTCCGCGACCAGAAACGGCAGGAGAAGGAAATGCGGGAGATCCTGGACAGCATGACGCGGCCCTACGAGGCCCGCATCCAGGAGGGCGGACGGCCCTCCGAGGCGGTCGGTATGATCGACTTGACCATCAAGGCGGAACGGCCCTCGAAGCTCATCTCCCTCCCGAACGACAAGGAGTTCCGGGCGGAGATGGCGGCGGGCCGGAAAACCGGGAAGAAGGCATCCGGGGACGAGTTCCTCGGGAAGAAGGCAGACGACGCCCTCGCTCGCTTGAGGGCTATGAACGAATAGGAGGAACAACATGGAAATCACAGCAGCAGCGGCCCAGGCCACAACCTACACCACCGGCAAGACCCTTGCCGAGCAGATCAACGACTACCTCGCGGCCTCGAAGACCAGCATCGCCACCCTGGCGAGCGAGATCCCGGGCTATTCCCGCCCGACGATCTCCCGCTATCTCTCCGGCAAGTACGAGGGGGACATCTCCACCATCGAGAAGCTCCTCGCGGACTGGCTGGCCCAGCACACCGGCGAGGCCGTGGAGCTCCCGGAGCCGGGACGCAAGACCGGACGGAAGCCCGTCTTCTATGAGAGCCGGGACGCTCTCAAGGTGCTCGGCGTGTGTCAAAGCTGTCAAGAGTACATCGGCCTCGGCATCGTGGTCGCCCGCAGCGGCTACGGCAAGACCTACTCCCTCCGGCAGTACGCGAAGCTCCCCCGGGTCGCCTACATTGAGTGCGACGACACCATGAGCAGCCGCGATCTTGTGGAGGCAATCGAGAAAGCCCTCGGCATCCCCAGCGGCTACGGCACTATCTGGCGCAGGGTCAACGGCATCCGGGACTTCTTCAACACGAACAAGGGTTACCTCCTCATCATCGACGAGGCGGACAAGCTCGTCTCGAAGTACACCCAAAAGAAGATGGAGATCCTCCGGGCGATCTTCGACCAATCCGACGTGGGGCTCGTCATCGCCGGAGAGCCGAAGCTCGAAGCGCAGATCAAGACCTACCTCGCCCGCATGGCGAACCGGGTCGACTTCTATGTCTCCCTCAAGGGGCTCGACCCCTCGGAGGTGGAGGGCTACCTCGAGGGCTTCGAGGTAGATCCCGACGCGATGGTCGAGCTCAAGGCCCGGGCCTGCAACATGCAGACCGGATGCTTCCGACTCCTCGACCGAACCCTCTCCAACGTCACCCGCATCCTTGAGGAGCGCGGCGAGAGAGTCGTCACCGTGAAGATCATCGAGCAAGCCTCGAGCCTCATGATGCTCTAACACGGAAGGGGGCCGGGACAATGAAAATGAGAAAGCAGCGTCTCATGGGTCTCGCTATGCTGGCGATCACCGCCCTCATCCTGGTCATGGCCCGAGGCGGGAAGACGCCGGAGGACAGCGACGCGACCGCCGCTCTCCTCACCGGGCCGCTCGGCCTCTATATGCTCCTCTCTAAGACCTACATCCTATACGAAGACAAGGAGCCGAAGGAGGCCACCGAAGCAAGCCGCAGCGGGGAGGCAACTCCCCGGGCATATATCAACAAGCACAGAAAGGAAGGAGCCTACACATGGCAAGGAAAAGAGTGGTCGAACCCTCCGGGGTCAAGACCTGGGAGGACGCGAACGACGCCCTCCGTCAGATTGCAGAAGCGCAGCTCGCCGTCCAGGACATTGAGGGCGAGATGAACAAGCAGATCCTCGGGGCCAAGAAGGCCGCAGAGGAGCAGAGCAAGCCCCACAAGGACAGGATCGCCAAGCTCGAGCGCGAGCTCAAGGACTTCGTCACCGAGCACCGGGCGGACATGGGGAAGGCGAAGTCGAAGATCCTCACCTTCGGCGAGGTCGGCTTCCGACTCTCGACCTCCGTGTCCCTCCCCAGGGCGAAGGAGAAGATCGAGGAGATCATCCGCCGCCTCAAGAACCGGCAGATGATGGACTGCATCGTCGTCAAGGAGGACGTCTCGAAGGAGGCCCTCAAGAAGTACGGCGAGGACACCGTCAACGCGGTCGGCGCTACCTGGAAGCAGCAAGACGTCTTCGGCTACGAGCTGGACTTCGCGAAGCTGGAACAGGTCAAGAGCGGCATGTAAGGGGGCGGGCTTCATGCGGGTCGACATCACCACCACGAGAAAGAAGTACCGGGTCATCTACGCCGACCCTCCATGGAAGTTCAGCAGCAAGGAAGCAACTGGAAAAACGCGGGGGGGGAGGGGGGGTAATTTCTACCACCTATAAACCCCTCGAAGCGGTCTATCCGACCATGACCACCGAGGCCCTCAAGGAGCTCGACGTCGGGCGCATCGCCCACCGAGACGCGGCGCTCTTTATGTGGGCCACCGACGCCCACATCCCGGACGCCCTCGAGCTCTATCGGGCGTGGGGGTTCCGGTATGTGACCGTCGCCTTTGTGTGGTCGAAGAAGACCGTCAACGGGAAGACCGTCTCGAACCTCGCGCCCTGGACGCTCAAAAACTGTGAGCTTTGCCTCATGGGGACGCGGGGCCGGATGGTTCAGTACAAGCAGAAGAACAACATCCCGCAGCTCGTGGAGGCCGTGAGAACGCGGCACAGCGAGAAGCCGGAGGAAGTCCGCCGCCGCATCGAGGAGCTGTTCGGGGACGTCCCCCGGATCGAACTCTTTGCCCGGAAAAGGTTCCACGGCTGGGACTGTTGGGGAAACGAGGTGTAAATCATGGCAGCAACACGCAGCGGAAGGAAGCTCCCCTCCATCCGCACACTATGGGCGATCGCGAAGTCGCCCGAGCTCCGGCTCTCGGACGAAGACCTTCACGGGGTCGTGTACCGGGAGACCGGCAAGGAGAGCATGAAGAAGCTGACGCAGGGCGAGATCACCGACGTCGCCCGCGTCCTGCAAAACATGAAGGACAGCGCCGCCCGGAGTACCGGCGACAAACGGACGGACGAGGGCGGCAACCCCACCACCGAACGGCAGCGCCGGAAGATCTACACGCTCACCGAGGCCCTGGGGTGGAACAACGACAAGCGCCGGATTGAGGGCTTTGTGAAGCGGATGACCGGCATCGACCGGCTCGAGTGGCTGAACACGGCCCAGTGTGAGAAGGTCATCGAGGGCCTCAAGGCGATCCTTGCCAGAGAGCAGCGGAAGGGGGCCGGGCGGGATGGATAACGAGAACCAGCGGGAGCTCGATGTCCTGGCCGCGCTGGAAGGCATCCACCGGATGCAAGAGAGCATCCGGGACACGGAGCTGGACATGGTGGTGGAGACCGGGATCATCTTCCTCCGCTTGCACTATCAGCGGCTCCCGCCCGGAGTGGCCCGCCGTCTGACGGAGATCTCGCCCCGGGACGTGGCGGAGGTGTCGGAGGTCATCCGGGAGAATGGCGCGACGCCGGAGCAGCGGCGAAGCCTGGGCGACCGACTGGCGAGCGACGCAGCCGTCGCCCAGGTCATCCGGGCGGCGAATGTCTACCGGGAGCGGCTGGGCTACGGCCCGCTCGAGTCGGAGGTGGAGGCGTGAGCGGGCGGAAGGCTGGGGCGATGGGGCTTGTCGAGAGGCTCGCCGCCGCCCTGGCCGTGAACGAGATCGTCCGCTCCCGGCGCTTCCTGGGAGAGCACACCAGCAAGGAAGACCGCGAGGAGCTGCTCAAGCTCACGGCCTCCGAGCTCACCTCGACGGCCCAGGTGCTCGCCTCCGCCGTGCATCTCCGGCAGCAGGTGGAGACGGCGGAGTTCACGCGGGCCCTCATAGAGCAGCAGAAGGCCGCGCAGCAGCCCCCAGGCGGGCCGCTTGCGTGTTAAGGGGGGAACGGTATGCCGACGAAGAAGAAACGCCTCACACAGCGCGAGAAGGCCGAGAGGGCGAAGATGAAGAAGGAGCTCCAAGCGGAAGGAGTCCTTCCACCGGACAAGCCGCGCCTCAACCGGAAGAAGTTCGCCCGGGAAACCTGGGCCGAGTGGGAGGAGTTCCTCAAGAGAGAGCCCATTCTCGCGGAGGTTCGCCTTCTTCGGGCCGTCGAGTTTATGGCGGGCCCGGAAGTGCCGAAGATCACCCCGGAGCAGATCGGCGTCTTCAAGGCCCTCAAGATCGCGATTGAGCTCGACAAGTTCTTCCGGCGTCTGGAAGCGGAGGGCCGAAAACAATACACAATCGGGGAGATTGCCGACGAAGTCTTTCTCCCCGTTTGGAAACTATAAGGAGGTAAACAACACACCATGAACGACAACATCAACACCAGACCGGCGCAGGAGCCGGAGATCAACGAAGCGGACGGGGAGCCCATCTTCCACGCCGACGAGGAGGAAGGTGAGGATCATGAGTAAGAAGATTTGTCTCGACGCCGGGCATGTCGGCAGCAAATACAACCAGAGCCCCGTCGTGAAGACCTACTACGAAAGCGCGATGGTTTGGGCGCTGCATCTCAAGCTCAAGGCCCAGCTCGAGGCCCGGGGCTTCCAGGTCGTCACCACGCGGGCGAGCATCGACACCGACCTCGGCGTCTACGAACGCGGAACGGCCTCGAAGGGGTGCGACGTCTTCATCTCTCTCCACTCCAACGCTTGCGGCACGGAGAGCGTCGACTACCCCGTCGTCTACCGGGCCTACGACAACAAGAACAACGTCGACACCCTGGCCCTCAAGCTGGCGAAGAAGGTCGGCGAGCTTATGGGAACCACACAGGCCGGGCGGACGGCCACCCGGAAGAACAGCTCCGGCGGCGAATACTACGGCGTCCTCCGTGGCGCTCGGGCGGTCGGGACGCCCTACTACATGCTCATCGAGCACAGCTTCCACACGAACACGAAGGCGACGAAGTGGCTCTCCAAGGACGCCAACCTGGACAAGCTGGCCGTCGCAGAGGCCGACATCCTGGCGGAGTTCTTCGGGATGGAGAGCTCCACCGAAACCGAGAAGACGGCGATCATGGGCAAGGCCCAGGCCACGGCCCAGCAGATGGCACTATTTTGTCGGAGCAAGAACTCCACCCCGCAGCTCACGAGCTGCTCTCTTGAACAGCTCGCGGAGATGTTCATCGAGGAGGGAGAGGCCGAGGGCGTCCGGGGCGACGTGGCCTTCGCGCAGAGCCTCCACGAAACCGGCTATTTTAAGTTCGGCGGGATTGTCCTCCCGACTCAAAACAACTACGCCGGGATCGGAGCCCTCAACGGAAACGCCACCGGACAGGCGGCGAGCTTCCCCGACCCGCGCACCGGCGTCCGGGCACAGATCCAGCACCTCAAGGCGTATGCCTCCACCGAGGCCCTGGTGAACGAGTGCGTCGATCCTCGCTTCTCCCTGGTCGCCCGTGGCGTCGCGCCCTATGTGGAATGGCTGGGCGCGGCGGACAATCCCCAGGGGCGCGGGTGGGCTGTTCCTGGCGCGGGATACGGCGCGAACATCGTGAAGCTGCTCGGCCAGATCATGGCCCAGGAAACCCCACAAGCACCCGCAGAGCCCGAGAACGACGGCTACCCGGAGGGAACGCCCGATTGGCAGAAGGAGGGCTTCGAGATCCTGGTGCAACGCGGGATCATCAACTCCCCCGACGTGTGGAAGGCTCGCTTCGATCAGCCGATCATGGTCGGCGAGATCTTGGCGATCATCGGCAGAATGTAACCGGAAAGGAGGGCGCAGGACATGGATGAGCTCGTAAAGGACTTGACCCTGGACATGATTTCCGAAGGTCTCTATCGGATGATCGCCGAGGCAATCGGGACGGATAACTTCTACAAGCTGGCCGAGATCGTCGGAGGCACTACGATCTATATCCCGAAGCCCGAGAGCCTCACCCGCCCCGTCCGCGACGCCCGCATCAAGAAAGAGTTCACCGGCTACAACCACCAGGAACTCGCCCGAAAGTACGGCGTCACCGAGAGATGGGTTCGGCGCATTTGCGGCCCCGGGCAAGCGGAAGGGCAGATCGGGATCTTCGACTACCTGGAAGACCCCGGGGACGAATACAAGGACGAGGGGCCTTGTAATTCTTAGAAGCGCTTCGTATATCAAATTCCATAAAACGACCCTAAAATAAGACTACAAGCTGTGCTTGTAGTCTTATTTTTTATGCTTAGAGAAGGAGGCAAAAACACACATGAACATGGAACTCATCACCAGCGCAGCGAGCGACGCTCTCGTCAACGTCGTCCTCGCGATCATCGCCCTCGCCGGGGCCTACGGGGTCTACTATATCCGGCTGGGCGCGGCCAAGCTCAAGGAGCAGACAGCGCAGATCAAGGACGAGGCGGGCCGGAAGGTGCTCGAGGACGCCCTTGACGACGTGGTCAACCTTGCGACGGTCTCCGTCGGCGCGATGGAGCAGACCACCGCGAAGGCGCTCCGCGACGCGGTCAAGAACCGCACGGCAAGCCGTGAGGAGCTGCTCGCCCTGGGCAAGCAGGTCTTTGACGAGGTGAAGGCGGCAATCGCACCCGAGGCGCAGCAGGTCATCACCGACAACCTGGGCAGCTTCGACAAGTACCTCACCGCCGTCATCGAGGACGCCGTCCTTCACATCAAGAACGAAGACCCCTATCTCACCCTGTCCGGGGAGCTGCTTGACGGCGTCACCATCGGCGGCGCGGAGGATGGGGTCTCCCAGCGGTAAGGAGGGGGACGCATGGACGGAGCAACGATTGCGATGTTCGTCTTTCAGACGGTCATCACGGCGATCATCGGCGTCGCCTCCTGGGGAGTCAAGAACGCGATCGGCGAGATGAAGTCGGCGATCACGAAGCTCGAGGCGGCGGACAAGAAGAACGCCGAGGACATCGCCGCCGTTCGAGGGGAGCTCGGCGACCTCAAAGCCGACCTCCCCCTCATCTACACGACCCGGGAGGACTTCATCCGGGTCTCGAACAACATCGACCAGAAGCTCGACAAGCTCCTATACAGGAGCCCGGCAAAGGAGGGATAAAAGACCATGGCTTTTTTTGACGACATGACGGAGCAGGAGATCCGGCAGAACAAGGCGATCCGGGGCTACATCGTCCGGGCCCTGGCGAAAGGCAACCAGAACTCGCTGCTCGTGCGGCAGGTGACGAACGCGCTTCTCGCCGACAACCTCATCACCGTCCCGGACATCTCGAAGCAGCTCTCCTATTTGGAGGACGGCGGCTACATCGAGTTCACGGACAAGAGGGCGACGGCCTACAACGCATACCGCCGGGACGCCGTCATCCAGCTCACGAAGGCGGGCGTCGACCTCGTGGAAGGCACGAGGGAAGACCCCGGCGTAGATGTCTAAGGGCGAACGCCGGAGGACGCGGATCAGCTCGACGATCGACAAGCTCCCGGACGACATCAAGACGGAGCTCGACGTCCGGCTCGCGGACACGGCCAACACCTACGAAGACCTCTCCGCGTGGCTCAAGGCGGAGGGCTACGAGATCAGCAAGTCGGCGATCGGGCGCTATGCGATCCGCAGCACACAGGCGGCGCAGCGCGTCGCCGAGACCTTGCAGCGGACGCAAGCGATCGCCCAGGCCGTCGAGGCCCACCCCGACCTCGACTACACGAAGGCCGCTTCGATGGTTCTCATGGACGGCCTCATGCAGCGAGTCAGCACGGCGGAAGACGACTTCGCCGAGATGCCTCTCGACAAGGCGGGGCGTCTCATCGCAAGCCTTGCCCGGAACGCAACCTATGAGAAGCGCGTCCGGCAGGACATGAAGAAGAAGGCCGAGCTTGCCTTCGACCAGCTCGAGGCCGAGCTCATGGCAGCAATCAAGCAGCACCCGGAACTCGCCGGGGAGCTGCACGACGTCCTCTCGAGGGCGAGGGAGAAGGTGCTCGACGATGGCGAAGATTGACCTCAAGGACTACCTCGAGAGACTCGAGGAGCCGGAAGACCGGGAGGCCGTCGCGAGCCGCGAGTATCAAAAGGAACTGTTTGAGCAGTACGTCCAGAAGGGGGACAACTTCCCCGAGCTCCGGGCGCAGCTCCTCAAGGAGTACCAGGACGGGGCCGATCTCACGGGCCCCCAGGGTCTACGCCGGAAGCTCGGAGCGTTCGACCTGGGCTATTTTGGCCGGGCCTACCTCCCGCACTACTTCGTCAGACCCTCGCCTCCCTTCCACGAGGAGCTCGACCGGATCTTCCGGGAGGGCGTTATGAAGGGCATGAACCCCAGCACAGACGCGAAGCAAATCAGCCGGGCCAACGGATGCCGGAGGGCAGTCGAGGCCCCGCGTGGACATGCCAAGTCGACGAACTTCACCTTCAAGGACTCCATACACTCGGCGGTGTACGCCTACAAGCACTACGAGATCATCCTCTCGGACAGCTCGGAACAGGCGGAGGGCTTCCTCTCCGACATCAAGACCGAGCTCGAGGAGAACGCAGCGCTCCGCGAAGACTTCGGAGAGCTTGAGGGGCGCGTCTGGAAGGCGTCGGTCATCCTCCTATCGAACGGGGTAAAGATCGAGGCCCTGGGCGCTGGGAAGAAGATCCGAGGCAGACGGCACAAACAATGGAGGCCCGACCTCATTCTTTGCGACGATCTCGAGAACGACGAGAACGTCAACACCCCGGAGCAGCGGAAGAAGCTCCGGGACTGGTTCTACAAGGCGGTCTCGAAAGCGGGCGACACCTACACGGACATCGTCTACATCGGGACGCTGCTCCACTATGACGCCCTCCTCGCCAACGTCGCCAAGAACCCCGAGTATGAGGCCGTCCGCTACAAGGGCGTCATCTCATTCGCGACGAACACGGCCTTGTGGGACGCCTGGGAGCGAATCTTCACCGACCTCGAAAACCCGAAGCACAAGGAGGACGCCGAGGACTTCTTCAAGGCCAACGAGGCCGAAATGCTGGAAGGCACCGCCGTCCTCTGGGAAGAAAAGCTCCCCTACTATGCCCTCATGGTTATGAGGGTATCCGAGGGCGAGGCGAGCTTCTCGTCGGAGATCCAGAACGAACCCATAGACCCGGAGAATTGCGCGTTCGCCGAGGAGTGGTTCGACTTCTACGACGACGGGCAGCTCCCCCCGGACTTCTCCGACCCGAAGTTCCTCTTTGTGGCGGCGAATGACCCCTCCCTCGGAAAGAACCGAAAGAGCGACACCTCGGCGATCATCGGCATAGCAAAGGACACCTCGACGGGCTACATGTACGTCGTCATCGCTGACATCGCCAAGCGGAAGCCGGACAAGATTATTGAGGACGCGATCGAGGCGTCTCGTCGGCTCAAGCGTGAATACAAGAAGCCCCTCTACAAGTTCGGCGTCGAGACGGTTCAGTTCCAATATTATTTTGCCGAGATCATGCGGCAGAAGTCCGCCGAGATCGGCGAGTACCTTCCTATCGAGGAGATCAACAGCGTCCAGAACAAGGACGCCCGCATCCAGTCCTTGCAGCCCTTCGTCAAGAACGGCTACCTCAAGTTCTCGAAGCGGCACAAGGCACTCCTCGACCAGATGCTCAAGTACCCTATGGGGAAGAATGACGACGCCCCCGACGCCCTGCAAATGGCCGTCTCCCTGGCCCTCTCGGTCAAGGTCGGGCGTCGACCGGATTACAAATCAGTTTTAGGCCGTGCGATCAAGTTCCGGCGCGGGGCCTACTAAAAGGAGGTGGGACGGTTTGGCCGACCAAAGCAAAAATAAGTGGTTCCCGTGGCGGCGGCTCTTGAGGTCTACGCAGACACCGAGGCCGGAGACGCGAGAGGTCGCAGTCTCCCAGGTGACGGACAAGTACAGCGAGTACCCCTCGGACGGGCTCACCCCCGTCCGTCTGGCGGAGATCTTCAAGGAGGCCGACGCGGGAGATGTGCTCCGGCAAGCCGAGCTTTTTGAGGAGATGGAGGAGAAAGACCCGCACCTCTTTTCCCAGCTCCAAACGAGAAAGAACGCGGTCACGGGCCTCGACTACGAGGTCATCCCGTTCGACTCGGACGACCCGAGAGACAAGGAGATCGCCGAGTTCGTAGAAGCACAGATCGGCGGGATCGAGGGGTTTGAGGATGTCATGCTCGACCTCCTGGACGCAATCGGCAAGGGCTTCGCGGTCTCTGAAATCATGTGGAGCTATGACGAAGGGCACGTCGTTGTCGGAGACATCCGCTCGCGGCATCAAAAGCGGTTCTTCTGGGACACTGTCGACGACTCCTTCAAGGTTCGGACGCAGGACGCGCCGGAGGGAATCCTTCTTCCTAAGAACAAGTTCATAGTACACAAGTACAAAGCCCGCAGCGGCCACCCTTCGCGAGCTGGCGTTCTTCGCGTGGTCTCCTGGATGTACCTATTCAAGAACTACACCCTCAAGGACTGGGTCGCGTTCTGTGAAGTGTTCGGGATGCCGCTCCGGCTGGGCAAGTATCAGCCGGGCGCAAGCGAGGAGGACAAGCGGGCGCTCATGCAAGCGCTTGTCGCTATCGGAGCCGACGCGGCGGGCATATTCCCGGACGGCACGACGATCGAGTTCGTGAACACCGAAAAGACCAGCTCGACCGACCTCTATGAACGGCTCGCCCGTTATTGTGACGAGCAGGTCTCGAAGGCGATCCTCGGCCAGACCTTGACCTCGGACTCCGGGGGCGGCAGCTACGCGCAAAGCAAGACGCACAACGACGTCCGACACGACCTCACCGTCGCAGACTGCAAGGCCCTCGCGGCCACGCTCCGGCGCGACCTCATCCGCCCCCTGGTGCTCTACAACTTCGGGGAGGACAAGCGCATCCCCTATCTACGGTTCGACGCCGAGGAGTCGGAAGACCTCACCCAGACGGCGACCGTGATCGGGACGCTCATCCGGGAGGCCGGTCTCAAGGTTCCGACCTCCTACATCTACAAGAAGTTCTCCATCCCGAAACCGGAGGGAGACGAGGAGATCGCCACACCGGCAACCCAGGCACAGGGCGCAGGGATCGGCCCCTTCTCCTTCAAAGCAACCGCGCCGGAGACGCCGATCGCGCTCAAGGCCGGGGGCGCAGCGGGCCACGGGACGCAGGAACGCATCGACCAACTTGCGGCAGCAGCCACCAAAAAAAGCGCCGGAGCGTTCAAGAAGGCGTTCGGCCCTGTTCTCAAGATTATTGAGAAAGCCGAGAGCCTTGAGGAGCTCCGCGACATGATGGAAGACGAGAAGGCCGTCGCCTCCCTGTTCGGCGAGATGGACATCTCCGACGTGGAGGAGCTGCTTCAAAAGGTCATGCTCTACGCAGACCTCGAGGGGAGGTCGCTCGAAGATGGACGAGATTGAGGCCGTATTCAACCGGAAGGACATGACCTTCGAGGAGGCCGTCAAGTATTTCAAGGAGCGCGTCCCCGTGTCCGCCTCCGTGTTCTACCGTATCGCGGAGAAATACCGGGGGCTTGCCTTCACCGTCGGCGGATACACGAAGGCCCAGATCCTCAAGCGGTTCTACGATGAGATCCTCGCGGCCCTGGAAGACGGGAACACCCTCTCGGAGTTCCGCTCCCGGATGAACGAGTTCCTCACCTCCGAAGGGTATGAGGGACTCGACCCGCTGCAAGCCGACCTCATCTTCCGCACCAACATCCAAACGGCCTACAACGTGGGCCACTATGAGCAAATGACAGACCCGGGCGTCATGAAGCTCCGCCCCTATTGGCAGTATGACGCCGTCAACGACGCCCACACACGACCGAGCCACCTCGCGATGGACGGCAGGGTATTCCCGGCGGACAGCGCCGTGTGGGACTCCTGGTTCCCCCCGAACGGGTTCCGGTGCCGCTGCACCGTCAAGACCCTATCAAAGCGGCAGGTCGAAGCCCGGGGGCTCAAAGTGGAGCAATCAGCGCCGGGCGGGGTCATGCCCGACCCGCACTTCTCCACCAACCCCGCGAAGGTACGCTTCACGCCGGATCTCAAGGACTACCCCGAGGCACTCGTGAAGGCGTACCAAAAGCGAGAAAAAGAGAACCCCTCTTTATAGCCCCGTAGAGGCCCCAGGAAGGGGCGAACGGGACGGGGGTGAAATTCCCGGGGCCTACCAGGAAGGCACCGTTATAACGCGAGATAACGGCGTTATAGACGATTGTGAGCACCACACCAAAGGAGACACCAGAAAATGAACGACTTTCTCACCCTAAAAGGGGGCGAAGTGGATGTCGGAGGAGCGCCGGAGGTCATCTCCGTCCTGCCCTTCGGTCATGTCGTGAGTCAGAAGGGAGAGTTCGACGTCGACGAGGAGAGCCTCGCGGCGATGAAGGAACAGATCGCGCAGCGAGGCGTCGACCTTGTTGTCGACTATGAGCACCAGACACTCACGGGAGAACGAGCCCCCGCCGCCGGGTGGGTCAAGGAATTGTTTGCCGAAGATGGGCACATCAAGGCCCGGGTCGAGTGGACAATTCCCGCGAAGCAGTACCTTGAGAACAAGGAATACCGCTACCTATCCCCGGTCATCACCGTCCGCAAGTCGGACAACAAGGCGACGGGCCTCCACTCCCTCGCCCTCACCAACACCCCAGCGATCGCGGGCATGACCCCGATTGTCAATTCATCCACATTTCAAGGAGGAGAAACCAACATGAACGAACTCATCAAGAAGCTCGCGGCAGCGCTCGGCCTGGGCGAAGACGCGGACGAGGAGCAGATCCTCACGGCGCTCTCGGCTTGTGTCGAGGAGAACAAGGCACTCAAGGAGGCGGCGGAGGGCGGCAAGGCTCCCGGCAAGAAGCCCGGAGAGGGCGGCAAGCCCGAAGACCAGGACGACGGCATCGTCGCGAACAAGTCCGTCTGTGAGCTCCTGGGCCTCAAAGCCGGAGCCTCGACCGCTGACGTCGCCGCTTCCATCATGGCCCTCAAGGGCGGCGTCGACGGGCGCGTCAAGGCCCTCGAGGAGAAGCTCGCCGACCGCGACGCCGAGGAGGCCGTGGAGCTGGCCCTCAAGAGCGGGAAGATCACCCCGGCACAGAGAGGGTGGGCCAAGGAGTACGCCCTCAAGAGCCCCGACGGCTTCAAGGCGTTCCTTGAGAAAGCTCCCCAGGTCGTCCCCATGTCCGAGATCGCCGGGGGCGACGCGCTGGCCCTCAAGGGCGACGAACTGGATGAGGCGACGATGCTCGTCTGCAAGCAGCTCGGCATCAGCGCCGACGACGTCAAGAAATACGGCATGAAGGAGGAATAAGACCATGGCAGCATTGACCAATGTGAGAGACACGTCCGAGCTCGGCGGGAAGTACATCGCCCTCCCTGTCAAGGGCGCGACCACCATCTATCAGGGTTCCATCGTGGCGATTGATGCCAACGGCTACGCGATCCCCGGCAAGAAGGCGACCGGCCTCAAGGCAGCGGGCCGGGCCGAGGAGACCGTGGAGAACAAGGGAGGCGACGGCGAGGCCGTCATCCGCGTCGCTCGCGGCATCTTCGTCTTCGAGAACTCCACCAGCGGCAAGATCGCCGCCGCCGAAGTCCTGGGCCCGTGCTACATCGAGGACGACCAGACCGTCACGAAGACCGCGACGAGCGCCTCGGTCGCCGGTCTCGTCATTCGCGTCGACGACGAAGGCGTCGCCGTCGAGATGGGCTTCGGCTACACCCCGGCGACGGCTGGCGCTGGCGCTTAATTCACACCGACAAGGAGGAAACAGAACATGATTGTCAATCAGCAGTCCCTTAGAGGGATTTACGTCGGCTTCAATACCCTGTTCAACAGGGCATTTGAAGGCGTGACCCCGCTCTATACCCAGATCGCCACCACTACCCCGTCCACTACGGACTCGGAGACCTACGCCTGGCTCGGTGACATCCCGGGCATGAGGGAGTGGATCGGCGACCGCGAGATCCAGAACCTCAGCGCGAGCGACTACACCATCAAGAACAAGGACTTCGAGCTCACCGTCGGCGTCGACCGCAACGCGATCGAGGACGACAAGATCGGCCTTTATAACCCTTCCGTCGAGATGCTCGGCGAGTCAGCAGCAGCTCATCCCGACGAGCTCATCTTCTCCCTGCTGGCGGGCGGCTTCTCGGAAAAGTGCTACGACGGACAGCCCTTTTTCTCCGACGCCCACAAGATCGGAAAGAAGACCGTCACCAACAAGAGCACCGCTAAGCTCACCAAGGACTCTTATGCAGCGGCCCGCGCCTCCATGATGGGCTTGACCAACTCCAAGGGCCGGGCGCTGAACCTCGTCCCGAACCTGCTCGTCGTTCCTCCTGCCCTGGAAGTAGCCGCCCGCGACATCCTGGTCGCCGACTACATCAACGGCACCAAGAACACCATGCAGGGCACCGCGAAGCCTCTCGTCGTCCCCCAGCTCGCCGGGCATGACTCCGCGTGGTATCTGCTTTGCACCACCCGGCCCATCCGCCCCCTCATTTGGCAGCAGCGCAAGAAGGCGAAGTTCGTCTCCTTGACCGCCGAAACCGACAACAATGTCTTCATGCGGAAGACCTTCATCTATGGCGCGGACTATCGCGGCAACGCTGGCTTCGGCTTCTGGCAGATGGCATATGGCAGCGACGGAACCGCCGAGTAAAGTCGAGACGGAAAGAGCAAGGAGGGAGCGCCGTGAGCTATAGCACAAAGGAAGAAGTCCGGGAGATGCTCAAGGACGACGCCCTCAACGCGATCATCGGCGACACCTTCATCGAAGACCCCGCTGAGCGTGAGGAACTCGTTGAGCCGCTCATCGAAGCGGCGATCGCCGACGCCGACGCGGAGATCGACGGCTATCTCGCTAAGAGGTACACCGTCCCGATCTCCCCGGCCCCTCGGGTTCTGAACAAGTTCTCGAAGGACATCGCGGTCTATAACCTGTTTTCCCGTATCGGCATCGACGAGAGCACCGACCAAAAGACCTATCTCAACCGATACAACGCGGCGATCAAGTTCCTCACCCTCGTCGCAGAGGGGAAGGTCTCGATCGGCACCGAGACCGAAGATCCGGCGAGCGCGGCAGCTACCGGATTTTCGGCAAAGTCAAACCCCCGTCTATTCACGCGGGCGAAGATGAGGGGGATGTAGTTCGTGTATAGTATCCGCCTTGAAGGAGAGACCGCCGCACTCCTCCGAAAAATGCGGCGATACTCGGAAATAGACCGAAGGAGTCTCAACATGGCCCTCGGCGAAGGCGTCCGAGAGTCCACCCTTGAGCGTTTCAAGGAGGGACGAGCGCCGGACGGCAGGAGGTGGAAGACCTCCATCCGGGCGGCGACCACCGGGGGGAAGACCCTCATCGATTCCTCGCAGCTCCGCAACTCGATCCAAGTGACGGCGGACGCTTCGGGGTTCGCGGTCGGCACGAACGCAAAGCACGCAGCGACACACCAATTTGGAGACCAGGGGCGCACCATCCGGGCCCGGAAGGCGAAGAACCTCCGCTTCCAGGTGGGCGGCCAGTGGGTCAGCAAGAAGCAGGTCAAAGTCAACATCCCCGCCCGCCCGTTTCTCGGCCTATCGGACGAGGACATGCAGGAGATCAAGGCGACGACCGAGGAGTTCATCGGGAGGGACGACTAAATGCTCTACAAACAAAGCAAGGAATACCTCCTCGAAAAGCTCAAGGCGGCGGGCCTAAAGTCTAAACCGTACACAACTCAAAAGGGTCTCGAAAAGAGTCAAGAGAGTCACATCGGCGCGGTGCTGTTCGAGTCGGAGACCCTTCTCCGAAACGGCTCCAAAACACGATATAGAGACCAAGAGGGAGCGCAGAAAAAGAGGAGAAAGGTCTTCGACCGGGCTCTCACCTTCACTGTGATAATCGGAGACTACACCGACGAGGCCGTCGAGAGTATGTTCGGGGCGTTCCTCTCGAGCCTCGATCGGGGCATATACGTCAACGGCGATTATGTTCCGAGCGAGGTCGAGGGGGCCGATTGGGTCGACAAGGACGACTCTATTCTCAAAGCACAAGTCGCCGTTCAAATTCGGATACGGTTTGACGGCGGACTCTATAGGGACACGAACTTCGCAAAGGTCACGGACGTCGAGGTCGAGTCCATAGCAAAGAACGACGGAAAGGAGATTGCAGATGGCAACTAAAGCGGCATCGACCCCCACCGCAACGGGGGAACAGAACAAGAAGGCCCCGGCGCTCTATGACGTCGGGGAGCTTCGCAGCAAGCACAAAGTCGGGCGGGCCGTGTTTGCGGGCGTATGCAGCGCCCAGGGCTGGAAGCCCGGCAAAGCCGTCGCCGAGGAGGAGTTCCTCGAGGCGGTCAAGAAATTTGAGAACGCTCCTATGAGGGGAGGCTCCGGGAAGAAGGAGGTCAAGAAGTAATGCTTCGAGATGTTAAGCATACCGTAACGGACGGCCTTCTCGGCTTCGCCACCGCGACGGGAAACGGTAAGAGCCTCAAGATCGGTGTCTCCCCCATTGTGTCGGACACCCCGATCATCATCACCGGAGACATGGACGCGACCAAAATCAAGGATCGCCTCGGCCTGTCTCCTCTGGCTGACGCTGTCATGGACTCCGTGCAGTTCGGCGCGTCCCGGATCTACTGTCTCCCGGTCTCCGCCACTACGGCGGGCGAGCTGGGAATCGTTTCTAAGACCGGCGACGGCGGCGGCTCCGTCACCGTCGACGGCTCTCCGACGAACGCCTTCTCCGTGGTGGTTAAGTTCACCGCGCAAGGACAGCTCAACACCGCCGCCTTTGTGTACTCTATCGACGGGGGGAAGACCTTCACGGACGAGATCACCGTCCCCGTCAATGGCAAGTATGAGATCACCGGAACCGGCCTCAAGCTCAAGTTCACCGAGGCGACCGAGGAAGACCAGAAGCCGAGCTCGTTCCTTGTGAACGACTCCTACAGCTTCACCACCACCGCCCCCACTATGACGAACGGCGACGTCCTGGCGGCGTTCACGAAGCTCCAGAAGTTCGCCGAGGAGTATGAGTTCATCCATGTCGTCGGCGAGAGCGACCTCGATCTCTGGCAGGCGGTGAGCGAGGCGCAAATCGAGCTCCGCGACGTCTACCACAAGCCCGTGTTCGTGGTATTCGAGGCCAAGTATCCCACGACCGGCGACGAGGAGGACGAGCCCGACATGATGGGCGGCGGGGATCTCACTGACTGGGCCCTCGAGATGGAGGCCAAGCGGAAGAAGGTCAAGAACTACGACATCCAGGTCGTCACCGCCTGGGGCCGTCTGGTGAAGCTGGACGGCTCGACCCAGATCACCAACCTCGCGGGCCTTGTGTGCGGCCTCTACGCAAAGGCAGCGGTGCAGGAGTCCATCGGCAAGACCAGGACGGAGGCGGGCTTCGGCATCCCGAAGACGAAGCTCCTCGAACTGCTCCCCGCCGAGATGGACAACTCCATCATCGAGCTCCTGGATCTCGCGGGCTATCTGACGTTCCGGGAATACGACGGGCTCGACGACTTCTATGTCTACCATACGAAGATGATGAGCCCGGACGGGAGCGACTTCCGCTACGCCGAGGACGTCCGCGTCAAGAACAAGATCATCCGGGAGACCCGGAAGGAAGGGCTCCTCCTGCTGAACGATGACATCGACCTCGAGGACGTGCAGGGCGAGCTTGAGACCCGGGCGAAGTTCATGTTCGTCCCCTTGCAGCGGATGATCGACGCGAAGGAGATCAGCTCCGCCGAGATCACCGTCCCGGAAGGACAGGCGGAGACCATCCTCGAGGACGAGACTATGCGGGTCAAGATCCGCTATGTCTCCCGGGGCTATATCCGCGAGGTCGAGGTCGACCTCGGCAGGGCACAGCCCAGCGAATAAGGGAAGGAGGTTAAAGAGTTATGTCCCTTAAAGTGAACGGTCAGACCTATAGCTGGGGCGACGTTGACGTCAAGATCCCGGGCCTCGTCCTGGTCGTGCAGGAAATCAGCTACGACGACGAGCAGGACATGGAAGAAAGCTACGGCAAGGGCAACCGTCCCCGGGGCTATGGCAAGGGCAACTATAAAGCGTCCGGTAAAATGTCTATGCTCCGCGATGACTACGACGACGTCCTTGCCTATTGCAAGGCGAAGGGCGTCCCCTTCTATGGCCTCGAGTGGCCTTCCGTGGTCGTCTCCTACGCCAACGAAGGCGAGCGCACCCGCATCGACGAGCTGAAGAAGGTCGTCCCGATCAAGCGCAGCCACAAGGCAGCACAGGGCGACAAGTCCCTCACCGTCGACATCGACCTCATGATCGTCGGCGGCATTGTGGAGGACGGCGTCGAGCCCACGAAGTAAAAACCATCTCAAGATAATCGAGAATAGGAGGACACGAAACCATGGAAGAAATCAAGAAAGACACCGCGCAGAAGTCCCAGACGGAGGAGCTCAAGGAGAAATACGGCAAGGTCTACCGCGTCGGCGCGACGATCGAGGTCGATGACGAGACCGAGAAGAATGTCGAGTTCTTCTTCAAGCGCCCCTCCACGGCGAGCTATGACAGATATGTTAAGACCACCGCCCAGGGCGCGACGAAGGCGCTCAAGGTGTTCCTCTTTGACAACGTGGTCGAGGAGAGCCGGGCGTCTCTCGAGGCGAACCTTGAGGAGTTCCCGGCCCTGGCGCTCTCCATCGGTGAGAAGCTGCTCGGGATGCTGGGCCTCTCCAAACAGACAAATTTGAAGATGCTCTAAAAGAGCAGCTCTCGGAGGTGAGGGGGAACGTGGTGGAGTCCGGTCTCCTGGAAATCTACCGCTTCCTCCCTCCGGCTCTTTTAGAGGACTTCGACATTGAGGAGATCGGCCTCGACGAGTTCCTCCGGTACGTCGCGAAAGCGAGGTACATCCAGGAGCTCGAGGAGAGGATCGTCGCCCAGGCGATCGCGGACGTGTTCGCGTCGGATTAGCCGGGCGGCATCGGTCGCCTCTTTTAAGAGCGCAAGGTCGCCTCCATCGTTTTGTTAGGAGGTGAAAGGCAAAGCATGAGCTTAGAGTCCGTGTTCCGGCTGTCCCTCATAATGAACATGATCGACAACCTCACCGGGCCTATGGCCGGAGTCACATCAAGCGTCAACGGCACCGTCTCAAAGCTGCAAAAGGCAAACGCAGCGCTCGGCAATATGGCAAAGACGGGGGCCGTCATGCAGGAGGTCGGCTCGCAGATCACGGGGGCGGTGCTGTCCCCGGTCGAGGCTACATTTGAAACCCGGAGAGCGATCGGCGAGCTCGCCTCCCTGGGCGTGAAGGATCTCGGCGTCGTGGAAGACGCCGCCCGGCAGTTCTCCGACCAATGGGCCGGAACGACGAAGGCCGACTTCATCGCGGCAGCCTACGACATCAAGAGCGGCATCGCGACGCTCTCGGACGAGGGCGTCGCGGAGTTCACCAGTCTCGCGGGCCTAACGGCAAAGGCCACAAAGTCGACGGTCGGCGAGATGACGTCATTGTTTGCCACGGGCTACGGCATCTATAAGAACTACTACGACGACATGAGCGACATCGAGTTCGGCGAGATGTTCTCGGCGGGTATCGCGAAGTCGGTGCAGCAGTTCAAGACGACGGGCTCGGAAATGGCCTCGAGCATCGAGAGCCTGGGCGCGTCGGCAACAAACGCGAACGTCCCCCTCGAGGAGCAGCTCACCATCCTCGGTATGCTGCAAGGCACCATGAGCGGCTCGGAGGCGGGCACGAAGTACGCGGCGTTCCTGGGCGCGGCAGCGAAGGGCGGCGACGCCCTGGGCTTGTCATTCCTGGACGCCAACAACCAACTAAAGAGTATGCCGGAGATCCTCGACCAGCTCCGGGGGAAATACGGCGAGACCATCGACGCGATGGAGAAGCAGGAGATCGCCGAAGCCTTCGGAACGGACGAGGCCGTCGACCTCATCGACCTGCTCTACAACAAGTGCGGAGACCTGCAAGGGAACATCCTCACCATGTACGACGCCCTCGGCTCCGGCACCGGCGTCGCCACGGAGATGGCGAACGCAATCAACGAAACGGAGCCCGAACGGTTTGAACGGCTCACGCAGCGCATCCAGAACGTGAAGGAGTCGATCGGGAATAGCTTACTCCCGACAATCAACGATCTCATGTCGACCGGCGAGCAGGTGCTCACGAAGGTCGGCTCGTGGGTCGAGGAGAACCAGGAGCTCGTCCGGGTCATCATGCTCGTTGTCCTGGCGATCGGCGGCTTCCTCACCATAGCGGGCACGGTCATCGCCGTCGTCTCCGGCGTGGGCTTGATTATCACGAAGGTAATCTCCGGGTTCAAGCTCCTCAAGGCCGGGTTCCTATTAGCGAAGGGAGCGCTCACGCCGCTCATATCGAGCGTGTGGAGCTTTACGGCGGCACTCCTGGCGAACCCTGTCACCTGGATCGTGATCGGCATCGTGGCCCTCATCGCGGCCCTGGTGCTGCTCTACAACAAGTGCGAGTGGTTCCGAAACGCGGTCAACGCAATCATCGACTTTTTCAAGGAGAAGCTCGGCGCAGCTCTTGAGGTCGCGTCGGCGATCTTCTCCGGCATCGGCAACGTCATCGGCTCCGTCATGAACGCAGCGAAGGCGACGGTCTCCCAGAACCTCGACAACATGCGATCCGCATACGAGGCGCACGGCGGGGGAATCCGTGGTGCAGCAGCGGCAGCGGTCGAGGGCGTCAAGGGCATCTATACGGCGGGCTTTACCTTCCTGGATAATCTCACCGGCGGGCGGCTCTCGGCGATCCGCGACAAGTTTGTCGGCTTCGTGACGAACATAGCCTCGGGCGTGTCCGAACGGTTCACAGCCGTCAAGACGGCGTTCTCGAATGGAATCACCGCAATCAAGAACACAGTCACGGGAGCCGTGACGTGGTTCTTTGAGTCGGGCAAGCGCGTCGTCACCACATTCGCGAACGGTATCAAATCGGCGTTCACGGGCGCGGTCGACGCGGTAAAGGGCGGCTTGCAGCGCATCCGAAATATGCTTCCCTTCTCCGACGCGAAAGAGGGCCCTCTCTCGACGCTGACCCTCTCGGGACAACGCACAATGACGACCTACGCCCACGGTCTCGAGCTGGCGCAGGATGCACCCGCCCAGGCAATCGAGAAGGGGCTCGACGGCGCGAAGGCTACGCTCGAACGCGAGCCCGTCCAGAAGGTCGACCTCACAAGCGGAGGCGGCAAGAAGGAAGGCTCCGAGAGCGGAGGCTCCGGCGTGGGCAGCTCCGGCAAGCAAGTCATCATTCAAAAGCTGCTCATTCCGGTCGACCTCAAGAAGATCAAAGACCTCGAGCAGCTCCTCGCAATGCTCAAGGAGGTCGAGGACTACGCCGAGGCCAACGGCAGCGAGGAACCCGCAGACGATCAAGACGCCGAACCGGCACCGACATAACAAGGAGGGAGAGACGACAATGATTTACACCGAAGACCAGATCGTCAAGGTGAACGGGGTCGTCCTCCCTGGCCTTGTTAAGAGTATCGAGGTCAAGGAGTCGGCCCAGATCGACGAGCAAGAGATCGAGGGCAGCGCCACAAAGCCCAAACAGGCGACGGGCTACGAGGACGCGAAGGTCAATATTGAACTCATTCTCGACGACACACCAACGCAAACGAAGTACCAGCGGCTCGAGACGCTTCGGGCGATCTTCCGAACGCCCGGCCAGTCAGTCCCGAAGCCGCTCTCTATTGTCAGCGAAGACACGGCAGCGCACGGCGTCGACAAGGTTCTATTCAAGGGACTCACTCACAAAATGGAGAACAAAAAGGAGCAGCTCACCGTCTCCCTTGAGTTCTGGGAGTACGTCCCGCAGACCATACAGACGACGAGCAGCTCGTCGGGATCTTCGTCCGGCGGCGGCTCCTCCGGCGGGAGCTCCGGCGGAACCCAGCAGCAAACGACCTTGTCTTCTGACTATCAAAAATACTTGCAGACGAGCCGAGGGAAGTCCCCAGCCGTCGACGATGCAAGCACGGCGGCAGCTCTCGACAAGGTCTCACAGATGCCATACTAACCCGAGAGGAGGAACAGAATGGAAACGCTCGAATTATTCTACCCTCAAATCGCGGCCCGCGCTGGCCCCTATACCTTTGACAAGGGCATAGAGATCGAGGTCTACTCCTCGAAGTCTTCTTATTTTGATTGGGCGAAGATCCGCTTCACGGAACAGTTTCAACCGAAGATCTCACTCGCCCGGAAAGACCCGGCAGCGATTGAACTCGGGTATAACAGTGTCTTTGAGGAGGTCTTCACCGGCTACGTCTCCAAGCCGTACAACGGAGGAGGCTTCACCGACGAAGTGACTTTCAAGGACGAGATGCTTCTCCTCGAGGAGAAGCAGATCAACAACACATTCCTCGACACAACTCCGCAGGAGATGATCGCCTACTTTCTCGGGAAGGCCGGGCTCTCGAAGATGAAGCTCTCCTCCAAGGTATACCCGGAACGGAAACGGCTTCCCATTCGGCAGATGAACGTCATCGAGGCCATCAATGCCGTACATGCAGCATGGAACATCAAACAGCCGTTTTTCTTCTCTGGGGGCGTGTTTTATTGGGGAGAGAAGCCGGAGCAGGACAAGACCTACATCTTCGAGTATGGCGTCAACATCATCGCCCTCACCAGGAGCGGCGGCTCGTGGGAGCTCGAGACGGTCTCGGCTCCCTTTGTCCGACACTCCCACAAAATCAGTGTGAAGCACCCTAAAGTGAGCGGAGAGTTCGAGGTCTCGAAGGTCGTCTCGTCTACCAGCGAGAACGGCTTCATCCGCACAAAGATTTATTTCTAAGGAAGGAGGGGCGGGAAATGCTTGAGCAGATGATGAGGGCGGTCGCGAGGAAGATCATCGCGCAGGAGTACCCCCACGCAAAGAGCCCCGCCGTGGTCTACGCCGCCGTCAGCAAGGCGACGCAGCTCGGCGAGACGTTCGATCTCGAAGATCTTGTCATTCATAACGACGAGACCGGGAGCAGCTTCAAGGGCCACATAACGGCGCATTGGAATGAATACACCCTCACCGTCGTCGATCGCTGGGGGAACGAGGACGAGAGCTTTCCTCCTCTCCCTGGCGTCAGATCCAAAAGACAATATAAGGCCGGGGCCTTCGTGGCCGTTGCGATGGCATACGGGGACAGCCCGGCGATCATTGGGGAGGTGCAGCTATGACAGGGTTACACGACACCGACATCCGACTCAATGATGAATGGGCCCTCACACAAGCGGCAGACGGAGACGCGCCCCTCTGTTCGGGGCTTGAATGTCTCTATCAGAATATCATCCTTGAAGCGCTCACACAGCCCGGGGATCTCTTTTACGACGCTTCGTTCGGCTGGGGGCTATACGACTTTATTCAATCCGAAGACGACGATCTTGTGCGACTCGAAATCGCGCAGCGGGCGCGGCTGGGTCTTCAAAAGCGGGAGGTCATCGTGCCCGAGAGCATAGAGATCGACGTCAGGTTTTCGGACGACACCTTCCGGCTCTACTGCTCCTTCCAGTTTGCGGACGAGGAGGAACCCCGGGAGCTTAATGTCGTCATTAGTGCGGTTGATGTGGAGGTGATAACATGATCGACAAGGACATACTTGATGAGGTGCTCCCTGTCCCCGAGATGGAAACGCTCAAAGAGCAGACCATCGCCGAGTTGGCCGCAGAGGGCTTCGCAATCACGAACTTCAACTCCGGCGGTATCTTCTACACACTGCTCCTCATTGTCCTTCGGATTAAGATTGAGTTCACGGAGCTGCTCCGCTCGGTGCTGAACAACTCCTTCCTCACCCACGCCTCGGGCACATGGGTCGACCTCAAGGCGGCGGACTACGGCAAGAAGCGGAAGAAGGCCCAAAAGACACAGGGTCTTGTTACGCTTTCCAGAACGGACGCTCAGAGCGAGGCTATCAAGATTGAGAAAGGCCACGTATTCAAGACGGAGAAGGACATCAACGGAGAGGAGCTCCGGTTCTTTGCGCTTGAGGCCGCGGTGCTGCAAAAGGGGAACACATCGGTCGACGTCCTGGTCGAAGCAGAAAAGGAGGGCTCCCGCTACAACGTGCCGGAGAAGCAGATCAGCCGGAGCCTGACTTTCATCAACGGGGTCGACAACATCTCGAATGGCGAAGACTGGATCACCAGAGAGGGCAGCGACACCGAGGATGACGAGGGGCTCCGAACACGGGCGCTCCGCTCTTGGTCAGAACTCGCGGCCCGCTCCATTGAGGATACATACATCAATGCAGCGGAGGCCGTCCAGGGTGTCCTATTTGCACAAGCAGACTGTAACCACCCGAGAGGGCAAGGAACAGTCGATGTGATCGTCACGGGGACGGCAGGAGAAGCTACAGAGGGGCTCCTCGGCGAGGTTAGGGGGGCCGTTGATAAGATTGCGGGACCATATGACAGTATTCTTGTAAAGTCTTCTATAATAGTTCCTCAGGATATCGAAGTCACAGTCTCCACCTCCGACGTCTCAACGGATGCCGAGATCAAAGCCCGAGTAAATACGATCCTTGGTGACCTGCTCGCTGTCCGAAAGGGCAGAAAGTTCAACGAGCTCCGGCTCTCGGACATCCACTTCGCAATCCGTAGAAACTACAGCGCCGCCACCAATACCGAGATCACAAAGCCTGCCGGGGATGTCGTTCTCGACAAGGACAAAGTCATCACCCTCGGCACAGTCAAGATCACAGTGGAGAGGGAGTGAACGGATGAAGCGGTTCAACACCTTCGGCGAGTACATGTTCGACCTCCTTTTTGCACCTCTCAAGCGGGGAAAGCGAGCAGTCAATCAGTTTTACATCTTTTTCAAAGTCATCGGGCGCATCTTCGACGGGATGAAGGAGGACGTCTTACGGGTTCGTGCCGAGTCGACCGTCGCAAGCGCGAGCGCAGTCATGCTCCCGGTACACGGACAAGATCGAGATATGCCAAGGCTTGAGGGCGAGAGCGTTGAAAGTTACCGAGAACGTCTGTTCATGAAAGGAATCATCTCTGAATGGGGCGGGACAAAAAGCGGTATCCTCTATGCGTTGACCGCTCTCGGCTATGAGCAGAGCACAATTGAACCACTTTCCTACCAAGACCTACAGAGATGGGCAGAGTTTGTGGTATACCTTGGTCTCGGCTCTGACACAGCCATAAGAGACCTTGATATCATATATCGAGAGATACAGAGCGTGAAAGAAGCAAGCAGTAAACCTGCCTATTTCGTATTTGCTAATCAGATTGACAGCAATGTGTATTTGGGGATCGAAGTTTCCAGTTATTCGGAAATCCTGTTGGTAAATACGGATGACATTATTTCCGTACGAGACGCATAAGGAGAATATTTTACTATGAGTGCGGCAAGTATCAATACCGTTATAACAGATGCAGGAGTTGTTTTGCTTCGGGCCGCTCCGGGGCATAAACTCGTGTATACGCGGGCGGTTTGCGGATCTGGTCATGTAGAGAAGGAGAACCTCGCTATGTTGACCAAGATCACAAACTATGTTATGGACCTTTCCATTGTTGAATTTGGCCCGTCGGAAAACGCAGCGACTCTGCGGCTCCAGCTTGATAACAGAAATGCGCCAAAAGAGTTCCTGCTCTATCAGATTGGAGTATATGCAAAGCTCCTTGATGGCGAGGAAGAGTTGATTGGCGAGACTCTCGTACAAGTTATGCAGTATGAGGAGCCGGATGTTATCAGAGCTATCCCTCATTTATCCGAGTACATAGTAAATGTACTTGTGGGCCGAGCCGAGATCATCGAGGGAACAATCGATATGGCTGCCTATGTTAGTATACGGCAGTTTTCGAATAGAAGGGTGAATGGGAAACCCTTATCCAATGACATCAATCTTACAGGTGAGGATATCGCAATCAGCAGTTCCGACCAAACCACAATTAATGATGCAGACGGATATGTAAATGTCAGCGGTGTGTCCGCCATGGGCCAGAGCTGCCCCGGCGGCCCCCTCAAACTGGTCAACATCCGTGGCAATACCGTCCTGGGAGGGACCCCGGCCTATGATGCGCCGGTGTCCATGGCAAGCGTGGAGAGCCCGCTGAAGCTGCACGTGGCGGGGAAGAATCTGGTGGATTTTTCAAAGGCCGACAAATCGGGGACGGCCGGTGGGGTGTCCTTCGC
>CABIYL020000015.1:0-109106 GCA_902362925.2 Clostridiales bacterium | reverse complement strand
GAGGAACTGTACGAGAAGTTCCTGGATTCTGTCTACGCCGCTTCTGTCAGCTAACTAATTTTTACCGTGCGGGTGTCCAACTTGCACTTGCAATTTGCGAAAGTCTATAAATAATCTGAAACGCTGTATAGGTCTTACCAGTACCAGTTGCCATTGTCAGCAACAACCTATTTTGCCCACTGGCAACCGCTTCAACGGCCCGGTTAATCGCGTTACATTGATAGTATCGGGGTTTTCTATCGTCATTGGGATTGTAGTAATAATCCTGCGCTACAACTTTTTCACTTGCCTCTGTGATACCCTTGAATTTTTTGTAACGAGCCCACAATTCTTCCGGCGAAGGGAACTGATCCAAAGCCAATTCTATCTGAACATTATGCTCAGCCGTCTTGTCATAAAAAGAAAATCCATCGCCGTTGGATGTAAACACAAAGGGTATATCTAAAATCTCGGCATAGTTTAAAGCCTGCTCCATGCCATCCGCAATACTGTGGTTATTGTCTTTTGCCTCCACGATTGCCAGTGGGATGTTTGGTTTCCAATACAAAATATAATCTGCGCGTTTTTGCTCTCCACGCTTCACAATTTTTCTGCGTACTGTAATCTTGCCTTTTGTGAAGGAAACTTCCTCCCTGATCTGCAAGTCGCGATCCCAGCCGGCAGCCAGAATTGCAGGGGTAATATACTTTGTTCTAATGTCCTGTTCAGACATCTGTTTTTTGTTCATGTTCACCCCTCGCTTTCCTTGCTGCAATCGTCCTTCCGTCCAGAGGTTTTTCGGCATCTACTGGAATCAACCATAGATTGCCTTTTTTCACCGCACCTTTAATCTTTCCGTTGTTGCAATACACTGTTACCATGCGGCCAGATATATTCCACTTTTCTCCAGCTTCTTTCACAGTCAGATAGTCAAGCACAGTGATCCCTCCTACTTACAACAATCCAATTTTATTATATTGCAAGAAGTCGAAATTTACAAGCCCTCAATCTCGTGGAATTTTCTCTGTCACAGCCTTTAGATATAGTTCCGGGTCACCCTTCAAAATCAACTCAGCATAGGCCAGCGGATCATTATAGATCAGCCAGTCCAGTTCTGACCGCTGGTACATACTGTTTGCCACCTCGTTCTCCACGGCAGTGCAGTCGATGGAGAGCAGCGTTCCATCATACAGGCGCAGCTCCACGCAGGCGGTATCCAGGTTGAACTCGCAGGACAAAATCTTTCGCATAGTCGTTACCTCCCAATTTTTGAATTTCAGTTGATTTTCCGCAGCGGCACAAGGGCCGTTTCGGTTGTTTTAGATACAGGCAAGCAATGCGTGTGGATAGCCACACACAAATCCGGCAAGCAATGCGAGTGTTAATACACACTCACATTTCCTGCCGTCTGCTTGTTGAGGGCAACGCCCCCAAGCCCCTTCTGAACACAGAATTTCATTCTGCGGCTGCGCGTTCTTCGAACGCTTTTTCCCCATACCCGGTGCCCTGTTTCGGGGCATAGGTTGTCGTGAAACGCGACATCCTTTGTTACTTTTAAGGTGCCCTAAAATAGGGCTTCCCTTGGAAGCTGGGGTGGTAAAATAATGAGGTGTGATAGCGATAGCGGCAAAAAGCTAATAAAATCAATGGTTTTGCGGACAGCGGATAGACAGGGAATGTGTTAAAAACTGAATACGCACACAAACGGCGTTACCTTAACCCCTTTGGGGGAGAAAGTAACGCCGTTTTTTTATGCCCGCAGGAAAGGAGGTGCAGCCGGAATGTATTTCACAAAGGGCAAGCAGCGGGCGTTTGAATTGCTCATGCAGCAGAAGCCGGGATTTGACCGCTATCAATCCGGTTGTGCCGGAGATGATGAAGATTGCGGCACTTGCCGTTTCTACCGCCCCGGGTGGAAATATGAGTTTTGCGTTTTCAAAGAGTGTCCCTATTGCCCCGGCAAAAGGACGCGGAAAACGCACGCCAGCATGGACAAATAGACGGGCAAAAGCCCTTGTGCCATGCGGCTTTGCAGACGCGAAAACGGCAAAGGGCATATTGCAATACCAAAACAGCCGAAAACGGCTTTCTAATTGTCCACGCATACCAAGAGAGGAAGTGAGGAAATATGGCAGTTTTCAGAGTGGAGCGAAATACGGGATATACCGTTATGAGCAACCACCACTTGCGAAACAAGGAATTGTCCTTAAAGGCAAAGGGCTTGTTGTCGCAAATGCTTTCGCTGCCCGAAGATTGGGATTATACCCTTGCGGGCTTATCCCATATCAACCGGGAGAAGATCGACGCAATCCGCGAAGCGGTAAAGGAACTCGAAAAAGCCGGATATATCGTGCGCAGCCGGGAGCGCGACGAAAAGGGACGCTTGCGGGGCGCAGATTACGTCATATACGAGCAGCCGCAGCCGCGAGAGCCGGAAGCAGCTACCAGCGGCGGACAGCCGCCTATATTGGATTTACCTACATTGGAAAATCCAACATTGGATAATCCAACGTTGGAAAAACCTACGCAGGAAAAACCTACGTTGGAAAATCCAACGCAATTAAATAAAGATATATCAAGTAAAGAACAATCAATTACTGATCTATCAAGTACCCATTCCATTCCTTTCCATTCCCTAAACCCCTTGCCCTTTGCGCATGGCGAAGCGGCTACGCCGCCGGAAAGGAAAAGAACGGAAGCGAAAAGCAATAGCGCAGTAGAGATTTACAGGGAGATTATCAAGGACAATATCGAATACGACCATCTCATTCAAAACTGCAAAATTGACAAAGACCGTTTGGACGAGATTGTTGACCTTATGCTGGAAACCGTCTGCACAGCCCGAAAGACAATCCGTATTGCCGGGGACGACTACCCCGCCGAATTGGTGAAATCCAAGTTTTTGAAGCTGAACAGCAGCCATATTGAGTTTGTTTTGGATTGCATGAGGGAGAACACAACCAAAGTGCGCAACATCAAGCAGTATCTAAAAGCGGTGCTGTTCAACGCGCCGAGTACCATTGACAGCTACTATACCGCCCTTGTCAATCACGACTTATACGGCGGCGAATGAGCATAGCCGCACTTTACCGGGAAAGGAGTTGATACCTTGCAGGAGGAAGTAACCCAAAAAACGATTGCCCTATACGTCAAAGTGGGAAAAGGCGCGGCGCGGCTTACCGAACAGGCGTTACAGAAAGCAATCCAAAAGTTTTTGGAGCAGAAAAGCAAACCCGCGCATGGGAAACAGACCATGCGGCAGCTTATGAAGCAGAACGCGGGTGTTTCCAACATCGAGATCACCGACAGCAATATTAAAGCCTTTGAGAGTACGGCGAAGAAATACAACATAGATTTTTCGCTAAAAAAGGTTAAGGGCGAGCAGACCCGTTACCTTGTGTTTTTCAAAGGCCGGGACGCGGACGTTATGACCGCAGCGTTTCAAGAGTTTTCCGCAAAGAAGCTGAACCGGGAGAAAAAGCCCTCTATCCGCAAAGCCCTTGCCGCTGCAAAGGACAAGGCGAAGCAGCTTAACGCCGCCCGCGACAAGGTAAAGAAAATGGACAGGGGGCGCGAGATATGAAGCAGATCAACTACAAAAAGCTGATACTTCCGAATATCCCCTATGTGTTCTTTGTCTATCTCTTTGATAAAGTCGGACAGGCGGTGCGGCTTGCCCCCGGCGCGGATATTTCTGCAAAGATACTGAATATCACACAAGGATTTTCCGCAGCCTTTGAAAACGCCTTGCCGAGCGTTTACCCGTTGGATTTGCTTGTCGGCATTGTCGGTGCGGTGATTATCCGCTTGATAGTCTATGTCAAAGGGAAAAACGCGAAGAAATACCGCAAGGGCGCGGAGTACGGCTCTGCCCGATGGAGTGCATAATCTTAAGTGTAAAGAACTCTACATGGACGCACAGGAGGATATGCACATGAATGATTACAACAAAATCACAGCCCTTTACTCCCGCCTTTCCGTAGGCGACGAGGACAGGGACGGCGGCGAAAGCAACTCCATACAGAACCATGATGTAATGTATAGAGGGTGGATTACACCAAAAAACATTACATCATGACTGGCGGCTCATTTGTGGCGAATGAAAAGACAGTTATGATAAAGGAGGGATGCCCTCAAACCTACCGTAACTGTCAACCACATTCTCACGAAAGGAGCCTTGTATGGAACTGACTTACACCCAATGCGGCGACTATCTCATTCCCAACCTTGTGTTAGCAGACACCAAAGAGTACCATATCGGGAAATATGGCCGGATGCGCCGTGCCTACTTAAAAGAACATCGGCCCATTCTGTATACCGATCTCATTGTCACTGAAAAGCTGCTTCCCCACTTGGAGGAAATCGACATCGCCTGCCGGGAGCGGCTGGAAATCATTGAAAAATCCATGATGCAGCAAGAGGGCGTCACAGAAGCCCTGAAAGCTGCCGACCAGATGGCATGGGTGCGCTCCATGAACTCCATCCACAACAGAGCCGAGGAAATTGTCCTGGCTGAGCTGGTCTACTGTTGAGGGAGGGAACACCATGATTTTAGAAGCCATGTATAATGGAGAGTTTTATCCCTGTGAAACAGTCGTACCCACGTCCCCGGAATACCACAAGGCGATCCAAACCTGTGCAGCGTTGATGGAGCAGTTATCCCAGCGGCTCAGCAAAGAGGACTATGCGCTGGTGGAGGAACTCCGGGCGCAGAACGCTATCGCCCAATGCGAGGAAAGTGAGAGCCATTTCAAGTATGGCTTTTCGGCAGGGCTGATCGTCCATCAGGAAGCCTATGAACAGCTGCAAAACAAGAAATAAGCGATGGCCGAAAAAGCCCACGCAGCCGGAAAGAGAACCGGAAGCGTGGGTTTTCTGTGTATATGGTTATTCTGTCAGATCATCCGAAGTTTCCGCAACCAGCCTGTCAAAGTCGCTCTGATAGCTTCTGTCCTGCAATACCCGGAACTTTTCAAACTCTTTCTCGGCAAAGGCTTTGGCAATAGCGGCGGTCACCTTGCCCTTATCATGCAGAATATCTTCCTCGTTGAACTGTAAAAATGCGTCAAGCCGCTTGACCCAATCGGCCATATACATGACATTTCCCCGGCGGGCCTGCCGTTCCGCATAGTCCAGATACATGGTGACGATCTCGTTCAGGTTTCGCATTTCCGTTTCGTTCAGATAGTTTTTGGCGACGGTGACATCCGATTTACGGATGCGGCCTTTGGGGGCGTTTTTCCATGTGGTCAGCCCCATGTTGGGCTTGGTGCTGTCGGCACGGTCGTATACGATCTCGGCGGCGGTATGATGGGTGACCGCATAGTGGAGCTTGTTCTGCACCGTGGCAAAAAACTCCTTTGTGATGGGGCTTTCCACATCGTAGTCGGCGCTGCACTGAGAATAGATGTCCGTGATTTTCTGGTAAAATCTTCTCTCGCTGGCCCGGATGTCCCGGATACGCTCCAGCTGTTCCTCAAAATAATCCTTGCCGAAAAAGTTCTCCGGCTCCCGCAGCCGTGCGTCATCCATCACATAACCTTTGATGATGAACTCTTTCAACACCCGGTTCGCCCAAATGCGGAACATGGTCGCCTTTTTGGAGTTCACACGATACCCCACAGCGATAATGGCGTCCAAATTGTAATAGTTGGTCTGATACCGTTTCCCGTCCGCCGCAGTTGTTTCCATTTTGGAAACAACTGAATCCTCGTTCAGTTCTCCAGATTCAAAAATGTTTTTCAGATGCTTGGAAATAGCCGCTTTCTGCACCTCGAACAGTTCTGCCATTTTTGCCTGTGTCAGCCAGAGGTTTTCCTGAAAGAGCAGGATTTCCACCCGCACTTCTCCGTTTTCGGTCTTGTAAAAGAGGATTTCTCTGGTTTCATACGGGGTCAGTCCCTGTTCCTCGCTCATTCCTCGTCACCTCCATCCGTCCGGTTCTTTCCCCGGCTCTTGTAGACATTATACTGGTTCTTGCACCGTGGGCTGCAAAAGGCGGCATTGGACCGGCTGCCCAGGAACACCTTCTGGCAGTGCTTGCACAGGCGCAGGGGCTGGTCACCGTCTACCAGCATGAAGCTGAACATCATCTGGATGCCCAGCAGCAGCGAATGGAAATCCCAATAGATGGTGGGCTTATCCAACAGCTCAATGTGGTAGCTGGGGGCAATCCCGCCGAACGCAGCCATGGCCTTGCGATACAGCCCCCGTGCGTCCTCGTCAATGGAATCATAGTCATTGTAGTACAAAATGGCGGTGGTCAGTGTAAAGGCCCAATCTTTGAACTGCTGGGCAACCCAGTCGTAGGGTTCCGCATATTCCCGCTGGAAGCTCATGTTCTTCGCCATCGGCTCGTCCATGAAGGTCATGGTCAGGGCAACCATCGTCCGGTCACCGGACACATTCCATGTGGATTCAATGCCTTTCTTCACCAAATCCAGCTGATCAAAGGGATAAAACAGGGACAGATATTTGTCCGTCGCCATGGATTCTTCCTTAATAAAGTGGTTTTTCGGTAGGTACACCGCCTCATAGTCCATAAAAGACGGCGTGGTGGGCAGGGCGGTCATCAGCCCCAGCAGGCCGTACCGGGTGACAAACTCCATCACTGCCTTTTCCACTTCTGCTTCCGGCTTGCGTCCCATCATCAACATCCCTACATTCAGGGCATCCAGCACAATGTTGGGGACCTCTTTCAGCGGATTGTAGACATCCGGCTTTGCACTCTTGCCGGGGGTGATGTACCGCTTGCCATCTTCCGCTGTTTTCAGCTCGTAGTGATCGTACCGCACCCAATGGGAACGGGACTGTTCAAACAAATTTTTCATCATACACGCCCTTTCTCCTTAATCGTCCCAATTATCAGGGGCGGTTTTTCTTTTTTCTGCGCTTGGTCTTGTTTTCCCGCCGGATCACGGCGTCCTTGCCCTGTTTTCTTGCGATTTTCGAGTATTCCTCCAAAAATTGGCGTTCCCGCAAGGTCAGGCTGCCGCCATGCTCCTGCTTGCCGCACAGATGGTCATACATCTGGCGCTGCAATTTCTTGTGGATGGTTTTCCGCAGTTTGCGAATGTTGCGGTCAGACTGCCCACGAACAGCGGCAAGCCGGGTGGTGCTGTACAGCCGCAAAGAGAGGAAATACAGGACTTCCTTATGTTCCTCGCTTAATTCCTCCACCATGCGGGATATAAAGGCGTCAGCGGTCAGGTTGTGCATCTCATAGGGGCAGTCAAACAGGATGTCCAGAAAGTTCCCGGCCATCAGCTGCCGGTATGCGGGATTGTTCATCCAGCGGGGAATGAGCTTGGGTTCCGGCACCGCCTGATATTCCAGCGGCACATCCCCACGAAGGTTTTCGTGGTCTCGTTCCCGGCGCTCCCGGTTCCGGTCCAGCTTGTTCCATTCCTCCACCACGGCCCGGAAATCCTTCTCCGTGCGTGCTGCTTCCTCCAGCCGCCGCACAGCTTCCGCTCGAATCTCCCGTTTCAGCCGCTTTTCGTTGACCGGGGCGGCTTCTTCTTCCTCGTCCTCCAGCTCCGCTTCATAGTCGATGGGATGCTCGTCCTGCTCCAGCTCACTTTCCAGCTCGGCCAGACGTTCTTCCGCAAGCGCCTGTTCCAGCGTTTCCTCCGTTGCACCAGCGCCTGTCTCATCGTCCCATCCGGTGAAGCCACCCTCGGTATCCAGAAGCTCGTCATCAGACAGATACGCCATGACCCCACCTCTTTTCAAAAAAATATTTTGCGATTTTTCAAAAATGGTTCCGTTTTGCACCCCGGATTTCTCCTATTAGTGAAAGAGTAATCTAAAAACAAGTTACTTGGGTTACATTCGCTCATTCACACAGGAGAAAGGGGGCTTTCGCCATGTTCAGGCTTGACACAAAAAAGTAACATAATCGCAGGTTACAAACATCGGAACTATAACAACAGTATACACCGGATGCGCCGAAAGCGCAAGAAAGAGAGGTTCTATGGCAGATAAAAACGCCGTGTTTCTGACCCGGCACATTGGCAAGACCACCTATAAAGTTCGTGTCTACCTCAGCGAAACCGCCGAGGAAACGATGGAAGATAAAATTCTGCGGCTGATCCGCAACGACGGGCTGGCAAATCAGCCGGAATGTGGTATAATGGAACTGCCACAAATGAGCCGTCCGTCTGAAAGGAGCGCCTGATATGGCAAACAGACAGACGGAAGAAAAAATCACTGCGCTCTATGAGCGCCTGTCCCGTGACGATGACCTCACGGGCGACTCGAACTCCATTCTGAACCAGAAACGTTATCTCGAAAGCTATGCAGCACAGCGGGGCTACACCAATATCGTCCACTACACAGACGATGGGTGGTCCGGCGGCAACTTTGACCGTCCCGCATGGAAGCGCCTTGTGGCGGACATTGAGGCGGGCAAGGTGGCCCATCTGCTGTGTAAGGACCTAAGTCGGATCGGCAGAAACTACCTGCAAACCGGCTTTTACACCGAGGTAATGTTCCGGCAGAATGGGGTTCATTTTGTTGCTGTCGCCAATAACATTGACAGCGAGGAACAGGACAGCGGCGAGTTTGCACCCTTTCTCAATATCATGAACGAATGGTATCTGCGTGACCAGTCCAAAAAGGTTTCGGCAGCATACCGTGTCAAGGGCAAGGCGGGCAAGCCCACCACCAACAACGCCATCTATGGCTACAAAAAAGACCCGGAGGACAAGGACCACTGGCTGGTGGACGAGGAAGCTGCCACTGTGGTGCGGCGAATTTTCCGGCTTGCGGTGGAGGGACACGGCCCCTATGAGATTTCCAAAATGCTCACAGCCGAGAAGGTGGAGTGCCCCGCCTATTATCTGGCCCGCAACGGCAGGGGCAGCCGGAAGAATACCGTGGACACCAGCCGCCCCTATGACTGGTACGGCTTTACGGTCAGCTCCATGTTGGAGAAACCGGAATATATGGGGCATACCGTGAATTTCCGTTCCTCCAAAAAGTCCTACCGGGATAAGCGGGTAAAAAATGACCCGTCCGACTGGCTGATTTTTGAGAATACCCACGAGGCCATTGTTGACCCGGAAACCTGGCAGCTGGCCCAGCAGGTGAAGCGGACGGTGCGCCGGACAGATACCACTGGCGTCGCCAATCCCCTGACCGGCCTTGTGTTCTGTGCCGACTGCGGAGCAAAGATGTATAACCACCGGGGCAAACACACACGGGCAGATGGCAAGGAGTACAGAAACGACACCTATAACTGTTCCACCTACTGCTTGACCATCGAACGAGAAACCCAGATGTGTTTTTCCCACAGCGTCAGCACCAAGGCTCTGAACGCCCTGATTCTGGAAACCATCCGCACTACCGCCAGCTATGCCATCCAGAACAGGGAGGAATTTATTCAGAAGGTTCGCAGCATTTCACAGGTTCGCCAGCAGGAAGCAGCCAAGGAGCTGAAACGCAAGGTCGCCAAGGAGCGCAGGCGCAGCGCCGAGCTGGACGTGCTGATTAAAAAGCTGTATGAAACCTATGCCATGGGCAAGTTGGAGGAAAAACGGTTCGAGCTGCTGTGTGCCGAATATGAGAAGGAACAGGCCGAGCTGGAACAGCTGCTTGCCTCCGAGCAGGCGCAGCTGAACCAGTTCCATGAGGACACGGACCGTGCCAGTCACCTTCTGGCGCTGGCACAGAAATATACAGATTTCACCGAGCTGACCGCCCCTATGATCCATGAATTTGTGGAGAAGATTCTGGTCCATGCCCCGGACAGAAGCACCGGGGAACGGGTTCAGGAAATCGAGATTTACCTGAACTTTATCGGGAAATTTGAAGTGCCCATGCCCGAACCCACCGAGGAAGAACTGGCTGCGGAGGAAAAGCGCCGCCAGAAGCGCATCCGTGACCATGAAAAATATCTGCGCCAGAAGGAGCGCAAACAGAAGATTGCCGAAGGGCTGATCGTTCCGGGTGAACCGTACCAGCTGGTGTGCCAGTGCTGCGGGGAGCCGTTCCAGTCTGTCCGCCCCAACGCTAAATTCTGCAAACCCGCCTGCCGGGAGAAGTTCTACCGGCAGGAAAAGCGGAAAGCCAAAGAAACGGAAACATCACAAACTGCATAAAGACTGCGGCCTGCCCCAACAAACCGGGCAGGCCGCTTTTTTATGCCCTGAAACGGAGGGATTTTCATGACACTCTTTGAACTGGTAAAACAGAATATTTGTGTGCCGGATGCGGCGGAACACTATGGGCTGCAAGTCAACCGAAACAGGATGTGCAGATGTCCGTTCCATGAGGACCGACACCCCAGCATGAAGCTGAATGAGAAGTATTTTTACTGCTTCGGCTGCGGAGCCAACGGCGATGTGATCGACCTTGTGGCAAGGCTGTTTGGCCTGAGCAGTTACGAGGCAGCGCAGAAGCTGGCACAGGATTTTGGGATTAACCCGGACAAGCCCCCTGCGGCGGCTGCCCTGCCCAAACCGGAGCGTCCTCTGCTGAAAGCATACCGGCAGGAGGAAGTGCGCTGTCTGCGGGTGCTGTGTGATTATCTGCATCTTCTGGAAAGCTGGAAGGTGCAGTACGCACCCAAGACGTCGGAAGATGTTCTGGATGACCGATTTGTAGAAGCCTGCCAGATGCTGGACTATGTGGAGTATTTGGCGGATTTGCTCATTGCCGCCGAACTGGAACAGCGGGTAAAAATCGTAGAAATGCTGAACAAGGACGGTCTGATTGCCGGTTTGGAGGAACGGCTGAACAGGCTGAAAAAGGAGGATAGCGCCCATGAAAAACAAAGCGCAGCTTGACGGGATGCCCGTCTGGTTCGATGGCAAAAGCATCAACGAAGCCCTGTTTTGTGAGGAGTTCTTGCAGACGCATAAGATCATCTTCACAAACGGGGCTTTTTTTACGCCCGAAGGCCGTGTGACCGACGAACTGCCCCTGCGGGGAGAGATTTTTGAGGAACTGAAATGCTGTGCGGTCAGCAACATTCCCCGCAAAATCAGCAACATTGTGGAGCTGATGAAACTGGCAGCACTGGTGGAGGATTTTCCCCCGGAGCCGGATCGGATTCATTTTTCCAACGGGACGCTTTTTCTGAATGGAACTTTTGCGAAGGGAAAGCCGAAAATCGTCCGCAACCGTTTCCCGGTGGCCTATAACCCCAATGCTCCACAACCTGTCCTCTGGCTGCAATTTCTGGATGGTCTGCTCTACCCGGAGGACATCCCCACCTTGCAGGAATATATCGGCTACTGCCTGATTCCCAGCAACAAGGGACAAAGGATGATGGTCATTAAGGGCGGCGGCGGCGAGGGCAAGTCGCAAATCGGCGCTGTGCTGGGAACTTTGTTCGGTTCCAACATGAAGGACGGCAGCATCGGAAAAATATCCGAGAACCGATTTGCCCGTGCTGACCTGGAACATATCCTCCTGTGCGTAGATGACGATATGCGAATGGAGGCCCTGCGCCAGACCAACTATGTGAAATCCATCGTCACTGCCCAGGGCAAGATGGATTTGGAGCGCAAGGGCAAGCAGAGCTATCAGGGATGGATGTGCGCCCGGCTGCTGGCCTTCTCCAACGGAGATTTGCAGGCCCTGTTTGACCGGAGCGACGGATTTTACCGCCGCCAGTTGGTGCTGACCACGAAAGAAAAACCGGCTGGCCGTGTGGATGATCCTGACCTTGCCGAAAAGATGAAGGCCGAGGTGGAGGGTATTCTGCTGTGGGCTTTTGAGGGATTGCAGCGGCTGGCCGCTAATAACTTCAAGTTCACCGAAAGTGACCGCACCAGAGAAAACCGGGAATCAGTCAAACGGGACAACAACAATGTCTATGATTTTCTGGATTCTGACGGGTATGTTCGCCTGAAAGCCGATCTATCTGCCAGCTCCAAAGAACTGTACGAGGCATACCAGATTTACTGCACCGAGAACAACCTGCCCGCCCTGAAACCCCGTAGCTTCAGCGAAGCCCTGATCGCCTGCCAGAGCCGTTACAATCTGGAATACTGCAACAATGTGACCAACGCAGCCGGACGGCGGGTGCGTGGCTTTTTGGGGATTGAGGTGCTGGTGAGAAATCATATATCAGTGTTTTCCGGTGATTCGATGCGTACGTACGTACCGGAAGATGTGCCGGAGGAATGGCGGCGCTGAACCGTGTACGTACGTACGCTTTGATTGACCCTTGTTCTCCCTTTTATAGCAATTCGGCGGCTATGGCAGTCAGAATCACCGGTCAAATCCCCATGCTAAATCAAGGCAAGTGGGAATCGAAAAGTATTTGACGGTTGGAAGAAATCATTTTGCGAAACCGTGCTTCTCGCTCCGGTGAACCGGGTACATGGAATCATGGGAAAATGCACGGTTTCAAGCCAAGTCACACGGAACGGAAAAGTCGGAAGGTGCGGCTTATGGACAGGACATCACACCGGCAATTCTGAACGGATTTGGTGACAAGGAGATTTTGCACGACACAGCGAAGCGGTTATGCCAGAGGGCATACCTGCTTCGCTTTTTTATCAGGTAAATTTAGGAGGATTTTTGATAATGACGGTACGCAACGAAATTAAGGCACAGATCGTCCGGACGGGATACACCATGCAGGAGGTAGTTGACCGGCTCCATGAGGAATACGACTGGTCGGACAGCGTTTCCAACCTGTCGGCCAAGCTCCAGCGGGAATCTATCCGCTATAAGGAAGTTGTGGAGCTGGCCGATGTGCTGGGCTATGACCTGATCTGGCAGAAGCGGAGGTAAATCCATGACAGATGAAGAAAAGAAACTGTTGCAGGCGAAGCACCGCTTGGAGGAAGCCCAGGCACGGGACCGGGTGAAGGAGCGAAAAGCCCGGACAAGGCGGCTCATTCAGGAGGGCGCTGTACTGGAAAAAGTGCTGCCGGAAGTACAGGCGGTAGGGCTTGACAATCTGGAAGAATACCTGCGGCGGAAGCTGGCAGGGCACGATTGAAAACGGCGGGGAGGTCTCCGGGAAACCGGGGGCCTTCCTCTTTTTTATCCCGAAGGGCGCACTTACTCACCACCTGCTAAAGCAGGCGGTGGTAGCCCTCCCGTTGGTCGGGCACGTGCGCTCTCCGAGGGGGATTGCGGCGTCTGCGGACGCCGCTGGACAAGGCTGCATTTCTGTCAAACTGCCAGCCTTGTCCATGCAGTCGGCAAGGGAGTTCCATTTTGTAAGCCCCCTATTTATGGGGTGGTATATTGCCACCCCATCTCGCCGCCTGCCTGTGTCAACCTGCCACCGGCAGCTTGACACAGATACAGGGGTGTAACGAATCGTTCCACCCCTGCTGGAGGTACGTCGCATTTCACGACGTACCTGTTGTAATCGAGTACGGAAGAAGGGCTGCTGCGTTTCACAGTAGCCCTTCGGAAAGGACGATAGACAATGGCGATTTATCATTTGGAGGCCAAAATAGTCAGCCGTGGAGCTGGACGCTCCGCCGTAGCTGCTGCGGCCTATCTGAGCTGTTCCCGGATGCTCAACGAGTATGACGGGGTGCAGCACGACTACACCCGCAAACAGGGCCTTGGGTGGCGGCAGGTTTTTCTGCCAGCCACCGCCCCCGCAGAGTGGCAGGATCGAGAAATCCTGTGGAACGCTGTGGAGGAAACCGAAACCGCAAAGGACAGTCGCCTTGCCCGTGAATTTGTGGCGGCGCTGCCCATAGAGTTAAGCCGGGAGGAACAGATTCAGCTCCTGCAAGATTTCATCAAGGAGCAGTTTGTGGCAGACGGAATGTGCGCTGATGCTGCTATCCATGACCCGTATCCCCCCGGACACAATCCCCATGCCCATATCCTGCTGACAGTGCGCCCGCTGGATGAAAAGGGAAAATGGCAGTACAAGACCGAGAAAGAATATCTCTGCGTCAAAGACGGCGAAGAACAGGGCTTTACCGCCGCTGAGTTCAAACAGGCACAGGCCGACGGCTGGGAGAAACAGTACCAGTACAAAGTGGGCAAAAAGAAGGTGTATATGGCCCCGTCCGCAGCGCAGGCGCAGGGCTATGAACGGGTATCCAAATATCCTAAAAGCACCAAATATGGCAGGCAAAATCCCATCACGGAACACTGGAACAGCGACGAGCAGCTTGTTTTGTGGCGGGCTGCATGGGCGGATGTGGCAAACCGCCATCTGGAGCGCACCGGGCACGAAGAACGCATCGACCACCGCAGCCATGCCGAGCGTGCTCTGCTGGAGCGGCCCACGGTCCATGAGGGTGTGGTTGCCAGAGCCATGGAGAAAAAGGGCATTATCTCTGACCGGTGCGAACTAAACCGGCAGATCAAGGCGGACAATGCCCTGCTCCGGGAGCTGAGAGGACAGGTCAAAAAGCTGGCGCAGGCAGTTAAAAATACCATCCCGGCGCTCGCCGAGACCATGGAGAATCTGCGAAAAAATTTGCTTCTGTTCTGCTATCAGCTGGGGTATCTCCGCAAGGGCAAGGAACGCCTGAATGCTTCGCTGAATACGCTGCGCCCTGCCCTCACACAGTACAATCAGCTTGCAAAGGACATTCGGGATAAGACGAAGGAGCGCCGCAGTCTGCTTTCCGAGAAAAAGGCGCTCTCTGCGGTTCATGTATTCTGGCACCGGGAACTGGCGGCTAAGATTGCGGCACTGACAGAGGATTTGGAGGAACTGCGTTCGGAGAAAAATCTGCTTCTGGCGTCGCTGGCATATTCCGAGGAAGATGCCGCCGATAAATTTCCCAAAGACATCGCCGCCATGGAGCAGAGCCTGAAACGGCTGGAAGAACAGGAACAGAAATATTCCGCCGAGTTGGACGCTGCCCTGAACGAGTATGCCGGGCTTCGGGAGCAGGCCCAGGGCTTCGACCCAGTGCAGCTGTATGAAGCAAGACAGGCCATCCGCCCCGGCAAAGAACAGGAAGCGGAGAACCAGGCACAGCAGGTTTACGTTGAGAAGTACAGCCCACTTCTGATGTTTGACAGTAAAAAGGCGGTGTCCCGGATGCTGGACGAGGATGCAGAGCGGCTGGCCGTGCGGAGAATGGTGCGCCAGACGCAGAAGGAGCAGCAGATTTCCAACAAGGGAAAGCGCAAGAATCAAGGACGAGATGTGAGATAAAAAGCTCTTTCTATCTCTGTCAAATGCGCTTGCGCAGCTCCGTCCAACTGGTTGCAGTCTCCAGCTCCACACCTGCGTCCAGTGCTTTGAAATGCTCCTTGCCGCAGTGGATTTTTAGCTGCTCACTGGTTTTCAGGTGCATAAAGCTGGTGTCACCCTTGGTTTCCAGGACGAAGTACAGCTTTTCCTCACCGTTCTTATTCAGATACACAGCCCAGTCGGGGTTGTACGTGCCAATGGGGGTTTCAATTTTGAAGCGGCTGGGAATCTTGAAGAACATCTTCACATCCGGGTCGTTGTCCAGGGCCACCGCCACCGGCTTCTCTACCGTGGAGCTGTCGTAAACCACATAGTCATAGACGCTGTGTTCCACCTTTACGGCGTTTCGATCCAGGTTAGCAAGCAACTCCGTGGTGTCGAAGATTTCCTGCACATAATATTCCTGGCCATCCAGCTTCACATAACGGATACCGTCGATAGCCAAGGCGTGGCGGTGGCTGCGGATTAGCTCTACGGCTTGCTCCAGAAATGCCTCCGGATTGTTGAGGAAATCGCCACACCGTCCGCTCTCTACCAGAATCCGATTGACGGTAGCCGGGGTCAACAGCGTTTCATCGCTGATGGCGGTGATGATGTCCGGCAGGGCCTGATAATCGTTGGCAATCTCCATCGTCCGCATTTCCCGTTCCATGTGGCTGATCCCGGACTGCTGGATGTGAATATCGGCAGTCTGGGACACCAGACGGGTTTTGGGGATATGGGGCATTTCCTGAAAGGCTTTGACGCAGTTCTTCACCAGCTGCTCTGTGTCAATGCTCACCCGGTAGGCGGTTTTCTGCTTGATCTTGCTCCACAGCTCCAGGAACTCCGGGGAGAGCATGACCTGTTTGTTGAGCCGTACCACCACATCACGGGAGGCATCCCGCACCGGGGGCTTCCGGTCGGCATTGGCGATAATCTGCTCAAAACGCTCTCTGGCAGCTTCATATTTTTTCGGCAGGTCAAGGGTTCCGTTCTTCAAAGCGTTCTTCATGGTATCCTTGACCTTACCGGTGCTGGTGATATACCCCTTCTGCTCAAAATGCTCCAGCAGCTCCGTAGCTTCCTCGTGGGTGACGGTATGTTCCTCTACGGTAGTGATTGTACTGGTGATTCCAATAATTGCCTCTGCTGCCTGTTCAGCGGTCGCACCGTTTTTAATTTGGCGCATGACTTCCGTTACGGGGCTGGGCGGTTCGGTGATTTTCCCTGATTCCAATTCCGCTGTAATTTTTTCTTCCGCTGCCGTCATTTCGGGGTCGGCCATCCATTTGTCAATGGAGCCGTCGTCCATCCAGGTTTTTACCAGCTCGTGGGCCTCTTCTCTGTCAATCGTATGCTCACGGGTAACTTCTTCCTGATAGGTCATCCCAGCAAACAAACTGAGCTGGAGTACACCAAACTTGACGCCAGTTTCGTCCTCGATCTCTTTCTGGAGGGTGGAAGCAAACTCGGAAAAGCTCTCGTTGGCCATGACGTGAAGGACATTGATATTCTTGTCCTCGATGCGTTCACCGTCCTGGTTCACGCACAGGCGCAGGCCACGGCCCACCTTCTGGCGGCAGGTAAAGGTGGACTTCTGCTCGATCAGGGTGCAGACCTGAAACACGTTGGGGTTGTCCCAGCCTTCCCGCAGCGCCGAGTGGGAGAAAATAAACCGCAGCGGACACTCAAAGCTGAGAAGCCACTCCTTGTCCCGCATGATGGTGTTGTAGGTGTCATCGTCGGCCTGGGTGTCGCCCTTGGTGTCCTTCAGGCGTCCTTTCTTGTCCTGAGAGAAGTAGCCGTTATGTACCTTGCTCACATCTGTGGTGAATCGCTCTCGGAGGAGCGCATACTTGGGCTTTGCGATCAGCTCCTGATAGCACTCCTCAAACATAGTGGCGTAGATGCCGGGTGTGCCGTCCTCGTGGCGGTACTTGTCCACCTTATCGATGAAGAACAGGGACAGTACCTTGATCCCCTTGTCCAGATACCGCAGCTCTTTGTCAAGGTGGGTTTCGATGGTGCGCCGGATTTGCGCCTTCTTGACGATGTTCTCGTCCACGTCTCCAATGGCCTTGCCCAGCTTGACCTCCTGGGTATTGCCAAACTCGATATGTTCAAAATCGGGAGTGCAGTCAATTCCGGTAACGGTGTAGCCTTCGTACAGTTCCCGCCCGCCGGACAGCAGGAATAAATCGTCGCCCGGCTTGACAGTCATGGCCTTGCGGGTCACGGCTCCGGTCTTGCCCTTCACATCCAGTTCCACTCTGGCCTTAAAGCCCTTGTCGTTGCTGACGGAAAGCAGCCGCACATAGGCTTGATTGAAGCCACCGGCAACCTGATTGGAGGATACGGCGATCTGCTTGACCAGCCCCATCTGGTAGGCGTCTACCGGAGTCAGGCGGTAAAGCAGATTGATTTTTTCTCGGTGGGTGGCGGAGTACCGCAGCACACACAGGGGATTGAGCGTGGCAATGGCTTCCTTGGCCTTGGGGGTGTTGTCCACGCTCTGGGGTTCATCGATGATAACGATAGGGTGTGTGTTCTGAATAAAGCCCATAGCCGTTTCACCGTTGAGCCGATCCTGCGCTTGATTGATGATGTTCTCCGCTTTCTTGAAAGCGTCGATGTTAATAATCATCACTTCGATATTGGAACTGGTGGCAAATTGCCGCACGTCGGACAGCTTGGCAGAGTTGTAGATGAAGTACCGGCATGGCACGTTGTCGTATTGCAGGCCGAAATGCTCCTGCGTGACCTGAAAGGATTTGTAGACGCCCTCCCGGATGGCCACCGACGGCACCACGATAACAAACTTGGTGAATCCGTACTTGCGGTTCAGCTCAAAGATGGTCTTGGTGTAGACGTAGGTCTTGCCGGTGCCAGTTTCCATCTCAATACAGAACTGGCAGCCTTCCGCTGTGGGGGTCAGGGGCAGGTTATTCCGCTTCTGGACGGTGTGCATATTGGCGGTCAATGTTTCCTGGTCAATGTAGAGAGCATTGCCCTGGCCCAGCTCATTTAAGAAATTGGTCTGGGCTTCCTCCATGACGGAGAAGGTGCTCCGTGTTTTCTCCTGGCCGGCAAACAAATCCACCACAGCGTTGACTGCATCCATTTGGAAGGCTTGATTCTTGAATTTCAGTTTCATGCCTGTTCACCTCTTAAATAACCGCAGGAACAGGGTATAGTTCCATAAGAGATTATCTGCTTCAATGGAGTGCTGAATATTGATAATCTCATATTTGATTCCAACAATATTTTTGCTGTCCATGTAGAGCTTGAGATTTTTATAGCTCTGCACAACATCAAGTTGATTTAGTATCCCATTGTCAAGCACCTGATCTATTTTTGAAGTTAAGTTCCGATATATGTCTTGATTTCCTGTTTCACAATACAGGGCTGCTCGTTCGTAGGCGGTTTTTAGTGCTAATAGTGCATCTTTGCGTATGTCAATCTGCATTTTTCGCACACCAACAATAATTACTTCGTATATCGTAAAGCAAAAAGCAATCCGCTCAATCCAAAGCCACAAAGTATTACCGCTGGAGATAGGGGAAATGAATGTAGAAAGACAAGCAAGTAAAAATGGAATACCAATGTATTCGATTGTTCCAAGTAAGCAATGTACAATGGTTTTTGTGATTACATGAAACCATTTTAGAGTGTTATTCATATCTTTCTCACACCAGTTTCAGCTCAATCCCATGATCCCGCAGGATATAGTAGGCATTAGCCATAGCGGTATCGTCAGCAAAGCTGTCACGGGAGATGATGATTTTTGCCGGGGCATATTCGGTCATCTGCTCCACGTCCTCGGGCTGCACATCCTCGGCCAGACAGACCAGCAGCAGGCAGTCATCGCCCACGCCATAGACAGTCTTGTTATTGATGGAGAACGGTGTCACGGAGTAGGTCAGCGGCACACCCAGTTTGAGCATGATTTCATAAATCATATCCAGGTCGGTGCGCTCCGGCTTCACCCGATGAATCATGCTGTTCATCCGCCGATACAGCAGGTCGAGCTGCTCGTCCTCAATGGGGGTGGCGTCCCAGGTTTCCAGATTGGAGGTGTCCAGCTTGAAAACACGGAAGCCCACATCCAGTTTTGCTGCCATTTCTTTTTTTGCATTGATTACCTCTGGACTTTCTTCCCACTCCGCATAAGCAAATCCTTCAAGTGAATCATGCTGATCTTGATGGCGTTTCATTGCACGAACAAACAAACCGGAACTTTCAAGCGCATCTTTTAGCATTTTACCAGCCCGCCGGATTCGCTCCTTACCGATCTCGCAGATATTCTTGTACCCGGTCTTGTATGCCTCGCTCTTTTCGTCGCACAGTTCGGGAAGCTGTACCAGAATAAAGCGCCGATTTCCACCGTCCTCAGCGTTGAGCTGCATCACTGCATGGGCGGTAGTAGCAGAACCGGAGAAGAAGTCAAGGATGATGTCATCCGTGTTAGACACTTGGGAAACTAATTGCTTAATAACCTCGACTGGCTTTGGAAAATCAAATAAATACTTATTAAACAATCCTCCAATTTCCTTGGTTGCAGTATTTGTATAAACGCCAGTGCTGAAAACAGATGAAAAACCAGGAAGATTGTCTGACAGCTCGTTCAAAAATGATTTTTTGCGCGGCCGCCCATCTGGGTTGTCGGGCCAAATAATCCTGCCCTCTTGAATGAGCCGATTCATGGTATTTCGATCATATCGCCAGCCTTTTTCGGGGCATCCGTAGTTTCTTCCATCTGCCGGATTGATTAAATCATAGTGCAAATTTGGACGAGCATCGGCAGTAGCAAGTCCTACCAAGACGAAGAGGATGAAGAGGATGAGGAGGCAGATTGCCTTGAATATATTGACAATACTGATAAGATAATATATCTTTACTACCAAGACGATAAATGCGTCGGAAAAGTTAAACTGCGAAAAAATTGGAACCGGTACGCTTATATAGAAGATATCGCCGTATGTAAGGATTTCAGGGGGCAAGGCATAGGCAGCGCGCTTATCAATATATCTATAGAATGGGCAAAGCATAAAAACTTGCATGGACTAATGCTTGAAACCCAGGACAATAACCTTATAGCTTGTAAATTCTATCATAATTGTGGTTTCAAAATCGGCTCCGTCGATACTATGTTATACGCCAACTTTGAAAACAACTTTGAAAAAGCTGTTTTCTGGTATTTAAGGTTTTAGAATGCAAGGAACAGTGAATTGGAGTTCGTCTTGTTATAATTAGCTTCTTGGGGTATCTTTAAATACTGTAGAAAAGAGGAAGGAAATAATAAATGGCTAAAATGAGAATATCACCGGAATTGAAAAAACTGATCGAAAAATACCGCTGCGTAAAAGATACGGAAGGAATGTCTCCTGCTAAGGTATATAAGCTGGTGGGAGAAAATGAAAACCTATATTTAAAAATGACGGACAGCCGGTATAAAGGGACCACCTATGATGTGGAACGGGAAAAGGACATGATGCTATGGCTGGAAGGAAGGCTGCCTGTTCCAAAGGTCCTGCACTTTGAACGGCATGATGGCTGGAGCAATCTGCTCATGAGTGAGGCCGATGGCGTCCTTTGCTCGGAAGAGTATGAAGATGAACAAAGCCCTGAAAAGATTATCGAGCTGTATGCGGAGTGCATCAGGCTCTTTCACTCCATCGACATATCGGATTGTCCCTATACGAATAGCTTAGACAGCCGCTTAGCCGAATTGGATTACTTACTGAATAACGATCTGGCCGATGTGGATTGCGAAAACTGGGAAGAAGACACTCCATTTAAAGATCCGCGCGAGCTGTATGATTTTTTAAAGACGGAAAAGCCCGAAGAGGAACTTGTCTTTTCCCACGGCGACCTGGGAGACAGCAACATCTTTGTGAAAGATGGCAAAGTAAGTGGCTTTATTGATCTTGGGAGAAGCGGCAGGGCGGACAAGTGGTATGACATTGCCTTCTGCGTCCGGTCGATCAGGGAGGATATCGGGGAAGAACAGTATGTCGAGCTATTTTTTGACTTACTGGGGATCAAGCCTGATTGGGAGAAAATAAAATATTATATTTTACTGGATGAATTGTTTTAGTACCTAGATTTAGATGTCTAAAAAGCTTTAACTACAAGCTTTTTAGACATCTAACTATTTGATAACCTTCTGTTATCTGAAAAAGTTAATTTGGAATTGCAGGGAACAGAGAATGCAGAACATGGCTGTCTGTCATTGCGCTATGCTGTGAAAAATAAGGATTAGTGCAGCATACTTTAAAAAGTGTCTGTTGGGACAGTGTCCTAAAGGAAGCATAAGCTCATGGCTAGCGGCGGTGTTAAAGTAACGGCACTCGGCCCCAATATATAGTTGATATGCCCCTAAGCCTTTGAGGGCAAGGCGGTCAACCGCGCCTTTTCCGGTCCGCATACAGTCGTTCAATGAGGGTATCAAGCTCGGCAATGCGGCGGTGCTTCTCGGTGGTTCGTTTCTTCGCCGCCGTTTTCGGCTAATTCTAATTGATCCGAACTGTAAGGATAAGCAATTATCCGGGGCTAGTTAAGTATCTTAGAGAGGAAGATAAAGATACCTTATTGCCCTTGGAAGAGTTAGATAATTACCTAAAGGGCGATAAATTAATAAAGGTTCTAATTGATAAAGATTGTAGAATTAAAAGGGACATAGTTCCGACTGATATAGATTATCATGTAAGAAAGCCAAGCGCAAGGGAGTATGATGATTGCTGCAATGAATTTTGGAATGTAACACCTTATGTTATTAAAGGATTGTGCCGTAAGGAAATTTTATTTGCTATTGATCATTTTAATCAGATTGTTCGCCATGAGCTGCTGAGAATGATATCATGGAAGGTCGGCATCGAAACAGGCTTTAAATTAAGTGTAGGCAAGAACTATAAGTTTATTGAAAGGTATATATCCGAGGATTTGTGGGAGAAACTTTTGTCCACCTACCGGATGGATTCCTATGAAAACATATGGGAAGCATTATTTCTATGCCATCAATTGTTCAGGGCGGTATCCGGTGAGGTGGCGGAAAGGCTTCATTATGCCTATCCGGAGTATGATACCATGTTAGCACTTGTCCAAGGGCCACGGGGGTCATTGTCAGGATTCTTATATTGTTCTGTTTTTCTGTCGGTTCCACGGAATACCCGGTGTCCGAATTGCTTTGTATAACACACTACATACTCGTGGTCTATTGAAACACCGGTAATGTTTCGATTATCTTTTCATTTTTTCTTCCAGCTCCATATCCAGCCGCATGGCGTCAAAGAACTGGCTCTCCTGGTGCTTCATATATTCCTGCCGAAGCTGGTTGATTTTCTTCTGTGCAGCCAGACGTTTCAGCCGGTCGCCGGTGACGGCCTCCAGCTCCGCTTGCGCCTGCTGTACCTGGCTGTCCAGGGTGTTCAGTTCTCGGCTCAATGCCGCCTTATCAGCGGACACTTGCTGCTTCATCCGCTCCATTTCCTCGGCCTGGGCAGGCGAAAGGCGCTCCAGTTGCTCCGCCATCATCTTATCACTCGGCACCAGCCGATCCAGCGGGTGGGGGCGGCTGGTTCCTTTTAACCAGTGGGGGGATCTCCGCTCATCCTCCGTGCTGCTCTCCACCGGCAAGTCAAAGATGCTGCGGCAAGCTGCATCGTCCAGGGCCTTGCCGCTATCAGTCAAACCGCACAGTACGGCGTGTTCTGTGCGGCTGGAGCCTGAAACCAGGGTGACAGTATAAAGGGCTATCTGGCACGGCGCCTGCACCGTCGGGATGGTCAGCACTCCCTCGTTGGCACACTCCAGCTCGTGGAGAATCCCACGGCCTATGATACTGGACAGGGTAATCTGTCCGGCCTTGGGTTTGAAGTCTTTTGCCATGCCGTACATCTTCTGGCTGCGATAGGGCCGGTTCCGGCTCCCCGTCCAGTAGTAGAACAGCACCGGCAGTTCCCGGTACTCCGTGGCCGTGATCGTACGGTTGAATTCGTCAATCACAAAACGGCAATCATCGTTCTTTTCATTATAACGAGTAAAAAACCATTTGGTAATTTCCCAGAGGTCGTTGTTCAGCTCCTGTCCACGGCGATTCACATACTTGGGATTGATCTTCACCTTGTCGGCCAGTTCCTTGGTGAAGGTGGTAAACAGAATATCCTCCGCTGCGGAGACGGTCTGCCGGTTATCTTCCTCGTGGGTACTCAGGGTCTGGCGGTATGCCTGCTCAATCTGTGCCCTGGGCCGCAACCGCTGGGCAATGACCGGAAAGGCTGCTTTTACATCATCTGTAAAACCGCCCAGCACGTCATCGGTAATACCAAAGACACCGTCTGTCACCAACATCCGCTTGTTGACCAGCTCCAGCTTGCGAACATCGGCAAAGTTGTTCTTGTCGATGAAGGCCACTGACAGCACATCGTTTTCCTGACCCAGCCGGTGGCAGCGGTCGATACGCTGCTCCAGCTTTAAGGTGTTGTACGGCAGGTCGTAGTGGATGATGAAAGCAGCCTCCTCCAGATTGAAGCCCTTGGCACCGTTATCGGTGGAAATCAGCACCTCGCCATCCTCCTTGAACTGGCGGATCACGGAGTAATCGGCGCTGCCGTTGTAGGCCAGAGTGCGGTACCGGTCAGAAAGAAGATTCTGGAGCATCTTCTGGGTTTCCACGCTCTCGGTGAAGATAACCGCTTTCTGTTTGGCTCCCGTTTTCTTCATCAGGGAAAATCCCTGTTTGAGAACGGTCAGCAGCTCACCGGCCTTGGCATCCTGGGGAATGCTTTCGGCTGCGGTTTGAATCTCTTGCCATTGGCTTAGTTCGTCCGCTGCGTTTTCCAGCCCCTGGAGCCGCTTGACGATACCTTTGATGGTTTGCAAAATTGCCGCCGTAGAGGAACCCAACAGGCCCAGCAGCCGCAGAGCCAGGTCATATTGGTTCATTTCGGGAAAGGCTCGCTTTTCCGGCTGGTTGATGTAGGCGTACAGCAGCTCATAGAGCTGCCGCTCTGCCTTGCCGGGGGTGTACTCCACGGTCAGCAGCACACGTTCCGTCACCTTGGCGTAGTGCTTGGCCTGGGAACGGAGGGTACGGAAACAATAGCGGCTGACCTGTTCGCTGAGTTCCGGGTAGTTCTCTGGTCGGCGCAGATACCGGGCCAGAAACTCTTTTTCTCCCGGCAGCAGCGTTTCGTCGATGAACCAGATCAGACCGTATAAGTCCATGATGTTCTTTTCAATGGGAGTGCCGGTCAGCAGCAGCTTGAAGGAGTCTCCGGCGATCCGCTTGAGGGCCTTGGCCTGCTTGTTGTCCTCCCGGTAGACTGGAGAGAGGGCATTGGCTTCCTCGAATACCGTCAGATCCCAGTTAACTACCTTTGCGGCCTCCTCATTGTCGGCGGCGAAGTCGTAGGTAGTAATAACAATGGCATCTTGGATAAAAGCGTTGGAGTTGTCCTCACTGGTGTTCTGCCGCCATTGGTCCCGATTGGTCAGCACCACATATGGGACGGTATAGAATCGCTCCAGCATTTCCGTCCACTGGTGCAGCAGGTCGGCATTGGGAATGACCAACAGAATCCGGCTGTATCCCTCCAGCCACTTTTGATTGATGACCAGCATGGCCTCGTGGCTCTTGCCCATACCTGCTTCATCGCACAGAACGGCACCTTTCTGATAGGGGGAACGCAGGGCAAAGCTGGCCGCTGCAATCTGAAACGGATAGATTTCAATATCCGATGATGCAAAGACCGGAAGGAACTGTTCTGCTTCCGGCAGTTGTTCCAAAAGTCGGGCCTTGTAATAGGCATGAAACGGTGTTTGCGGCATGGCAATTCCCCCCTTTTTCTTTTATTTACACTTCTTTTTATTATGGCAGATATTGACGAAAAACGCAACGACGATTGATTCCTTTATTTAAGGGGAAAATGTCATTTCCAAAATAAAGACCACAATCAGTGCCGGACTGATTGTGGTCAAAAAGCATTATAAAAATGTGATATTGTTTATGCCTTAATTCGTTGCTGAATGGTAAAACACCCTTGACAAATCTCTTTCCAGAAGAAGTTTTTGGAAAGCTACGCCAGACAGCTAAAATTGACGAATATCCGGCACTACATTGACGACGATGAAAGCGGCAGATTTTTCGACCGCTCCGCCTACTCCCGCATGATAGAGGACGTAGAAAACGGTAAAATCGGCGTGTGTATTATGAAAGACATGACCCGCTGGGGGCGCGACTATCTCCAAGTCGGCAACGCTATGGAGATATTCAGACGGAACAATGTGCGCTTTATCGCGGTCAACAACGGGATAGACAGCGAGAAGCCCGACACATTGGAGTTTGCGCCCTTTATCAACATCATGTCGGAGTGGTACGCAAAGGACATCAGCAAGAAAGTAAAGACCGGCATTAAGACGAAGGGCATGAGTGGAAAGCCGATTGCCACCGAAGCTCTCTATGGCTATGTCAAATCCCCGGACAACAAGGATTTTTGGATAATCGACGAGGAAGCCGCCGGAGTTGTCCGTTTGATTTTTCGCCTGTTTCTGGACGGGAAAAACCGCAACCAAATCGCCGTATATCTGACGCAGGCGCAAATCCCAACGCCCACATTCTACATGAAAGAGCGCGGGCGGGGAACGTGCAAAAACAGGGCGCTCAATGAGGATAACCGTTACAAGTGGAACAAAGCCACTTTGACCCATATCCTTACACGGCAGGAGTATTGCGGCGATGTAGTCAACTTCAAGACTACAAAGCATTTCCGGGACAAGCGGAACCACTATGTAGACCGGAGCCAATGGCAGATAACCGAAAATGTGCATGAGCCGATTATTGACCGCGCCGACTTTGAAACCGCACAGCGGATTTTGGAAAACGCGCCCGTCAGACGCCCCAACGGGGACGGGGAAATCCACCCTTTGTCGGGCTTGCTTTTCTGTAAGGATTGCGGCGCAAAAATGCACATCCGCATAGATTACAGAAACGGCGGCAAGCGGCACGTTGCCTATTGCAGCGAGTACCACAAGGGAAAAGCCAAAAACCCCAAATGCCATTCCCCGCACATCATTGACGCGGACTTGCTCATGCAGACCGTCGCGGAAGTGCTGAAGAAAATCGAGGACTATTCTATCAGCAACCGGGCGGAGTTTGAAGCCTTAGTGAAAAAGAACCTTGCCATGCAGCAGACCGACCAGACCAAAAAGCAGCAGAAGCGTATCCCACAAATCACGACGCGCCTTGAACAGATCGACAAGGTGCTGAACAAGCTCTATGAGGACAACGCCCTCGGCACTATCCCGCAAGACCGCTACGAGCAAATGTCGCAGAAGTATTCAGAAGAATACTACGCATTGAAAACGGAGCTTTCCATACTCCAAGAGCAGCTATCCGCTTATGAGAACGCGGGAGGACGGGCGCAGAAGTTTTTGAAGCTGACGGAACGCCATGCCGCCTTTACTGACCTCACCCCCGCCATTCTCAACGAGTTTATCAGCAGGATTGAAGTGCATGAGCGCGACCAGAAAAGGGCGAGATACGCAATCCAGCACATCAGCATATATTTCAACTATATCGGCAGATTTGAGAACGAAGTAACGCAGCTTGCAGAGCCGACAGAGCAGGAAATCCGGCAAATGCGGGAAGAAATCGAAGAAGCCAAAAAGGAAAAGAGCCGCGCCTACCACCGGAAGTATTCAAGGGAGTACCGGGCGCGAAACCTTGAAAAGCAGCGGGAGTATGAGCGTATCAAGGCGCGGGAATACCGGGCAAGGAGAAAGGCGCAGACCGCCGCCGCACAGCCCGCACAGTAAAACAGAATAACCGACAACCAAGAGGGATTTTCCGGCTACGGGAAGTCCCTCTTTTGTGCCCGGAGAAAGGAGCTGCCTATGGCAGAACAGACCCCCGACAGTATCATCACGACGCAGAGAAACGGGCAGACTATTGTTGCGGAGTTATTTTTCAATCACAGCAGCACAGAAACATTCCGCGACAAGCTGCTCAAGACGATACTTGCCGACAGTTCGTGTTTATCTGCGTCTGACGGTCAAGAGCCGGAAAAATCGGAAATCTTGCGATAACAGCCGCCCCGACGATACATTCCACGTCCGGGCGGTTTTTATCGTCAAAAACGCCGTTTTCTCCAAGTCAAGAGCCGGAGAAAACACCCGAAAAATGCCCCTATTGCGTAACAGGGGCACAGAAAGGAGTTTGCATGAGAACAGGGCTTACCAAGCAGGAAAAGACCACCGATATTTGGTTTGACGAGAAAGACCCCCTTATCCATATCCGCACCCACAACACCGCCTTGAAAAAGCGTCTGCTTGCATACAGCCGCCGTTATCCGGCGATCTGCCAGCAGACTGACGCAGACCCGGAAACGGGCTGCATGGAGTTTGACATTGAGAAAGGCCGCTTCTCTTTCCGTCTGACCGCCCCATACAGCGAGGAACGGCGGGAAGCGGCGCGGCGGTATGCCAGAGAGAGCAACGTCGCCGACAGGCTGAAATAGAGTTGAAATGTTCATAGTTTTGTGCTATACTTTTTCTAAAAGCAGAGTAATACTGCGGAATTGATTGGAGGACAACACAATGGTTACATTTATGAGATTAAGATAAAACCGCGAGTTATGTTGCGGTTATCCGTATTGCATAACTCGCTTATTGAAGCAGAGATGTAATTACGGAGGAAAAACAAATGAATAATAATTTATCACGCTTTGCAGACAGCAAGGTTTATTTTCAATGCCCAATTTGCACAAAATCAATGGATATACAAGGCAATAGCCTAATTTGTAGACATGGACATTGCTTTGATATTTCAAGATATGGGTATGTAAATTTGTTGTTAAAATCATCGCCCAAAACCAACTACAGCAAGCGGTCTTTTGACAACCGGCACCAAATTTTGGAGTATGGCATGTATGATGTTGTGTTGGAGAAAATCATACAGTTTATTTCTGATACGCCATCTATAAGAAACATTTTAGATGTTGGTTGCGGCGAGGGTTTCTATGCAAGGCAGATACAGCAAAGAACAGAACGAAACATCTTTGCCTTTGACTTGTCAAGGGAGGCAATACAGATTGCATCAAAAAAAGACAAGCGCAAAGCAGTGAAGTGGTTTGTTACTGACTTATCAAAAATCCCTTTGAAAGACGGAAGTATGGATTGTATTTTAGACATATTTTCGCCTGCACACTACAAAGAATTTCAGCGATTGCTATCTCCTAACGGATATGTTGTGAAAGTAATTCCTACGAAAAATCATTTGAGGGAAATCAGGACTAAAGTGCAAGCACACTTGAAAAATCCAGATTATTCAAATGAGTCTGTCGTTGAATATTTTGAGAAATATCTTAAAACCATTTCAAGAGAAACGGTTTCAGCCACCGTACAGTTGTCATCAGAACAAAGAATGTCGTTTATTGAAATGACGCCGCTTCTCTTTTGCGTTGAAAAAGATTGCGTTGATTGGCGTACTCTCACACATTTGACAATCGAAGCTGATGTTTTAATAGGAATGTATTAAAGGGCGTATTGATATTTAATATTCCCATTTATTGAGCAGAACGGAGTAAACCAAACACCCTAATCAAAAGGACAGCCGAGGAAATCGACTGTCCTTTTTCTATGCCGACAGGTAGAAAGACCTGCTAATAAAAGTCAAGTAGAAATTTCAGATTTTTAGTGAAGCAAAAAAGGCAACACAAAATCAAGCCGCTGAGCGTTTCAAAATTAAAACGGCGGCCAGCCAGATGGTATAACGCTGGGAAATCAGTTGTGTTCCAGAGAATCCAAGTAGGCTTTCACAGAAGCATAGTAAATGCGCAGGAACTTGTTGGCGGAGGCCATCATGTAGACACGGTAGGGCTTGCCCTCAGAACGTTTCTTGTTCATGAACTGGTAGACCGGCTCATCCATTGGAGCGCATTGCAGGAGAACGCCCATCACCAGAAAAAGCGTTCTGCGCAGCGAGGCAGATCCCCGCTTGGAAATGCTGCGGCTACGAATATCCATTTGGCCGGATTGGTAAGGAGGGGCGTCAATGCCTGCAAAGGCCACCAGCGATTTCTTGGAATGAAAACGGCGCACATCGCCAATTTCAGCTATGAGTTGGGGGCCGAGCGCGGGGCCAACACCAAACATCTCCATCACCACAGGATACTCCGGCAGAGAGGCCGCCAGAGACTGCATCTCCTGCTTAAGAGCAGCTAACGCGGCGGAAGTTGCCCGGAGTTGGGAAATGGCCTGTTCTACCAAAAGTTTTGCGGTATCCGTTTTGGGCATGACACCGAAGTGTCCACAGGCGGAAGCGTAAATGTCCAGCGCCTTATCTTCGCTGAAATTGTAGCCGTGCTTTTTGCACCATTTCTGGTACTTGGCGGTAAAGGCCTTCTCAGACAGGCCGCAGACGCACTCGCAGTGCCAAAAAGCAGCTACAAAGTCCACCCATTTCTCGCTGCCATCGGCGCGGGGCGGACTGGTAAACAGGCGGTTTGCGTCCGGGAAAGCGGTATCCAGGAGGGAAATCAGGTTGTTCTTCAGCATGGTCCGCACTTTGGAATACTGCTGGTACTGCCGGTAGCAAGACTTCAGCATGAGCCGGGTATCCTCCTCCGGGACATATCTCGGCAGCGTGAGCCAGTGGTCAAGGCCGTAGTTGGCCAGCTTCACGGCATCCTTCTTGTCAGTCTTGGCCCGTCTTAAACTGTTGTTCCCATAGTCATGCACCAGCATTGCATTGACTACGGAGACATAAAGCCCCGCGTCGTGGAGCAGCCAGGCCACCGGCGCGTGGTAATTGCCCGTGGACTCCATCACCACACGGGTCTCACCGTCCAGACTTTTGAGCAGCTTTGCCAGCTTACTCAGTTCGCTGTCGGTGTGAAGTACCTCAAAGGGTGAGACTACCACCTCTCCGAAGGGCCGCATGACGGCGATCATGCTTTTTCCTTTGGAAATATCGATGCCAACGCAGTTCATCCACATTCCTCCAATACAACGAATCTGCAACCGGAATCCATCTTTTCTCGCTGCCGATTCAATCTATTGGGTGACACGAACTCTCCGGCATCCGGTGGCTCAACCTGCTCAAATCGAACGCTGCAACAAGAGGATGGCTGACAGTCTTTCTAACGGACATAGAAGCCCAAGGAGTGAATGGTCAGCCAGTTGCTCCTCTTATTGTAGCTTAGGCACGAGATGGAAGGGAAACCGGACTGGCTGCCCGGCTTCCCTGTCCAAATTTATTGTAATAGGAGTAAATGACTATGGCGAACACGAAACTTGACCGTATCGAAAGGGATATTGAGAAAACGAGGGCAAAAATCCTTGAACAGCAAAAGAAGCTGAAAGACCTTGAAGCGCAGAAAGTCGAGGAAGAAAACGCGCAGATCGTGCAAATGGTAAAGGCGGTACACCTTGACGGGACGCAGCTTGCCGCGTTCCTCTCCGCTTACGCCAGCGGCGAAATCACCTTGCCGCAGCCGGAAGCCACTTACCCCGCCGAACAGGAGGACAACGACAATGAAGAATAAAAAGATAATCCGAAAGTTTACCGTATTGCTTGCCGCACTGGTTATCATGTGCGGCTTTTCTGTTACCGCTTATGCGGGCGGTGGCGATGAAAGCGACGACACGCCTACCCCCGTAACCGAGGAAACCCCCGCGCCGGAAACCGAGCCGGAAGAAACGACGGGCGGCTATGAGCCGCAGCCCCTTACCCCGGACGGGAATATGTCCCTTGTGGACGATATAACGGGTGAAGCGTCCGGCGACAAGCAGTTTATCACCGTCGTTACCAAAAGTGGCAACTATTTTTACATCATCATTGACCGCGCCGAGGACGGGGAAAATACCGTCCATTTCCTTAACCAAGTGGACGAAGCGGATTTAACCGCCCTTATGGAGGACGGGCAGACCGAAGCCCCCGTTTGTAGCTGCACCGATAAATGCGTTGCCGGAAGCGTCAACACCGCTTGCCCGGTTTGCAGCGTCAACATGAGCGAGTGCGCGGGTGTGGAAGCCGAGCCGGAGCCGGAAGAAACCGAGCAGCCGCCGGAAGAAGAAAAAGGCGGCGGCATGGGTATTCTGCTTGTCGTGCTGCTTGTTGCCGCAGCGGGCGGCGGCGCGTTCTACTACTTTAAGATTTTGAAGCCCAAAAAGGACGCGGCGAAAGGCAGCAGCAGCCTTGACGACCTTGATTTTGACGAGGACGACGAGGAAACGGAAGTAGTCGAAACCGAACAGACCGAGCAGGAGGACGATAATCTATGAAACTTGTAATTGCAGAAAAACCGAGCGTCGGGGCGGCGATTGCCGCCGTTATGGGCGCGAATGAAAAGCGCAGCGGATATTTTGAGGGCGGCGGCTACCTTGTGTCGTGGTGTATCGGGCATTTGATTAGCCTTGCAGACGCGGCGACCTACAATGAACAATTCCGTAAATGGAAGTACGACGATCTTCCCATTGTCCCGCAGGAGTGGCAGTTTATTGTTGCCAGCGGCAAGGAGCAGCAGTTTTCCATTCTCAAAGACCTTATGCACCGCAGCGACGTTACCGAGATTATCAATGCTTGCGACAGCGGGCGCGAGGGGGAACTCATTTTCCGCTTTGTCTATGAACAGGCGAATTGCAAAAAGCCCTTTTCCCGCCTTTGGATTAGCAGCATGGAAGCAAGTGCAATCCGCGAGGGCTTTTCAAATCTCAAAGACGGGCGCGGCTATGACAACCTCTATCAATCCGCGCTTTGCAGAGCAAAGGCCGATTGGCTCATTGGCATTAACGCGACCCGCCTTTTCTCTATCCTCTACCATAAAACATTGAATGTCGGCAGAGTGCAAACGCCCACCCTTGCTATGCTGGTAAACCGCGACTATGCAATCAGCAGCTTTAAGAAAGAGAAATATCATGTCGTCCGGCTGGACGTTGGCGGCGTTGCCGCCCTTTCCGAAAGGCAGGACGACGAAGCGGCGGCGCGGCAGATGAAAGCGGCTTGCGAGAAATCGCAGGCCGTTTGTACTTCCCTTAAAAAAGAGAAAAAGACCGCAGCCCCGCCGAAACTGTTTGACCTCACCGCCTTGCAGCGGGAAGCAAACCGTTTGTATGGGTTTACGGCGAAACAGACCCTTGACTATGCGCAAGCCCTTTATGAAAAACGGCTTTTGACCTATCCCCGCACCGACAGCAAATATATCACTTCCGATATGGAGGGCAGCACAAAGGAACTTATCACCGGCCTTTGCGCTGCTCTCCCCTTTATGCAGGGCGTGAAGCTGCAAGCCGACCTTGCGAGGATTTGCGACAACAGCAAAGTAACCGACCATCACGCCATTTTGCCGACAGCGGAGTTTGTGAAAACGGGCTTTTCTTCCCTTGCCGAAAGTGAGAAAAAGCTAATGACCCTTGTGTGCGCAAAACTGCTTTGCGCCGTTGCCGCGCCCTATGAGTATGAAGCGGTTACGGCGGTTTTCACTTGCGGCGGCTATACCTTTACCGCAAAGGGCAGGACGACGCTTTGCGAGGGTTGGCGCGAGATTGAAAGACTATCCCGCGCCGCGTCCGGGGAACAGGACGAGGACGCAGAGCCGGAAGCGGTTTTACCCCCGCTTGCCGAGGGGCAGACCTTTGACAATCCGGCAGCGGAGATCTCCGAACGTTACACGCAGCCCCCAAAGGCATTTACCGATGTAATACACTTTGAGAGTAGGCAGTGGAAATATTCAGAACGCAAAGGAGCAGGATAGCAATGAAAATCAAGGATAAGAGATTTAAAATCACAGCTTTATACGAGCGACTTTCAAAGGATGATGAGGTGCAGGGAGAGTCAAACAGTATCGTCAATCAGAAGCGGATGTTGACGCAGTATGCAGAACAGCATGGATATGAGAATATTGAGCATTACACGGATGATGGATGGACTGGCACAAATTTTGACAGACCCGACTGGAAGAGAATGCTTGCGGATATTGAAGCTGGCAAGGTGGGTACTGTCATTGTAAAGGACATGAGCCGTATCGGTAGAGATTATTTACAAGTAGGATTTTACACAGAAGTTATGTTTCGGGAAAAGGGAGTGCATTTTATAGCAATTTCCAATGGTGTTGATAGTGAACGCAGGGAGAGTGCGGAATTTGCCCCATTTTTGAACATTATGAACGAGTGGTATGTGCGTGATACCAGTAGGAAGATAACAGCGGTGCTTAAGGCAAGAGGTATGAGTGGCAAGGCGCATACAAGCAATCGTTGTTGCTATGGTTATAAAAAGAGCGCAGATAATCCCGATAAATGGGTAATTGATGATGAAGCTGCCGAGGTTGTCCGCAGGATATTTAATATGTGTCTGAATGGTAAAGGTCCTTATCAGATTGCAAGGGAGCTGGCAGAGGATAAGGTGGAAAGACCCGAGTATTATTTGGGTATTCGTGGCAGGGGAGTCAATACAAAATCTTTCGATATGGAACATCCCTATGCATGGAGAGGTGCTACAGTTAAGGATATTTTGATGAGAATGGAATATACTGGCTGTACTGTCAATTTCAGAACAAAAAAGGAGTCATACAAGGATAAGCGACCTACTAAAGTGGACTCATCCGAGTGGGTAATCTTTGAAAATACCCAAGAGCCAATTATTGATAAACATACATGGGAAACAGTGCAGAAATTGTTAGATACACCGAGAAGAATAGGAGTATTTGAGGAAAGCAATCCTCTTACCGGCAAGGTGTTTTGTGCTGATTGTGGAGCAAAAATGTATAATCACAGACACTCAAAAGGGGTATGGAAGAAAAACTATTTTAAGGCAGGGGAAATGGTATATCATGCTCCCGAGGACAGATACTCTTGTTCTAATAATGCGTTGGGAAAACAGATGTATGAGAAAGTGTGTTCCAGCCATAGCATTTCTACAAAGGCATTGAAAACGCTTGTGTTGGAAACCATAAAAAGAACTTGTGATTATGCAGTGGAGAATGAAGCAGAGTTTAGGGAAAAGGTATGTAGTATTTCCGAAGAACAGCAGGGAGAGTTATCAGTCAGACTGGAGAAAAGGCTTGCCAAAAAGCAGAAACGAGTGAGTGAAATCAATCGTCTGATAAGGAAGCTGTATGAGGACAATATCAGCGGTAAATTGAACGATAAACGCTTCAATGCAATGCTTAGTGATTACGAGTTGGAGCTTGAAGCATTAGAAGCGGATATTGACAGAGATAATGCTGAATTAGAGGGCATGAGTGCAAAGAAAACGGATGTGGATGTGTTCATGGAGCTTGTAAAAAAGCATACGACATTCGAGGAACTGACACCAGCCATATTGAACGAATTTGTTGATAAAATTATGGTTTATAAGGCAGTTGGAAGTGGTGCAAACAGAACGCAGGATGTAGATATTTATTTGAATTATATCGGCAGATTTGTAGTTCCCGAAGTGGTTGTGGAGCTGACGGAAGAAGAGAAGCTGGCAGAAGCTAAAAGGCAGGAAAAACTGGAGAAAAAGCGAGCAAGCAACCGCAAATATATGGCACGAAAAAGAGAAGAAGCGAGGAAAGCGTGGGCAGAAATAGAAGCGGAGAAAGCAAAGGCAGTAGGGCAATAATTATCGTGAATTTGCGATTGTGAAAATGGCAGACGAGGAAATTATCAAGTGAATAATAAGGAATGGTTTTGCTACGATATTTAACGAGCAAAATCAGAATAAAAAGGCATTCAAAACGGACAGTGAATATGTTTGTTGCGGATGTCTTTTTTGATGGTCTCGCCAGTGCAACCTTCCCTTCCCCTTCCTTCTCTTCCTCTTCCTAGAGAAAAAAGAGAAAAAGAAAAGCAGAAAAGAAAGAACCAAAGAAAAGAATAAAATAAAAAGATAAAAAAGAGATATACCATCTCTATCTTATCCTATCCTATCCGCCTGCCTACGGCAGGCTTTATTATTTGCCCGTCAAAAGTACGAGTCTAGAGTCGCCCAAAATACGAGTCAGAGAGAAAGGAGTGGTTTAATGGGCAGTTTATCCAAGTATGAGCAGGAAACGGTCATCAATTTTAATGCAGGGGAGCAGACAGCAGTTGTTTATACCCGAGATAAGGCAGTTATGAGAAAACTTGACGCATTAGTTATCGCATTCCCAGAGGTTTATAAGCTGGTAGGCGAAACAGATATTGATAAGACCTATTCCATGCCTAAATCATGCGTTAGTTATCGTAAGCCGAGAAAACTGGATGATAAATACAGAGAACAAAAAAGAAGGCAAATGGCACAGTATAATATGCAAAGGTAAATCGTTGAAAAAATGTATGTTCAATGATATAATTCTCTTTACTGAAGGTATGTGTAAAGGAGACTAAAATGGTTAACTTGGACGCTGAGATATATGAGCACTTAAATAAACAGATAAAAATAAATGAACTCCGTTATTTATCGTCCGGCGATGATAGTGATACTTTTTTGTGTAATGAACAATATGTTGTGAAAGTTCCTAAACGAGATTCTGTTAGAATTTCTCAGAAACGAGAGCTTGAATTGTATCGTTTTTTAGAAAACTGTAAGCTATCTTATCAAATCCCTGCGGTAGTGTATCAAAGTGACCGATTTAATATTATGAAATATATTAAAGGGGAACGTATTACTTATGAGCAGTATCATAAGTTGAGTGAAAAGGAAAAGGATGCCCTTGCATATGATGAAGCGACGTTTTTGAAAGAGTTACATTCCATAGAGATTGATTGTTCTGTCAGTTTGTTTTCAGATGCTCTGGTGAATAAGAAAGATAAGTTTTTGCAAGATAAAAAATTACTTATAAGTATTCTGGAAAAGGAGCAGCTGTTAACTGATGAGATGTTGGAACATATCGAAACAATATATGAAAACATATTAAACAATGCTGTTTTATTTAAATATACCCCTTGTTTGGTACATAATGATTTCAGTGCAAATAACATGATTTTTAGAAATAATAGACTGTTTGGAGTTATTGATTTTGGCGATTTTAATGTAGGTGACCCGGATAATGATTTTTTGTGCTTGCTGGATTGTAGTACAGATGATTTCGGGAAAGAATTTGGCAGGAAGGTATTAAAATACTATCAGCATAAGGCGCCGGAAGTAGCAGAAAGAAAAGCAGAGCTTAATGATGTATATTGGTCGATAGACCAAATTATTTATGGTTATGAAAGAAAAGATAGGGAAATGTTGATTAAGGGTGTTTCTGAATTGCTACAAACACAAGCAGAGATGTTTATATTTTAGCAGGAAAAGATGATGTGAAATTATATTATGGAAGAGGTGAATTATGTTGGAAAAAAAGCGAGTTTCCTTTCGCCCGATGAATGAGGATGATTTAGTTTTAATGCTAAAATGGCTGACAGATGACCGTGTTCTTGAATTCTACGACGGTAGAGATAAAAAACATACACAGAAAACGATTCGTGAGCATTATACAGAGCAATGGGCGGATGAGATTTATCGAGTCATCATTGAATATGATACAATTCCTATCGGTTACGCACAAATATATAGAATTCAGGGGGAACTTTTCGACGAATATAATTACCATGAGACGGAAGAAAAGATTTATGCGATGGACCAATTTATCGGTGAGCCGGAATATTGGAATATGGGAATCGGTGCAGAATATTGCAGAGTAGTATGCCAATATCTACGAACGGAAATGGATGCCGATGCGGTGATTCTTGACCCACGAAAAAATAATCTACGAGCAGTACGAGCATATCAGAAGGCAGGATTTAAAATTATTAAGGAACTTCCCGAACATGAGCTACACGAGGGGAAAAAGGAAGATTGTGTGCTGATGGAATGGAGAGTGTAATGCTAAAAGATTCCCGCTTATGTAGGGTTAAATTTTCAGTTCCATAAAGCAGTTTATTTAAATATCGAACACCCAAAGGTGGCATGGAAATTAAAACCATGACCACCTTTTTTATTATACAAAATCAAGGAAAAGGAGATTGAAAATATGTTACAGAACAATGAAAAATCAGCAGAGGTTTTAAAAGCAGAGAAGATTGTGGAGCAGGCTAAGGCAAGACTGGCAGAAGCCAAGAGAAAGGCAAGTCAGCAGAAGCGAAAAGAGGAAAATCAGCACAAGTACATGATGGGTGGCATTGTTCACAAATATTTCCCAGAGTGTTATCAGTTTGATGAGCAGGAGCTGAACAGAATTATTGCTTCGGGGATGAAGGCGGAGCAGTGCCAGCGCATTATTGAAATCGTGAAAAAGGAAAGTGCTGACAAGCGTGAGAATGCAGTTGTAAAAGCTGAAAGTGAGGTGGCAGGGGATGAAGGTACTGGCAAAAGTGAAAATGCCTAAGACCAGTCAACGAGATTTTCTCGTTGCGCACAGATATACCATCTGCGATGGTATGTGCGCTCTCCGAGGGGTCTTGCAGACAGCTGTTGCCTGCCGAAGGCAGTCAAAAGGGAACACTGCGTTTTCCCTTCGGTGCAGAGGGCGCACCTACCCATTTGCATACTTTGCGTTCAGTGAAGCTCCAAAGAGCGGAGCTGCACTGCCCACAAAGTCAACCGATACCGCACAATCCACAGTATCGGTCTGCCACAGCCTATGCAGGAGAGTGAGGTGTGGCTATGGCAGTTAAAAACCTAAGTACCCGAGTTGCCATTATCGGAAGAGGTGCAAAGTGCAGAGGTGGTTCATCCGCAGTTGACAAGTCTGCATATATCAGCCGTACCACCATGTACTCTGAATATGACGGAACAACCTATTACCCGAAGTATACCGAGGATTTGGTGCATAATGAGGTCATGCTTCCGGTCAATGCACCAGCAGAATATTCAGACCCATCGGTGCTATGGAACTCCGTTGAAATGAGGGAGAGTAAATCTGCCAAAGCACAGCTGGCGAGGTCATATAAAATCAATCTGCCGAATGAGTGGAGTTATGAGCTTGCCATAGAGGTAATGAGGGATTATGTGAAAAGGAATTTTGTGGATGATGGAATGTGTGCGCAGTTTGCCATCCATGACTCCGAAAACCCGAATACGCACCAACGCAATCTTCACTGTCATATTATGCTTACCATGCGCCCGATTTTGGAAGATGGTTCATGGGGAGATAAGCAGAAGAAGATTTATGCACTGGACGCAGACGGAAACAAGATAAGAAAAAAGAATGGGCAATATAAATGCACCACGCAGGATGTGACTGGATGGAACAGCAGGGAGAATGCCAGGAAGTGGCGCAAGGATTTAGCTGACACCATAAATGCGGTCAATGATAAAAACGGATTAAGGGAGAATTTTTGGGAGCATAGGTCATTTGCGGAGCAGGGGCTTGATACCATACCACAGATACATTTGGGAGAGAAAGCCAGTGCGCTGGAAAGGGCAGGAATACAGACAGAGAGAGGGAATGTCAACCGCAGGATAATGGAGCAGAATAAGGCTATTCTTACTGCAAAAATGCTTGTGGCAAAAGCAGAGGAACAGTTGCAGAAGCTTGTTAATTCCAAGCCAGTTGAAGCAGTACGCAATACTGCAAATGAAGTCCTTGATATGATTAGGGCAGTTGTCGGCAAAAAGGGCAGACTGGAATTGCCAGTAATCAAGAGCAAATATTTGAGGAAGATTTCTCAAAGACAGGCATTGCAGGAGCAGGAGAGAATGGAGCGTTTTGTTGTGGTAAATCAGATTGAGAGCTTTGAGCAGTTGCAGGAGTTTAAGGAACAGCGAGAGCCAGCCTATGAGAAGCTGTCAGCGGAGCGACAGCAGATTGCAGAGCAGATAGCAAGACTGGAGCAGTTGCTTGTGGCATACAGCGAGTATGAGCCTTATATCGTGTATCATAAGACAAGTAATTCGCTGAAAGGATTTGCCAAGCGTAAATATGATAAGGAGCATGAAACGGAGCTTAGAGAATACGACAGTTATCGTGCGAAATTAAAGAAAATGCTGTCCTCTGATGAGAAGATTACACCGAAGAAATGGACAGCGGAAAAGGCGAAGCTGGAAGGGCGATTGCAGGAGAGTAATCCCGACTATGCAAGAGTGGTTACAGAGCTTGCATCCACAGAGGTTATTGAGCATAACCGTAAAATGCTTGCCATGACACGAGAAGCCGAGCAGAACCAACGCAGTCAGATACACAGCAGGAATAAAAATGAACAGTTATTATAACAGCGAAAGGGCAGTTTACAAGTAATGGTTTGTAGCTGTCCTTTTTGCATGAAGGGAGAGAAGAACATGGAAGAAGTAAAGAAAGTGAATACAGAGCATTTCAAGAAAAAGATAGGCAATACCACTTATCGGGTAAGGGTACATTTTCCGCAGAATACCAAGCGGACTTTTACGGACAGCGTGAATACATTGATTATGAATGAATGTACCAGCAAAAAGAAATAAATCCACATCCTACCTTGACAAATCCTCACAGAAGATACGTTACTTTCGGCTATGGAGAGTGCGGGAAAGGAGGACACGCCGGAGGACGCGGAGCGCAAAGGGTTAGGCACCACCGCGACGCGGGCGGGTATCATTGAAAAACTCATTAGCGCGGGCTTTGCCGAGCGCAAGGGCAAAAAGCTAATCCCCACAAAGGACGGGTATAACCTTGTCGCTATTCTGCCCGACAGCCTTACGTCCCCGCAGCTTACGGCAGAATGGGAAACGCGCCTTACCGGGATTGCAAAGGGCAGCGACAGCCCCGCCGACTTCATGCGCGGGATTGAGGAAATGACAGCGGGGCTTGTCAAGACCTATTCCGCGATTTCCGAGGATAAAGCGAAGCTGTTTACCCCGCAGCGGGAAGCAATCGGCACTTGCCCCCGTTGCGGCGCGGCGGTTTACGAGGGCAAGAAAAACTTTTACTGCTCCGACAGGGCTTGCAGCTTTGTGATGTGGAAGAATGACCGCTTTTTTGAGCAGCGCAAAAAGGCTTTCACAAAGGCGATTGCCGCCGCCCTTTTGAAAGACGGAAAGGTAAAAATCAAAGGTATGTACTCGACCAAGACGGGAAAGACCTTTGACGGAGTTGTGCTGCTTGCCGACACAGGCGGCAAGTATGTAAACTTCCGCGTCGAGCAGAACCGAAAATGATAAGGCTTGATGAAAAGCAATACCGCGCCGTAAAGAAAATGACCCGCGCCGCTTGTGCAAACAACGATTGCGGGAATTGTCTGCTGCTGGACGACGGGGAAACTTGCGTTTGTGTGCAGAGTATCAGCTATTCGCTGCTATGCCGCTATTTCCGCGAAGCGGTATTACCCGCCGACAGGCAGCTTTGCGAACAGATCACCCGCAGCGGGGAAACCGATTTGAAGCGTTGCGCGGTATGCGGCAGCACGTTTGCGGCGGGCAGCAACCGGGCGAAATACTGCCCCGATTGCGCGGCAAAGATACGCCGCAGACAGAAAGCCCAAAGCGAGAGAAACAGGCGTTTACGGATAAAAACAACTACATAGCAAGCACAGCAAACGAGTACCCGTTTGCGAGAAATGCCCGCGCTTCCCATAGAGAGCGCGGGCATTTTGCTTGTTGGGATAGTCCCAAACCCTTATATGACCGAGAAAGGACGTGATGAAAGAATATGCCGTATTCCTCATACGACCATGACAAATTAGAAGCCGCCGAAACCATGCGGATAGAACGCCGGATATATTTTGAAGCAAAGGACAGGGAGATTGCCCCTTATGCTTCCTTGCCGATTGCGCAGCTACTTTCCATGCGCAGCGAAAGCGCGGCGGCAGAACAGGCGATTTTTGACGACCTTAAAGAACGCGCCGCCGCATGGGAAGAACAGGCGGGAAGAACGCTTTTGCTGGATAAAACACTTGAATATGTGAGAACGCCGCACGTCCAGCACACCGCTAACGAGTGGCAGACCACCGAGCATAACCGCCATATTCGCAGCAACCGGGTATATCAGATGAATTACTACATTTACGAGAATACCCGCTACGACAAAGAAGCGCAGAAATCTATCCCGTATTCATGGACGCTTACATGGAGCGTGCGCACCAACAGCCCAAGCAGAACCCAAGCGAAGATTGCCGGACAAGATAGAAAGGTTTTCACCGACAAGGCAGCTATGGAAAAGTATCTGAATGGGCGTATCAAAGCGTATGACCGCTTGTTTACGGAAATCTCCCCGCCTATCCCGCAGGAGTACGCCGACTATTTCAAAGTAAACGGTATGCTCATGCCGGACTACACCATAGAGGGCGAAGAACCCCCGCAGCAGCAACAGGCGGCAGCTATCCCCGAAAATACCGGGCAGGAAAAGGAGCGTGAACACATGAGCGAACAGTTTTCTATTATGATAGGCAACCGCAGCCGCTTTGACGCGGGCGACCCCGGCGGCTATTGGTTGGATATGCCCGCCACAAAGGAGCAGTTGCACGAAGCTATGCGGAACGTCGGCATTACCGCCGACAACCCGCAGGATTTTTCCATTCGCGGCTATTCCGACGACCCGGAGAAACATATTGCCTTGCCTTATGAAATGGTATGCGCCGCCGACGTGGACGAACTCAATTTTCTTGCGGCGCGGCTCGAACAGCTTGACCCCGCCGAGGTTGGCAAGCTGAACGCAGCTTTGCAGCAGAAAAACGGGCTTGCAAATATTGGACAGGTAATTGACTTCACCTACAACGTGGATTTTTACGTCCATATCCCCGAAGTACATAACTACCACGATTTGGGCGACTATTACTTAAATCAATCCGGCATGGTACAAATGCCCGAAGAATGGAAAGGCGGCATTGACCTTTCTACTTTTGGCAGGAACGCTGCCGCGCAGGAAAAAGGCGCGTTTACCGAGTACGGCTATATCGTGGAAAGCGGCGACGAGTGGGAACGGCAGTTTGAGGGGCGCGAAGTGCCGGAAGAATACCGCATTATGAGTTACCCGCAGCCGGAGCGCGGCGAACAGGACAAAGCCTATATGGACGCAGCCGAAACGCAGCAAGCAGACGCACAGGCCGCAGAGCCGCAGCAGCCCCGCCCCGTCGTCCCCATTATCCTTACTTCCGAAAAGCCCGCCGAAAAGGTAAAGGAGATCACCGCGCGTTTGGAACAGGGCGTACAGGCGATTTTTGACAGCGACCGCTACAAAGAGTTTCTAACCGCTATGTCAAAGTTCCATGATTATAGTTTGAATAACACTATCCTAATTGCTATGCAGGGCGGCAATTTGGTAATGGGCTTCCGTCAATGGGAAAAGGAGTTTGACCGCCATGTAAAGAAAGGCGAGAAAGGCATTAAAATCTTTGCCCCCGCGCCCTACAAGGTGAAAAAGCTGGTTGATAAAATCGACCCCGAAACGAGAAAGCCCATGCTTGACCGCGAGGGAAAAGTGGTAAAGGAAGAAAAGGAAATCACCGTCCCCGCCTTTAAGGTTATAACCGTCTTTGATATTTCGCAGACCGAGGGCAAGGAGTTTCCCGACCTTTCCGTTAAACCGCTGCTTGCCGATGTGGAGCAGTACGAGGATTTTTTCGCCGCCCTTGAAAAAGCGTCCCCCGTCCCGATTGCATTTGAGCAGATCACAAACGGCGCAAATGGGTATTTCAGTTTGACCGACAAGCGTATTGCAATCAAAGAGGGCGTGAGTGAATTACAGGCGGTAAAGACCGCCATTCACGAAATCGCCCATGCGAAGCTGCACGACGTAGACTTAAACGCCCCGCCGGAGCAGCAAAACCGCGTTGACCGCCATACCTGCGAGGTAGAAGCGGAAAGCGTCGCTTATACGGTTTGCCAGCATTTCGGCCTTGATACTTCCGATTACTCTTTCGGCTATGTGGCTGGTTGGAGCAGCGGCAAGGAAATGACCGAGTTAAAAGCGTCCCTTGAAACAATACAGACCACCGCAAAGGAACTCATTACCGAGATTGAGGGGCATTTTACCGAGTTGCAGCAGCAGCGGCAAGCCGAGCAGGAGCAGGGCGATACCTTTTCCATTTATCAGTTAAAGCGCGGGGACGAAACAAGGGACTTGCGCTTTGAGCCTTATGACCGTCTGCAAGCGGCTGGACTTACCATTGACCGGGTAAATTATGAACTCGTCTATACTGCACCGCTTACAAAGGATATGACGCTGGGCGACATTTGGGAAAGGTTTAATATCGACCACCCCGCCGACTTTAAGGGGCATAGCCTTTCCGTTTCCGACATTGTTGTGCTTCATCAGAACGACGAGGACACCGCCCACTATGTAGACAGTATCGGTTTTCAGCAAGTGCCGGAGTTTTTGCAGGAGCAGCAGACCCCCGTATTTGACAAGCTGCCGCCCGAACAGCAGCAAGCCTTGTCCGACACCGTACAAGACACTTTGCAAATGCTGGTTGACGCAGACAAGCGGATTTATGGCGACGTTACGGGCAAGACCCTTGAAGCAATCGCGGCGCAAGGATATTCCTACAAGGACGGGCAGCTTGAAAAGCAGCAGCCGGAAGCGACCCCCGACAGCCTTTTGACGGGTGAAACCGTTAGAACGCCGAGGGGCAATTTTCATATTACCGATATGAGCCGTGAACAGATCGAAGCGGCGGGATTTGGTTTTCACCATGCGTCGGAGGACGGGAAGTATCTCATTATGGGGAATGGCACACAGGCTTATGCCATAGCCGCCGAGCAGCCGCAGCGGGATAATCCCTTAAAGCACGTCGAGGACACCATAGAGCAGAACGACAACAATTTTGACGGGCTTATCAACAATACGCCGCAAACGCCCACCGTTGCAGATTTTGAGCAGCGGGCAAAGGCGGGGGAAGCGATTTCCGTTACCGACCTTGCAAAAGCGGTAAAAGCCGAGAAACGGGAACAGCCGCAGAAAAAACCGTCCATTTTGAAGAAGCTGGACGAATACAAGAAACAGGCGGCGCAGCAGCCGAAAGATAAACAGAAAGAGCATAAAAAGGATTTGGAGGTTTGATAGCATGAATACCCGCTTTACCATTGAGGAAGAAAACATTGTTGCGATCTACGCCGAGGACAGCCGGGAAACAACGCTTGAAAATATCCTTGCCGCCATGCCCTACATGGACGAGGATATGCGCCAGCTTGCCGCCGCAGCGGTGAACAAGCTGCAAGCCATGACGGACAGCGAGTTTTCCGAAAGGGAGTTTATCTTGACCGACGAGGAATAGCCCATAGAGAACAGGGGCGCGGTTGCCGATTTCCGGCACCGCGCCCCTGTTCTTTTTTTGTCCTTGCGTGGACAATTAGAAAGCCGTTTTTGCGGGTTTGAATATACTTTATCGTCTATGTCGTTTTCATGCGCTGGAAGCCGCAGAAACACAGGCGTTTTCAGCCCTTAACATTCCACTTGCCACCCCATGTTTTGCGCCTTATCGCTCCTGCTCCCGCGCCCTGCTTTGGGACGGGTAAAGAATACTATCGACGTTCTTTTTGACAACGCCGTATTCCTGCATTTGCTTCTTGGCTTGCCGATAATCTTCATACAATTTGGTTTTCCTGTCGTTTAAGCTTCTATACTCCTTGCGCAGCGCGGCGAGATCGGGCAGCTTCTTTATCTGCATTTCCTTTAATGCCCTTGCCGCAGCTTCAAACAGGATAATTTCGCTTTCATGCCCCCGCAGATACTTTTCCTTGTCCGGCGATTTTCGGTATTCATCGTAAATCGGTTTTAACTGTCGGTATGTGGTGGTGTGCTTGATAAGCAGCGACAAATCAGACATACGCTGTTCCACTTCCTTAACCGCCTTTGCCGCCGCGTCATGAGCGGTCATAATATCGGCTATCTTGCTTTCAAGTTCGCTATAATACTCAATCTTGTTTTCGGTTAGGAAGTTCATGCTTTTAGCAGCCTGTTTCAGATTATGGATTTTTGCCCACCGTTCATAGCCCGCCGACTGTTGGGCTTTGATACTGTTTTCAAGATCGACGACAAGCCGGATTTTCTTATCTTCCCGCAGCGTTTTTGTTTTGGCAACATACACGCCCTTGATACGCTCCTTTATCGCTTCTTCCGTATAGGCCGCGCCGAGCGTCTTTGTGCGGGTAAACCGTTCCTGTCCGGCAGCGCGAAAGGAAATGTATTTGCCCTGTTTGATTTCATACCCCATTTCCTGCAAGCGGCGCAGCAGTTCGTCAAAATCTTTCACTTGGGGAATGAGAGTATCTATCGCCGTTTTCAGCTTTGCTTTGTAGCTTGTCCCTTGCTTTTCGGCGGTGTATTCTGCATAGCTTTTTCCCTTGTCCTGTCCCGGTACGACGACGGATAGCCCATGCTCTTTACATATCCTGTCGCTGGTGCGCCGGATAAAGTGATAGCTTTGCTTGTTGGAATGGTACTTTTTGTAGTCAACGAAGCTAACCGCGTTGAAAATCAAGTGATTATGCAGATGGTCTTTATCGACGTGAGTTGTCAAAACAAACTCATACTTGCCGCCTAATACCGCCCCGGCAAGTTCCATGCCGATTTTGTGCGCTTCTTCCGGTGTGGTTTCTCCCACCGCAAAGGATTGTATCAAGTGCCGCCCTAAATGTGTGCCGCGATCTCCGGCAGCTTCCCGCGTCCATGCAAACTCAATATCGGCGGTTTCCAGCCCGCAGCCGAAAGAGGACGCAAGCAGCTTCCCGTCTGTCTTTTCGGGATTTAAGATATAGTCTATCGCAGCCTTTAAGGTTGATTTAATAGGGTGCGTCTTTGTAACCGCCATATCTCGTCCACCGCCTTTTTAATGTCCTCTATATCCTGCCTGTAAACCGTCCCCGTCGCATTGGCGCGTTTTGCAATTTGGTTGATGTTCCGGCTCACCGCTTGCAGTTCCCGGATATATGCTTTTGTGTCGCTTCGGTCAACGACAAGAATATACCCGTCTATCGCCATTTTACGGAAGTATGCCCCATACTGCTTTATGGGAAGCTGCTTCATCTTCTCGTCGATCAGCCGCTTTTCTTCTTCCGTAACGTAAAACTTCATCTGTATATTTCTCTTTCGGTTTTCCATTTCCGCACCGCCTTTCGGTATAAGGGTTTGGGATTATCCCAACAAGCATTTTCCGCAAACGGGTACTCGTTTGCTGTGCTTGCTATCTACTCCATACCCCCACCGAAAGGCGGTATTTGTTGCGCGTTCCTTTGATTTTGGACGCAAAAAAAGATTGCAGCCGCCATGCGCTGCAATCTCCCGATTTCTCATATTGTGAGGTTAATCCTCTGCTTTTTCGACTTCCGTTATCTCCCTTGCTGTTGCGGTTACAATCCGTATGCCTTTATCGCTCATACCGTCCAGCAGCGCGTCAAGCTGCCGCCGCCCGGTGGATTTCTCCGCATTGCTGTTCGGGAAGAAAAATTGATCTACCGAAATATGATACCGGGTTACAAGGTCATAGAATACCTGTAAACTCGGCTGTTGTCCCTTGTTCTCGATATTCGCAAGGTAGCGCGGGGAAATATATAACTCGTCGCTTACCTTTTTGCGGCTCTCGCCGTATTCATTTCTCGCGGCTTTTATAGCTGCCCCGAAAGCCTTAAAGTCGTACAATGGTACGGGTCTTTTTGCCATTTTCATTCACCCTGTTACATTTTACAGTTCACCTTTCTTTTTGGATATGTCCACACAATTCATATCATTAGGTTAAATACTTCCTGTTGTGTATTGACAGTAGACTGATTTTCTGATAAAATAAAATTTATGTAAAAGGAGGCGGCGTTTATGTTGCATAGCATGCGTATTAGATAAGCATTGAAAAAAAGGATTTTCCCATTTTCAACATGGGCTTTTTTGTCATGCTTATTTTGCGGATGCTATACAAAAAACTAACGACGTATAGATATAGTATAGACATAGTGCAAGCTATGCCTTAGTTTTGTTGTACTGCTCTGTGCATTATAAATGCAGGTCAATGCTCATGTTGAGGATTGACCTGCATTTTTTTGTGTAAAAAGGACGAGTGAAATATAATGCTTAAAAAATATTGGATAAAATGTCCGATTTGTAACGGAAAGACGAGAGTTCAAGTATTTCATAATACTGTATTAAAAGATTTTCCTCTTTTCTGCCCTAAATGCAAATTGACGCATATCATTGATGTAGAAAAATTAGAGATTGTAATCAAAAATACAGAAAAACAAACTTTTATTATTTAGAAGAAAGGATATAAAAATGAAACGTTTACCTAAATATACGCCTGCGGAAGTACGGAATGATCCATACGGATTTACTTACAAAGAAATGTCGGAAGTTATTGGCGAGAATGAAGCAAAAGCCTTATATGAAGAATTATATAAGCAATTACCACGCAAAAAAAATCTATCAATGTTGGTAAAAAATATTTGCAAAAGCAGTGATACTGAAAAGTATGTTTACGAACTGAAAGACAACAAATACATTGAAACGGTTTTTATCAAGCGGCGAGATGGTGGAACTGTTTGCGTGAGCACACAAGTCGGTTGTCCTGTTGGTTGTATTTTTTGTGAGTCCGGGCGAAATGGCTTTGTTCGTAATCTAACATCGTCAGAAATCGTACAACAGATTATATTGTTGCGTCGAAAAGTAAACCGTATCGTTTTTATGGGTATGGGAGAGCCTTTATTCAATTATGACAACTTGATAAAAGCAATCCATATTCTCCGAGATAGATATGGGCTCAACTTTCCAACCGACGGCATTACCATATCAACAGTTGGTCCGGTTGATCAATTAAAAAAATTGCGCGAGGAACATCTTAAAATTCAGTTGACAATATCTTTACACGCAGCAACACAATCTGCAAGAAATCGTATTATTCCTCACATGCGCATATATGCTATTGAAGATGTTGTTAAGCAAGCCTTATCCTATTCTGAAAGGCATAATCGCAAAATTGTCTTTGCGTATTTGCTTTTACCGGGTATAAATGACCGGCCCTCAGATGTAAGACAACTTGCAAAATGGTTTCGGGGCAAAAAAGTTATGATTAACGTGTTACAATACAACCCAACAAGCAATTCAAGAATTAAAGCACCACAGAAACGGGAAATAGTTGCATTCAAACATCAATTAGAGCAAGCAGGACTTGAAGTTACTATGAGAGTTTCTCATGGCAGAGAGATTAACGCGGCTTGTGGACAGTTAGCTAACACATATAATAAATTCAAAAAAAAATGATTAAAAGTGCCAGACGCATAGACGCAGAGCCGATAACGCATTAGGTCAAAAAACCTATGTGTTATCGGCTTTTTTATTTAATATTGCGCAAAAGCCGCTGTTCCCTATTATAGAATGGATTGCGGGTAGTGTATTAAAGTCGCCCTTTTTTAAGGATACGGCGGTATCGGGGAGGTATCGCCGTGTCCATTTTTATTTACTGTAACCCGCCTAATGCTTTGCGGTCAAAAAAAGCTATGCTCCGCAAGCGGGATATTCCGGCTATGAATGTGAACTGTCAATACATTTAGCTACTGCTTACATTTCCTTTGCGCCCGTCCGCGTCTTGCGGACGGGCGCATTTTGCTTTTTTCAACTTTTTTCTGAAAAGCGCACTCAAGAGCCATCTCCCGAACGGGTACGGAGCGAAAGGGGCAGAGAGGACAAGCCCTTAACTCCCGTCCTCTACTCCACGCGGGAAGGAGGTGAACTCTATGGAGCTATCTTCTTCCGACAAGGAAAGAATACAACATCAGTACGACGCATTAGCAAAGAAAACTTTGGTCGGCGAAGCGAAAAGCCACCGCCGCACTCTTGCGAAACGCGCAGCACGCGAAGTTACTTTTTCGGATTTGAGCGAAAGCGAACTCGCGCAGCTTTTCACAACGGACGAATACGAAAGCGATTATTTCCGTTTTCAAGTGTCCGGCTTTGATGTACTCGTCAAAAATGAACTGCTTGCCGAAGCCCTTAACGCTTTGCCCGAAAGGAAACGCGACATTATCCTTTTGTCCTACTTCTTGGATATGAGCGACGCGGAAATTGGCGAACTGCTGAATGTTGTACGCACGACGGTTTTCCGGCACAGGAAATCCGCGCTTGCGAAAATCAAACAGTATTTGGAGGGAAAAGCAGATGATGAATACCGTTAGGAAGTCTGAAAATCTGTTGCCGTTCCCTGTCATTTCCGCAGCGGCAAACGGCGACACAACCGCCATGTGCGCGATCTTGAAGCACTACGAGGGTTACATAGCGAAACTTTGTACCCGCACGCTGAAAGACGACGCGGGCAATACCTATTCCTATGTGGACGAGGAAATGCGTAACAGGCTGCAAGTGCGCCTTATTACCCGCACCCTTGCTTTTCATGTAGGATAATCTTTTAGCCCATGCGGGGAGCGTGTCCCCTTTCCACGCTTCCCGTTATGGGCTATTTGTCGTTCCGCAAAAGCATATCCGCTGTTGATGTGCTTTTGCAGGCCGACAAAGCCTATTGTTCTTTGACAAAGAAAGCGGCCTTTGGTGCGCAGCATAACAGGCAAACGGGTACATTCCGTCTGTACCGAGCCAGTCGGCGGGTACGCCATGACAGCTTTTCCCCATAGGGGAAAAGCCGAGCGAGAACTACCGCGCCGTAAAACAGGTTTAGCAGCTTGTGGGCGACGACATACAAGGCGGCACAATGATACTCCCGCGTTGAACACCCTCAAAGTATTGCGCGGCGCACCCATAAGCATGGGCCGGGGTGAAACTCCCGTGAGGTTGCAGCTAACAACCGCCCGTTTTTGCCTTTTGACGAATATAGTTTATCCATACAGGAAAAGGAGGTTTTTCTAATGGATAAAAAACAGACAATTACAACCGAACGCAAAATAGGGAAAATCACCTATCTTGTTCAAGCGTTGCCGAGTGAAAAGGCAACCGATACAATCCATAAAAAGATTGAGAAACTCATTGTAAAGGATTTGCAGAAAAAGCCCGGAAATCCGGGATTTTTAGCGTCCGAGTAGTGCATTAGGCGGCGGGATATGGTATAATGATAGCAACACATTATACCTGTTTATTCGGCTGTCGGAAAGGAGGACTAATGTTACAGTCGAATAAAATCACCGCCCTTTACTGCCGTTTAAGTCAAGAGGATATGCAAGCCGGAGAAAGCGGAAGCATACAGCACCAAAAAATGATACTTCAACGCTATGCGGACGAACACCATTTTTTGAACACAAAGTTTTTTGTGGACGACGGATTTTCCGGCGTGAGTTTTGAGCGCGAGGGGCTGCAAGCGATGTTGCAGGAAGTGGAAGCCGGACGAGTGGCGACGGTCATTACCAAAGATTATTGTGCGATAATAGGACTAAATCAGAAAGACCTTGAAAATCAAGGCATTCTGGCTTAGTCCCTTCTTTTTTTGACCGAAAACAAAGGACTTTCACAATAATCAAGCAAGCCGGAGGGTGCTGCTGCACACTTCCGGCAGAAGGAGGATATAGTGGGTGCTATCAAAGTCTTCTTGAAGGAGGTTCTGCTTCCAATCGCGCTTGCGTTCTGCCTCGCGTCATTTCTCAAGCCGATCTATATGCCTGACGGCGTATGTGACTACTTCCTTATGTGGATCTGCGTCGGCTTGCCATTTGGCATCCGGAGGATGTGCCTCTGGCTCGTTCCCAGCGGCTACGGTATCTCCGGCTCAGTCGGCATCTTCGCATTGAACTTAATCATAGGCGGTCTTATCGGAGGACTTGCCTTCTTCATCGGGCTGCTGCTCGGTGTCATTCATACCATCCGAGAAATCATCTGAACTACATCGTAAACGAAGAGGGTTTGTTTCTTCTCCAATTTGGAGTAAGAAGCAAACCCTCTTTTTTTGTTGCCCAAAAGCCGGAATATTTGCTGGCGATGCGGCGAAGGAAAGGAGTTTTTAAGCATGAAACGCATGACAGCCGGTGATCTGCAAGCACTGGAATTGCTGATGCAGACCATACCCGGCTTTGAGCATTATGACAGCGGTGTGGATGGCATTCTCCCTGAGTGCCGAAGCTGCCGCTTTCATCGTCCCTTCTGGAAATATCAGTCCTGCGTGTTTGCGGAGTGTCCCTACTGCTGCAATCCCGTTTCAACCCTCAAAAATCAAAGTGGCACATCTGATGCCGGAAAGGAAGCCAGTCATGGATAACAAAATCGAAATCTTCAAGAATGAACAGTTTGGTGAGGTAAGAACGATCCTCGAAGGAGAAAAAGTTCTGTTCTGTGCAGCAGATGTTGCAAAGGCACTCGGTTACACCAACCCGAACAAGGCGGTCAACGACCATTGCAGGGCTATAACGAAACGTTCTACCCCTATCAGCGGGAAAGTTCAGAGTATCAACTTCATCCCGGAAGGAGACGTTTATCGGCTAATTATTCGCAGCAAACTTCCTGCGGCTGAAAAGTTTGAACTGTGGGTATTTGATGAGGTCATTCCTACCATTCGCAAGACCGGCGGCTACATGACGGACTCCCTTCTGGAACGCATTCAGAAGGAACCTGCGGTCATTGTGGAGTTTGCTCAGGCGTTGATTTTGGAAAAGAATCGCGTAAAGGCTCTTGAGTGTGAGCTGATCACGGCAAAGCCCAAAGCTGATTATTACGACGCCTTCATCAATCCGGATGACTGCACCAATATCCGAACGACGGCGAAGGAACTGAAAATCCCGGAGCGCAAGTTCGTCCAGTTCCTTCTCAAAGAAAAGTACCTGTTCCGCTCTCCTTCCGGGCAGCTACTTCCCTACAACAAGGACAGCAATGCCGGACTGTTCATCGTCCGCGATTTTGTGACGTTCTGCTACACCGGTTCTCAGACCTACTTCACGCCGAAGGGCAAGGAGGTCATCCGAATGAAGTTCCAGAAAAAGTGCGGCGAAGAACTGCTTTCCAAGATGGAAAGGTGATTTTCGTGGCAGTCTATCGCGTAAATAAAAATCGTGGCTATACCGTCATGGCGAACTTCCACCTCCGAGACAAGAGCCTGTCACTCAAGGCGGTCGGTCTTCTCTCAAAGATGCTCTCGTTCAATGATGGCTGGAAGTTCTCAACCAAGGGACTTTCTGCAATCTGCAAGGAAGGTCCGGATGCCATTCTCTCCGCGCTCCGTGAGCTTGAAAAGCACGGCTACCTTGTCCGGCACCGGCAGAGAGACGGTAAAGGCAGGATGAGCAGCACAATCTTTGAGATATACGAAGAGCCGCAGGAGTCCACGCCAGAACGGGAAATACCACACACGGAAAATCCATGTGTGGAGAAGCCAGATGTGGATAATCCACGCGGGGATAAGTCCGCACAAATAAATACTGATCAAGTAATTACCCAAGAAAGAAATACTCTCTCAAAGAACTATCAATCCATCAATCTTGATGGGATGGACAGGATGGATGAGCGAAGCGAGTATGAAGAGATTATCAAAGAGAATCTTGACTACGACATTCTCTGTCAGGATCCGAAGTTCGATAAAGACCGCTTCCGGGAGATCATGGACATCATGCTGGATGCCGTCTGTTCCACTGCGCCGACCATCCGCATCAATGGCGAGGATATGCCGCAGCAAGTAGTCAAATCCCGCTTTCTCAAGCTGAATAGCAGCCACATTGAGTACGTTCTGGAAGCAATGAACAAGAACCCGTCAGACATCCGTAATATCCGGGCGTACCTGTTGACCGCTCTGTATAACGCCTCTCTGACGATAGACAATTACTACTCCGCCCTCGTCAATCATGATTTCTACGGGCAGGACAGATCGGCAGGGTCAAAGAAGCCGAAGACCTACGATTATAGCCTTTGTGAAGACACTCTTTAATGAATACCATCGTGAGCAATGCTCGGAAAGGAGGACAGTGTAAATGAAAAGCATCTATCGCCGGATTGCGCCGCCTTAGCTTCGGCAGCAGTCCCCATAATCATTCCAACGAAAGGAGGTAAACGCCGCAATGCAGGATGAAGTCAACACCAAAGTTGTTGCAATCATGATCAAGGGCGGCAAAATCTCTGCCGAGGTGCTGAAAAAGGCGCTGGACAAGTTCGTTCAGGAGATCGAGAAGGCACAGAAGCAGATGCAGCAGCCCAAAACCTATCGCGGCAAGCAGTCCATCAAGCATCTGATGAGCCAGAACGCCGCCATCTCCAACATCGAAGTGACGGATGGCAACATCAAGTCCTTTGAGCGGACTGCCAGCAAATACGGTCTGGACTTTGCGCTCAAAAAGGACGTTTCCGTAGAGCCGCCCAGCTATCTTGTCTTCTTCAAGGGTCGGGACGTTGATGTCATGACCGCCGCCTTCAAGGAGTTCTCCGCCAAAACCGTCAAGCAGAAGGAACAGCCGTCCATCCGGCACAAGCTGGATCATGAGAAAGCCCAGAGCAAGGCACAACACAAAGAGAAGGTCAAGGTCAAGACCAAGGATCGGGGTGTGGAGCTGTGAACAAACCCGATGTGAAGAAACTCATTCTTCTGAACCTTCCGTATGTCTTCGCCTTCTACTTCGCGGATAAGATCGCCGCCGTGTTTCGTCTCGCCCCCGGCACAGAGTTCATCGACAAGCTGACAAACGGCTTTGCCGTGTTCGGCACTACCTTCGCAAATCCGCTGCTCAGCTTTCATCCCGTTGATCTGCTCATCGGTCTGGTTGCCGGTGCGCTGCTCAAGCTGGCGGTCTATGTCAAGGGCAAGAACCGCAAGAAGTTCCGGCAGGGCGAAGAATACGGATCTGCACGATGGGGTAAGCCGGATGACATCAAGCCGTACACGGACCCGGAGTTCTCGAACAACGTCATTCTGACGCAGACGGAGTTCTTGACCATGAACAGCCGTCCAAAGCAGCCGAAATACGCCCGCAACAAGAACATCCTTGTCATCGGCGGTTCCGGCTCAGGCAAGACGCGCTTTTTTGTAAAACCAAATCTGATGCAGATGCACAGCAGCTACGTTGTGACTGACCCGAAGGGTACGGTGCTGGTGGAGTGCGGCAAAATGCTTGAAAAGGGCGGCTACGTCATCAAGTCGCTGAACACCATCAATTTCCGGAAATCCATGCACTACAACCCTTTCAGCTACATCCGCAGTGAGAAGGACATCCTCAAGCTGGTCAATACGATCATCGTCAACACGAAGGGAGACGGCGATAAGTCCGGCGAAGATTTCTGGGTCAAGGCGGAAAAGCTCTACTACACAGCTCTCATCGGCTACATCTGGTACGAGGCACCCGACCACGAGAAAAACTTTACTACCCTGCTCGAAATGATCAATGCCTCGGAAGCCAGAGAGGACGATGAGACCTTTAAGAACCCGGTGGATGTCATGTTCGATGAGCTGGAAGCCCGCGACCCTGACCACTTTGCGGTCAAGCAATACCGCAAATACAAGCTGGCGGCGGGCAAAACCGCTAAGTCGATTTTGATTTCCTGCGGCGCAAGGCTTGCGCCCTTCGACATCGCAGAGCTGCGGGAGCTGATGAGCTACGATGAGATGGAGCTGGACACCATCGGAGACCGGAAGACGGCACTATTCGTCATCATTTCCGATACCGATGACACCTTCAATTTCGTCGTGGCAATCATGTATTCTCAGCTCTTCAACCTTCTCTGCGACAAAGCAGATGATGTTTACAACGGACGGCTGCCCGTTCATGTGCGCTGTCTGCTGGACGAGTTTGCGAACATCGGTCAAATCCCGAAGTTTGATAAGCTCATCGCAACCATCCGAAGCCGGGAAATCTCGGCGTCAATCATCTTACAGTCCCAGTCTCAGCTCAAGACCATCTACAAGGATGCGGCGGACACCATCACGGGCAACTGCGACTGCACACTTTTTCTTGGCGGCAAGGAGAAATCCACGCTCAAGGAAATCAGCGAGGTGCTGGGCAAGGAGACAATCGACCTTTACAACACCTCGGAAACCCGTTCCAACAACAACTCCTATGGCTTGAACTATCAGAAGACCGGCAAGGAACTGATGTCTCAGGATGAGATCGCCGTCATGGACGGAGCCAAGTGTATTTTACAGCTTCGAGGCGTGAGACCTTTTCTCAGTAACAAATACGACATCACGAAGCATCCAATGTACCGGCAGCTCTCCGACTATAACAAGCGGAACGCCTTTGACATCGAGAAATACCGGCAGCACAAGCTGGTAGTCAAGCCCGATGACACATTCGACCTCTATGATATGGGCGAGGTCGAAGCGGATTAAAGCCCCGTCGCTGCACTGCGCAGTGGGTAAAGCCTGATGGCTCCCAAAGCAGAACAGCGACGGGGCTTCTTTTTTTATGCCCATTTTCAAAAATACACAACCAATCTTTTTCAAATCAAGGAGGAAAATCTATGGCTTTCATCAATCAGGCTGTCACGGTTCTTCAGACGCTCGTTATCGCCCTCGGCGCAGGTCTCGCAGTGTGGGGTGTTGTCAACCTCATGGAAGGCTACGGCAACGACAACCGTGCGACACGTTCCTAACTGAAAAGGTTAGGCACTAAGTCGAAGGGCTTTATAGCCTGAAATCTTAGGAGAACTGACAATCCGATGGGTGGAATGAAGGGGTAACGTCCGGAAACGCCCACACTGATACTCCGATTGGCTTTGAAGTGTGCAACTACTTCATGGTCAAAAGCTCGGTGAAGTCGGCAGAGAGTGGCCGTAAGCGGAGCAATCCGCACGAAACCTGTCCAGAGGTGGGCGGCGTCACCTATATGCCGGGTGTCAGATACTCATGGTGAGAATGTGCGACCGACCGCACTGACTACTTCCGAATGTACGAGTCTAAACGTTGTGAGTGTGCCGAAAGGCATACGGCCATTGATATGGCGTGTCCGTGGATTAGTAAGATTGGTTGTTATGAAACTCCACGTGCTGTTACAGGCGGCAAGGTTCTTTTGGAACTGGGCACAGGCTTAGAGGAAGCACCTAAAAGTATCTCATGATAGGATTGTCGGAACGTGGAAAGCTGGGAACGTATGAAACAAGCCGTTGCAGGCCGTTGGACGGGAAAGCCGGATAAAACCGGTATAACCGTACTTAATCCCAGTGAGAGTAGGGGCATGGTACCGATGAAGCAGAAATAATAAGTCTGTGGAGGGACGGCCCCAAGTCGGGAATGAATTAAGAATACTGAAAACACAACAAACACAGCTTCGAGTATGACAAAGAAAATCCGAACCGAAAGGAGCGGGTGCCTGTGTTGACTTCGGAGCAGCAAACACACAAACCGAAACAAAGTAAAATCCGCTATACGGAGTATTACGACCTGCAAAGCACCTTTGACCGTCTGTATGCCGATAGTCTGAAAGGCAAGACCTTTCATAACCTTATCGGCCTAATGGCAAGCGAGGAAAATATCAAGCTGGCATATCGGACAATCAAGGGAAACAAAGGAAGTGGTACTCCCGGCGTGGACAAGAGGACGATTAAACATCTGGCTTCTATGGAGGAGGAGAAGTTCGTCCGGCTTATCCAAAAGCAATTCAGTTGGTACAATCCCCGCCCGGTAAGGCGGGTAGAAATCCCGAAACCCAACGGAAAAACAAGACCGCTGGGTATTCCCACAATCGTTGACCGTATCGTACAGCAATGTATTCTGCAAGTGCTGGAACCGATATGCGAAGCAAAGTTCCATGAGCGTTCCAACGGCTTTCGCCCAAACCGCTCTACAGAACACGCTATCGCACAGTGCTACCGGCTCATGCAGATACAACATTTACACTATGCGGTTGACCTGGATATTCACGGATTCTTTGACAATGTGAACCACGGGAAACTGATACGGCAGATGTGGGAACTGGGTATCCGGGATAAAAAGCTGCTGTGCATTATCAAGCAGATGTTGAGAGCGCCTATCGTTCTTCCCGATGGCAAGAGAATTTACCCGACAAAGGGAACGCCGCAGGGCGGCATACTTTCACCGCTCTTGTCAAATATCGTGCTGAACGAACTGGACTGGTGGGTATCTTCCCAGTGGGAAAATATGCCTACCCATTACGAATACAAGACCCGACAGAACGCACGCGGTACGGACATCAAAAGCCATACCTACCGGGCTCTGCGCCGGAGCAATCTCAAGGAAATGTATCTCGTAAGGTATGCTGATGACTTCAAAATCTTCTGCCGCAGTTACAAGGATGCAGTAAAAACGTTCGAGGCAACAAAGCGGTGGCTGAAAGACCGTTTGGGGCTGGATATTAGCCCGGAAAAGTCAAAAGTAATCAACATGGAACAGCGGTACTCGGAATTTCTGGGATTTAAGATGAAACTATACCGCAAAGGGAAAAAGTATGTAGTCTGCTCACACATGAGCGACAAGGCAGTCGCGCACGCAAAGGAGAAAATCTCGGCTGCGATTAAAGCGATACAGACCCCGGCTGACAGCCAAAGTCAGTATATCGCGATACAGCAGTATAACTCGGTGGTTGCCGGACTTCATAATTATTACCGTCTGGCAACCCGTGTCAGCGAGGACTTTCCTAATCTGGCGCAAGGGCTAAAAAAGCAAATGTCAAACAGACTACGTGGCTTGACCCGAAACCGGAAACTGGAACGTGGATTCATAAAGGAACGATATGGGAAAAGCAAACAGTTAAGGTTTTTGAATGGACACCCGCTCATTCCGATTGGGTACGTTCAGACACGGGACGCTCAGCACAAGAAGAAAACTGTCAACCGGTACACGCCGGAAGGACGGGCAGAAATCCATAAAAATCTCGGTGTAAACACCGATACGATGATATGGCTTATGCGAACTCCTGTGCTGGATAAAAGCATTGAATTTGCAGACAACAGAATTTCGTTGTTTGCGGCTCAATACGGGCGGTGTGCCATCACAGGCACAGAACTTATGCCCTATGACATACGCTGTCACCACAAAGTGCCGCTGGAAAACGGCGGAACCGACAAATACAGCAACCTTGTCCTCGTGACCGAAGCTGTTCACCTGCTTATCCATGCCACCTTAGAAGAAACGATACAGAAGTACCTAAAACAACTCCAACTGAACAAAAAGCAACTGGAAAAACTCAATAAACTGCGGAAACTGGCGGGAACGCCAGCTATTGTATAACCATTCTTTAATGCTGTAACGAAGTGTGTAAGTTGTGTTTAAAACCGTTGAAATTCATTTCCGATGGAGCGCCGTGTGCGGTGAAAGCCGCATGCACGGTGCGGAGCGGGGGAAAATCCGGCGATAACTTCAAAGGATTACCTATCGCTATCAGGTTCCAAAAGCCAGGGTATGAAGCAGCTCATGGCGGGCGGCGGCATCATCCTGCTGGGTACTACCCTGATCCCTCTGCTGAGCGGCCTGTTTTAAGGTAACGGCTTATGGGATTTCTCACCGACTGGCTGACCGACTGGCTCAAAAGCCTGCTCATTGAAGGCATTTTAGGCAATCTGAGCGGCCTTTTTGATACGGTAAATGCCCGAGTCGGGGAGATTGCGGGAGAGGTGGGAACAACTCCGGCGGCATGGAACGCCGGAGTTTTCTCCCTCATTCGCCAGATTTCCGAAACGGTAATTTTACCGATTGCCGGGTTAGTCCTAACCTATGTGGCGGTGTACGAGCTCATTCAAATGCTCATAGACCGCAATAATTTGCACGACATCGACACTTGGATGTTCTTCAAGTGGATTTTCAAAACGGCGGCGGCCATCCTTATCCTCTCCAACACATTCAATATCGTCAACGCAATTTTTGATGTATCGCAGAGCGTGATTGCAAGCTCGGCGGGGGTGATCCAGGGCTCCACGGACATTTCGCCGGATATGCTGGCGGATTTGGAGGCCACGCTGGAGACAATGGGGCTGGGCTCCCTTTTGGGCCTGTGGCTCCAGTCGATCTTTATTGGTTTTACCATGACCGCGCTGAATATCGTGATTTTCGTTCTGATTTATGGCCGTATGCTGGAAATATATATGCTGACCAGTTTAGCGCCCATCCCGGTGGCTACCCTGTCCAACCGTGAAATGGGGAGCATGGGGCAGAATTATCTGAAGTCCCTGTTCGCCATCGGTTTCCAGGGGCTTTTGATCCTGCTGTGCGTGGGCATCTATGCGGTGCTCATTCAAGGGATCGCCACAGGCGGAGATCCCATCGGCGCAATATGGGGAGCCGTGGGCTATACGGTTCTGCTCTGCTTTATGTTGTTCAAAACCGGAACGATTTCAAAAAGCATCTTTGGAGCTCATTAAAGAAAGGGGTGTTATATGCCGAGAAGATATGGGCCCGATGGGACGCGCCTGTGGTATGGAAAAGCGCCGGAGGACTTTAACGAGGCGGATGTTGCCCGCTTTATGACGGAAACGGAGGCCATTTTACAAAAGCGGGAATTGCTGGGCGGAAGGGATGACGCAAAGACGATTGCCCAGCAGTTAGCCGAAGGGCGGGCGCAGGCCGCCCGTGAAAACGCCGCCCGCCCTGTCCCGGCAAAGGGTAAGGAGGCAAGGGATGACCGATAAGGCGGCTTTGGGACAAAGTGGGCCTGTTGACAAAGTCCTGACAACCGATGTGTTCTATGTTATCATAGGAAAAACGGACAAAGGATGGGGACTATGCAGCTAAAGTTTCATATGGTGACGATAGAGGATCTGGTTCCAGAGAAGCACTTTCTGCGGAAATTGGAGCGTGTGCTGGACCTGTCCTTTGTGTATGAAGAAACTCAGCATCTCTATAGCCGGAAATATGGCCGGCCTCCCATCGATCCGGTTGTGTTGGTGAAGTATCTGCTGGTGGGGTTTCTATACGGCATTCCCTCGGAGCGGCAAATTGAGCAGCGAATTCAGACCGACGTGGCGCTGCGGTGGTATCTGGGACTGGACCTGTTTGACCGGGTGCCGGACCACAGTACGATCAGTCAGCTGCGGCGTAGAAAGCCAGCGTTCCGCAAGGTATTTCGCCGGTTATTTGAGGAGGTAGTGGGGCAGTGCATCGCAAAGGGGCTGGCCAGCGGGCGGCTGGTGGGGACAGACTCCACCCATGTGAAGGCCAACGCCTCCCGGGCCTCGGAGGAGCAGGTGGAGCTGACAGAGGAGCCTGGAGTGTACTGGGAGCGGCTGGACGCCTACGAGGAAGATGGGCTGACGGAGCTGGAGCGCAGGACAGGGAGGCGGCGCAAGGTCCGAACAAAGCAGGTCAAGAAAGACCGGCGGCAGACGAAGAAGCGGGTAAGCCGGACAGACCCGGAGGCGGGCCACATGAAGCGCCCCGGGAAGCCCCGGGGACAGTACTACCTCTCACACCAGACGGTGGATACCGACCACGGCGTCATCCTGGATGTGAGGGTGACACCCGGTGATGTCTATGACTCCGTACCCTACCTGGAGCAGTTGGAGCACGTTCACCGGGCTGTCCTTCCCATCCAGGCTGCGGCGGCAGATGCCGCCTACGACTTCCCCCTGGCCCACCGGGTGCTGGATGAGCTGGGGATCCGGTTTTACGTCCGGCCCCAGACACCCCATGACCGTACCAGCGTGGAGCTGAAACGGGACGCCTTCCGATATGAGGAAGGTCTGGACGCATACGTCTGTCCCAACGACAAACTGCTGAAGCTGAATACCCTCCACCGCAGCGCCAGCGGGCTGTACTGGCTGTATCTGGCAGACAAGCGGGACTGCCAAAGCTGTCCGTTCCGTCCACAGTGCCTGAGGCCGGAGGACAGACGGGGCGCCCGGAAGCTGGAGCACAGCTATTTCATGCCCCAGCGCAGGAAAAACCTGGAGCGGCGTACCCAGCCGGAGTACCGGGAGGCACTGAAGCTGCGGCAGATTTGGTGTGAGGGCACGTTTGCCATCCAGAAACGCTGCCACAATTTAACACAGCTTTTGCGGCGGGGACGAGAGGCAGCGGAGGACCACTGCCTCCTTTCCGCCGCGGCCCTGAACCTCAAAAGACTGATACAGAATATGATGTGACGCCATAGGGCGTCTTTTTTCTTCCCACTCATTCTGTCAGCCCATGATTATGTGGCACTTTGTCAACAGACCCAAAGTGTCCCGAAGTCCCCGGACTGCCCGGAGGGGCTGTTTCTGATGGACGGCATCGAGGGCCTGCGCTCCCTCCCCCGTCATTCGGTGGATATGCTTTTGACCGATCCGCCCTACGGCACTACCCGCAACTTTTGGGATGTGCCGTTGCCGCTCCCGGAATTGTGGGAGGCGGTGAAATGGGCCGTCAAACCGGAGGGCGCGGTGCTGTTCTTTGCTCAATGCCCCTATGACAAGGTGCTGGGGGCCTCCAACCTCTCCATGCTCCGCTATGAGTGGATCTGGTACAAAGAGCGCGGGACGGGATTTCTCAATGCAAACCGGGCTCCGCTGAAAAAGTCGGAGAATATTTTAGTGTTCTATCAGAAAGCCCCTCTTTACAATCCGCAGTTTACTTACGGCAAGCCGTACAGCCGTGTCCATGCCCGCAGCGGAACCAGCCCGAACTATGGAAAATTCGAGCGGCAGAGCTCCGAGTCCAGCGATGGGCGGCGCTATCCGGGAAATGTGCTGTTTGTTCCCACCGTAACGGGCGGCATCCATCCCACGCAAAAGCCCGTGGAGCTGTGCGAGTATTTTATCAAGACCTATACCCGGCCCGGCGAGCTGGTGGCCGACATCTGCGCGGGCTCCGGCACAACCGCTGTTGCCGCCCTCAATGCGGGCCGCCGCTTCGTCTGCTTTGAAACGGCCCCGGCCTTTTACGCCGCCGCCAGTGAGCGCATCCGCGTGGCACGCTCGGCGGTGGAGGCTGGGGAGAAAGGAGTGTAACTATCGGACGATATTCTATCATTTACGCCGATCCCCCGTGGCGGTACGCCCAAAAGGGCCTGCAAGGGGCGGCGGAGCACCATTATCCCACAATGGGGATTGACGAGTTATGTGCGCTCCCGGTGGCGGATCTGGCCGCCCCGGACAGCGCGCTTTTTTTATGGGCAACTTTCCCCCAGCTCCCCGAGGCCCTGCGGCTGATTAAGGCGTGGGGCTTTCAGTATAAGTCCGTGGCTTTCGTCTGGCTGAAGAAAAACCGGAAGGCAGATAGCTGGTTTTATGGCCTGGGCTTTTGGACACGGGGAAATGCGGAGGTCTGCCTGCTGGCAACAAAGGGGCATCCGAAGCGGCAGGCGGCCAATATCCACCAGTTTATCATTTCCCCCATTGAAGCCCACAGCAAAAAGCCGGACGAGGCCCGGGAAAAGATTGTTGCCCTTATGGGCGATCTGCCCCGGGTGGAGCTGTTCGCAAGACAGACGCCGCCCGGCTGGGATGTGTGGGGAAACGAGGTGGAAAGCACCGTCCCGGACTTTGGGACAAATTGTCCCGAAGTCCCCGGGGCGAGAAAGGAGGTTGATCCATGCCCTATGTAAATGTCCCAAATGACTTATCCAAAATCAAAACGAAGATGGCGTTCAATTTGACAAAGCGCCAGCTCATCTGTTTTGGCGGGGCGGCGGCCATCGGCATCCCGTCCTATCTGCTGGCCCGGGAGCCGCTTGGAAATACCGGGGCCATGTTCTTAATGCTGGCCGTCATGCTCCCGGCGTTCCTGCTGGCGATGTATGAAAAAGACGGGCTCCCCTTTGAAAAGGTGGTGCACAACATCATCCGGGCCAAATTCCTGCGGCCCGGGGTTCGGCATTATCAGACAGAAAACATTTACGCCCCGTTTACCGGGCGGGGCGCTGTGAGAAAGGAGGATGCGATTGCGAAAGGCAAAAAGCAAAAACAGTCCCGGAAGGGGTAACAGCCGGGCGGCTCTGTCCGTCCAGCAGACTATTCCTTACTTGGCGATGCACCTGGACGGGGTGTGCAAGCTCCCGGGCGGGCTCTATACAAAGACTGTGGAATATGAGGACATCAATTATTCCGTGGCAAGCACCGAGGATCAGACGGCCATTTTCGGCGGCTGGAGCTCGTTCCTCAACTACTTTGACAGCACTCTGCCGTTCCAGCTTTCTTTTATCAACCGCCGCTCCCATTCCAGGAGCCGCTACAAGGTAAACATTCCCCAGGCGGATGATGATTTTAACAGCGTCCGGGAGGAATTTACCGGGATGCTGAAAAATCAGATCGCCAAAAGCAACAACGGCATTGAACGCTCCAAATACATCACTTTCGGCATACCCGCCGAAGGGATCGCGGAGGCCCGCCCCCGCCTGGAGCGCGTGGAGGCCGATGTGATGGGCAACTTCAAGCGGCTGGGCGTTCCCTGTGAGCCGATGGACGGGCGGGCAAGGCTGGCCTTGCTCCACAGCCAGATGCACCCGGGAAACCGGGAGCCGTTCCGCTTTTCGTGGAAGGACATTCCGCAGACCGGGCTCGGCACAAAGGACTTTATCGCCCCGGACAGCTTCGACTTTAGGCAGTCCCGCTCGTTTCGGATCGGCCAGTATTGGGGCGCGGTGTCCTACTTGCAGATTTTAGCATCCGAACTCTCTGACAAACTCCTTGCGGAGATTTTGGAGATGGATGCGGAAATGACGGTTACGCTCCATATCCAAACAGTGGATCAGCTCAAGGCCATCAAAACAATCAAGGGTAAAATCTCCGACATCGGTAAAATGAAGGTGGAGGAACAGCGCAAGGCGGTGCGGGCCGGGTACGATCCCGACATCCTCCCGCCCGACCTCATCACATTCAGCAAGGACGCGGCGGAGCTTCTGGCCGACCTCCAGTCCCGCAACGAGCGGATGTTCCTGCTCACTTTCACGGTGGTAAACTTTGCCCCCACCCGCCAGCGGCTGGAAAACGATGTTTTTACTGTGGGCGGCATCGCGCAGAAATACAACTGCTCCTTAAAGCGTCTTGACTGGCAACAGGAACAGGGCTTTGTGTCCTCGCTGGCTCTCGGCTATAACGAGGTGGAGATCCAGCGCGGCATGACTACCAGCTCCACGGCGATTTTCATTCCCTTTATGACAAGGGAGCTACGGATGGCTGGGCAGGCCCTCTACTACGGCATGAACGCCCTTTCCCACAATGTCATCATGGCTGACCGCAAAAAGCTGAAGTCGGCCAACGGCCTTTACCTGGGCTCTACCGGCTCGGGAAAATCTTTTGCCGCAAAAAGGGAGCTCTTAAATGTGTTCCTTGCCATTCCCCAGGATCGGATTTTGATTGTCGATCCGATGGGGGAATATGCCCCGCTGGTTCGCAGACTGGGCGGCCAGGTAATCGAGATTGCCCCGGACAGCCCCCATCACTTAAACCCGATGGATGTGGAGCTCAACATGACCGCCGGGGAAAGCCCGCTCTCCATGAAGGCGGATTTCCTGCTTTCCCTGTGTGAGCTGGTGGTAGGCGGCAAGGACGGCTTACAGCCCATCGAAAAAACGGTGGTTGACCGCTGTGTGCGGCTGGTCTACCGGGAGCAGGCCCTGGGGATTGCCACGGAAAAAACGCCGCTGTTGCAGGACTTGTACGAGGAGCTTTTGAAACAGCCGGAGCCGGAGGCCCGCCGTGTAGCAACGGCCCTGGAGCTCTACTGTACGGGCTCTCTCAATCTCTTTAACCATCCGACCAATGTAAAAACGGACAGCCGGGTGGTGTGCATCGTGCTCAAGAACATGGGAGAAAATCTCCGCAAGATTGCCATGCACATCACAAACGAGTTTGTCTCCCAGGCGGTGGATACCAACTTCCGGGAGGGCGTGGCGACCTGGTGCTACTTTGACGAGTTCCATGTCCTGCTCCGCGATCCTCTGACCGCCAGCTACTTTGTTGCGGTCTGGAAAATGCTCCGCAAAAAGGGCTGTGTCCCCAGCGCACTTACACAGAATGTGAAAGACCTTTTGGCCAGCCGGGAGATTGAGAACATTCTCGACAACACGGATTTTATGATCCTGCTGTCCCAGGCTCAAAGCGACCGGGTGATCCTTGCAAAACAGCTCGGCATTTCCGAGCACCAGCTTTCCTACATCACCCACTCCAATTCCGGCGAGGGCCTGCTGTTCTATGGGAATGTAACCATCCCCTTTGTGGATCGGTTCCCCCGTGGGGAGATCTATGACCTGCTGACTACCCGCCCGGAGGATGTGAAGAATGAAGCGAAAACCGAATAACGGCGCGGGCCCAGTGCCCAGGGATGCGGCTGGGGCAGAAAGCGCCGGGGGCACTTCGGGACAAAGTGTCCCAAAGTCAAAATTCCGGCAGAAAAGCAACCAGGAGAAAGCGGCGGCATCCAAACTCCGCATGGAAAAACGCGGGGAAAAGCTGGATCGGGCAAAGGAAAAGCTGGCAAAACAGAAGCCGCCCAAAAAGCCGGGCCCGGTGAGGCGTGTGGGCCGGGTAGCCAGCGGCTCCGCCCACAGCTTTGTGCATGGGAAGATTTACGAAAACGAGCATGAGAATGTAGGCATCGAAGGGGCCCACCGCTCCGAGCTTGTGGGCGAGTCTGCCCTGCGGCATGGCTCACGGTTTGTGAAACGGAAAATCCGGGAACATCCGGCGAAGGCGGTTCAAAAAGCGGAGTCCCGGTATATCAAGGCCACGGCGGATTATCACTTTCATACCGCCGCCCAGGAGCACCCGGAGCTCTCCAAAAACGCCTTGTCCCGGTTTTGGCAGAAGCGGCGGCTCCGCAGGCGATACCAGAAGCAGGCAAAGGAGGCTGCCAAATACGGAGCCCAGGCCGCCGGGAAAACGGCTGTTACCACAGAAAAGCTGGCGGCCCGGGCGGTGGGCTTTGTCAAACGCCATCCCGTAGGCTGTCTGCTGGCTCTGGCCTGCGTCCTGCTTGTGCTGGTGATGCAGTCCTGTTCTTCTTCCCTTGTTACGCTGGGAAACAGCACCATCGGCGCGGTGGGGGCCAGCACCTATCCTTGTGAGGACGGGGATATGCTGGGAGCCGAAGCCGCCTACTGTGGTTTGGAGGCGGAGCTCCAGGACTATCTGGACAGCTACGAAAGCACCCACGACTATGACGAGTACCACTTCGACCTGGACGAAATTGAGCATGATCCCTATGTGCTTCTTTCCCTTTTGTGTTCGCTCCATGAAGGACAGTGGACGCTTGACCAGGTGGAGGGCTCTCTGCAAACGCTCTTTGACAGCCAGTACATTCTGACCGAGGATGTGGTGGTGGAGGTACGCTACCGGACGGAAACCCGCACCGACAGCGAGGGCAACGATTACGAGGTGGAGGTTCCCTACAATTACTATATCTGCTATGTGACGCTGGAAAACAAAAACCTGTCCCATCTGCCCGTCTACCTGTTAAGCGAGGATCAGATGTCCCGGTATGCCATCTATATGGCAACGCTGGGAAACCGCCCGGATTTATTCCCCGGCTCCGAGTATGTCGGCAAGTACACCGAACCGCCCGAGGGGTACGAGGTGCCCCGGGAGTATCTGGATGACGAAACCTTTGCCGCCATTCTCTCCGAGGCTGAGAAATATATCGGCTATCCCTATGTGTGGGGCGGCTCCAGCCCGGCCACATCCTTTGACTGTTCGGGCTATGTGTCCTGGGTCATCAATCATTCCGGTTGGAATGTGGGCCGCCTGGGGGCCCAGGGGCTCTATAACATCTGTACGCCGACCAGCAATCCGCAACCCGGGGATCTTGTCTTTTTCAAGGGCACTTATGACACGCCGGGGGTGAGCCATTGTGGGATTTATGTGGGTGACGGGCGGATGCTCCACTGTGGAGATCCCATCGGTTACGCGAACCTAAATACAAGCTACTGGCAGTCTCATTTCTACGCCTACGGGCGTTTACCATGATTGGAGGTTATACATGGCAACGGCAAAAAGCATGAAAATCCAGGCTGAGATTGATAAGGTCAAGGCCAAAATCAGCGAACAGCAGGCCCGGCTGAAAGAATTGGAGCAGAAAAAGCTGGAGGCGGAAAACAGCGAGATCGTGGATATTGTGCGGGGCATGAGCATCCCCCTGGCGGAGCTCCCTCTGCTGTTTGAAAAGCTGAAGGGCGATGGGACTTTGGGACAAAGTGTCCCGAAGTCTGAACCCGGCGGGAAGGAGGAAAATTGAATATGAAACGATGGAAGTCTTTGACGGCGGCGCTCTGTGCCGCCGTTCTTTTATGCGGCATTTGCACTGTCCCGGCCTTTGCCTATGCAGATAGCGGTGAGGGCGAAAACTATGGCGATCCCACCATGACCGAGGAAACCACGGCCCCGGAGCCGGAGCCCACCATCGAACCGGGCGAGGGCTTCTCGGAGGAGGGAAACCTTGTTACCCGCGATCTGCTCTATGACGAACACACCAACAAGCAGTTTATCACGGTGCAGACGGCGGGCGGGAACACCTTTTACATTGTCATTGACTATGACAAGCCCGTGGATGAGGAGGGCGAGCAGTATGAAACCTACTTTTTGAGCATGACGGACGAGGCCGATCTGCTGGCTGCGGCGGAGGCTGCCGGGGTGGAACAGGCCGCCTGCTCCTGCTCTGAAAAATGCGCGGCGGGGGCTGTCAATACGGATTGCCCGGTCTGCTCCATCAATATGACCGAGTGCGCGGGCGTTGAACCGGAACCCGTGGAAACGGAGGAAACCGGGGAACCCGCCCCGGAGGAGGTCGAGCCGGAAACGGGTGGCAATATGGGGATGCTTCTGCTGGTGCTGGCCGTGGCGGTGATCGGAGGCGGGGCTGGCTGGTACTTTAAGATTTACCGCCCGAAACACCAAAAAGCCGCCGAGCCCGAGGAGGACTATGGCGGGGAGCTGGACGGCTATGACGGCGGGGAACCCTACGGGGACGAGGAGGATGACGGCCCGCCCTGGGACGAGGAGGACGATGACGGAGAGGAGGCTGACAAATGAGGTTTACCGACAGCCCCTTTGAAAAAATGATGAAGCAGAAGCCCCGGCCCCAGGTTCCGGCCCCGGCAAAGCCGCCCAGGGGCTCCCGGTGCTCCGGGTGTCCCTACTGGCGGGGCATCGGCTGTGTGTCCTGCTACCGGGAACTTTTGAAAGCCCCGGCTGGCGGGAGGTGAGGCGATGTCCCGCGAACTTACCCGGGAAGAAAAAGCGGCCATCCGCTCTCTTGTGGTAAAATGGTGCGCCAACTATGACCGGGAGTGCGGGTGCCTGCCGCTGGATTGTGAGTGCTATATGCTGGGGAAATGCTGGACGGGCGCTTATTGCCGCTATTTCCGGGAGTCCGTCCTGCCCCTTGATCCGGCGCTGGAGGCGGCTCTCTTGACCGAGGGGCCCAGGCCGGATTTCAAGGTCTGCCCGGTCTGCGGCGGGCCTGTTCCCCCGGATCGGCGGCAGGCGTACTGCTCGGCGGCCTGTGCAAAGAAAGCCCACCGCCGCCAGCAGAGGGAATATATGCGGAAAAAGCGGGGCTGGGGTGTTGACAATTAGGCTCCTCAAAACCCGCTTGTATCAAGGCTTTCCGGGGGCTGTTTTGGGGCGGGCCGTATCAGAGTATGGCCTGCCCCATTTCGGCCCGGATGCTGTCAACATTTATGCTGTGGCGCTTTGGGACAATTTGTCCCGAAGTGCCCGCTTTTTAAGGAGGTGCTACTTTGGAAAACAATCAAGGCTATGTGATCCGGCAGTCTGTTTTGTTTGACAATGGCCGGGGCTTTGCGATGGGAGAAAATTTCAAGGCCCCTAATCCCTTTGTGACCTGGCAGTTTACCCAGGAGGGCGGGAAACGAGACTACTATTGGGGCCATTACTTCAACGAGGAATGTGAAGCCATCGGGGACTATAACCGCCGCGTGTTCAGCTATGAAAAGCAGTATGGCGTTTCCCGGCTGGAAACCTCCGGCCCGGATTTTTTCAAGTATTATTCAACCCAGCGGCCCGTGGATATAGCTACCTATCCCCGCCCGAAGGACAACCTGCCTGTGGCTCATCTCAACTACAATACCCGCCAACCTGTGGAGGGCGAGTCATTCCGGGCATGGGGTGAGCTTTGGTATCTCCACCCGCTGACAGAAAAGCAGATGGCCGATTATGAGCTGCGGCCCGCCCATGACAATCCCGAAGGCCGTGAACCTGTGCCGGAGCGCGGTGCGGCAAAGAAGCCGCCGATTGCCGAGCAGATGAAAGAGGCCGGACGCAAGGCCCGGGAACAGCGGGCCCCGGATGCGCCGGAAAAGAAAAGTCCCAGCCGGGACGATAGATAGGAGGTCTGTGTTATGGAGAAAAAGCGAGAACAGGAGCTTGCCGACCAGGAGGCCATGCGACTTTACCGGGAATTTCATGCTCCGATCCCCGCAAGCCCCCGGGAGCGGGAGAAGCCTTTAGACAAGGTAAAGGAGCCGCCCCGGGCCAGCCGCAGTCTGGAACGGGAGGAACGATGACAAAGAAACGCCGCCGCCCGATCAATCTCCATGTGATGGTGTCGGAGGAGGAGCAGGCGCTGATCCGGGAACGCATGGCCGAGGCGGGCATCCGAAACATGGGGGCCTATATGCGGAAAATGGCGTTGAATGGGTATGTGCTCCATGTTGACCTTTCGCCCGTCCGTGAGCTGGTGTCGCTCCAGCGGCGGTGCTCAAACAATCTCAATCAAGTGGCAATCCAGGCCAACACCTACGGCGGGATCTATCCCGAGGAAATCAAAGCCCTGCAACGGGACTATGAAAAGCTGTGGGGGCCGTTGTCCGAACTTTTGAAAAAACTGTCTGCTATTGTGGAGCGTTAGTCCTGCCGGGGAGCGGTTTTGCCGTTCCCCGGCTTTCACTACTTCGGGACACTTTGTCCCGAGGTGCTGAAAGCCGGAGGCATCCTTGTTGTCCCTCCGGGACAGAGGTATAATAGTCATATAGAGGTAAACCATCAACAAAAATAAGGAGGTATCAAGCTATGCGGATCATTCTAAAAATCATCGCGGCTCCTGCTGTGCTGGCTCTTACGCTGATTGTCGCACTCCTCAATTTCAGCGTTTCCCTTGCGTCCTGGGTGCTTGGCATCCTGTCCCTTATCCTTGCAGTGTGCGGCCTGTTCGAGCTGTTCATTCAGAGCAATCCACAATGGGGGATCACCGGGCTGGTGCTTGCTTTTCTGCTTTCTCCTTTCGGCCTGCCCGCCGCAGCCGAGTGGCTGGTCTGCAGGCTGGATAATCTCAACTACTCGTTAAAGACCTTTATTGCGGGATGACGCTTTGGGACAATTTGTCCCGAAGTCCTTTGCGGCGGCTGGAGCACAGCCGCCGTCTTTTTTCAGAAAGGAGGCGCGGCTATCGCTACAACTTACATCCGGCCCTACAAGGTAGCGGCGGGGAAAACAGCTGTCCAGACGATGGAAGATCGGTTTGCCTACGGGCTCAATCCGAAAAAGATAGGAGCTGTGTCTGCCTACCTCTGCGATCCGGCATCGGCCCCGGCTGAGTTTCTTCTGACCAAAAGCCAGTACCAGGCGGAAACGGGCCGGGCCGTGGAGCGCGGGGCTCTGTTCTTTCAGATCCGGCAGGCGTTTCCTCCCGGTGAGGTTACGCCGGAGGAGGCAAACAAAATCGGCTATGAAACAGCCATGCGCTGGACAAAGGGTAAGTACCAATTTTTCGTCTGTACCCACATCGACAAAGGGCACATTCATAATCACATTTATTACAATTCCACGGCCCAGGATTGCTCCCGGAAGTTTCATAACTTCATCGGCTCCAGCTTTGCGGTGCGGCGGCTCTCTGACCGGGTGTGCATCGAGCATGAGCTGTCGGTCATTCAAAATCCGAAACAGCACAGCAAGGGCCGTTTTCTCCACTATGGCCAGTGGATCGGGGAAAAGCCGCCCTCTGCACAACAGCGGGTGCGGTGGGCCATCGTGGAGGCCCTGGGGAAAAAGCCCGCCGACTTTCCGGCGTTCCTGCGGCTTATGGAGGAGTCCGGCTTTGCGGTGAAGCATGGGCGGGGCGGCGTGATCTCGTTCCTGGCTCCTGGGCAGGATAAGTACACCCGCCTGCGGGCTTCTGTCCTGGGCCCAGGCTTTGATCCCGATGACATCCGGGCGATGATTGCCGGGGAGCGTCCTATCCCGGAGATCCCGAAAGACGGCCCGGCTCCGCCCCGGCGTGTCAATCTGATTATTGATATTCAAGAGCGTATGGCACAGGGCAAGGGCCCGGCCTATGCGCGGTGGGCCAAAGTTTACAACCTCAAACAGATGGCCGCCGCGCTCCAATATCTCCAGGAGCATAAGCTCACAAACTATGAGGAACTGGCGGCCAGTACCGAGGCGGCGGTGGATCGCTTTCACGCCCTGGCTGGGGAGCTTCGGGAAACCGAAGCAGCCCTCTCCCATACAGTACAGCTCATGGGCGCTACGGTGGATTTTGCAAAAACCCGGCCCGTGTTCGATGGCTATAAGGCGGCCCGGTATAGCAGAAAATATCTGGCCCAGCATGAAGCGGAGCTGGCCGCATACCGGGCGGCGAAAGCTGCCATGAATGATCTTTTAGGCGGGGCGAAGCTCCCAAAAATGGACACGCTGAAAAAGGAGCGCCGGGAGCTCTCCGAAAAGAAAAAGGCCCTCTATGCCGAGTACCGCAAAGCCCAGGCGGATATGCGGCAGGCCGTTGCGGTCAAGGCAAACATTGATTATCTGCTCGGTCATACGGACGGGCGGGAAAATAAGGCCCAGGAGCGTTAGCCCGGGCCGCATCCAACAGGCGCTTGCGCCGGGACTTTGGGACAATTTGTCCCGAAGTCCAGCGGGTTTGGGGAGCTCCCCAACAAGCATTTTTGCGGGCCTGCGGCCTGCAAAAATTTCGGAGTGTGGCCACACCCGAATTGCTTGCCGTTTTGTGCAAGCCCCGGAAATGGCGCAAAAAACGGAGGCGCGTGTTTCTCTTTACGCATCCTCCGTTTCTTTAGCCGCTTTCATCGCTTGGATCGTGGCTTCTACAATTTTTAATTCTTTTTCGTCCAGGGCGTTGAGCATGGCGTCAATCCGCTTTCTGCACTCGCTCCCCTTATTCTTGGACGGATAGAAATATTGATCTACCGATATATCAAACATTGTCACCATCTGATAAAAGGTATTGAGGCTGGGGTGCTGGCCGTCATTCTCGTTATACATGATGGTGCGCGGAGCCCGGTCAACAATATAGGCCAGTTGCTCCTGCGTCATCCCGCTGGCCTCCCGCGCCCGCTTGATGGCGAGCCCTATATCGTGAAAATCAAATCGTCGTTCATCTCTCTCAATCTTCATAATATCACCTAATGTAATTTTACATTTCAGGTGTTATTATTTGAACGATTATATATTTCATACTACTGACTGTTTAATTTCATGCCATTGTTGCGTGATAGATTCGATCTTGATATAATATAAACCCTACACTATAACACCAGACTTTTGGCCGGAGGTATAATTGTATTTATGGTACAAGGAGGTGATTGAGTTGAATACATATAGAACAACAGAAGTTGCTACTGCCATTGGAATACACCCTAACACAGTGCGGCTATATGAGGAGTTGGGCCTTATTCCAACACCAGAACGCGAAAGTAATGGCTACCGAATTTTTACAGAATTTCACATTCAACAATTTTTACTGGCTCGGACTGCTTTTCAAATCGAAGTACTTCAAGGCGGTTTGAGAAAGAAAATTGTTTCTGTGGTTAAACTCTCTGCACACAAACAATTTGACGAAGCACTTATTCTCACACAGGAATATTTAGAAGGTGTCCGGATGGAGAGAAATAATGCGGAAGAAGCAATCCAAATTGTACAAGATATTCTTTCGGGTGAGATTGAGGAACATCGTTTCTCTATGAAGCGAAAAGAAGTGTCGGAATATTTAGATATTTCTATGGATACTTTGAGAAATTGGGAAATGAATGGTTTGCTTACAGTCAAACGTAAGGAAAACGGGTATCGTGTCTATACAGACGAGGACATTAAAAGGTTAAAGGTTATCCGGGCCCTGCGCTGTGCTAAATATTCTTTGGAAGCAATTTTGCGGATGCTCCGTCAACTATCTAAAAATCCAGACATTGATATAAAAGCTGCATTGAATACTCCCCGCCAGTCGGAGGATATTATTTCAGTCTGTGATCAACTTATTATATCTCTAACTGCGGCGGAACGTAATGCAAAGAAAATAATGGGAATGTTGCAGGAAATGAAAGAAAATTATTAAAACCCTCCACTTTGCCACCAGTCTTTAGACTGGTGGTATTCTTTTACTATTAAAAGGAGGTATAGTGATGGAGACAATTATCCAAGTGCAGGGGCTGACAAAAGCCTATGGTCAACTCCCAGCGGTAGATCATGTGAGTCTATCGGTAAAGGCAGGTACTGTGTTCGGCTTGCTGGGGGCAAATGGAGCTGGAAAAAGCACAACGATTGAGTGCATTTTAGGAACAAAGAAAGCTGATAGCGGTGAAATATCTATTCTCTCTCTTGATCCTCAAAAAGACAGACGCCGCCTGTTCCAAAGAGTTGGTGTTCAATTTCAAGAGTGCGATTATCAACCAGAGATTAAGGTGTCGGAACTATGCGAAGAAACCGTTTGTCTGTATAAGAACCCAGCCGACTGGAAGAAACTGTGTACACAGTTCGGACTTGCGAATAAAACAAATTCAGCAGTCAAAAGTTTATCCGGTGGAGAACGTCAACGGCTTTTTATCGTACTTGCCCTAATTCCCAATCCGCAGGTTGTTTTTCTGGATGAATTAACCACCGGACTTGATACAAAGGCCCGGCGTGATGTTTGGAAAATCCTCGAAGGACTAAAAAATCAAGGAATGACAATTTTCCTAACTTCTCACTTTATGGATGAAGTTGAGGCCTTGTGTGACGAGATTTGCATCCTCAAAAAGGGTCGAATTGCCTTTTATGGGACGATCATGCAGGCCATAGAAAAGAGTGGTTGCGAAAAATTTGAGGATGCGTATTTAGCACTTGCTGGTGAGGAGGTCGATGCGGAATGAGGTCTTTGGCTGTGCTCTTAAAAAATGAGCTGAAATTGAATATCCGAAATATGAACATGGTAATCTTTGCTGTTATATTGCCTTTGGTAGTGCTGGTGATACTTGGCTTTCTGTACGGGACAAGTCCAGCGGCAGAAGGGGCTGGCTTTACGTTTTTGGAGCAATCTATTGGTGCGCTCTGTACCATTTCTATTTGCGCTGGCGGTTTGATGGGTCTGCCTTTGGTGGTATCGGAATACCGGGAAAGAAAAATACTTAAACGGTTCAAGGTAACTCCGATTAGCCCCATTATGCTTTTGATGGTGGAGTTTTTAATCTATGTTATTTATTCTGCTGTTTCCCTTGCTACGATAATTCCTGTGGCGATGCTGTTTTGGAAAGTGGAGATGCATGGATCATGGATTGCTTTTCTCGGTAGCTGGCTTTTGACTATGGTTTCTACTTTGAGCATTGGAATGATGGTAGGAGGTGTTGCCAAAAACGCTAAGACTGCAAGTGTAATTGCCTGTATTTTATATTTTCCTATGCTTATTTTTTCCGGCGCCACTTTACCGTTTGAGGTAATGCCGGAGACAATGCAAAAAATCGTACAGTTTTTCCCCATGACACAAGGCATCCAACTTATGAAGGCAACTTTTTTGGGAACACCATTCCATAATATATGGCTGCCTGTTCTTGTAATGCTTGGCGTTACTATTCTTTGCTTTGGTGTTGCAGTCAAGTGCTTTAAGTGGGAATAGAGAAATAGGGATCGTCACAATGAAACCGTTGTAGAAACGGCGATATTGGGGCCGAAAACGGCGGTTTTGAAATAACAAATTTCAAGCCGCCGTTTTCTTTTCAAAAATGAGATTGCGGGGGGTGTGTTAAAGTCGCCCTTTTTTAAGGATACGGCGGTGTCCAGGAGGTATCGCCGTGTCCTTTTTCCTTTTCCATCCCCCTAACCTGTCAAAAAAAGCCCACCCGCCCAGCAGGATCAGTCCGGCGGTAGATGTGCAATTTGGCAGTACATAAATGGATTTATCATTTCATGCGCTTGCGTGGCTTTGTGTCGCGCAGGCGTTTTTTGTTATCCGTACTTCGAGACAAAGTGTCCCGAGGTACAGAGTGGCTCCCCAGGGTGCCGTTCCCCGCCGAGCCCCGTTTCGGTCACTTATTCACCCAACACCGAAACGGAGGTTTATTATGGCTACAATCAATCTGAAAGATTTTTATTATTGGTACACACGAGATCAGTTTATCGAGGTTTCTGACGAGGTGGCCGAAGTGTTTCTGGCCGATACCCGCCACGAGATGGCTTATCAGCGGCGGCTCTCCCGACACAAGGCGCAGTATTCTTTGGACTGTGATGACGGGATCGAATACTCGGCTTGCCTGCATGAGCCCACACCCCAGGAACTCTTGGAACGCATGGAACTCTTTATCCGTCTGTGGAACGCGCTTAACTCTCTGCCCGAAGCCCAGGGCCGCCGTGTGGATGCCTGTGTCATTCTTGGCAAGACCTATTCTGAAGTGGCCGAAGCGGAAGGCGTTCACGAAAGCGCGGTGCGGCGGGCTGTGGAGCGTGGTTTGGAGAACATGAAAAAATACTTAAAAAAATCTCGCTGAACCAGTCCGAATATCATCTAAAAATGTCTCGGTTTATGAGAGGAGGTTTTCTTTTCTCCGCAGATGAACAAGGGCGGCCCCGAGCGCAATCCGGGGAGCCAGGCGGCGGGTGCGCGGTGACCTTTCCTAAAAGAAAATGAGCGAACAACACCAGCGCCGCAAGTGGGCCGGGCTATCCCACGGCCACGATCCGGCAGTGGACAGGCTGGCTGCCTGTCCATCCGGGCCGCCCTCTCGTCTGCGTGGGAGCGCCGCGCCGAGTATAGTTGTCTTTGGACAGGTCAAGGAAATGGGCGTGGCGTTCCCTAAATTTTATCAAAGGGGGAATTAGAAAATGAAATACGATCCCGTATTGGCCGCTATGCTGGCCGAGCCGTGGAGCAACAACGCCTGCCGGGGATATGTGATCTATGCGATGGAAAACTGCGGTTTTTCCCCCGAGGACATCCGGCGCGTTGTCGGTGAGCTCCATTATGTATTTGATTTCAAAACGCTGGGCGAGGCCCAGCACCATTACGAAAACGGCCCCTATTAACTTCGAGACATTGTGTCCCGATGTGAGGACAGGCCAAAGGGCGGCACTTGTGCAGTGCCGCCTTTTCGCGTTTCCCCACAGGACAACCGGGAGGCGTTTATCAATCTGAACAAAGGAGGTTTTACCGTGAGATTAACCGCACAGGAACTGGAACGAATGAAAAGCGTTGACATTGGCGCAGTCTCCCCCGAGTCTCTGCCCGATGTGAGCGGTATAACCTTTGATAATGCCCTTTCCCGAAAAGAGCGAGTCATAAGGTTTTTGCAAGTTGCCCAAAATCCGTACTGCTTCAGCATCGGCGGGATCGGCGTGAAAATGGAATTTACAGAAAACGGGCCACCCCTCCAGGATATTTTGACGGACTTTTTGATCCGTCAAAAAAGCGGGCTGTAACTTCGGTTACGGCCTGCGCCTACTTCGAGACAAAATGTCCCGAGGCGGAGCCATCCTTGTTGTCCCTACGGGACAGAGGTATAATATAAATGTAATGTGATAGGGAAGGAGGAACAATGCCACGAACAAAAAACAGAGGGGTTCAACAGAGTTTCTCCCCCTCTTATACAATCCGGCGCTGGCGGCTGGGCGAATATATCCGGCTTTCCAAAGAAGATTTGAAAAAAGGAAAAGACGATAGCAACAGCGTTAAAAACCAGCGCGACCTGCTGAATGACTTTTATCAAAAGCACATCGAGGAATTTGAAAGCGTTTCCGAATATGTGGACGATGGACACACGGGAACGGATGCCAACCGCGAAGATTTCCAACGGCTCCTGGCCGATGTAATGAGTGGGAAAATCAACTGTGTTGTGGTAAAAGACCTTTCCCGTTTTGCCCGGAATTACAGCGATGCGGGAAGTCTGATTGACAACCTGTTTGTACGGATGGGTGTCCGGTTTATCAGTCTTGCGGAAAATGTGGATAGCTTTACAAACCCGGATAGCGTTTCTAATATTATCGTTCCGATAACAAATGTAATGAATGATAACTATTGCTATCAGACTTCAAAGAAAATCCGCCAAGTATTTGACTATAAGCGGCGCAACGGTCAATACATCGGAGCTTTCGCTCCTTATGGGTACATTAAACACCCAAAAGACAAACACAAACTGATTGTTGATCCAGATGCTGCTGAAACAGTCAAACTCATTTTCTCGTTATTCTTGCAAGGAACATCAAAACGGGCCATCGCTCTGCATTTGAATGAGCATGGCGTCCCGAGTCCCTCTGCGTATAAACTACTCAAGGGCCTGCCTGTTTCTACAAGAGGTTATGACGAACCTATGTGGGGCGGCAGGATGATCCATGCAATACTTACCAATCCCACTTATACCGGGGATTTGGCACAAGGCCGTAGCCGGGTAAAAAGTTATAAGGTACACCAGATTGAAACGGTTCCCCGTGAAGAATGGGTAGAGGTGGCTGGAACACATGAAGCCATTATCAACTATGAAACCTTTGACAAGGTGCAGGCTCTGTTAAAGCGTGACACCCGAACTTCTCCCGAAGGCCGGAAAGTCCATTTGTTCAGCGGCTTTCTGAAATGTGCCGATTGTGGCCGGGCAGTCACTCGTTGCGTTAGTAAAAACAATCATGTGTATTATGCCTGCTCTACTTACAAAAACCGTTCCCGGACAGCCTGCACCATGCACTCAATCAAGCATGAACGGCTGGAGGCCGCTGTTCTATTCGGTATTCAGTACCAGGTACATTTAGCCGTTTCTTATTCTGAGGCGATTACCTGTATCAATTCGGCTCCAACGAAAAAAAGCCAGTCTTTCAGACTGGACGAGCTGATTACCACAAAGGAAAAGGAACTGGCGAAAATCACCCGCTACAAGCAGTCTCTTTATCAAGACTGGAAAGACGGGGAAATTACCCAGCAGGATTATCGAAGCATGAAAGCCGACTATGAACGGCAGGTAGCGGCCCTCTCTGATGTGTTGGAACGGTTGACCGCTGAACGGGCAGAACTGGCAAACGGTGTTGACAATGAGCACCCGGCGCTGGTGGCCTTTATGAAATACCAGAACATCGACAAACTAACCCGGGAGGCTCTCATTGATCTTGTAGACCATATCAAGGTTTACGAAAATGGAAATATCAGCGTTAAATGCAAATTCGCTGATGAATTTCGTAAGATAGCAGAATACATTGAAATCAACACTTCTGAAATTCCCGCCGTGGCGGGCTGAGTCCCGCTACATCCTTTCTGGCAGTGTGTTTTCCTAATAAGATTTAATCATAGGAATACTGTTCATCCTATTTAAGATTGGCAACGCTAAGAATTATAAGCAGTCGAATCCTTTATGGATACAATACCAAAAAGACAGTATTAACGGTTGGAACTGGGAGTGGAAATGGCGTCGAGATTCTTTTGGAAGATATTATGTAGATGACCTACATCCGGTATGCAATTATTGTGGTTCACCTTTGGTGTATGGCGACGATTTTTGTGATTATCTAAAATGTGTAAGGTGCAACCGAAGATTTCAGCACGGAATTCCTCAAATAGATCATATAAAAATGCTGATTAGCGATAATGTCCAGCGAGGACTTTTCCCTAAATCGGAGGATCAACAGTGAAACTAAAATTCAAGTCCCAAGACTTCCAAACCCAGGCAGTCAACGCTGTGGTGGATTTGTTTACCGGCCAGGAGAAAACCCAAAGCACCTTCTCCGTGGTGGATGAGCGGCAGACATCCCTTCTCCCGGAAATGGGCCAGGGCAACGCCCTTTATATCGACCAGGAGACTATGACTGCCAATATGCACACCGTCCAGAAGCGGAACAACCTGCCCCTGACCCCTTCGGCGGAGGACTGCCAGTTCTGCATCGAGATGGAAACCGGCACCGGCAAGACCTACGTCTATACCAAGACCATCTTTGAGCTGAACCGCAAGTACGGATTCACCAAGTTTGTCATTGTGGTGCCGTCGGTGGCTATCCGGGAAGGTGTCTATAAGTCCTTTGAAATCACCAGGGAGCATTTTGGCCTGCAATATGACAATGTGCCGTGCCGATACTTTATCTATAACTCTGCCAAGCTGTCCGATGTGCGGCAGTTTGCCACCAGTTCCAACATCGAAGTGATGATTATTAACATCGACGCTTTCAAGAAGGCGGAGAATATCATCAATCAGGCCCAGGATCGGCTCAACGGTGAAACGGCCATGGGCTTTATCCAGAACACGCATCCTATCGTCATCATCGACGAACCCCAGAGCGTAGACAACACCCCCAAGGCCAAGGAAGCCATTGCCACGCTGAACCCCCTGTGTGTACTGCGGTACTCCGCTACTCACCGGGAAAAAATCAATCTGCTCTACCGTCTGACCCCAGTGGATGCCTACCAAATGGGGCTGGTCAAGCAGATCGCCGTGTCCTCCAATCAGATTGCCGGTGGCTTCAATCAAGCCTATGTGCGGCTACTTTCCGTCAGCAACGACAAGGGCTTTAAGGCCAGAGTGGAACTGGATGTGAAGGGTAAGACCGGAGCCGTGACCCGCAAGGCCATTACCGTCAAGCCGGGAGACGATTTGTTTCTGCTGTCCGGGCAACGGGACTTGTACGAGGGCTACACCATCGCTGGAATTGACTGCACCCCTGACTTTGAGCATATCGAGTTTGGTAATACCCAGGAGGTCAAGCTGGGCAAGGCCATTGGCGATGTGGACGAGAATATCGTCAAGAAGGCGCAGATCCGGCGCACCATCGAAACCCACCTGGACAAAGAGCTGCGGTATCTGGACAAGGGCATCAAGGTGCTGTCCCTGTTCTTCATCGACAAGGTGGACAAGTACCGCCATGAGGACGGCACACCCGGTATCTATGCCACCATGTTTGAGGAGTGCTATCAGGAGCTGATAGCGAAACCCAAGTATGCCGTCCTTCAGGAGCGATTCACCACGGATGTGAGTAAGGTACATAACGGCTACTTCTCCCAGGACAAAAAGGGCCGTCTGAAGGACACCAAGGGCGACACTCAGGCCGACGATGACACCTACAACACCATTATGCGGGACAAGGAGTGGCTTCTCAGCTTTGAGTGTCCGCTGCGGTTCATTTTCTCCCACTCGGCACTGCGGGAGGGATGGGACAACCCCAACGTGTTCCAGGTCTGTACCCTGATTGAGCAGAAGTCCACCTTTACCTGCCGTCAGAAGGTGGGCCGTGGCCTGCGCCTGTGCGTCAACCAGGACGGCGAGCGCATCGAGGACAAGAATATCAATGTCCTTCACGTCATGGCCAACGAGAGCTTTTCCGAGTTTGCTTCCACCCTCCAGAAAGAGATCGAGGACGAAACCGGCGTCAAGTTCGGTGTGCTTCAGCTTAGTCTGTTTTCCGGCATGGTCTATGAGGCCCATCGGGACGTGGAGAAGCAGGTAACGACCGAACAGGCCCAGGCGGTAGTGGAGGCCCTGAAAACCGCTGGTGTGATTGATGAGGCTGGTCAGGTGGCCGCTGCAATCAAGCCCAGGGAAATCGAGCTGCCCAAGGCGCTGGAGCCTGTCAAAGAAGTGGTACAGGAAATCGTGGAAAAAGCCCAGCCGGTGGCGGTGGAATCTCTGGCCGGAACCACCTATACGGAAACCGTGGTGGAGGAACACACTGTCACTCACGAGGAAGCAACCGAGCTGCTGCAACATTTTGAGCAAAAGGGGTATATCACCAGCACCGGCAAGGTCAAGGACACCATGAAAAACGCTCTGAAAAACGGAACCCTTGACCTGCCGAAAAAATATGAAGCTGCCAGAGAGCGGTTTGAGCAGATTATCGCCAATGCCGACCGGAAGCCCCCGGTGCGGGATGCTTCCCGTGATGTGGTGGTGCGGCTCAACAAACAAGTCATGCTCTCCCCGGAGTTCCTGGAGCTATGGAACAAGATCAAGCAGAAAACCGCTTATCGGGTGAGCATTGACACCGAGCAGCTTGTGGAGAACTGCGTCAAAGCTATCCGGGAAATGCCCCATATCCCCAAAACCCGACTGGTGTCCCAGACCGCCGGCATCCATATTGAACAGGCTGGAATCAGTCACATAGAACGGGAAATGCGGACAATGGATATTGCCAACGACTATCAGGCCCTGCCGGACATTATTACCGCCATCAGCGATGAAACGTTGCTGACCCCGGCCACCGTCAACCGGATTCTGGTGGAGAGCGGACGGTGCGGGGATTTCCTCAACAACCCGGAGGCATTTCTGGAGCAAGTCGTAGAGCTGATCCGCAGCCACCGCCACGCCCTGGCTATCGACGGTATCCGCTATGTGAAGCTGGACGGCCAGGAATATTATGTGCAGGAAATCTTCGACACCACTGAGTTGCTTGCTAACCTGGATCGGAACGCCGTAAAGGTGGAACACAGCGTCTATGACTATGTGGTTTACGACAGCTCCACGGTGGAGAAGCCGGTTGCCGTGGCCTTGGACAACGACCCGGATGTGAAGATGTTCTTCAAGATTCCCAGCCGATTCAAAATTGAAACCCCCATCGGCACGTACAACCCCGACTGGGCTGTGTATCTCAACAAGAATGGCGAGGAAAAGCTGTATTTCGTCCTGGAAACCAAGGGTGATACCAGCTTTATGCACTTGAAAACCAGTGAGCAGCTAAAAATCCACTGCGGCAAGGAGCATTTCAAAGCGCTTAACGCCGGTGTGGAGCTGGAGACTGCCACCAGTTGGACGGAGCTGCGAGGGCGGCTATAAATAGAAATTATGACACAATGCAAAAGGGAAACCTGGACTGAATCCGGGTTTCCCTTTTTGCGTTTTATTCAGGTCTTTCTGCAACTCCATAGTCGATCAAGATATTTTCATCCCCATGAGTAGGATAGACAATACCCATCATCTCGTAGTCGTAGCGTTTGACCTTACGGAATGGCTTTAACGGTTCGGGAGCATAGGCAGCAGTCTGGCACCCCTCGTATTCCGGCATACCAGCCAGATCTTGAGACGCTGCTTCGACCAGAGCCTCCGTGACTTCATAGATGTCTGTACCAAATTCCACAGCCACCAGTTCGTGTTTTGTCACATCCTTCTCTATGCTTCCAGGGGATCGGTACAGAAGATATTTCATGTCGCTCAAACCTCCTCCTGTTGTTCTGCCTACCATCATTTTAGCGTGGGAACGTAGGAAACGCAATATGAATTAAACCTAATTTCAGTAAAAGCACTGTTTTCTTTCCATTTGTCAGCAAATTTCGACCTTCCGACTGTGTTATCATTCTTTCGACCTCAACTGTATGATATATTAAAAGTTTTATAGAAAGAGTGATCTCGGTGCGCAATTCTTTTTGAATCAAAACAACTGTATAACCCGTGGCATAGAAAAGAGGATTTTCTAGACCGTCCGCTGAAACGGAAAAGAAAATCCTCTTTTCTTTTGTTATTTGACAGACCCGGCCCCGGGGAATCCGTTTGTGTTAGGCATATCGAATTTTGTCGTAAAAACGATGAGATTCGATATGCCTTTTTTTATTTGCAGTTTGATTGGTTTACAGCGCACTGGCATCCCTCCATAGCAGCGTACCCGTAGCAACTTCTTTGAATACTTCAAAACAATTCAAAGGAGTTGCCAACATGAAATTTATTGATTTGAGAAAAGAATACCCCCATCTGGATTCTACATACTCGGAATATCCTGTTTCCTACAAGATTGACGCCATGTTTGAGCAGTGTCGTCTTGCTGACCAGGCCCTGGAGAAGCGGAGAAGCCGAAACGGGGATGTGGTATCTCTGGACAGTGAACCGGGAGTGGAGGCTCACATTTTAGAACAAGTACCTGGGCCGGAAGAAGAAACGATGCGGCATATCCAGAACGAAGAACTTTACAAAGCTATGCGGTCTATCCCCAGAAAACAGGCAGACCGGATCTATGCCTATTACTTTATGGACATGACCTTGGAAGAAATCGCCGCTGCGGACGGCACCTCCGTACAAGCGGTCTATTACAGCATCCAGGCTGGCAAAAAGAATCTCAAAAAGATTTTAGAAAAACTTTTCAAAGAGACTTAAAAAATCGCCTCCAGATGTCCTTGTTAATAGAGGGGTTTTCACTTCTCGGTGAACCTTGATAATGGAATATCGGCAGCATGAGCAGGTACGTCACTGTGCCAATGCAATTTTTCGTTTACCGCCATGACCATCGGTCACACCGATGTGAGCGATTTGTAAGCGATACGCCTGGGTGCTTATGGCTCATTCAGGAGGAGAGCAGCACAGACATAATGGTACTTCCGAACGGTGGCCTCCCACGTAAGCGGGGGAACCCTACGGCGCACGGTACGACCGACGCTGTGGAGTTATGAATCGTCCTCGCCACGGACAACCTGCCATGTTCCCATTTCGCCAGGGGCTCGATAAATATGGCGATGAATATGACCGGCATATTCAAAGTCAGATACCACGCACTGGCAGCACACGCTGCCAGTGCGTTCATGTGGCTTTGAATCCGAACATCATAGTATCCGTTCAAAAGGCATAACTTACCGAGAAGGAGGTTTGAGCATGAATGAGATTGACCGTGAGATCGGGCTTGTTCTTTTGAAGCGACTGTGGCAGCGGAACTTTATCTCAGAGGATCTTTATCATTCTGCCAGTCATTCTCGGTTTTTTGACAGAAAGCATTTCACCCATTATGCTGAAGATAAGCCTTTACAAGTACAAGAGCAGAAGGGGGATCAACGGCATGATGACCATTAGAAAGCTGCGGGAACAGTTACGGATGGGCAGGTCTATCTACGACCTTTCCCTGCGGGTTACATATTATGCCCGTGTATCTACGGAGAAAGTGGAGCAGCAGGGAAGTTTGGAAAACCAAGTTCAATACTACACGGAATTCATTCAGAAAAATCCCAACTGGACATTCGTACAGGGGTATGTGGACGAAGGTATCTCAGGAACCAGCACCTATAAGCGGGAGAGTTTTCTGCGGATGATTGACGACGCCCACCGGGGCTTGTTTGATTTCATTATTACCAAAGAGATCTCCCGATTTTCCAGAAGTACATTGGACAGCATTCAGTACACTCAGGAACTGCTGGATGCCAATGTGGGCGTTCTCTTTCAAAATGACAACATCAATACCCTGGATACGGATAGCGAGTTTCGCTTGGTGGTGATGGCAGGGGTGGCCCAGGATGAGGTGCGGAAGCTGTCCGAGCGTTTGAAATTCGGGTTCCGACAGTCCATCAAGAACGGTCATGTTCTGGGCAATAACCGTCTGTGGGGGTACGATAAGAAGGACTGCAAGCTGACCATTATCCCGGAGCAGGCTGAGGCGGTGCGGCTCATTTTTGAACTCTACGCCACTGGGAAGTATGGAATCCGAAAGATCTCTCAGGAGTTGACCCGGCGAGGACACACCAGCCTGCTGGGTAATGAGTTCAATCAGCTGACCATCCGGCATATTCTGACCAACCCTAAGTACAAGGGATGGTACTGCGGCAACAAGACCCAGTCGCTGGATTACCGAACCAAAAAGAAAGCCTTTTTGGACGAGAGTGAATGGGTTATGTACCCAGATCCCAACATCCCAGCCATTGTTTCGGAAGAGTTGTGGGATCAGGCTAACGCCATCTTCAAGCAGCGGAGCCGTGAGGTTCGGACAAAAGCCACCAGTTACCACAACCGTTATCCATACAGTGGGAAAATCATTTGCGGCAGACACGGCACCAGCTTCCATCGCCAGTCCTTTAAGACCCAGAAAGGAGAGACGGAGTTCTGGCGCTGCAAGACCTACCGCCAGAAAGGAAAGGATGGGTGCGATCTACCGGGTATCCGTACCCATGAAGTGGATCAGGTCTTGGCCGACCTCTTTGAGAAGGTGGTTACAGAGAAAAAACAGATCATCCGGTTGGTGCTGGACAGCATTGGGGAAACCTCGTGCGGGGTGGATTACTCCGCTCAGATTGGGCGGATCGAGGTGCAGATCAGCCAGATCGAGGAGAAGAAGGATAAGCTGCTGGAGCTGAGCATGGCGGATGCTATTACCCTCCAGGAGTTTAAGGAGCGCAACGGACGCTTCAACCGCCAGATCTCCGCCCTAGAGGAACAGCGGATGTCTCTGTGTCAGCAGGAGCAAATGCAAAAAAGTACGGAGATTGACCCAAAACTCCTGGAAAAGGCCCTGTGGGAAGAACTGAACTTTACAAATGGAATCCAATCTGAAGTCGTGGCGACGATCCTGGATCACATTGTGGTGTTGGAGCAAAGCGACGATAAGCAGATCTATTTAGAGATCTATCTCCGGCTGGGGCAGCAGGCTTCAGCCCATTTTCAGCGGGGTGGATTAGTCTCTTGCAATAGTCCTTTAAGAAGTACTACACCCAGACCGATGACCAGGACGACCTGATTTCCATCGGCACCATCGGGCTCATCAAGGGGATCTCCACATTCAAGCCGGACAAGAACGTGCGTCTTGCCACCTATGCCAGCCGGTGCATTGAGAATGAGATTCTGATGCACTTCCGCAGCCGGAAAAAGCTCCAGGGGGAGGTGTCCCTGTCGGACACGCTGGAGGCGGACGGGGACGGCAGCTCCCTTTCCCTGATGGATGTCATCAGCGTGGACGATGATATGCTGGATAATCTGGACGCCCGAGAATCCTGTATCAAGGTACGGAAGTGCGTGAAGGACTGCCTGAACGAGCGGGAGGCCATGATCATCGGCCTGCGCTACGGCCTTGGCGGCCAGAACCCGCTGACCCAGCGGGAAATCGCTGCCCAGTGCGGCATTTCACGGTCCTATGTATCCCGCCGGAACTAATGTAAGTGACGCTGAAACCCTTGTCCCGCAATGGATTGCGGGCTGTAAAAATATTGAAAATGGACAGGGTTCCGCCGTAGCTAATGTAAGCGGCAGGATAGACAAAAAAACATGCTGCCATTTATCGACTTTGCCGTATGAAAAAGTGCGGCCTGAGAAGCTTTATACTTCCGGAAAAAAACAGCTTAGGCTCTGTCCCTCAAAAGTGAGAGACAGAGCCTAAGCTGTTTGTGCAAGTGGTGCCGGGATTGCAAGAAATAACAGAAACAGCGGGGGAACACCACGATTACTGTAATTAAGAATATTGGCAAAGCGATAAACGGCTATTCGTTGCGAATCGCAAAGGTAGTTGACAATCTCAATATTTTTGTTACAATGGAATTAAATTAAAATAATTACATATAATTTAGAAAGGAGGTAATGAACGTGGACTACCGTAAATTATGCCTGGAACTGTTTGGAACGGACGATGTGGATGAACTGACAAAAATTGCTCAGATATATAGAGAAAAGAATCCTCGCAAAGCAGGAAGAAAGAAAAAGTTCACTGCGGAGGATGTGCAAACGATCCGCAGCTTGCTTGAAAACGGAATGACCATGCAGGAAGCAGCGAAGCGTTTCAATACCTCCCGACAGGTAATTAGGAAATATCTGAATGAAAAACCGGCGGAAGGCTATACCTTACGCATGACCTATATGTATCAGCAGCATCCCTGCACGATCATTGATGTGGATTTTCTCAATCAAAGAATCATGGTTCAGAATAAAACAAAGGACATGCTCCATCGTGCATTTGGCGTCGTTGAGCATCCCACTTGGGATGATTTCGAGACGTTTTTGAAGGAACGCTGTTTTCCGGCAACACGCGGCAATGCGAAGGAGATACTGAATCAGCTTCAGCTTACATCCTATGATCCGTTGCAGATCGTAGAAAAGACGCGGGGTCGAATGGCTGAGGATGATATGTGGCTGAAATTCCACTATTACCCGATGGAGAGAGCAGCGTATGGACAAAATCAATCTTGATTCCATTGAGCAGGAACCGATTCAAGGGCATACTTCAAAAGGTGACCAGCCAAAATGGCAGCTGGATGGCAAGTGGTACAAAGCTGATCATATGGGCTATGAGGCGTTGGCTGAGGTTGTGGTATCGCAGTTGCTGAAGCGATCCAACGTACCCGATTTTGTGGAATATACGCCCATATGGGTGCAGTATCAGGGGAAAGATATTCCCGGCTGTGTAAGTAAAAGCTTTCGCGCCAAGAACGAGATGCTGGTTCCTTTTGAGCGGCTGCACCGCGCCTATAAGGGCACAGGTCTGGCGGCAGCACTTGGCAGAATAGAGGAACCGCAGGAACGGATTCGATATACGGTAGATTTCATTGAACAGACAACCGGCCTGACTGGTGTAGGGAAGTATCTGACCTTGCTGGTGGAGCTGGACTCCTTTTTCTTGAATGAGGACCGCCATACAAATAATCTGGCGGTGATCCGCAATGAAAAGACAAAGGAATTTCGGCTCTGTCCGATTTTTGACCATGGATTGGCTTTGTTGTCGGATTTGAATGACTATCCTGTGGATAGGGATGTTTATGATTGTATCAGCCGTGTTCGTGCCAGACCCTTTGATGTGGACTTTGATGCACAGGTCGAGGCCGCCGAAGCATTGTATGGAGCACAGTTGAAATTTTCCTTTGCCAGACATGATATCCCCCTAATCTTAGAGAATCTCGGGGAATTGTATTCCAGCGCGGTGATCACAAGAGTGGGACAGATCCTGTATGAGCAGATGCGAAAATATCCGGTATATTTTTTCTAAAGAAATATGGCAAAGCGCAGCCCGGAAAGACTTGAAACTGCAAGTCTTTCCGGGCTGCGGCCATTTAGCGCCGACGCTTTCATTAAAAATATGACTGTGGTTAGAATAATAGAAAATTGAGCAGAATAAAAATAGTGAGAGCTGATACATAACGCCATTTTAACTACAGACCACGCGATTGCAAAAGAGCCATCCAGGTCAAGCGGAAAGGAAAGGTTCATGAGAGTCTGGATCTATGGACGCAATGAGCGGGATATTTGCTCATTGCTGGAACACTGTGTGGATAATGCTGATACGATAATTGGTTTTTCCACCCAAGCTGTTACCAGCCATTTCCCTCAGGGCGGCTTGGCACAGCCTATGCAGGCTGCGATGCGGGGAGAACTGGATCGACTGCTCCTCTCTGACCTTGCACTTCTTGGTGACAAGGCAGAACAGATCTGTGAGATGAAGGAAGCATTTGCATCCTATCAGGTATCAATCAAGTCTGCCAGCAATTCGGATAGCAGCAGCTCCTGATAACCGTCATACCCCTTGCGCTCAATGGCATCTGCGGTAGGAGCGAGGGCGGTATTTGCGCAGGTGCGGAGAAGAGCAAGGCTGGCTTCGCTCAGACGTACATCTGAGCAGCACCGCGCATAATCTGCCGCAGTCATATGCCATAGATACAGATGGTCAGGGTAGCGTGCCAAAAGCTGTAAGGCGATGGACAAGCCTTTTCCATCAAAGTCACCGGAGTAAAACAGCTTCGTGCCGGAGGACACAAGCATATCCAGCAGACGGAACACAGCGACCATCGGCTGTCCGGATGTGCAGATCAGCGGAGAATGAAAATGAGGGGCCTGATCGCACAGCTGAGAAAATACCATTTGGTTTTCCACCAAATACGCCTTCCCGGAGGAACTGTTTGCCGCCTTGATGCAGGCCAGATTGGTGAGCGCGATGGTACCTGCTTCGTTCCGCAGGCGGAAGGCGCGGTAAGCCGGATGTTCCTCTGTGTCCGTATACAAGTGTACGCCTACCTGTGTGACGGAACTCGATATGCTGTCGCACAAAATACCGCAGTTATAGTAAAGTGAAGCCCGCTCTTCTGCCGTAGTGGGGGGCTTGGTGTCCATTCGCACAGACAGCAGATGCAGAAAGAGCTTGCCGCCAAGGGAGGTGGTATCCAGCGCGTGGGGATCTGATGTTGCATGGGCGCTAAGCACGGCCAGACGGGGCCGCTCTGCGGGGTGCTGCTCCAACCACTCCAAACTTTTGCAGGCCTGTAAAATGGCCTGATAGACCGCATTCTCATCTTTGCCCAGAGAAGTCCGAATCAAATGATATCCGTCGCCCTGCTTATGGGAGAGAGCATCCAGCCAGCGGCGGCATACCTCGCTCTGTATGGCGTTTTTTGCCTGCCCGATGATGCGGAGCATCTGGGTATCCAGCTGCTCCACGAGCTGGTGCTTGGTCTGGACCACGGTGTCAAAGTAACATTCCAATACTTCTTTTAAAACGACGCCGTGAAAGGGCGTATCCTGGAGCGCGGCTTCAAAATCCGCGGTTTTGATGCGAAGAGGGGGAGAAAATGTGCGGCCAAACAGGGCCCGGGCCGCATCGCATTCCTCCGATGTGGCGTCGGACAAGCAAATCGTTCCGGCTGGGCGGCCAAAGCTTCTGTACTTTTGTAAAAGAAGCTCCAAGATCCGGTGGTATGCGGGACGCGCTTTGAAAAAAGCCGCACAGTCCGCTGTCAACTCATTCACTGGCCGTCCTCCTCCAATGTCCGCTGAGCGCCGTTCCAGTAATAGCGCAGGATGGTTACCACCGAGGCATTGGCGGGGCGGTGCAGCTCGGCGATATCCAGACTTTTTACATTGGAATAGCATCCCCAAAGGGACTGAGAATTCATAATATAGTCAAAGTCCAAAACGCCCACCAATTCAAACATGGCGCTGATATTTCGCTCATCGACGCCTGCGAAGGCCTCGTCCAGAGCCAGGAGCATGGGACACTGGGAACCGCCTTTCTGATATTGGGCGGATACTGCCGCAAAAAGCGGGACATACATGGCCATGGCTTTTTCACCGCCGCTGAACTTGTTAAAGACACGGTCGGTCAGCTCTTTTTTCGGCTCTCCATCCCGCTCATACAGCAGATGGAATTCATACCAGCTCCGGTAATCCAGTACATCACGGATCAGGTCTGCATAGCTGATCAGCTGCTCCTGGAGCGCGGCTTCCTGTCTGGCGCGTTTAACCTTTGTGCGGAAGTGGGTGGATACGCGCTGACTGTCCTCGCGAGTCACAAGCGCCCGGTCTTTGTTCAGCAGCAGGACCAGCTGGGCGGTGTCCAGTTCTGCCTCGCCCTCCGCCTTTTTTGCCTTCCATTCCAGGCGGAAGGTCAATCCCATGGAGGTTTTCAGCGTGCCCATCAGATCGGTCATGTTCTTTGCCCACAGCTGGCTTTCCTCAATACGGGAGCGCAGCTTGTGACTGATGGTCTCTGCCAGAATGTTTTCAAACAGCTCCCGGTCCTTTTCCTCCAGCAGCGTAGCGGTCATATCAATTTTTGCCTGCAATTCCTGGATAAAATCGTAGAGTGATAGCTCTTTTCCGGCCCATTGCAGACTGATGCACAACCGCTGACGAAGCATTCCCTGATTGGCGGCGTCATCAAATACCAGCTCGATCTTCGGCTGATATTTCAGAAGCGTATTATTGTGCTGCTGGTAGTTGTTGCGCAGTGCGTCCCCGATACGTTCAGGGGTACGCTCCCGGTCTTCCGGGCGGACCTTTCCGCAGGCCTCCTGGGCCTGCTGTTCTATGGGACTGTCAGATACGGAGGAGAGCCCCAGCTTCAAATCCTCCAGGAAATACTTCTCCAAATCGTCCTCTTCTATAACTGCGCAGCACAGACGGTCGTTGTCCTGATGAAACTGCGTGCGCTTGTAGTTCTGTTCGCTTTTCAGCACGGCATACTGCTTCTCAGCGTCGGTCATGCGCTTCTGCTGTGCGTCCATTTCCTGATTGAGTTCTGTGCGCCGCTGTGCCTTGGCCTGGTTTTCCGGCTGCTCCAAAAATGCTTGTATCGCTTGGATACGCGACTGGGACATATCAATCTGCTTTTGGGTCTGGGCGTTGCTCTTGCTCTGCGCGCTTGCCTGATCCCGAAGTTCCGCGATGCGTTCCTCTTTTGACACAAGCGCTCTGGCAGCAAAAATAAACTTGCTGTGGCAAATCGTCAGCGTGCTCATCAGGCATTGGTAATGCTCAGCGGAGTCGAGCGCCTCCTCATAGGCATCCTCAGTCCGCATGTAGGGAAGCCCCATGCTCAGCTCACGGCTCTGCCGTTCCAATTGGGCAACGGCCTGCTTGGCGGCCCGCTCCTGCGCTAGGCGCCGCTCCTTTTCGGCTTCCGCTTCCGTCAATGCCTTCTGCGCCTGTGCCAGCATTTCCAGTGCGTGGTCCAAGTCCAGCGCCACCGGCAGCTGTTCCCGTTCTTCCTTCAACTGTTCCAGGCGGTGAGCGAGGGTAGCTGCTTCGGCTTCCTTTTCACGCAGCATTTCCTCAGCATGCGCCAGGCGTTCTTCGCATTCGCGCAGCTGGCGTTCCCGGTTGGCACGGCGCGCCGCAGCGCCCACAAAGCCGGCCGGACCCTCCGCACAGCTGTATCCATGGATCATACCGCAGCGGAATCTCCCGTCCGGCAGCAGCGCGGTTCCCGCCTCCGGATCAGACCGGGAGATGCCGCACAGACAGGCCAGGACGGTTTCCCGAAAACGTGGGTCGCCATCCGGGACCAGGCTGGTAATGGGATCGCTGACGGGAGCCTCCGGAACAAGAAACCGGTCCGGATATGTTTGGAGCAGCTCTTGAATCTCACCCAAATGCTCCGGTTGGACCACCAGAGCATCCAAAATTCCGGCATCAGCCAGCTGTGCTTCCAGCAGATCCCGCATGTCCTGCCCCAGGTCCGGCGAAAAGTCCACGACCTCATAAAAGGCCGCATGAGGGATGCCGCGCATCATCAGCTGAAGGCGGGTCGCTTGTATCTGGTCTCTGCGGTACGGTATGGGTTCCGGCTGGCTCCGAAGCCGAGTCAGCTCCAGCTGAAGCTCATTTCGCTCCTTCTGCCGGTTCTTCAGTTCGAACTCTGCACGGTTTTTCACCCCCTGAAGCTGGCCAAGCCGGTCGCGGCAGCAGGAATCAATCAAATTCCGAATCTCCGTCCAGTCGGCAGGGGAACGGTATTGGGAAATCAACCGCTTTATGGTAAGGGTATCCTCCCGGGAAAAATGGAGCTCCTGATTGCCGGCCTGACGGCGGGAGAACTCCTCCAGAAGATGATCCCGCTCCTGCTGTTCCTGCTGCTGTGCGTCACGCAGAGCGCTTTTCGCCTGAATCTCCGCTGTGTTTGCCCCATCCAATGCCTGGCAGGCGGTGTCATAGGCATCTTTGGCACGGGACAGCTCCCGAAAGCAGGTCAGAACCTGATTGATCTGCTTTTTCCGCTGCTGGAGCGCAAGGAGGAGGTTCTGATGGTCCACCTCGTCATCCCCTGAGGACAGCTGCCGGATATACTGGTCGTGCGCTTCTCCAAGCAGCAAGCACGCATTCTCCTGCTTCAGGTCCCGGATGCCGTGTTTTACGGAGTCATGGGCGTCAGACCGCTCCCGCTCCTGCTGCCGCAAGTCCACTTCACAGCGGGATATGCTGCTTTGGAGGGTTTCCAGCCGATGGAGTCCTCCCGCCAATTGTTCCGCAAGCTGCCGGCAGGTGGTCTCTTCATCCGCCATCCGGTTCCGCTGGGCCTCAAGATCGTCTTCCCCCAAGGCCGCATACTGAGCCTTGGCCCGCTGAAGCCGGCGCTCTGCGTCTTCCTGCTGCCGGGCCTGAGCGAGCAGCGCCTGTTCCAGGGCTTCCAGGCCGGCTTTTGCGTCCTGAAGCTCCTTCTGGAGCTGAAGCGTTTTGGTATGTGCCTTCAGATAGGCCTGACCCTTCATGCCCAGCATATATTGATTATAGCGGCTGTACTCGTTGCGGATGGTGGAAGCATCCCGCATGGCAGACCGAAGATCCCGCAGGGTGTCCTCCAGCGCATCCATGCGTTCCATGGTGCTGACCATTGCGGACAGGTCCTCGTCTGTCAGCACCTGGAGAGACTCGTTTAATATTTTCTTCACTTCGGAGGGGCGGAAGGCCTCCTTCGACAGCTTGGGAGTGCGCACCTTGATGAGAAGCTGAATGAGCTGATCATATTGGCGGATGTCCCGGAATTGAAATACCCGGTCGTTGACCAGCTGCTTGTAAGTACCGGGGGCTTCTGCCCAGTTGTTTTCGTCGCCAATGAGATTGCGGAGCTTCTGCTTGGTCAGCGGAAGCATCTGTCCCCCGAGCTTTTCGTAGAGCGATATTCCGTCTGGACCGATGCGGCGCCCATCGCACAGGCAGAATCCCCAGAAGTCGATCCCCTTTCCCTTTTGCGCCCGCATACCGATGCCGATGGTGAGAAATTCTTCTGTATTGGCTTTTTTGAATTCCAGATAGAGATAGCCGGTGGATTCCTCCCGTTCTCCGTCGCCAAGGAGATAGAAGTCCATTTTGCGGTCTCTGGAGCCAAAGGGGTCCAGTCGTTCCGGGCTTTTGTTGCCATCGAGAAGGAAGGGGATAAAGCTCTGGGTGGTAATGGATTTTCCCGAGGCGTTATTGCCGCGCAGCAGGATGTGCCCATCCTTTATCAGAAATTCCTCATGATCATACAGCCAGAAATTCACAAACCCCAGCTTATGCATCTTCCAGCGGTTCATCCGCAGTCTCCTCTCTAAGCCCATCCTGATAGCGGGCGGGATAGTGTCCGATCCATTTTCCCACAGCGGGATAGAGTACAAAGCCTTCCGGCTGTTGGTCCAACAGCATCCAGCCTGATAGATAGGCAATCAATTCCTGGGCCAGATTTTCCAGCGAAAGCTCCCGCAGACGGCGGCCCCAGCCAGTTCCGTACTGTGTATGGCATTGCAGCAGTTCGTGCTGAAACTCATGGCGGGTCAGGAAAACGGTGTCATCCTCGCTGCGGGGATAGATGCCGGCTGTAATTTGGCTGCGAAGCTGTGCGCACAGCAGAAGAGCCACATCTGAGATGGCGGAATCCCGCGGATGGACGGAGCCAAAACGATGTTCCTCTTCCAAGACAAAAAATACGCCGTTTTTGTGGACCTGCAGCTCTCCGCCTATGGCTTCGCCCAGATAGCGATTGATCCATGAGCGCTGATTTTTCACATAGTCATAATCGCTGTGGTCCTGCTCAGACCAATAGAGTGCCGGAGCCAATGTCAGCTGCCGATACACGCGCTGGATCCGCTGGCGGCCTCGCTCCGCGTCCTCCCCCTCCCAGGAAAATGCTTCAAAGTCCTCGATGGACCTGCAATGCATGATGTCACGCCCGAAATGGATGGGAAAGTGGCGGGATAACCCGGTGTTTTCATAGAGGACCTCCTGGGTCTGATCACTTCCGAAGCCCTCGCTGACGCCGTCATAAACAATGAGCAGCCCTATCTGCTGCGCATACCGGAGAACCCTTACGAGAGATTTCCGATGGGAAAAGCGGGTCCAGTCCATGGGCTGTATTTCTGCCAGGATTGCTTCCAGCGCGTCTGTCAGAGAGGAGAGCAGAAACTGTTCCCTATCGTCCAAATCAGACAGAAAAAGCAGTGTGCCGCATAGCAGGCAATAGTCCAGGCTTTCCTGAAATTCCTGTATCCCCATCCAGGACATTGCCTTGGGCGGAACCTTTTCCAGCTTTATGACCGATTCATTGACAATCAGGTTCCATCCCAATTGCTCATTTACCAGACGGCGGTAGTGGGGCAGCGCCCGCTTCACAGAAAAGTACAGGTCCTTATTGTCTGCCCGTGTTACCCAGAAGCGGTCCAGCAGATATCGAAACTCATTCATTTCCATTCCCCTCAAAAAGCAGCACACAGTCAGGCATGGACAATGTGCCGTCTGTGCAAATCAGGTTGCAGGTGCGGTTCCCGCGCCTTTCCAGCATAAAGCGCTGCCCATACTGGGTATGGCCATAGCCATCCGGCGCAAGGTTCGCCATTGCGACCCACGACAGGAATACCGTCCGCACTTCAGGCGGGACAGGCTCGGACAAAGTGGAAAAATCCAGCTTTCCGTCTTGAATGTACTGTGTAATTTTTTCTCGAAGCTGGCGCTCCTCTTCCAAAATTTTTTGCCGCTGGGCTGCCTTTTCTGCGCTCTTATCCGCAAATCCGCTGCGGTCCATGCGGGGCCGATAGGTCCGCACTCTCGGCTGCAGGGAATAGTCCAGAGGGCGTTCTTCGTAGGTGCTTGAGTCAATTCGCTCGGTCTCCCGCTCATCATTTACGGTAAAGTGTCTGGCCTGCTGGGCGCCGAATGCCAAAGCGGAAAGCTTGTGTGCATCCTCCAGGGAGGGAAGATTGGAAAACAGTATCATCAGATGGCGCAGCTCCGCTTTGTTGCTGACCCCCATATCCTGCATCTGGACCAGAATTGCCGCATTTTGAACCACTCTGCGGATCACTTCATTTGTGACATCCATGACCTGCCTGGCAGTGGAGCCTTTCCCGGTAAACCAGGCTGTCAGAGACTTCCATACACCCCGTTCCTTTTGCCGAAGTTCTTCCTGCCAAAGGGGTGTTTGCTCAGAGTGGGGACGGGGAATCTCCAGTGCGCTTTGATAAACGAGCGTGAGAATACGCTCGATTTGCTCCTCTGTAAAAGCCTCAAGCTGTGCACTGATTTGGGTCGCGCTGCTCTGGAGATCCTGAATAAAATCTTCCAGGTAACGAATCAGATGCTGCTTATATGCAATAAACTCAGCAGATCTCATCTGTTTTTCCGCGCTGGGGCCATAAAATTCCCGCAGGTAATCCTGATGATTTTGACGCAGCCGGCGGAAATCCTCCTGGAGTTCCTGCCACCATTCTCCCACATCCTTCAGAGACATCTCCTCCAGATGCTCAGCAGTGTGCAGTGCTTTTTGAATCCGGCGGAAAGCGCTGGAAGAAAGTCCTGTGGTCTGCGTATACAAATTTTCAAGGGTGATGGTCATGCGCTCTACTTCCAGGGCGGCTTCCGTCATCATGTACTGGAACTGGCGATTTTTAAAATCAGCGATGGTGTATGCCTTGTGGGGATCTTGTATAGGGGCCAGGTTCTTCCACTTGACCAGTTGATCGAGATCCGATACGAGCTGTTCAACAGTGTATGCAGCAAAGAGGGCGTCCTTATGCAGCAGGGATAGAATAGTATCCTTATCCAGCTGATAGTGCATGTTTTGATATTCTAGATAAAAAGTGCGCATAATGGCCCGGTAGGAAATATAGCTCTCTGCGGACAAATATTTTGTTTGCGGTATACTCTCCAGCATATCTGCCTGTAGTGCCATCTGCATCCACCTCGGTGATTGTCATCTTGAACAATGATTCCAAGAGATATTAAAAGTATTATATACGGAATGCACATGCTTGGCAACTGCTGGTATTTTTGTGGGAGTTTTATTGCTTTTTGTCGTTTGCCGTAGAATGGTGTCCCGCCGGAACTGATATAAGTAAAAACTGGCCCCCTTGTCCTACAAGGGGGCCAGTTTTCACAAAATTATCTGTTTTGCCGCATGAAAAGTGCGGTCCGAACAGCGCTTATGCCTCGGGGAAGAACAGCTTCAGGTCGTCCTCCACGGTGCCGATTCCGGCGATGCCGAAGTTCTCCACCAGCACATTGGCCACGTTAGGGCTGAGGAAGGCGGGCAGGGTGGGACCCAAGTGGATGTTCTTGACGCCCAGGTACAGCAGGGCCAGCAGAACAATGACGGCCTTCTGCTCATACCAGGCGATATTGTAGACAATGGGCAGGTCGTTGATGTCGTCCAGGCCAAAGATCTCCTTCAGCTTCAGGGCGATGACCGCCAGGGAGTAGGAGTCGTTGCACTGACCGGCGTCCAGTACGCGGGGGATGCCGCCGATGTCACCCAGATTCAGCTTGTTGTACTTGTACTTGGCGCATCCGGCGGTGAGAATCACGGTGTCCCTGGGCAGGTGTGACGGGACACGCAAAACGTAATTGAAGAACCTTGAAAGACGCGGTTTTATCTGCAATTAAACGACGTCTAAACGGGAATATCTGAAAGCAAATGGAATAAGTATACACAGCGGCCCGCCTCCTTCATGGCATGGAGATGGGCCGCTGCTATGCTTTATTCAAGGTCTGCGTTGGCTATCCGGGTACGGGCCTGGTTGAGTACATCCTTCAACTGTGCAGCCAAATCTGGGTACTGTCGAACCTGAGCCAGCAAGTCCGCCTCCATCTGGTCAAAGGCAAGCTCCGCTTTCCGTTTGGTGGCGTAGTCCGTCCTTTTGCGGTCAGCCTCGGCCTTGGCCAGCTGGACAAACAGTCGCCCCGCCTTTTCAATGGGCATATTATTGAATTCTTCCTCAGCGGAGGAAATCTTCTGTAGCAACCCGCTTTTAAGGATTGCGCTGGTTGCCTCAGTGGTGTCCAGATCGGGATTTCTGCCGATAACGTCAATAATGTACTTGGTTTTCTCCAGGTCATCAGCGACACGCTGCGCCGATTCAAACACTTTGAAGGCGTAGCGGGACAGAGATGATTGGCTGACTTTATAGCCCTGCTCTGCGAGCCATACAATGATATCAGCATAGCTCATGTTGTAGTTCACCAACCGTTCATTAACGCCGTCCAGAACGGTCTTTGGAAGCTGGTATAGCTTCGCGTCTGAGCGCGGCTTTCTGGGTTTACCCATCACAAATCAATCCCCGATTCCGGGTCGCCGCCGTTCTCAATGAAACGGACGCCCTTCGTGGTTAACCGTGTCACACCGTCCTGCTCATAGGCGGTGTCGGGCATGATCTTTTTGTTGGTGAACTCGATGAAGCCCATATCATAGAGGTATTTCAAAGGCTCCCAAATATCCGGGTCAGAAACCAGTCCGTCCCGGACAAGACAGTTGGAGATGCGGCGGACGGCCAGGGCGTTATGGTAGCCCTTCACCAGCATACGGAGGATATACCCCCGGACAGCGGCGTTGTGACCGCCGATTTTCTCAAAATCCATGGTCAAACCCTCCTATTTAGACGTTTCCGTATTTTGCGATATCCTCAGCAGACAGCCCCATCAACTCGTGGGCTCTGGAATGATGGCGCTGCGCCTGGGGAGGCTTCCCGGGACAAACTTCACCCATAGGCACAACTTGGGGCGCGGTCTTGAGCCAAAGAGTGAAACTGTCCATGTCATTCATTGCGGATTGGAATGCCCAGTCACGTTGGAAGGGCAGCACCTTCCCGTCCTTTAGGGCTTCCAGCACCACGCTGTCCGCCTTCATTCGGGCAACCTCAAATTGGCAGGCATCTGCTTTGAGCTTTAGGGCTTCTTTCCTTTCCAGCAAGGTAGAAACCGCTTGATAGATATCCTCCATGGTGGCGGACGGATCAAGCTGCAAAAGCGCCGCCAGCGCCGCCAGATTGTCCTTGCCGCCGTCCACTACGTTCTCCTGATCCGCGCTGCCTTCGCCTTCATTGGGCTTATCACTACAAGTAATGGGCACCATTGCGTCAATAGCGGGGGTGTTGGTGAGGGCCGCTGAGTGGAGCGCAACCACCCGCCGCTCCTTCCCCTGGGTCAGAATGACCGGGGATAGATAGCGGTACTCCCGGTTTTTCAGGTACTCCATCGCCCGCTCTGTCCAGTCTACAGCCCCATAGATACCGTCGCTTTTCAGCACGATATCCTTAATCCAGCCCGCCGCCGGGGCCTGCATATCCTTCAATGTCTGGTGTTCGTAGTCGATGGGAATTTGGAGCTGCCGCTCCGCGAATTTACAGCGGATAGACTGAAAGGATTCATTGTCCACCAGGAAATCGCCTTTTGTGCTGTGAACCAGCCCCAGTGGGAGAAGCTTTACCAGCTTATAGGGCGTCTGGGCACTGTAGCCGCTTTCCTCGAAAGGAAGGGAGTTGCTCAGAAAAATATACTTGATGTTCATAGCGCCCTCCTTATGCCCCAGCAGGCATATCTGCCTCGCCGGTGGAACCAAAGGCAAGCTGCCACAGGCCATACCCGGCATTGCAGCGAGCGTCCACTCCGTAGATGAATTTCTTATTAAAGAACACGTTGTCATCGCTGGGGCTGTCTTTGGCGACAAGCTGCGGCTTGCGGCGGTTCTGGAAGATAAAGGGCTTGACGGGGCGCTTGGTACACAGCAGGAACCACTGCTCCGGGTTGGCGGCCAGCTCCGGCACCACCAGCAACTCGGCGGTGCCCTTGTAGATGTTGACCTCCTGGTGGATTTCATCCGCCATAAGGATAGTCCGGGCGATGGCCTCCTTCTGAGGTGCCACAACCAGCAAATCCGGGACGATGTTCATGACCTCGCCCTGGTCGTTTACCAGGCACATCATCTGGGTGCGGGCTGCACCGTAGCTCTCGGGCGTGAGTTTGTACGTCCCCTTATTGCTCTGTGGCTTGACCATTTTCCCCGCAACGGCAGGGGTGTGGTCATCGCTGATAAAAGGCTTGCCGTCAAAGCACGGTTCCGTGAAGGACCGGGGGAACAGGCCGAACACCAGCTTGTCAGGGTGCTTCCTGGCGCTGTAGGCCAAATCCTGGAACATGGGCTTGTAGACACCGATGCAGTCATCTTCCAAATCGTTGCGGGGTACAGACACGGTCAGCTCAAAGTCCTTGTTGCGGATGGTGTAGCCGTAGGCGGACAGGTTTTTGATTTCCCTGTCACCAATCCACTCCCGCATAGAGGGGACAGCTCCCAGCCATGCGTAGCTTTCGTCCCGCGTTTCACTGGGAACCTCCATAGCCACACGGGGATACTGTGCCTCCATCTCTTGGAACGCTTTGTTGAACACTGTGTTGAAGCTCTGGAAAGCCTCACGGATAGTGCCGCTGTTGATAAGCATTTGATTTACCCTCCTGTTAGTAAGATGTAGAATATTCCGCTTTTTGTTGTACGATTTGCTGTACCTGTCGTTGGGTGATTCCATACCTTCCGGCGAGTTCCGCACTGTTATACCCGTTGTACTCCTCTTTAATTTTCTGGTTTCTGAGCGGACGCAGAATGCTTTCAGCCTGTGGAATATAAAAGGTGGATCCACCCACCAGTACAGCCAGTTTTAGAAGGTTGTCTGCTCCGATTTCCTCGGCAATTTTCTTACATATCCCATCAGGCAACATGGAAGATGTAAGTTCTTTTGTCCATGGCTCCAGCAAGAGTTACACCACCTTCCCGCAATAAGATTGCTTTTTTATAGTAACTGCATTTCTTAGAAAAAGCCTGTTGAATCATTTCTCCGAATTACTTCTAAGCAATATTTAAGTATGACAGCGAGACCCATTACATAAGTAATACTTGCCTTTTACCCAATTTGCCATTTTAGAGGCCATATAAAAGGTTTTAGACGGGGATGGTACACAGATATTCCCGAATACTTAAACCCCCGTTATCACGCGTGATAACGGGGGCAGGAATAAGATTATTCTTTGAGTTCTTGGAATACCTTCAAAACCCGTTCCGGAAAGTTGGAATCTGAGATATTCCGTTCCATGTCAGCTCCGGTTTTGAGGCCGATATAGAAGCCCAGCAGAGATGAGGCCGAAACAATACCCGTGATGGCGTCATCAACTTCATACTCCAACTTCCGGTCATTGGGAGCTATGCTGCCGATCAGCGCGAAGGCATTCGCTTTCATCTGCTGTATGTAGCTATCTTTCTCACTCAGTTTATCAAACTCATCGTTAAACTCATCGCGCAGGGCATCCAGAACCTTTCTGCTTAACATTGTGCGTCCCTCCTTACTTCATACTTTCCAGGGCCAACCGCATAGCTGTTTTGAAACCGCATACGAACCGCCGCCGCTCGGCAATGCGAAGTTCTGCGGCCACCTGCTGCTGGTAGTGTTCAAACCACTTGCGCTGTTTGGGGTTGAAACTGCTTTCCAAGGTTTCCAGTACCCCATCATAGTCCTGGTCAATTTTTCGTTCCTCCTCGCTACGCTCAGAGGTAAGCGGGAAAAGAGCCTCAGCCAGTGCTGCAATAGTTTCATTACTTGCGGTGCTGATATTGAGGGCTTCAAAGTCAAACATTTCCATAAAAAGCTCCTTTCTAACAGTGGGCTTGTCTTATCTTGAAAAATAGTGAAACAGGTGGTATACTGTGGATGACTTCGGAGCAGAAGTTTCCCCCGGCACCTGGGCGGCTGTTATTTGCGGTAGCAGCCGTCCTTTTCTCATTTATCCTGTCCGCTGTTGTGTGGGCGTTCATGCACATACCTCCCCCAAGAGCTGCCGGTGGGTATCACGAAGGTGCTTCACCGTGAGGGCGCTCCCTTGGGCGGCGGCAAATTCCGCCGCCACGTTATACAGCTTTTTGGCGGTGCGTAAACTCTCGCCGTGGGCCAGTTTCAGCAGGTAGCCGATACAGCTTTCACTCAGGCCGGGGAACATGGCATCCATTTCCTCAATTTTGTAATCGTTGTATATCTTTTTGCGGATGACGATTCGGGTGCGGAGTTGGTCAAACTCATAGCTCCGGCGTCCGGCTTTCATCTGACGATAAATCTTATCGTTGCCGGATAGGACGATACCCACCCCGGCCAGATCATTAAGATTGCGTACAGCCTGGAGCGCGTCCAGCGAAAGGTGGTCGGCCTCGTCAATGATGATCAGGCGGTTTGTCCCGGCCAGCTGCTCCACCAGCGTATTCATGAGCGCCGCTTTCCGGCCCGGAACCTGACGCCCCAACTGTTGGCAAATCAGGCCCAGTACGGCGGTGGCCGACGTGGTACAGGCGTTGGCCGTGATGAAGATAACTCCAGTGTTTGTTTCGGCATAGTAGCGAAGGGCGGTTGTTTTCCCCGCTCCCGCGTCACCGCTCACTAAGGTAATATCATTGTGCTGGTGGGCATAGAGACAGGTAAAAAGAACCTCTCGCGTGTTGTAGAGCTCAGGGTAGAAGGGCGTCTTTGAAACAGTGTTTAAACGCTCTTTACCGATGGTTAAATACTGGTTGATGGACTTTGCAACTTCCTCATTGTCTCCCGCATAGCAGCCATTTAGGAACTGCGAGATAACGGACGTGGAAAGCCCCGTTTCACGGGATATTTGCCGTTGAGATTTGCCGCTCCGCTCCATAAAATCAACAAGGGCGGCTCTGGTTTCTGCAAGCATTACATTCCCTCCTTTACGCTTGCTTTTGGTAGAATCCAAACAGTGTGGCGCTTACGCTCTCCTCCTCTCGAATGCGCCGGGTGGTTTCGGTGTGGTTGGTGGCCTTCAAGATTGCGGAGTTCTCCGTTGCCTGGGGCGTTATATGCTCCATGATATCTGGATCACCGGAGTCGGTGAAGGTCTTCTCCATGAGCTGGTTACGAGCCACGATTTCGTGAATGTCCATTTCCCGGGCAGGCTTGTACTTGGCAATGATGGCCCGGGCGGATTTCTTCTCCTTTGCGGCTCGGATATAGTCTTCTTCACTGGTGTGCCGGAACGGTGTGCGGATTTTGGCTTCAGCCAAACAAATTGCGCGGCCGTTCATATCGAAGACAGCCATTTTATCAATGTTGTCCGGGTCATATACCACCATAACGCGCTCACCCATATAGGCAAGAAGTGCATCATGATAATAGTGGTTGTTTTTAATGGAAATGCCGCTCTTATTAACTACCCGCTCCGCAGTGTTGCCGCACAGGAGACGGAGGGCGTTACGGTCACTGACCACCCGCTTCACGGACAGATTTTCAGAGTACACCTGGTCTGGACACTTTCCCTCCATATCCATACCGCTGTTAGGGGTCTGGTTGTACTCGTCTATGTAGGCGGCCAGTAACTCCATGAACCTGTCCAGTGTGGGAGCCAGCTCCAAAATATCCTTGTTGGGGATCTGCATTTCTTCCGGTCTGATTTTGGCATTGCAGCCTGTATAGGTCTTGAAGCGGCGGCTAAAACGGTTGGTAAACGTTCCGAAAAACCGCTCTACGGTCTTAGCGGCACCGTGATAGGGAGTTGCATATATCGTCCCTATTCCCAACTGATTTACCAACGACATAGGATAATCCTTGCTGAAACTGCTGGATCGGTAGTCTTTTCCGTTGTCGAAGTACACTTCGTTGGGTACGCCGTTTTGCTCGACACCCAGGCGGAAGCACTTCTTTACAGCTGTTGCGTTGGGATCTGCGTTTCTGACAAGATAGGACACAACTCGGTTAGAGCGGGCATCAAAGAAGACTGTCAACCACGGTCGGATAACCTTTGTCCCGTCTGCGCTTTTTACGAAAACGTCCACCAAATGATGATCTGAGAACCAGATATCATTAGACGCGATATCCAGCTTGCTGCGCTCCATGTAAGGAAGGGCGTCAGTAAATGCTTTTGGCCCCTCCCGATAACGAAGAAGCGCATACATGGGAATAGTTTTAATCTTGCGCTCAAAGGCTTTGTATGATGGGATATCAGGGTATTCCAACTTGGTGACGTCGTAGCAAAGACGGATAGACCGTTTCTGCTGGGTCATATAGAGAGCGTAGAACATTTCCCATGCATCCTCGGGAATAGTGTCCTTTCCTCGGTTGTGTCCACCGCGTCGGTCAATCAGTTCCGCTACGTCTTTTCCTTGATATTTGTGCTGCCAGCGGAACAGCTGACTCTTGGTGATAGCTTCCTCTGGCGGGTTATTTGCATTGAACCAGGCAACAAATTCATCTGGAGCAAGGCGGGATTGATGATATTGCTCCACCACCCACGCCTTGGCGTTGGCCTCTTCCCGCTGCTTGCTTGTGAATTGCAGGATATCCACGGGAGGAGGTATTTCCCCGCGATACCGGGCCTGTGCACTCTCTGGAAGTGATTCTAAGGCGATTTGCAGTTGTTTTCCACCGCGCCCTCTCCCTTTGACACGGCGGGATTCATATCGATCTTGCTGGGCCGCTTTCCTAATGGAACTGTCTGTAATACCGCATAGAGAAGCCGCCTCTTTTACTGTTAACCATGTCAAAGGAACTCACCTCCAGTCGAACTAATTTATCCTATGCAAATAGGATAATTTTTATTGACCTATTCCCAAGTGTCAGTGTTCCTTGCCAAACAGAGCAGCAACAAGATCAAATGGATCTATACCTAACGGTTTCGCGATTCGCTTTAGCGCTGCCAGTGTCGGTATGGCGCGGCCGTTCATAATGCCGCAAAGGTAATTCTTTGATATGTGCGCTTCCTGTGCAAGCCATTTTTGCTGTTTTCCCATTTCTTTTAGCCGTCTACCAATCAAGGTTCCTAAGGGTGGCTTATTGCTAAGGTTGGTTGTTCTTGACATTTCTCGCCCCTCCCTTGCGTTTTTGGGTTATAGGTAATATAATATTCTAACTAAATGTATTATATATCTAATATTAGATATTGTCAATCTAATATTAGATATATAGCGTAAGATATGGGGGGTTAACTATGTCATATTTCAGTCAAAAGATTAGAACACTTAGACTGGCTCATAATTACACTCAAAAGGAAGTTGCTGAAAGTGTTGGAATTTCACAGGGAAACTATAGCGGCCTCGAAAGTGGGAAAAACGATCCGTCTTTAACTACGCTTCAAAAGTTATCGGATTTCTACGGCGAGCTTATTGATTCTTTGGTTCAACCGTTTAGAGTGGTGGAAGATAGCGAACTATCAGAGGAAGAACTACTCCTCCTAAAGAAAATTAGGAGGTTATCTCCAGATGACCGTTTGGAAATCACTGTAATTGTCGATATGAAAATTGATAAAATACGTAATCGTAGCAAAAAAGAAATAACCGAATAGGTATTCAATTTTATTGTATATTTATCAATCGCGTTTTGTGCGTCCTTTTTCCCTTAGTCAATTCCATTTATATACGCAAAGAAAACCCGCAAACACCTGTATTAAACAGGGTTTGCGGGTTTTTTAGTGACTCCGGCTAAATTCCCTTAATCGCGTGTTCAGTCGCGTTTTGTGCGTCCTTTTTCCCTTATCCAAAATAGGTCAATCCATTGGTACAGAAGGGATAGACCTGATTTTTACGACTAAGGGAATAATAGCGTTTTGCGTGTCCCGTCACAGCAGGGCCTTGGCAAACTCAGTGTAATAGTCCCGGCTCTTGGCCCGGCCGTCACAGCCAGCCATGACCACGAACTTCTTGATAGCGCCGCTCTTGACGGCCTCCACCACCTGATCGGCCAGGGCGAGCACCTGAGCATGGGCAAAGCCGCCCACAATCTCGCCGTTCTCAAGCTCGATAGGCGGAGCACACTTCTTTGCGTGCTCAATAAGAGCGGAGAAATCCTTTTTCTCACCGATGCCTCCGGGGACGTGCTTGCAGCCGGGGTATCTCGCCGCGCCGGTGGTGTACATACGGTCCTTGTAGCTGTCCTTCGGGGGAACGATGCAGTTAGTGGTCATGAGGATGGGGCCGTTGAAGGACTCAAACTCCTCCTTCTGCTTCCACCAGGCGTTGCCGTAGTTGCCCACGAAGTTGGGATACTTCTTGAAGGCGGGGTAGTAGTGGGCGGGCAGCATCTCGGAGTGGGTGTACACGTCCACGCCGGTGCCCTGGGTCTGCTCAAGCAGCATCTCCAGATCCCGCAGGTCATGGCCGGAGACCAGGATGCCGGGGTTCTTGCCCACGCCCAGCTTGACCTTTGTGATCTCGGGATTGCCATAGGCGGTGGTGTTGGCCTTGTCCAGCAGCGCCATGCCGGACACGCCGAACTTGCCGGTCTCCAGGGTCAGGGCCACCAGATCGTCCACCGTCAGGCTGTCGTCCAGCGTGGCGGCCAGGGCACGCTGGAGGAAGGCGTCCACCTCGACGTCCTCCTGCAGCAGGGCGTTGGCGTGCTTGGAGTAGGCGGACAGGCCCTTGAGACCGTAGGTGATCAGCTCCCGCAGGGAGCGGATGTCCTCGTCCTTGGTGGACAGGACGCCCACCTGGGCGGCCTTGGCCTCAAAGACGGACTCGTCTGCCGTCCAGACCGCGGCCTGGGGCAGCGCGTCCCTGTGCTCCACCTTGGACAGCAGCTTTTCCTTGGTGTCCATTGTGGCACGGATGCGCGCCACAATGGATTCCTTGTCAAAGTTGGCATTGGTAATGGTGGTGAACAGGTTCAGGGTGATCAGATGGTTGACCTCGTGGGGCACATCCTTACCCTCGGCGCGCAGCCGGGTGGTCACGGCCGACAGTCCCTTGGTCACATACACCAGCAGATCCTGCGTGGCCGCCACATCCGGCTTTTTGCCGCAGACGCCCGACATGGTGCAGCCCTTGCACCCGGCGGTCTCCTGACACTGATAACAAAACATCTTATTTTCCATCATGATTTTCTCCTCATAAACCCGTGGTTGATTTCGTGCGGGGCAGGTCGCCCTTGACTTTCTGAGCGGAGTATACTATAGTCAGGGCAATCTGTATGTTGTTAAAACAACAAAAGGAGCTTTTTTATGATGGATTTTATTGGACTGTCCAAGACAGCGCTGTTTCGCGGCGCCACGCCCCAGGAGGTGGAAACCATGCTCACCTGCCTGGGCGCGGAGGTGCGGCAGTTCTCCAAGGGTGAGATGATCTACCGCACAGGAGATGTGGTCACCTCTTTGGGCATTGTCCTGTCCGGCAGCGTGCTGGTTGAAAACGACGACCTGTGGGGCAACACCACCGTGCTGGACAGTATTGGGCCGGGGCAAATCTTTGCCGAGACCTATGCCTGTGCCTCCGGTGAGCCGCTGATGGTCAACGTGGTAGCCGCTGAGCCCACAGAGGTGCTGTTTTTGAATGTGGACCGGGTCCTCCGGGTGTGCTCCCATGCCTGCGACCACCACAGCAAGCTGATCCGCAATCTGCTCTCCATCTCCGCCCAAAAGAACCTGAACCTCTCCCGGAAAATTTTTCACACTGCATCTAAGTCTATCCGCGGGCGGCTGCTGTCCTATCTGTCCTATCAGGCCGTGCGCAGCGGGAGCCGCAGCTTTGCCATCCCCTTTAACCGCCAGCAGTTGGCCGACTACCTCAATGTGGACCGCAGCGCGCTGTCAAACGAGCTGAGCAAGATGCAGAAAGAGGGGCTGTTGAGGGTGGACAGAAACCAGTTTGAATTGCTGGGCGCCCGCCAGCAGATGGAGTTTTAGAGGGGATTACAGCTCCAGATTTCCCGTTGCCGGGTTATCAATGAGCTTGCCCTCTTCGGTGAAGCGGGAGCCGTGGCAGGGGCAGTCCCAGGTGTGCTCCTGAGGGTTCCACTTCAGCGCACAGCCCAGGTGAGGGCAGCGCTTGGCGGTGGGGGTCAGCAGGCTGACCATGGCCTCCAGGACGTTGGCAGCCAGCTGTGGGCGGAGAATGGAGCGGGAAGGGGAAAACACATCCGCATAAGGATTCTTCTTCCCCTGGACAAGGTCGCTCAAAATCATGGCGGAGACCATGGAGGAGGTCATGCCCCACTTGTTAAAGCCGGTGGCCACATAGAGATTGGACGTGGAGGCAGAATAGGGGCCGATATAGGGGACACCGTCCAGGCTCATGCAGTCCTGGGTGGCCCAGTGGTACTTCTCCGCGGCGTTGGGGTAATACCGCCCGGCAAAGTCCCGCAGTTCCTTCCATGCGCCGCCCTGCTTTCCGGTACGGTGGCCCCCGCCGCCAATCAGCAGCAGGTCCCCGTAATTGCGGAAGGACAGACCGTCCTCTACCTCGTCGATATACATGCCGTCCACGTTCGCGGCGTGCTCCAGCGCGAGAACATAGGAACCGCGTTGATACAGCTTGATAAAATAGCTGCCGTGCTTGTTGAGAAAAGGGAAGTGGGTGGCCACGATGATGTTTTTTGCGGTAATCTTGCCGCGGTTCGTCACTGCCGTGGTGCCAATCAGTTCCCGTACCGGGGTATGCTCGTAAATGTGCAGGCCCTTTGAAATGGCGGAGACGAACTTCAATGGGTGGAACTGGGCCTGGTTTGAAAATTTGACGGCGCCCGCCGTAGAGAAGGGAAGGGGCAGATGCTCCGCAAATTCCCCGTGGAAGCCCAGCTTTTCCAGGGCGGCCAGCTCCTGCTCCAGCTTCCGGCGGTCGTTCAGAGCGTAGACGTAGGCGCTCTTTTCCTCAAAGTCGCAGTCAATGCCGCGGCATAGCACCCGGTACTTCTGAAGCGCCTCTTGGTTAGCGGAGAGGTATCCCTTTGCACGTTCAACACCCCAGGTCCGAATCAGCTTGTCATAGATTAGCCCATGCTGACTGGTGAGCTTGGCGGTGGTGTTTTTTGTGATGCCGCTGCACACTGTTTCCGCCTCCGCCAGCATATATGGCATCCCGGCGTGATGCAGCAGATAGGCGCACAAAACGCCTGCCATACCGCCGCCGATGATCAGCGCATCGGTATTCGCATCGCCCTCCAGGAGCGCAAAGTTCGTATGCTCCCGGGTCTGTTCCCGTAATGATGTCATACGTTTCCTCCCAATGATCATGTTACAGGTAGTTTTTTTCAAAAGGAGAAAAGTATGCCTCAAATCGTCCGTACTCAGCACATAGAGACTGTTAGAAAGCATGTCCTGCCATCTGATGTTCAAATCATGAATAAGGCTATAACGAAAAAAGAGATGGGCAAAGCCCATCTCTTTTTCACATTATGAGTTATTTGAATGTTAAAAGTGCTGATAGTGCATAGGTAATTCACAAAGCGGGGCTTCTGATTAGAAGTACGGCGTACCATTTCGCAAATTGTTCATATCATATCTTCCCGCATTGTTTCTTCGCAAATTGTGCTGCCTGGAGGCAGGTTAACTTGCGCAAATTCCCCTGAAATATGCTGCCTTACAACGGCCTTTCAAATGTCGTATTAGCAAGGTATTAGCAGGCCCCCCCTTGTGGCAGAGGTCTTCCAGGGGTTATTTCAAAATGATATTAGCACAGAGAGGTTAATCTTATGAACACCGACACGATCAACGAAAAAGGGACGCCCTAAAGCAGGACATACACCGAGAATGACATGGCAGCCATTCTCGGTATCGGTCACGCCACGGCCTATAAAGTCGCCAACTCCGGAGCGTTCAAGACGATCCGCATCGGCAACATGATCCATATCTCCAGAAAGTCCTTTGAGGATTGGCTGAAGGCGGAGGGGTTGGATGACGAAACAGAGTAAGTATATTAAACTGCCGCAGACTATTCATCTGCGGCAATTTAATATAGTAGACAATTTAAAAGGACCTGGTTTTTTAGCTTTGCAGTATTGAAATATCTGCAGAAAATCTATCAAGTTTTGCGCTTTCTTGATGTAACTCTCTGCGAGCCGCTCTTAATTTTTCTTCTATGAGTGCAAGTTTTTCTTCGGCACTCTCTTTTTGGCGCACAGCATATTCCACCTTTTCCGCTGAATAGCGCCGCAAATTCGCTTGGCGGTTAAACAGTGCTTTTCTCGCATTTGATATTAGAGAAAGAATTGGTTGATTGCATAATGAAGTTGGACACTTGAGAAAAGAAAATCCATAGTGATTTTACTCGTATGGTAGAATGAAGTTCCCACACCACATTCACCA
>CABIYL020000014.1:42906-121618 GCA_902362925.2 Clostridiales bacterium | reverse complement strand
AACTTTTTTCGGAGCTTTTCAGCTCCAAAAGTTCAAACCCAGAACTCTCATCCAGCCGCTCACCGCTCTCGCAGCGAACTTTTGTATGATATCATGTCGAGCTCGTTTTGTCAAGAGGTTTTTTCATTTTCTTTTTTCGAGCCGTCAGGCTGATTTCAAGAAAACTTTTAGTCTCTTCAAGGGGTGTTCCCCGCGAGCGCTTAGATAATATACCAGATAAAATCCGGCTTGTCAACAGTTTTTCCGCTTTTTCTTTTCACTTTTTTCAATTTTCTCCTCTCCAACAATATCTGCCCACTGGGCAAGTGTTCGCGCACTATATCTAGGTGCTTTTTACACGCTCTTTCCCCGTATTTTACCAACCACCAGGAGGAGAAGCGGGAACCCAAAGCCAAACGCCAGATTACCGGCGGTGAGAATCCCGTCGGCAAACCGCTCCACGGCAAAGGCGTCCTGAAAGAGGAATACACTGCCTGCCAGCGTCACCGCCGCCACAGGCAGTGCGGCAGACTGGGCCCGCTTCAGGCCAAAGAGCACCTTGGACACGGCGCAGGCGGAGAGCACCAGCATGCCAATCAGCATCAGGTCTGAGAGCACCCACAGGGCCATGACCACAGACTCCACCCGCTGAAAGGCCCCCTGTACCCCTATCCCCTTGACCATGACAAAGAAGGGCTGCTCCACCCGTGAGATAAGGTCAGGCCCCAGGCAGCCCAGGGCCACCAGCAGCAGCACGGACAGCAGCAGGCACAGCCACACCGTCCACCGAAAGGCTCTGGAGCGGTCCTTGTCCTGCCGTTTCAGCCGTCCGGCCAGAAATGCTCCCGGGACGGCATACCCCAGCAAGGACAGCACAGGCACCACGGCGGCGCCTGCGGCAGGCAGGTTCTCTATCCAGATGGGGAGCAGGTTCTCCGGTTCCATCTGAAAGGCGGCCAGCAGCAGCACAATGCCCAGGGTGACGGCCAGGATGGCGTGGAACACCTCCCCTGCCCGTCCGAAGGCGGCCAGCTTGCCCCTGGCCATCCAGAGTGCCACCGCCAGCAGGACAATAATATAAAAGATAACCGGCCGGTTACGGTAGCCGGTGATGAGAAAGCGCTGACCGCACATGCGCACGGTGACGCTGAGCTGGAGCAGCCCCCACAACAGGCACAGGGCCAGCGCCAGCTTTCCCCCGATTTTCCCAAGCACCAGAGGACAGGCTTCGGCTAACCCGGTGCCGGGCGGCAGGGGCGCGAGCAGCTGAAACAGCACCCAGCACAGAGCCAGGGCAATGGGCAGGGCCAGCAGGGGTGAGAGCCACCCGGCCTCCCCCGCCGCCTGGGCGACGCCGCCGGGCAGCACCCGGATGGCCGGGGACAGCAGGGCGGCAAAGATAACGGCCAGCAGCTGGCGCATGGTGATGGGTGTCTCAGGCAATGTGCTTCACCTCTATTTGATATCGTAGCCCCGCCGGATGCTGGCGGTAACCTCCACCCTTATGGGCAGGGCGGAAAAGGCCTCCCCCCACTGGTCCTGAAGAGCGGCCCAGCGCCAGGGGGCGGACATGCCCGCCTTGCGGCACAGGTCCAGACAGTCGGCGTCCAGGGTCTGGAACAGGGTGATGGCGGCTACAATCCGCTCCCGCTCGGTCTGGGCAAGGGCAGTCTCCAGAGCCTTCTGCTCCTCCGGGCTGTGCTCCAGGTCCAGATTCTCCGGCCCCTGGGCCACGCTGGCGTCCACGGCGCACTGCACCGTTAAGCCGGTGAGGGTGCCCTTCTCAAAGACAGGGCTGATTTTGGTCTTGGCCCCCACCACCCGCAGCGCCGCCGTGCCCTGTGTCGTGGGGCACTCCACCACGTCCGCCTCCACCCGGCCCAGCAGCAGGTTGATACCCAGAGCCGCGTCCCCCTCTGCAAAACCGATGAGGGCGCTGTCCTTCAGCAGGGCGTAGCCGTCGGCAGCCAGGTCGTAGTCCCCCTCCTCCCCCGTCAGGGTGAGAGCAGGGGCAAAGGTAGCCCCGCACCGGGCTGTGTCGGAGAGCAGCTCCCGCACCGTTCGTGGCATGGAGGCCGCCATCAGCCCGGCGTCCTCCGCCATGGATTCCAGCCGCTCGGAAGCCGAGGTGCCCGATTCCGACAGAGCAGTGATGGCGTCGGAGGCATTCCCGCCCCGCACCACATAGAACTCGGTGTCCAGCCGCATCTCAATGTCCCGCTCCACGTAGCCCAGGGCCTCCTCCAGTCCGGCGGCAGCCAGCTCCTCACCGGCCAGCAGCTGGCCCACGTGGCCGTAGAAGATATAGGCGCTGCCCCGGGACTGCATGGCCAGGCAGGCGGCGCTGACGGTGCCCGCACTGTGGGAATAGACCACGGCAGGCTGTTCCCCGCCGCTCTGTTCGGCGGAGGCGGCGGTGACCATGACCCCCTCCTCCGCCCTGTCCACCCCCAGGGTGCGCATGAGCACCATGTTCTCCAGCTCCCGCCCCTCGGGCAGCCAGCTCTGGCCGCCGCAGCCGGTGAGGGAGAGGCACAGCACAGCCAGCGTCATTGCAGCAAAAGCCCGTCTCACGCCTGATTCCTCCTGTTTTTGGTGTGAAGCCCTTCCTGACGCAGCTTGACCCAGGGCAGGGGCAGGCGGAACACGCCGTCCAACCCGGACTGACCTCCGGCAGAGAACGGGGTGAGGTAGGCCACGCCGAAGCTCTCCAGCCGGGCAAGGCGCAGGATAAGCACCGCCGCGCCCACCACCACGCCGAAAAGTCCCGCCCAGCCCGCCAGCAGGGCCAGCAGGAAGCGCCACAGCCGCAGGGCGGCGGCAAATTCCTGGCTGGGCATGGTGTACCCGGCGATACCGGCGGCGGCCACCACGATGAGCACCGCCGGGGAGACGATTTTGGCCTCCACGGCGGCGGTGCCCACCACCAGGCCGCCGATGATGGACACGGTCTGGCCGATGGACGGCGGCAGCCTCAGCCCGGCCTCCTGGAGAATCTCAAAGGCCACCAGCATAAGGAGCACCTCAAACACGGTGGTAAAGGGCACATCCCGCTTGGCGGCGATGATGGACAGGGCCAGCCGGGTGGGGATCATCTCCTGGTGGAAGTTGACCATGGCGATATACACGGCGGGCAGCAGCAGAGTCCCGAAGATACACAGGCACCGCAGCAGGGTGAGGACGCTGGCGGTCATCCAGTTGTTGGACTTGTCCTGCGGGGCCCGGAGAAACTCCCCCGCCGTGCCGGGACAGAGGTAGCCCAACGGCAGCCCCTCCACCAGGATGCCCACCCGCCCCTGGGCCAGACCGGCACAGAAGCGGTCGGGCCGCTCGGTGTAGAGCACCAGGGGGAAGGCTGTGGACGTCTCGTCCACGATATACTCCTCCAGATTACCGGTGGAGAGCAGGGCGTCGATGTCGATGGCGGCCACCCGCTCCTCCACCCGCCGCACCAGGTCCGGGTCGGCGATGTTGTCCAGCCACAGGATGTCCACCGGGGTGAGGGACTGCCGCCCCACAATCTTCTCCTTGATTTTCAGTTCCGGGGCACGGAGGTGGCGGCGCACCAGGCTGGTGTTGCTGCGCAGGTTCTCCACAAAGGAGTCCCGGGCGCCCTTGATGGAGGGCTCGTTGTCCGGGGCGCTGACGCCCCGCTTGTCCTCGGTGGCCATATAGAAGGAGAGGGCGGCGGGGGCGCCGGGGAAAAAGAGGATGAGGTTGCCGTTGATGATGTCCAGGGCGGCCTGGTCGGCGGTGGTGCGCTGCTCCACCATTAAATTGTAGAGCGCGCCGCCGGCCATCTTCCGCCAGGCCTCCTCCGGCGGGGCGTCCCGCAGGGTGCTGTCCTGGGCCAGGGGGCGGAGAATGTACTCGCTGGCCCGCTCCAGCTTCACCATGCCCCCGATGTAGCACATGGTCACGTGCTTTTCCGGGTCCCCGGCCAGGTCGGCCTCCCGGACGGCAAAGTCCACGCAGTCGGCAAACACCCGCCGCAGGGTGTCCACGGTCAGGGGGCCGTCCACCCTTGGCTCCTGCCTGGGATGGGGCGGAATTCCGTCTGTCTGGGGTCCGAACAGCTTCATGGGTGGATTCCTCCTCTCCTGTCTCCCGTTCAGTATGTCCCCGGCGGCGGCGGATATGCGCTGTCCGTGTTCTTTTTGTTGCCTTTTTGGTAAGGCATGGGTATAATATGGGAGAAATCAAAATCGACACATAAAATGAGAGGCTTTTTACTATGGAATTTAAAGCGAACGAGGGCAAGAGCGTCACCATCCAGGCCATGGGCAAGACCTGGGCCCGTCACGCCATCCAGACCCATTTTGTCCAGGTGGGCGAGAGCTATCTGGACCTGATTGAGAAGTATGTGCTGCCCGTCTATCAGCCCGGTGACATCCTGTCCTCCAGCGAGAAGGTCATCGCCATGTGCCAGAAGCGGGTGGTCACCGAGGACGAGGTGAAGCCCGGCTTCTGGGCCAAGGTCCTCAGCCGCTTTGTGCACCAGACCTCCGCCGGCCCCGGCATGGGTCTGCCCGTGAAGATGCAGTTCGCCATCAACGTCTGCGGCCTGCCCAAGGTGCTCTGGGCCGCCTTCCGCGCCGCCATCGACAAGCTCCGCGGCGTACACGGCACCTTCTACAACATCCTGGGCACCGAGGTCTCCGGTCTGGACGGCTTCTACGGCCACGACATCCCCGAGTACGAGCATATGGGCGTCCGGGTGCCTGAGAATCCCGACGGCGTGTGCGACGAGGTCTTTGAAAAGACCGGCGTGGTGATGATGATTGTGGACGCCAACGACCTGAACGTGGAGCTGCTGGGCCGCTCCTCCCAGCTCAAGCAGTCTGACGAGGACCTGCTGGACCTGATCCGGGACAACCCCGCCGGTCAGGACCGCCAGCTCACCCCCTTCATCCTCATCCGGGAAGTGAAGGAGTAATTCCATACGCAAGACGAGCCCGTGGCAGCTGCCACGGGCTCGTTTTTTATGCCTTTTCTCGTTTTTTCCCCCACCGGCTCACGGCCTTGGTCAGCTCACAGACCGCCACCGGAGCGGCGGCCAGGCCCAGGACGGCGCCCCACTGCTCCCCGCTGAGGGGCACGGTGGAGAATACCGCCTGAAGGGGCGGCAGGCACAGGACCGAGAGCTGCATGGCCATGCCCACCAGGAAGGCCCTGTTCATAGCCTGGTTGGAGAACAGGCCAATTTTCAGCAGACTCTCCTCCTCGCTGCGCACGTCGAAGGCGTGAAAGAGCTGGCAGATGGTCAGGGTGGCGAAGGCCATGGTGTTGGCGGCGGCGGCCGGGTCGGATGGTCCGGGGATGATGTACTGTCCCAGGAAGAAGGCGCACAGGGTGAGCAGGCCCACCATGCACCCCTGCCAGCACAGCCGCCAGGCAAAGCCTCCGGCGAAGAGCTTCTCCCCCGCGTCCCGGGGTTTGTGCTCCATCACGTTCTTTTCCACCGGCTCCACCCCCAAAGCCAGAGCGGGCAGGGAGTCAGTGACCAGGTTGAGCCACAGCAGCTGCACCGGCACCAGAGGCATCTGGTGGAAATCCAGGGCGGTGGCCAGGAAGATGGTGAGCATCTCGCCGATATTGCAGGAAAGCAGGTAGTGGATGGCCTTTTTGATGTTGGCGTAGATGCCCCTTCCCTGCTCCACCGCCGAGACGATGGTGGCGAAGTTGTCGTCAGTGAGAATCATGTCGCTGGCCCCCTTGGCTACGTCGGTGCCCGCCACGCCCATGGCGCAGCCGATGTCAGCGGCCTTGAGGGCGGGGGCGTCGTTGACGCCGTCGCCGGTCATGGCCACCACCTTGCCCCTGGCCTGCCAGGCCTTCACAATGCGCATCTTGTGCTCCGGGGACACCCGGGCGTAGACGGCGAATTTCTCCACCTCCTGTTCCAGCATTTCCTGGGGCATAAAGTCCAGGTCGGCGCCGGTGATGGCCAGGTCGCCGGGCTGGAAAATATCCAGCTCTCTGGCCACGGCCACGGCGGTGAGCTTGTGGTCGCCGGTGATCATCACCGGCCGGATACCGGCGGCGTGGCACTGCTTCACCGCCTCCTTCACCTCGGGACGGGGCGGGTCCATCATACCCACCAGCCCGGCAAAGGTCAGGTCCTGCTCCAGAGTGGCGGGGTTCATCTCCCGGGGCAGCATCTCCAGGTCCTTGTAGGCCACCCCCAGCACCCGCAGGGCCTGGGCGGCCATGTCGGCGTTGCGGGCGGAGATGTCCCGGCGGACGCTGTCGGTAAGGGGCACGCCGCCGGGCAGGCGGCGGCACAGGGACAGCAGCACGTCGGGCGCCCCCTTGACGCACACCCGGAACCCTCCGTCCGGGCGGCGGTGGACGGTGCTCATCCGCTTGCGGTCGGAGTCAAAGGGCACCTCACCCCGGCGGGGCCAGTCCTTTTCTAAAATATCCTTGTCCAGTCCGTCTTTCAGGGCGGCGTCCACCACGGCGGCCTCGGTGGGGTCGCCCACCGCACGGCGTCTGCCCTTGTCCCGGGCCAGAACGGCGTCGGAACACAGGCTGCCCACGGTGAGGACGGTCGCCCGGTCCCCGCCTCTAGGCGTCCACACCTGGGTGACGGTCATTTTGTTCTGGGTGAGGGTGCCCGTCTTGTCCGAGCAGATAACCCCGGCGCAGCCCAGGGTCTCCACGGCGGGCAGCTTCTTGACGATGGCGCCCCGCTTCACCATCCGCTGCACCCCCAGGGCCAGCACGATGGTGACGATGGCGGGCAGGCCCTCGGGGATGGCGGCCACGGCCAGGGCCACGGCGGTGAGGAACATGTCCAGAATCTCCTTGTGGAGCAGCATGCCCACCCCGAAGAGGACGGCGCACACGCACAGGCAGGCGAAGGACAGGGTTTTGGATATCTCCGCCATCTTCCGCTGGAGGGGGGTCTCGCTCTCGCCGCTGTCCAGAATCATGCCGGCGATGCGGCCCACCTCGGTGTCCATGCCCGTGGCGGTGACCACCGCCTTTGCTCTGCCGTTGGTGATGACGGTGGAGGACAGGAGCATGTTGTGCCGGTCCCCCAGGGGCAGGTTCTCCGCCAGGCCGTCGGCGGGTGCCTTGTCGCTGGGCAGGGACTCGCCGGTCATGGCGCTCTCGTCGGCCTTCAGTCCGGCGCTGTCCAGGATGCGGGCGTCGGCGGGCACCATGTCCCCCGCCTCCAGCAGAATCATGTCGCCGGGCACCAGCTTTGCCGCCTCCACCCTCCGCTCGGTACCGTCCCGCACCACACGGGCCATGGGTGCGGACATGCGCCGCAGGGCCTCCAGGGCCTTCTCGGCGCTGTTCTCCTGGGCGATGGAGATGCAGGCGTTGACCAGCACGATGACCAGGATGATCACCGCGTCCACCCAGTCCTCCCCGCCCCCGGCCCACAGGGACAGACCCGCCGCCCCCAGCAGCACCAGAATCATGGGGTCCTTCAGCTGGGCGAGGAACCGCACCACCAGACCGGGCCGCTTCCGCTCCTCCAGCACATTGGGGCCGTACCGCCCCAGTCTCGCCTCTGCCTCCGCCCCGGTCAGGCCCCTGTCCCGGCTGGTCTCCAGCTCGGCGAGGACCTGGGCGGCGGTTTTGCTGTGCCATGCGCTCATACACGTCTCCCCTTTTCATCTTTCGCGCAGTGAGCCCGTCCCTCTTTGGGGTATGGGGACAGGCCTCTGCTCTGATTCTATGCGGGGGTTGGGGGGGTATGACAAAAAAAGGTCCGGAGACATGCTCTGTCTCCGGACCCTTGTATTATCTCTCGTGTTTTTCCGCCAGCTCCTCCGCCGCCCTGCGGAGAAACACGCCGTTGCCTGGGGGCTTCTCCTGGCGTGGCATGCCCATCAGGGCGTCATAGGCCGGATTTCCGGCGGTGTGGATGCTGCGGATGACCGTGCGCATATTCTTCTCCACGCAGGCGGCGGTGGTGTGAAAGGCCTGGGCGGTGGAGAGATAGATTTCCTTCATCTGGACCTGTCCCGCTGCCGAAGCCATAAGCTCCAGGGCAAAGGCGGTCTGTCCGTAGCCGTCCAGGCGGCTGTCGGCTCCCAGACGGCTCAGCAGCCAGCCGGCGGGGCCGTACTCCTGCCGGGACTCTCTTGCGGGAAACAGGGCGCTGATGCGCCCGGCCAGCTGGCGCAGGTTTACCGGCTTGACCAGGTAGTAGTCCGCGCCCAGGCGGCAGCTGTGCTGCACATAGGCGTCGGTGCTCACGCCGGAGAGCACGATGACCCGGGGCTTCCGGGGCAGTCCCTCCAGCCCCTCCAGAAAGCCGATGCCGTCCAGACCGGGCATAATGAGGTCCAGCAGCACCAAATCCGGCTCCAGACGGCTTGTCAGCTCCAGACCCTGCCAGCCGTCCCCCGCCTCGCCGCACAGCTCCAGTCCGGGCGTGTCCTCCACAAAGGCGGCCAGCAGCGCCCGGGCGGACGGGTTGTCATCCACCAGCAATATGCGAATCCCATTCACTCGTTTTCCTCCTCCCGCCGGGGCGGTGGGCTGTTATTCCGGCCTTCCCGCCTCCAGCATGGCCAGCATGGTCTCCAGCATCTCCCCTGCCATGTCCCGCATGGCCGGGGTCAGGGAGGCCAGATGCTCGGCAATCCCCACCCAGGCCGCGTCGGCGTCGGTGCGGCCGTAGAGCAGATAGTCGGCGGTGACGTTGAGCGCCCGGGCCAGGTTGGCGATGTTCATCCCCGTCATGCCCTTCTTCCCCCGCTCCACGGAGGAGAGAAACTGGGGCGTAATCCCCGCCTGCTCCGCCACGTCCTCCATCCGGCGGTTCCCACGGGCCAGGCGGCACCGCCTGCCGAACTCCTGGTTGAAGCGCTCCTTTTCGTCGTACATGGGATGTTCCTCCACTTTTTCATCTATTGTTCATTTATCCTGAAACAATGGAGTTTGTGAACAAACCATAGTTTCTCAGCTTTGATACAATAGATTCCAAAGTATGACGGGGTTTATGGCGGGAAATTTTCACCTGCCGGAGCGCAGGCAGGTGTAAAAAAGCGGAGGCCTGCTTGTGTTAAGCAGGCCTCCGCGGAATGTGTCAGATATCGAGCGCTGACAATTGGAACATACTGCGACGTATTGATTGCCGCAGCCGGGATCAGCCCTCGGCGGCAGGGGAAGCGGAGGGCTCCGCGGTGGCGGCGCCGTCGGTCTCGGTCTCGGTGCTGTTGGCGGCCTCCAGCTGCTCACGGTAGGCGCTCAGCCGCTCATAGTAGTCCTTGGGGTCGATGGAGGCAAAGGTGTCGTTGGTCTCCACCACGGCCTCGTCCATCCAGGTGGTCATCTGGTCGTTCATCTGGGTGCTGAGGTTGGCCTCCTGCTCGCTGGCCCAGGCCTCACGGGCCATCTCGGTGTCCACGGGCAGACGGAGCAGGATGTGGTAGCCGTAGCTGGTCTCCACGATGCCGCTGAGCTCATGCTCACCCAGGGCCTTGGCAGCGTCCTCGAACTCCTGGACCATTTCGCCCTCGCCGAAGAGGTAGCCGTCGGGGGCGCCCAGGGTGCCGTCGGAGTAGCGGCCGTCCTCGGACAGCTCGTTCATCAGCTGGTCAAACAGGTTCTCCATGTCGTCGCTGGCCTGGAGCTGGGCCAGAGTGTCCTCGGCCTTCTGCCTGGCGGCGGCGATCTCCTCGTCGGAGAGGGGGTTGCCGGAGTCGTCCACGGTCTTGAACAGGATGTGCTTGACCTGCATCTTGCCGTTGTCGGCAGCCCACTGGGCCAGCTCCTCAGCGGTGAGGGAGGCGGCGTCCTGGGCGGGGAACAGCTGGTTCTGGAGGGAGGCATAGAGGAAGTTGGAGGCCTCGTACATGGACCGCAGGCCGTCCTCGGTGCGGTTGACCTCCTTCAGGGCCAGCTCAAAGGCCTCCTGACCGCCGCTGGTCTCCACGGCGTCGGCCAGCTGCTGGTCCAGCTGGGCCTTCTCCTCGTCGGTGAGGGTGATGTTCCGCTCAGCGCACTGGTTGCGGATCACCTGGTTGAAGGCGGCCAGGTCACGGGCGTTGTTGATGAGGTACTCGGTGACGGTGCCGCTGCCGGTGTCCATCTCCCAGTCGATGGCGGCGGGGTCGCCGAACTGGTAGTAGCCCACGTACTCGGTGGCGTAGCCCAGCCAGTAGAGGTACTCCTCAGCGCTGACCTCGGCGCCGTCCACGGTCATGACGGTGGTGGTGCCGGGGAAACCCAGCAGAGCCATGGTCACGTCGGGGGTCTCCAGGTCGAAGTCGCCGAACTGGGCGGCAGAGGGGCTCTCGGACGGGGTGGCGCTCGCCGTGGGAGAGGGGGACACGCTGGAAGTGGGGTCGGCGGCGGTCTGAGCACAGCCGGCCATGGCGCCAATCAGAAGGGCGCCGGAAAGCGCCGCGCCCAGGATTTTCTTGGTAGCTTTCATTCTTATCCTCCTTATAATGGGGAAACTTTTATCATAATAGCACGATGAAGCGAAAACAGCAATGATAATTTTCTAACAGCGCTTCACCGGGCCTTACGCCTGGGGCGTGTCGGTCTCCTCCTGGGGCGCTGCGGTGGCGGCGTACTCCTCCACCAGCTTGCGGCCCAGCTTGAGGGGGTCGTCTCCCTTTTTCAGGCGCAGGGAGAGATAGGGCTTCTCCCCGGCGGAGAAGAGCAGGCGGCTGCGGTACTTGTCCAGGCCGCACAGGGCGGACACCCGGCGCAGGTCGGCGCCGTCCAGGTAGAAGAGCAGGCTCAGGCCCTTCTGGGAGATCTCCGTAATGCCGCAGGCGGCCGCGTCGGCACGCATCAGGGCCACGGCGATGAGGTTGTTCACCGGTCTGGGCGGGTCGCCGTACCGGTCGATGAGCTCGTCGGTCAGGTCGTCGGCGTCCTCCTCGCTGCGGATGGCGGCGATACGGCGGTACAGGTCCATCCGCTGCTCGGGAGAGGGCACGTACCGGTCGGGGATGGAGGCGGCCACGCTCAGGTCGGCGGAGCACTCGGCGGGAATCTGGGCCTTCTCGCCCCGCTCCTCAAACACCGCCTCCTCCAGCAGCTTCAGGTACAGGTCATAGCCCACGCTCATGAGGAAGCCGGACTGCTCGGGACCCAGCACATTGCCCGCGCCCCGGATTTCCAGGTCCCGCATGGCGATTTTGAAGCCGGAGCCGAACTCGGCGAACTCCCGGATGGCGCCCAGCCGCTTGGAGGCCACCTCGCTGAGCACCTTGCCCCGGCGGAAGGTGAGGTAGGCGTAGGCACGGCGGCTGGACCGGCCCACACGGCCACGGATCTGGTGGAGCTGGGCCAGACCCATCTTGTCCGCGTCCTCGATGATGAGGGTGTTGGCGTTGGAGATGTCGATGCCGGTCTCGATGATGGTGGTGCACACCAGCACATCCACCTCGCCCTCGCTCATGCGGGTCATCACGTCGTTAAGCTCCTCCTGGCTCATCTTGCCGTGGGCCACGCCAACGGTCACGTCCTCCCCCAGCATCTCCCGGATGCGGGCGGCGGTGCGGGTGATGGTCTCCACCCGGTTGTGGAGGTAGTAGACCTGGCCGCCCCGCTCCAGCTCACGGCGCATGGCGTCGAAGAGGACGCCCCAGTCATGCTCCAGCACGTAGGTCTGCACCGGCTGGCGGTCGGAGGGCGGCTCCTCCAGGGTGGACATGTCCCGGATACCGGAGAGGGCCATGTTGAGAGTACGGGGGATGGGGGTGGCGGACAGAGTGAGCACGTCCACCTGCCGGGACATCTCCTTGAGCTTCTCCTTGTGGGCCACGCCGAAGCGCTGCTCCTCGTCGATGACCAGCAGGCCCAGGTCCTTGAACTTCACGTCCTTCTGGAACAGCCGATGGGTGCCGATGAGCAGGTCAATCTGTCCCGCCTCCACCCGGCGGAGGGTCTCCTTCATCTGGGCGGGGGTGCGGAAGCGGCTCACCACATCAATCTCCACCGGGTACTTGGCAAAGCGCTGCTTGGCGGACAGGTAATGCTGTCGGGCCAGCACGGTGGTGGGCACCAGAATGGCGGCCTGCTTGCCGTCCAGCACGCATTTCATAATGGCCCGGAAGGCCACCTCGGTCTTGCCGTAGCCCACGTCGCCGCACAGCAGCCGGTCCATGGGCCGGGGGGCCTCCATGTCCCCCTTAATCTCGGCGATGCAGCGGAGCTGGTCGTCGGTCTCGGTATACTCGAACTGCTCCTCAAATTCCCGCATCCACTCGGAGTCGGGGGAAAAGGCGAAGCCGGGCTGGCGCTGCCGCTGGGCGTAGAGCTGGATGAGGCCCTTGGCCAGGTCCTTGACCGCCTTTTTGGCACGGGTCTTGGCCTTCTCCCAGTCGGCGCCGCCCAGCTTGGACAGCTTCTTGGTCTCTTGGGCGTCCTCACCCGCGCCGATATACTTGCTCACCAGGTCCAGCTGGGTGGCGGGCACGTAGAGCACGTCGGCCCCGGCGTAGGCGATTTTTACATAGTCCTTCTGGATGCCGTCCACCGGCATCTTCACCATGCCCTGGTACCGGCCGATGCCGTGGTGCTCGTGGACCACCAGGTCGCCCACGCTCAGATCGGCGTAGGACCCCAGCTTCTGCCGGTTGGTGACGGCCTTCACCTTTTTCTTCTTCACGCCGGCGGCCTGGCCCTCGGTGAGGACGGCGCATCTGGCCTCCGGGTACTCCATGCCGCCGGACAGACCGCCCACGGCGATGACCGCCTTGCCGGGCGCGGGCAGCTTGTGGAGGAGGAAATCCACCGCCGCCTTTACCCCCTGCTCCCGCAGGAGTGCCTGGAGGTTCAGTGCCCGCTGCTCGCTGGACACCAGCACCACGGTGGAGAAATTCTCGTTGATATAGTGGCTCAGGTCGGAGACGGCGGTCTCCAGACTGGCGCCGTAGGAGGGCAGCTGTTTACACAGCAGGTTCAGGAGGGTGCGGGGCCGTCTGGGGTACTGGGCGCCCACAAAGTTGTCCAGGTAGACCACCGGCCACTCCTCCAGCACGCCGCACAGCTCCTCAAAGGTGCGGGCGAACTCGGACAGCTCTCCCGCCAGCACACCGGCCTCCATAAGGGCCTTGGCGTCCTCGGTCAGCTGCCAGAGGTAGTTTTTGGCCCGCTCCCCCACCCGGGGGCTCTCGCTGAAGAGCACCACCGCGTCCTCGGGGAAGTAGTCCGCCGCTGTGGCCATGTGGGGGTACACCAGGGCGATGTACCGGTCCAGGGCCGGGAAGGAGCGGTTCTCCGCCAGCCGCTCCCGGTCCTCCTCCAGGGTCTTGACCAGGTCGGCGCCGTCCTTGCGGCGCTTTGCCCGGGCAATGAGGCCGTCCATGGCCTCCAGCAGTCCGGCGTAGCCGCCGGGGGCGAACTGGGGCAGCACCTCCGCCGCCGGGAGAATCTCAGCGGACTTCCGGTTCTCCACCCGGCGCTGGGTGTTCACGTCGAACAGGCCCATGGAGTCGGCCTCGTCGCCGAAGAACTCCACCCGGATGGGGCCGTCCTCGGCGGGAGAATAGAAGTCCAGAATGCCGCCGCGGAGGGCAAACTGGCCCACGCCCTCCACCTGCTCGCAGCGGGTGTATCCGGCGGCGGTGAGGGTGTCGGCCAGCTCGTTCAGGTCGTAGCTCTCCCCCACCCGCAGGCACTGGGAGGCCTGGGTCAGCAGGGTTTTGGGGATGGTCCGCTCCAGAGCGCCCTCAATGGTGCACACCAGCAGAGGGCATTCCCCCGCCGCCAGCGCCCGGAGCACGGACAGCCGCTTGTGCTCCCACTGGCGGGAGACCACCGCCGCGTGGTGGAAGGTAAACTCCCGGGCGGTGAGGGTACGCACCTGCTCCCCGGTCAGGAAGGCCAGGTCCCGGGCCATGCGGTCGACCTCGGCCTCGTCGGCGCACAGCACCACCACGCTCCGGCCCAGGGCCTGCCGCAGCCCTGCGGCCATATGGGCCCGGTGGACGGGAGACAGACCGGTGAACGCGGCGGGACAGCCGCCGCCGTCCACGGCTGCGGCCAGGCGCTGGAATTCCGGAATTCCGGTTACCATGGTTGCCAGTTCCTTCACGGGATACACCTCACAGTTCTATGAAATAACAGGGTCTAAACTTAATTGAAGCGGCTCATGGCCTTGTCCGGGCCGTCCTGGATATAGCACTCCACCGCGTCGGCGGCCCGCTTGATGGCGGCGTCGATGGTCTTTTTGTCCTCGCCCACGAACTTGCCCAGCACCCAGTCGGCCAGGTCGTAATCCGGGTGGGGCTTCTCCCCCACGCCCACCTTCAGGCGGGGAAACTGGTCGGTGCCCAGCTGCTGAATGATGTTTTTCAGGCCGTTGTGACCGCCGGCGGAACCGCTCTTGCGGATGCGCAGCCGCCCCACGGGCAGGGACACGTCGTCGCTCACCACCAGCACATGGTCGGGGGACACCTTGTAGAAGTCGGCGGCCTGGCGCACCGCCTCGCCGGACAGGTTCATATAGGTCACCGGCTTCATCAGCAGCACCTGTGCGCCGCCCAACTGGGTGGTGTTGGTCAGGGCCTTGAACTTGAGCCGCTGGACGGGGATATTCTTCCGCTCGGCCAGTTCGTCGGCCACCATAAAGCCCACGTTGTGGCGGGTGTTCTCATACTTGTCGCCGGGGTTGCCCAAGCACACCACCAGCCACTCCACACCCCCGGTTTTCTTTCCAAACAACATCTTTCACGAACTCCCTTGAAAGGTTAAAAGGGGGCGGAGCAATGCTCCGCCCCCGGATTGGGTTTTTGGTTTTGTTCCGTCCTGCGCTTCTTGTCACGCTTCGCCTGTTCGCGACGGGCGGCTTCCCTCCGACTCGGGCTTGAAACAGGCCCGCTATGCGGTCCTTCGGTTTCGCGCCCTCGCTCCGGTCCATCCGCCCTGCTCACGACGGCTCAGCGCTTCTCAGGAGAACAGCTTGGAGACGGAGACCTCTTCATAGATGCGCTCGATGGCCTCGGCGAACATGTGGGCCACGGAGAGGTACTTAATCTTATCACACTTCACGTCGGAACGGGCGGGAACGGTGTCGAGGAAGATGACCTCCTTGATGACGCTCTTCTCGATGCGGTCCACAGCGGGGCCGGAGAGGACGCCGTGGGAAGCGCAGGCGTACACCTCGGTGGCGCCGCCCAGCTCCACCAGAGCCTGAGCCGCACCGCACAGGGATCCGCCGGTGTCCACCATGTCGTCAAAGAGGATGACCCGCTTGCCGCGGACATCGCCGATGATGTTCATAACCTCGGAGGAGTTGGCCTTCTGGCGGCGCTTGTCCACGATGGCCAGGCCCATGCCCAGCTTCTGGGCGAAGGCGCGGGCGCGGGCCACGGAGCCCACGTCGGGGGACACCACCATGGTGCCCTCCACGTCGTCGCCGAAGCGCTCGGCGAAGTGGCGGGTGAAGATGGGGTTGCCCAGCAGGTTATCCACGGGGATATCGAAGAAGCCCTGGATCTGGGAAGCGTGCAGGTCCATGGTCAGCACCCGGTCGGCGCCGGCGCGGGTGATCAGGTTGGCCACCAGCTTGGCGGAGATGGGGTCACGGGGCTTGGTCTTGCGGTCCTGACGGGCATAGCCGAAGTAGGGCATCACGGCGGTGATGCGGCCGGCGGAAGCCCGCTTGAGGGCGTCGATCATGATGAGCATTTCCATCAGGTTGTCGTTCACAGGCGCGCAGGTGGACTGAACCACGAATACGTCGGAGCCGCGGACGGTCTCATAGATGGAGACAAAGTTCTCTCCATCGGAGAAGGCGCCTACCTCGGCGTTGCCCAGCTCCATGCCCATTTCCTTGCAGATGGCTTCCGCCAGGCGTTTGTTGGAGCTGCCAGCGAAGATCTTGATGTCCTTGCCGTGTGAGATCATCTTCTACATCCTCTCATTTCTTTTGTTGTTTCTATCTTCTCCGCGCGGATGCGCGGTGGTTCCCTCTCTCCCGCGGGATTTCCCCTCGGGACGGCCTTACCGGCCGGAGCGCTTGCGCCGCTTGGCGGCCCACTGCTTCTTGACAATCTGGACGTTGCGGGCGATGGCCAGGGAGTCGGCGGGCACGTCGTCGGTGATGGTGCTGCCGGCGGCGGTATAGGCGCCGTCGCCCACCTTCACCGGGGCCACCAGGCTGTTGTTGCAGCCGATGAAGGCCCCGTCGCCGATGACGGTACGGTACTTGCTGGTGCCGTCATAGTTGACGGTGACGGTGCCGCTGCCCAGGTTGGCCCGCTCGCCCACGTCGGCGTCGCCCACGTAGGTCAGACGGGAAATCTTGGTGCCCTGGCCGATGGTGGAATTCTTCAGGGTCACGAAGTCGCCCACCTTCACGTTCTTCCCCACGTGACAGCCGGGCCGGATATGGGCAAAGGGGCCGACCACTACGCCGTCCTCCACGGTGCTCTCGTTGAGCTGAGAGGAATTGACGGTCACGTGGTCCCCCACGATGCAGTCCCGAATCATGGTATTGGGGCCGATTTCACAGAAGCGGCCCACGCTGGTGCGTCCCCGGAGGATGGTACCGGGGAGAATCACGGTGCCGCCGCCTACGGTGACCCTGGGGCCGATGTAGGCGTTTTCCGTGTCCATAAAGCGGACCGGCGGGGCGGCAAGCTCCCCCCGCAGCCGGTCGATGGAGGCGTGGCGGGCGAAGTACTGGGCGCTGTCCCAGACCGGGGCCATGTTCTCCAGGGAGAGCAGGCCCTCATATCTGCCGGCCTTTTTGCCGAAATGGCTGCCGGTGCGCACGGCGGAGACAAAGTCCTCGCCCCCGTCCACCGCCTTCTTGAGTGCGGCGGCGGAGATGCGGTACACGCCGGTGTCCTCGCCCCGGGGCAAATCGTCCTCTGCGGCCAGGCGCCGTGCGCCCTCGTCGTCCAGGAACACGGGACGGGTAAACACCGCCACATTGCCCTCCAGCGCGTCGAGAAAGGCGGTGAGCTGTCCGGCGGCGTCCTCAGCGCCCTCGGTGACGAACTCGGTGCCGCCGGGGAAGCACTCCCCGGCCCGTTCCCGGTCGTCGTCATGGCAGACCACCAGGAACCGCTCCACTCCGGCCCGTTCCAGCGCGGCGGACATCCACTCGGCCGCCGGGTCAAAGAGAATATGTTCCAGCATCAGCGAGGGGGTGTCGCCCTCCCGCGGAAGAAATACAATGGCGCCCATAGGGCCCATGTTCCCTCACCTCGTCTGACAGAATCAACAGGACGTCCTGGGGACATCCACTCCATACGTAGCTTGATTATATCAAATATTTACGCAAAATGCACCGTGATTTTGAAATTTTGCCTTACCAAAACGCACTCTCGTAAAAATGCACAATTTTCCCCGGCCTTATCCCTCTCTCACGGCCATTCTGCCAACTATTTTGCCCCATAAACGCCCCATCTTACCGGAAAAAGGGTAAAAAAAGGGAACCGGCAGGGGTTCCCTTTTTGTTCTGTCTCTCCACGGCGGTCAACTCATGGCCTTCTCCCGGACACGGGAGTGCCTCCAGTAGCCCAGCACCTCGGCGGTGGCGCACAGCTTGTCGGCCAGGTTCACCACCGCCGCTTCGGGGCAGCGGGGCATCCGTCTGGCCAGGGGCCACATGTGGGAGATGATGATATTCTGTTCTTTTTCGGTCAGCCGCCCGCACAGGGCCTGGGCGTTGCGCAGGGCAAAGACCGGGTGGTCAAAGCACTGGTTGCCCGGGTGGGCGGATTTGTCCCGGGGGTCGTAGAGATACAGGTCGTGGAGCAGGCCGCCCCGGGCAGCGGCCATGTAATCCAGGTTCCAGCGCCTGGCCAGCCGGAAGGCCACATAGGCCACAAACACCGAGTGCTCATAGCAGCAGGTCCCCGGATGATGGGGGATATCCCGCATGGACTGCACCTCCGGTGTGAAGAGAAGGTCCCCCACGCAGTCCAGAAAGCAATGCCAGTTGGTCTCGTCGATGATACCCATGGGAATCCTCACCTTTCCTGAACCATTCCCGCCCGCAGGCGGTCCATTGTCTGACGCTTCTTCCACATATATTATAGCGCGTCAATTTCTCTGTGTCATGTCGGAAAGGCAATTCTTAATGAAATATCATAATTTCTTAAAGTCTTTTCAGCGGCGGGCGTGTATACTGACTGTACCAAGAAAGCTCATACAGTGCGGGACGGCTTTCCGTTCCGCCGGGAAAGGAGAGCGTTATGATCTCTCTCAACTACCGGGACCAGCGTCCCATCTACGAACAGGTCAAGGACGGCCTGCGCCATCTGGTGGTCACCGGGGCCATCCAGACCGGCGACAAGCTGCCCTCGGTGCGGGCGCTGGCGGCCTCCCTGGCCATCAACCCCAACACCATCCAGCGGGCCTACGAGTCCCTGGAGGCGGAGGGCTATCTCACCTCCCAGCCGGGCAAGGGCTCCTTTGCCGCCCCCGGGAAGGATGTAAACGCCCAGCGGCGGGAAGAGCTGCTGCGGCAGTTCGACCGGTCGGCGGCGGAGCTGCTGTTCCTGGGGCTGTCCCCGGATGAGCTGGCCAGGCGGGTCATGGCGGCGGGGTCGGTTCCCGCCGGAGAGAAGGAGGAGAAAGCGCAATGATTGAGGTCAAAGAGCTGGTCAAGAGCTTTGACGGCTTCCGGGCTCTGGACGGACTGAATATGACGGTGCCCACCGCTTCCATCTACGGGCTGGTGGGCCCCAACGGCGCAGGCAAGTCCACCCTGCTGCGGCACATCACCGGCGTGTGGCGGCAGGACAGCGGCGAAGTGCTGGCTGACGGGGTGCCCATCTACGAAAATCCGGCGGTGAAGGCCCGTATCGCCTCCATCCCCGACGACCTGTACTATTTCCTCTCCGCCTCCACGGCGGACATGGCCGCCTTCTACCGGGGTTTTTATCCCCGGTTCGACATGGGCCGGTACGCCGCCCTGCGGGAGGTGTTCTCCGGCATCGACGAGAAGCGGGCCATCCGCCGCCTGTCCAAGGGCATGCAGAAGCAGGCCGCCTTCTGGCTGGCCATGTGCTGCCGTCCGGACATCCTGGTGCTGGATGAGCCGGTGGACGGCCTGGACCCGGTGATGCGCCGTCAGGTGTGGGGCCTGCTGATGGGGGACGTGGCGGAGCACGGCACCACGGTGCTGGTGTCCTCCCACAACCTGCGGGAGCTGGAGGACGTGTGCGACCATGTGGGCATCCTCAGCCACGGCAGGGTGCTCATTGAGCGGTCCCTCAGCGATTTGCAGGAGAATCTGGTCAAGATGCAGGTGGTGTTCCAGGAAAAGGAGCTGCCCAAGCTGCCCGACGACATGGAGGTGCTCCACGTGTCCCACGTGGGCCGCATCCACACCCTGATTGTCCGGGGCAACGCCACCGACATCACCAACCGTCTGGCGGTGTACGCCCCCATCCTCATGGAGGCCCTGCCGCTGACCCTGGAGGAGATTTTCATTTATGAACTGGGAGGTGAGGACTATGCCGTCCGCGACATTGTGCTCTAAGGGGCCCAATCCCTGGTGGAATTCCACCCTGTACCGCAAGAACCTCAAGCGCTTCTGGCCCATCTGGGCGTCCTACGGGGTGATTCTGCTCCTGGTTCCCCTCACCTTCCTGCTGACCTGGCTGGACCGGAACGACACTCTGGACATCAACATTGTGGCCATGGACCTGCTGGGCTTTGTCAGCCCCATGGGCCTGATTCTGTCGGCGGTGTGGTCCATTGTCAGCGCCATGGCCGTGTTCTCCTACCTCTATAACAGCCGCAGCGTCCAGCTCTACCACGCCCTGCCCATCCGGCGGGAGGGGCTTTACCTGACCAATTACCTGTCCGGCCTCAGCTTCCTGGTGCTGCCCCTGGGGGTTGTGTTCCTGTTCACCCTGGCGGTGGAGGCGGTGTCGGGCACCCTGATGCTGTGGCCTTTGCTCCAGTGGCTCATCGCCCAGGTGTGCTTTGCCCTGTTCTTCTACTCCTTTGCCGCCTTCTGCGCCCTCTTTGTGGGCCATATCGTGGCCCTGCCCGTGTTCTACGGCATCCTCAACTTCCTGGCCTTCGGCATGAGCCAGCTCCTCAGCGAGCTGTTCCGCCAGTTTGTCTACGGCTATCACAGCTGGCCTGCCATGTCCCAGCTGGCCCAGTGGCTCTCCCCCTTCATCGTGCTCTACCGGGAGGGCGGTGTCCGGGTGGGCGATACCGGCGGCTATTTCTTCACCGGCCTGGCCACCGCTCTGGTCTACGCCCTGGCCGGCCTGGTTCTGGCCGCTCTGGGCCTGGTTGTGTACCACACCCGTCCCCTGGAGACCGCCGGTGACGTGGTGGCCGTCAAGTGGGTGCGGCCCGTGTTCAAGTACGGCGTGGCCTTCTGCGCCGCCATTACCATCGGCATCTTCCTCCGTGAGCTGTTCCGCACCCTCCTGCCCGGAGGCATGTGGCCCATGCTGGGGCTCATGGTGCTGGGCGGCCTCATCGGCTACTTTGCCGCCGAGATGCTCCTGCGCAAGACCTTCCGGGTGCTCCGCCGGAGCTGGAAGGGCGCCCTGGCCCTGTGCCTGGTGCTCACCGCCGCCGCCCTGACCATGAACTACGACCTCATCGGCTTCAACCGTGCCCCCTCCCGGTACAACGTGGTGTCCGTCTACCTGGACGGCCCCTACACCTACCCCAGTGACAGTGCCTCTCACTTCGGCATATATCTGACCGAGGATGATGAGATTGAGGCGGCTCTTGCCCTTCACCAGGCCATCGCCCGGAACCAGCAGGAGCTGCAGGACCGGCTGGAGCATGACCGCTACTCCACGGGCTACGACCCTCAGAACCCGGACCTGGCCGTGGCCCAGTCCCAGACCGTGTACTTCTATTACAACCTGGCCGACGGCTCCCGGCTGACCCGGGAATACACCCTGCAGCTCTACACCACCGACCTGGAAGACCCCGATTCGGTGGCCTCCCTGCTCAACAGCATCATCAACGCCCCCGATGCCATAGAGGACGCCTACTTCTCCGGCGTGGAGAGCCAGGACGCCTTTGACAATCTGGCGGATATCTCCCTGTCCAATGTGTACGACGCCCAGACCCAGACCTATGTCGACCTGAATGTGGACACTGAGGCTGCACGGGATGCCCTGCTTGCCGCCGTGCGGTCCGACATGGCCGCCGGACGGCTGGGACAGCGGTACCTCTTTGACGACAAGGAGCGCAACGATACCTGCTGTCTGGCCGACCTGAAGCTGAGCTTCTTCAAGACCGTCAAAGACCCCGACCAGTACGGCCAGCTGTGGGAGCACGACTGGAGCACCACCGTGACCATCGGCCTCCAGATTACCGCCACCGATACCATCGCCTGTCTGGAGGAGCTGGGGCTGATTGACGAGAATCACCCGCTGACCACCCACACCGAGGATATGCTCCGCTACTCCGGCGAGCCCGGCGCCGCCGACACCGTCCAGAAGGACGCCCCCTTCACCGAAGAAGTGGACGACGGCCCCCAGGCCGAGGTCATCCCCGTGGACTGAGCCTTGCACCAACACAAAAGAATCCCCCGGCGCGTATTACGCGCCGGGGGATTTGTTCTGCTTCTGGATTATTCCTGGTTCAGGAGCTCACCCAGGCCCTTGCCGCACAGGTAGCCGGAGACCATGCCCCAGCCGTTGTTGGCGCCGCCGTAGGTGACGTAGGGCTTCTTCTCGGTAAAGAGGACGCCCATGGAGTCGGTGCCCACGGCGTACAGGCCGTTGATGACGGTCTCGCCGTCCTCAGCGAGGACCTGCATGTCGCTGTTGATATTCAGGCCGCCGCAGCTGCCGTAGCAGTAGGAGGCCATGATGACGCAGTAGTAGGGACCCTCGCCCACCTTGTCCAGGAACTCGGCGGGCTTGCCGAACTGCTCGTCCACGCCGGCGTCACAGTAGCCGTTGTAGGTCTCCACGGTGGCGGAGAGGACGGCGGGGTCCATGCCCAGCTTCTCGGCCAGCTCCTCGATGGTGTCGGCCTTGACCACAATGCCCGCCTCCTCGGCGGCGGCCATGACCTCATCCACGTTGGGCACGGGGGTGCCGATGGGAATGGGAGTGCCGGAGCTGAGGAACTCGGCGGAGGGGCCGGAACGGTCGGTGTCAAAGCCCTCGGCGGCAATCTTGTCCAGCTGCTCCTGGCTCCAGATGCTGTAGTAGTTGGGGCCGGCAATCCAGGGGTCCAGGAAGGACACGCCGGTCTCGGAGGTGAAGCGCTCGCCGTTGGCGTCCACGGCCAGGGAGTCGGCGCTCCAGCCCAGGTTGGCGGGCAGGTCGCCCTCGGTCCAGAAGGCGGGACGGCCGGTGACCTTGCCCACCTCGCCCTCGATGTAGTGAGCCTCAAACTGGGTGGTCAGCCAGGTCTCGGTGCCGGAGTTGTGGACCTCGGGGGGCATGCTGATGTTGTAGGTACCGGCGCCGATGTCCATGGCGGCCTGGAGCATCTTGCCGTCGTTCTGGGTGGAGCCCAGGTGCTTCCACACGCCGTTGAGGGGATAGTAGTCGTTGCGCAGCAGCTCCTGCTCCATCTCGGGGCTGCCGGCGTAGCCGCCGGTGGCCAGGATGACCGCGTCGGCGTTGATGGTGTACTCGGTGCCGTCGGCCAGGTTGCGGGCCTTGGCGCCGGTGACGGTGTTGGTGGCCTCGTCGTAGATGAGCTCGTAGCCCTCGGTCTCCAGCATGTAGGTGCCGCCCAGAGCCTCGAAGTCGGACCACATGCCGTCAAAGTAGGCGCCGATCTCCGCCTTGTTGTACATGATGTCGTTGGGCAGCCACTGGTACTTGGTGACGTACACGTCGCTCTCGGTAAAGCCGGTCATGGGCTCGGCAAAGCCCACGTCGTGGTCATAGACCAGCCAGTCCAGCACCTCGCCGGACTCGTAGATCATGCGGTGGACAATGTCCTCCTTGGCGTCGCCCTCACCGTAGGCCACCCAGGCGTCGTACATCACGTCGGCGTCGGTGTAGTCCTCTCCGTTGTTGTGCTCGGCCTGGAACTTGGGGGGATTGACGAACAGGGCCTCGGTGGTGATGGAGGAGGTGCCGCCGTACCGGCCGGCCTTGTCGATGGCCAGCACCTGGAGACCCTCTTCGGCAGCGGCCAGAGCGGCAGTGGTGCCCGAACCGCCCATGCCGATGACCAGCACCTGGGTGTCAATGGTCTCCTCGCCGCCCTTCTTGGGCACGTCCACCTGGAAGGCGGACACGGCGGAGGCGTCGGAGCCGCCGGCCACAAGGGCCTCCTCCAGGGCGGTCTTGGTGGCCGCCTTGATGGCGTTGGAGGACACGGTGGCGCCGGTGATGGAGTCCACGGTGATGGACTGGTTCTCAATCATCCGGGGGATCATCTTGTCGATGGCGGCCTGGAGAATGGTGGGGGTGTCGGAGGTGTTCTCGGTGTCCACGGTGATGGAGAGAATCTCGGTCTCGGACACCTCAACGGTCACGTTCAGGCCGTCCCGGGCACGGTAGCTCTCGGAGTAGGCGGTGTAGGTGCCGGGAGCCATCTTCACCTCGGCGGTGGCGTCCTCGCCCTTGGCCTGGGCGATGCAGTCGGCGGCAGCGGCACGGACCGCGTCGCTGGTGAAGGTGGCGCCGGACACGCCGTCCACCTCGGCGCTCTGGGCGTCCAGAATCTGCTGGGGCATCTGCTCCACCGCGTTGGAGCCGATGCCGGAGGTCTCGCTGTCGCCCACAATGGCCACGTCGGTGATGCTGTTGGCGTCAAAGGTCATGGTGACGGTCACGTCGCCGCCGTAGCCCTTGGCGCTGGCGGTGTACTCGCCGGGGGTGTAGATGCCCTGGGCCTCGGGGCTGCCGGAGGGCGTGGGACTGGTCTCCGCCGGGGTCTGCTGGCAGCCGGTCAGGGACAGAACCAGCGCGGCGGACAGGGCGCCTGCAAGGATTCTTCTCTTCATTTGTTCTCTTCCTTTCCTTTTTGGCGGCTTTTGCCGCCTATCCTGTCTTTTATTATAATTGTCCCGTCTCTGTGAGGCCACTAAGGAAAAATGATAGCTGACTCAATATTTTTGATTATTTTTTCACAATGCCTCTTCCACACCCCGGAGCAGGGCGGAAAGCCGGTCCTTCATGGCCAGCCGATCCGGGTCCAGGCCCCCCTTCCGCCAGGCCAGCACCAGCCGTTCCCGGCCGGGGTGGTCGGTGATGGGCACAAAGGCCAGCTCCGGATACAGCTCGCTGCGGCACAGGCGGCTGACCCAGATGGCCGACCCCCAGCCGCTGCGGATTAAAATCTCCCCGCTGGTGTGGTCCTCCACCCGGCAGTACTCCCGTGGATGGCGGCCGGATCGGGCCATCTCAATGGTGCGCTCCTCGTTGTTCTTCTCGTCGAAGTTCACCAGGGGCAGCGCCTCCACCTCCGCCATGGTCACGCTCTCCCGCTGGGCCAGAGGGTGGTCCTTCGCCACGGCCAGCATGAGCCGGTCCTCCTCCAGCAGCTCCCACTCCAGCCAGTCCTCGGCCTCAAAATAGGCCCCGTACAGGGTGATAATAAAGTCCAGCACCCCGTCCCGCAGGCTGTCCAGCAGCTCGGTCTGGGGCTTCTGGTAGAGCAGGGGCTTCCACTTGGCCCCCTCAAGGCGCAGCTGCCGCAGCAGCCCCACCAGGTCCTCCTTCACCATCTCCCCGTGGTAGCCGATACGCAGCAGGTTGGCGTACCCCTCCTCAAAGCTCTTCACCCGCTCCCCCGCCGCCTGGGCCTGGGCCACAATCTCCCGGGCGTCCCGGAGGAACACCTCCCCCGCAGGGGTCAGGGTCAGGGACCGGTAGCCCCGCTCAAAGAGCCGCACGCCGATCTCATTTTCCAGGTTGGCGATCTGCTGGGTCATGGCGGTCTGGACGATAAAGCACTCCCGGGCCGCCCGGGTGAAGTTCAAATAGGTGGCCGCGCTGATAAAGTACTTGAGCTGTCTGATTTCCATCTTCTTTCCTCCTATGGGTGGGGCGAAACCGTCACAGGATGCTCAAATCCAGCTCCCGGGACAGGGCGCACAGCAGCTCCACGCCGCCGCTGGAGTTGCCGGTGTGGTTGAGGGCCGGACCGATGACGCCGATGCCCGCACGGCCGGGCACCGCGGCCATAATGCCGCCGCCCACGCCGCTCTTGGCGGGGATGCCGGCGTGGACCAGAAACTCCCCCGACTGGCCGTACATGCCGCAGGAGAGCATGACAGCCATGGCGGTGCGGCAGTGCTCTCTGGGCGCGCACACCCGCCCGGTGACCGGGTTGCGGCCTCCGGCGGCCAGGGTGGCACCAAAGGCGGCCAGGTCCCGGCAGTCCACCCGCACGGAGCACAGGCGGAAATAGTCCTCCAGCAGGGGCTCCACCTCCCCTTCCAGGATGCCGGTGGAGCGCATAAAGTAGGCAATGGCCCGGTTCCGGTCCCCGGTCTCCCGCTCGGAGCGGTACACCGCCTGGTCCACCTCCAGCCCCGGATGTCCGGTCAGCCCCTCCAGCAGGTCCATTACCCGGGAAAAGGCCTCCCCCTTCACCAGGGACAGTGCCGCGATGGCGCCGCTGTTGATATAGGGGTTGAGGGGCCGGTGGGCGTTCTTCTCCTCCAGGTCCACGATGGAGTTGAACCGCTCCGCCGTGGCGTTCAGGCTGATTTTCTCCGTCAGGCGCTCCATGGGGCAGTCGGCCAGGGCCTGGAGAAACACCGCCACCTTGACGATGCTCTGCACTGTCACCGCCTCCTGCCAGCGGCCGGCGGTCACCACCTGGCCGTCCTGGTCCATCCAGCACACGCCCAGCTGCTCCGGGTCGGCCGCCGCCAGCCCCGGAATATAGGTGGCCACCTGCCCCGCCCGGGCAGCGGGCAGGTACCGGGCCACAACAGACTCCAGATACTCGCTTGTCAGCATATGCGCTCCTCCCAGCGTGGATTTTTTCCAATTATACCCCTTTGCCAAAGCCCTTGAAAAGTCCCCAGCCGCAGATTCTCCCTCATAGCCGGAAACGCAAAAAAGAGCACGGCGCACATCTGTGCGCCGTGCTCTTTTTGTTGTTGGAAATCAGCCGGCAGTGGGCTCGGAGACCACCACGGTCTCACCGGCCACGCCGGAGTCCAGAATGGCCTTCATCATGGCCTTGGCGTTGTTGGTGGCCATGGTGGCGCCGGTGACGCCGTCAATCTCACCGCTGCCGCCGGACTTGAGGAGCTGGTCGTTCAGCTCAGGCATCCAGGCGGAGGGAGCGGGGTCCATGGGGTAGGTATCGGGGGTAGTCTCGCTCTTCTTGTTGCCGTCGGCGTCGTAGCTGTCAAAGACGGCGGAGACCAGGGCGCCGTCCTTATACTCTACCACCAGCCGGTCACGCCAGCCGTAGGCGGCCTCGGCGGAGGCGTCGTCCATCTCGGCGGTGTAGGTGCCGTCGGCCATGGTGGTCTTGGGGGTCTCGGCGGCAGTCTTGGCGCAGCCGGCCAGGGACAGCAGCATGGCCGCGGACAGGGCGGCAGGCAGAATCAGTTTCTTCATGGTATCTTTCCTCCGGGAATCTGTTGGATTATCTGCGGATACAGACGCCCGGATATTATACCAAGTTTGTCGGTATTCTGTCAATCCACCCCGCCGGAGGAATGAGGATTTCTCAATTATTTTTCTCTGGTTTGTGGATAAAATACCCTGCTTTTCCCACGATATGTTACTTTCCGCGGCGGGGACGAGCCTCCTGCTGGAAGCGCTGGAGGGTCTCCACCGGGTTCTCGCACTGGGCCAGGAGGATCATGGCGGCGATGATGTAGGGCTTGTAGCTGGCCTCCTTATAGAGGTCGTCCCGGTAGCGGTCGAACACGGTGGCCGCCACCTCGCCCTGCTGGCAGGACACGCCGGTGATGTCGGCGGGCAGGCAGTGCAGGTACAGGGCCTTGCCGCCGTGGGTGGTGGCCATGCGGCTCTCGGTGCACTCCCAGTCGGTGTGCAGGGCGTTCTGGGCCAGCAGCTCCTTTTCCAGGGCCTTGATGCCCTCGGTATCCCCACGGCCGTACAGGTCGGTACGCTTCTCCATGGCGGCAAAGGGCGCCCAGCTCTTGGGGTAGACAATGTCGGCGTCCTGGAAAGCCTCGTCCATAGAGTTGGTGCGGGTGAAGGTGCCGCCGCTCTTCTGGGCGTTCTGACGGGCAATCTCCTCCACCTCGGGCATGACCTCGTAGCCCTCGGGATGGGCCAGCACCACGTTCATGCCGAAGCGGGTCATCAGGCCGATGACGCCCTGGGGCACGCTGAGAGGCTTGCCGTAGCTGGGAGAGTAGGCCCAGGTCATGGCAATCTTCTTGCCCCGCAGCTTGTCCACGCCGCCGAAGTGGTGAATGAGATGGAGGGCGTCGGCCATACACTGGGTGGGGTGGTCGATGTCACACTGGAGGTTGACCAGGGTGGGCCGCTGCTCCAGTACGCCGTCCTTGTGGCCCTGCTCCACCGCGTCGGCCACCTCTTTCATATAGGTGTGGCCCTTGCCGATGTACATGTCGTCCCGGATGCCGATGACGTCGGCCATGAAGGAGATCATATTGGCGGTCTCCCGGACGGTCTCGCCGTGGGCAATCTGGCTCTTGCCCTCGTCCAGGTCCTGGACCTCCAGGCCCAGCAGGTTGCAGGCCGAGGCAAAGGAAAAGCGGGTGCGGGTGGAGTTGTCCCGGAACAGGGAGATGCCCAGGCCGGAGTCAAAAAGACGGGTGGAGATGTTCCGCTCCCGCAGGTCCCGCAGGGCGTCCGCCACCGCGAACACACCCGCCAGCTCCTGGCCGGTCTTGTCCCAGGTGAGGAAGAAGTCCTTTCCGTACATGTTTTTCAGGTCCAGGGTCTTGAGTTCCCGGATGATTTCATCAAACTGCGCGCTCATGCTCATGTCCTCCTTGGTTCGAAATTTCACTGGAATAAGCATAGCATCTCCCCCGCTGGAATCAACCGGTATTTTGTGAACAATTTCACCTAATTACATCTTTTTCAGGGAGACTCACAGTTTTTTTGTTTTCGCCTTGATTTCTCTCCCCGCTGTGATATGATGAAAGAAACAGCTGCGCCGGACGGGATTTTTCCCCTTTTTCCGGCGTCTAATCCACGAAAGGAGTTTCTTTCCTCATGCTTAGCGAAGAACGCCTCTCCCTCCTGCGCCAGATGGCCCACGGTCTGGCCGTCCAGTTCGGCCCCTCCTGCGAGGTGGTCATCCACGACCTGACCGACGACCCGGAACACACCGTGGTCCACATTGAAAACGGCCACGTGTCCGGCCGCTCCCTGGGGGACGGCCCGTCCCATGTGGTGCTGGAGTCCCTCCGGGGCGGACAGCAGGAGGACCATCTGGCCTACCTGACCCGCACCCCCGACGGCAAGGTGCTCAAGTCCTCTACCCTGTTCATCCGGGATTCCTCCGGCAAGGCGGAGGCCATTTTCTCCATCAACTTCGACGTGTCTGCCCTGCTCACCGTGGAGCAGGCCCTGCGGCCCCTGGTCTCCCCCAGGGAGACCACCGCCAAGGAGCCCGAGCGCATCACCCGCAGCGTGTCCGACCTGCTGGACGACCTGCTGCGGGAGTCGGTGGAGCTGGTGGGCAAGCCGGTGGCCCTCATGGACCGGGAGGACAAAATCCGGGCCATCCGCTTCCTCAACGACGCGGGCGCCCTGCTCATCACCAAGTCGGGCGACAAGATCGCCACCTTCTTCGGCATCTCCAAGTACACCCTGTACAGCTACCTGGACGACAAGAACGGCTGAGGCCGCAGCGCCGTCCCATACAACCACATAAAAAGGAGGCACCGCCATGATTGACCTGACCATCCACCCCGAGGCTCTGGAGCACAATCTGCGCACCGCCCGGGAAAACGGCATTCTCATCCCCACCTTCCGGCAGATGAAGCACCCCGACTCCGCGCCGGACAAGGTGAAGGAGGGGCTCAAGTCCGTGGGGCTGTGGGACGTGAACCCCCTGAACCTGTTCCGCATCACCTGGAAAAATGAGGCCAGGGAGTACGGCGGCCTCTTCCAGCACGTGCCCAACCACGTGGAGCTGCCCCCCTCCCTCACCGGCGTGCCCTGCCGCATTGTGGCCATGGCGGGCAAGTGGTTCCCCACCGGCTGCCACAAGGTGGGCGCCTCCTTCGGCTGCCTGGCCCCCCGGCTGGTCACCGGACAGTTCGACGTGACCCGCCACAAGGCCGTCTGGCCCTCCACCGGCAACTACTGCCGTGGCGGCGCCTTCAACTCCAAGCTGCTGGGCGCCCGGGGCGTGGCCATCCTGCCCGCGGGCATGAGCCGGGAGCGGTTTGACTGGCTGGCGTCCATTGACGCCGAGGTCATCGCCACCCCCGGCTGCGAGAGCAACGTAAAGGAGATTTTCGACAAGACCAACGAGCTGCGGCAGGACCCGGGCTGCATGATCTTCAACCAGTTTGAGGAGATGGGCAACCACCTGTGGCACTATCAGGTCACCGGCGAGGCCCTGTCCGCCCTGTTTGAGGGCATCAAGCGGCCCGGCGACCGGCTGTCCGGCGCCTGCTTCACCAGCGGCAGCGCGGGCACCATCGGCTGCGGGGACTACCTCAAGGAGGTCTATCCCGGCATGAAGCTGGCGGTGGGCGAGGCCCTCCAGTGCCCCACCATCCTGAACAACGGCTTCGGCGACCACCGCATTGAGGGCATCGGCGACAAGCATGTGCCCTGGATTCACAACGTGAAGAACACCGACATGGTCATCGACATTGACGACGAGGACTCCCAGCGGCTGCTGCGGCTCTTTGCCGAGGAGGAGGGCCTGCGGTACCTGGCCGAAGAGGCCGGCGTGGACGCCGACACCCTGGAGAAGCTGTCCTGGCTGGGCATCAGCGGCATCGCCAACGTGCTCTGCTGCGTGAAGATGGCCAAGTACTACGAGTTCACCGCCCGGGACGTGGTGGTGACCGTGCTCACCGACTCGGCGTCCATGTACGGCTCCCGGGTGGCCGAGCTGGCCGAGCAGTACGGCCCCTACGACCGCCGTGCCGCCGCCATTGACCACCACCTCCACCTGCTGGGCCTCAAGACCGACTCCATGGCCGAGCTGAATTACTACGACCGCAAGCGGGTTCACAATCTGAAGTACTACACCTGGGTGGAGCAGCAGGGCCGCACCGCCGAGGAGCTGGACGCCCTGTGGTACGGCGACGAGTGGGAGAAGGTCCACGCCCAGGTGGGCGAGCTGGACGCCCTCATCGACCAGTTCAACACCGCCTCCGGCGTACTGAATCAGCTGTGAGATAAATCGGCCTTCCCCTGGGGGAAGGTGCCCCAGTGCGCACACTGGGGCGGATGAGGGGAAGGCTTTCATCTCGCACATAACTTGCAGGATAACGCCCTTCGGGGAGGTACTTTTCTCCGGCGAAAAGTACCCAAAAGCCGCCATGGGGCAACAGGCGCAGATCGGCTTTTACAAGCCTTATGCGCCCGTTTCCCCCTGGTACCCCCTTTCAGAGTACGTCCGGCGGCGGTGCAATTCATCGGCCACCGTATTTGATAGTAGTTGCTTGCCGGTTCGGTTGTCCGGTTTCGTTCCTGCGTCACCCGTGCAGAGTTACCCACCCAGACTTGAAAGCCTTTGCAATTCAATGACCTTTCTCAATGCCGCACGAAGTCTCTGCGTTTTGTTTTCGTCTCAGCCCGAGGCAAGCCTTCCCCTGGGGGAAGGCGCCCCCGAAGGGGGCGGATGAGGGGGGAAGCCGGAGAAATCGCCCTTTTTGTCTCTCTTTCCCCGTTTACCGGTCTTTTCGCACTGAAAGGATGGATTTTTATGATGAAAAACGTCCGCTGTGCCAAATGCGTCCGCTGCGGCAGGGAGTACGAGGCCGTGCCCGGCCTGACCACCTGTGAGTGCGGCGGAATTCTGGATATTGAGTACAATTACGACTATATTCGCTCGGTTTTCTCCCCAAATTCCCTGGCTGACTGCACCGATTGGTCCATGTGGCGGTACCGCCCGTTTCTGCCCGTGGAGCCGGACTCTCCCCCGCCGCCCCTGCGGGTGGGCTGGTCCCCCCTGTACCGGGTCGACCGGTTGGCGCAAGTAATTGGCCTTTACAGGCTTTTCCTCAAGGATGATGGTCTCAACCCCACCGCCTCTCTGAAGGACCGGGCCTCGGCCATGGCGGTGGTCAAGGCCCGTGAGGCGGGGGCGGACACCATCGCCTGCTCCTCCACCGGCAACGCCGCCTCCTCCCTTGCGGGCAACGCGGCGGCGGCTGGCCTGGCCAGCTACATCTTTGTCCCCTCCCGTGCTCCCAGAGGCAAGGTGGCCCAGCTGCAGATTTTCGGGGCCACCGTCATCAGCGTGGACGGCAGCTATGAGGACACCTTTGCTCTCTCCAAGGCCGCCATCGACCGCTGGGGCTGGTACAACCGCAACGCCGCCATCAACCCCTACCTGTCCGAGGGCAAAAAGACGGTGACTTTGGAAATCATGGAGCAGCTCCACTGGCAGGTGCCCGACTATGTGGCACTGTCCGTGGGGGACGGCTGCACCATCGCCGGCGCGTGGAAGGGTTTGAAGGACCTGTACGCCGCCGGGTTCATCGACCGTCTGCCCAAGCTCATCTCGGTCCAGGCCGAGGGCTGCTGCCCCCTGAACCGTGCCCTCCAAACCGGGGAGCCCTGGCAGCCCATGGAGGAGAACACCCTGGCCGACTCCATCGCCGTGGGCGTACCCCGCAACGAGGACAAAGCCCTGGCCGCTGTGCGGGAGAGCGGCGGTGTGGCGGTCAACGTGTCCGACGAGGAGATTCTGGCCGCCATGCGGCTCATGGGCCGCACCTGCGGCGTGTTCGGCGAGCCCGCCGGGGTCACCGGCACGGCGGGTGTGAAAAAAGCGGTGGAGCTGGGGCTTATCGACCCGGCGTCCACAGTGGTCAGCATCGTCACCGGCAACGGCCTGAAGGACGCGGCCAGCGGCATCAAAGCCGCCGGAGAGCCCATGGTGGTGAAGCCGGACATGGCCGACCTGCTGTCCGCCTTTGCGGCACGGAACATCCATCCCTGAACCCAAGAGATACGCCGCCATGCGGCGGAACGGAGGTTTTATTATGTCTGAGCGTACATCCACCCTCATCCGTGGGGGCACCCTCATCCTTCCCCAGGGTCCCGTGGCCGCCGACCTGCGGATCGACGGGGACAAAATCACCGCCATCGGCCCCAACCTGCCCTCTGAGGGCTGCAAGGTCATTGATGCGGCGGGCAAGCTGGTGTTCCCCGGCTTTATCGACACCCACACCCACTTTGAGATGAACAAGGGCCTGCCCAACGAGACGGCGGACGACTGGGTCTCCGGCACCAGGGCGTCTCTGGCGGGCGGCACCACCTGCGTGCTGGACTTTGCCGAGTCCCAGCGGGGCTGTTCCCTGGCCTCCGCCCTGGAGACCTGGCACGGACGTGCCGACGGCCGTGCCTCCTGTCACTACGGCTTCCACATGACCATCAAGGACTGGGACCCCCGCATCAGGGCCGAGCTGGCCGATATGACCGCCGAGGGCGTCACCTCCTACAAAATCTACCTGGCCTACGACAACCTGCGCATCACCGACGGCCAGGCCCTGGAGGTGGTGGAGGCGGTGGCCCGTGAGGGCGGCATCGTGGGCTGCCACTGCGAGAACGGCGACATGGTCACCGAGGGCATCCGTGCCCAGCGGGCAGCCGGTCACCTGACCCCGGCGGCTCACCCCATGTCCCGTCCGCCGGTGGTGGAAGCCGAGGCGGTGAACCGTTGGCTGGCCCTGTCCGAGATGGCGGGCTACCCGGTGAACGTGGTGCACCTGTCCACCCTGCGGGGTCTGGAGGTCATCCGGGCCGCCCGTGCACGGGGTCAGAAGTGCTATGTGGAGAGCTGTCCCCAATACTTCCTGTTGAATGAGGACAAATATCTACTGCCCGGATTCGAAAGTGCCAAGTTTGTGCTGTCTCCGCCTCTTCGGAAGGAGGAGGATTGCGCCGCTCTGTGGCAGGCTCTCTCCGCCGGTGAGATTGACACCATGGGCACCGACCACTGCTCCTTTAACTTCAACGGCGTGAAAACTCTGGGCCGGGAGGACTTCTCCAAGATTCCCAACGGCATGCCCGGTGTGGAGCACCGTCCCGCTCTCATGTACACTGCCGGTGTGGCCGCCGGCCGCATCACCGCCGCCGATATGGCCCGGATGCTCGCCGAGCAGCCCGCCAAGCTCTTCGGCATGTACCCCCGGAAGGGCGTGCTGGCGGTGGGCAGCGACGCCGACCTGGTCATCTGGAATCCCGAGGCCCGGTGGACCATCACCGCCGCCGAGCAGAACCAGCGGGTGGACTACACCCCCTATGAGGGCTTTGAGGCCGTGGGCCGTCCCGAGACCGTGTTCCTCTCCGGCCAGGTGGCGGCGGAGAACGGCAAGGTGGTGCTGGAGAAGGCGGGACAGTTTGTCCACAGAGGGAGCTCTCAGCTGTGGAGATAAAGGTCGCCCTTGTGCTGATGGCCTCGGGGGCCGGACGGCGGTTTGGGGCCAACAAGCTGCTCCAGACCGTGGACGGCCTGCCCCTGGTGCGCCGGGTAATGGCCGCCTGTCCCCCTGAGCTGTTCACTCCGCCCCTGGTGGTGAGCCGCTATCCGGAAATCCTCTCCCTGGCGGAGGAGTTGGGGTACACCCCCATCTTTAACGGCGGCGCTGACGAGGGCATTTCGGCTACCGTCCGGCTGGGCACCGCTGCGGCTCAGGCAGCGGGCGCCGACGGGGCGCTGTTTGCCGTGGCCGACCAGCCCTGGCTCACCCGGGCAAGCGTGGAGCGGGTGATAGCCGCTTTTGCCGCCCACCCGGACACCATCCCGGCCCTGAGCTGGCAGGGCAAAAAGGGCAATCCCTGTCTTTTCCCCAGGGAACTGTTCCCGGAGCTGTCCGCCCTCACCGGGGACACCGGCGGCGGCGCGGTCATCAAGGCACACCGGGACCGGCTGCGGCTGGTGGAGGCCCACTCCCCCGCCGAGCTGCTGGACGTGGACACCCCCGCCGACCTGGTTCAGCACTGAATTTTTCAACATTTCTTTCGCTATATGTGGAAAAGGGCCCCGGAGCCATTGCTCCGGGGCCTTTTGGTGTGCTCAGAGGACCATAATCAGGGTGCCCGCTCCGATGAGGAGGCAGCCCAGCAGGGATTTGACGGTCAGCTTTTCGTGGAGGAAGGCGAAGGCGAAGAGGATGGTGATGACCACGCTCAGCTTGTCGATGGGCACCACCTTGGAGGCCTCCCCAATCTGGAGAGCCCGGTAGTAGCACAGCCAGGATGCACCGGTGGCCAGGCCGGAGAGAATGAGGAAAATCCAGCTCCGGCGGCTGATGGACACCACGCCCCCCTGGGTGTTGGTGAGGAACACCATGCCCCAGGCCATGGCCAGCACCACAACGGTGCGGATGGCGGTGGCCAGGTTGGAGTTGACGCCGTCAATGCCCACCTTGGCCAGGATGGAGGTCAGAGCGGCAAAGACCGCCGACAGCAGTGCAAATACGAACCACATAAAAATCCCCCGTTTCGCCGCGTCATGCGGCACAGATTGATGATGTATCCCTGTCCTGCAGGCAGGCGGAAGGCCCCGGAGCGATTGCTCCGGGGCCTTTTATGTCTGTGTTCAGCTGTCCAGCCGCCAGATAAAGGCGGTACGGGCGGGAAGCAGCTGATTTTCGCTGAGGGTGAGGGTCTCGCCGGTCTCCAGGTCGGTGGCCGGGCCGGAATAGCCCCCCAGCCGGGCGGTATAGTCGGCGTCGTCCAGGTTGACGGCGCAGAGCACCCGCTCGCCCTCGTACTGCCGCAGGAACACCAGCTGCCGGTTGGTGATGACCACGGTCTGGTAGCCGCCGCCGTTGAGGGCCTTGCTGCCCGCCCGGGCCTTGATAAGCCCGGCGATGCGGTCGGTGAGGTCGTTCCACTCCGGCTTCTCCAGGGCGGGACGGAGGGCGCTGTCGTCCCCCCTGCCCTTGGCTCCCTGGATGCCCCACTCGCTGCCGTAGTACAGGCAGGGCACGCCGGGCATGGCGAAGAGGATGGCGTAGCACAGGGGCATGTCATTGGGGCGGCGCAGGTTGCTGGCCAGACGGTTCACGTCGTGGTTGTCGGCGAAGGAGAACAGGTGGCAGCCCCGGTAGAGGGTGTACTGTCCGTCGGAGAACAGGCGGTTGAGGGAGTGGTTGATTTCAAACAGGTTCTTGTCGTTGAAGCTGGACCACAGGCCCTTGAAGCACTCGTAGTTGGTGCAGGAGTGGAGCAGGCCATCCCCCATGATGCGGCGGTAGTCGCCGCCCAGAATCTCGCCGTAGAGGAAGAAGTCGGGCTTGAGGCTGTCGCAGAAGGAGCGGATGGACCGCAGGAAGTCCTGGGACAGCAGGTAGGCCACATCCAGCCGCAGGCCGTCCACGCCGAATTCCTCCACCCACTGGCGGATGCAGGAGAACAGATAGTCCACCACCTGGGGGTTGGACAGGTTCAGCTTCACCAGCTCATAGTGTCCCTCCCAGCCCTCGTACCACAGGCCGTCGTTATAGTTGCTGTTGCCCCCGAAGTTGATGTGGAACCAGTCCTTGTAGGGGCTGCCCTCCCGGTTGCGCAGCACGTCCTGGAAGGCCCAGAACCCCCGGCCCACGTGGTGGAACACGCCGTCCAGCACCACTTTTATGCCCCGGCGGTGCAGGTCGTCGCACACGTCCTTGAAATCCTGGTTGGTGCCCAGGCGGCAGTCCACGGTGAGGAAATCCCGGGTGTCGTACCCGTGCCGGTCGGACTGGAACACCGGGTTGAACACCACGGCCCCCACGCCCAGCTTTTCCAGGTGGTCTCCCCAGTCCAGCACACGCCGGATGCGGGGAACGGTGACGCCGTCGTTCTCCATGGGCGCGCCGCACATGCCCAGGGGGTAGATCTGATAAAAGGTCCGCTCATATGCCCACATATACTTGGCTTCCTCCTCTGAGGTCTGGATTTTTGGAGCTTTGGAGCTTGAATTGGAGCTTAGAACAGTTTGACGGTATAGGTGATGGTATCGGTGCCGCCGCCCACCAGCTTCAGCCCGGCAATCTCCACGGTGAGCACTGTGAAGGGCTCCAGGGACACCTGGGAGGGCGTGAAGAGGATGGCCGGGCCGCCGCCGTAGTTGCCGGCCTCCACGGTGACCCCGCTGGTGTCCTGGTCCATGGGCGGCAGCCAGATGAGCCCCACCCCGGGGAACAGGCGGCTGGAGGCGGAGGTACTCTCCCCAAGGACGCAGCGGCCGCCGTGATTGTCGGTGACGGTGATGGTCAGGCTGCTGCCGCTCACATCGTACTTATCCGGGTTGGGGGTGCAGCTCCACACCGTGTATCTGTCCACCAGCCCGGCGGGGAACACCCCCTCTGAGGGCCAGGTTACAAGGTCAGGTCCGTTGGTGCCCGCAAAACCGTCTACTACGACGGTGGTGGCGCTCCTCTCCACGTAGCCCATGCCGATGGTGGTCAGGCCGGGGGCAAGCAGCCAGCGACGGTGGCCCAGGCTGCTTACGCCATTGTCATTGGCACAGGACAGGGTGAACTCCCACAGGTCCTGGTAGCCCTGGCCGATATTGCTGGTGGAGGTGGCCTGGTACCCCTTCTTGTACAGGTCGTCGGGCATGCCGGCGGGCTGACTGGGGGTGTGGCTGAACTCCCCCGCCGCCAGCAGCAGGGCCCCTGCCTGGGCCAGGTCGTTTTTCTCCTGGCTGAGGGACACCGGGCTGAGCCCGGCAATGGCCCGGACGTAGTTGACCGCGTTAAGTCCGTCCTGAAGGAACTCCTCCGTCAGGCTCCCTTGCTCCATAGCCTCCACCGAGGGGACCGAGGCGTAGACGCTGCTGGGTGCCGTCCGACTGGCCATGGCCCGCAGCTGAGCTATTTTCTCCCGCTCGGCCGGGGTGAAGATGCTCTCTTTCAGCTCCTCCTGGCCCGCATCCATGGCCCGGACTGCCAGGAGGACGGCCTGTTCCACAGTGGTATAGGCGGACAGCTGCCAGCTCTCCCCGGAACCCTGCATCAATCCGGACCCAACCAGGTCCTCCACGCCCTCTTCGGCCCAATCCGGGATGGTCCCTTCAGCGCCGGAGGCGATGCGCTCGGCCACGCCGGGTACCGTCTGGGGCAGCGTCACGCCGCACACGTCCATAACCCGGCTGAGCAGAACACAGATTTCCATGCGGGTGATGGTACGTCCCGGGGCGAATTCCGTGTCGGACACGCCCTTCATCAGCCCCAGCCGCCAGGCTGCGGCGCTGTATACGCCGTCGGTTCCCTCTGTCAGGTCGGTAAAGGGGGTGCCCTGCCAGTCATCGTACCTCAGCTCTCCCACCGGGCAGCCCAGGGTTCTGGCCAGCTGAACCGCCAGCGCCGCGAACTCCCCCCGGGTGATATTCTCCTGATACCCGGAGTGGGGATTAAAATCCAGCAGCCCCGCCTCCCTGGCCCGCTCCACCTCGGCGGCGGCCCAGGATGAGGGCTGATTGCTCCCCGCAGCCATTGCTCCGGGTGCTGCGGTCAGGCCCATGGTCAGACTCAGCGCTACAGCCCCGGCCGCAATGCGCGTCCCAATGCCTCTCCCTTTCATGGCTGACCTTCTCCTTTCTGTCTCAGCGGCGGAGGGTGAACTCCACTTCAATGATGCCGCCGCACACCATGCCCAGGTCGGCGGCGTTGGGAGACAGGTCGTAGACCTGACGGGTGGGGATGTTCTCCCCGTTCCACAGCTTCAGGGCGTCCTGCCGGGCCTTGTGCTCGGCGGCGCCGCCGCCCACGGTGCCCAGAATGGACCCGTCGGGCCGCACCAGCATCCAGGTGCCCTCTCCTCTGGGGGCGGAGCCCTTCTTGCTGACGATGGTCACCAGCACGCCGGGCTCCTCGCTGGGAGCCGGGGGCGGCATGGAGCCAATGCGTGCCCGCTCGGCCACCAGCTCGGCGGCGATGGACACCGCCACCTCAGCGGGGCTCTGGCCGCCCAGCTTGATGCCGATGGGAGAGTGGACGCCGTCCAGCTGCGCCTGGGGGAAGCCCTCGGAGAGCAGGCTCTTCATCACGGCCGCCACCTTGCCCTTGCTGCCAATCATGCCCGCGTAGGCGTACTTGCCCCGGAGCACATGGGCCAGGCAGTCCCGGTCAAAGGCGTGGCCCCGGGTGACGATGACATAGTAGTCGTCGGCACGGCTGCCCAGCTGGTCCAGGGCCTCTTCAAAGCCCATGCACAGCACCTGGCTCACCATGGGGAACCGCTCCTTGTTGGCGAACTCCTCCCGGTCGTCGATGACGGTGATATCAAAGTCCAGAATAGAGGCCATGTGGGCCAGAGCCAGCGACACGTGGCCGCCGCCGCAGATAATCAGTCGTTCCATAGTCCCTTCTCCTTTCCGAAGTAAAGCAGTCCCTCCAGCACGCCGCCGCCGATGGCACGGGCCTTGTCGGACACGGTGAAGCAGTGGCGCACCTCACAGCGGGGGTCGATGTCCCCCGACTTCATGCCCTTGCACACCTTCAGCCCGGCGGGGAGCATGCCCCGCACCACGCCGTTAATGAGGGCGTACACCGGCTGACCGTCCACTTTGGCCACCAGGTCGCCCTTCTGCACCTGGTCGCCGATGGCGGCCACAGGCTCAAAGGTGCCGTCGGCACAGGAGCGGATGATACGCTCGGTGGTGTAGCCGCCGATGTCGCCCGGCACGCCGGTGTTGGGCACGGCGGAGCCGTCGGTGATGAGGCGGCCCAGGTCGTGGCCCCGCTGGGTCTCAATGACGCCGTGGCAGTCCACGCCGGCGGTGAAGCCGGGTCCCAGCGCCAGCACCACAGGGGCGTCGTGGATGGTGGTGCCTACATTTTTCTTGGCCAGGATGGCGTCCACCACGGCGAAGAAGTCCAGCTCCCTGAGAATCTTGGCCTCCGGGTCGTTGAGGACGGGGATTTCCCCCTTCTCCATGGCGGCCAGGGCCTCCACGCCGCTGTACACCCGGCGGGCGGTGATGCCCTCCACGGTGCAGACGCCGTCATACATGCACTGGCAGAAGGCCACCGTGCGCCGCACCGCAGTGGGCTGCTCGATGTCGGTCATCACCAGGGGGAAGCCTGCCCGGTACAGCCGTACCGCAGTGCCGGTGGCCAGGTCGCCGGCGCCCTTAATCAGAATCCGTTTCACTGTCGTTCCACTCCTTTTTACCCCAAAACACCGGGGCGCAGTCTATTTTTTCATTATTTGAACCAGCTCAGGCCGCCCTGCTCCTCCGGGGGGTAGGCGGTGATGACGGCGGGAATGTCCCGCTTCGCCAGCAGGGCGGCAATCTTCTCCGCCCCTTTCATGCGCTCGTCGGTGTCGGCCTTGTTGAGCACGCAGCGGAAGGCCACGGCCTCCCCCACGCCCTTCCGGCTGCCGCTGGGGCTGGACAGGATGGCCGCCACGTCGGCGGGAGTAATCACATGGTCCATGCCGCAGTCCAGCAGAGCGCACACCCGCTCGGGCCGGTGGCAGATGTCCTCCACGGTCCGGCCCAGGCAGTCCATGCCGGACAGGGCCACCACCGCGCTGGTCTGGGCGGGAATCACCGGCTCATGGTCCGCCGGTACCTTCAGCGGCCGCACCCGGGCGCCGTCGGCCTCGGCCAGCACAGTATCCGCAGCGGCCACGCAGGCGGCCACGTCGCCGCCGGTCATCTTGCCCTTCTGGTCCAGGGCGCCCACGGTGAGGATGCCGTGCTGCTCCACCAGCGCCCGCAGAGCCGCCGGGTCGGTCTCGTCGGTCATAAAGAGGGCGGGATGGGGCAGAATGTGGGTGGTGGTGGTCACAATCACCGTCTTTCCCGCCTCACGGGCCTCACGGGCCAGGGCGTACATGGTGGTGGTCTTTCCGCCGCCGCCCACCAGGGCGATGACCCGGTGGCGGTCCATATCCAGCCCCAGTTTATCCCAAAGTCTCATATGTCTGTTTTTCTCCTTCCGGTCCGGCGGTCTCCCCTGCCGGGTATGCTGTATCTTACTCAGCATAGCACAAATCCGCCGGATTTACCACAGATATCCCTTGCGCGATATGGAGAAAATAGATAAAATAGAGTGCTGACACACACCCTTTGAGAGGAGCGTGGACCGATGGACCACGAGGGATATATGCGCCAGGCCCTGGACCTGGCACGGGAGGCCATGGAGGCCGGCGAGGTGCCGGTGGGCTGCGTGGTGGTATGGGAGGGCCGGGTGGTAGGCCGTGGCCGCAACCGCCGGGAGGAGAACAAGGACGCCCTAGCTCACGCCGAGCTGATGGCCATTCATGAGGCCAACCAGACCCTTGGGGGCTGGCGGCTCCACAAGGCCGACCTGTACGTGACCCTGGAGCCCTGCGCCATGTGTGCCGGGGGCATTGTGAACGCCCGGATTCCCCGGGTGTGGTACGGCGCGGAGGACACCCGGTTCGGGGCCTGCGGCTCTGCGCTGGACGTATTTTCCGCACCCCTGAACCACCGACCCCAGGTCACCGGCGGCATTCTGGCCGAAGAGAGCCTGGCGCTGATGCAGCAATTCTTCCAGCGCCTGCGGGAGAAGCGGAAGAAACCTGCTTCCCCCTGCTGCGGAGAGACGAAAGGAGACATTATGATGGAATTTCAGTATGAGGACAACCGGATTTTCCTGCCCGACGGCAAGGGCGGCGTGCTGGCGGAGATCACCTTCCCCGTGGGCGGGGACGGCCTGCCCGTCATTGACCACACCTATGTGAGCGGCAGCCTGCGTGGCCAGGGTGTGGCCGGGAAGCTGATGGAGGCGGCGGTGGCCGCTCTGCGGGCAAGCGGCCGTCAGGCCCATGTCACCTGCTCCTACGCGGTGGGTTGGCGGGACAAGCACCCCGAGGCCGCCGACGTGCTCCTGTGAGGGTTCAAAACCGGCTCCGGCGGGAAGATTTGATTCTTTTGTAACAATTGTACCTTATATTCTTAATATCCTGCTGGTAACATAATACTCGCAAGAGACAGCAACTTCTTTTCATTCTATCCTCCTATCCTTTTTCATGCCGGGCCACGGAATTCCGTGGCCCGGCCCCCTTTTTTCCTTGTTGTTCCAGTCCTCCCGCTTCGTTACACGGACTTTACATAAAATCCGGAATATTTAATGCTCTTGTAACATTTCTCTCTTTCTCTGTTAACAACTGCCGGGTATTATAATACCTGCAAGAGACAGTTTCTTTTCATTTCATTGTATCCTCTTTCCTTCGGCAGGGGCCGGGCGTCAAGGAGCGGACGCCCGGCCTTTGTCGTTTTTCTGCTTTTTTCCCGTCTTTTTCCTTCTCTCTCCCCTGTTTTCATCACTTGCCGTGAAAATTTCTAAATTAAGATGACAAATGTCCGTTTTTTTGATAGAATATAGGCGATTGAACTGGCGCTTCTTTTTCGCTACAATGTAACTATCTATTTTTATCGGTAGGGAGAGCGTGTTTATGAAGCTTTTGGAAGATCGCATCCGCCAGGATGGCAAGATCCGCAGCGGCGGCGTACTCAAGGTGGACAGCTTTCTGAACCATCAGATTGATGTGAGGCTGTACGGCGAGATCGGCAAGGAATTTCATCGTCTGTTCGGCGACTGTGGGGTCACCAAGATTTTGACCATCGAGGCTTCGGGGATCGGGATCGCGTGCGTGGCCGCGCAGTTTTTTGATGTTCCCGTTATCTTCGCCAAGAAGAACAAGACCAAGAACATCGCCGGCGACGTGTACACCTCCAAGGTGGAGTCCTTCACCCACGGCAAGGTGTACGACATCATTGTGGCCAAGGAGTTCCTCCTCCCCGAGGACCGGGTGCTCATCATCGACGACTTCCTGGCCAACGGCAGCGCCCTCCAGGGCCTGATCAACCTGGTGAAGGACGCCGGCGCCACCGTGGTGGGCGCGGGCATCTGCATTGAGAAGGCCTTCCAGCCCGGCGGCGACCTGATTCGCTCCATGGGCGTGCGTGTGGAGTCCCTGGCCAAAATCAAGAGCATGACCGAGGACAGCATCGAGTTCTGCTGAGCTTCCGCTGTTCCCCCCATCTGAAGAACGGCTCCGGTTCGGTGCGCCGGAGCCTGTTCCCTTTTCCTACATAGCACCCCTGCTGCCGCAGGCGGCCCCGCCGGGCCGTGATGAGCGGATTTTTGAGTGAGACCGTCAGGGTATTCTGCCGGCTGTGCTCCGCAGGAATTACCGGCGGAGGCACGGCCGGAAGCCCCGGCGGTCTCTTTGTCTCCGCCGTGATTCATAGAGCTGTCTTTTGGTACGTAAAAATGGAAGGAAACCCGCATTTTTAAGGAGGAAGAACGCTATGAAGAAGAAACTGCTTGCTATGCTTCTGGCCGTGTCCATGGTGCTGGCCCTGGGCGCCTGCGGCAACGAACCCGCCGACGGCGACACCAACTCCCCCGCTCCCTCCGGCAGCCAGTCCGGCCAGACCGCCGGTGTGCCCGCTGCCGACCTGAAGGTTGGTCTGGTCATGATCGGCGAGGAGAACGACAACGGCTACAACTACAACCACATGGTTGGCATGGAGGAGGCCTTTGAGGCCTGCGGCCTGGATGAGTCCACCCAGCTGGTGGTCAAGCGCAACGTGGGCGAGGACGCCTCCTGCACCACCGCCATCCAGGAGTGCATCGAGGCCGGCTGCCAGATCATCTTCTGCAACAGCTTCGGCCATGAGCAGTTCATGATCCCCCTGGCCCAGGAGTACCCCGACATCCAGTTCTGCCACGCCACCGGCTATCAGGCCGCCGGCACCGAGAACACCAACGACCACAACTACTTCACCAAGATTTTCGAGGCCCGCTACCTGGCCGGTATCGCCGCCGGCATGAAGGCCAAGGAGATCGGCAATCCCAAGCTGGGCTATGTGGGCGCCTACCCCTTCGCTGAGGTGGTCTCCGGCTTCACCGCCTTCTATCTGGGCGCCAAGAGTGTGTACCCCGAGGTGACCATGGAGGTCATGTACACCAACTCCTGGTCCAGCCCCACCCTGGAGGCCCAGGTGGCCCAGGCCCTCATTGACGACGGCTGCGGCGTCATCTCCCAGCACTCCGACACCACCGCCCCCGCCACCACCGCCGAGGCCAACGGCGCCTTCCAGGTGGGCTACAACGCCGACATGATCTCCGCCGCCCCCAAGGCCTCCCTGGTGTCCGCCCGCGTGGACTGGGGCGTGTACTACACCTTCGCCCTCAACGCCGTCATCAACGGTGAGACCATCCCCGACGACTGGTGCCAGGGCTACGCCGACGGCGCCGTGTACCTCTCCCCCCTGAACGAGGACATCGTGGCTGAGGGCACCGCCGAGGCCATCGAGGCCGCCGAGAAGAAGTTCGTGGAGGAGGACTTCCACGTGTTCTCCGGCCCCCTGAACGGCTACGCCTTTGACGCCAACACCGGCGAGAAGACCGAGGACTGGTCCCTGCCCGAGGGCGAGTTCTACGACGAGAGCGGCACCGCCTCCGCCCCCAGCTTCTGCTACATCATCGACGGCATCACCAGCATCATCAAGTAAAACCGGCTCCCCGGTATTTTCGCAGTCCCATAAGTTCCTGACAGAGCGGGTGGACGCTGCTTTCCCGCAGCTCCACCCGCTCTTTCCTCCGGCGGAGGAAATCAACCACAGGCGGCGGACCAGGTCCCCCGCCATATGACGCGCAAGCGAGGTGAAGGATTTGGACGCCAACACAGCCATCCGTCTGAAAGACATTACCAAAACCTTCGGCCCGGTGGTGGCCAACGACAAAATCAGCCTGGAGGTGGACCGGGGCGAGATTCTGGCCCTGCTGGGCGAGAACGGCAGCGGCAAAACCACCCTGATGAACATGCTCTCGGGCATCTACTTCCCCGACGCCGGCCAGATCTGGGTGGACGGCAAGGAGGTCACCATCCGCTCCCCCAGGGACGCCTTTGAGCTGGGCATCGGCATGATTCACCAGCACTTCAAGCTGGTGGACGTGCTCACCGCCGCCGAGAACATCGTCCTGGGCCTGGACCAGAAGGGCCGCCTGGACCGGAAGAAGGTGGCCCGTGAGGTGCGGGCCATCAGCGAGAAGTACGGCTTCGACATCGACCCCGACCAGAAAATCTACAACATGTCGGTCTCCCAGAAGCAGACGGTGGAGATTGTCAAGGTGCTCTACCGGGGCGCCAACATCCTCATCCTGGATGAGCCCACCGCCGTCCTCACCCCCCAGGAGACCGAGAAGCTCTTTGCCGTGCTGCGCAACATGAAGGCCGACGGCAAGTCCATCATCATCATCACCCACAAGCTCAACGAGGTCATGGCCATCTCGGACAAGGTGGCCGTGCTCCGCAAGGGCAAGTACATCGGCACCGTCAACACCTCCGAGACCAACCCCCAGGCCCTCACCGACATGATGGTGGGCCACGCCGTCACCCTGGACATCGACCGGCCCATGGCCAAGTACCACGACCTGCGGCTGGAGGTCAAGGGCCTCAACTGCCGGGGCAGCGACGGCGTCAAGGCCCTCACCGACGTGAGCTTCACCGCCATGGGCGGCGAGATTCTGGGCATCGCCGGCGTGGCCGGCTCCGGCCAGAAGGAGCTGCTGGAGGCCATCGCGGGACTCCAGAAGGTGGAGTCGGGCCATATCTTCTACTATCCCCCCCACCCCAAGAGCGACATCGCCGGAAACCATGTCCCCGTGGACAAGGCCGGTGAGGAGCTGGTGGGCAAGAATCCCACCCAGATTCAGAAAATCGGCGTGTCCCTGGCCTTTGTGCCCGAGGACCGGCTGGGCATGGGCCTGGTTGCCTCCATGGACATGGTGGACAACATGATGCTCAAGACCTACAAGGAGAACAAGGGCCCCCTGGTGGACCGCAAGACCCCCAGAGCCCTGGCCGAGAAGCTGATTGAGGAGCTGGAGATTGTCACCCCCGGCGTGTCCACCCCGGTGCGCAAGCTGTCGGGCGGCAACGTGCAGAAGGTGCTGGTGGGCCGGGAGATCGCCTCCTCCCCCACCGTACTCATGACCGCCTACCCGGTCCGTGGCCTGGACATCAACTCCTCCTACACCATCTACCGCCTGCTCAACGAGCAGAAGATGAAGGGCGTGGCGGTGCTGCTGGTGGGCGAGGACCTGGACGTGCTGCTGGAGCTGTGCGACCGGATTGTGGTGCTGTGCGGCGGACGGGTCACCGGCGTGGTGGACGCCCGCACCGCCACCAAGGACCAGGTGGGTCTGCTCATGACCCAGTCGGGAAAGGAGGCTGAGGCCTGATGACAGCCCAAGTAAAAGCGGCGGAGCACCGGGAACCCCTGGTGCGCATCGCCAAGCGGACGGATATTTCCCGGGGCAAGTCCTGGGCCATCCGGGCCGCCGCCATTGTGCTGGCCCTGCTGCTGGGCGCCCTGATTATGCTCCTGCTGGGGCACAACCCCTTCCTGGTGTACGGCGACATGATTCGCGGCTCCCTGGGTACCCAGACCGGACGGCGTGAGACGGTGAAAATCGCGGTTCCCCTGCTGGGCGCCGCCGTGGCCATCGCCCCCGCCTTTATGATGAAGTTCTGGAACATCGGCGCTGAGGGCCAGATTCTGGCCGGCGGCATCGCCGCCACCTACTTCGCCCTCTTCTGGGCCGACACCCTGCCCAAGGTGCCCCTGCTCATCGTCATGTGCCTGGCCGCCGCCATCGCCGGCGCTCTGTGGGGCCTGATTCCCGCCTTCTTCAAGGCCAAGTGGGGCACCAACGAGACGCTGTTCACCCTGATGCTCAACTACATCGCCCTGGGTATCGAGCAGTACCTCCAGAACGGCCCCTGGAAGGACACCAAGGGCACCGGCTTCCCCATCATCGCCCAGTTTGCCTCCAACGCCCGTCTGCCCAAGGTGCTGGGCGTCCACGCGGGCTGGATCATCGTGCTGATTTTCGTGGTCCTCATGTTCCTCTACCTGCGGTACACCAAGCAGGGCTATGAGATCGCCGTGGTGGGCGAGAGCGAGGCCACCGCCCGCTACTCCGGCATGAGCGTGCCCAAGATTGTCATGCGCACCATGTGCATCTCGGGCGCCATCGCCGGTATCGTGGGCTTCACGGTGGTGTCCGGCGCGGACTACACCCTCAACGCCAACACCGCCGGCGGCGTGGGCTTCACCGCCATCACCGTGGCCTGGCTGGCAGGACTCAACCCCATCATCATGGTGTTCATCGCCGCCTTCCTGGCCATCCTCACCAAGGGTTCCGGCACCATCCAGACCAATTTCAGCATCCCCGCCTCGGTGGCCGATGTGCTCACCGGCATCATCCTCTTCGCCATGCTGGGGTGCGAGTTCTTCATCCGTTACCGGCTGATTTTCCGCGGAAAGGGGGAGCACAGCAATGGATAAAATCCTCAGCTTTGTGGTGGCCGCCGTGCTGGCGGGCACGCCCCTCCTCTTCGGCACCCTGGGCGAGATTGTCACCGAGAAGTCGGGCAACCTGAACCTGGGCGTGGAGGGCATGATGTTCATGGGCGGCGTGGCCGGTCTGGCCGGGTCCTACTACTACGAGCAGGCCGTGGCCAATCCCAACCCGGTGGTGTCCGTGCTCATCGCCATGGTGTGCGCCATCCTGTGCGCCGCCTTCGGCGCCCTCATCTACAGCGTCCTCACCATCACCCTCCGGGCCAACCAGAACGTGACCGGTCTGGCCCTCACCATCTTCGGCACCGGCTTTGCCAACTTCCTGGGCGAGGCCATCGGCAACACCGCCCCCAGCCGCTACATGGCCGTGGGCAACGTGACCAAGAACGCCTTCAACTCGGGTATTCCGGTGCTCCAGGACCTGCCCGTGGTGGGCAAGCTCCTCTTCTCCTACAACTTCATGGTCTACCTGGGCATCATTCTGGCCATTGTGCTGGCCTGGTTCCTGGGCCGGAGCCGTGCGGGCCTGAACCTGCGGTCCGTGGGCGAGTCCCCCGCCACCGCCGACGCCGCCGGCATCAACGTCACGGTCTACAAGTACCTGGCCACCTGCATCGGCGGCGGTATCTGCGGCCTGGGCGGACTGTACATCGTCATGAACTCCGCCAACGGCGTGGGCGGTGTTTGGGTCCACAACTGCGTCAACGGCAAGGGCTGGATTGCCGTGGCCCTGGTCATCTTCGCCACCTGGAGCCCCGCCCGTGCCCTTCTCGGCTCCCTGGTGTTCGGCGCACTGTCCGTCATGCGGCTCTACGTGGCCCTGGGTATCCCTGCCCAGATTTACGACATCTTCCCCTACATCGCCACCGTCATCGTGCTGGTGGCCGTCAGCATGCGCCGCAAGCGCGAGAACCAGCCGCCCCAGAGCCTGGGCCTGGCCTACTTCAGAGAAGAACGCTGAAAAAATCGATTTTAAAAAAAGAGCGGGTCCGGACGTTGTCCGGACCCGCTCTTTTATTTTTTGTGCGTCAGACCCGCTCGGGCAGCGACTGAAACACAGCGCATAGACCCCGTGCGGCATTGAGAAAGGTAATTGAATTGAAACTACTTACAAGTCTGGGCGGGTAACGCTGCACGGGCGACGCAGGAACGGCACGCAGAGCACCGAACCGGCAAGCAACTGCTCTCAAGTTCGGAGGGTCATTGAATTTTTCCGCCGCAAGCCGCATCCCCGAAAGGGGGTACCAGGGGGAAACGGGCGCATAAGGCTTGCAAAAGCCGATCTGCGCCTGTTGCCCCATGGCGAGCTTTGCCTACTTTCCCTCGCTGGAAAGTAGGCCGCCGGAGGCCGTTTTCCCTCCGGGTCTCAGTCCACGGTCTTGAGGGACTCCACCATGTCGATTTTCTTCAGCTTCTTCCGGGAGATGACGTTCACCAGGAAGGAGAACAGCGCCGTGAGGACTGCGGCGTACACATAGCTCATCACGCCCGCGTCCCGGCCGAACATGACCATGTCAATCTCCACCGTAATAATCAGCCACTGGTGGAGGAACTTGCCCAGCACCAGACCCAGCAGGATGCCGAAGATGGTGAGGAAGATGTTTTCCCGGTAGATGTAGGCGTTGAGTTCGCCGGTGTAGAAGCCCAGCACCTTGAGGGTGGCCAGCTCCCGCATACGCTCGGTGATGTTGATGTTGGTCAGGTTGAAGAGCACCACAAAGGCCAGGGCTGCGGCGGACACGGTGATGACCACCACGGCGTAGTCCACGCCTTTCATGCCCTCGATAAAGGTGTTCTTGGTGCTCTCAATGCGGCTCACCGACGACACGCCGGACAGCGGGATGAGCTGCTCGGCCACCGCGTCGGAGTTTTCCTCGGTGTCCTCGGTGTAGGTGACCATCAGGCTGTTGATTTCAGAGGTCTGGCCGAAGAGGGACTCGTAGCATTCCTCGGTGATGTAGACATAGTGGAACACATAGTTTTCCGTCAGGTCGGTGATGGTGACCTCCGCCCGGCGGTTATCTCCGTTCACCAGGGTGATGGTGTCGCCCACGCCCACGTCCAGCATGTCGGCCAGCTTCTCGGTGATCACCGCGCCGTCCTGGGACAGGCTCACTTCGGCGTTGTCCTGCCGGTGGCGCAGGTGGACAAAGCGTCCAAACTGCTCCTCATCGGCCACGGTGAACAGATACACGTTGCTGTCCAGGCTGCGGCTGTCGCTCTCGGCGGTGATGGGCTGGTTGGACACGGACATCCACTCGGACACCAGCTCGCTGCCGTCCAGCACAGCGGCAATCTCGGTCAGCTCGTCTTCGGTGATGTTGTCCATCAGGCTGACCTGGGCGCTGTAGGGGGTAATCTCGTCGTACTGCTTGTCAAACACGTCGTACAGGGAGTTGCGGATGCCAAATCCGGTAATAATCAGGGCGGTACAGCCGCCGATGCCGATGACCGTCATCCAGAACCGCTTCTTGTACCGGAACAGGTTGCGCATGGTCACCTTCCAGGTGAAGGACATGTGCTTCCACACCGGGCGAATCCGCTCCAGCAGCACCCGGCGGCCGGGCTTGGGGCTCTTGGGCCGCATGAGCTGGGCGGGTACGGCGGTGAGGGCGGCAAAGCAGGTGGCAAAGGCCGTGCCGGTGACGCACAGCACCGCCGCGCCCACCGAGAACAGCGCCACCTCGGGCAGCAGGAAGAGCTCCATGTCGCCCACGGTGTAGAGCACCTTCCAGGCGTTGAAGATGATAGTCGGGATAATGGTCACGCCCAGGGCCAGACCCAGAATCCCGCCGAAGAAGGAGGACAGGAAGCCGTACCCCACATACTTCAGGGCGATGGCGCTGCGGCTGTAGCCCAGGGCCTTCAGGCCGCCAATCTCCACCCGCTGGTCCTCCACCATACGGGTCATGGTGGTCAGGCACACCAGCGCCGCCACCAGGAAGAAAATCAGGGGGAACACGCTGGCCAGATTGCCCATGCGCTCCGCGTCCTGCTGATAGGACACATAGCCCACGTTGGTGTCCCGGTCCAGGATGTACCACTTGCAGTCCTCAATCTCAGCCACCTCACGGCGGGCGTCGTTGAGCTTCTGCCGGGCGTCGGACAGCTCTTCCTCCGCCTCGGCCTTGCCGTCGGCGTACTCCTGCTCGCCGTCCAGCAGCTCCTGGTATCCGTCGTCCAGCTCGGCACGGGCGTCCACAAGCTCCTGCTCCGCGTCGGCCAGCTCACCGGGCAGCGTAGCCTTGGCCTCGGCCAGGTCGGCCACGCCGTCATAGTACTGCTGCCAGCCGTCGTCCAGCTCGGCACGGGCGTCCACAAGCTCCTGTTCGCCGTCCAGAATCTCCTGCTTGGCGTCCTCCAGCTCGGCCCAGCCGTCGTCCAGCTCCTGCTTGGCGTCGGCCACCTCACGCCAGCCGTCGTCCAGCTCCTTGCGGCCGTCGGCCAGCTGCTTCCAGCCGTCCTCCAGCTCCACACGGGCCTCAAACAGGGTCTGAGCCGCCTCCTGGGACTGCTTCACGCCCTCTTCAAACTCGGCACGGGCCTCGTCCACCGCCTTCTTGCCCTCGGCGTACTGGGCCTGACCGGCCGCCAGCTGAGCGGCGGCGCTGTCCAGCTGGGCCTGACCGGCGGCTATCTGCTCCTCTCCGGCGGCAAAAAGCCCCGGAATGCTCTGGCTGAAAAAGGCCTTCAGCGGCTCCGGATCGGGCTCCACCGGGTTGCCCTCCCCGTCCGTGCCCCCCGCTGCCGCCGCCAGAGCGGCGTCCAGCTGGGCAATCAGGCCGTCGGCCTGCTCCTGGGTCATCAGCCCCTGGTCCACCATCTCCTGGAACTGGCCGGTGAGGGACATCCCCGCCATGCCGGCCAGCTGCTCCTGGAGGGCCAGAGCCTGCTCTAGGGTCATCTGGCCGGACATGACCAGGCCCATAATCCAGCTGGTCAGCCCGCTCTCGTCGGCGGTGAGCAGCATGGCCAGCACCTGGCCGTCGGTCTGGGTCCACACTGTGTCCGCGCTGAGGATGGCCTCGGCGCTGGTGAGGGCGGTGCCCGGGCTCAGCAGGGCCATCACCCCGCCCATGGTGTCCAGCTGGGTGTTCAAATCCTCTTTGGCCTTGGACAGGGCCGCCTTGCCCTCCTCCAGCTGGGCCTGGCCGGCCTGCAGCTGGGCGGAACCGGACTCCAGCTGCGCCCTGGCGCTCTCCAGCTCGGCCTCGGCGGCCATCAGCTGTCCGCCGCCGTCCTCCAGGGCCACCAGACCGTCCTGGTACTCCTGCCAGCCCTCGTCGTACTCCTGCTGGGCGTCGGCGAGGGTCTTGTAGTTCTCGTCATACTCGGCTTCGCCGTCCACCAAGTCCTGATAGCCCTGGTCATAGTCGGCCTTGCCCTCCTGCCACTCCTTGACGCCGTCCCAGTACTCGGCCTTGCCGTCGGCCATCTTCTGCACGCCGTCGGCATACTCCTTCTCGCCGTCCTCCAGCTCCTTCAGCGCCTCGGGCAGGTCGGCTTCCGCATCGGCAATCTGCTGCCAGGCGTCCGCCGACTCCTGCTTATAGGTGGCCAGGCCGTCCTCATACTCGGCCAGACCGTCATAGTACTCCTGCCAGCCGTCGTCCAGCTCCTGCCGGGCGTCGGCAAGCTCCTGGTTGGCCTCGGCCTCCGCGTCGTCAAACTCCTTCTGGGCGTCGTCCAGCTCCTTGTTGGCCTCGTCGATGACCTGGTCGTACCGCAGAGCGGCCCGCTCATCCCCCAGCGGCTCCAGGGAGTCCACCAGGGCGTCCATCCGGTCGCCGTACTCGTCGTCGTAGCAGTACAGGTCCCTGGCCCAGGACACGGTCAGGTAGGCGTCGGTGTAGGTGTCCATGGCAAAGGCGCCCGTGGGCAGCAGCACAAAGCCGTTGACCCGGCCGGTGCCCAGAGAGGAGGTGCCCCGGTCGGTGGACAGGTAGAGGGGCGAGTTGGCGGTGCCCACGATGGTGAATTCCTCCACCGCCAGGGCGTCCTCATAGTCGCCGGTGCCGGTGTCAAAGGAGATTTTGTCCCCGATGGACAGCCCGGACTGCTCCAGCAGCAGCGGCTCCACCAGGCACTCGTCATCCGCCTCGGGCATGCGGCCCTCTACCAGCTCGGGGGTGTTGATGCCCTGCTCCGACAAGGACACCAGCTTGACCACCAGGTCGTTGCTCTCCAGGTGGATGATGCCGTCGGCGGTGTAGGACCCCTCGGCGGCGGAGATATCCTCCAGGGAGGCGAGATAGTCAATGTCGTCGTCAGTCAGGCCCAGGGTGGACAGCACATGGATGTCCATCAGGTTGTGATGGTCGTAATATCCGTCGGCGGTGCGCTCCATCACCGGGGCGGTGGTGCGCAGGCCGGAGAGAAAGGCCACCGCCAGCGCGGACAGCAGCAGCAGGGAGAGAAAACGGCTCTTGGTCTTGCTTATCTCCCGCAGCGCGTCGGTGATCAGGCGGTTGTGCTTGGGTCTCATGGGGAAATCCCCTCCTTTTCGGGGCGTTCAGGCCGGATTACCACTCAATCTCCTCCACGGGCGTGGGGTGATCGGTGCGCTCCACGGCGGCCACGGTACCGTTCTTGATGTGGATGACCCGGTCGGCCATGGGGGTGAGGGCGGTGTTGTGGGTGATGACCACCACGGTCATGCCCTGCTTGCGGCAGGTGTCCTGGAGCAGCTTGAGAATCTGCTTGCCGGTGACGTAGTCCAATGCGCCGGTGGGCTCGTCGCACAGCAGCAGCTTGGGGTTCTTGGCCAGGGCACGGGCGATGGCCACCCGCTGCTGTTCGCCGCCCGAGAGCTGACCGGGGAAATTGTCCATCCGCTCGGACAGGCCCACATGCTTGAGCACATCCACCGCGTCCAGGGGATTGCGGCAAATCTGGGCCGCCAGCTCCACGTTCTCCAGGGCGGTCAGGTTCTGCACCAGGTTGTAGAACTGGAATACAAAGCCGATGTCGTAACGGCGGTAGGTGGTCAGCTCCTTCTGGCTGTAATCGGACACCTTCTGCCCGTCCACCAGGATGGTGCCCTCATCGCACTCGTCCATGCCGCCCAGAATGTTCAGTACTGTGGTTTTTCCGGCGCCGGAGGGGCCCACGATGATGCAGAACTCCCCTTTTTCAATCTCAAAGGAGATGTCCCGCACGGCGGTGATGACCACCTCGCCCATCTGGTACCGCTTGACCACGTGTTCCAGGGAAATGTATGCCATGGTTTCCACCTCGTGTGTGTTATTAAACAGGTGTTGATTTATCAACTTAATTATATTATATTGGATTTAAGGTTCGTTGCAATGGGCAGTTAGGCCCTATGGCGTACAAAAGGAGACAAGTTCATACCTAAGTGTTGATTATCGTACGGATGAGCAAAAGCTGTTGAAGGAGGGACCGCTATGACAGAGGAACAGGGGGACCGTCGGGTAAGGCGCACCAAGGCCATGCTGCGTGGAGCACTGACCGAGCTGCTGAAAACCAAGCCGGTGAACGAGATTTCGGTCACCGAGCTGACCCGGCTGGCCGACGTGAACCGGGGCACCTTTTACGGCCATTACAAGGATATTTTCGACATGGTGGAGCAGCTGGAAAATGAGATGTTCCAGGAGTTCAACGACCTGCTCCACGCCTACCCCGCCGACGCCCTCAAGCACGGCCTGCGGCCCATCCTGCGGGATGTGTTCGAGTTTCTCCAGCGGTACGGGGACCTGTCCTCCGCCCTGCTGGCCGGAGACCGGGACACCCGCTTCCTGGAACAGCTCAAGGCCATGGTGGCGGAGCGGGTCAGCCTGGAGTGGGGCAGGCTCTACCGGTTCGACAACCCCAGGGAACAGGCCTTCTGTCTGGCCTTCCTGGTTGGCGGCGTGGTGGGGCTTATCCAGAACTGGCTGGAGGGAGACCGGAAGGAGACCCCCGATGAGCTGGCGGCTCTGTCCGAGGCCATGATTCTCAAGGGGATTGAGGGACTCAATCTGCCCCGGTGAGGGGTCCCCGCCAAAGCCCAGCAAAGCAAAATGGGGTCCCCGCGGAAGGCGGAACGCCTTTCGTGGGGAGAGGACGAGCAGCGGAGTGAACGAGGCCTGCCGCTTGCGGCGGGCTGAGCGATACGCAGCTTGCGAGGACGATGTCTCCGACGGCCTACTTTCCAGCGAGAGAAAGTAGGCAAAGCTCGCCATGGGGCAACAGGCGCGGAGGGGCCCTTTCAGGGCCAAACGCGCCCGTTTCCCCCTGGTACCCCCTTTCAAGGACGCGTCCTGCGGCGGTGCAATTCAAGCAGCCACCGTATTTGATAGTAGTTGCTTGCCGGTTCGGCTGTCCGGTTTCGTTCCTGCGTCGCCCGTGCAGAGTTACCCGCCCAGACTTGAAAGTCGCTGCAATTCATGGGCGATCTCAATGCCGCCCCAAGTCTCTGCGCCTTATTTAATCTGTGCCTGAGCGGGCCTTCCGTTCAGAAAAAAATAACCCCCAGCTCTGGGGCACGCTTGCCGTGCTCCGGGGCTGGGGGTTATCCACATATTATGCTGTTTTTGTGGAAGGTCAGCGGCGGTTGGACCGCTTCCAGATGTGCATCTGCTCCGCCGCGGCGATAAGCTCCTCCCGAAAATCCGGGTGGGCGATGGAGATAATCCCCTCCGCCCGCTGCCAGGCCGACAGGCCCTTCAGGTTCACCATGCCGTACTCGGTGACCAGATAGTGGATGTTGGTACGGGTGGAGGTGATGATGCTGCCCGGGGTGATGGTGGGCACCAGTCGGCTGTGGGCCCTCCCCTGCTTATCCAGGTAGATGGACGAGCAGCAGATAAAGCTCTTGCCGCCCTTGGACCGGTAGGCCCCCAGGACAAAGTCCTGCTGGCCGCCGGCGCCGCTGATGTGGCGGGTGCCCATGGTCTCGGCGGACACCTGGCCGAACAGGTCCACCTCCATGGTGTTGTTGATGGAGATGACATTGTCGTGGGTGGAGATGACGTCGATATCGTTGACGTAGTCCACCGGGGCCACCATCAGGGTGGGGTTGTGGTTGATGAAGTCGTACAGCCGCCGGGTGCCCGCGGCGAAGGTGAACACAGCGCTGCCCCGGTCCAGGTTCTTGTTCCGGCCGGTCAGCTTACCCGCTTCGTCCAGGTCCACCACGCAGTCGGTCAGCATCTCGGTGTGGATGCCCAGGTCCTTCAAATCGGAGTGGGCCAGCAGGCCGCCCACCGCGTTGGGCATGCCGCCGATGCCCAGCTGCAGACAGGCTCCGTTGGGGATGAGGGGCACAATCTGCTCCGCCACCGCCACATCCACGTCGGTGGGCTGGGCGGCGGGCAGCTGGTCCAGCTCGTGGCCCTCCCCCTCCACCACCATGTCCACCCGGGAGATGTGGATGGCGGTGCCCAGACCGCCGAAGGCCACCGGCATCTTGGGGTTGACCTCCACGATGATGACGCGGGCACGCTCCAGCATGGCGGCCAGATAGGTGGTGTTCAGACTGAAGCTGAAAAAGCCGTGGGCGTCCATGGGCGAGACCTGGATCATGGCCACGTCCACCCGCTCGATGTTCTCCCGGTAGTACCGGGGCATCTCGGAAAAGCGGATGGGGGTGTAGTAGGCGATGCCCTGCTCAATAAGCCGCCGCTCGATGGAGGAGCAGTGCCAGGAGTTCCAGGTGATGCGCTCCGCCGCGTCGGGCAGGGCGGTGACGGCGGGCTGACGCAGGGCCACGCCGCCCCGGAAATTCAGGTCGGTCAGCTCCGGCTCCTCGGCCATACGCTGGGCCAGCGCCACGTCCAGGTCGTAGGGCATCTGGCCGCAGAAGCCGTAGTCCACCCAGTCTCCCGACTTGACACAGGCCACCGCCTCCCGGGCGGTACACCGCTTTTTTAAATACAGTTTTGTATTATTCATACGGCTTATTCCTCACTGTAATCGTATTTTCTCGGTTTTGCGCCCTCAGGCCCGGAGGAAGCCCTTTCCGAAAATCTCGCTGGAGTTGGCCACCAGCAGGAATGCGGAGGGGTCATGCTCCTTCAGGTAGCGGCGCAGCACCACCGCCTGACCACGGGAGAGCACCGTCAGCACCACGTAGTGGGTCTGGTGGGTATAGGCGCCCTGGCCCTCCCACACGGTGGCGCCGCGGCCCAGCTCCTTGGTCACGTAGTCGCACACCAGCTCGGGCTGGGAGGTGATGATGGTGAAGCTCTTGCGCCGGTTAAGGGACTCGATGACGCTGTCCACCAGCACCGACTTGAGGACCAGGCCCAGCAGAGAGAACAGGCCGGTCTCGATGTCGAAGATGAACAGGGCCGCGCCGGCGATGATGATGTCCGACATGAGCAGGGCACGGCCCACGTCCATGCCGGTGTACTTCTTCAAAATCATGGCGGCGATATCGGTGCCGCCGGTGGAGGAGTTCAGGTTGAACAGGATGCCGGAACCCAGGGCGGGCAGGATGATGGCAAAGAAGGCCTCCAGCATTTTGTTGGAGGTCAGGGGGCCCGACAGTGGCACCACCGCCTCAAAGAGCTGAATGAGTCCGGCGTAGAGCAGGGAGCAGTACACCGTCCGCAGGCCGAAGCCCTTGTTGAGGAAGATGAAGCCCAGCACCAGGAACAGGGTATTGATGATGGTGTTGAAGGTGGAGGGGGTCAGCCAGGTGGACTGGAACAGACCGCCCAGCAGCACCGACAGGCCGGACACGCCGCCCATGGAGAAGTTGTTGGGGAACTTGAAAAAGTACACGCCGATGGACACCAGGGAGGTGCCCAGGGTCATCATGATGAACTCCTTGGCCATCTTGGCCGCCTTGCCCTCTTCCCGTGCGGAATTGTGATTCATGTTATTCTCTCCTGTTTTTTCTGAGGCGGAACCTGTCGGGGTGTCCCAGGTTCTCAGACGCCGCATTGTGTTTCTTCCTTATTTCTTCCCATACCGGGCAAGCTCTATTTCGCTGAGCTGGGCGTTGAGCTGCCTTCGGTTTCCCGTCTCCTGAAAGCCCTTGCGGGTGTAGAGCCGGTACGCGCCCTGGTTGATGTTGAGAATCCAGAGTGTGGGCGTGCCCTCATAGTGGCGGACGGCGTAGTCCAATAGCGCTGTGCCGTACCCTTTGTTCTGCTCCCGGGGCAGGACGTACAGATTTTCAATCAGGCCGCCCCACACGGAGACAATCCCCACCGGGTGGGGGTCCAGCAGCATATAAATCCGCTTCCCGGCGGCCAGCTCCCGGCGCAGGTAGTCGGTCTGGGCCTGGGGGGTGTGCCGTGCCACAAACTCAGCCGAGCAGAATCCCCTGTGGGACTCCTTCCAGCTCTCGGAATGTACATACCCGGCGGCGGAGAGGTTCTCCTCCCCTACGTCTGCAAAGCGCACAGTCCCTTACTCCCCTGTCCGCTGGGTCTGGACGGCGCTCCACACGTCGTAGCTCTGGGCGTCGGCGTAATTGGGGATAATGCCCAGCCGCCAGATGGACAGGCCGTCCACGCCGAACATGTGGGCCAGGTTTGCCTTGGCCATGATGCTCTGGGCGTCCTCGTACCACACCTTATAGGATTCCCCGTCCACCGAGTAGGTGAGATAGGGGGTGGCGGCAGCGGCGTCCCAGGTGCGGACGGCGTCGGACTGCTTCATCCGGGTGGCCAGGGTCTCGGGCGCGGGGGTGTAGATATCGGTGGAGGCCAGCAGGCCGTTCTGGTCCACCTTCAGGCCCACGCTTGTGATGGACACGGCCAGCACAATCTTACTCTTGTCCGCCACGCCGGTATCCGGGTCAGTAATGGCGCACAGGGCCTCATACACCTTGTTCAGGGGCGCGGGGGCGTTGCGGGTCTGGCTGGTGCCCACCCAGCCCTGGGGCAGGTTGGTGTCCTGGTAGTCGTGGGCCATGAGAATCACCTTGTCGCAGGTCTCGCCCAGGGCCTTGTAGTCATAGCCGCCGTACCACTCGTCGGGCTGGACGCACACCCACAGGGCCTTCCCCTCCGGGAGCGCCGCTCTCAGGGCGGTCATGAACTGGGTGAAGGAGGTGCGCAGCGAGGTGCCCAGGCCCTCAAAGTCGATGGTCAGGCCGTTGTAGTCCCCGGCGGCCTTTACCAGCTGCTCCACCACGCTCTGCCGGTTGTCGGCGCTGAGAATGGTGGTCATGTCGCTGCCGGAAGCGTAGACGCTCAGGTTGTAGTCCACCCCGGCCTCGCTCAGCGCGCCGGTGGCCAGCTCGGATCCCTGGGGCACCGCCCACTCGTTGCCGCCTGCGCTGGTCTGGTTCAGGTAGGGCTTGCCGCTCTCGTCCAGAGACATGCGGGCCCAGCCCAGGCTGACGCCGTCCATCTCCTTGGCCATATCAATCTGGCTGTAGGAGCTCATGGCGTAGAAGCCGTGGAGGAAGTCGATGTCGGCGTGGTACTTGTCGTACACCCGCACCAGCATGGCCGCCGCCTCCTGGCGGGTGGAGGAGTGGCTGGGCAGGAAGAGCAGGCTGCCGTCGGCCTGCTTGACGCCGTTGATGATGCCGAACTCATAGGCCAGGGCGATGTACCCCTTGTTCTCCGTCACGTCGGCAAAGGGCAGCTCCGCCGAAGCCTGGGTCAGGGCCAGGTTCTCATACCCCAGGGCACGCACCAGCATGATGGCCATGTCCTGGCGGCTGATGTCGTCGTCGGGCCGGAAGTAAATCCCCGAGTCGATGGCCCCGTTGGCCAGGGCGGTCTCCACGGCGGAGTAGTACCACTTGCCCGGGTCGCAGTCGGAGAAGGAGGGCTTCTCCGGCTTCACCATCTCCCAGCCGAACATACGGCACAGCACCGTCACAAAGGAGGCCCGGTTCATGTACTCCCCGTAGCCGAAGGTGCCGTCTCCCTTGCCCTCAATGAGGCCGTAGGCAGTGGCTTTTTCAATGACCTCGGCGGCCCAGTCTCCCTCGGGCACGTCGGAATAACCCCCGGCGGCGGCGGCAGGCACCACCAACAGGGACAACAGCAGACACACCGTCAGAAAGGCGGCGGCAACAGAACGCTTCATAGTCGAAATACCTCCGTTTCAGGTGGATTCTCTCCTCAGGCGGCCCCAAAACAGGGCGCCCATACTTATCTCCATCATAGCATAATCGGCGGCCTGAGGAAAGAGCAAATGCCCTTTCCGGCGGCCGTACCGGCAGAATATGGAAAATATTTCCCGTTCGACCTGCTGCGCCTTGTTTCTCGTTTAAGTGTGGTAAAATATGGATAACAGGATAACCCATTTTACAAAGGAGGTCGTCTCCATGGCCCTGCTGCGCAAAAAGGGACTGTATGAGACCAATCGGGTTCATTTTCTCCCGGAGAGCCTGATTGTGCCCAATCCGGACCAGCCCAGGAAATATTTCTCCCAGGAGGGACTGGAGGAGCTGGCGGAGAGCATCCGGGAGCACGGGGTGCTCCAGCCCCTGTCGGTGCGCAAGGCCGGCGGAGGCTATGAGTTGGTGTCCGGAGAGCGGCGGCTGCGTGCCTCCCGGATGGCCGGTCTGAAGGAGGTACCCTGCATCATCCTGCGGGTGGACCAGGAGAACTCCTCCCTGCTGGCTCTGGTGGAGAACCTCCAGCGCCGGGATTTGGACTTTGTGGAGGAGGCCGCCGCCCTGTCCCGGCTTATCTGTACTTACAACCTGTCTCAGGAGGAGGCCGCACGGCGGATTGGCAAATCCCAGTCGGCTGTGGCCAACAAGCTGCGGCTGCTCAGGCTGCCCCCTCAGGTGCTCAAGCTGCTGCTGGAGGCGGGATGTACCGAGCGCCACGCCCGTGCGCTGCTCAGGCTGGAGAACCCGGAGCTGCAGATGAAAGCCGCCCAGTACATTGCCCAGGAGCATCTCACCGTGGCCAGAACCGAGGCCTATGTGGAGTCCCTGCTCTCCCCCGCTCCGCCCAAGCGGCGTAAGCCCACCTATTTAATTAAGGATGTGCGGTTCTTCCTCAACACGGTGACCAAGGGTCTGACCATGATGAAGACCGCCGGGGTGGACGCGGCGTGTGAGCGGCAGGAGACTGAGGACTCCATCCTGCTCACCATCCGCATTCCCAAGCGGACGGCCTGACCTGTGTTTCACGTGAAATACGGGGAGTTTTCCACTTGTCCCCACATTCTTCCACCGCCCTTCCCTATCTTTCCACCGTCTGCCAGGCATCCCCCTTGCCCGGAGTGTTTCACGTGAAACACTCCGGGCTTTTTTACCTCTTTCACAAAAACCATGGGTGCATGTTTCACGTGAAACATGGGTAAAATCAGTTGAAATGAGCGGACATCAATATTATAATAATGTCTGCTGAACAAACCTCCCTGCGGTATGGCTGACGCAAAAGCCTGCCTGCTCCGGCCCGGAGGGTGCTTTTCAGCCCCACAAATGCTGTGAAAAGGCAGGTGCCCCTATGGCTAAAACCATTGCTATCGTCAATCAGAAGGGCGGCGTGGGCAAGACCACCACGTGCGTCAACCTGGCCGCGGCCCTGAAAGAGGAGGGCGCCCGGGTACTGGTGTGCGATTTCGACCCCCAGGCCAACGCTACCTCCGGCTTCGGCGTGGACAAAACCACCGCCTCCCCCAACATCTACGACGTGCTCATCAACGGCGCCGACGTAAAGCGGGCTGTGGTGGAGACCCCCTACGGCGACGTACTGCCCGCCAACAAGGCCCTCACCGGCGCCACCGTGGAGATGATCGGCATTGACAAGCGGGAGTATCTCCTGAAAAATGCCCTGGAGCAGCTCTCGGACAAGTACGACTACATCCTCATCGACTGTCCCCCCTCTCTGGAGCTGCTCACCCTCAACTCCCTCTGCGCCGCCGACACCATCATGGTGCCCGTCCAGTGCGAGTACTACGCCCTGGAGGGTCTCAGCGACCTGCTGTCCACCATCCGCATCGTGAAGCGCTCCCTCAATCCGGCCATCGAGCTGGAGGGCGTGGTGCTCACCATGTACGACGGCCGCACCAACCTGTCCATGCAGGTGGCGGAGGAGGTCAAGCGCCACTTCCCCGGCCAGGTGTACGCCACCGTCATCCCCCGCAACGTGCGGCTGGCCGAGGCCCCCAGCTACGGCAAGCCCGTCAGCGCTTACGACAGTCTCTCCCGGGGCGCCGAAGCCTATCAGGAGCTGGCCCGGGAGGTCATGGAGAAAAACAAGGGCTGAGCCCCAGCCCACAGGAAAGGAATGATATATTTTGCCGGTGAACAAGGACCGTGGCCTGGGCAAGGGCCTGGGCGCCCTGCTGGGCGACGCCGCCCTGAAAACCCAGGAGGGCGGCTCGGTCATGCTGCCCATCTCCCAGGTAGAGCCGGGCATCAAGCAGCCCCGCAAACGGTTTGATGAGGAATCCCTCAGCGACCTGGCCGAGTCCATCCGCACCCATGGACTCATTCAGCCCCTCACCGTCCGCCGCCTCTCCTCCGGCTACTACCAGATCATCGCCGGAGAGCGGCGCTGGCGTGCCTCCAAGCAGGCGGGGCTCGCCGAGGTGCCCGCCGTGGTCATCGAGGCCGACGACCGGAAGGTCATGGAGCTGGGCCTCATCGAGAACCTCCAGCGGGAAGATTTGAACCCCATTGAAGAGGCCGGCGGCTACAAGGTCCTGGTGGAGGAGTACGGCCTCACCCAGGAGGAAGTGGCCCAGCAGGTGGGCAAGTCCCGTTCCGCCGTGGCCAACGCCATGCGGCTGCTGGCTCTGCCCGACGCCGTGCGCATGCTGCTGGAGGAGGGACGGCTGTCCGCCGGACACGCCCGCGCCATTCTCTCCGTCCCCGGCGGCGAGCTGCAGAAGCGGCTGGCCCAGAAGGTGGTGGAGGAGGACCTGTCCGTCCGCCAGACCGAGGCCATGGCCAAGCGCATCAGCCAGGCCGCCGAGGAGGCCGAGGAGGAGACCGCTCCCGCCCCCGACCCCATGAAAATCTACCGTGACGCCGCCGCCAAGGACCTGTCCGCCCGTCTGGGCCGGAAGGTGTCCATTGTCCAGGGGGCCAAAAAGGGCAAGGTAGAGCTGGAATACTACGGCGACGAGGACCTGACCGCCCTTCTTGAGGCGCTGGAGCAGACCTCCGGCGGGAAGGGAGGCACTTCTCTTTGAACCAGCAGGACCACAACAACGAGGAGCAGGAGGTCCAGCACCTCCAGCACGAGGCGGAGCACGCCAAGCCCCACAAAAAGGTCTCGGTAATGGGCTATCTGACCATTCTCTTTGCCGCCGCCTTCCTGCTGCTGCTCCTCTCCTATTTCATGCAGCAGCGGGCCAATGAGCAGGCCATCTCCGGCCTGCAGGCCACATCAAACAACGCCTTTGACTCCATCAACAACCTGATCGCCGAAAAGGACCGGCTGACTAGTGAGGTGGAGGATCTGGAGGGCCAGGTGGCCGACCTGCAGAAGCAGCTGGACGAGGCCCAGAGCCAGCTCTCCGGCGCCCAGTCCGACGCCGAGAGCGCCCAGACCGCCCAGGACAGCGCCCAGAAGGCCCTGGAGGCCATGGACTGGTTCTGGCGTATCCAGCGGCAGTTCTCCCGTGGCTACTACACCGACGCGGCCAACATGATGGCCGAGTTTGAGGCCGCCGGTCTGCCCCAGTACCTGCCCCAGGAGGCCCTCACCGGCCGTGAGGGCGACCCCTCCCCCGCTCAACAGTACCAGGAGATCAAAGAGGCCCTGGGCTGAGCGCTCCCCTGTTTCACGTGAAACATTTCTCCGGGGGACATCCCCCGCACCACAATAATATGATGATGAGGTGTCATATCCATGCTGGACATTCGTTTTATCCGTGAGAATCCCGAAGCCGTCAAGGAGAACATCAAGAAGAAGTTCCAGGACGCCAAGCTGCCCCTGGTGGACAAGGTGCTGGAGCTGGACGCCGCCAACCGGGCCGCCATGACCGAGGCCAACGAGCTGCGTGCCAGCCGCAACACCCTCTCCAAGCAGATCGGCATGCTGATGGGCCAGGCCAAGAAGGACCCCTCCAAGCTGGAGGAGGCCGAGGCCGTCAAGGCCCAGGTCAAGGCCAACGCCGACCGTCTGGCCGAGCTGGAGGATCAGGAGGTCAAGCTGGCCGAGGAGATCCGCCACATCATGCTGCAGATCCCCAACATCATCGACCCCTCCGTGCCCATCGGCCCCGACGACTCCTGCAACGTGGAGGTTGAGCGCTTCGGCGAGCCTGTCACCCCCGACTTTGAGATCCCCTACCACACCCAGATCATGGAGACCTTCAACGGCGTGGACATGGATGCCGCCGGCCGTGTCTCCGGCAACGGCTTCTATTACCTGATGGGCGACATCGCCCGGCTCCACTCCGCCGTGCTGGCCTACGCCCGTGACTTCATGATCAACAAGGGCTTCACCTACTGCATCCCCCCCTTCATGATCCACGGCAACGTGGTGGAGGGCGTCATGAGCCAGACCGAGATGGACGCCATGATGTACAAGATTGAGGGCGAGGACCTGTACCTCATCGGTACCTCCGAGCACTCCATGATCGGCAAGTTCATCGACCAGATCATCCCCGAGGACAACCTGCCCCAGACCCTCACCTCCTACTCCCCCTGCTTCCGCAAGGAGAAGGGCGCCCACGGCATCGAAGAGCGTGGCGTGTACCGCATCCACCAGTTCGAGAAGCAGGAGATGGTCGTGGTCTGCAAGCCCGAGGACTCCATGGCCTGGTATGAGAAGATGTGGCGCTTCTCCGTGGAGCTGTTCCGCTCCCTGGATATCCCCGTCCGCCAGCTGGAGTGCTGCTCCGGCGACCTGGCCGACCTGAAGGTCAAGTCCTGCGACATCGAGGCCTGGTCCCCCCGTCAGCAGAAGTACTTCGAGGTGTGCTCCTGCTCCAACCTGGGCGACGCCCAGGCCCGCCGCCTGAAGATGCGCGTCAAGGGCGAGAAGGGCATGTACCTGCCCCACACCCTCAACAACACCGTCGTCGCCCCTCCCCGCATGCTCATCGCCTTCCTGGAGAACAACCTCCAGGCCGACGGCTCCGTGAAGATCCCCGTCGCCCTGCGTCCCTACATGGGCGGCCAGGAAGTGCTGGTGCCCAAGAAGTAAGGAGCGGCCTAAAGGCCCTCCTGTGAACGACAAGCATTGAGGTTATACACTTGAAGAACATCAAAGAGAACATCAAAGAAATCGACCGGAAATCCCGGGGCTTTATGGGTGAGTTCCGCAAATTCATCGCCCGCGGCAACGTGATGGACATGGCGGTGGGCGTCATCATCGGCGCCGCCTTCAAGTCCATCGTGGACTCCCTGGTCAACGACATCCTTATGCCCTTTGTGGGCATCTTCATCGGCCAGGATACCTTCGCCTCCCTGGTCTTTACCGTGGGCGGCGCTCAGATCGCCTTCGGCAACTTCATCCAGGCCATCGTCAACTTCCTCATCATGGCCTTTGTCATCTTCTGCATCGTCAAGGCCATGAACGCCTTCCGCCGCAAGAAGGAGGAGGCCCCCGCCGCCCCTCCCGCCCCTTCGGCGGAGGAGGTCCTGCTCACCGAGATCCGCGACCTGCTGCGTGAGCAGCGGGACAGCGGCAGCGACAAGTAAGGAGGGCCGCTATGGCTGACGAACACAACAAGACGCCCCAGGAGCAGGATGAGCAGCCCCGGGAGCCCTATATCCCCGCCTCTCCCCTCAAGCGCATCTGGGCCTGGGTGGGCGTGGTGTACATGGTCATCATTGTGCTTCTCATGACCTACATGTACGGCACCGGCGCCTATCTCCACGGCATTGCCTCCCTGATGATTATTCCCGCTCTGGGAGGCGGCGGGGCGTCGGCGGTGTGCCTGTGGCTCACCTCTCCCCAGGAGAGCCGCAGCCCTGCACGCCGGGCCATGATGATTTTCATTACCGCCCTGTGTCTGGCCCTCATTGTCATCAACCTGATCAACGGGATTCCGGCCCTGTTGGCCAACTTCGGAGGTTAACGGAATGGAAGAGCGAATCGCCGCCGGACTGGCGGCCATGGGAGTACCCCTCCCCTCCCCTGCCGCGCCCGCCATGCTGGCCCGGTACGGCCAGCTGCTGCTGGAGAAAAACCAGGTCATGAACCTGACCGCCATCACCGACCCCGACAAGGTGGCCGACCTCCACTTTCTGGACTCCGCCGCCCTGCTCACCCTGGAGGGTGTGGACTTCAAGGGCAAGCGGGTCATCGACGTGGGCACCGGCGCCGGATTTCCCGGCCTGCCCCTCAAGGTTCTGGAGCCGTCCATCTCCCTCACCCTGCTGGACAGCCTGGGCAAGCGGGTCAACTGGCTGGGCGAGGTGTGCGCCGACCTGGGCCTTACCGACGTGGACTGCGTCCACGCCCGCGCGGAGGAGCAGGCTCTGGAGAAGCGCTGGCGGGACAGCTTTGACTTTGCCGTGTCCCGTGCGGTGGCCGACCTGCGGGTGCTCACCGAGCTGTGCCTGCCCTATGTGAAACCGGGCGGACTGTTCCTGTCCATGAAGGCGGTGGACTGCACCGAGGAGCTCTCCGGCGCGGCCCATGCCGTCTCCCTCCTGGGCGGCAAGGTGGAGGCCCTGCGGGACTACGAAATCCCCGGCGCTGGGGTCACCCACCGGGTGGTGCTCATCCGCAAAACCGCCCCCACCCCCAAGGGCTACCCCCGCCGCTGGGCCAAGCTCCAGAAGGCCCCGCTCTAAATTGGCACAAAGTTTGCTATTGTGTTACATTTGCACAAAAAAACTTTGAATTTTATTCCCGTCATGATATACTAACACTGTACGAAATGGAGGGACGCTATGAGTACCGCCGTTGTGGTCACGTCCGGTAAGGGTGGGACGGGAAAGACCTCCCTGACCGGGGGCGTCTCGTCCTGTCTGGCTGCCCTGGGCCGCCGGGTGCTGTGCATCGACATGGACATCGGACTGCGCAACCTGGACATCTCCCTGGGCCTCACTGACCGGGCTCTCATGGACTTCACCGATGTGCTGGAGGGCCGCTGCTCCCTGAAGCGGGCAGCAGTCCCCCACCCGTTCATCAAAAATCTCTATCTCCTCACCGCACCCCTCACCCTGCCCCCGGGCATCAGCGAGGAGCGGATGAAGGCCTTCCTGCGCAAAGCCAGGGAGCAGTACGACTACATCCTCATGGACTCCCCCGCCGGCATGGGCGAGGGCTTCCGTCTGGCGGTGTGCGGCGCGGATCGGGGCATCGTGGTCTCCACCACCGACGCCTCTGCCCTCCGGGACGCCCAACGGGTGGTCTCCCAGCTCTCCCGCCAGCTGCCCTCCATCCACCTGGTGGTCAACCGGGTGCAGCCCAAGCTGCTCCGCCGGCTCCACACCACCATCGACGACGCCATGGACGCCGCCGGCCTGCCCCTGCTGGGCGTGGTGCCCGAGGATGAGCAGGTCATGCTCTCCGCCAACCAGGGCAAGCCCATCATCCTGGCTAGCCGGAAGGGCGCCGCCGTGGCCTACCTCAACATCGCCCGCCGTCTGATGGGTGAGCGGGTTCCCCTCATGCACATCCGCTGAACCTCCCGGTTTTCCACTGCGAGGCTCAAGCGGGTGGAAACTCCTCCGGGTGAAGGCCCGGAACCATGGGCCAGACCGGCCCGGGAGGCACTATGTTCTGTACCAAATGCGGTGCGCCGCTGAAGGATGGGCTGAAGTTTTGCACATCCTGCGGCGCAAAGGTGGAAAATCCGGTTGAGGAAGCTCAGCCGTCCCACCCCACAAAAAAGCAGGCCCCAACCGGCTGGAAAAGCATCCTGGCCTCAGCCGCGCTGGCGCTGGTCACCCTGACCGTGGCTCTGGGGGTCTTTTTCTGGGCCTCCGCGCCCAGGACCAGCACCCCGGAGGGTACGCTGGCCCTGCTGGTGGAGGGACTGGCGGAGGGCGACGGTCCACGGGCTGCTCAGGCCATGGACCTGACGCTGGCTGAGCAGGCCGGCATGCGCGGTATGACCCGTGCTCAGGGTCAGACCGCCCTGCTCACCTCCCTCCAGCTGCCCCAGGACACCGATACCAGCCAGATGCTCCGGTCCGCACGGCTCATCACCGCCACTCTGTCCTACACCAACCCCACAGGCACCGCCTGTCAGGGGTCGGCCCTGGTCCGGCTCACCTGGACCGACGGAACCCAAAGCACCGCCCTGCTCCCCGGCGCGGCTCTGGAATATGACGGCCAAAGCTGGCATATTGTATCCGGGCTGGGCCCCATAATATGAGAAAGGATGAATTCCGATGAACATTGCCCTTATGGCCCACGACCGCAAAAAGGAACTGATGGTTCAATTCTGCATTGCCTACTGCGGCATCCTCTCCAAGCACACCGTCTGCGCCACCAATACCACGGGAAAGCTGGTCGCCGAGGCCACCGGGCTGCCGGTCTACCTCTTCCTTTCCTGTGAGCACGGCGGAAGCCAGCAGATTGGCGCACGCATCGCCTACAACGAGATTGACATGGTGCTCTTTTTCTGCGACCCCCAGTCCAGCGACCTGGACACCGACCTGAATTACATCACCCGGTTGTGCGACCAGTACAATATCCCCTACGCCACCAACGTGGGCACCGCCGAGATGCTCATTCACGGTCTGGAGCGGGGCGACCTGGATTGGCGTGAGATTATCAATCCCAAGACCAAGCCTTTTACCGTGTAATATGTTCCACCACGCCGTCCTCACAGGGCGGCGTGTTTTTTTGCCTTTCTTGGGAAGAGGCGAGGACGATGTCTCCGACGGCCTACTTTCCAGCGAGGGAAAGTAGGCAAAGCTCGCCAGGGGGCAACAGGCGCAGATCGGCTTTTACAAGCCTTATGCGCCCGTTTCCCCCTGGTACCCCCTTTCGGAGATGCGGCTTGCGGCGGTGCAATTCAAGTAGCCGCCGTATTTGAAAGCAGCTGCTTGCCGGTTCGGCTGTTTTGTGTCGCAACTGCTCAGCCCGTGCAGCGTTACCCGCCCAGACTTGTCAGTTTTTGCAATTCAATTACCCTTCTCAATGCCGCACGGGGACTCTGCCTCATGCTTTACTCTCTGCCCGAACAACTCTGCCGTATTTTGATGGAATAGCTGTCTCTGAACTTCCCGGTTTTGGGCCGCAAACGGTTGACATTCGGGCCAATTTGGGATACTATTGTGCTGTATGCAGTGACAAAAACCGCTATGACGGAGCATGAGTACCAGGCCATCCGCCGGACAGAGAAGGACGCCCCCGGCTGAAAGCGTCCCACGGACCGGAACCCGGGAAAGACGGCTCTACCAGCGGGGATGGAGACATCCACGGCCCGCTCCCCGTAACAGGAGCACAGAGGGTGGGACGAAATATCCCGCCGAACATGGGTGGCACCACGGAGGCAGGCGCTTTCGTCCCATTGTCTGGGGACGGAGGCGCTTTTTGCGTTTTTCCGGCCACACCACAGAAGAGAAGGAGTTTTTCCCATGGAACGTATCAAGCCCCGCACCCTGTCCGGCTTCATGGAGCTGCTGCCGGCGGATCAGGTGCTCTTTGACCGTATGGTGGCCATCCTCCGGGAGAGCTACGCCCTCTACGGCTTCACTCCCCTGGACACCCCCGCCATCGAGGCCAGCGAGGTTCTGCTGGCCAAGGGCGGCGGCGAGACCGAGAAGCAGATTTACCGCTTCCAGAAGGGTGACAGCGACCTCTCCCTCCGCTTTGACCTGACCGTCCCCCTGGCCAAGTACGTGGCCCTCCACTACAACGAGCTGTCCTTCCCCTTCCGCCGCTTCCAGATCGGCAAGGTCTACCGTGGTGAGCGGGCCCAGCGGGGCCGCTTCCGCGAGTTCTACCAGGCCGACATCGACGTCATCGGCGACGGCAAGCTGGACATCATCAACGAGGCCGAAATCCCCTCCATCATCTACCGTGCCTTTACCGCCCTGGGCCTGCGCCGGTTCAAAATCCGGGTCAACAACCGGAAGGTGCTCAACGGCCTCTTTGCCCTGCTTGGTCTGGAGCAGCAGGCCGGCGACGTAATGCGCACCATCGACAAGCTGGAAAAAATTGGTGTAGATAAGGTGAAGGCCATCCTGTTGGACGACTTCGCCGTGCCCGCCGACACCGCCGACACCCTGCTCAGCCTGCTCTCCGCTGAGGACCCCATGGCCGCTCTGGAGCCCTTCAAGGGCAAGAACGAGCTGTTCGACCTGGGCGTGGAGGAGCTGAACACCGTGGTGAAGTACATGGCCGCCTTCGGCGTGCCCGCCGACCACTTCATGGTGGACCTGACCATCGCCCGCGGCCTGGACTACTACACCGGCACCGTCTACGAGACCGTCATGCTGGACCACCCCGAGGTGGGCTCCATCTGCTCCGGCGGCCGCTACGACAACCTGGCCGAGTACTACACCGACAAGCAGCTGCCCGGCGTGGGCATCTCCATCGGCCTCACCCGCCTGTTCTACGTGCTCCAGGAGCAGAAGATGCTCAACCCCGCCGCCAGCGCCGCCCCTGCCGACGTGCTCATCCTGCCCATGACCGAGGACCTGTCCGCCGCCATCTCCTTCGCCACCGCGCTGCGTGCTCAGGGCGTCCGTGCCCAGCTCCACTGCGAGCAGAAGAAGTTCAAGCAGAAGCTCAACTACGCCAACAAGCTCTCCATCCCCTTCGCCGCCTTCCTGGGCGAGGACGAGGTGAAGGCCGGCACTGTCACCGTGAAGAACCTGCTCATGGGCGACGACTTCACCGAGGAGGAGAAGGCCGACATGGAGAGCCAGGGCTTCTTCAAGCAGGTGACCCTGCCCGTGGCCGAGGCGGTGTCCTACGTGAAGAACTGCCTCAGCGACCCCAAGGACGACCGTCCCATCCTGGACAAGGAGTATATCTCCGTCAAGTACGACCTGGACAAGCCCCAGGCCTGACAGTGTCGTGACCCGTCCCGTCGGGAACTTTCACCCCCCGGTTTCCGTCTGATACAGAGGCGGCGTTCCGCCGCACTCTGACTGCTTACTGGAGGATTTCAATATGAATCGAAAGCTCATTGCCGTTGGCCTGTCTCTGGCCCTCACCCTCACCGGCGCACCCGCCCTGGCCGCGTCCGCGGACAACGCCTTCCCCTCCCTCAACACCTACCCCGGCTACGCCGATGTGCCCGCCGGAAGCTGGTTTGAGTCCAGCGCCAAAATCTGCTACGAGACCGGCCTTATTACCGGCTCCGACAAGGGCTTTGAGCCCTACCGCACCATGGCCGTGTCCGAGGCGGCTGCCATCGCCGCCCGCATGGCCGAAATCCTGGACGGCGGCGACGGCCTGTTTGACAACCCCGCCGGTTCCCCCTGGTACGCCGGCGCGGTGGACTACCTGAAGGGCCTGGCCCAGGACGACGCCATGGTGCTCTCCCTGCTGTCCCAGCCCGACCAGACCGTCACTCGTCTGGGCTTCCTCAAGCTGCTGTCCGCCGCTCTGCCCGCTGACCAGCTGACCGCCATCAACAGCATCACCTCCCTGCCCGACACCGCCGACGCCGACGTGCTCCGCTTCTACAACGCAGGCATCCTCACCGGCGTCAACGAGTACGGCATGTTCGCCGGCTCCAACACCCTGACCCGCAGCGAGGCCGCCGCCATGGTGGCCCGTGTGGCCCGGGCGGAGCTGCGCACCGCCTTCACCCCCACCTTTGACGCGGTGGTGTGGGCCTCCCTGGACGTGCCCGACACGGTGTACTTCCAGGGCAATGGCAAGACCGTCACTTCCAAGGACTACCTGAGCGCCGTCCTCACCGCTGTGTCCACCCTGGGCAGCGACTTCCTGTGGAACGAGCAGCACGCCTCCGGCGTGACCAACGAGGCGTGGGTGGAGAACACCGCCATGTCCGCCCTGGGCGTCACCGCCGACATGGCCACCGAGCAGTACAGGGACCTGGACCTCCAGGTGTTTTACAGCCGCTATCTGGACCTGACCGGCGGCAAGACCGCCGCCCAGACCTACACCCTGTACGTGGGTACGGACGGTACCTTCACCTCCTACCCCGCCGCTGCCACCGACCTGGACCCGGCTGCTGACAGCGCCGGAGTGGTGAAGCACCTGCTCTCTGAGATGAGCGCCCTCACCGACTGGAATCTGGACACCGGTGAGATTTACGTGGGCAAGGACGGCGTGACCGTGGCCTGGGCGGACACCTGCGCCCTGTACACCGGCCCCGCCGAGCCCCAGAAGGAGGGCTTCCACATGTACGACGCCAACCAGCTGGCCTTCACCCTGCTGGACAGCGTGAAGCGCACCATCCAGTGCGCCTTCTCCCCCGCCAACCCGGACAGCCTCAACGTCTGGTTCTGCGCCGCCGACGGCAGCGCCCTCAAGCTGGACAATCTGGGCGTCACCCTGCCCATTGACCAGCCCTATTCCCACAGCCTGCTGGAGAGTCTGATGGGGTAAATTCAAATACAAATCGTTATTTATAACATTGTATATTACAATTTGGAGTTGATTTTTCATGGATAACGCGCGTACCTGCTACCGCAGCCACTCCTGCGGTGAGCTCCGCATGGAGCACGTGGGACAGACCGTCACCCTGGCGGGCTTCCTGGAGAACTTCCGTGAGGTGGGCGCCAGCCTGGGCTTTGCGGTGCTGCGGGACTTCTACGGCACCACCCAGGTGGTGGCCGAGACCGAGGAGATGGTCAAGACCATCAAGGCCCTGAACAAGGAGTCCACCATCCAGGTCACCGGCGTGGTGCGGGAGCGGGACAGCAAGAACCCCAAGCTGCCCACCGGCGACATCGAAGTGGTGCCCGAGAAGATCGAGGTGCTGGGCCGCTGCCGCCACAACGAGCTGCCCTTCCCCATCAACCGCAGCCGTGAGGCCGACGAGTCCGCCCGCCTGAAGTACCGCTATCTGGACCTGCGCAACCCCGAGGTCAAGAACAACATCGTGCTGCGCTGCCAGGTGGTGTCCGCCCTGCGGCAGGCCATGACCGCCCACGGCTTCATGGAAATCACCACCCCCATCCTGACCGCCTCCTCCCCCGAGGGCGCCCGTGACTACCTGGTGCCCAGCCGGAAGCACCCCGGCAAGTTCTACGCCCTGCCCCAGGCCCCCCAGCAGTTCAAGCAGCTGCTGATGGCCTCCGGCTTCGACAAGTACTTCCAGATTGCCCCCTGCTTCCGTGACGAGGACGCCCGCGGCGACCGCTCCCCCGGCGAGTTCTACCAGCTGGACATGGAGATGGCCTTTGCCGACCAGGAGGACGTGTTCACCGTTCTGGAGGACGTGCTGCCCCCCATCTTCGCCAAGTACGGCAAGTACTCTGCCGCCTCCTCCGCCCCCTTCAAGCGCATCCCCTACCTGGAGGCCATGGAGACCTACGGCTCCGACAAGCCCGACCTGCGCATCGACCTGACCGCTCAGGACGCCACCGAGGCCCTGGGTTCCTGCGGCTTCGGCCCCTTCGAGGGCAACACCGTCAAGGCCGTGAAGGTCACCGGCTTCTCCGCCACCCGCAAGCAGATTGACAAGCTGTGCGCCGACGTAGAGGTCCAGTCCGGCGGCAAGGTCTACTGGTTCCGCTACGACGAGAACGGCGAGATTGTGGGCGGCATCGCCAAGTTCGTCCAGCCCATCAAGGACGCCGTGGTGGCCGCTCTGGGCCTGGAGAAGGGCACCTTCGTGGGCCTGACCGCCGGCAAGAAGCTGGCGGCTCAGAAGACCGCCGGTGTGCTCATCAAGATGCTGGCCCCTCTGTGCCCCGACCACTTCCACAAGGAGACCTACGAGTTCTGCTGGATTGTGGACTTCCCCATGTACGAGATTGGCGAGGAGAGCGGCGAGCTGGAGTTCTGCCACAACCCCTTCTCCATGCCCAACGGCGGCCTGGAGATTCTCAAGAAGGCCGCTGCCGGCGAGGTGGACCCCCTGTCCATCACCGCTTTCCAGTACGACCTGGTGTGCAACGGCGTGGAGCTGTCCTCCGGCGCCGTCCGGAACCACGACCCCGAGATTATGATTGAGGCCTTCCAGCTGGTGCGGCTGGGCGAGGACGACGTGAAGAGCAAGTTCCCCGCCATGTACAACGCCTTCACCTACGGCGCTCCCCCTCACGCCGGTATTGCCCCCGGTGTGGACCGCATGGTCATGCTGCTGGCCGGCGAGGACTCCATCCGGGAGATCATCCCCTTCCCCATGAACAAGAACGCCCAGGACCTGATGATGAACGCCCCTTCCTTCGTCACCCAGAAGCAGCTGGACGAGCTGAACATCGTGTGCACCAAGAAGGAAGAAGAGACTGCCGAGTAAAACCCCCCTGTTTTTTTCAAGAGGAGACCAATTTTCCTGTCCTGCCGCAGAAAGAAAAAGGAGTGACGGTTCATGTCCCAATTGCCCAGATCCATCCATCTCACCGGAGTGACCAACGCCCGAGAGCTGGGCGGAATTCCAGCCGCCGGGGGCAGGAAGGTTCGGAATGGGCTGCTGCTGCGCACCGGCGCCCTGTGCGACGGTACCGCGGACGACCTGCGCCGTCTGGAACAGGTCTATCATCTGGCCTGGGTGGCGGATTTCCGCACCCTGAAGGAGGCCATGGCCCGTCCTGATCCGCCCTCCCACGGTACCTCGTTCTACCATCTGCTGGTCATCGACGAGAGCCGCAGCGACATGGGCGCCGCCACCGGCTCGGTGGCCTCCCACGGCTGGTCTGTCGATTCGGAGGCCATGGTTGGCATGGCACGGCGCAACGTATTCGGTCCCGAGGCCTACTGCGACTTGCTGTTCACCGCCTGGGGCCTGGAGGCCTACCGGGCCTTCTTCGACCTGGCCCTGAAAAACGACGGAGAACACGCCCTGCTCTTCCACTGCAGCGCCGGTAAGGACCGCACCGGCATCGGCGGCGTGCTGCTGCTCTCCGCCCTGGGCGCCGAGCGTGAGGCCGCCGTGGCCGACTATGTGCTCACCAATGAGTATGTGGCCCACGACATCGCCCGGGTGGAGGAGTACGCCAGAACCCACTACCCACAGGAGGCGGAGGCTCTGTCCCCCGCCATCCGGGCCACCGTGGGCGTGGCCCAGGTGACCATGGACCGCATGCTGGACGAGATTGACGCCCGCTACGGCAGCATGGACGCCTTCCTGGCCGGTCCCATGGGCCTCAACAGCCGGAAGCTGGATCAGCTGCGCGCCATCTATCTGGAATAACCTCTGCCATACGGGGCCTTTTCCGGCCCTTGCAGACGGCCCCCGGCGGGAAATATCCCGCCGGGGGCCGGTCTTTTTAGAATGTTCACAAATTACCCGCTGCCGTTCACAAAATGTTCCCAGTTTTTTCAGACTGATTTCAGTTTAATTGGGTATCATATGGGTGTCAACAGAGATGATACCTCTCTCTCTTGACTCTTCCCAAGCCCGGGCGGAGCCTTGAGCAAGTTCCGTCAATCGGGCCGCGTTTCTTCTTTCCTTCTTTCCCGGCAAAAAGCCGGCCTGTCTGACAGGCCGGCTTTTTGCCGTCCCTTTTTATCCGTTCTCCGCCGCCTTGCGGCCCCAGGCCGGTTCTGGTATACTGGAGAAAACGTTTTCGGGAGATGACGCCATGGGACCCACCCCCCTCTACGATGCCCTCCGGGCCTTTGCCGCCCAGGACCCCCTGCGGATGCACATGCCCGGCCACAAGGGCCGCTCCATGCCCGCCCCCGCGTTCACCCCGCTGGCGGCCATGGACTTCACCGAGCTGCCCCCCACCGGCGACCTCTTCGCCGGAGACGGCCCCATTAAGGAGGCCGAGGACCTGTGGCGGGACGCCCTCAACATGGGGGAATGTCTCTTCCTCACCGGCGGCTCCACCCAGGGCATGCTGACCGCCCTCACCCTCACCTGCCGCCCCGGAGACAGCGTGCTGCTGGACCGTGGGTGTCACCGGTCGGTGTACAACGCCCTGGCCCTGCTGGACCTGCACCCCGTCTTTCTGCCCCGTCCCTGGCTGGCGGAGGCGGGCGTCACCGGCCCCATTCAGCCTGACGACGTGGAAAAATGGCTGGATTCCCGGCCGGAAATAAAGACTATCTGTATTACATCGCCTACATATTACGGTGTGTTGTCGGATTTGCCCGCTCTGGCTAACATGATCCATTCCCGGGGTGGAAAGCTTGTCGTGGACGCCGCCCACGGCGCCCACCTGCCCTTTCTGGGGTACACGGACATGGAGGCGGTGGACATCGCCGTGGTGTCCGCCCACAAAACACTCCCCGCCCTGGGTCAGACCGCCCTGCTGCTGACGGGAAAAGACAGCGGCTTTGCCCACGGCGACCTGCGCGCCGCCGCCTCTCTCTATGGCAGCTCCAGCCCCTCCTATGTGCTGATGGCCAGCCTGGACCTGGCCCGTGCCTGGATGGAGGACGAAGGGAAAACCGCCTATGAGGAGGCCGCCCGGCAGACGGCAAAGCTCCGGCAGCGCTTCCCCTCCCTGACCGGGGACGTGGCGCCCCTGGATCCCACCCGCTTCGTGCTGCGCACCGGGGACGGCTTCGCCGTCCAGGAGGCGTTGGAGGAATTGGGCGTGTGGCCCGAGATGGCGGACGCAGGTCATGTGGTGTTCATCCCCACCTGCGCCGACCGCCCCCAGGACTTCGCCCGGCTGTCCGACGCCATTTTCCGGGTGAACCCGCCGCCCCCGGAGGCCAATCCCTTCCCGCCGCCCCCTCCCCTGCCCCGGCTGGTCCGCTCCCCCAGGGAGGCCCGGTTTGCCCCCCACGAGACTGTGCCCTTTGCCGCCGCCGAGGGCCGGATAGCCGCCGGACAGATTGCCCCCTACCCGCCGGGTGTGCCCGTGGTGGCTCCCGGCGAGGAAATCGGGAAAAAACATCTCGCATATTTGTCGGAGATAGGTTATAATATGGAAAAAGAGGGCTGCCCGGTGCTCTGCCTGTAAGTGTGTGGCAGGCAGGCCCGCCCTCTCTCTCATTGTTCCTTCAGGAGGGATTACCATGAAACTGATTCTTGCCATCATCAACCGGGACGACGCCAACGCCGTCACTCAGTCCCTGACCAAAGCGGGCTTCTCCTCCACCAAGCTGTCCACCACCGGCGGCTTCCTCATGTCCGGCAACGTGACCATCCTGGTGGGCGTGGACGAGGAAAAGGTCCAGTCCGTCATCGATATCATCAAGGAGCACTCCCACAGCCGCAAGGAGCTGATCCCCACCACCACCGAGATGAGCTACGGGTATTACCCCTCCATGCCGGTGGAGGTGCTGGTCGGCGGCGCCACCATCTTCGTGGTGGACATTGAGCGGTTCGAGCGCGTCTGATGAACCTGAGCCTTCTGGCGGGCAACGCCGCCCTCAAAGGGCAGCTGGAGGCCCAGACCGCCCGCCGGGGCCTGTCCCACGCGTACATTCTCAGCGGCCCGGCCGGGGCTGGCAAGCGTACGCTGGCCCGGGTCCTGGCCGCTGCCTTTGTATGCCGCGGACAGGGGGACAAGCCCTGCCTGTCCTGCCCCGACTGCCGCAAGGCCATGGGGGGCATCCACCCGGACATCTCCGTCATCGGGGACGACGGCAAGGACATCAACGTGGCCCAGGTGCGCGCCCTCCGCTCTGACGCCTACGTCCGCCCCAATGAGGCCGGACGCAAGGTGTACATCCTGGAAAACGCCCAGACCATGAACGCCAGCGCCCAGAACGCCATGCTCAAGCTGCTGGAGGAGGGGCCGCCCTACGCCGCCTTCCTCCTCCTCACCGACAACGCCGCCGCCCTGCTCCAGACCGTCCGGTCCCGGTGCGAGGTGGTGACCCTGTCGCCGGTGACCGAGGCGGAGGCCGAGGACTGGCTGTCCCGCAGGTACCCGGACAAGTCCCGGGAGGCCATTGTGGGGGCCGCACGGCGCTGCGAGGGCCTGCTGGGCCGTGCCGTGGCCGAGCTGGAGGGCTCCTCCGGCGGAGAGAGCCAGGCCCGTGCCGCCGCCCCCGAGCTGATTGCCCGTCTGTCCGCCGGGGATGAGCTGGCACTGATGGAATTCTGCATCTCCCTGGAGAAGTGGGACCGGGACAGCCTGTCCGACCTCTTCTCTGAGGGGGTTCTTCTGCTGCGCCACGCCCTGGTGCTCCGCACCGGCGGAGACTGCGGCGAGGCCGACCCCGACCGCCGTGCCGCTGCGGCAAAGGCGGCCCAAGCCCTGTCCCCCAGGGCGCTGCTCGCCGCCGTGGACGTGCTGGAGCAGCTGCGCACCTCCTGCGCCTTCAACGTGGGCGCGGGACACCTGGCCGGCTGGCTGTGCGCCGCATTGGCCCGCTGCCGGGGGTAATGGCCCATTCCCGCCGCCATGGCGGCCTATTCTGAACGTGCGCCCAGGTGGGCGCTGGAGGTACCTATGACCGAAATCATCAGCGTCCGCTTCAAGAGCGGAGGCAAGGAGTACTACTTCGACCCCAAGGGCACCCAGGTCCGGGCCGGACAGGGCGTCATCATCGAGACCTCCCGGGGTATCGAGTACGGCGAGTGCACCAAGGGCAACACCATGGTGGAGGACGAGAGCGTGGTGCCCCCCCTCCGTCCCCTGGTGCGCATCGCCACCGAGAAGGACCTGGACACCGTGGCCCGCAACCGGGAAAAGGAGAAGAAGGCCTTCCAGATCTGCCAGGAGAAAATCGCCGCCCACGGGCTGGACATGAAGCTGGTGGAGGTGGAGTACAACTTCGAGGGCAACAAAATCCTCTTCTTCTTCACCAGCGAGGGCCGTGTGGACTTCCGCGCCCTGGTAAAGGACCTGGCCGGTGTGTTCCACACCCGCATCGAGCTGCGGCAAATCGGCGTCCGGGACGAGGCCAAAATGCTGGGCGGACTGGGCATCTGCGGCCGTCCCTTCTGCTGCGCCTCCTTCCTGGACGACTTTCAGCCCGTGTCCATCAAGATGGCCAAGACCCAGAGCCTCTCCCTCAACCCCACCAAAATCTCGGGCACCTGCGGGCGGCTTATGTGCTGCCTGAAGTACGAGCAGGACGCCTATGAGGACGCGGTGAAGCGGATGCCCAAGAACGAGAGCTTCGTGGAGACGCCCGAGGGCGTGGGCACCGTGTCCCAGGTGAACCTGCTGCGGGAGACGGTAAAGGTGCGTCTGGACGACGCGCCGGAGGCCCCCCGCTGCTTCCACAACTGCGAAATCTGCGTGGTGCGCAACGGCAAGGGCAAGCGGCCCGAGGGCTATGTGGCCCCGCCGCCTGAGGAGCTGGCCAAGCTGCGCAAGGTGACCCCGCCCCCCGAGGACCCGGAGGAGAAGCTGCGCAGCAGCCTGGGCACCGCCCTCACCGGGCTGGGGCTGACCGCCTCCGTTCACACCGAGGAGAAGCAGGCAGAGGCTAAGCCCGGCCGGAGCCGCAGCCGCAGCCGGAACCGTGGCGGTGATGCCAAGGGCGGCGAGAAGGCCGAGCAGGCGCCCCGTCAGGCCCAGGAGCCCAAGCCCCAGAAGAAGGAGGCTCCCAAGCCCCGTTCCGAGCAGAAGAAGGCCGAGCCCAAGCCCCAGGGGGAGGGCAAGCCCCGGGCCGAGAAGCGGCCGGACAAGCCCCAGCAGAAGCCCAAGGGGGACAAGCCCCGTCAGGAGCGCCCTCCCCAGCAGGCCCAGCAGCAGCCCAAGGTTAAGCCCGCTGAGGGCGCCAATCCGGCCCCTGCCGCTGAGGGCGGCGAGAAGAAGTCCACCCGGCACCGCCACCGCCGGTACCGTCCCCGCTCCAAGGGCGAGGGCGGCGGCAATCCTCCCGCGCCCCAGGGCTAAATGAAATACAAAACGCGGCGTCTCAGTACGAGACGCCGCGTTTTCTGTTTGAGGAATCAGGCGAAGCCGTGGAGCACGGGGGCCATCAGCACCTTGCCGCTGCCCCGGTACACGTTGACCAGGCCCTCGCCGGAGGCCGCGGAACCGATGAGGGTCTTGCCCGACCGCTCCACGGTGAACTCCAGGCTGCCGCTCCAGGCCACGGCCATGTTGCCGTCAATCTTCAGCACGTCGTTGTGGAGGGTGATCTCCACCAGCTCCTCACGGGGACACTGGGACTCCAGGCAGAGCACGCCCTCGCCCATGACGCCCAGGTTGAACAGGCCCTCGCCGCCCGCCGCTGCGGAGGACAGGTTGGAGCGCATCACGGCCCTGTGCTTCAGGTTGGAGTCACAGGCCAGAAACATGCCGTCATCCAGCACCACGGAGCCGTTCCACTCCGCCACGTCCATCAGGATAATGTGCTTGTAGGTGGGCTCCAGCACCAGCAGGCCGTCGCCGGTGTACTCGGGCTTGATGGCCGACTCGCCGGTGACCTTGCCCCGCATGGCCTTGCTGAACAGGTCGCCCACGCCCTTGATGCCGGTGGTGGCGTTTACATTGCCCACCATCCACTGCATGGCGCCCGCCTGAAGGGTGATGTTGGCCTTGCTGAGATCGCAGATGACCTGCCGCTTGCGGACGTTCATGGCGTTGCAGTAGTAGGCCAGCTGGGCGTCCATCGGCAGGACGCTCAGGTCGCGCTGATACTCCACCACGGTAAACGGCCCCATGGAGGCCAGGGTT
>CABIYL020000014.1:12691-42685 GCA_902362925.2 Clostridiales bacterium | reverse complement strand
CGCGTTTTGCGTGCTGCTATGGAATTACTGTCCCCGGTGCTCGCCGCGGCTGTAAGCCACCACGGTGCGGCGGTTGGGCTCGGTGCCGGTGGAGTAGGTGGTCACGTCGGGGTAATCCTGGAGGGCGGTGTGGATGACATGGCGCTCATAGGCGTTCATGGGCTCCAGGGTCACGTTCCGGCGGTACTTGACCACCTTGCCGGCCACCTTCTGGGCCAGACGGGCCAGGCTCTCCTCCCGCTTGGCGCGGTAGCCCTCGGCGTCCACGTGGACACGGACCCGGTGGGACTGGCCGTGGTTGACGGCGTAGTTGGTCAGCTGCTGGATGGCGTCCAGGGTCTCACCCCGGCGGCCGATGAGGCTGCCCAGGTGCTCGCCCAGCAGCTCCACCTCATAGGTGTTCTCCTCACCCAGGGTGATGGAGGGGATGGCGCTGGATCCCATATGGGCCAGCAGGCCGGTGAGGAAGGCGTGAATCTTCTGGGCGCGCTCGTCGTCGGCCACGGTGGCGGCAGCGGGCTGGGCCTTGGGCTCCTCGGCCACAGGGGCCTTGGGAGCCTCAGGGGCGGCCTTGGGGGCCTCCTCCGCCACAGGGGCGGCGGGGACGGTCTCCACAGGCTTGACCTCCTCCACAGGCTCCTCATCGGGGGCCTCGTAGGTCACCTTCACCTTGGCCGGGGAAGCGCCGATGCCCAGGAAGCCGGTCTTGGCCCGCTCCAGCACCTCGACGGATACGTCGTCCCGGTCCATTCCCAGCTTCTGAAGGGCGGCCTCAATGGCTGCCTCCTCGGTGCGGCCGGTGCTCTCAATATATTTCAGCATGGGCTGTTTTCTCTCCTTTTCGAGGAAAAGTGTCAGGACTGCTTTCCGTCCTCGCCGGAAGCGTCGTAGTCGGGTGCGTCATAGTGAGGGGTCTCAAAGCCGGGGGCCTGGGTGGTGCCGGCGTCCTCGGCGGGCGCCTCGGCAGGGGCCTGAGCGGCCTGCTCCGCCTTCAGCTCGTCCACGATCATCTGGTCGGCGGCCTGCTCCAGAGCGGCCTCCTCCCGGACCTCGGACTTGCGCTCCAGCTTCTTGTCCTGGGCGTTCTCCACGATGGTGCCGTCCATCTGCTGGTAGGGGGTGGGGCCGTCGGGGCTGAAGCGGTAGGGGTCGTAGGCGCGGCCGCGGGCGTAGGCACGGATGCCCACACGGCTGGCCTCACGGACAGAGGCGGGAATCTTGTTCTCGTCCGGGTCCTTGGGGGTCTTGGGGCCCTTCTTCTTGCCCTTGTTGTTCTTGGCCTCCTCGATGCGGCGGGCACGCTCGGCGCGCTCCTCCTCACGGCGGCGCTTCTCCTCTTCCTTCTCCTCGGCCTCACGGATGGCAGCCTGCTCGGCGGCCTTCTCATAGTCCTTCTTCAGCAGCTTGCCGGCCAGGAACTCCTGCAGCATGGACAGCACGTTCTGGCTGATCCAGTACACGGACAGGCCCGCGGGCATGGCAAAGCCGATCCACAGGGACATGAGGGGGGAGATGATGAGCATGGTCTTGTTGGTGGAGTTGACGGCCGCGTTCTCGCTCTGCCGGTTGATGGCATTGGTCTTCATGGTGATGAAGGAGAACAGCAGACCGGAGGCAGCGGACACGATGGGCAGCAGGAACAGGCCGATGTGGGCCCAGTTCACACTGCTCCAGGTCCAGAACTGCCACTGGGGCATCTGGGCCAGGTCGATGCCCAGGAAGTTGAAGTTGATGACACGGGCGCCCTCGGCCACGGCCTGGACAGCGCCGATGTTATCGGGGGTGATGAGGGATGCCAGGTAGAGCTGGTTGTAGCCGGCGTTGACAAAGTCGGCGGCTTCCTTGATCCAGCCATTGGCCACGGCGGCGTTGTTCCAGTCCACCACATGGGCCACCTCGGCGATGACGTCGGGGGTCAGGTTCATCAGGTAGGTCAGGGGCTGGCGGATGATGGCGTACAGGGGGAGCAGGATCACCAGGGGCAGCAGGCTCCAGAGGCAGCCGCCCATGGGGTTGACCTTTTCCTTCTCGTAGAGCTTCTGAACCTCCAGGTTGTACTTGTCCCGGTTGTTGCCGTACATTTTCTGGAGCTTCTGCATCTGGCCGTTGAGCATGTTCATCTGGATCATGGACCGCTTGGCCTTGATGGACAGGGGGAAGAGAATGACCTTGACCAGCACGGCGAAGAGGATGAGGGCCAGGCCGTAGTTGTCAAAGAGCTCATAGAAGAGCATCAGGACCCATACAAAGGGGGTCAGGAGAAGCTGAATTCCTTGCATTGAATGGCCTCCAAAGTAATTTTTCGGGGCTGAAGCGGGGGAATTTTCTCCGTCAGGGCGCCAAAAGGGCGGCCCGGACCTTACGGTACCGGGTCGTACTCAATGGACTTCTGACGGTGAAAGGGGTGGCACCGCAGCAGCCGCCGCAGGGCCAGCAGCCCGCCCTTAAACGCGCCGTACTTCTCCACCGCCTCCAGAGCGTACTCGGAGCAGGTGGGGATGAAGCGGCAGCAGGGCGGCCGCATGGGGGAGATGCTGCGCCGGTAGAACCGGATTAGATGCAGCAGCAGCCCCTTCATGTGCCGCTCCCGATGAGAAGGCCCAGCTTGTCCGCTGTGCGGAGGAACTGCCGCTGCAGCTCGGCGTACCGGCTGTGGCAGGCCCGGACCCGGGCCACCACGACAATGTCGTACCCGGGACGGATTTTGTCCTCGTTGGTGCGGTAAATCTCCCGCAGCCGGCGGCGGACACGGTTGCGCACCACCGCCTTGCCCAGCTTGGTGCCGGTGGTGAAGCCCAGCCGGTTGTAGCCCAGCCGGTTTTTCCGGCAGTACACCGCCATGCAGGGGTTCACGGCGCTCTTTCCCTTGGCGTAGAGCCGCCGGAATTCGTGATTGAGTTTGAGAGAGACCGTGTGATCCATGCTGCGCCTTCCTTTTAAGAGACGGGTTTTGAGGAGGGATTGCGCCCTCCCCGCCGGGGAAAGGTCGAAAACAGGGCAAATTTGTCCGCATGCTGCGCAGGGGCGGAAGGATCAACTCCTCCGCCCCTCAAAAAAGCCCTATTTTCTTGTGTGCCTTCACCTTAGTGGGTCAGGCGGGCGCGGCCCTTCGCACGGCGGCGGGCCAGGACCTTGCGGCCGTTGGCGGTACGCATACGCTTGCGGAATCCGTGCTCCTTGGAACGCTGACGCTTCTTGGGCTGATAGGTACGAACCATCGTGTACACCTCCTGTTCGTTTAAAAAGCGGCCGGAGCCGCCCTCCACAACGGCCGGAAAATTGTCCGGCCGCGGTCGTCAATTGCCATGCCTTTACACCCCAAAACCGGGTATAATAGCGCACTGGGTATTATAACCGAAAACAAAATCCCCTGTCAACTACTATTTTTGGAAGGAAAACAGAAAAAATTTCTCCATCCCACCATATCTTGTGGGTGTATTGAAAAATGCCACAAATCCCCTGATTTTCTTTATAGATGTGTACGCGCAAAAAACATTGCTAGGGAGGTATTTTTTTGGTATACTCAAAGAGACGCATTTTTTTGCAAAAGGGGGTTTCACCCGTGAATTCACCGGCCGATATATGGGCCAAGGTTCTCTCCCTCATGGAAGCGGACATGACCGCAACAGCCATCAACACCTGGTTTGACGACTGCACCGCCGTGGCCCTGGAGGAGGACCGCTTCGTCATCCACTCGCCCACCAACTTCAAGCGTGACATCATCCGCAAACGCTATGTCCCCAATATCCAGAAGGCCCTGCACGAGCTCTTCGCCGCCGACTTCCAGGTGGAGGTCCTGGGCGAGGGGGAGCTGGAGCACTTCACCGAGGCCGCCAAGCCCGTGGACAGCACCTTCCTCCCCGGCACCGAGGACTACACCTTCGAGCGCTTCGTGGTAGGTTCCTCCAACAAGTTCGCCCACGCCGCCGCCCTGTCCGTGGCCGAAAACCCGGGCAAGAGCTACAACCCGCTGTTTATCTACGGCGAGTCCGGCCTGGGCAAGACCCACCTGCTCTACGCCATCGCCCACAAAATCCACGCCACCCGCCCCGACTTCCGGGTGGTGTACATCAAGGGCGACGCCTTCACCAATGAGCTGATCCAGGCCATCCGGGAGGGCAGCAACCAGGAGTTCCGGGAGAAATTCCGCTCCGCCGACGTGTTCCTCATGGACGACGTCCAGTTCATCGCCGGCCGCGAGAGCTCCCAGGAGGAGATGTTCCACACCTTCAACACCCTCTACGAGGCCGGCCGCCAGATTGTCTTTACCGCCGACCGTCCCCCCAAGGAGATGCTGCGGCTGGACGACCGTCTGAAAACCCGGTTCGAGTGGGGCCTGCCCGTGGACATCAAGCCCCCCGACTACGAGACCCGCGTGGCCATCATCAAAAACAAGGCCATCCGCCGGGGCATGGAGCTGCCCGAACCCGTCCTCCAGTACATCGCCGAGAACATCACCTCCAACGTGCGCCAGATTGAGGGCACCGTCAACAAGATTCTGGCCTTCCAGGAGCTGATGGGCGAGAGCGTGGACGTGGACACCGTCACCCGGGCCGTCCGGGACATGTTCAAGGAGAAGGCCGAGTTCCTCCCCTCCGCCGACGTGATCATCGAAGAGGTCTGCAAATTCTACAACATCGAAAACGACGCCCTCCGGGGCCAGGGCCGCACCAAGGACACCGCCCTCGCCCGGCAGATGGCCATGTACCTCATCCGGCGCATGACCTCCCTGTCCCTGAAGGAGATCGGCAAGGAGTTTGAGGGCCGGGATCACACCACCGTCATGCACTCCATCGAGCGCATTGAGAACCTGATGAAGTCCAACGCCGAGGTGGCCGAGATCATCAAGGACCTGAACGCCAACATCAACGCCCGGTACGAATAACCCCTCCCTGCTCTTTTTCCATTTTTTTGAAGGAAAAAGGGTGGCTCCCGCATACCCTTTGATGCAGGATTTCCTGCACCAATCCGATTACAGGGGGCAATCAGTTTTATCAACATTCTGTGGAGATGTGGAAAACCCAAATGTGGACAACTCTGCCCTTTTCCCGAAGGTGTGGAAACCGGGAAAAATTCTCCACACCCCCTGTGGACGGCCAATCCCTTCCCGCTCTAGGGCTTCCACCCTTTTTCCACATCCACATTCCCTACTACGGTTACTACGAATCTATATAGCCTCTCCTCTCCTGATCGCGCCGAGAGGAGAGACGGAAACGGAGGTTCCATTCCATGAAATTCACCTGTGAGAAGGCCCTGCTCCAGTCCGCCATCTCCACCTCCAGCCGGGCTGTCTCCCCCAAGAGCTCCATTCCCGCTCTGGAGGGCATCCTGCTGGAGGCCGGCAGCGAGCTGCGCCTCACCGGCTATAACCTGGAGACGGGCATCCGCACCGTGGTCCCCGCCGATATCCAGGCCAAAGGCTCCCTGGTGCTCTCCGCCCGCCTCTTCGGTGAGATCATCCGCAAGCTGCCCGACGACACCGTCATCTTCACCGCCGAGAACTATATGGTCAACATCAAGTGCGGCATGAGTGAGTTCAACATCCTGGGTACCGACCCGGAGGAGTTCCCCGAGCTGCCCACCGTGGAGTATCAGAACTCCTTCATAATCACCCAGGAGCGGCTCAAGGCCATGATTGGCCAGACCCTCTTCGCCGTCAGCGACAACGAGAGCCGCCCCATCCATACCGGCTCCCTGTTTGAAGTGGACGAGAACGGCCTGACCGTGGTGTCGGTGGACGGCTACCGGCTGGCTCTGCGCCATGAGCCCATTGACAAGAAGGAGGGCGAGGCCTCCTTCTCCTTCGTGGTGCCCGGCGCCGCCCTCAGCGAGGTGGAGAAAATCTGCGGCCAGGTGGACGAGCCCGCCTCCGTCACCCAGGGCGCCCGCCACGTCATGTTCAAGGTAGGCGACACCATGCTGGTGGCCCGCCGTCTGGAGGGCGAGTTCCTGGCCTACCGTCAGGCCGTGCCCCGCAACAACCCCATCCACATCGAGGGCGACACCCGTGCCCTTCTCTCCTCCATCGACCGCGTCTCCCTCATCATCAGCGATAAGCTGAAAAGCCCCCTGCGCTGCATCTTTGAGGAGAACCTGCTGAAAATCTCCACCAAGACCGCCATCGGCGACGCCCGGGACGAGTGCCCCGTGTCCGGCGACGGCAAGGGCCTGGAGATTGGCTTCAACAACAAGTACCTGATGGACGCCCTCAAGGCCGCTCCCGCCGACCGGGTCCGGCTGGAGCTGTCCACCGGCGTGTCCCCCTGCGTCATCCTGCCCGACGACGGGGGCGACAGCTTCCTCTATATGGTGCTGCCCGTCCGGCTGAAGGCGGGCGAATAACCGTGGAACCCATGGAAATCAGGCCCTACCTGAGAAAGGTCCAGTTCTATGAGACCGACGGCATGGGCATCGTCCACCACGCCAACTACATCTACTGGATGGAGGAGGCACGCACCGATTTGATGGACCAGCTGGGCTGGGGGTACGACAGGGCGGTGGAGGCGGGCATCGACTTCGCCCTCACCGAGGTAAACTGCAAGTACCGGTCCATGACCCCCTTCGGGGAGACGGTGGCCATCGCCGTCACCGTCACCAGGCTCACCCCCGCCCGGGTGGACCTGCACTACGATATCACCAGCACCGCCGACGGCACCCTCCGGGCGGAGGGAGAGAGCAGGCACTTTTTCTATGACCGGGCCAAAAAAGCCCCGGTGGCCCTGAAAAAGGCGCTGCCTGAGGTGTACGAGCGCCTGGCCGCCATGCTGGGCCACCCGGAAGAGAGGAAAGACAATGGAAAAGCATGAAGTGAAGATTACCACCGAGTTCATCAAGCTGGAGGGACTGCTCAAGCTCTCCGGCGTGGCCGAGACCGGCGGTGAGGCCAAGAACATCATCCAGGCCGGCGACGTGTCCGTCAACGGCGAGGTGTGCACCATGCGGGGCAAGAAAATCCGTCCCGGCGACGTGGTCACCCTGCCCGGCCTGGAGCTGACCGTGGTATGATAGTAAAGTCCATTACCCTGGACTTTTTCCGCAACTACCCCCACCTGGAGACCTCCTTCTCCCCTGACGTCAACGTCATCTGCGGGGAGAACGCCCAGGGCAAGACCAACCTGCTGGAGGCCATCGGCTACCTGTCCACCGCCTCCAGCCGCCGGGCACGGTACGACCGGGAGCTGATTCAGTTCGGCGTGGACCACGCCTTTGTGAAGGCGGAGGTGTTTTCCCGGGAAAGGGACTTTACCCTGGAGGCCAGGCTGGGCCGGAGTGTCCGGCGGCAGCTGCTGTCCAACGGCGTGAAGCTGAAAACCGCCGGTGAGCTGGCGGGGGTGCTCAATACCGTGTTCTTCTGCCCGGAGGATTTGATGCTCATCCGGGAGGGGGCGGCGGAGCGCCGCCGGTTCCTGGACGAGTGCATCTGCCAGCTGCGGCCCCGCTATGCCGCCGCTCTGGCCGAGTACCGCCGCCTCCACGAGCAGAAGACCCGCATCCTGCGGGACTGGGAGGAGAAGCCCTCCCTGCTGGACACGCTGGACGACTTCAACCTGAGAATGGCCCAGACCGGCGCCATCCTCATCCACTACCGGGCCCACTTTGTCCGCCGCCTGCGGGAGACCGCACCCCCCATCCACCGGGAGTTTTCCGGCGGCCGGGAGGAGTTGGGGTTGAAATATGAGACGGTGAGCACGGTGACCGACCCGGAAGGGGGCGTGAAGGACATTCTGTCCGCCCTCATCGCCCACCAGGAGAGCCACCGCCGGGCGGAGCTGGAGTCCCGTCAGTGCCTGTCCGGGCCCCATAAGGATGATTTGACCGTGGAGCTGGGGGGCGTGGCCGCCCGGCAGTTCGCCTCCCAGGGGCAGACCCGCACAGCGGCATTGTCCCTCAAGCTGGCCGCTCGTGAGATTTTTTACGGCGACACCGGCGAGTGGCCCGTGCTGCTGCTGGACGACGTGCTCTCTGAGCTGGACCAGCGGCGGCAGAGCTTCGTGCTCAACCGCATCAAGGGCGGACAGGTGTTCATCACCTGCTGTGAGGACGAAAAGCTGGAGCATCTGGAGGGCGGCAAGGTGCTGCGCATCCATAACGGCGCGCTGGTGTGAGAAATGTCGGCGTTCCCCTCATCCGTCATTTGCTTCGCAAATGCCACCTTCCCCCAGGGGAAGGCTACGAAAACCCCACAAAAGGAGGTTTCCGGCATGTTTCATCTGATTCTGGCAGCCCCAGTGCTGGCGGTGTACGGCGCCGCGGCCATCTTCGTGCTGTCCCTCCCCTTCTGGGTGGGCGGCCTGCTCCAGCTGGTGCTCACCGTGTTCTGCCGGAAAAAGCCGGTGTACGCCATCCCGGCGGTGCTGGGCGTGGCCGGGGTGATTGTATCCGGAATCAAGCTGGTCCCCTCCGTGGGCGTGGGCCCGGTGGCGGTGTACTGGCTGCTGTATTTCGTGGAGCTGCTGCTGATTTTCCTGGTGGTCTACAACATCAAACGTGCCGTTTTGGGCCTGATAGCCAAGAAAAAGGCAAGTACAGACGCCAAAAACGGCGGATAAGGGAGCGCTATGCCCATTTTAATTCTGTTCTGCCTGCTGCCGCTGGCCCTGGGTGCTGCGGTGGAGTACGCGGCGTACCGCTTCGCACGGCGGAAGCTGTGGCGGTGGGTGCCGCCCCTGGTGTGCCTGGCGGTGACGCTGGCAGTGCTGGCCGCCCGGTTCTTCGGCTGGTCGGACACCGGCGGCGCACCCATTGAAACCCTGCTCTTTGTGCCCGGACTGCCGGCGGCGCTGGTGTTTCTGGGGCTGTACCTGGGCCGGCGGCTGTACAAGCGGCTGTGGGACCCCAGGGTCATTGACGACGACGGCAAAGGAGGTTAAGCCGTGTATCTGCATTTGGGACAGTCGGTGGTGGTGCCCTACCGGGACGTCATCGGCCTGTTTGACCTGGACAATACCTCCTCCTCCCACCTGACCCGGAAATTCCTGGAGCGTGCGGAGAAGGAGGGCAGGGTGGTGTCGGTTGGCGACGACATCCCCAAGTCCTTTGTGGTCTGCGGGGACAGGAAGCGGGGACAGACCGTCTACCTCTCCCAGATGGCCACCGCCACCCTGCTGCGCCGGGCGGAGAACAACAGCTTTGAGTGACAGAGGGGAAGATTTCCCCGCAGCTCAGGGAAAGGAGCGAACATCATGGCATTGGAAGCTATCACCTATCTGTGGAAGGACCGGAAGCGGATTCTGGGCCTGCCCATCACCTTTACCCGGTACCGGCTCAGTGAGGACCGGATTTTCCGGGAGACCGGCCTGCTGAACCTGAAGGAGGAGGAGGTGCTCCTCTACCGTGTGCGGGATTTGGAGCTGAAGCGGTCCCTGTTTCAGCGGATTTTCGGCGTGGGCACGGTGTGCGTCCACTCCTCGGACAAGACCACCCCGCACCTGGACCTGCTGAACATCAAGAACCCCAGGGAGGTCAAGGAGCTGCTCCACCGGCAGGTGGAGGAGATGAAGCTGTCCCGCCGGATGCGCACCACCGAGCTGCTGGGCGGCGAAGAGGGCCAGGAGGGCGCCGACCCGGACGGCTTTATGGACGAGGACGATGACAGTCTGGAGTGACACTCCGGCAGAGCCTCAAGAGAAAGAGATGGAGGCAGATACATGAAGCGGCTCTATTTGGCCCTTTTTCTTGGAATGACTCTGGTGCTGAGCGCCTGCGGGGCTGGGAATCAGACCAGCCCCACGCCCTCCCCTACGGCGGAGCTGTCTGAGCCGTCGGTACCGGCGGCCGCCCAGCCGGCGGCGGACGCCCTCACCGGCAGCGCGGAGTACACCGTTGAGCGGCAGGACCGGTCGGTGGCCAACAAGGACGGCTCCACAGCCCTGTCCCGGTATTTTGACCTGGTGCAGCTCACCGGGGACACGCCGGAGATTCAGGCCATCAACGACAGCCTGAACGGCCACTGTGAGGAGTTTTTCGCGGAAAACAGCGGGGATGTCCCCCTGGAGAAGCGGGCCGATGATGTATGGCTCAACACCATGGACGCGGCGGTCACCCAGAACGGGGACGGGCTGCTGAGCGTGAACATGACCCGGAACTGGTACATGGGCGGCGTGGCCAACACGGACTATCTGGGCTACACCTACGACCTGTCCACCGGCGAGACGGTGGGTCTGGCCGACCTGACCGGCCAGGACCAAGACACCCTGGCCACCACCCTGCGGGAGATTGTAAAGGCCTACATGGTCAGCCACCTGGAGGTGGACTGGTGGGACGACGCGGCGGACACCGTGGACAGCCGCAGCCTGGAGGACATGATTTTCTGGGTAAACAGCGGGGAGATTGTGCTGTGCTTCTCCACCTACGACCTGTCCCCCGGGGCCTACGGTCCCGTCATCATCCCCACTGGGGTCATGGTGGAGCACTGAATAGATTGAAAACCAACAGCAGCTGCGTGTGGCGCGTGGGAGCGGACAAGGCCCGTTTCCAGGCGCCACACCCAGCGCGTAAGAATAAGCGGAGGTTATTATGTCTGACGAGTTAGAACTGGAACAGAGCGCCACTCAGGTGGACCACGAGTACGGCGGCAGTGAGATTCAGGTGCTGGAGGGCCTGGAGGCGGTGCGCAAGCGGCCCGGTATGTATATCGGCTCCACCTCCTCCTCGGGCCTGCACCATCTGGTGTACGAAATCGTGGACAACTCCATCGACGAGGCCCTGGCCGGCTACTGCGACCGTATCGACGTGGCCATTCTGGAGGGTGACATCATCTCCGTCACTGACAACGGCCGCGGCATCCCCGTGGATATCCAGCCCCAGACCGGCCTGCCCGCTCTGGAGGTCGTGTTCACCATCCTCCACGCCGGCGGCAAGTTCGGCGGCGGCGGCTACAAGGTGTCCGGCGGCCTCCACGGCGTGGGCGCCAGCGTGGTCAACGCCCTGTCCGAGTGGCTGGAGGTGCGCGTCTACAAGGACGGCAAAATCCACGAGATGAAGTTCTCCCGGGGCAAGGTCACCCAGAGCATGACCATCGTGGGCGAGACCGACCGCCACGGCACCGAGGTGGTGTTCAAGCCCGACCCCGAGATGTTTGAGGACACGGTCTATGACTACGAAATCCTCCACACCCGCATGCGGGAGGAGGCCTTCCTCAACGCCGGACTGAAGATTGTCATTCAGGACCGCCGTCCCGGCATGGAGCAGGAGGACACCATGCACTATGAGGGCGGCATCCGGGAGTTTGTGTCCTTCATCAACAAGAACAAGACCCCCATCCACGACGGCGTCATCTACATGTCCGGCATGAAGGACGACTCCATCGCGGAGATTGCCATGCAGTACACCGACACCTACAACGAGATTCTGGTGTCCTTCGCCAACAACGTCCACACCCCCGAGGGCGGCATGCACGAGACCGGCTTCAAGCAGGCCCTGACCAACGTGCTCAACGCCTACGGCAAGAAGATGAAGATTCTCAAGGACGAGGAGAAGGTGTCCGGCGAGGACTGCCGTGAGGGTCTCACCGCAGTCATCTCGGTGAAGCTGACCGAGGCCCAGTTTGAGGGCCAGACCAAGGCCAAGCTGGGCAACGCCCACATCCGCACCCTGGTCAGCACCCTGGTCAGCGAGAAGCTGGAGGAGTTCCTGGAGGAGAATCCGGCGGTGGGCAAGGCCATCCTGGACAAGGCCCTCACCGCCTCCCGTGCCCGTGAGGCCGCCCGGAAGGCCAGAGAGTCGGTGCGGCGCAAGACCGCCCTGGGCGGCGCCGCCATGCCCGACAAGCTGCGCGACTGCAATGAGGTAAACCCCGAGCTCACCGAGCTCTACATCGTCGAGGGCGATTCCGCAGGCGGCTCGGCCACCCAGGGCCGTGACTCCCGGTTCCAGGCCATCCTCCCCCTGTGGGGCAAGATGCTCAACGTGGAGAAGGCCCGTGCCGACAAGGTCTACGGCAACGACAAGCTCCAGCCCGTCATCACCGCTCTGGGCGCGGGCATTGGCGACGAGTTCGACGTGTCCAAGCTGCGCTATCACAAGGTCATCATCATGGCCGATGCCGATGTGGACGGCGCCCATATCCGTACCCTGCTGCTCACCTTCTTCTTCCGCTTCATGCGGCCCCTGATTGAGAACGGCTATGTGTACTCCGCCGTGCCGCCCCTGTACAAGCTGACCCGTGGCAAGACCACCCGTGTGGCCTTCTCCGACGAGGAGCGTGACCAGGTTTCCGCCGAGCTGCGTGGCGACAACCCCAACGCCAAGGTGGACATCAGCCGCTTCAAGGGTCTGGGCGAGATGAACCCCCACGAGCTGTGGGAGACCACCATGGACCCGGAGAAGCGCACCCTGCGCCGCATTGAGCTGGACGACGCCGTGGCCGCCGATGCCACCTTCACCATTCTCATGGGCGAGAAGGTGGAGCCCCGCAAGGAGTTCATTGAGAAGAACGCCAAGTACGCGGTGAATCTGGACTATTAAACAGGGAAATCCCCTATCACATATGAAGTGAGGCAGAACAATGAGCAAGAAGCCCCAATACGACCCGGAGGAGATTCGCTACCCCAATCAGCACATTGAGGTGTCTCCCCTGGTGCCGGAGATGGAAAAATCCTATATTGAGTACGCCATGAGCGTTATCGTGGGCCGTGCCCTGCCCGACGTGCGGGACGGCCTGAAGCCGGTGCACCGCCGCATCCTGTACGCCATGTACGAGGACAACCTGACGGCGGACAAGCCCTTCAAGAAGTCGGCCACCTGCGTGGGCGACGTACTGGGCCGGTACCACCCCCACGGCGACGCCAGCGTCTACGACGCCCTGGTCCGACTGGCCCAGGACTTCTCCATGCGCTACATGCTGGTGGACGGCCACGGCAACTTCGGCTCCATCGACGGCGACCCCCCGGCCGCCTACCGTTACACCGAGGCCCGTCTGAGCAAAATCTCCGACGAGATGCTCCGGGACATCGAGAAGGACACGGTGGACTGGGACCCCAACTTTGACGAGACCCGGAAGGAGCCCAAGGTGCTCCCCTCCCGGTTCCCCAACCTGCTGGTCAACGGCTCCAGCGGCATCGCCGTTGGTATGGCCACCAACATCCCGCCCCACAACCTGACCGAGGTCATCAACGCCACTATCTGCGTGCTGGAGAACCCCGAGGCCGAGCTGTGCGACCTGATGGAGCACATCAAGGGCCCCGACTTCCCCACCAAGGGCATCATCATGGGCCGCTCCGGCATCCGGGCCGCCTACGCCACCGGCCGCGGCCGCCTGTGCGTCCGTGCCCGCACCGAGTTTGAGGAGTTCGGCAAGGACCGCGTCCGCATCATCGTCACTGAGATTCCCTACCAGGTCAACAAGCGCATGCTCATCAAGAACATGGCCGACCAGGTGGAGGACAAGCGTCTGGACGGCATCTCCGACATCCGGGATGAGTCCGACCGCAACGGCATGCGCATCGTCATCGAGCTCAAGCGTGACGCCAACCCCCAGGTGGTGCTCAACCGGCTCTTTGCCCAGACCCAGCTCCAGACCACCTTTGCCATCAACATGCTGGCCCTGGTGGAGGTAAACGGCAAGCTCCAGCCCCGTATCCTCTCCCTGCGCCACATTCTGGACGAGTATATCGCCTACCAGGAGCAGGTCATCATCCGCCGCACCAAGTACGACCTGAAGAAGGCCCAGGAGCGTGCCCACCTGCTGGAGGGCCTGCTCATCGCCCAGGACAACATCGACGAGGTCATTCACATCATCCGCTCCCGGTACGACGACGCCAAGGAGAAGCTGATGGAGCGCTTCTCCCTGGACGACGTCCAGGCCCAGGCCATCCTGGACATGCGCCTCAAGGCCCTCCAGGGACTGGACCGGGAGAAGCTGGAGAACGAGTACAAGGAGCTGGAGGCCCGCATCGCCTACTTCCAGCAGCTGCTTGGCTCTGAGGAGATGCTCCGCGGCGTGCTGAAGGACGAGCTGATTGCCATCCGGGACAAGTACGGCGACGAGCGCGTCACCGAGATTCAGGACGTGGAGGACGAGATCGACATCGAGGACCTCATCGAGGAGGAGGAGTGCGTCTTCACCCTCACCGCCGGCGGCTATATCAAGCGCCTGCCCGCCTCCACCTACAAGACCCAGCGCCGTGGCGGCAAGGGCATCACCGCCATGGCCACCAAGGAGGAGGACTACGTGGACACGGTCTTTACCGCCTCCACCCACGACTTCATCCTCTTCTTCACCAACAAGGGCCGGGTCCACCGGAAGAAGGGCTATCAGATTCCCGAGGCCGGCCGCATGGCCAAGGGCACCAATCTGGTGAACATCCTGCCCGTGGAGAGCGGCGAGAAGGTCACCGCCATGATCCACCTGCGTGAGTTCCCCGAGGACCGGTATCTGGCCATGGTCACCCGGAACGGCACGGTGAAACGTATCCAGCTCTCCGCCATCAACACCGCCCGCAAGGCGGGTATCCGCTGCATCACCCTGGACGAGGGCGACGAGCTGATTGCCGTCCGGGAGACCGACGGCGACCAGGCCATTCTCATCGCCACCCACGACGGCATGTCCATCTGCTTCAAGGAGACCGACGTGCGCTGCATGGGCCGTGACGCCTGCGGCGTCCGGGGCATCAAGCTCCGTGAGGGCGACTATGTCATCGGCGCCGCCCGTGCCAAGGCCGGCCACCAGGTGCTCATGGTCACCGAGAACGGCTACGGCAAGCGGACCGACATGGACGAGTATATCCGCTCCGACGGACCCCAGAACCGCGGCGGCTACGGCCTGAAGGGCTACAACGTCACCGAAAAGACCGGCCCCGTGGTGGGGGTCAAGGTGGTCAGCGACGCCGACGACATCCTGGTCATCAACGACGCGGGCGTCATCATCCGTATGGCGGTGTCCGGCATCTCCACCTACGGCCGTGCCGCCCAGGGCGTAAAGCTGATGAACCTGGATGAAGGTGTAAAGGTGATCTCCTTTGCAAGAACCGATCACGAGGACGAGGAAACCGCTCAGGAGGAAGAAATGCCCAGCACCGACGCCTCTGTTTCCACGCCTTCTGAGCCTGTTGTGGAATAAAAACAGGGATTTCTGAGCCGGTAACGGCTCCGGCGGCCTTTGGGCGGGGTATCTGACCCCGCCCAGCGCCGTCCTCTCCCCAAAACCCGGTCCCGATGTGGAAAGAAATGCTGATCCCGGCGGAAAGGAGCATGGAGATGGCAGAGTACCGCCGCCTGAAACGCCGTCTGCTGATGGTGCTGTTCGGGCTGTTTCTCACCTTCATGCCCCTGCTCTCCCCCGGAGACGCCCATGTGCTGGGGGTTCTGGCGGTGCTGCCCGGCGGACCCTGTACCGCCGCGGGCATCCTGCTGCTGCTGTCCGACTGGAAGAAGCTGCGCACCCACCGGGACGTGCTGCGGCAGCTGGGCCTGGTGCTGCTGGCCGTGGCCGGCGGCATGGCCTGCCTTGCGGGCGTGGCGTCCTTCCTGCTGAAAGGCGGCGGAGAGATGGCGCTGGATTTGCTGCTGCTGGGCGTTCTGTCGGTGGCGGCCGACGTGTGGGAGCTGCGTGAGGCCGCCGCCGGAGGTCAAAACCCGTTTTCCAAGCCGAAAAAGAAGGAAAAAAGAAAAAAGCGCCGCTGAAACAGGGCGCCAACCCACGGAGAAAAGGAGGAGCCTATGAACCGCAGACGCAGACGCATGACCGTTCGCCCCAGCAAGAGCATGATCACCTTCAGCCGGGTGTTCGGCGGGATTTTCGCCGCCGTTGCCCTGGGATTTGTGTATATCGGCGTCACCCAGCTGCTGCCCAACACCGGCCCCTTCGGCCTGATATGGACGGTGATGTCCCTGGGCTTTGCGGGTATCGGTGTCTACGGCGCCTGCAACAAGAAGGGCATGTACTTCTCCTACGAGTGGAGCATCGACGAGGAGACCGAGGGAGACTCCCCTGTCCCGCCCTCTGATGGCCCCGCCGCCCACAGCGCCGAGGCCCGTCTGGCCGAGCTCCAGCGGCTCTACGATCAGCACCTCATCACCTCCCGGGAGTTTGAGGAGAAGCGGCAGGAGATTCTCCGGGACCTGTAAGCGGCTTTATTTTCCACAGAAACACCAAAAAAGGAACCAAAACCATGAAAACCGTAACAATCTACACCGACGGCGCCTGTTCGGGCAACCCCGGTCCAGGCGGCTGGGGAGCCATCCTGATGTACGGCACGTTCAAGAAGGAGCTCTCCGGCGGCGAGGGCCACACCACCAACAACCGCATGGAGCTGACCGGGGTCATCACGGCCCTGGAGGCCCTGAAGGAGCCCTGTGTGGTGGAGCTGTACTCCGATTCCAAGTACGTCATTGACGCCCTCCAGAAGGGCTGGGCCAAGAGCTGGAAGGCCAAGGGCTGGATAAAGGCGGACAAGAAGCCCGCCCTGAACCCGGACCTGTGGGAGCGGCTGCTCTCGCTGTGCGAGCGCCACACCGTCAACCTCCACTGGGTCAAGGGGCATGCGTCCAATCCGTACAACAACCGCTGCGATGAGCTTGCGGTGGCCGAGAGCAGGAAGTATAAATAACAAAACAGCCCGGATCGCTGGATATTTCCAGCGATCCGGGCTGTTTTCGCTACTCTCATATGAAAAATATATCGCTTCCGGTCCGCTTAACGCCGTTTTAAACCGGATGGACAAAATAATGCAACAAAAGAGGGGTGGATCACCGGAATTTCCGGTGATCCACCCCGTTTCTGATCAGAAAGCGCTGTGTATCTATTCCTTGATAATAACCCCGAACCGTCTGGCCAGCTGTGCGGCCTGGAACAGGTCCACCACCGCGCCCTTCAGCTCACCGGCGGAGGCGGAGAACACCGGCTCGGTGAGGGTACAGGAGGTCAGGTCCACCCCGGCCAGTGGGGTCTGGAAGAAGTTCACCCGGGTGAGGACGCACCGCTCCAGGGTGAGGCCCTTGACCCGGCAGCCGGACAGGGCGGCCTCCTCCATGGAGCAGTCCCGGAAGGCCACGTCCCGCAGGGCGGCGGCGTTGCAGTTGGCCAGGTCCAGGCGGCAGCGGGAGAAGCCCACGTCCCGGAGGGCCACGCTGGAGAAATCAGCGCCCAGGATCTTACAGTCCTCCAGGGCGCAGCGGGTCAGGCTGGCCTTTGCAAAGCGGCACTGGGACAGGTCGCAGTCCTGGAACACCACGTCCCGCAGGGCGGCGGCGGCAAAGGAACACCCCGTCAGCCTGCACCGGACAAAGCGGCAGCCGGACAGCTCCAGCTCGGCAAAATCCTCCCCTGTGACGGTCTGGCCCACAAAGTCCAGCCCCTCCAGGCACTCCCCCTCCTCCGCAGCCTCAACGGCCAGGGGCAGAAGGTCCCCGGGCTCCCCTGCCGTGGGCAGAACCGGCGCTTTGGGCATGGCGCATCCCTCCCTTTTTACGTACCAACAGGGTACCACGCCGGGCGGGAGAATACAAGGACGGAAAAAAAGGCCCCTGGATCAGCCAGATTTTGGCTGATCCAGGGGCCTTTTGAAACAATATCATCCCAATTGCTCGGGGGGATAGGACTCTTTTTTCAGCCGCTGGAGGTAGCGGACCTTTTTCCGCCGGTACCACACGCAGTTGAACACGTTGCCCAGGATGAGGATGTTGCCGCACAGGTAGAGCCACAGCAGCAGGATGACCACCGAGGTCAAAGACCCGTACACCAGGGAGTACCGGGAGGACAGGCCGATGAACCAGGAGAACAGGATGGAGGAGGCCACCAGGGCGGCGGAGGCCAGGATAGCGCCGGTGAGGAGCGGGGGTCTGGGCTTGCCTCTGGGGGCGGACATGCGGTACACCAGCAGCACGAAGAGGAGCACCAGACAGAACAGGATGAGGAACCGCAGCCACTGCCAGTCCCAGGGCAGGTCGCCGGGGCTCAGGTGGAAGAAGTCCTCCACCAGGTTAAACAGCCAGCTGCCGGTGACCACCACCACCAGGGACAGGTAGATGGTGACCAGAAAGAGCACGGAGAAGAGCACGCTGGCGATAATCTGGAAGATGCCGGTGTAGGTCTTGCGCTCGTAGATGTCGCTCATGATGTTCATCAGGGCCCGGAAGGCGGCGGATGCGGAGAACAGGGTGGCGGACAGTCCGGCCACCAGCATGGCGGTGGACTGGTTGGTGCTGATATACCCCACGTACTCGGCCACCACGTCCAGGGTGCCTCTGGGGAGGAACTCCTCGATGCCGCTGAGCAGGGCCACCGGGTCCAGCTTCAGCAGACCCACAAAGCCGTTGACGCAGATAAGCACCGGGAAAAAGGTGAGGATGAGGAAATAGGCCAGCTCAGCGGCGGAGCGGGACACATTTTTGCTGAAATACATGTCCACCATCTCCCGGATAAACCGCACCGGGCTGGACTCCCAAATGGCTCTCATCATACCGCCTCCCCTCTCCGGGACCTGTTTTCTTGGTCATGATTATAGCATATTCCCCGTTTTCAGGCAAATTACCCCCAAAAACCGGAAAATAAAGACAAAAAACCGCCTGCTGATACAGCAGGCGGCTCTTCATTCCGCTCTTTCTAGCGCGATTAGGCCATCTTGTTGAGCTTGATGGTCATGCTGCTCTTCTTGCGCGCGGCGTTGTTGCGGTGCAGCAGGCCGTGACCCACAGCCTTGTCCACAGCCTTGACAGCCACCTTGTAAGCGCCCTCGGCCTCGCTGCGGTTGCCCTCGGCCACTGCGGCCTCAAACTTCTTCAGATCAGTCTTGATGGCAGACTTGGCGGCCTTGTTCTGCGCGGCCTTGGCCTGGTTGACCAGCACACGCTTCTTGGCAGACTTAATATTCGGCAAACCAAACACCTCCTCCGATGACGATTAACGTATCTGCTATACGCATATACGCATAGTTTGCCCGTAGCAGATTTATATTGTACCAGCACAAGAGGAAAAATGCAAGAATAAATTAAAAAATTTTGTCCACTTTTTGAATAGACAGGGCTCAGGCGCTAAAAATAGTGCTTACATACGGAAAAAATACCATATGTAGAGGGCAGCGGCGGCCCTGATTTTGGAGAAAGGGTGAAAAAGACGTGCTTGGACGGAGAACGGACCTGGCGCTGGAGGCCAAGGCCATCTGGGAGGAGGGCGCCCGTGGCGGAGAACTGAGGGGGGTAACCACCCGGGAGACGGAGCGTGAGGGCTTCGCCGTGACCCGGGTGGACATTGTGGACGACCAGGGGGCAAGGGCACTGGGCAAGCCTCAGGGGGCATACGTGACGGTGGAGCTGGACGGCCTGGAGCGCCGGGAACAGGACGCCTTCGGACGGGCGGCCCGTGCGGTGGCGGCGGAGCTGTCCGCCCTGCTGAAGCTGAAGCCGGGCGAGAGCGTGCTGGTGGTAGGCCTGGGCAACCGCTCCATCACCCCGGACGCGGTGGGGCCCCTGGCGGTGGAGCACACCATGGTCACCCGCCACCTGGTGGAGAAGCTGCCCGAGCACTTCGGGTCCTTCCGGCCGGTGTCCGCTCTGGCCGCCGGGGTGCTGGGCACCACCGGCGTGGAGAGCGGCGAGCTGGCGGCGGCCATGGCAGGGGCGGTGAAGCCCGCACGGGTGGTGGCGGTGGACGCCCTGGCCTCCCGCAGCCTGTCCCGGCTGTGCCGCACGGTGCAGATTGCGGACACCGGCATCGTACCCGGCTCAGGGGTGGGCAACGCCAGAGCCGCCCTCAATAAGGAGACTTTGGGCGTGCCCGTCATCGCCGTGGGAGTGCCCACGGTGGTGGACGCGGCCACCCTCTGCGCCGATGTGCTTGCCGAGGCGGGACGGCCCGGTCTGGACCCGGGCGCCCTGGGAGACAGCGGCAGAGGGGTTATCGTCACCCCCAGGGAGATTGACAGCCAGGTGGCCGACATCTCCAAGGTCATCGGCTACGGCCTCAGCCTGGCCCTCCAGGAGGGCCTCACCGTGGCCGACGTGGACATGTTCCTCAGCTGAGGGACACTTCCATTTCCCGGGGGAATTTGGTATAATAGCCGCGAAGCGGCTATGATACTTTGCTTTCAGCACAAAACCGCAACCAGCCGTCGGGCCAGGCCGGACGGAGAACGGGAGGAATTCCAACCGTGAGACGAATCAGATGCGAAAATTGCGGCAAACTCTATGACGGCGACAAGCGGGACTTCTGTCCTGAGTGCGGCCGGCGGGCACCCCAGGAGGAGACCGGCGGCAACACAGGACATTTTCAGTTTTCCACGCCTCCGGTCCAGGAGCCGGAGGCGCCTTTCCCCCAGCCGGACATGACCATACCCGCCCAGCGCAGCGGCGGCACCCTGGTGCTCCGGCTGCTCATTGTCATTGGGCTGGTGGTGTGCGCCGCCCTCATCGCCTGGGGCGTGGTGCGGTACCGTCTGCCCGAAAACGAGCCCATTGCCACCGTGGCCGAGACCTCGGACACCTTCCAGGTGGGCGAGCTGACCGTGAAGGTGAACGGGGTGTCCTGGGTGGACCTGGACCAGAGCTCCCGGCTGTGGTGGGCGGATTTTGACCTGCTGGCCGTGGACATGACCGTCACCGGCGGCAGCGCTCTGGACTGGGAGTATCCCATCGGGAAATTCTATCTGGCTCTGGACGGGGGGCACTACATCCCCCTGCTGGAGGACTCCACCGCCCTGGAGATGCTCAAGAACATGGGGTTCACCCCCATCGTCTCCTACGACCTCATCTGGTGGGAGCCGGCGGAGGGACAGATGCTGTTCTATGTGCCCAAGGGCTTTGACAGCGCGGAGCTGTGCATGGAGGAGCGGACCGGCAAGGACAAGACGGAGCGGGTGAAGGCCATCCATACATACGCCATCACCCTGCCCCAGCGGGAGGAGGCAGCACCGTGAAGAAGCACTGTGCCCAATGCGGAAAGAGCTGGCATGGCCGGCGGGACACCTGTCCCCGGTGCGGCTCCAATCAGGTCTATGAGGCCGGCGGCGGCTGGGAGAAGCCCACGCTTATCGGCGTGGCGGCGGCCATTGTGGTCATCGTCGTGGCCCTCTTCGCCACCACCAACAACTACTACTGGGACGACACCAACATCTCCGCCCATGTGACCTCCGCCGTGCGGCAGGGGCCGTCGGAAGAGTACCAGGGCGAGAGCCTCTGGGAGGTGACGGTGGAGGTGTCCAACCAGGGCAACTACGACGCCTGGATCAGCCTGGAGTATTTCAGCTTCTATGACGAGGAGGACTGGTGGCTCACCTGTGAGCCCAACTACCCGGTCTATCTGGCCGACGAGGACCGGCAGACCTGGAACGAGGTGTGGCTGCCTGCCGGTCAGAGCACCGTACTCACCGGGATTTTATCCATCCCCGACGGAGCGGGAGAGCTGACCATGGAGTACTCCAGCCACAGTTACAGCACAGAACGGAAACGGGATACCATCTCCCTGTCCCGCTGAAAAGGAGCGACGCAAGTGGATAATATTATTCTCATCGGCATGCCCGGTTCGGGCAAGAGCACCGTGGGCGTGCTGCTGGCCAAGACCCTGGGCTACGGCTTTCTGGACACCGACCTGACCATTCAGCAGCGGGAGGGCGCCCTTCTCCAGGAGATTCTGGACCAGCGGGGGCTGGAGCCCTTCCTGGACGCGGAGGAGGCGGCCATCTGCTCGGTGGAGTGCACCGGTACGGTCATCGCACCGGGCGGCAGCGCGGTGTGCCGTGAGGGGGCCATTGGGCACCTGAAGGAGCTGGGCACCGTGGTGTACCTGCGGGTGTCTCTGGAGGCCCTGGAGGGACGGCTCAACAACATGAGCACCCGGGGCATTGCCCTCTCCCCCGGCCAGACTCTGGCCGACGTGTACAACTACCGTTCCCCCCTCTACGAGAAGTACGCCGACCTGACCGTGGACGCCGACGGACAGACCCTGGAGGAGACGGTGGCCGCTGTGCTCCGGGCGCTCATCGCCCGCCGGGACGGGGAGTAAAAGGAACGCCCTTCGGGGAGGTACTTTTCACCGGCGAAAAGTACCCAAAAGCCGCCGGGGACACAGGGGCGGAAGGGCCCTTTCAGGGCCAAACACCCCCGTTTCCCCGGACCCCTTTCGGAGTACGTCCGGCGGCGGTGGGGTTCAAGAAGCCACCGTATTTGAAAGCAGTTGCTTGCCGGTTCGGCTGTTTGGCGTCGTAACTGCTCAGCCCGTGCAGCGTTACCCGCCCAGACTTGTAAGCGCCTGCAATTCATTGGCGATCTCAATGCCGCACAAAGTCTCTGCGTTGTATTTCAGCGTTTGCCCGAGCGGGTCTGGCAGGCAAAGGCATGCCTGCATCTCCACTGGTAATATTCTGTATTTTGTGATATACTAAATCAAGATACGGGGCGGTGCGGAGCCGCTCCGGCCGGTACGCCGTGATATGCGGAACGCAGACACCCCTGCTGAACCATCCGGGGGTGTCTTTTTGACGGCCTGCCGGCGGCGGCGGTCTGTGCCCCGGCCATGACGCCGGCGGGCTGAACAGAGCCGCCCTCCGCAAATATTTGACAAAGGAATTGTGTGTTGTATGACCTTTCGTGAACTGGGCCTGACCCAATCCATTCTGAAGGCCCTGGCCGAGCTGGGCTATGAGAAGCCCTCCCCCATCCAGGAAAAGGCCATTCCCCCCGCTCTGGCGGGCCGCGATGTGCTGGGCTGCGCCCAGACCGGCACAGGCAAGACCTGCGCTTTCGCCGCCCCCATCCTCCAGCGGCTGGGCGGGGAAATCCCCGCCGGACGGCCCATCCGCTCCCTCATCCTCACCCCCACCCGTGAGCTGGCCCTCCAGATTCAGGAGAGCTTCGAGGCCTACGGCAAGCACCTGCCCCTCCGCTCCGCCGTTATCTTCGGCGGCGTGGGCCAGCAGCCCCAGGTGGATAAGCTGAAGAAGGGCGTGGACATCCTGGTGGCCACCCCCGGCCGCCTGCTGGACCTCCAGGGCCAGGGCTTTGTGGACCTGTCCAGGCTGGAGATTTTCGTCCTGGACGAGGCCGACCGGATGCTGGACATGGGCTTTATCCACGACGTGCGCCGGGTGCTCAAGCTGCTGCCCGACGTGAAGCAGACCCTCTTTTTCTCCGCCACCATGCCCCCCGAGGTCATGGACCTGGTCAACGGCCTGCTGAAAAACCCGGTAAAAGTGGCGGTGGACCCGGTGTCCTCCCCCGTTGAAATCATCGACCAGAGCGTCTATCTGGTGGACAAGGGCAACAAGACCAAGCTGCTGGCCTGGCTGGTGGAGGGTCTGGACGTGAAGAACGCCATTGTGTTCACCCGCACCAAGCACGGGGCCAACAAGGTGGCCGGAGACCTGGTGAAGGCGGGCATCACCGCCGCCGCCATCCACGGCAACAAGAGCCAGACCGCCCGGCAGCAGGCTCTAGCCGACTTCAAGGCGGGCAAGGTGCGCTGCCTGGTGGCCACCGACATTGCCGCCCGTGGTCTGGACATTGAAGAGCTGTCCCACGTGTTCAACTACAACCTGCCCGAGGTGCCCGAGACCTACGTCCACCGCATCGGCCGCACCGGCCGTGCCGGCCGTGGGGGCACCGCCGTGTCCTTCTGCGACTTCAGCGAGCAGGAGTATCTGAAGGATATCGAGAAGCTCATCGGCCGCAAGGTGCCGGTGGCCAAGAACAACCCCTGGCCCATGGAGGTCTTTGAGGCCCCCAGGGACGCCAAGGGCCGCCCGGTGAACGCCGACGATGCGGAAGCCCGTGCCGCCGCCAAGGAGCGCCGTCGTGCCCGTGACGCGGCCAACAAGGCCGCCGCTGAGGCCCGCAAGGCAAAGCAGCAGGCCGTTTCCGTCCCTGTGGAGGAGCCTGTTCCCGCCCCTGAGGCGGCGGAGACCCCCGCCAAGAAGCGCCGCCGCCGGAAGAAGAAGTCCGGCCAGAGCCAGGCCCCGGAGCAGGCCGCCCCTGTGGCAGTCCAGGCCCCCGCGCCCGTGGAGGAGCCGGAGCAGCCCAAAAAGAAGAGCCGCCGGGGCGTGCGGCAGCAGCGGCTGGAGGACACCATGCCCGCGGCCCCCAGCCAGCCCCAGACCGACTTCTACAAGCCCAACCCCCTGGACGGCGACGTGATCCTGGACGCTACCGCCCGTCTGCTGGCCCCCAAGCCCCGGACCCTGAGCCGTCCCGCGGCGCCCCGCCGTGAGGAGGACAGAAAGGCGCCCCGGAAAAAGAAGGCCCAGGCCCAGCCCAAGCAGGAGAAAAAGGTCAAAGAGCAGGCGCCCGCCAAGCCCAGGAAGGAGAAGAAAGCGGAGAAGCCCGCCCCCAGGCAGGAGCAGCCCAAGGACAGCGGCAGCCGTGAGGACAAGAAGCGCCGCAGCCGTGGCCGCCGGAACGGTCCCCCGGATATGATGTTCCGCCGGGACAACCAGAAGGACTCCACCGAGCAGCCCAGCCTGATGAAGCCCTACTATATGACCCCCGACGACTAATCCGTCGGCAAAAACCCAGAAAGCGCCCCCCGGAGCGGACAGCGTGTCCGCCCGGGGGGCTTTGCTTTTGCCCGGACGGGGCGGAAAGCCCTATGCAGCCGGAATATTGTTTCCCCCTCTCCTCTGTGCTATATATGACATGTAAGTGTGTGCTTTCTGTCAAAAGGAGGAGAAAACCGTGAAAAAGAGCCCGAATCCCGCCGCCATAATAGGCGGCATTCTGTTTCTGCTTTCCGCCCTGGTGCTGCTTATGATCAATCTGTCCACCATGAATATGCTGGACTATTCCTTTGCCACAGACCAGCTTCTCAGAGTCAACCTGATCCCCATTTTGTATGTGGTAACCGCCATTTTTCTCTTCATCCGCAGGCCAAAGGCGGCGGTGCCGGTGCTGGCTGCCGTCATCTGTCTCTACTCCTTTTTCCTGGGGAGCGTATTCAATCACTCCTTCCCCAGCTTCATGGTAACCTTCGGCCTGCAGGTTCGGGGCCTGGGCGAGCTGTTTATCCGCCTTTGGAATCCGCTCTATCTTCTCTCGCTGCTGGCCTTTGCGGTGCTGGGCTTTCTCATGGTCAGCGGCAAGGGCCGCATGCTTTGGTTCCTGCCCCCCGCCCTGGCCACCCTGTCCAGCCTGATGGTGCTCTCCCTGCTGCTGGGGACGGCGCTTGACTGGGAGCTGCCCGGGGAGATTACAGCCGTCTTTGTACTCTCAGAAATTGTGCGCACGGCTGCCCTGTGGTGCGCGGCCCGGTTTATGGCCGGACCGGGGCCGGTGATGAGCGCTGCCGGTGAGGGCGGCCAGGGGACCTATGGTGCCGGCGGGTACATGGCCTACCGGGCGGAGGGCTATGTGGACCTGATGTCCTGCGCCCTGCTGCTGATTTTCACCCTGGGCATTTACCATCTGGTGTGGATTTACCGCACCACCCGCTACCTGAACCGGGTGGAGGGGGCGCCCTCCCGCAACCCCACCACCAAGCTGCTGCTGTGCATGTTCATCCCTTTCTACACCATCTACTGGACCTACCAGAGCGCCCAGCGGGTGGACGCCCTGGCCCGCAGCAAGGGGCTGTATGCCGAGCTCACCTCCCCCTGTGTGCTGCTGTCCATCTTTGCGGGCATTGTGCCGCCCCTGCTGATGCAGAACACCATCAACGCCGTCAGCCAGACCGAGGCCCCCGGAGCGGCCACCCCCGGGGCTGAGGAGACGCAGTCCGCCCCTGCCGCCATGCCTGCCGCCCCTGCCGACGAAAAGGGCGAGGAGGACGTCATTGAGGCACTGAAGCGGTACAAGGAGCTGCTGGACCAGGGGGTCATCACCCAGGAGGACTTTGACCGGAAGAAGGCCCAGCTGCTGGGGCAGTAAGCCGTTTTGGCCGTTAAAAGCAGAAAAATGCCGGACCCCGTGAGGGGCCCGGCATTTTTTAATTCTCCTTTGCGTTCCTGACAGCGGCGCATCATGCTTCTTTTGTTTTCGCAATGATGAGCTTGCATTTGGGGCAATAATATGCTTCCGCAGTATATCCGTTTGCTTTTAGCGGCTTGAATTGATTGATGAGGGGGATTCCCTGTTCCGCCACGGAAAAGCTGAGTAACGGCACTTTTTCCCCGCTTGGAATCCACTGAACAGGCTGCATGCCGCCTGGGATGAACCCCCGCTGCATATCTTCCATACAATATGGACATTTCATATTCCCAAGCACGCCTCCCAACTTCCGGCCCACAAAAAAGGAGCACCCCCTGCGGGGGTGCTCCGGATTTGCCCCTACTCAGGAGAGAGCAGCGGTGATGATGGCCATGGAGTAGACCTCGTCGGCGTTGCAGCCGCGGGAGAGGTCGTTGATGGGGGCGTTGAGGCCCAGCAGGATGGGGCCGTAGGCGTCAAAGCCGCCCAGACGCTGGGCAATCTTGTAGCCGATGTTGCCGGCGTTGATGTCGGGGAAGATGAAGGTGTTGGCGTAGCCGGCCACCTTGGAGCCGGGGAACTTCAGCTGGCCCACGGTGGGGGACACGGCGGCGTCGAACTGCATCTCGCCGTCCATGGCCAGGTCGGGAGCGGCAGCCTTGGCCTTCTCACAGGCGGAACGCATCTTGTCCACGTCCTCGCCCTTGCCGGAGCCCTTGGTGGAGTAGCTCAGGAAGGCGACCTTGGGGTCGATGCCGAAGATCTTGGCGCACTTGGCGGTCTCCAGGGCAATCTCCACCAGCTCGTCGTCGCTGGGCTTGATGTTGATGGCGCAGTCGCCCATGGCCAGCACGTCGGCGCCGCCGGTGGAGGTCTCACGGACCAGGATGAAGCAGGAGGAGACGATCTTGTTGCCGGGCTTGGTCTTGATCAGCTGCAGGGCGGGACGGACGGTGTCGGCGGTGGAGTAGGTAGCGCCGCCCAGCAGGCAGTCGGCCACGCCCATCTTCACCAGCATGGTGCCGAAGTAGTTGCCCTTCTTCAGAGCGGCACGGCACTCGTCGGCAGTCATCTTGCCCTTGCGCAGCTCAACCATCTTCTCAACCATGGCCTCCATGCCCTCGTAGGTCTCGGGGTCCACGATCTCGGCGCCGTTGATGTTGAAGCCGTGCTCAGCGGCGGCCTTCTTCACCTCGTCCACGTTGCCCACCAGCACGGGCTTGAGCCAGGAGCCGGTCAGCAGACGGGCGCTGGCCTCCAGGATACGGGCGTCGGTGCCCTCGGTAAAGACAATGCGCTTGGGGTTGGCCTTCAGGGTCTCGATGAGCTTGTTAAACATCTCCATGGGAATCATCCTCCAATATCATTCCATGTAAAATAGGGCAATATTCCCTTATGTCCTTTTATTATACACCACCTTTGCAGCGGTTCTCAATGGTCAAAGCCACAAAACGGGCAAAATTATACTTTACTTTTTGTATTCCAACAGGGTATACTATACTGGCTGTCATATAGAAATAAGACGGGAATCCCGTCTGGAAATGAAAAAGGTGTGTGCAAGCATGAGTTCCGATTTTTCCCGTTCTCTCTCCCTTCTGCGGCAGGAGAAGGGCGCGTCCCAGCGGGCGGTGGCTAAGGATTTGGGCATCTCCCAGGCGCTGCTCTCCCACTATGAAAACGGCATCCGGGAGCCCGGCCTGGCCTTTGTCATCAAGGCCTGCGACTACTATAACGTGTCCGCCGACTTCCTGCTGGGCCGGACCCTCACCAGGGACGGCACCACCATCGGCGCGGAGGAGCTGTACGACTACTCCGCCGAAAAGGACAACGTGCTCCACGGGAGCATCATGGCCACCCTGTCCAAGAAGCTGCTGGTCAACTCCATCAGCGTGCTCTTCGACCTGCTGGGCAAGGTGGGCAAGCGGGACGCCATCCGGGCGGCCTCCGACTACCTGGGCACTGCCATCTACAAGCTCTTCCGCCACCTCTACCGGGCCGACGTGACCCAGAATGAGGACTTCTTCTCCGTGCCCTCCGCCCAGTTCGGCGCCGGCGTGCCCGACGCGGACATGATCTGCTCCGAGGTGGACTATGTGGAGGCCCTGGCCCTCCACGCCAAGGAGAAGGGCTCCTTCCCCGCCATGAATCACGACGCCCTGTCCAAGAACTACCCCGGCCCCTACCAGTCCCTCCTCCAGATTATCCACAACACCGGCGAGCGCATCAACCGGGGCATGAACTTCCGCCGCACCGACCGGAAGTAAGGCGGCGTCCCTCTTATTTGACCTGTATCCCCCTATTGGAGGTATGATAAATGACCGACCAGACCAAAATCAGAAACTTTTCCATCATCGCACACATCGACCACGGAAAGTCCACCCTTTCCGACCGGCTGATTGAGAAGTGCAACGCCGTGGCCGAGCGGGACATGGAGAGCCAGCTGCTGGACAACATGGACCTGGAGCGTGAGCGCGGCATCACCATCAAGGCCCGTGCGGTGAAGCTCAACTACGCCGCTCAGGACGGCAACACCTACGAGCTCAACCTCATTGACACCCCGGGTCACGTGGACTTCAACTATGAGGTCTCCCGCTCTCTGGCGGCCTGCGAGGGCGCGGTGCTCATCGTGGACGCGGCCCAGGGCATCGAGGCCCAGACCCTGGCCAACACCTTCCTGGCCATGGAGCACGACCTGGAGATTCTCCCGGTGGTGAACAAGATTGACCTGCCCGCCGCCGACCCCGCCCGGGTGAAGGAGGAGATTGAGAACATCATCGGCATCCCCGCCGCCGACGCCCCCGAAATCTCCGCCAAGATGGGCATCAACATCGACGCGGTGCTGGAGGACATTGTAAAGAACGTCCCCGCCCCCAAGGGCGACCCCTCCGCCCCCCTGAAGGCCCTTATCTTCGACAGCCAGTACGACGCCTACCGGGGCGTTATCGTCTATTTCCGCGTCATGGAGGGCACCATCAAGGCCGGCATGAGCGTGAAGATGATGGCCTCGGGCGCCACCTACGACGTCATCGAGTGCGGCCACCTGCTCCCCCTGGGCATGGAGCCCTGCAAGGAGCTGATTGCCGGCGAGGTTGGCTACTTCACCGCCTCCATCAAGAACGTGAAGGACACTCAGGTGGGCGACACCGTCACCGAGACCAAGCGTCCCGCCGCTGAGCCTCTGCCCGGCTACCGTCCCGCCCGTGCCATGGTCTACTGCGGCATCTACACCGAGGACGGCTCCAAGTACCCCGACCTGCGGGACGCCCTGGAGAAGCTCCAGCTCAACGACGCCTCCCTGTCCTTTGAGCCGGAATCCTCCGCGGCCCTGGGCTTTGGCTTCCGCTGCGGCTTCCTGGGCATGCTCCACATGGAGATTATCCAGGAGCGTCTGGAGCGTGAGTTCGACCTGGACCTCATCACCACCCTGCCCAGCGTTATCTATGAGATTACCAAGACCGACGGCACGGTGCTCCGGGTGGACAACCCCCACAACTACCCCGACCCCGGCCAGATTACCGAGGCCCGGGAGCCCTACGCCAAGGTGTCCATCATCACGCCCCCTGACTATGTGGGCAACATCATGCCCATGTGCCAGGAGCGCCGGGCGGAGTTCAAGGACATGCAGTATCTGGACACCAACCTGGTGGAGATGCACTACTCCATGCCCATCAACGAGATTATCTACGATTTCTTCGACACCCTGAAGGCCCGCACCAAGGGCTACGCCTCTCTGGACTACGAGCTGGAGGGCTACCGCTCCAGCGAGCTGGTGAAGGTGGACATGCTGGTCAACGGCGACCAGGTGGACGCCCTCAGCTTCATCGCCCACAAGGACAAGGCCTACGGCCGTGCCCGTCGTCTGTGCGAGAAGCTGAAGGACAACATTCCCCGCCAGCTCTTTGAGGTGCCCGTTCAGGCGGCCATCGGCGGCAAGGTCATTGCCCGTGAGACCGTCCGGGCCATGCGCAAGGACGTGCTTGCCAAGTGCTACGGCGGCGATATTACCCGTAAGAAAAAGCTGCTGGAGAAGCAGAAAGAGGGCAAAAAGAAGATGCGCTCTCTTGGTTCTGTTCAGATTCCCAGCGAGGCGTTCATGGCCGTCCTCAAGCTGGACGAGGAGTAATCGGATATACACAGCAGAACCAGCCGGGAGCAATTTGTTCCCGGCTG
>CABIYL020000014.1:0-12407 GCA_902362925.2 Clostridiales bacterium | reverse complement strand
GTGCCCTGCGTACCGTTCCCCTTCTGCCCGAGCAGCGTTACCCGCCCAGACTTGAAAGTTTTTGCAATTCATTGGCGATCTCAATGCCGCCCCAAGTCTCTGCTTTGTGATTTGGTCTCTGCCCGAGCGGGTCCGCCGCCCAGCGCTGAAAAAATAGACATGCCCGCACTGCTTTTACAGTACGGGCATGTTGTTACATTACGGCTGTTTTTTCTTCTCCAGGTCCTCCAGATGGGCCTTGAGCACCAGGTTGATATAGCTGGACAACGAACGGTCTTCCCGTTCTGCCAGGGCTTGAATCTGTTCCAAAACAGGCGTATCCAGTGTGATGCTGACACTTTTCTTTAAAGGCTTCACCATATCACCTCTATACGAGATGATACTATGATTCACGATTTTTTATTGTATTATATTGTTTAATCGTGTAAAATAGTGGTGAGGTGATTGCAGTGTACACAAACGACTTTGAAGCGGCGTTTTCTGCGTTTTTGGACCGGCATGAGTACGACGAGGCGGAGAATTACCCGTTTTTAATGGTACGTTTGGCCTTTTCCGCGGGCTGGCAGGCGGCAGGCGGCAGGCGGCCAGCCGCCGGTGTCGGAGAAAATATATCAGCTCCTCCCCTCTCCTGCCGGAGAGGAACAGAGCGGCAAAGAATAAAAAACGGCCCGCCGGAGTTCAAAATCCGGCGGGCCGTAATTTTATCCCACAAAGTGCTTGCGCCAGTAGTACTGGAGGCTGTCGTACCGGTCGGCCAGGGCCTGGTTCTCGTCGGTCAGGTCCTTGGTCAGGTTTCCGTTCTCAAAATAGAGGCCGGTGGGGGTGTTGATGACGGGCAGAGCCTCCATCACCGGCCGGGTGGCCTGCATGAAGGCGGGACCCTCCCAGCCGCACAGGTCAAACAGCTCGGTCATGAGGAAATTGGGGCTCAGGTCGGGGCCTTCGCCCTGGAAATCGCAGCCCAGAACCTCCTTGGCCGCGTCGTTGGCCCAGATGAGGTAGCGGGTGGCGTAGTAGTTCATAAAGCCCTCTTTGGTAGACAGGTCCAGGTCGATGCCCAGCTTGTTGTACACGCTGTTGGCGTCGCCCATCCAGGGATTGTGGTCGCCGAAGAGGACGATGACCACCGGGTCCTTGCTCTCCCGGAAGTAGTTGAAGAAGGTCTCCAGGTTGTCGCCGGTGTTCTTCAGGGAGCCGAAATAGTTGTTCATCAGGTTCAGCTCCTCCTGGGTGTAGGACCCGTCGTCCACCACCCAGCCGTCCCCGTACCAGGTCCGGTCGGTGTCATAGGGGCCGTGGCCCTGGTAGGTCACGTTGAAGGAGAAATAGGGCCGGTCGTCATTGGCCTTGTGCTCCTCGTAGAGCTTGATCATCTGGGGGAAGAGCACATTGTCGTACCCGATGCCGCCGCCGGTCAGCTCACCGTAGTAGTTCTCCACGAACTTGTAGTCCTCCAGGCCCAGGTTGGCGTTGATGTTCTCCCGGTTGTAGAACCAGGCGTAGCAGGAGTGGCTGCCGGTGGCGTAGTAGCCCTGGTCACGGAAGTACCAGGCGTAGGAGTTGGAGGGAGAACGGAAGGAGCCCAGGCTGGAGTAGCCGGTGAGGAAGCACCGCTCGGTGTCGATGGTGCCGCCGGCAAAGATGTTGGTTACCAGATTGCCGGTGTAGCCCTCGGACTCCAGCTTGTGGAAGGTCTCGTACACCTCCGGGTTCAGCTCCGGTGTGCCGAACTTGGTGAAGTCGTTGTAGGCCTCCAGCTGGATGGTGAAGATGTCCACCTTCTGCTCCTCGGGGATGTCGGCGTCGGTGTAGCCGGCCATCATCTCCTCGCAGGCCTTGGCGTCGTAGCCCTCGGGGGCCGGGTCGGAGGCGGAGCGGATGCTGTACAGGAAGGGATAGAGGAAGCCCTTGGAGGTGTACACCTGGGTGGCCGACCAGGGGGAGATGAGGTCCTCGTTGCGGGTCTTGTTGTTGTAGATGTTGGCGTCGGTGTACAGGGCGGACAGGGGGAAGGCCATCAGGATGGTCACCAGGGCGCAGAGCAGACGGGGCTTCCAGGAGGTTTTGGCTCTGGCGAAGAGCAGCAGGAACACCAGGCCCAGCACCAGAAGCACCAGGGCCATGAGCATGCTCTTGTTGAGGAAGAGCTGGTACTTGCCCGCCATGTTGCCCGCTTCCCGGATGAGGAGGATGTCCTCAAACATCATGGGGTCGTTGCGGAAGGTAAGCTTGTAAAAGCTGGCGAAGGTAAGGCCCATGGTCACTGCCGCCGTCACCAGGTAGGAAATCCAGGCCCGGCCGATGAGGAAATAGAGCAGCAGGGACAGGAATACCACCGGCAGGATGTTGAGCAGGGCGATAAGGGGGTGGGTAAAGTAGCTGATAAACATGGCGGTGCGGTTGTCCACGCAGGCGAACCACATGGACAGCACCCCCACGCACACCCCCATCAGGGCGCACAACACCGGGGTGAGCACGGGATTTTTGGCGATGGGGTCCAGCTTTTGCATCAATTTTTTCATAATTTTGACTCCGTTTTTACAAGGCAGGAAAAACAAACCCGCCGCACCGGCAGGCCGCCGGTGCGGCGGGTTGTGTTTGGGAACTTGGAAAGGACTTTCCAGAGGAAAGTTTTTAATAAAAGGGTTGTTCGACCACCGGCTGAAATACAGCGCATAGACTCTGTGCGGCATTGAGAAAGGTTCTTGAACCGCAACTAGTTTCAAGTCTGGGTGGGTAACGCTGCACGGGGAGAGGGGTAACGACACGGAAGAGCCGAACCGGCAAGCAACTGCTTTCAAATACGGTGGCTAATTGGACACCACCGCCGCCGGACGTACTCCGAAAGGGGGTACCAGGGGGAAACGGGCGCGTTTGGCCCTGAAAGGGCCCTTCCGCGCCTGTTGCCCCATGGCGGCTTTTGGGTACTTTTCGCCGGTGAAAAGTACCTCCCCGAAGGGTGTTTATCTGCAAGCCAGGTGTTTACCGAGGGCTTCCCCCTCATCCGTCTGGCCTGCGGCCAGCCACCTTCCCCCAGGGGAAGGCTTGATTAGAACGCGATCTTCTCCTCGATATAGGCCTTCAGCTGGTCGATGGGCAGTCTCACCTGCTCCATGGTGTCACGGTCACGGACGGTGACGCAGTGGTCGGCGGGGGTGTTCTCGTCGCCCACGGTCTGGAAGTCCACGGTAATGCACAGAGGAGTGCCGATCTCGTCCTGACGGCGGTAGCGCTTGCCGATGGAGCCGGCCTCGTCGTAGTCCACCATGAAGTACTTGGACAGCTCGGCGTACACCTCCTGAGCGGCGGGGCCCAGCTTCTTGCTCAGGGGCAGCACGGCGCACTTGAAGGGAGCCAGAGCGGGATGGAAGCGCATGACGGTGCGGACGTCGTTCTTCTCGGCGTCCACGACCTCCTCGTCGTAGGCCTCCACCAGGAAGGCCAGGGTCACACGGTCGGCGCCCAGAGAGGGCTCGATGACGTAGGGCACATAGTGCTCGTTCTTCTCCTGGTCGAAGTAGGTCATGTCCTTGCCGGAGTGCTCCTGATGCTGCTTCAGGTCGTAGTCGGTGCGGTCGGCCACGCCCCACAGCTCGCCCCAGCCGAAGGGGAACATGAACTCAAAGTCAGTGGTGGCCTTGGAGTAGAAGGCCAGCTCCTCGGGCTCGTGGTCACGCAGACGCAGGTTCTCGTCCTTGATGTTCAGGTTGGTGAGCCAGTCGTGGCAGTACTGACGCCAGTAGGCGAACCACTCCAGGTCGGTGCCGGGCTGGCAGAAGAACTCCAGCTCCATCTGCTCGAACTCACGGATGCGGAAGATGAAGTTGCCGGGGGTGATCTCGTTGCGGAAGCTCTTGCCCACCTGGCACACGCCGAAGGGCAGCTTCTTGCGGGTGGTGCGCTGGATGTTCTGGAAGTTGACGAAGATGCCCTGAGCGGTCTCGGGACGGAGGTAGACCTCGGTGGAGGAGTCCTCGGTGACGCCCTGGTGGGTCTTGAACATCAGGTTGAACTTGCGGATGTCGGTGAAGTCGCTCTTGCCGCAGCCGGGGCAGGGCACGTTGTTGTCCCGGATGAAGGCGACCATCTCCTCCTGGGTCATGGCCTCCACGTTCACGTCGGTGCGGCCGGTCTCCTGGAGGTAGTCCTCAATGAGCTTGTCGGCGCGGTGACGCATCTTGCAGGCCTTGCAGTCGATGAGGGGGTCGTTGAAGGTGGAGACATGGCCGGAGGCCACCCACACCTGGGGATTCATCAGGATGGCGGCGTCCAGACCCACGTTGTAGGGGTTCTCCTGGACGAACTTCTTCCACCAGGCCCGCTTCACGTTGTTCTTCAGCTCCACGCCCAGAGGGCCGTAGTCCCAGGAGTTGGCCAGGCCGCCGTAAATCTCGCTGCCGGGATAGACGAAGCCCCGGCCCTTGCACAGGGCCACGATTTTTTCCATGGTCTTTTCGGTGTTCTTCATTATAAAACTCAAACTCCTTCTGTTTGTGATTTGCCGGTGGAAAGGCGGCCGGAAAAACAAGAACCGCCCTGAGCATCAGCTCAGGGCGGATGAAAACTCCGTGGTGCCACCTGAATTCGGAGCATGACCGCTCCGCACTCGAACCCGGTAACGGCGGGGGACCGGCGGGGCATTTCCTCCCCACGGCTTACGGGCGCCTTCCGCGGGACCTTCGGACGCCTCTCACCAGCCGGCGTCTCTCTCAGGTCCGGGTCTCCGCGTACTCCTCCCGGTCAAAGCCTGTTTCTGCCGGACATTGTATCACTAAAACCCGGTTGCGTCAAGGACAGCGGGGGAAATGGGGCAAAAAAATCCGGTTTCGACCTCAGAACAGGCGGAGGAACTGGCTCACCACCACCGCCGCCATGACCACCACCGCCAGGGACGCGGCGGCGTCCAGGGCCAGGTGGAACCGGCGGGGACGGCGCTGACGGGGCTGCTCCACGGCGGGAACCTCCTCCGGAAGCTCCTCTGCGGCGTCCTCCGGCAGGTCAAAGGGGGTCTCCTCCCCTGTCAGGGCACGGCGGCAGGCGTCAAAGTCCAGCACCTTCCCCTCCCGCTGGGGGACACGGGGCTGGGTGCGGAGGAAGAGCATGTCTCTGGGCGCGGGTGCGGCCTCCCCGCTGGCCATGTCGTATACCGTCAGACGGCGCGCGTCCAAATTGTAATAGATGGTCTCCATGGCGGTCCCTCCCGGCTTTTGATGGATACAGCATAGCACACGATACGTCCGATAAACCGGACTTTTTATCCTGTGTGCCGCAGGGCTTGTTCCTGTGATTATGGAACCTGTGTTCGAATATAGAATACAACAAATGTTCGAAAAAAGCAAGAGGTTTTTTCTGCTTTTTTCGACGTGGAAAAAGGGAAATTGTTCCGGTACAGGGACAAAAAAGTCCCCTGCACCGTCTGGTGCAGGGGACTTTGCCGTTTCACAATCAGGGCAGGTAGGACAGGGGGTTGACGGTGGTGCCGTTGATCTTCACCTGGAAGTGGCAGTGGTTGCCGGTGGACCGGCCGGTGGAGCCCACCTTGGCGATGGTCTGGCCCTGGTAGACCTTGTCTCCCACGCTGACCAGCAGGCTGGAGCAGTGGGCGTAGTAGGTCTGATAGCCGTTGCCGTGGTCGATAATCACGTACTTGCCATAGCTCCAGTTGCTGCCGGTGCCGGTGCCCGCCCAGATGACGGTGCCGCCGTCAGCGGCCTGGATGCCGGTGCCGTAGGGGGCGGCGATGTCGATGCCGGAGTGGTAGCTGTAGCTGCCGAAGATATAGCGGTAGCCGAAGTAAGAGGTGATGTTGCCGTACACGGGCCAGATGAAGTAGCCGTTGGGCAGCCAGCTGGGCCGCTCCTTGGTGCCCACCGCGATGACCTTGGTGGTGGGCTCGGTGAGGGTGACGGTGTTGGTGATGGTGCGCTCACGCTCGTTGCCGTTGACGTAGGTCACGTCGGCGGTGACCTCAGCCACGCCCTCGCTGCCGGGGTCCAGCACCTTGGTCTCGCCCTGGTACATGGAGTCGTCCTGGACCTCCTCCACCGGGCTGGCAATAGCCTCCTGGTAGGTGACGGTCTCGGTGGTCTCCACGGACAGGAAGGGGATGACCTCACGGACGTTGAGAATCTGGCCGATATAGATCTTGTTGATGTCCACGTCGGGGTTGAGGGCCTCCAGCTCGGACATGGACATGTCGTTGTCGTAGGCGATCTGCATGAAGGTGTCGCCGCTCTGGACCTCATAGGTGGTCTGGCCGTTGGTGTTCTCGGTCAGGCGGGCCTGCATGACGGACAGGTCCTGCTCCACGTCGGAGGGGGTGTACTGGCGGCTGATGGACACGGACTCCACAAAGTCGGCGGAGGTGGTGTTCTCATTGATATAGGGGGCCTTGATGGCGTCCAGCATGGCGGTGAGGGAGGCCTCGTCCTCGGCGGCGCCGATGAACTCGCCGTTGACCTTGAGCACGTAGCTCTTCATCACCTCGCCGATCTGGTCGAAGAGGTAGGTCTCGAAGTCGCCCACGTTGGACAGCTTGTCCTTCTCGGTGAGGGCGAAGTCGTAGGTGACGGTGTTGTCCAGGATGTAGTCATACCCCAGAATATCGGAGGCCCGCTCCTCCACCCGGTCCATGGCGGCCTCAAAGACCTCCGGCTCGGTGACCACGCCCAGGGTGGTGCCGTCCACGCTCACCACATAGCTGGGGGTGTACACGGTGCCCACCACCAGAGCGGTGCCGATGACGCCGGCGGCCAGCAGAAAGGCCAGAGGGCCAACCGCCTTGTGACCCGCCACAGCGGCGTCCGCCCGGTGGAGCACGGAGCCCACCTTGCGGCCGGCGGTGATCAGGGCGTCCAGAAGAGGACGTCGGCCCTGTTCACGGGCGCTCTCCCGGGCGCCGCCCGCCGTCTCTTCGGCGGGGATGGCGTCGGGCAGAGCCTGCCGGCCCTGTGAGTGTAAGATCTCGTCCATCGGAGAGGACCTCCTTGAGAAAAGTAAAAAGTCAAAATAAGAATCCGCCCGTAAAACAGCAAGGGGCGCTGGAAATTACAGAACGGAATGAAATGATTACAAACTGGTTACAAACGGTATCATACACGCTTTTTGCCTCCACGTCAATACTTTTTTGCCTTCAAAGGGGGTGGAAAGGGGAGATTTTTCCTCTGGAAGAGGCGTGGATTGGGACAAAAGCTTAAAAAAGAGGGAGAATCTTTAAGGAAACCCCACCCTGTCCCGTCAGACGTCAGGGTTCGGGCGGCTTTTCTTGCGTGGGGGCAGCAGAGCGTGATATACTATATCGTTAAGACAGAATTGGGAAGACGGCCTGGCCGCAGACCTGAAATCCCGGCGCAAAGCGCGATTCTTACACTCTGGAGGCATCCCATGGCAAAACGGAATTCCCGTCCCAGGCACAGAGGACTGCGGATTTTTCTGGTGCTGGTCCTGGTGTTCCTGGCGGGGGGACTGTTCTTTTACGACCAGCAGAACCGGATTCAGACCGAGACCATCACCGTCACCTCGGACCGCCTGCCGGCCGGGTTTGACGGCTACCGCATCGTACAGATTTCCGACCTCCACGGCAAGGAGTTCGGGGAGGACAACGAAATCCTGCTGGAAAAGACGGCGGAGCTGGACCCCGACCTCATCGCCATCACCGGCGACGTGATTGATGACGCGGACCAGATGGGGGTTCTGGAGCCGCTGGCCAAGGGGCTGACCGCCATCGCCCCCACCTTCTACGTCACCGGCAACCACGAGTGGGCCATCCGGGAGGCGGGCACGGTGAAAAACCTGTTGGAGGAATACGGCGTGACGGTGCTGTCCAACGAGTACCTGACCCTGGAGCGGGGCGGGGATTCCATTGTGCTGGCGGGCATCGACGACCCCAACGGCCCCTATGACCAGAAGACCCCACAGGAGCTGTCCGACGAGATTCACGAAGCCCTGGGGGACCCCTATGTGGTCCTGCTGGCCCACCGGAACGAGTACTATCAGGTGTACGACCAGTGCGGCTTTGACCTGACCCTGTGCGGCCATGTCCACGGCGGGCTCATCCGCCTGCCCTTTACCGACGGGCTCATCGACAACACCCGCAGCCGCCTCTTCCCCACCCACACCGCCGGGCTCTATCCCCTGGACGGCGGCGGCACCCTGATGGTGTCCCGTGGTCTGGGCAACGGCGGCATCTCCTTCCGGCTGTTCAACCGGCCCCATCTGCCGGTTATCGTGCTGAAGTCGGAAACGTGAGAGAAACGGCCTCCGGCGGGGTACTTTTCACCGGCGAAAAGTACCCAAAAGCCGCCGGGGACACAGGGGCGGAGGGGCCCTGTTAGGGCCAAACGCCCCCGTTTCCCCGGACCCCTTTCGGAGTACGTCCGGCGGCGGTGCAATTCAAGCAGCCGCCGTATTTGAAAGTAGTTGCTTGCCGGTTCGGTGCCTGCGTGCCGCTTCCCTTCTGCCCGAGCAGCGTTACCCGCCCATACTTGAAAGTCTCTGCAATTCATGGGCGATCTCAATGCCGCACAGGGCCCTGCGGAAGCATCTTATCCCCATCATACAGAGAAAAGAGAGCATAACCATGGAATATTTCGGCGGAACCTTTGATATTGCGGTCATCGGCGCAGGCCATGCGGGCATCGAGGCGGCGCTGGCCGCCGCCCGGCTGGGCCTGCGGACGGTGTGCTTCACCGTAAACCTGGACGCGGTGGGCAATATGCCCTGCAACCCGGCCATTGGCGGCACGGGCAAGGGCCACCTGGTGCGGGAAATCGACGCCCTGGGGGGCGAGATGGGCCGTGCCGCTGACGCCGCCTGCATCCAGTACCGCATCCTTAATAAGGGAAAAGGCCCTGCGGTGTGGTCCCTGCGGGCCCAGGCCGACCGGCGGGAATACCAGAAGGTGATGAAACACACCCTGGAGATGCAGGAAAACCTGTGGGTCAAGCAGGCCGAGGTGGTGGAAATCCGCACGGAGAACGGCGCCGTGTCCGCTGTGGTCACCGCCACCGGTGCGGTGTACGCCGTGAAAGCGGCGGTGGTGTGTACCGGCACCTTCCTGGGGGGCCGCACCATTGTGGGCGATGTGGTGCGGGATTCGGGGCCTGACGGCCTCTCCGCCGCCCTGCCCCTCACCGACTGCCTCAAGTCCCTGGGCCTGTCCATCCGCCGTTTCAAGACGGGCACGCCCCCCCGTGTCCACCGGCGGAGCGTGGACTTCTCCAAAATGGAGCTGCAGCCCGGCGACCCGGACGCCCAGCCCTTCTCCTTTGAGACGGCCACGGCCCCGGACAACAAGGCCGTGTGCCATCTGACCTACACCAACGCCGCCACCCATGCGGTCATCCGGGCCAATCTGGACCGCTCCCCCCTCTACGACGGCACCATTGAGGGGGTGGGACCCCGTTATTGCCCCTCCATTGAGACAAAAATCGTCCGTTTCCCCGAGAAGGAGCGGCATCAGCTCTTCATCGAGCCCATGGGCCTGGACACCGAAGAGCTGTACATCCAGGGCTTGTCCTCCTCCCTGCCCGAGGAGGTCCAGGTGGAGATGCTCCACACCATCCCCGGCCTGGAGCAGGCCGAGATGACCCGTGCGGCCTACGCCATTGAGTACGACTGCGTGGACCCCACCGAGCTGCTGCCCACCCTGGAGTGCAAAAAAGTGCCCGGCCTGTACGGTGCAGGCCAGTTCAACGGCTCCTCCGGCTATGAGGAGGCCGCCGCTCAGGGTCTGGTGGCGGGCATCAACGCCGCTTTGAAGCTGCTGGGCCGTCCGCCCATGGTGCTCAGCCGGGACCAGGGGTACATCGGCGTGCTCATCGACGACCTGGTGACCAAGGGCACCAACGAGCCCTACCGGATGATGACCTCCCGCACGGAATACCGGCTGCTCTGCCGCCAGGACAACGCCGACCGCCGTCTCACCGGCGTGGGCCACCAGGTGGGGCTGGTGAGCGAGGAACGGTACCGCTCCATGCTGGACAAGTACACCGCTGTGGACCGGGAGTGTGCCCGGCTGGAGCGCACCGGTGTGTCCCCCTCCCCTGTTCTGGACGCCCTGCTCTCGGACAAGGGGGAGCCGCCCGCCCCCAACGGGGCCAGGCTGGCCGACCTGCTCCGCCGTCCCCGGATGACCTATGGCGACCTCACTCCCCTGGACCCTGCCCGACCCGACCTGCCCGCCGCCGTCACCGAGGCGGTGGAGATTGACCTGAAATACCGGGGCTACATCGAGCGGCAGCAGCGGCAGGTGGAGGAGATGCGCCGGCTGGAGAGCCGTCCCCTGCCTCCCGATTTGGACTACCAGTCCCTCCAGGGGCTGCGGCTGGAGGCCAGGCAGAAGCTGTCGGAAATCCGTCCCCTGAACCTGGGCCAGGCCAGCCGTATCTCCGGCGTAAGTCCTGCCGATATTGCGGCGCTGATGATTGCGCTTGAGAGGGGCTAAAGGCCGAAAAAATCCACAGATTGCCTGACAGATGTGGAAAAATACGGCGTATCAGGCGGGAAATTTCGCCTGAGAATAAAAAAATAAAGGATTTCTTCACGGTCTGTCCACATTTCTCCGGTAAAATCGGGGAGAAGGAGGCGAAAAGCCGTGATGAAAGAGGATAGCATGGAAAAGGAAGTGCGCCGGGGTGTGCGGTTCAACAAAATCGCCCTGGCGGTGCTGGCTTTGCTGGCGGTGGTGGGCGCATGGGGCCTGCTGAGCTGGTTCAGCCGTCCCCTGGACAACAGTATCACCCCCGACGGCCTGGCACAGCATCTCACCGACGGCGCCCTGGGTAAAACCGGCGGCGTGTACTATGTGCTGGACAGCGGGAGCGGCCTGGTGGACGCCCTGGACCTGCAGGCGTGGACCATCACCCAGGAGGAGGCGGAAGATGAGCCTCTGGTGGTGTTCCGCCTGTGGGAGGACTGCGAGCTGGCCCTGTACGAGGGCGGCCTGGCCTACGCCTGGAACGGCTACGCCTCGTCGGACACCACGGGAGCCGTGTGGTACACCATCCCCGAGGACACCGCCCAGACGGTGGCCTCCCTGCTGGAGACCGACGGACAGATTGAGACAAGTCCCGGCGTCCGGTTCTGATTTACGTTACTTTTAAAATAAAGGAGCAAGCACGTGACAACAAAGCCAAAGGTAGTGCTGGGCCTGTCGGGCGGTGTGGATTCCGCCGTGGCGGCGCAGCTGCTGAGCCGGGACTATGAGGTCCACGGCCTGTATCTGGACATCGGCCTGGGGGGCACCGGGCAGGCGGACGCCGCCGCTGTGGCCCACCGGCTGGGCATCCCCTTCCACACCGCGGACATCCGGCAGGAGCTGGAAAATCAGGTGTGCGGACCCTTTGCCGCCGACTATCTGGCGGGACGCACCCCCCTGCCCTGCGCCCGGTGCAATCCCACGGTGAAATTCCCCGCCCTGCTGGCCCTGGCGGAGGAGATTGGCGCGGAGAAGGTGGCCACCGGCCACTACGCCCGCACCGCCCTTGCCCCTGACGGCAGAGTGCTGCTACGCAAGGGCCTGCCCGCCAACGACCAGTCCTATATGCTGGCACGTCTGCCCCAAAATATATTACAAAAGGTAATTTTCCCCCTTGGCGATTACGAAAAGACAGCCGTCCGGGCCATGGCAGGCCAGGCGGAGCTGCCGGTGGCGGACAAGCCGGACTCCATGGAGATTTGCTTCATCCCCGACGGGGACTATGCCGCCTGGCTGGAGCACCGGGGCACAGTGCCCCCTGCGGGTGACTTTGTGGACAGGGACGGCAGGGTGCTGGGCCGCCACGGGGGCATCCACCGGTACACCCTGGGTCAGGGCCGTGGGCTGGGGGTGTCCGGCCCCCACAAGTACTATGTGACGGAGATTGACCCGGCCCATGACCGGGTGGTGCTGTCCGACGGCAGCGACCTGATGGCCGGTTGGGTGTACTGCGCCGACATGAACTGGCTGTCTGTGGACGGTCTGCCGGAGCCTCTGGAGGTGACGGTGCGGCTGCGCCACTCCAAGACCGAGCTGGCGGCTGTGGCCCGTGCTGATGGCGAAAACGTGGTGCTGGAGATGCAGTCCCCTGCCCGTGCGCCCACGCCGGGACAGCTGGCGGTGCTCTATCAGGGCGACATCGTGGCGGCCAGCGGCTGGATTACCGGCGCGGAGCGGACTGCTGCGTGCTAAAAAGACACAGAATCATATATAATGTATCAACAGAGCTTCCCATCTTCTGCGGTGGGAAGCTCTGTTTTCTTTCGTGATAAAATGTGAAGCTCAGGTGAAGTATTTTTAAGAGGAGATATTGAACAAAAAGACTATATTTTGTTTATTTACTAGGCTCTGTCACAACAAATGGTTGATTTTTGACGAGAAATAGCGTATAATAATAGTAAGAAACAGTACCACCGAAGGAGGTAATTGG
>CABIYL020000013.1:45173-124680 GCA_902362925.2 Clostridiales bacterium | reverse complement strand
GGCGGAGATGCCCGCCCGACTGGAGGAGGTCCACCACGCCAAGGAGGAGGGCATCCAGTTCGACCTGCTGACCAACCCGGTTGAGATTCTGGGCGAGGGCGGCAAGGTTGTGGGCATGAAGTGCATCCGGATGGAGCTGGGCGAGCCTGATGCCAGCGGCCGCCGCCGTCCCGTGCCCGTGGAGGGCAGCGAGTTCGTGCTGGACGTGGACGCTGTCATCATGAGCCTGGGCACCAGCCCCAACCCCCTCATCCGGTCCACCACGCCCGGCCTGGACACCAACAAGAAGGGCTGCCTCATCGTGGCCGACGACGGCGTGACCACCACCCGCGAGGGCGTGTTTGCCGGCGGCGACGCGGTGACCGGCGCTGCCACGGTCATCCTGGCCATGGGCGCGGGCAAGAAGGGCGCGGAGCAGATTCACGCCTACCTGTCCAAGTAAGCATACATACGGACGGCGGACCGCGTGCTCTCTCCACGCTGTCCGCCGTCTGAAAATAAGGACAAACAGCCAGAAAGAAGGATATTCCAGTCATGCTGCATCTGAAAGAATATCTGCCCGGCCTGAAGGCGGGCAAGGCCCTGGACGTGGGCACCCGGTACGGCGAGTTCGCCTTCACCCTGGTGGAGGCCATGCCTGAGGGCTCCGAGGTCATCGGTCTGGAGTGCGACCCCAAGACCGTGGAGGAGGCCAGGGAGAAGAACGGCGGCAAGGGCATCACCTTTGTCCAGGGCGAGGGCGCCCACATGGACTTCCCCGACGACAGCTTTGAGCTGGTGGCCATCTCCAACACCCTGCACCACATCGAGGACTACGACGCGGTGCTCAAGGAGATGCTGCGGGTGCTCAAGCCCGGCGGCTGGTTCCTGGTCAACGAGATGTACTCGGACAACCAGAACGAGGCCCAGCAGACCCACTTCCTCCAGCACACCCTGGAGGCCAAGCTGGACATGCTCTCCGGCGGTTTCCAGCGTCCCACCTGGAACCGGCAGGAGATTGTGGACATCCTCAGCCCTCTGCCCCTCACCGACGTGAAGATGGTGGACCTGCTGGAGGAGCCCGAGATGGACAAGAAGCTGGCGGGCAAGACCGCCAAGCTGGTGGCCGCTGTGGAGAAGAAGGCCGCCGGCAAGCCGGAGTACGAGCAGCTGCTTGCCGAGGCCAAGAGCATCCAGGAGCGGTATGAGCGCACTGGTATCCAGCGCTGCACCCAGCTGGTCTATCTGGGCAAGAAGGCCTGATTTTTTCTCAGAACGCATAAAAAGGACCGGACAGCATAGCTGTCCGGTCTTTTTTCAGGCATTGTCCTCCTGAGGTTTGATGGCCTCCAGCCCGTCCCGCAGGCGCTGGAGCGCAAGGGGGGAGAGGTAGGGGCAGCTGTGTTCCAGTTGGCTGAGGAATTTCATCATCTCCTCCAGCTGTTCTTCCTTTACCGGGGCGGTGACAACACCGGTGGACAGCCATTCCACCTCGGGGAAGAAGACCAGAGGAATGTAGAGTGCGTCATTCAGCAGGCTGTCCAGGCAGGGCAGCACAGGCTTGGCATTGCCGAGGGGCATGGCATAGAACAAGCTGATCGCGTTGTCTCTGGAGGAGTATTTCCAGTTGAAATATCGTGAGGTCTGGTTGAGCTCGGCAAACCGCAGCAGCAGCGCGGGGGACATCTCGCTTCCGCAGAGGATGGGCAGTGTCACCTTGAAGTGGACATAGGGATCGGAACCACGCTTCAAGATGATGAGCAAATCAAAATGGGCGGCAAGGAGTCCCATGGACGGGATGAAAAAAGCCGGGTTGCCATCGAGCTCACCTGTGACATAGTGATATGAGCGGCGGTCCAGCTCCGCCCGGATCTCCTCCTGGGCCTGACGGAGAGCGGCGTCTTTGGCGTCCTCATACTGGGAGAGCATCTCAAGAAGCTCATTGAGCTCCTCGTCATACGACATGTCCTCCTCCACCTCATCATCCTTAGCCGTATCTACGTCCTCAGAACTCCATACCAGCTCGCCGTCAAAGTCCTCGTCCTCCTCCGGACATGCCTGGGAATCGTTTTCGAGCAGCTGGCTCAGCTCATCAGGGGCCTGCTCCATGTCGGAGCGAATGGGGAAGGTCTCCCCGGTGTCCAGCCCCACAGCACGGGGCGTCTCGGGGACTGGTGACTGGTCTTCTGTGGAGAAAAGAGAAATGTGTTCCATATAAAAAATCCTCCCTGTGTCTGTTTTGGGGTCCGTTTACCCAATAAAACAGAACAGGGAGGAGATTGTCACGGCAGCGCCGGAAAAAACTCATTCGTAGAGGATGTAGCCGCCCCAGCAACGGAGGGAGGCAAAGGGGCGGTGGTCGGGGCTGAGCCGGGACATTCTGCGCATATCCTCCGCCACCAGGCCGATGCGGCGGAGACGGCTGGGGTCAAACCAGCCCGCTTCCGTCAGGTCCGCGATGGTGACGGTGCGCAGGTACCGCTGGGCCGCACGGAGGGCCTGTCCGGCAGGCATGGCGGTGAGGTTGTCGTAAAACCGGTCCATCAGCACCAGGGAGGCGAAGTCGTCCGCCTCCCAGATGGACAGGAGCATGACCCTGGCCCCCTGGACCTTGAAGGCGGTCTGGAGCCCCACAATGCCGTTGCCCTGGCGGACGTCCCCCATGCCGCTGAAGCAGGCCGACAGGACCACCAGGTCGGGGGGCGTCATCCGGCAGTGGCACAGCTCCTCGGCGGTGAGCACGCCGTTGCCCAGAACCGGGTCCTGTTTTCCGGTGCGCAGCCAGTCGTTGGCACCGGCAAAGTACAGGCAGGCACGGCGCATGGGGTTTGGGGTGTAAGTATAGGCCTGCTCGTCCTCCTCCTGCTCGCCGAAAAAGGCCCCGTGGGTGGCGATATGGATGATGGAGGCATGGCAGTCCTGGAGAGCATGCTTGTCCGCCTTGCGCCGCATCTGGGGAACGGCGCCGGTCTTTTCCGCTACCATCTGGGCCTCCAGCTTGGTGAAGGGTACCTTTTCCACCAGGCCGGGACAGTCCCCGGTCGCCTGGGTGAGGGAGAAGTCCGGGTTGCCGATGACCAGGGCTTCCCGACCCACCGGGTCGATGGACTGGTCCGCTTTCAGGTCCCGGGCGCTCTCCAGATAGATGAGGTTGTACCGGTCGCACAGGAAGGAATCCGGCTCCGGGCCCAGCAGGCCAAAGGGCAGCTTGGGCAAGTCTCCGTCCGGGGAGAGAAAGAGGGTGTTTACCTCCGGGCCGATGAGAGGCTCCACAGGCTGGAACAGCAGCCGGTACAGGGCGCTGCGGGCGTTCTGGGAATCTGCACCGCTGGTCAGGGCGAGCAGGCTGCGCCGCACCTGGAGAAAGTCCACAGAGGGCAGACGGCGGAGACGGAGACTGCCGTCCCCATGGCGGAAGAGCACAAAGACTGCGTAGCGCATGTCCTCCAGCAGCAGCTGGCCGGAGACGGTGGCGGGATAGGCGTAGTAGTCCACCAGCATGGCGCCGGGGGACAGGCGATAGCCGATATCACTGCAGGAGAGCCACTGGAAACCGTCCGGCAGGCTTCCCGCCAGAGACAGCTCCAGCAGGCGCTTTTCCTCCTCCGGGCCGGAGACGTCCCGCCGGACGCCCCGGAGCAGCTCCTCCACCTTTCCGTCCAGAATTTCCTCCCGGAGGAGGTCAATTTGGCGGTAGATGGGCTCGTCCTCCGGGTGGGATTTCCGGCGCATGCGGCTGATGCGCAGCAGCCGGGAGTAGATGGACTTGCCGTTGATGATGAGCTCGTAGAGCCGGTCAGGCCCCCAGGTGACGATGCCCCGGTCGGCCAGAGCCAGAGTGAAGTTGAGAATCACGGTGTTGGACCACAGGGAGTTGAGGATGTATTCCTCATCCCGGCAGTCCAGAATACGGCGGATACGGTCGGCCATGCCACGTGCCAGCTCGTCCAGCAGGGCCTGGAGGGCGTCGCTGTCCAGCAGGTCGGGCAGGAAGGGGAGCAGGGGCAGCACGGTGCCGAAGAGCATGCCCTGGGGGTGGAGCTCCTGATGATTCCGGGCGTCCTCCAGGGCGGAGAGGGTCCACCGCCGGGCGGCGGATGGAGAGCCCTCCCGCAGGGCCAGCAGGGCTCGGGCTCGCTTGAGGGCGATGGAGGCGGAGGTCACGCCGGAACGGAGCTGGTCCAGCAGCTCCTGACAGCTGTCCAGAGCGGCGCTGAGCTGCTCCAGCTGCTCCGGTGTGGGCTGGCGGTCCTGGAGCCTGGAGTAGGCCCGGTTGAAGATGGACCAGAAGCGGAGCACGATGTCGTTTTCCGAGAGGGAGAAGTCGCTGAGGGAGTGCGCCATATCCTGGGGAAGCAGCTCCTCCAGGCCGAACAGGCTGGCGGTAACGCCCACAATGGCGGCCGCACGGGTGTGGTGCAGCCCCTGGGCTTCAATCAGCTTGGCGGCCTCCTCCAGCAGCCGGACAGCCTCGTCATCCTGGGAGGAGTAGGCCAGGGGATAGAGCAGGTTATTGATGGCCACCAGGGTGTCCTCGCCGCTGTACCCCTCCTGCCGGGCCAGACGGTAGGCCTGCTTGGCGTGGAGCTCCATCTGGCTCAGGCCGGAGTCCCCCTCGGCGTTGGAGAAGTAATAGCGGGCCCAGCCGGTGTGCAGCCGGAAGCTGAGCCACTTGCTTTGCGCCCCCTCCGCCGGCAGCTGCCGCAGCAGCGCTCCTGCCAGATGCAGATGCTCCGCTACTCCGGCGGTGTCCAGCCGGTCCAGCAGAATGTCCGCTGTCAGCAGGTGGGTGTGGCAGAGGATGGAGCGGGTGGCCTCGTTCTCCGGCTGGGAGAGCAGCGTCCTGCTCTCCTTCATGGCGGCGTCCACATCCCCCATGCCATAGCACAGGTCCATCAGTCCCCCACGGGCCGTCATCAGGAAGGGGCTGTACTCCTCAAAATACTCCTGACGGAGGGCGACGCACCGCTCCAGCAGCAGCCTGGCTTCCTTCCGGCAGTCCCTGTCCTTGCCCAGAAGGGTGCCCACAATCAGCAGCAGATCAGACACGCTGGCTCCGTCAATCTGAGCCAGCGTGTCCAGACAGTCCTCCAGAGCATCACGGTAGAGAGGGATGATCCACGCGCCCGGCTGTCCGCCATGACAGTGGACAATCTCATAGAGCAGGAGCATCTCGTACACATAGGTACACGCTCCGTAGATATTCCGGATGGTTTGATTGATGCGTTGGGCCAGGGCCTCCGCCGCCTGGGGGGAGAAGCACTCCGCCTCCTCCCGCAGGAGAAAGGCGATCTCCATGAGCAGAGAGGTGCCGAAGGAGAGGGCGGACATGTCCCAGGAGCGGCCGGAGAAGAGGCGCAGCAGCACCTCCGCGCAGGTGGGGATGTCCTCCAGCTGCCGGAGCCGATCGGGCAGCAGAAAGAGCAGCCTGTCCCGCTCCTGGGGGGTGTCCTCCAGAGCCAGCAGGTGGAGCTGGAACAGGAGTGCGGCATGGGCCTTGCCCTGGGCCAGGGCCTCTTCCCGCAGGGCGGTCAGGCGGCTGAGGGAGAGGGGCTCAGAGGACGGCCAGGTCATAGGAGCCATCCTCCAGACCGGAGAATTCCGCGGTCCATACCTGCCCGTCCAGGATCATCTCCCGGACGGCGGCGGGGGAGCCGTCCTCCCGCAGGAGCACCGCCATGGGGCGAAGGGAGGAGACTGCCTCCGCGTCCAGCCGGACCGTGAGGGAGCCGTCCCGGACGGAGAGCTGGTTGCAGCTGTTCTCGTTGTCCACCAGACAGTCCATGGCGGGGTGGGTTTCCCCGGCCGAGCGGGCGCCCACAGGGATGGGATGGCCGAAGTCGCAGTCGCCGAACCGGGCGGCGTCCAGCAGCAGCTGCCGGGCGGCGTCCTGAATCCGCAGGCGGAACCAGGCGGCTCCCTCCAGCAGGCGGTCCACCACACCGGGCTGGGTCTGGGCGGCGCGGTGACGGGCCAGCGCGGAGACCGACTCCCGCAGGTCCAGCAGGGCCTGGAAGGTGGAGCGGCAGTCGGGACACACCAGCAGATGGGCGTTAATCCGGGCGGCACGGGCCATAGCCTCCGGTCCCATGCTCTTGTCGTAGGCGAAGGCGAAGAGCTCTTCCAGGGCGATATGTTCACTCATCGAGGGTACCTCCCACAATTTCGTCGTGTTTCTTCTGGGCGGACTTCCGGCCACGGTTGGAGACAATGGTGATCTCCCGTTTGGTCAGCTGAAAGGGCTTGTCCGCTGCGCCGTTCTCCAGCTTTTTGTCCAGCGGCGCCAGAAGGTCATTGGGCGGCGGGATAATGAACAGCCAGGACAGCTCCTGCCACAGGGCGTCCCGGAGCTCGGACAGGGGACGGCCGGAGAAACGGCGGACGATGGCCTCCGGGTCACCCTTTTTCCGGGCGTCTCCGCTGGACGCGGCAGGGATGAGGAAGGCGTTGTAGAGGCAGGCCAGAATCCGCTCCGGCGCCATGTCAAGGCTGCAGATGTGGGAGATGGCACGGCAGCAGCGCTCATAGTCGGCCATCTGCTCCGCGTCCGCAAGAGTGGGCGGAACAGGTCCGGTGGGGCAGGGCTTGCCGCCGGTGGGTTCGTCATCTCCGAACTGGTCGGGACGGTCCCGGTAGTTATGATTGATGAAGTCGATGATCCGGCTTTTGGCCACCTTGATCAGCCAGGCGTTGCGCTGGGAAGGGGCGTTGTTCTCCGAGGTGATGAGGAACGTGGTCACACGCTGCCAGACCGAGAGCTGGATCTCCTGGATCACATCGTCCACATCGGAGAATTTCACCTTGGAGCGGACCAGATTTTTGACGGCGTGCTCCACCGTGTTGTTCAAGTCCACGTAGACGTCCGGGTCTCCGGCGGCCACGCCTGCCTTGAGCCGCTCAAAGAACTCCTGGGAACCAAATTCCATCCGTCATCACTCCTTTTCTATGATATCATCCCCCTCTGGACAGGAGAAGGAGGGGAGGAATATCCTATATTATACAAAGGCCGCCGGAGGAGAGCAAGAAAATCGGAAAACAAAAAAAGTTTTTTCCCGGTGTGATTTTGCATGATTCGCGGTGTTTCTCCCTTTGAAAGAAAAGTGCCGGAAATACGGGAGGAGGAATTGCCGTGAAAGGGTCCAAACAAGTGGAGAGACGCAGAATCATGGCCGTACACCTGCCTGAATCCCTGATGAGCAAGCGGATTCAGAACCTGGTGGGGCGGTTTGTGGACGAGGATGGAGAGCTGGGCTTTGTGTTCCAGAGCACCCGGTACGGCCGGGGGGTCATGGGTCTGGAGCTGGCGGAACCCCGGCTGCGGAATCTGTTGGCCTGGCTGGCGGAGAAGCAGGAGACCCTGCTCCTCACCGGACGGCGGAGCAGGGAGGACCCGGAGCTCTTCTGGGTATGGGGCCTGGACCCGGGCGGACCGGGCAGCTCCATGCCCGCCATCTTTGCCAAGGAGAAGAAGACCGAACTGTCCCTGGCCAAGCTGAACGCCATGCTCCGGCTTTTGGGCATTGAGCCGACGGAGCAGGACCTGACCGTGCAGGACAGCAGCGTGGAGTTCCAGACTGAGGAGGAGCTGAAGCTGCTGATGCGGGTGTGCGGAGAGGGCTATCCCCCTGAGATCCGCGCCTGGGCGGAGCGTACCCTGGACCAGTGCGAGAAGATCTGGAGCGGGACGGACCGGGATAAGCAGCACGCCATCCGGGCCCTGACCTACATCCTGAACATCAACTGGAGCATCCGCACCCTGGATCTGCCCAGCCTGGAGGAGGCCCGGCAGATCATGGACAGCACCTTCTACGGTCTGGAGCCGGTGAAGCAGCGGATTCTGGAGGTGCTGGCCCAGATGAAGCGGACGGGCACCATGCCCTCCTGGGGCCTTCTGCTGAACGGTCCCGCCGGCGTGGGCAAGACCTCCGTCGCCAAGGCGGTGGCCCGTATCCTCAACCTGCCCATGACCGTGCTGGACATGTCCACCATCCGGGACATTGAGGATCTGACCGGCTCCTCACGGATTTACAGCAACGGCCGGCCCGGACGGATCATCCAGCAGCTCTACGCGGCCAAAAGCGCCAATCAGGTCATGGTCATCAATGAGCTGGACAAGTCCAACACCAACAACGGCAGGGGCAATCCTGCCGACGCCCTCCTCACCCTACTGGACGGCAGCGGCTTCACCGACACCTTCATGGACGTGGCCATCCCCACCCGGGGCATCTTCTTCGTGGCCACCTGCAACGAGCTGGGCGACATCAGCGGTCCCATACGGGACCGTTTCCTCACCATCAACATCCCCGGGTACAGCGGGGAGGAGAAGAAGGAGATTTTCTCCCGCTACACCCTGCCCAAGCTGACCAAGCGGATGGGAATCGGACCGGAGGAGTTCACCATGACGCCCCAGGCGCTGGAGATTTTCTGTACCCGGTACGCCACCCAGCCGGGTGTCCGCGACCTGGAGCAGTACGGGGAAAAGCTGCTCTCCCGCTTCCTCTACCGGCGTGAGTCGGGGGAGGAGAACTTCTGCTGTGACCTGGACATGCTCCACAGCGTCCTGGGTCCCGAGCGGTGTGTGGAGCGGGTCATGGCCCTTTTCCCCGGCATGGTGAAGACGGCCTGTCGGGGAGAGCGGGGAGTGCATTGCTTCCCCATCCAGGCCTCCGCACGCCCCGGCAGAGGCGAAATGACCCTCATCGGCGTCCACAGCAAAGCCGTGCGGGACAGCTGCCAGGTGGCCTATGAGTTTGTGTGCCGGGTACTGCGGGGCAGCGCACGCCCCCGGGTGATGGATGTGGCGCTCTTTGTACCCCAGGATGTGGACGACACCTGCGGCAGCGCCTTGGGTGTGGCCGCAGCAGCCGCCCTTCTCTCCGCGCTGACAGGGCGTGAGCTGGAGCCGGACTGCGCTTTCCTTGGCAGCTGCGACCTGTACGGCAACACCTACTTTGACGACATCAGCGCCGACGCATACCTGGACGCCCTGGAGGCCGCCGGTGTCACCACGGTGTACGCCGCCGCAGGGACGGGGAACAAGCTGTATGAGTACAGGAGCAGGCGGAGCATCCGGGTGGTGGAGGCCGCCAATCTGTCCATGCTACTGGAGGCGGCGGCCTGCAGCCTGCCCGCCGCCCTGAAGAAGATGGAAAAGGAGGAGTGACCATGCGTGACCAGAACGAGGAGGGCTATCTGGCCTTCCTGTTGGATACCGTGATGATGACCGGCGTGTTTTTCTTCGCCTTCTGGCGCATGGGACCCTGCCGGCTGATCAGCCCCTTTACCGGTGAGCAGCTGCCCCTGGATGTGTCCATCAAGGTGCTGCTGATTCTGGTGGCAGCGGCGGAGGTGGTGTGTTACCTGGCCACCTCCGGCCGCCAGCGCCGGTTTCTTACCGCCGTGGTCAACGCCGCCCTGCCCTTTGCCATCTACAGCTTCTGCTGTGTGCGGCCCTACTGGGGCTGGAAGTGGCTGGTGGTGCTGATTGTGCTGGGGGTTCTCCTGGTGGGGCTGGCCCTGTCCACCACCCTCACCCCGGCGCCCTCCCACTGGGACTGGGGGGAGCTTGTCCGTAGCAGGCTTCGGTTTTTCTTCTCGCGTGGACGGCTGGCAGTGCTGGTTTGCTTCCTGGGGGCGCTGGCTACCGTGATGAGCAACGCCATGTTCGGCATCCCGGTGCTGACGGCGGACACCGTGGAGCCTGCCGCCGCCTCCACGGTGGAGGTGGACGAGAACAAGCTGGTCTGCCTCAACGAGGGCCTGTGGGCCCAACTGGACGAGCAGGAGCGGCTGGATGTGCTGGGGGTGGTGGCGCTGAATGAGAGCGTCTATCTGGGCACTCCCGATATGCCGCCCATCCAGGGGGCCTACCTGGGGGGCTATACCGTGGGGCAGTACGACTGGGAGAAGGGGACCATCACCATTGACCTCCAGCTGCTGGGCCAGGCGTCGGCGGTCGACTGCGTGGACACGGTGCTACACGAGATGTACCACCACTATCAGCGCTGCCTGGTGGACTGCTACGCCACCATGGAGAGCGAATACCGAACCCTGCGGGCCTTCCGCCAGGTGCCGGAGTACATGGAGGAGTCGCAGAACTATCAGAGCGACGGCATGGAGTACTACACCCAGAGCCTGGAGGAGGATGCCCGGGACCACGCGGCGTGCCGGTCCGGCTACTACTTTGAATGGGCGCAGTCACTGGCGGGAGAGGAGTAAACACGGAAAGCAGCCCCGGACACACCATCCTGTGTGTCCGGGGCCGTTTTGGTTCAGGCGCTGTGCAGCCGGGCCTTCAGCTCTTCCACAATCTCTCCGGCAGTGCGGTAGACCTGATCAAAGTCCACGTGGGGGTTGTAGAGGGACTCCAGTTCATCGTGCATGGCCTTGGCCTGGGCCAGGGACTCCACCGCCTCTTCCACCAGGGCGGCGGACACCTTTTTGGAGAACCGCAGTCTGGCCCGCAGGTGCCGCATGACCTCCTGATCCGCCATAGCGTCCAGCCGCAGGCGGCGGTAGGGCCGTTTGCCGTAGGGCAGGGCGGGGGTGCTGGTGACAAAGGCCAGGGAGAGAGCGGGGATGAGCAGGTGCTCGATGCGGTCGGGCCACATGGGGGAGGGGCAGAGAATCACGTCATACCCCGCCGCCATGGCCCCGGTGGCCAGGTGGGTAAGCATGATGTGGCCCAGCCCGTAGCTGTCGGACAGCTCGTAGACCCGGCGGCACAGGGCGTCCACCGTGTCGAAATTACACACGATGCCCTTCCAGGTGATGGCCCCCAGGAACCGCTGCACCGCTTTTCCCGGCTCCTTCCCGCTCTTCTTCACCTCACGGGCCAGGATGCCCTTGGTGCGCTTGGCCAGCTTGGCCTCCACGGCGGGGGTGATGAGGGCGGCGCGCATGTCCTCGCCAATCTGGGCCGCAGCGGTCAGGCAGCGGTAGGCCCGCTGATAGCAGCCCTTGTAGCCCTTCATACAGGCGGTCAGCTCAGCACGCACCGCCTGAAGTCCTGCCCGGTCGTAGCAGTCGCCTAAGTTGACATAACGCTCAACCGCTCCCGGCAGCTTTGGCTCCACCACATGGGCGCGAGCAACACACCGCAGTTTTTTGCCGCTGTCAGAATTTCCAGGTAATTTGGACCGCCTGCTCTCCGGTCTCCGGGTTCCGCTCCCCGATTTCCACCCGTTCTATCAGCAGCGCCGCCAGAGCACGGGGAAGCTGTTCCAGCTTCAGTAGCTCCTGAGCACGCATGGAGCGGTCTGCGGCGTGCTTAGGACAGGATGCCGTCTCCAACCGGGCCAGCCTTTCCTCCAACCGTGCCTGTTCCGCCAGAAAGGACTGGTTCAGCTCGGAAAACTGCTCCCGGCTGAGCAGGCCTTCCACCTTGTCCAGATAGAGGGCCTTGACGGCCTGCCGGTTTTTGAGCAGCCGGGCAGACAGGGCTTTCCGCTCCTGCTCAGCGGCGTCACCCTCCGGATTTACGGGCAGCGGCAGCGTCCCCGGCGGGCAGCACAGGCCCACATAGTGCCGGACCTGCTCCGTCACCAGCGCTGTCAGGGCGTCCAGGCGGACGGAGTGGCGGGTACAGCCTCCGCCGTCGGCGTACTGTCTGCACCGGAGGTAGGACGGCCCCTGTCCGGCGTTTGTAGTCCGGCTCATGGCGCTGCCGCAGTCCATACACTTCACCAGTCCGGCCAGGGGGTGAGGGGTTCCCATGCCGCCCCCTCTGGAGCGGAGCGCCAGCCCCTGTTGGACGGCCTGAAAGAGTTCTCTGTCCACAATGGCCTCGTGAGTATGTTCCACCCGGAACCACTGCTCTCTGGGCAGGTCGACGAGGGCCTTGGATTTGTAGCTCACCTTTTTCCGCCGCCCCTGGACCATGACCCCGGTGTACATCTCGTTGCGGAGGATGCGCCAGACGGTGGTCTTGTTCCACAGCCCCTGTCCCTCGGAGCCGGGAGGAACACCGGGCCAGCCCTGCTCCAGCTTGTACCGGGTGGGGTTGGGGATGCCCCTTTCGTTGAGCAGACGGGCAATCTCCTGCTTTCCCTTCCCCTCCAGGGACCAGCGGAAAATCTGCTTCACCACTCCGGCGGCCTCCGGGTCCACAAGGAGGTGGTGCCGGTCGGCCGGGTCCTTCCGGTAGCCGTAGATGGGAGCGCCGCCGATGTACTGCCCTTGCCGCCGCTTCATGTCCAGCACCGTGCGGATGTTCTCCGACAGGTCCTCCAAATACCACTCATTCACCAGACCGTTGATCTGCCGGGCCTTCTTGTTGCCCCGCACCTGGGTGTCGGCGTTGTCGGCCACCGCCACAAACCGGATGCCCCAGAGGGGAAACAGGCCGTGGATGTACTTCTCCACCAGCTCCATGTCACGGGTGAACCGGGACTGGCTCTTGCACAGGACCACCTGGAACCGCCCCTCCTGGGCGTCCCGGATCATCCGGTTGAAGGCGGGACGCAGGCGGTCGGCGCCGGAGTAGTCCTCGTCGCAGTAGACCTGAAAAACCGTCCAGCCCCGGTCGGCGGCGTAGGCGGTCAGCAGGGCCTTCTGGTTGCGGATGCTCTCCGAGGCGTCCCCCTGCCGGTCCTCGTCCTCCTTGCTCAGCCGGGTGTAGATGGCGCAGCGTACCGCTTCGCTCATGTCTTTAACGCTCCGGCCAACCAGGCGGCCACCGCCTGTCGGACGGCCTCTCTGTCCGGCGGTGTTTTGGACTGAAACTTCTCCGTGAGTATCAGCACGGTCTTTCGCATTGCCATACCTCCCCCCTCTTATGGATTTCATAGAACTCTATGAGCGGAAGAGGGGGAGTATGAGAGGAGCCCCCGGCACACACAGCGCCGGAGGCTCTATATAGGGCGAATATTCAGCTTTTGCCGGTGTCCAGCAGGGCGGCCTGCCTGGCCACCCGCTCCCGCATCAGGGCCACAAAGGACTCCGGACCCAGCACCCGCACCACCGGGCCGAAGCCCAGCAGCCGGATGAGCACCTCAATCTCGTCGTCCTGCTGGTACCACAGCCGCACCGTGCAGGAGCCGGTCTCCTCGTCGTACTCGCTCTGCTTCTCGTAGGAGGAGAACTCCAGCATGAACCGCTCCACGCCGTTGCGCTCTCTGGTGACCTGCAGGAGCAGGGGCTGGGCGCAGCGGTGACGGCGGCGCCACTCCGCCACGTCAAAGCCGCCGTCATACTGCTCATCGGAGGGGGCAACGTCCAGAATCCGGCCCAGATTGAGGATGCTGCACCCCTTGCTGCGGCCGTCCCGGACCCTGAGTGCGTAGATCCGGAACTTGTCGTCCCGGGGGGAGTACTCCAGCCGCATGGGCTTGTATTCGCTGGTGTGGGTGTTGCCCTTTTGGGACAGATAGGTCACCTGGAGCACGCTACCCGTCTTCAGGGCGGCCAGAATGGCCTGGAACCGCCGACGATAGTCCGGGTCGGCGTAGTCGTCCCCGTCCAGAAAGCGGTCGAAGCAGACCACATCCTTCTGCCGGCACAGGGGTTCCACGCCGGACAGGGCCTCCCCCAGATGGGAGAGCTGATCATCGGAGAGAAAGAGACGCAGACGGGGGTCGGTCAGCAGGGCCTTCAGCCAGGACCGCTCCAGATGGGTTACCGGCAGGACGGGCAGCCGGTCCAGGCGGCTGTGGAACAGGCCGTCCCGCTCCTCCAGCAGGGGCCAGTCCTGGCCGCCCAGCAGCTTGGGGATGAGCTGGATGACGCTCTCGCCGTAGCCACGGCCTGCCGCCAGCTCCTCCGCCTGGGCACGGGTCAGGGGCGCGCTGTGGAGAATCTCCGCCACCACCGCGTAGTAGCAGCCGTAGACCTCGGAAAACAGCTCCATCAGTCCTCACCTCCGTACAGCTCCGCCATGCGGCGGATATCATCATAAAACCGGTCGATGGCCCTCTGGTTGTCCCCCTCCAGGGACACAATGCGCCCGATGAAGGTCTTGACCCAGTTCATCATCTCGCCGGTATCGCAGACGTACCGGGTGCAGCGCCACAGACCGGGCTCCACCTGCTCCACCGTGCCGCCACGGCTCTCCCGGCGCAGGCGCTGGATGATGTAGTGCTCTTTCACTTCGTCCACCGCCACGGTCATGGAGAACCGCTCCAGCCGGGGGCTGTTGTGGAGGGCTGCCCCCCAGCTGTGGGCCAGCCGCTCTTCGGCCAGGGCGCGGCAGTCCCCGTCCTCCTCCTGACCGGGAAGGAGGGAGAGGGCCTTGATGTAGTCCAGCCGGAGGGAGGTGAAGCGATGCCGAGCGGGCAGCCAGGCCGCCAGATAGCGCCGTCCGGTCTGGACGCTGACCATGATCTTCAGCGGCACCACCGTCATCACCAGCTCCCTGCCGCTGCGGCCGCTGACATTGGTCACCTCGAGCTGGGCATGGGTGCGGATGGCCTCCAGGGCGGTGAGCAGCATCTGGTCCTCCAGGGTGTGGACGATGAAGTGGTGCTTGAAGCGGAGCTTACAGTCCTCCTCACCCCCACGGCTGGCCAGAAAGCTGCCCGCCACTGAGAGGGGAACGGTCTCCCCGAAGAAGCACAGTAGCTCGGGCAGCCGGGTCTGGTCGGGGAAGAGGGAATCAAGGGTACAGGGGGAGAGGGTGTAGCACAGGGCACGGCCCTGCTTCTGGGCTTCCAGAATCCCCAGCTCCGCATACTCCTTCAGCTTGCGCCGGACGGTGGACAGCTCGGAGAGAATGTTGTACCGGGACGTCAGGGCGTCGGTGATCTCCTCGGCGTGGCGGGGGAGACCGTCGGCGAGCAGGTCCAGCAGGCAGAAGTGGAGGGTGATGTCGTTGTCGGTGAAGCTCTTGGACTGCCAGGCCCGATACAGCGGGTTGTGGGCCAGCTCCGCCGCGTCCATGGACAGAAATACCGCCTTGCCTTTGGAGCGGTACTCCCAGCGCAGATTGTCCCCCAGCCAGCTCTCGATGCGGCGGCGCTCATTGTCGTAGGTGCGGGCGCTCTTGCCCTCAAACTCCCGCCGGGTCTTGTAGCCGAAGACCAGAAAGTCCCGCATGTACTCCCGCACCGATTCAAACCGCTTTACCAGCTCACGATAGGCCATGCCGCCACCTCCTTTTCTGACAGTGTACGACAAAACGGCAGACCTCGCAACTTTTTTGAGAGGAAAAAGCGGACACGGCAGGTTATGATATGCACATGAAAGGCGCCCACAGCAATTTCTTTTATTAGCTCGGGAGAAGCTCCGGATCATATCCGGAATACGGCGCCTTGTACGCAGAAAGGCACAGACAGCAATCTTGCCGGTTATGTGACTTCAAAACACAATGTGCCTTGTTATCCATCCCAACCGCTAGGAGGTACCGTCATGCTGGAAGCATTGAAAAGAGAATCCATCCGCACCTGCACGGAAAATGGCGGTGCCGCCTGGTCAACCACCATGAGCGACTGTCTGGACCTGTTTTCCACCGTGGGCGCCCTGCGCGGGGCGTCCTGGGAAGAGATCCAGAACCGCTTTACACGGGCCTGGGCCGAGGACAGAGATATGGCGGTGAAGATCGCCTTCTTCGCCCGTGACGTCCGCGGCGGCCTGGGTGAGCGCTACGCCTTCCGCATCATCCTGAAGGCCATGGCCCGTCTCTCCCCCGAGACGGTGGTCAGGAACCTGGGGAACATCCCCGAGTACGGCCGCTGGGACGACCTGATCGCCCTCTTTGACACCCCCTGCAGGGATGCGGCCATCGCCTACATCAAGGCCCAGCTGGCCAGGGACGTGGAGGCCATGGAGTCGGGAGAGGGGAATGCCTCTCTCATGGCCAAGTGGCTCCCCTCGGTGAACGCCAGCAGCCCCGACACTCTGCTCTCCGCCAAGATCCTGGTGAAGGGCCTGGGCATGACCGAGGCCGCCTACCGCAAGACCCTCTCCGCTCTGCGCGCCAGAATCGCCATTCTGGAGAACAACCTGCGCGAGAGGGACTACACCTTTGACTACGCCAAGCAGCCCTCCAAGGCCATGCTCAAGTACCGCAAGGCCTTTCTCCGCAACGACGGGGAGCGCTACCAGGACTTCCTGGAACAGGTCTGTGAGGGAAAGGCGACCCTCCACACGGGCACTCTCTATCCCTACGACGTGATTGCACCCGCTCTTGCGGGCAAGGTGATGTCCCAGGCGGAGCGTCTCGCCCTGGACACCACCTGGAATGCTCTGCCCGACTACACCGGCGGCGGCAACGCCCTTGTGGTGGCCGACGGATCTGGCTCCATGTACAGCGGGTATGTCAGCCCTATCCCCGCCGCTGTGGCCCTGTCCCTGGCCATCTACTTCGCCCAGAGGAACACCGGGGCCTTCCGCAACCACTTCATCACCTTCTCCCACAGCCCCAGGCTGGTGGAGATCAAGGGCAAGGACCTCTATGAGCAGGTGCAGTACTGCGCGGGATTCAACGAGTGTGCCAACACCAACCTTGAGGCGGTCTTTGCTCTGCTCCTCCGCGCCGCCGTGGAGAACCACATGAGCCAGGCGGATATGCCCGACACCCTGTATGTCATCTCCGACATGGAGTTTGACCAGGGGACCGAGTGCGCGGATGTCACCGTCTTTGAGCAGGCCCGCCAGGCCTTTGCGGCCGAGGGCTACCAGCTCCCCCAGGTGGTGTTCTGGAACGTGGCCAGCCGTGGCCTCCACCAGCCCGTCACCATGAACGCGCAGGGAGCGGCGCTTGTCTCGGGCTGTACGCCCAAGCTCTTCCAGATGGTGACCAGCGGAGAGCTCTCCCCCTACGCATACATGCTGGACGTTCTCAGCGAGCCCCGCTACCGAGACCTGACGGCATAATCCCCATCATACAGACGGCGTGTCCCAATCCGGGATGCGCCGTCTTTTTGCATGAGAAGTGTCCTGGTGTTGCGCAGCCGTGGGGTGCGGTACCGTCCACAATGGCGGTGGCCAGGGTGGGAATGATGACGGCGTCCAGGGAGTCCGGGTCGCCGGAGCACTGGATGTACTCCACCGCCAGGCCCTGCTCCTCCATGGCGGCCCCCACTTTACGCATCAGAGAGGACTTGCCGCAGCCCGGACCGCCCTTGAGGATCATCACGTCCTGGGCCTGGTCGGGGTCGATGAGCTGGTCGTAGAGAGAGTAGAAGCCGGAGGGGGCGTTTGCCCCCAGGTAAAACTGTACACGCGGTTCCGCAGCCATATGGATAACCCTCCAGTATTCAAAATAGGAAACGAGACATGGATTTCTTCTCAGTTCCAGCCTATGCCGCACCGGTCCGGCGGGTGAGACGGCGGCAGGGCGGTACGGAAAATTTGCAGTTTAACCCCGGCAGGAGATGTGATATAATAAAATGAAATTGTTCCGGGCGTCTGCCCCGGAGCAGGGGAGAGGAGGCGCGGTATGAACGAAGAACCGGTCAGACTGACCAAAATGACAGCCGCGGGCGGCTGAGGGGCCAAGATAGGACCGGGTGTCCTTGGCCAACTGCTGGCGGACCTGCCAAAGGGCTCTGATGAGCGGCTGATGGTGGGTTTTGACGCCAGCGACGACGCTGCCGTCTACCGGATCAACGACGATACCGCCATGATCCAGACGGCGGACTTTTTCCCGCCCGTAGTGGACGATCCCCGCAGCTTTGGCCGGATTGCGGCGGCCAACGCCCTCTCCGACGTGTACGCCATGGGGGGCACGCCCCGACTGGCCATCAACCTGCTCTGTTTCCCCACCTGCCTGAACCTGGAGATTGTCCGGGAGATTCTGGCCGGCGGCGCCGACAAGGTGGTGGAGGCCGGGGCGGTCATCGCCGGAGGGCACAGCATTGAGGACACGGAGCCGAAATACGGCCTGTGCGTCACCGGCTTTGCCCGGCCGGAGGAGATCCTGACCAACAGCGGCGCAAAACCGGGGGATCTGCTGGTGCTCACCAAGCCGGTGGGAACCGGCGTGCTCTCCACAGCCGCCAAGGCGGAGCTGCTCACCGACGGGCAGATGAAGGAGATGATCGGCCTGATGAGTACCCTGAACAAGGGGGCCCAGGAGGTCATGCTGCCCTTGCATCCCAGCGCCTGCACGGATATCACCGGCTTCGGCCTGCTGGGCCATGTCAACGAGCTGGCCGAGGGCAGCGGCGTGACGGTGCAGCTGTGGGCGGATACGGTGCCCTTTGCCTCCGGCGCGCTGGAGCTGGCCCAGGACGGCATCATCCCCGCCGGCGCCTACCGCAACCGGAATTACCTGGAGGGCAAGGTAAAGGTGGAGGAGGCCGTGGCACTGGAGGTGTCCGACCTGCTCTTCGACCCCCAGACCGCAGGCGGCCTGCTCATCTCCATCCCGGAGGAGCGGGGCGCGGAGCTGGTCCGGAGGCTGAACGACCGGGGTATTCCCGGCGCGGTCATCGGACAGGTGCAGTCCAAAGGGGAGTATACCGTCCACGTGCTGCCCCATATGTGACGGGAAATACAGCGAGAAAAGACCGGAGTCTGACTTTGCACAGACTCCGGTCTTTTTGTGCAAAAAGTGAGCAGGTTTGGATAATGCGCCGGGGAGATTGGTGTGATAAACTGGAGGCAACAAACAAGAGGAGGATGCTTCCATGGAATTTTTAGGACTGGATCTGCCGGTGACCCACCTGCCCGAGCTGGACAAGACCTTCGTGCCCCTGGCCCGGTTTTTCCGGGTCTATGAGAGCGGTGCAAAACACCCCTTCGCCCTGGCGGTGGAGCGGGAGGACGGTCTGGTGTCGGTGTACAACACCGCCCTGCGCACCGAGGGAGCGCTGAGCGACGCCGACCGGCTGTATGTGGACCGGCTGGCCAAGTTCCTCCTCTGGTCCCGGGGCGGCTGGAAGCTGATCGCCTGCGGCAGCACGGCGGCGGCGGAGTACCTGCGGGACGCCTACGCAGCCGGCGGCAGCCGAGACTTTGACCGGGACTTCATGGAGGGGGTCTATGAGCGTCCCTTTACCGTGGAGAGCCGCAGCTACGCCGACCGTCCCGCCGAGAAGGGCTCTTCCCGACCGGTGGGGCGGCATCTGGAGGGCTGCCGCATCGGTCTGGACGCGGGCGCCAGCAACCTGAAGGTGAGCGCCCTGGTGGACGGCAAGAGCGTGTTCTCCGACACCATGCCCTGGCGGCCCAGCGAGCAGAGCGACCCCCAGTACCACTACGACCACATCACCGCCGCTCTCCGTGCCGCTGCGGAGCACCTGCCCCAGGTGGACGGCGTGGGCGTGTCCACCGCCGGCGTGCTGGTTGGTGAGCGGTGCATGGTGGCCAGCCTGTTCCTCTCCGTGGGCAAGGAGGACTTTGACAAGTCCATCAAGGACATCTACCCCCGTACCGCTGCCAGCCTGGGGGAGAACATCCCCTTCGCCGTGGCCAACGACGGCGACGTGACCGCCCTGGCCGGCGCCATGGGCCTGAACGAGAACGGCATCCTGGGCATCTCCATGGGCAGCAGCGAGGCCGGCGGCTACGTGGACAAGGCGGGCAACGTGACCGGCTGGTTCAACGAGCTGGCCTTCACCCCCATCGACGTGCAGGCCGACGCCGCCCGTGACGACTGGAGCGGCGATGTGGGCTGCGGCGTCAAGTACCTGAGCCAGGAGGGCGCGGTGAAGCTGGCTGCCATGGCCGGGCTGGAGATGCCCGAGGGCGGCGCCGCCGACAAGTTCTCCTCCCTCCGCTGCCGGATGGATGGGGGCGACAAGTCGGTGGAGGTGGTCTACCGGGACCTGGGCGTCTACCTGGGCCACGCTCTGGCTCTGTACACCAAGTTCTACGACATGAACTGCGCCCTGGTGATGGGCGGCGTGGCCGGCGGCGCCGGTGGTGACATCATCCTGTCCACCGCCCGCCAGGTTCTGGCCGACGAGTACCCCGACTGCACATTCTCCGTCCAGGCGCCCGACGAGCGGGTGCGGCAGATTGGCCAGAGCGCCGCTGCCGCCAGCCTGCCGGACAGCCGGGCATAAAAGTACATAGAAAAACAAGGGGTCAGCGTCCAAAGGACGCTGACCCCTTGAAACATTTCGGACTGTTTTTCGTCTATACAAGCAGAAGAACAAAAGGAGGGAGTCTGTATGAAAAGAGGAAAGCGCTGGCTCATTGCCCTGCTGTGCTTGGCGGTCATTGCGGGTGGTATATTGGCCGCTTCCGCCATGGCTGGGCGGCGGCCCTACAAGGACCTGACGGCGGCGGATATCCAGTCCGCAACAGTGCTGCTCACCCCGCCGGACATCACGCTGGAAATTCCGGATACCGGGGAGTTGGCGGAGTATCTCAGCCAGGTGGTCATCTATGACCGGGACGACTCCTATACGGAGTACGCCGGTCAGGGGGCGCTTTTTACCCTCCATCTGGACGACGGCAGCACCACTGATATCCTGGCATACAACCCCTTTCTGGTGATAGACGGGGTGGGCTACCGGACCAAGTATGAGCCCTGTGAGGCGCTCAACCGCTACGCAAACGGACTGCTGGAGTGACGATATTGAGGTGAACCCACAACAACGGGAGAGCCGGTGACGGTGGAGTGAGCCGTATATGAAAAGAGCCTCTGCGCCATGCGCAGAGGCTCTTTTTGTGCTGTTATTTGCCCAGAATCTGCTCCGCGATGCGCCGGCCGGTAGGCGTGGCGGCCAGACCGCCCATGCCGGTCTCCCGGAGGGCGGCGGGCATGGAGTCGCCCACGGACCGCATGGCGTCAATGACCTCATCGCAGGGGATGGCGTTCTTCACCCCGCACAGGGCCATCTCGGCGCAGGACAGGGCGTTCATGGCGCCCATCACGTTGCGCTTGACGCAGGGCACCTCCACCAGTCCGGCTACCGGGTCGCACACCAGGCCCAGAATATTGCTCAGGGCCATGGCGCAGGCATGGGCCATCTGCTCCGGTGTGCCGCCCATGAGGTGGACCAGAGCGGCGGCGGCCATACCCGAGGCGGAACCCACCTCGGCCTGACAGCCACCCTCCGCGCCCGAGATGGAGGCCCGGGAGGCGATGACCTGCCCGAACCCGGCGGCCACATAGAGGGCCTGGGTCATGACCTCGTCGGAGAGGCCGTCCCGCTGCTGAAGGGGAAGGAGCACGGCGGGCAGCACGCCGCTGGCGCCTGCCGTGGGGGCGGCCACAATGCGCCGCATACAGGCGTTGCACTCGCCGGTTTTCAGGGCGGTGGCGATGACGGCGGAGAAGAAGGGACCGCACAGCCTGCCGCCCTGTTCCGCCACCAGGCCGCCCTCGCCGCCCACCAGCTCGCTGGACGAGCGAAGCCGTGGGCTGTACTGCTCCACACTCTCGGTCATGGCCGTCCAGAGACGGGCCATCTGGTCCCAGGACTCGGCGGCGTCAGCGCCACGGTCCTGCATATCGTCGTCCCGGACCGCCTGCCACAGCGGCATATCCGCCGCCGCCCGCAGGAGGCCCTCCACAGATGTAAACGCCATGTCAGCTGTCCTCCTCCATGTTGAGATAGGTCACCCGCACGATGCCCGGGCAGGCCCGCAGTTCCTCAATGGCCTCCTGCCAGATGGCCTGGTCGCTTTCCAGTACCATTACGGCCAGGCCGCCCCGCATGTTGCGGTAGAGCTGCATGGTGGCGATGTTGACCTGACGCCGGGAGAGGATGCCGGTCACTTCGGCCACCGCGCCGGGCTTGTCCTCGTTGCGGATGATGAGGGTGGGGTACTCACCGGTGAAGGAGGCGTCCAGCCCGTCAATGGCGTTGACCCGAACCCGGCCGCCGCCCAGGGAGGAGGCGTTGACCTCCAGGGTGTTGCCCCGCTCATCCTCCACCCGCAGCAGCACTGAGTTGGGGTGGGCGCCCCGGAGGACGATGCTGCCCATTCGTACCAGCATCCCGGCCCGCTCGGCCAGGGGAAAGGCGCGGGGAATGTCCGGGTCATCGGGGGCCATGCCCAGCAGACCGGCCACCAGGGCACGGTCGGTGCCGTGGCCCTTGCCAGTGGCGGCAAAAGAGCCGTGGAGCAGCAGCTCGGCCCGTACGGGGGGACGGCCCAGCAGCTTGCGGGTGATGAGGCCGATGCGCACCGCTCCCGCCGTGTGGGAGCTGGACGGTCCGACCATGACGGGGCCCATGATATCGAAAATGTTCAAGGAAAAACCACCTTTCAGAAGCGCGCGGACAGGTGAAGCTGCCCGGCACGGGAGAGAAGGAAAATGGAGGGGTTATGCCTGCCAGACCGTTTTGCCGCCGTGGATGGTCTCCAGCACCTGGATGGAGCGGATGTCCATGGGGTCCACCGCCGTGGGGGCGGCGGAGAGGACGATAAGGTCGGCCTGCTTGCCGGGCTTGATAGAGCCCAGGATGTCCTCACGGGAATACTGGTAAGCGGCGTGGAGGGTGACCGCCCGGAGGGCGGCCATGGGGGAGACCTTCAGCGCCGGACCCAGTGTCTTTCCCTCCCGGGTCACACGGTTGACGGCGCACCACACCGTCTCCAGCATATCGGGCTGGATGACCGGCGTATCCTGGTGGAGGGTGAAGGGGAGACCCAGCTCCTCCGCCCAGCCCAGGGGGCTGATGGATGCGGCCCGGTCAGGGCCGAAGTTCTCGGCGTGGACGTCTCCCCAGTACCACAGGTGGGCGGCAAAGAAGGAGGGGATAATGCCCAGCTCCTTCATCTCCTCCAGCTGTTCCCGGCGGACCAGCTGAGCGTGGATCATCACCGGCCGGATAGCCGCGATTTTAAGGCCGGTCTCCTCCTGGGCGGCACGGCAGCAGCGGATATACTGGGCAGCAGCGGCGTCTCCGTTGCAGTGGGCCAGCAGCTGTTTGCCCTGGGTGAGGGCGGCGCGGACAAAACCGGTGACCTCCTCGTCGGAGTAGATGGGATAACCCCGGTAGTCGGGCTGGTCGGGGGTGTTGGAGGCGTAGGGCTCCAGCATCCAGGCGGTTCTGCCCTGGGGAGAACCGTCCAGAAAAATTTTATACCCGCCGATGTGGGGCCTGTCAATCAGCTCAGGGGTGTTTTTCAGGTCGGCGTACCCCACCGCCTCGGTCTTCAGATGGGCGGCGGAGAGCAGGGCGTAACGGCCCGTGTCGGTGAGGCCGTCCTGAATGAGGGTGATGCCGTGGGAGAGGTAGATCTCCTCCGCACGCTCCACGTTGCGGGCCGCCTGCTCCGGCGAAGGGCCGGGCATGGAAGAGGCCAGACGGATGAAGGCGTTCTCCTCCAGGTAGCCGCTGGGGGTGCGGCCGTCGGCCTCACGGCCGATTCTGCCGCCCTCAGGATTGGGGGTGTCGGCGGTGATGTTCAGCAGCTTCAGTGCGGCGGAGTTGGCCACGCCCATGTGGCCCGAGGCGTTGGAGATGAGCACCGGGGTCTCGGGGAAGGTGCCGTCCAGAGTGTGACGGTCGGGCTGGGCACGTTCTGCAAGCACGTTGTGGTCGTACCCGAAGCCGATGAGCCACTGACCGGCGGGCATGTTCCGCTTTTTCTGGAACTCCAGCAGCAGCCGGGCGATGTCCGCAAAGGATGCGGCGCTGCCCAGGGGACACAGGTCCAGGGTGGAGGCCAGGGCGGTCAGGTGGCTGTGGGGGTCCAGAAAGGCGGGCATCAGGGTGCGGCCGGACAGGTCCCGCCGTGCGGCATCCGGAGCCAGCGTCTCCAGCTCCGCCAGTGTCCCAACGGCCCGGATGACGCCGTCCTCCACCAGCACGGCCTGGGGTGCGGGGCCGTCCTCCATGGTGAGAATGGTTCCGTTGTAAAAGAGAGTCTGATTCATGGTTCACTCCGCCTTTTTATCAATAAATTCCGGTCTGAACTTAGAATACACGATTTTCTGTTCACTATACAGACCATAGTAGCCGGAGAGCATGTAGGCCACGGCGCAGGACAGGGCAAAGAGGGGCAGACCCTGGCCGCCGAAGAGCTCATAGGCCAGGAACAGGGAGGTCATGGGGCAGTTGGTGACGCCGCAGAATACCGCCGTCATGCCCAGCGCTGCGCCGAAGGTGGCGGGCAGGCCCAGGAAGGGGGCGGCCACGCAGCCGAAGGTGGCGCCGGTGAAGAACACGGGCACAATCTCGCCGCCCTTGAAGCCGGCGCCCAGGGTGACGGCGGTGAACAGGATTTTCAGCAGAAAAGCCTCGGGCCGTGCCTGTCCGCCAATGGCCTGGGCGATGAGCCCGGCGCCTGCGCCGTTGTAGTCGTAGGTGCCCGGATTCCACAGCCACACCAGATAGGTCAGGGCGATGACCAGGGCGCCGCCCACAGCAGCCCGGAGAACGGGACGGGGGATGAATTTATTGTAGAGCTTGGGGGCGGCGTGCATCACCCGGCAGAACAGGATGGACAGCAGGGCGAAGAGGACACCCATGCCCACGCACTGGAGGGCGGTGACGACGCTGAGAGCGGGCACGCCGGTGAGGTCGTAGACGGTGGGGGGCACGCCGAAGGAGGCGGCCACGCCCACGCCCACCAGAGAGGCGATGGTGCAGGGGACAATGGCGGCGTAGTACATGACGCCCACGCTCACCACCTCCATGGAGAACACGGCGGCGGCCAGGGGGGTGCCGAAGAGGGCGGAGAAGGCGGCAGACATGCCGCACATGGTGATGACCCGGCTGTCCTTGTCGTCCAGGCCCATCCAACGGCCGATTTTGGAGGAGATGGAGCCGCCCAGCTGGAGGGCAGCGCCCTCACGGCCGGAGGAGCCGCCCACCAGATGGGTGATGACGGTGGCGGCGAAGATGAGAGGGGCGGTACGCAGGCGGAGAGGCTCGTTTTCCCGCACGGCCACCAGTACGAAGTTGGTGCCCCGGTCCTTCTCCATGCCGCACCAGCGGTAGAGCAGGACGATGAGGGCGCCGCCTGCGGGCAGCAGCCACAGAATCCAGGGGTATTCTCCACGCAGCTCGGCGGCGGCGTCAATAGCGAAGTGGAACAGGGTGCCCACACCGCCGCAGATAAGGCCGATGAGGCAGGCAAAGATAAGCCATTTCACAAAAATCACAGGCTGCCCAGCCCAGTTGGGCAGGCGGTCCCGGAGCGTATTCACAGGGCATCCCTCACTTGATAAAGAAAATGACTGAACACCGCAAAAAACAGCGGACATCAGGGCTTTTAGAAGCGCAGCAGGTCTGTATCTGCCTAATGCCCTGCGCAAGGGCTGATTCGGCAGACATTATTATAGCATGGGCCGAGGGAATGCGCACTCATTTTGACAAAGAAGGGGGACAGAAAATTAGAAGTGTAAGATTTTTGCAAAAAGTAGTGTATTTCCGCCACAGTTGTGGTATAATTCTGCGACAAAGGCGGAGGTGTCAATCTGCCTGAACATTTGTTAGGAGGAATTTCCGTGTCATCGGACCCTATATGGCCCCAATTGCTGCTGCAGCTGATTCTGATTCTGGTCAACGCGTATTTTGCCGCCACAGAGATTGCGGTCATCTCGCTGAATGAAAATGTCCTGCGCCGGGAGGCGGAGGAGGGGGACAAGAAGGCGGCCAAGCTGCTGAAGATTGTGGAGGCCCCCACCCGCTTCCTCTCCACCATCCAGATCGGCATCACGCTGGCCGGATTCCTGGGCTCGGCTTTCGCGGCCGACAACTTTGCCGGCCGCATCCGGGACTGGGCTGTGCTGAAGTGGCAGCTGGACGCCGCCACGGCCGCTGCGGTGAACAGCCTGGCGGTCATTCTGATCACCATCATTCTGTCCTTCTTCACCCTGGTGCTGGGCGAGCTGGTGCCCAAGCGCCTGGCCATGCAGAAGACGGAGGAGGTGGCCCGGTTCACCTGCGGCGTGGTGTCCTTCCTGTCGGCGGTGATGCGGCCCCTCATCTGGCTGCTCACCGTGTCCACCAACGGCATGCTGCGCCTGCTACATATTGACCCCAACGCCGAGGAGGATGAGGTCTCCGAGGAGGAGATCCGCATGATGATGGACATCGGCGAGGAAAAGGGGGCCATTGAGTCGGGCGAGAAGGAGATGATTGACAACATCTTCGAGTTCAACAACATGACCGCCGAGGAGGTCATGATTCACCGCACCGACGTGGTCATGCTCTGGGCCCAGGACAGCGACGAGGAGATTATCCGCACCATCCGGGAGACCGGCCTGACCCGGTTCCCTGTCTACGAGGAGGACGCCGACGACGTCATCGGCATCCTGAACACCCGCACCTACCTGCTCAACGCCCGGGAGGCCCAGCCCAAGCCCCTGCGGGAGCTGCTGACCCCGGCCTACTTTGTGCCCGAGTCGGTGCGGACCGACGCCCTGTTCCGGGATATGCAGGCCAAAAAGATCCACATGGCCATCGTGGTGGACGAGTACGGCGGCACCAGCGGCATCATCACCATGGAGGACCTGCTGGAGGAGATTGTGGGCAACATCTATGACGAGTTTGACCCCCAGGACGAGCAGGAGATCGTGCCTTTGGGGGAGAACCTGTGGCGCATCGCCGGTTCCGCCGACCTGGAGGAGGTGGCCGAGGCCCTGGGCGTGGAGCTGCCCGAGGACGAGGAGTACGACACCCTGGGCGGCCTGGTGTTCGCCCAGCTGGCTGTCATCCCCGAGGACGGCAGCCACCCCGAGGTGGACGTGTGCGGCCTTCACATCCGGGTGGAGGAGCTTAACGACCGACGGGTGGAGTGGGCCACGGTTTCCAGGCTGGAAATTCCGCCTCAGGAAGAGGAAAAGGCGGAGTAACAGAAGAAATAACAGCAAATGGGAGCGCCATGCCGGTGGGCATGGCGCTCTTTTATGCGTCAGCGCTCTGACGCAATACGCAGGAGAAGCGAAAAGAGGCTAAGGAACCGCTTAACCTGGGATATGGAATAGATAATCGGGAAATTGCTGGAAGCGATATGGATAAAATGACGATTAAGGAAAATGTTAAATCTTTTGGATTGTAGCGATTACCCCTTTTCAAACGGCCTCCTTTGTAGTATGATTATCCCGCAAAGATATTCAAAACCTGAAATATAACCACCGATATGGAGGTATGTCAGCCATGTCCGATATGAGAAAGACAAAAATTATCTGCACTCTGGGTCCCGCCGTGGACAGCGAGGAAATGATCCGTAAGCTGATCCTTGCCGGCATGAACGCCGCCCGCTTCAACTTCTCCCACGGTACCCACGAGAGCCACCTGGCTCAGCTGACCAAGCTCAAGCGCGTCCGGGACGAGCTGGGTATCCCCGTGGCTGCTATCCTGGATACCAAGGGCCCTGAGATCCGCATCAAGACCTTCAAGGACGGCCGCATCGAGCTGAAGAAGGACGACACCTTCACCCTCACCACCGCTGAGTGCGAGGGCACTGCCGAGCGGGTCTCCGTTACCTATGCCAACCTGCACAACGAGGTGGCCCCCGGCAACCACATCCTGGTGGATGACGGCCTGATCGACCTGCTGGTCCAGGAGATCAAGGGCCAGGAGATCGTCTGCGTCGTGGAGAACGGCGGCCCCCTGTCCAACAATAAGTCCATCAACATTCCCAATGTCCACATCCTGCTGCCCTCCCTCACCGAGAAGGACAAGGAGGACCTGAAGTTCGCCGCTGAGAACGACTTCGACTTCATCGCCGCTTCCTTCGTCCGGAAGGCCAGCGACGTGGAGGACATCCGCGCCTGCCTGCACGAGTACGGCGGCGACAACATCCGCATCATCTCCAAGATTGAGAACCGCGAGGGCGTGGACAACCTGGAGGAGATCATCGCCGCCTCCGACGGCGTCATGGTTGCCCGCGGCGACCTGGGCGTGGAGATCCCCGCTCAGGAGGTGCCCATCCTCCAGAAGAAGATGATCAAGGCTACCACCATGGCCGGCAAGCCCGTCATCACCGCCACCCAGATGCTGGACTCCATGATCCGCAACCCCCGTCCCACCCGTGCCGAGGTCTCCGACGTGGCCAACGCCGTGTTCGACGGCACCTCCTGCGTGATGCTCTCCGGCGAGACCGCCTCCGGCAAGTACCCCATCGAGGCCGTTGAGGCCATGGTGTCCACCGTGAAGGCCGCCGAGTCCGCCATCAACTACTGGGGCCGCTTCCGTGAGCACAGCCTGCAGCCCGGCGTCTCCACCATCAACGACGCCATCACCCACACCTGCTGCATGACCGCTATGGACCTGAACGCCACCGCCATCCTGGCGCCCACCGAGTCCGGCTACACCGCCAAGGTCATCTCCCGGTTCCGTCCCGCCTGCCCCATCGTGGCCGTGTGCCAGAACGAGAAGGTCCGCCGTCAGCTGGCCATCTCCTGGGGCGTCCACTCCTACCTGACCGGCTTTGTGGATTCCACCGACCGTCTGTTCTCCATGAGCGTGGAGGTGGCCCGCAAGGAGGGCGCCGTGAAGTGCGGCGACACCGTGGTCATCACCGCCGGTGTGCCCATCGGCAAGAGCGGCACCACCAACCTGATTAAGGCTCAGGTGGTGTAAGAAACACCAATCTAAAGAGCGGGGGAGACTATCCCCCGCTCTTGCCGATTCCAAGGCTTTTGTGCAGCAAAAGCCTTGATGCGGGGCGGATTCACTCCGCCCCAGCAGATGAAAAACCGGGGTCCCCACGGAATGGATTCCGTGGGGTACAAGAGCGGCACCACCAACCTGATTAAGGCTCAGGTGGTGTAAGAAACACCAAACCGAAGAGCGGGGGAGACTATCCCCCGCTCTTTTTGCATTTGTGAAGGTTCTTCCGGGGATAGGGCGCATAGAATGGGGAGAAGAAAGGCGGGATACCCATGGAAAACCCCATTCTGCGCCGCCTCCGGGAACGGCACGGCGTGGACCGCCCCGACCCGGTGTGGCTGCTCACCCTCCTGACCACCCAGAGTCTGGATACCTACACGCTGGCGGACTGGAACGAGGCCCTCTCCCTGGCAGCCGGCCGGCGGATTTTCTGCCCATCCTATCGCACTCTCTCGGCCTATATCCAGCGTCTGGCGGTGGACAGTGTCCGGTGAGAGAGGAAAATCCGCGAACGGAAGGAAATTCTACACACTGCCGCCCACCTCCTGATTGCATTTCCCCAGCGGGGAGGGTACAATGAAGCCAGAAGTATAAAAGGAGGTGCCTGGTATGAAACTGACCTTTTTCGGCGCGGCCAAGGCGGTAACCGGAAGCTGTCACTGTGTGGAGTGCGGCGGAAAGCGGATTCTGGTGGACTGCGGACTCCAGCAGGGGCGGGACGAGCAGGACAACAGCCGGCTGGACTTTACGCCCGGGTATATCGACGCCGTTGTGGTGACCCACGCCCACATCGACCACTCGGGACGTCTGCCGCTGCTGGTCAAACAGGGCTTTGACGGCCCCATTTACTGCACCCGTCTCACCGCCCAGCTGCTGTCCATCATGCTGCGGGACTCCGCCCACATTCAGGAGAGCGACGCCCAGTGGGAGAACCAGAAGGGCAAGCGTGCCGGACGTCCGCCGGTGGAGCCGCTCTACACCCTGGAGGACGCGGAGCTGACGCTGAAGCAGCTGGTCTCCTGCGAGTACGGCCAGGAGCTGGACATGATCCCCGGAACGGCCAAACTCCGTTTCACCGACGCCGGGCACCTGCTGGGCTCGGCCAGTGTGGAGCTGTGGCTTACCGAGGAGGGACAGACCCGCAAGATCGTCTTCTCCGGCGACATCGGCAACCACGACCAGCCCATCATCCGCGACCCCCAGTACATCCAAGAGGCGGACTACGTCCTCACCGAGAGCACCTACGGCGACCGGCTCCACCAGGGCAAGGGGGAGTACAAGGAGGAGCTGGCGGCCATCATCGACCGCACCCTGGGCCGTGGCGGCAACGTGGTGATCCCCTCCTTTGCCGTGGGACGCACCCAGGAGTTGCTCTACTTTATCCGGGAGATCAAGGAGGAGAACCTGGCCCCCAACGCCCCCAATTTCCAGGTCTGCGTGGACTCCCCCCTGGCCCGTGAGGCAACCCGTATCTTCTCCGGCGACCTCCACGGCTACCTGGACGAGGAGGCCCTGGAGGTTGTGCGGGACGGCGAGGCTCTGTTCACCTTCCCCGGTCTCACCCTGGTGGAGAGCAGCGAGGAGTCCAAGGCCCTGAACGCTGACAAGACTCCCAAGGTCATCATCTCCGCCTCCGGCATGTGCGACGCCGGCCGTATCCGCCACCATCTGAAGCACAATCTGTGGCGCAGCGAGTGCAGCGTGGTCTTTGTGGGCTATCAGGCCGAGGGCAGCCTGGGCCGCCGTCTGCTGGAGGGGGCCCACGAGGTCAAGCTGTTCGGCGAGACCATCGCCGTCAACGCGGAGATCACCCAGTGCCACGGCCTGTCCTCTCACGCCGACCGGAACGGCCTGCTGGCCTGGATCAACTACTACAACCCCAGACCCAAGGAGGTCTTTGTGGTCCACGGCGATTCGGAGGTCACCGAGATCTACGCCAACACCCTGCGGGAGCAGGGCTTCTCCGCCCATGCCCCTGAGTATGAGGAGGTCTACGACCTGCTCTCCGGCAAGGTGCTGGCGGCTGGCATCCCCCAGCCCAAGAAGGCTGTGCCGCAGGACGCCGGTTCTCCCGCCTACCGCCGCCTGGAGGAGGCCGGAGAGAAGCTCATGGAGGCCATTCGCCACAACAAGGGCGGCACCAACAAGGACCTGGCCAAGTTTGCCGACCAGATCCGCGCCCTGGTGGAGAAGTGGGAGCGCTGATAGAGACAAAAAAGAGGCCGGAGCAGCTGCTCCGGCCTCTTTTTCTATGAACTTACAGCCTGAAATCCTCGTCCTTCAGCTTGCTGAAGTCAGGAGCCACCGGCCTGGGGGGGATACGCTTGAAGGGGTCGTACTGAAAGGCACGGCAGTGGTTCCCCGGGGACACCACCCCTTTTTTGGCGCACAGCAGGGTGTCCTCATCCAGCGGCGCGGAGCGGGTGCAGTAGGCGCAGCGGGGCTCAATGGATTTTTGAAACAGCATGGCAGTTCCCTCCGGAAGGCGTTTCTTTTCTTGGATAACAGTATAGCGCATTTCGGCGGGATTTTCCACAAAAACAGGGAAGAAGGGGAAAAAGGAGCGTCAAGCTCTCCGGCAGCGGCGGATGGCGGCGGCAGCGGCGGCGAAAAAGAGGAGCCACACCACCCAGGCGGACACGGTGGAGATGACCAGGGCGGTGCGGAAGTCCAGCCCTGCGATGGAGGCCACCTGATCGGCCAGGTAGGCGGCCGCGGGGGCGTCGAAGGAGAAGAGCCGGAACAGCGCCGCCACAAACAGGGCGGACAGTCCGCCATGGAGCAGCTTTCCCACCAGATAGGTCCGCACGCTCAGCCCGCTGCCGCCGATAAAGGACAGCACCTGGCAGTGGACGGACACACCGGCCCAGCCCAGCATAAAGGCGGCCATGGACAGCCGTCCCGCCAGGGCTCCGGAGCCGGACAGGGTCCACACACCGGAGGAGATCTCCAGAAAGCCGGTGAGCAGCCGCTCCGCCCACTCCTGAGAGAAGCCCAGGGGGGACAGCAGGATCCCCAGGATCCAGGACAGTCCGGAGAGCACCCCGGACAGGAAGAGCAGCCGGATGACCACGGTGAAGAACACCACAAAGGCGCAGATGTTGAGGGTGGAGAGGAAGGAGTTTTTGATGGACCCGGTAAAGGCGGCGGTAAAGCGCTGGGCCTGGAACCGAGGCGCCGGACGCTCCCTGTCCCGTTTGGCGCCGCCCGACTTGTAAAAGCGGAAGAGGATGCCCACACACACCGACGCAGCGGCGTGGGCCAGGTAGAGCAGCAGCCCCACCTTGCTGCTGCCGAACACCCCGGCTCCCACCACGCCCAGGATGAAGGCGGGACCGGAGTTGTTGCAGAAGGAGAGCAGCCGCTCCGCCTCGGTGCGGGAGCACATGCCCTTCTCGTAGAGGCTGATGGCGGTTTTGGCACCCACCGGGTAACCGCCGATAAATCCCAGGGCAAAGGCGGAGGCGCATGCGCCGCTGACGTTGAATAGGGGACGCATGACCTTCTCCAGCGCCCTGCCCAGGTAGCCCGCAAGCCCCAGCTCCACCACCAGGGAGGAGAGGACAAAGAAGGGGAACAGGGAGGGGATAATCACATTGTAGCACAATGTCAAGCCGTCCTTGGCCGCCGACATGCACTCCTGGGGATAGAACATCAGCCCCAGGGTGGCGCACAGCAGGGCCAGCCCCAGAATGGCGTCCCGCACCCATTGTCTGGCCAGCAGTCTGGATATCATGCTCCCACCTCCCGTCCAGACAGGATATGCGTCCCCTGGTTGTCCCTATGCCCGCTTGCTCTGGGGAGACAGGTGGGATATAATGAAGAAAAAGGAGGGAGCGCCGTGGAGCAGCATGAGATTACAGCACCCATCCCCCTGCTGGACGAACAGGGCAGTCTGACGGAGGCGGGATACGCCAAAAGGCTTCTGCCGGTATACGACCGCAGCAAGGTAAAGGGAGGGCTCACCCGGCTGAAGGAGTGGGACTACTACCTGGTGATGAACGACCATTTTGCCCTGGCCCTCACCATTGCGGACAACTCCTACATGGGCCTGGACTCCATCTCCCTCCTGGACTTTGACCAGGGCTGGCAGGTGACAAAGAGCCCCATGCGGCTTCTGCCCATGGGCCGCACCGGCCTGCCCTCCACATCCGAGCAGGGGGACACGGCGGTGTCGGGGAAGGGGTACGGCCTCTTCTTCCGGGCCAGCGGGGACAAGCGGTTGCTGGTGGCCCACATGGACAATTTCCGGGACGGACAGGCCCTGGACGCCCGGGTGGTGCTCACTGACGAGCCGGAGGAGTCCATGGTCATCTGCACCCCCTTCGACAAGCCGGGGCACTTCTACTACAACCAGAAAATCAACTGTATGCGGGCCTCCGGGGCTGTCACCCTGGGGAATAAGACCTACACCTTCCGCCCGGAGGACTCCTTTGGTACCCTGGACTGGGGCCGTGGGGTGTGGACCTATCACAACACCTGGTATTGGGGCTCCGCCTCCGGTCTGGCGGACGGGGTACCCTTCGGGTTCAACATCGGCTACGGCTTCGGAGACACCTCGGCGGCCACCGAGAACATGCTCTTTTACGCAGGAAAGGCCCACAAGCTCTCCAAGGTAGCCTTTCACATCCCCCAAAAGGGCGGCCGGTACGACTACATGGCCAACTGGACCTTCACCAGCGACGACGGCCGCTTTGAGATGGACTTCCAGCCCGTTCTGGACCGGGCGGCCTGCACCAGCGTGGGGGTGCTCAAATCCGACCAGCACCAGGTGTTCGGCCGCTTCAACGGCCGTGCGGTGCTGGATGACGGCACAGCGGTGGAGCTGCGGAACTTTATGGGCTTCGCCGAGCGGGTGGAGAATAAGTGGTAAAGACAGCAACAGGGGCGCGTCACAGGACGCGCCCCTGTTTTGCTATTAAGCTGTGCGCTGGAAGATCTGGGCGAAGAACTGATAGTCCTGCTCCAGCTTGGGCAATAATGGGTAGGAACCCTGGTGGAGAATCCAGTCAATGGCCACGCCCCGGAAGTGGCGGAATAGGAAGTCCGCCACCCACTCCGGCGACTTGCCCGGCATCAGACGCCCCAAATCTCTGGTCTGCCGCAGACACTCCAGCATGGCCCGGTGGGTGAAGCGGGAGGGGTCCATGGACTCAAAGGAGGGGTTGGAGAGGCGGTGGACATAGTACCGTGCCACCAGCTCATGGCCCTCCTCCTCCATGAACCCGGCGTAGCTGGACAGCAGCAGCCACAGCCGGGACACCGGGTCGTCCTTTTCGTGGCCGCTCAGGGCCCGCTCCATATAGACGTCCAGGGAGGCAAAGCCACGCACCAGCATGTCTTCCTTGGACTTGAAATGGTGATAAAAAGCGCCGGTGGTAATGCCGGCCCGGCGGCAGATGTCCCGGATGGACACGTGGTCGAAGCTGTCCTCATGGGACAGCTCCATTGCCGCCTGAAGGATGGCCTGCTCCGTCTGTTGGGCCTGAGCCTTCCGCCGCTCGCGATAATCCATTTTTTGGCCTCCTTCTCGCTTGACAGTGATGGAAAAGTTAGATATAATAATCACATAACACTGTTATGTTATATCCAGTAATGTTAATTATAGAGTAGGATGATAGAGTTGTCAAACCCTTATAAGATTGCGATTCTGACGGATTCCTGCGCTGACCTCTCGGAGGATCTGCGGGCTGGCAAGCCCATCTATACCGTGCCGCTGAAAATCGCCTGCCGGGACGGGGAGTATTTCGACGGAGTGGACATTTTCGCCTCGGACATCTACCGCCGCCTGGAGGCAGGGGAGCTGCCCAAGACCTCTCTGCCCGATTTCTTCACCGCCGACCGGATTCTCAGCCGCATCAAGGCGGACGGGTATGAGCGGGTGCTGGCCATCCACCTCTCCTCGGGGCTTTCCGGCACCTACAACATGGTCCGTCTGCTGGGCGAGAGCAGAAGCGACCTTGAGATTGCCGTGTTTGACTCCCTCAGCGGCGCACTGGGCATGGGCGTCTCGGTGCTCCAGGCCTGGGAGGACATTGAGAACGGCATGTCCTGGGATGAGCTGGTGAAGGAGCGGGTACCCAAGCTGCTGGCCAATACCTACCCCTTCTTCTCTGTGGATACCCTGGAGTATCTGGCCAAGGGCGGGCGCATCGGCAAGGTGACCGCCATGGCGGGGACCATGCTGAGCATCAAGCCCCTCATCTCCTTTGCCGGGGACGGACAGCTCCAGAGCATCGCCAAGGTCCGGGGCCGCAAGGCGGTGCAGGACAAGCTGATTGAGCTGGTGCGCAAGTCCCTGGGGGACCACAAGCGGTACAACCTGGCGGTGGCCAACGGCGGCGCACCGGAGGAGATGGCCCAGCTCCGGGCCAGAATGGAGCAGCTCTTCCCCAACTACGACCACTTCTGGCAGGGGGAGATGGATGCCACCCTCAGCGTCTACATCGGCAAGGGGGCTCTGGGCGCAGGTGTCCAGGTGCTGGACTGAGACGGCAAGTACAGCACAGGCGGCGGGAAAATTCCCGCCGCCTGTTTTTTCAGCCGCCGATGAGGAAGTCGAGGATATCCATGCCGGTGTCGTTCTGGGCCTTATAGAGCTCCGTGTAGCCGCACCGGGTGCAGGTGATGGTGTAAAACTTCTTGTTCTGGATGTCGAAGAACTTGGCGAAGTTTCCGCCGGTGGCCTGGAACTGGTCGTGCTCATAGGTCATACAGCCGCACTTGGGGCAGACATACTGTTGCTGTTCCATAAAAGCGTCACTCCTTATTTCCCGGGGAAAGGGGGACAGCGGCAGTTCACCGGGATTTTGCAATCATTGTACAAAAGACAGATTGAAAACACAATATAAAAAGCATTAAAATAGGCTCAGTGATGGGAGAGGAGGAGAAGCCGTGCTGCTGATACTGGGGAGCAGAAATGAGGAGGGGCGGGCTGCGTCCCGGCGTCTGCTGGCTCTGGGCCTGCGGGAGATCTGGGGCCTGGAGGAGATGCCGCCTGTGGAGCGGGGGCCCATGGGAAAGCCCTTTTTTCCCTCCATGCCCCATATCCATTTCAATCTGAGCCACAGCGGCGACCTGGCTCTCTGCGCCTTCTCCGATCAGAGCGTGGGGGTGGACATCGAGCGGGTGCGTCCCCACCGCGCCGGTCTGCCCCGGTATGTGCTCAGCGACCGGGAGTACCAGTGGTTTCAGACCCAGGGAGGCGGCTGGGAGAAATTCTGCCAGCTGTGGACCCGGAAGGAGAGCTGGGTCAAGCGGACGGGGGGCAGCATTGCCGGACCGGCCAAAATCTGCCCGCCCCTGCCCGGAGAACAGGCGGAGGGTCTGCTGCTGCATGACTTTTCCGGCGAGGGCTGGCATGCCGCTGTGTGCGCCGCCGGGCCGCAGGAGTACAGACTTCTGTGGAGAGACGGTGCGGAGGATAATAAAACATAAATGTAAAAACAGCGCGGCTTTTTTCGTGTTTTATGAAAAAAGCCGCGCTGTTCTGTCTATAATGTGATAAAAACTGGAATTTCGAAATAAGAAATTTCCTTTTTCTTAATGATTCTTTAAGCTTTGGGGCAGGGTTTTCTAAAGATTCAGAAGCTATACTCAAAGCTGTAAACAGGAAGGAAACGCGGAATGACAGGAGGGTTGGACGTGAAAATCCTGATTTTGACAGGAAAATTCGGCATGGGCCACTGGTCGGCCTCCCAGTCTCTGGCGCAGCAGTTCCAGGACGAGGAGCCCGGCACGGAGGTCAAGGTGCTGGACTTTATTGATTATGCCGTACCCAGCGCCTCTGAGGCGTGGTACAAGGGCTTTTCCCTGCTGGTCACCCACGGCAGCGGGATTTACAATACTTATTATAAGATGACCGAGAACATGGAGAGCGACGCCCACCCGCCCTTTGAGTGGCACTTCCTGGACCGGCTGGAGACCCTGCTGGAAGAGGAGCGGCCCGACATGGTGGTGGCCACCCATCCCCTCTGCGCTCAGATGGTGTCCCGCTGGAAGCAGGAGACAGGCGTGGCGCTGCTCCTCATCACCTGTATCACCGATTTGTCGGTCCACGGCGAGTGGATCAACAGCAACACCGACTGCTATCTGGTGGGCACCCCCGAGCTGCGGGAGCAGCTGGCCCGGAAGGGCGTGGACCCGGCCATCATCGTGCCCACGGGCATCCCGGTGAAGGCCCAGTTCAAGACCACACCCCACCAGCGGGACGGACAGCGCCGGCACCTGCTCATCATGGGCGGCGGCCTGGGCCTGCTGCCCCGGAAGGAGCGGTTCTACGAGGAGCTCAATGCCCTGCCCGGTGTAGAGACCACCATCATCGCCGGACGGAACGAGAAGCTGCGGGAGCGGCTGGAGGGGAAGTACGAGCACATCCATGTGGTGGGCTACACCGACCGGGTGTACGACTACATGGCTCAGGCTGACCTGATGCTCTCCAAGCCCGGCGGCATCACCATGTTTGAGAGTATTTTCTCCGAGCTGCCTCTGCTGGCCTGGGAGCCCTTCCTCCAGCAGGAGATCAACAACGCCCGGTTCCTGCTCCGTGCGGGCATCGGTGCCGTGGCGGCCAAGGAGATCGAAGACTGCCTGGAGGCCATCCGCAATCTGATTTACGACCGGGAGAAGCTCTCGGCCATGGCGGGCAATATGCGCCGCCTCAAGAGCCAGTTGGCTGACAATACTCTGGGTGCCATTCTGGAGACCCTGCGTGTGATGAAGGGAGCGTGCGCGTGATGAAGAAAAAGAACCATGCTGTGGGGCGTTTTGCCGCTCTGACTGCCCTGGCCGCGCTGCTGGCCCTTGCCGGACGGCTGGTGTGGGGCTGGAGGAGGGTGCACGCCCATGAGTAAGGGGAAACGTCTGGCGGGAGGCATCCTGCTGCTGGCCCTCATCGCCCTGACCTTTTACCTGCTGCTGCGCAACCAGCCCATCTCCCAGCTGCTGGACGTGCTGGGGGAGATAAAGCCGGGCTACGTGGTCCTGGGCCTGGGGCTGATGTTTGTCTTTGTGGGCAGCGAGGCCATGTGCTCCAAGCTGATTCTGGGCCGCCTGGGCCATCCGCTGCCCTATCGCCGCTGCTTGGGCTTCTCCTTTGTGGGGTTCTATGTCAGCTCCATCACCCCCTCCGCCACCGGCGGACAGCCCGCTCAGATCTACTACATGAGCAAAAACGGCGTCCCCGCCGCCCACGGCGCCCTGAATATGATGATGATCGCCGTGTGCTACCAGGTGACCGTGCTGCTCTACGCCATCGGCGCGGCCATCGCCATGCCGGGGATGATCTCCGCCATGGGGCCTGGTATGGGCCTGCTGCTGCTCTATGGCGCGGTGGTCATGCTGGCCCTCACCGCCGGTATGCTCTGCTTTATGTTCCTGCCCAATGCCGCCCGTCGGCTGATGAACGGCCTGCTGAATCTGGGCGTCCGGCTGCGGCTGGTCCGCAACCGTGCCGCCGCCCAGGAGAAGCTGGAGCGGCAGATGGCCGAGTACCGCTCCGGCGCCGAGTGCTTCAGGAAAAATGCCTCCCTGGTGCCCGTGCTGCTGGGCCTGAACGTGGTGCAGCTCACGGCGCTGTTCCTGGTGCCCTTTGTGGTGTATAAGGCCTTCGGCCTCAGCGGCCACGGGGCCATGGAGCTGGTGGGAGTTCAGGCGCTGCTCACCCTGTCCACCTCCTCGCTGCCTCTGCCCGGTGCGGTGGGCGCCACCGAGGGCGGCTTTGTCACCCTGTTCGCCCTCTTCTTCGGCACGTCCCTGGTGACGCCGGCGGTGCTGGTCTCCCGGGGCATCAGCTTCTATGCCTTCCTGCTCCTCAGCGGCTTTGTCACCCTGGCAGTCCACCTGTCCACCAAGAGCCGCAGCCGCGAAAAAAATACAGGCGCAGCGGTCAGGGGGCTGAATGAGGTGGCTCCCGCCGCGTAAGACGGTGCAGGACCCGGCGTATTTCGCCGAAGAAGCAGCTAAACCCGTGAAAAGAAGCTGTCCGGAGCCATCTCTGGGCAGAGGATGATTTTTACCGTGCACTAAGCCGTGCCCTCTTGTGGGGCGCGGCTTTTTTCGCTATAATAAGGAAAACGCTGTGCTGGTCCGGCACGGCAGCGGAAGTACAAAGAGGACAAGGGAGGACGTTTTCTTATGAAGTATCTGGGCATTGACCTGGGCGGCATCAACGTGGCCGCCGCCGTAGTGGATGAAGCGGGTACCATTCTCAGCCGGGGCAAGATCGCCACGCCCCGCACCGGCGCAGAGGCTGTGGCGGCCGCCATGGCCGAGGCGGCCCGTCAGGCGCTGACCGCCGGGGGCTTCACCATGGACGACATCGAGTCTGTGGGCATCGGTTCGCCCGGCGTCATTGACCCCAAGAACGGCGTTGTGGAGTACTGGTCCAACCTGGATTTCCACAACGTGCCTCTGGCCGAGATGCTCAAGGCTCGTCTGGGCAAGGAGGTCTATATTGAGAACGACGCCAATGCCGCGGCGCTGGGCGAGTACGCCGCCGGTGCGGGTAAGGGCAGCCAGTCCATGGTGGCCATCACCCTGGGCACCGGTGTGGGCGGCGGCGCCGTGCTGGACGGCAAGCTGTACACCGGCTTCAACTACGCCGGCCTGGAAGTCGGCCACTTTGTCATCGAGTACAACGGCCGCCTGTGCACCTGCGGCCGCCGGGGCTGCTTCGAGACCTACGCCTCCGCCACCGCCATCATCAAGCGTGCCCGGGAGCGGATGCAGGACAACCGGGAGACCCTGCTGTGGAAGCTGTGCGACGGCGACCCCGAGAAGGTGGAGGCCCGCACCGTCTTTGATGCGGCGGCCCAGGGCGACCTGCTGGCCAAGGAGCTGGTAGAGGAGTACCAGTCCTATCTGGCCTGCGGCATCACCAGCCTGATCAACGTGTTCCAGCCCGAGGTGTTCTGCGTGGGCGGCGGCGTGGCCGGCGCCGGCGAGACCCTGATGGGGCCTGTGCGCGCCATTGTGGACCGGGAGGACTACGCCCGGGACAGCAAGCGCCGCACCATCCTCACCCTGGCCCAGCTGGGCAACGACGCGGGCATCATCGGCGCGGCTCTGCTGCCCCTGTTCCGCTGAGACAGGCATACATCCAGACAGAACTGCCCGGGGCGGGCGCCGTGGAGAGCGGCGTCCGCCCCGCTGCCGTATTTCATTCTGTCGGGGAAGATTGCCTTGCAATTTCGCCCGGAAACCGCTATACTAAATTCCAAATATATCAAGCCCAAGGAGGAAACAATCCATGGACATACCTCTACCCCTGCCCCTTCTCATCGGCGGCGCCGAGGACGACGGAAACCGGGAGAGCACCTGGCTGCCCGTGCATAGGGAGAAGCTGAGCCTGATCCAGCGCAGCTGGGTCACGGCGGGCTGCAATGCGGTGGTGGCCCCCACCTTTCGGGGCAACCGGTTCCGCCTGCCCCGCCGGGACGGGGAAGAGGACGTGCGGGGCTACAACCGCACCCTGGTGGAGCTGACCCGCCGGTCGGCAGGGGAGCAGGTCCTGGTGGCCGGCGGCATGGGGCCTGCCGGGCAGGAGCTGGAGCCCTTCGGAGACGTGACCTTTGAGGAGCTGGTGACAGCCTACGCCGAGCAGGCTGCCGCCCTGGCGGAGGCGGGGGTGGACCTGTTTCTGCTGGGAGAGGGCATGACCATGGCCGAGGAGCGGGCCGCCATGCTGGCGGTGCGTCAGGCGTCCTCCAGGCCGGTGGTGGTGCTGGCCCGCTGTGACGAGGAGGGGCGCACCGAGTCGGGCACTGACGTGCTGGCCGCCCTGATTGTCATGCAGGGCATGGGAGCGGCCGCCTTCGGCTTGGCCACCGGCGAGGGGGCGGAGGTGCTGCTGGAGCAGCTCCAGCGGCTGACGCCCTACGCGGCCATTCCCCTGGCGGCAGTGGTTTCCGAACCTGAGCAGGAGCTCCAGGACTTGGCGGAGGCGGGGGTGAAGCTCTTTGCCTGCGGCGGCGCCCTCAGCGGCGACGGCCCGTCCCTTCTGGCCCGGGATCTGGCCCTGGTGGACTTTTCCCGCTTTGTGCCCCCCGAGCACGACCCGGACGTGATCCCCTGCGCCAGCGAGAAGGAGGCCCGGTTCATCACCCCCGATGTGGACGTGGGGGAGACCATCGAGTGTACCTCCGACCTGATGGAGGAGATTCTGGAGGCGGAAGAGACCTGTCCTCAGGGGGCGCTGAAAATCGCCATCCTGGAGGAGGACGACGTAGCCATCTTCGCCGAGAACCAGTACGCCGTCCGGGACGCCCTGTGCCTGTGGTCCGACGTGCCCGAGCTGCTGGAACAGGCCCTGCGGGTCTATCAGGGCCGTGCCTTCTGGGACGGCACCGGGGACTTGGAGCCGGAGTTCCTGGCCGAGATGGCGAAAAAGTATGGCCTGGTCCTGCTCTGAGCCAAATAGAGAGACAATTGCCCCGCCAGACATGCCCGAAAGGCTTCCGGCGGGGCTTTTTGCTGCGTTTCAGAGGAGATGCTTTGGTGAAACAGACCAAAGCATCTCCTTTTTTCCTGTCCGCATTTGACCGTTTCGGGCGGCAAACAGACCGCTTGAGACAAAACCGGTCTGGCCGGAGCGGAAACTCCTATAATTTCAGACAGGAAGCACCGCGGGGCAGTGTTTCCGCGGCGCAGACGGGGACAAAGGGTCCTCAGATACGTTAAGGAGGAGGAAAAGAGAGCAAAACCTGAACGCAGCAAAAAAGCAGAGGAGGACGTATATGAAAAGAAAAGCGGCAATCCTGCGCGGCGTGGCCGGAATCATGGCATTTCTGTTTTTCCTGTGCACCGCCGCAACCACGCTGACCTTCCACTACGCGGGCATCATCAACCAGGCGCTGGGCGTGTCCACCACCCAGATTATCCACAGTGATGACGCCGCGGCAGCCGACGCGGTTGTCTATGACAACGAGTACGGCACTGACCCCAACAACAACCAGGCGGCCCTGATGCTGGAGATGGACGTGGCCGCCGAGAACATCAAGCAGGCCGAGGAGGGCACCGTGCTCCTGACCAACAACGGCGCGCTGCCTCTTGCGGAGGGCGCCGGCGTGACCCTGTTCGGCAACGGCGCGTTCCACCCCATCGGCACCTCCACCAGCACCCCCTTTGAGTCCATCGTGGCCTCCACCCTCACCTCCGCCCTCCAGGACGCACTGGGCGCGGAGAACGTGAACGCCACCCTGGGGGACACCGCCTACGCCGACCTGGGCACCACCAGCATCAGCTCCGTGGTGGAGGCCCCCATCGCCGACGTGAAGGCCCAGGAGAGCTCCTGGCAGAGCAGCTGCAACGACGCCGCCATCGTGGTCCTCTCCCGGGCGGGCAGCGAGAGCAACGACGCATCCCTCTACAATGACGACGGCAACCACTATCTGGGCCTGTCCGACAACGAGGCCGACCTGATGGCCTACCTCCAGAGCCAGAAGGAGGCCGGTGTGTTCGGCTCCATCATCGTGCTCATCAACTCCGAGCAGGCCATGGAGCTGGACTGGCTGGACGACTACGGCGTGGACGCCTGCATGCTGGTGGGCCGTCCCGGTACGGTGGGCTACACCGGCGTGGTCAACCTGATGGTGGGCGCTGCCAATCCCTCCGGCCGTGTGGTGGACACCTATGCCGCCAACTCCCTGTCCGCTCCCGCCGTCACCTACGCGGGCAACAACACCCAGCAGTGGACCAACCTGGACTGGGTAGGCGCCAACGACCCCGACTGGGGCGCTGACGGCACCTCGGAGAGCAACTGGATTCTCTACGCCGAGGGCATCTACGTGGGTTACAAGTACTACGAGACTCGGTACGAGGACGTTGTCATGGGCAACGGCAATGCCTCCAGCGCTGCGGGCTCCTCCACCGGCGGAGCCTGGAGCTACACCGACGAGGTGGTGTTCCCCTTCGGCTACGGTCTGAGCTATACCACCTTCACCCAGACCCTGGACAGTGTGGAGTACGACCCCAACACCGACTCCTATCTGGTGGAGGTCACCGTGACCAATACCGGCGACGTAGCCGGTATGGACGTGGTGGAGGTCTACGCCCAGACTCCCTACGGCGACTATGAGAAGCAGAACCGGGTGGAGAAGGCTGCCGTCCAGTTTGTGGGCATGGGCAAGACCGGCACCCTGGAGCCCGGCGCCAGCGAGACCGTCACCGTGGAGGTGGACCGGTACTTCCTGGCCAGCTACGACACCTACGGCGCTGCCGGCTACATCCTCTCCGCCGGTGACTACTACCTGGCCATCGGCACCAGCGCCCACGACGCGCTGAACAACATTCTGGCCGCCAAGGGCTTCACCACTGCCGACGGTATGGACTACGACGGCGACGCAGCCAAGACCCACACCTGGAACCAGGCCGAGCTGGACACCGAGAGCTATGACCTCTCCCGCATCACCGGCGTGGAGGTCACCAACCTCTTTGACAAGGCCGACATCAACTACTACGGCTATGAGTTCACCTACCTCACCCGTTCCGACTGGGAGGGCACCTATCCCGCCGAGGCCATCGAGGTGGCCATGACCGAGGAGATGCTGGAGGACATGATCCCCGACTGGTACAACGCTGCGGATTATGACACCGGCGAGACCTTCACCACCGGCGCGGACAACGGTCTCACCTTCGCCGACCTGTACTACACCGACTTTGACGACGAGGAGACCTGGAACGCATTCCTGGACCAGCTGTCCATCGACGAGATGCTCAGCCTGATCTCCGACAACGACGGCTACGATCCCATTGAGAGCGTGGGCATGCCCGGCGCCAACCGCACCGACGACAACACCGGCATCGGCAATCTGGTGTGCAACAACGCCGGCTGCATCGGCTGGGTGTCCGAGGTCACCACCTCCCGCACCTGGAACACCGAGCGCTTTGACCAGCGCGGCCACCTGCTGGGCGTTGAGGCCCTGTTCTGCGGCGCCACCGAGATCTGGTACGGCGGCGGCGACCTGCACCGCACCCCCTTCGGCGGCCGCAACCACCAGTACTGGTCTGAGGACGGCAACTTCGGCTACATCGTGGGCACCCACGAGGCCGCTGCCATGCAGGCCGTGGGCACCACCTTCTGCATCAAGCACTTCGCCCTCAACGACCAGGACTACGCCCGTGACGGCGTGGCTACCTTCACCAACGAGCAGGCCCTGCGTGAGAACTACCTCCGGGCCTTTGAGGGAGCCTTCTGTGAGGGCGGCGCCCTGAGCGTCATGACTGCCTTCAACCGCATCGGCTGCGTGCCCAACAACGCCAACCCCGCCCTGCTGGACGGCATTCTCCGTGGTGAGTGGGGCTTCAAGGGCCACGTCACCTCCGACGGCTACTCCTCCTACGCCTACAAGAACCACTTCGCCGAGTTCCTGGTCACCGGTCAGGACTACTACTGCCTGGACGCCGGCGCCTACCGCAATGCTATCCAGAGCCTCATTGACAGCGGCGACACCGCCATCCTCTCCTACCTGCGGGAGGCCGCCAAGCACGACCTCTATGTCCTCAGCCGCACCTGGTCGGTCAACGGCCTGACCAGCGGCAGCACCATCCTCACCATCGTGCCCGGCTGGCAGAAGGCCCTGCTGATCGCCACGGCAGTGCTGGGCGTGGGCTTTGTGGCCTGTACGGCCGCCAGCGCCGCCATGGTGTACAAGAAGAAGCACATTGCGGAGGTGAAGTAAGGTATGAAGGGAAAAAGCGTCAGCGCCAAGCTGAGTCTGATCGCTGTGGCGGTCAATCTGATCACTCTGATTGCCTTTGTGATTTACGGCACGATTCACAGCTACATGGACTCCATGGTGGTCCTCTCCCTGCTGCTGGGCGCGGTCTGCGGACTGGCCTACGCCCTGGTGGACAAGAAGGCCACTGAGTTCCTCAACCTGGTCCAGGTGCTCCTGGTGTCCTACGGCGTGGGCCTGTTCTTCCTGAACAGCTACCCCGTCTGGGCTGACCGGCTCAACAACATCACCATGTACGGAGCCCGGGGCTCCCTGGTACCCGTGGTGGCCATCATTCTGCTCTGCTTCGCCACGGCCATCCTGGGGATTGCCTCCTGCTTCACCAGAAAGGAGGCGGCTTGAATGAAACTGCGTAAACTTCTCAGCCTGCTGCTCATGGTGTGCGTGTTGGGCCTGCTGTGCACCTCCTGCGCCACCACGGCTCTGGACAACATCAACACCTATTACGCCGAGGTGGGCGCTGTCATGGACGACTGGTTCGCCAGCAGCACCTCCGCCGACGGCTCCGCCACAGAGAGCCAGAACGCCGCCGCCAAGCTGGACACCCCCGCCGACTTCACCCTCAGTGAGAACGGCGACTACTCCTTCACCGGTGTGGCCAATGCGGACTACTATCTGGTCTACTTCTGCGCCCCCGACGCCACCGGCGACAGCGATCCCTTCCTCTTCTCCAGCAACTCCATCGCCGCCACCGGTACCGGCGGCGAGACCTACTCGGGCAACATTGACGACCTGGTCCAGTACGGCTACGGCGAGTATCTGGTGAAGGTGTTCGCCTTCCCCAGCCTGAACGACTCCGCCCACGCCATGTCCACCGCCGCCACCGCCAGCTACTCCTTCTCCGGCGCGCAGGACGCCCCGGTGGTGGATTACCTGTGGAACACCTTTGACGGTACTGTTGACGTCCAGGTGTCCAACATCGCCGACTACATGTACCAGGCCTATCCCGACTCGGTGGAGGTGACCTTCACCAACACCGCCGACAGCGCCGACACAGTGGTGGTCACGGTGGAGGAGCTGTCCGCCGACCACTACAACGCCGTATCCGACGCCCTTACTCCGGGCGCCACCTATGATATCACCGCAGTGGCCCACAGTGAGAACGCCTACGTGACCAACCCCACCTCGGACACCACTCAGGTGGCCCAGGGCGTCACCTTTGACGGCCACAACGTGATTTCCGCCAACTACTACTACACCGACGGCATCGCCCGCAACTCCTTCAGCTATCCCCAGTACGTGGACCGCTTTGACCTGACCAACGGCGGCGTGTTCAACGGCGGCAACAGCTCCATCAGCTTCAACTTCACCGCTACGCCCACCACCGCCTCCGCCGGATCCGCCTACACCTACAGCATGACCAGCGACAACCGTCCCTTCGCCATCAAGGACGGCACCCTGGAGCTGTACACCGACGGCACCTTCCGCTTTGACCAGTACAGCGAGATGCCGCCCCAGGGCCCCTCTCACATTGAGGGCATCTGGACCGACAACGGCGACGGCACCGCCAACCTGAGCTTTGACCACTCCACCCTGCGCACCTCTCTGGACCCGGATTATTAAGCCCGGAGACACGGAACGCCCCGCCGCATATGCGGCGGGGCGTTTTCTGCGTTACGGCAGGGGAATGGAGATGCTCAGCAGGAACAGGTGGTCCTCGGCGCTGATGGTCAGATGGCCGCCGTACTTCTTTACGGTGTAGCCGATGGAGCGGATGCCGAAGCCGTGGTCGTTTTTGTCCGCCTTTGTGGTGGCCGGGATGCCGTTTTCAAAGCGGAGCTCCTTCTCGTAGTAGTTCTCGAACTGGATGAGCAGCAGGCCGCTCTTGCTCCACACCGACACGGCGATGGCCCGCTTTTCCGGGTCGGTCAGGCCGCTGACGCTCTCAATGGCGTTGTCGATGGCGTTGCCGAAGATGGTGTACACGTCCACGTCGTCCAGGAAGGAGAGCCGCCGTCCGTCGGCCATGCAGGTCATGGTGATCTGGTGGGCGCCGCAGTACAGGCTTTTTTCGGTGAGCACCGTGTCCAGCACCCGGCTGCCCGTCTCCAGGGTGGAGTCGTAGATCTGGATGGAGCGCTCAATCTCGGACAGGTGGGCCTCCCGCTGTTCCTCCGAGGAGATGTTCCGCAGAGCGGCTACCTGGTGCTTCAGGTCGTGGCACTTGCGGTTGATGATGTCAATGGTCTCCTGGGTGAGCTGGTACTGCTCCCGCTGCTGGCGGGCTAGCTGCTGCTGGACCACCAGTTCCCGCTCCAGCCGGGAGCGGTTGCGCTGGTTGACCTGGCCCCAGAACATGGAGGTGCAGCAGAAGATGCCGTACAGGTGGCACACGATGGTGATGCCGGGATTGCCTGATGCCAGCGTCTGGGCCACCGTGCTGAGCAGCCAGACCACCGCCAGCGTACCGATGGAGGAGAAGAGGGTCTGGTGGATATCCACGTCATACCGTCCGCCGCTGGCCAGATGCCGGCCAAACAGGAGGTAGAGCAGGACAAAAACTGTGGGATAAATGGTGAAATAGGCCAGGGAGAGGCCGGGTGGGTTTTCCCAGGACACACCGGGGAGCAGAGCGCGGATGATGGAGTAGACGGCATAGGCGATGTGCTGGCAGGCGTACCCGCACACGCCGCAGTAGACGGCGTCGGTCACCGGTAGGTCGCAGCACAGCCACACCAGGGCGATGACCACCAGCAGCTCCAGCAGGTAGCTGAAGGTGCTGTGGGGGATAAAATAGGAGAGGGCCAGGGAGGCTGGGAGACCCAGAGCCAGCTTGAGCCACAGATGGGGCCGCTTGGCCAGGGGGATGGCGAAGAGACCGCAGGCCAGCAGCAGGTCCCGGGTCTGGATGGTCTGCTTGAGAAAGTTGTCCAGCAAGTCGAGAAATTCCATCTATCTTCCCCCCTTCCCGTAGTACTCGGTCACCGCAAGCAGAAATTCTTCCTTTTTCCTGCGGCTCATGAGCAGCTCGTCGCCTCCGGCCATGACCACCCGGTCGCTCTTGATGAGCTGGATGTGGCGCAGGTTCACCAGATAGCCCTTGTTGCACCGGGCGAAGTGCTGTCCCTCCAGGGCCTCCTCCAGCTCCTGGAGGGTGCCCCGCATGGTGCACACGCCTTGGGTCGTGTGAATCTGGAGCCGGTGGTCGGTCACCTCCGCGTAGCGGATCTCGGCGGCGGAGATCTTCTGCATGCCGTCTTTGGTTGGGATCATCAGGCTTTTCTGGGCCCGGCTGTGGAGGTAGGAGAAGGCCTTTTTCAGCTTGACGGACAGGGAGAAGTAGTTCACCGGCTTGAGCATAAAGCCCAGAGCCTCCACCTCGTAGCCGCTGATGGCGTACTTGGCCATGTTTGTGATGAAGAGAATGAGCACCTCGCTGTCCACACAGCGGATTTTACGGGCGGCGGTCATGCCGTCCAGGTGGGGCATTTCAATATCCAGCAGGAGCAGGTCGTAGACGGGACGGTACTCCTCCGCCAGCTCCATGCCGTCGGGGAACCAGCGGACCTCCAGCTCCTCGCCGTTCTCACGGCCGTACCGCTCCAGATACTCCCGCAGCTGCCGGGCGCAGTCTTCGTCATCCTCCGCGATGGCGATTCGGAACACAAAACCCCTCCTCCACACTCAAAATCTTATTCTGACGGTCAGAATTTATAGGTTCTGACCGTTTTTCCCATCCGCCTCAGGCAGTCGGACAGCTGGTCGGCAATCTGCATCTTCCGGTCGAAGCCGATGGGCAGACCCTCCGCCTGGTGGGCGGGATTGACCGCCCGGCCGATGTACAGGTTGACGTCGGTGGCCTCTTCAAAGAGCATCCGGGCGGCCAGGGAGGCGCCGTCCTTCTTATAGCCCCACTGACTGTACCTGGCGTTGTCTCCCAGGTAGTCCACGGCGTACTCCACCACCCGGCTCAGGGTGACCACACCCTCGGTGACCAGGTCCACACCCTCCAGCTTTGCGGTGGGGGGGATCTCCGGGTCCACATAGGCAGGGAGGGTGGTGTCCAGCTCACGGCCCAGATGCCGTGCGGCCAGAGCAGAGGTGGTGCCGCCGGACACAATATGCCTGCCCGGCTCAGCGAAAAAGGCGGTGAGCATGCGCTCCTCGTCGTCCGGGTCACGGGAGGGTCCCAGCATCAGGCTGACGGTCTGACGCTGCCGGAGCCGGACGGTGCACACCGTGGTGTCATCTCCGGGCCGCTCGCCGTAGAGCCGCTTGCACTCTCCGGCCAGGATGGAGGACACGGTCTTGGCGGTGGCGTGGGGGTCGTACATGGTCTCCAGGAACTGGCCGATGGCCCACCGGTCCCAGGTCAGGTCCAGCACCGGCCCCACGCTGGCGTGGAGAGCGCCGTCGCTGAAGGCCACAAAGGTGTCGTTCTCCCGGAGGTCAAGGCTGGCCTGATAGATCTTCTTGCCGTCAATCTCCACCATGTCCTGGGGATAGGCGTAGGGGTGGCCGTCCCGCAGGAGGATGACATGAGGGTTGTCAAACTGGATGATCTGGGCGGTTTTTCCGCCCTCAAAGCGCAGAATGGTAAAGGTGGAGTAGGCCACCTGCCGCTCGGAGCACACGGGCAGGGTGGCGGCGATGGTGTCCACGCAGTCGGCCAGGGACAGGCCGTTGGCCATCATGGTGGAGATGATCTTGGCTGTCAGGGTGGACAGGATGCTGGCCTTCACGCCGGAGCCCAGCCCGTCGGCCAGCACCACCACCAGGCTGCCGTCTTCGCCGTCCACAATCTCCACGTGGTCGCCGCACAGCTGCTCACCGAATTTATTCAGGCTCACATAGCCCACATCGGGAATCAGTTCACTCATGGCCCAGGCTCTCCTTCAGCTTGGTGAGGGCCACCTTGGTCTCCGCCGCCGTCTCGCCCAGCAGGGAGGCGATCTCCTGGACGGTGCGCATCTGCTTGGCGATGACCTTGTCCGCCACCTCCAGGGTGATGGCGTTCACCGCCTCACGGCGCTCCCGGTCCCGCTCCTCGGCGGTGATATCCCGCATGATGCAGATGAGGATATGGTAGCCCTCGTCATAGGTGACCATCTGCTCCACGTATTTGTCGTAATCCTTGAGATAGAGGCACTTCTGGTGGTAGGGGCGGCCCAGCTGGAGGGTCTCCACATAGACCTCCGGCGCCAGCAGGCCGCCGGGCTGGGTGCCCTTCAGCTCCTCCGGTCCGGCGCCCAGCAGGCGGCAGGCCGCATCGTTGACCTGCTGGATGACCAGGGTGTCGTCAAAGACCACAATGGCGTTGGGGGTGTTCTGGATGATGTGGTCGGAGAAGGACTCGGCCCGCTCCTTCAGGTAGGGCAGGCACATGGTGATGTCCGCCTTGCCCGCCAGCACAGCCGCCGCTTTCTGCCGGCAGGTGTCATACCCGCAGGTGCCGCAGTTGAGCTCGTCGGAGGGACGGGTCTTGCCCATCTGCCGCAGCACCTCCTCAATGGCGGCGCTGCCGGGCTTGACCTGCCCGGTGAGCAGCAGGGGAAAGCGCTTGTTCATTTTCTCTGGCGGCAGAGGCTCAAAGGGGAAGTCGGCGGGACCGGCGTACCGGTCCACGGTGACGAAGTCACGCACCGCTGCACGCCGGTTCTTGCCCATGGCCGGGCCGCCGATGCAGCTGCCGGGACAGGCGGACATCTCGATGAAGCACTTGCCCATCCGTCCGGCGGCGATGTCCTCCAGAGCGGTGATACAGTTGTCGATGCCGTCCACCGCCAGATAGGCGTAGTCCGGGTTCCGCTCCGCCATGGTGCGCAGAATGCCGCCGGTGGTGGGGAAGAGCCGTGCCCGGCTCTCCTTGTTGCCGTCGGTTCCCGCCTCCAATGTCACGCCTGCCTGCTCCAGCCAGGCGGACAGCTCCTCAAAGGTGAGCACGCAGTCCACAATGCCTGGGTAGGACTCGGCCTCGTCTTTCTTGGAGATACAGGGGCCGATGAACACGGTGCGGCACCCCGGATGCCGCCGCTTCAGGTCCCGGCAGTGGGCCTGCATGGGGGACACTACCTTGGCCAGAGCGGGCAGCACCTCGGGGAAGTGCTTCTGAACCAGCAGATTCACCGTGTGGCAGCAGGTGGAGACAATGACTTCCTGCTCACCGGCGGCGGTGAGGTGCTCGTACTCGGTCTTGACCATGGTGGCTCCCAGGGCGGTCTCCTCCGCGCCCGCAAAGCCCAGCTGCTTGAGCGCCGCCTCCATGGAGGAGATGGTCACGCCCTCCCAGGCGGCCACAAAGGAGGGGGCCACGCTGGCGTACACCGGCGCGCCGCCTGCGAGCAGAGCACGGGCGGCGGGCAGGTCGTCCCGCACCTCCTTGGCATTCTGGGGGCAGGCCACAAAGCACCGGCCACACAGGATGCACTCGTCGGGGACAATGTTGGCCTGGTGGTCGGAGAAGCGGATAGACTTGACGGGGCAGTTGCGGATGCACTTGTAGCAGTTCTTGCAGTTGGACTTTTTCAGCCTGATATAGTCGTCCATGGGCGGTGCCTCCCCATAATTTCTTACATTTAAGTATATCGGCGGAAGGTTCGGCTGTCAATTCGCCCCTGACTTTATTAGGGCAAAGCATAAAAACGCAATATACTGATAAAATCGTGCAATAAACACAAAAAATTAAATGACTTTCGGACGAATGTGTAAATAATTTGTCAAATATCGCTTGTATAGTAACAAGAAAAATGATATAATCTTAACAACCCCAACCGAAAGGAAGACGGTTAGGAAAGAAGAAGGAGGAAATTCCAATGAATCTGAAAAAAGGCATCAGCCTCTTGCTGGGTTCCGCCCTGCTGATTGGCATGATGGCGGGCTGCACCAATGAGACCGCTCCGTCCGAGACCCCCAGCGCCGCTCCCGCCGGCGCTTACACCGCCGGTACCTACACCGGCACCGCCGACGGCAACAACGGCCCTGTGACCGTTGAGGTCACCGTCAGCGATACCGCCATCACCAGCGTGGTGGTGACCGAGCAGGCTGAGACCGAGAGCATCGCCACTCCCGCTCTGGAGCGCATCCCCCAGGCCATCGTGGACAACCAGTCCCTGGGCATTGACACCGTCACCGGCGCTACCAACACCAGCAACGCCATCCTGACCGCTGTTGCTGCCGCCATCACCGAGGCCGGCGGCGACGTGGAGGCCCTCAAGCAGGTGCCCGTGAAGGTGGAAGAGGGCGAGACTGCCGGCGACATGACCGCTGACGTGGTGGTCATCGGCGCTGGCGGCGCCGGTCTGTGCGCCGCCATTGAGGCCAAGGACCAGGGCGCCGGCACCGTCATCCTGCTGGAGAAGATGGCTTCCATCGGCGGCACCACCTTCACCTCCCAGGGCGTCATCGGCGCTTACGGCAGCGACCTGCAGAAGGAGATGGGCATTGAGCTCACCTTCGAGGAGATGTACGACAACCTGATGAGCAACGCCTCTTACCACCTGGATCCCGCCCTCACCACCATCACCCTGGAGAAGAGCGGCGAGACCATCAACTGGCTGGCCGACCGGGTGGGCATGAACTTCACCGACGTGAAGGTTGGCTACGGCCCCCTGCAGATGATGCACCAGGTGGAGGGCGCTGGCGCCGGTATGGCCGAGCCCTTCAGCAAGAGCCTGGACGACGTCGGCGTGGAGCTCATGCTGGAGACCAAGGCCACTGAGCTGGTCATGAACGCCGACGGCAGCGTGGGCGGCGTGAAGGCTGAGAAGGCCGGCAGCGAGTTCACCATCACCGCCAAGAGCGTGGTCATCTGCACTGGCGGCTACGCCTACAACCCCGAGCTCACCGCCCGCTTCACTCCCGAGCTGGCCGGCACCTTCGGCATCGGCTTCCCCGGCTCCACCGGCGACGGCATCATCATGGCCAGCAACGTGGGCGCCGCTACCACCCACACCGACGACATGATGTGCGTCCTCAAGGACTACACCATCATGGCTGAGCACAACGGCACCTCCGCCACCGCCAGCAACAACGGTTTCATGTCCCTGCCCAACATGATCATGGTGGGCGCCGAGGGCAAGCGCTTCGTCAACGAGAAGGACCAGGGCTACATGACCCAGAAGCTCAACGGCCCCGTGTTCGACCAGATGCACAAGGACGGTCTGGGCTATGTCTGGGCCATCTCCGACCAGGCCGCCATTGACGCCACCGGCGGCAAGACCAAGCGCAACCTGGACCTGGAGTACGTCACCGGCAACACCATCGAGGAGTTCGCCGCCAACCTGGGTGTGGACGCCGCCGGGCTGGAGGAGACCATCAACAACTTCAACGCCTACGTGGACGCCGGCTATGACCAGGAGTTCCGCCGCACCGGCGACGAGCTGGCCAAGCTGACCGCTCCCTATGTGGCCATCCCCCTGGTCCCCTGCGAGATCATCACCTACGGCGGCATCGCCCGCAACGAGAACGCCGAGGTTCTGCGTGCCGACGGCACCAGCATCCCCGGTCTGTACGTGGCCGGTGAGGCCAGCGCCAACAGCGCCTACATGGGCTTCACTCTGGCCAACTGCTTCGCCTGGGGCCGCATCGCCGGCGCCAACGCCGCAGCTTACGCCCAGTAATTCCCAAACCTCAGTCACCGCCCCTGTCCGATTGGACAGGGGCGGTCTTTTATGCATTTTTTGGACGGCAGGCGGAAAAATAATCCTTGCCAAAGGGGCGTTTGTGGCCTAATATGGAATCTGGGCCGTCTGTTGCTCTGAGCGGCGGCCCGACGGAAAGGAGCGAAAGAAAATGAAATTTTCCGATATGACCTATACCCGTCCCGACCTGGAGGCCGCCAAGGCCGACATCAGCGCCTACACCGGCGAGCTGAAAGCGGCGGGATGCTATGAGGAGGCCAAGGCCGCCTTCCTGAAGCTGCAGGAGCTGTACCGCCACCTCTACACCGCCTACACCCTGGCCACTGTCCGCCACACCATCGACACCCGGGATACCTACTATGACGAAGAGGCCCGCTTCATGGCCGAGAACATGCCCCTTCTGCGGGAGGCCCAGCAGGACTTCCAGAAGGCCCTGCTGGAGTGCCCCTTCCGGCCTGATTTTGAGGCCGAGTACGGCACGCTGTTCCTGAAGAACATGGAGATGGAGCTCAAAACCTTCATCCCCTCCATCGTGCCCCAGATGCAGCGGGAGAACGCCCTGACCCTGGACTATGAGAAGCTCATCGCCTCCGCTCAGATCCCCTTTGAGGGCGGCGTGTACACTCTGTCCCAGCTGACCCCCTTCAAGCAGGACGCCGACGACGACCGCCGCCGTGCCGCCTGGGAGGCGGAGGGCCGCTTCTACCTGGAGCACGGGGAGGAGCTGGACGCCCTCTATGACGAGCTGGTCCAGGTCCGCACCCGCCAGGCCCGTGAGATGGGCTATGACAACTACGTGGAGCTGGGCTATTACCGCATGAGCCGCAACAGCTACACCAAGGAGGACGTGGAGAAGTTCCGCGCCGCTGTGGTGAAGTACCTGGTGCCCGCGGCCGAGCAGGTGGTGAAGGCCCAGGCCAAGCGGCTGGGCAAGGAGTACCCCCTGAACTTCGCCGACGCTGCCCTCTTCTACCGGGGCGGCAATGCGGTGCCCCAGGGCGGCCCCGACGACATCCTGGCCCAGGGCGTGGGCTTCTACCACGACCTGTCCCCCGAGACCGCGGAGTTCATCGACTTCATGATGGACGGCGAGCTGCTGGACGTGCTCTCCCGCACCGGCAAGGCCGGCGGCGGCTACTGCACCGACATCCCCGACTACCGCAGCCCCTTCATCTTCGCCAACTTCAACGGCACCCAGGGCGACGTGGAGGTCATGACCCACGAGGCCGGCCACGCCTTCGCCGCCTACATGGCCCGTGACATGGTGCCCATGGAGAACCAGAGCCCCACCTATGAGTCCTGCGAGATCCATTCCATGTCCATGGAGTTCTTTGCCTGGCCCTGGTCTGAGAAGTTCTTCGGCCCCCAGGCGGACAAGTTCCGCTATAAGCACCTGTCCGACGCCATCACCTTCATCCCCTACGGCACCATGGTGGACCACTTCCAGCACATTGTGTACGAGAACCCGGACATGACGCCCGCTCAGCGCCACGAGGCGTGGAAGGAGCTGCTGGGGGTGTATATGCCCTGGATGAAGCTGGGTGAGATTCCCTTCTACGGCGACGCCAAGGGCTGGCAGCGCCAGAGCCACATCTACGAGCGGCCCTTCTACTATATCGACTACTGCCTGGCCCAGACGGTGGCCCTGGAGTTCTGGAACCTGATGCAGAGCGACCGTGCCGACGCCTGGAAGCGCTACCTGGGCCTGGTGAAGCTGGCGGGCACCCGCACCTTCACCGAGCTGGTGGCCTCCGCCGGGCTGGACACCCCCTTCGGGGACAACGCCCTGCGCACCGTCTCCGCCGCCGCCCTCCGGTGGCTGGAGCAGGTGGACCCCGCCACCCTGGCCTGACCTTTTGCCTGAATTTCAAAAGCGCCCGCTGCGGTTTCCGTGGCGGGCGTTTTGTATATCCCGGGGGAGAAGGAGCCATAACAAAACCGGTCTGTCCGGCATAAAAAGAGCTTGCGGTTTTGTCCGTTCTGTCATACACTAATTTTGTAACTTATCAAGTTATAAAATTGTACTTTTAAGTTGTGGCCTAAATCATATCGAAAAAGTATACTATACAGGGTGATAGCATGCGGAAGGAGCAGAGTCAGAAATACAAATATCTGGGACTGAACATCGCGTATTACCGGAAGGAGCGGGGGCTCTCCCAGAGCCGTCTGGCCGAGCGGATCAACGTCAGCCGCACCCACATGAGCCGGATTGAGACCGCCGACTGTGCCGTGTCCCTGGACGTGGTCTTCGCCATCTGCGACGCCCTGGAGGTGCCGCCGGAGAAGCTGTTCGCCTTCCGGATGTAAGATCCAAAGCAATGAGAGCATTCTGTGCGCAAGCACTGGGAAACAGAAAAGACGCCGCCCCAACGGGGCACGAGAAAGGACGATGAAACATGGAAGCGTTTGAGCTGAAGAAGGGATTTTATTTCACCGGCGCCATTGACCACAACCTGCGGGTGTTCGACATCATCATGTACACCGAGTTCGGCACTACCTACAACTCCTACGTCCTCAAGACCGGCAAGCACACCGTGCTCTTTGAGACCGCCAAGGCCAAGTGCTGCGAGGACTGGCTGAAGAAGGTGGGGGAGATCACCCCAATCGAAGAGGTGGACTACCTGGTGGTCAGCCACACCGAGCCCGACCACTCTGGCAGCATTGAGCGGCTGCTGGACCTGAACCCCCGGCTGAAGATTGTGGCCACCGGCTGCGCCCTTGGATTCCTGAAGGAGATTGTCAACAAGGACTTCTACTCCATCGCCATCAAGGACGGTCAGACCCTGGAGCTGGACGGCAAGACCCTGGAGTTCATCGTGGCCCCCAACCTCCACTGGCCCGACACCATGTACACCTACATCCGGGAGGACAAGACCCTGGTGACCTGCGACTCCTTCGGCTCCCACTACGCCATGGACGAGGTGGTGGCCAGCAAGGTCACCGACCGGGAGGGCTATCTCCGGGCCACCAAGTACTATTTTGACTGCATCATCGGGCCCTACAAGCGCTTTATGCTCTCCGCCCTCAAGCGGGTGCGTCAGCTGGACCTGGACATGATCTGCCCCGGTCACGGCCCGGTGCTGGACTGCAACATCCCCTGGATGCTGGACACCTACGAGGAGTGGTCCACCGTCATCAACCCCAACCCCAGGACCACCGTCATCATCCCCTACGTCAGCGCCTACGGCTACACCGGCAAGCTGGCCCAGGCCATCGCCCAGGGTATTAAGGAGAGCGGCGACATCGACGTGCGCACCTATGACATGGTGGAGGCCGACGCCGCCAAGGTGGCCGAGGAGCTGCTGTACGCCGACGGCTTCCTGCTGGGCACCCCCACCATCGTGGGCGAGGCCCTCAAGCCCATCTGGGACCTGACCACCGGCATGTTCGCCACCACCCACGGCGGCAAGCTGGCCAGCGCCTTCGGCAGTTACGGCTGGAGCGGCGAGGGCGTGCCCCACATCATGGAGCGGCTCAAGCAGCTGAAAATGAAGACGGTGGAGCCCTTCCGGGTCCGCTTCAAGCCCAGTGAGGGCCAGCTGGAGCAGGCCAGGGAGTTCGGCCAGAATTTTGGCCAGACCCTGCTGGAGAACCAGAAGCCGGTCAAGCGTGCCCCCGCGCGGAAGGTGAAGTGCAAGGTGTGCGGCGCCGTGTTTGACGAGGGCACGGAGGTCTGCCCCGTGTGCAAGGTGGGTCCCGAGCACTTCGTGCCCCTGGACCAGGAGGCCGCTCCCGCCGCCCCCAAGGCGGGGGAGAAGGTGCGCTGCAAGATCTGCGGCGCTGTGTTCGACGGCTCCAAGGAGCGCTGCCCCGTGTGCGGTGTGGGTCCCGAGCACTATGTCAAGCTGGATGAGCAGAAGGCTGCTGCTCCCAAGGGCGGCCGCAAGCTGGTGAAGTGCCTGGTGTGCGGCGAGATCTTCGATTCTTCCCTGGATACCTGCCCGGTGTGCGGCGTGGGCCGGGACAAGTTCGTGGAGGTGGAGGAGGTCAAGACCACCTTCCGCAACGACACCCAGAACAGCTACGTCATCCTGGGCAACGGCTGTGCCGGCGTCAGCGCGGCGGAGGCCATCCGGGAGCGGGACAAGACCGGCCGCATCCTCCTGATTTCCAACGAGGGCCCCGCCTACCAGCGGCCCATGCTCACCAAGGCCATGCTCTCCGGCCTCACCGAGGAGCAGATGGCCCTTCATCCCGCCGGCTGGTACGAGGCCAACAACATCGTGCAGATTCTGAACCGCCAGGTCATCTCCGTGGACACCGAGAAGAAGACCGTCACCCTGGACGGCGGCAGCGCCCTGCCCTACACCAAGCTCATCTTTGCCCTGGGCAGCGAGTCCTTCATCCCGCCCATCCCCGGCCATGACCAGGAGGGCGTGGTGGCCATCCGCCGCATCGGCGACGTGGAGAAGGTCCAGGCCATGGGCAGCGCCCTCAAGCGGGCCGTGGTCATCGGCGGCGGCGTGCTGGGTCTGGAGGCGGCCTGGGAGCTGCGCAAGGCCAAGTGCGAGGTGACTGTGCTGGAGCTGGCGCCCCAGCTCATGGGCCGTCAGCTGGACGACGCGGCGGCACAGCTGCTGCTCAAGCAGTGCGACAAGGTGGGCGTCCGGGTGGAGACCGGCGTCCAGATTACCGCCATCGAGGGCGACGGCAAGGTGACCGGCGTGAAGCTGGGCACCGGCGAGGTCATCCCCGCCGACCTGGTGGTGATGTCCTGCGGCGTCCGGGCCAATACGGCCATCGCCAAGGCCGCCGGTGTGGAGACTGACCGTGCCATCGTGGTGAGCGAGAACATGGAGACCAACCTGCCCGGCGTGTACGCCTGCGGCGACTGCGCCCAGTTCAATGGCATCAACTTCGCCCTCTGGCCCGAGGCCCAGGAGCAGGGCAAGGTCGCCGGCGCCTGCGCCACCGGCGACCTTGCTGCCTACAAGACCATCTCTCCCATCCTGGCCTTCCACGGCATGGAGACCGAGCTCTTCTCCCTGGGCGACCCGGGCAAGACCCCCGGCGTGGCCTATCAGACCGTGGAGATCCGGGACGAGGTCCAGGGCCGTCTGGAGCGGTACTACTTCACTGGCGGCCGCCTGTGCGGCGTGATTCTGGTGGGCGACCTGTCCAGGATGGCGGACATGATCAAGGCCGTGGAGGAAAAGCGGCCCATGGACAAGTTCTTTGCCTGAGCGGAAAAGCGAGTGAATTCAGGGCCGGAGGCGTGATGCCTCCGGCCCTTGTCCTGTCCTGACGGCAATTGTTGCGCGTCAGGCGGGGAAATGGTATGATAAAAAGAACAAAGTACCGATGGGGGAGGCGGCAGCGATGATACGGATTGCCCTGGTGGAGGATGAGGAGAGCTACGTGGCAACCCTGCGGGAGTTTCTCGCCCGCTACGAGCGGGAGCGGGGGGAGCGGCTTCAGATCACCGTCTTCTCCGACGGAGACGAGATTGCCCTGAATTACAAGAGCGAGTACGACGTCATCCTCATGGACATTGAGATGCGCTTTATGGACGGCATGACCGCTGCCGAGGAGATCCGGCGTGTGGACCCGGAGGTGGTCATCATCTTCATCACCAACTCCCCCCAGTACGCCATCAAGGGCTACGCGGTGGACGCGCTGGACTATGTGCTCAAGCCCCTGACCTATTTTGCCTTTTCCCAGCGGATTGACCGGGCCCTGGAGCGGCTGGGCAACCGGGAGCAGCGGTATATGATGATCAACGTCAAGGGCGGCAGCAGAAAGCTGGACGTGTCCCGGGTGTGGTTCATCGAGGTACGGGATCACGACCTCATCTACCACACAGAGGAAGGACTCATCACCACCACCGGCACCATGCGGGAGGCGGAGAAGGCCCTGGAGGGCTGCGCCTTTTTCCGGTGCAACAAGGGGTACCTGGTGAATCTGGAGCATGTGGACGCCATCCGGGAGGACAACGCCGTTGTCCACGGAGAGACGGTGCAGGTGAGCCGGGCCCGGAAAAAGGCCTTTCTGGACGCCCTGAACAACTACCTGGGCGAGGTGAGCAAATGAATGGGGAGCTGCTGGGCAATATTCCACGCATCCACACCGCTCTGGCCGAGTGGATTGCCTGCATGTTCTGCGTGATCCAGCTGCCCAAACGCGTTCACGGCGTCAGGCTCTGGGCGGCGTCGGGTGGCTTCCTGGCGGTGCTGTGTGTCTTTCTGGAGCTGACGGGGGACCTGCCGGTGGGCTGGTTTCTGCCCTGTATTCTGGTCTCCGTGCTCATTATGTTCAGCTTTTTGGCCTCCTGCTGTAAAATCCCGCTGCGCAACGCGGCCTACTGCTGTGTCCGCGCCTTCATCATCGCGGAGTTTGCCGCCTCGCTGGAATGGCAGCTGTACAGCTACTACTGGTATGTGATGGCGGGCGGGGAGGACACCGGAGTGCTCATCCGCTGGGCCTTCCTGCTGGGGACCTATCTTGTGGTGTTCGGGCTGATCTATCTGCTGGACTTCCGGCGGCGCAACAGTGACGTGGCGCTCCAGGCCGCCCAGCTGACTACCCGGGAGCTGTGGTCCACCGTGGCCATCGGTGCGGCCATCTACGGCCTGAGCAACCTGAGCTATGTGACGGTCAACACGCCATTCTCCGGCCAGGGAGTCTATGAGATTTTCAACATCCGCACCCTGGTGGACCTGGGCGGTATCGCCATTCTCCACGCCCACCACGTCCAGCTCTCCGAGCTCCACGCCCGGCGGGAGGTGGACGCCCTCCAGAACGTGCTCCACGCCCAGTACACCCAGTACCAGCAGAGCCAGGAGAGCATCGAGCTCATCAACCGGAAGTACCACGACCTGAAGCACCAGATTGCCGTCCTCCGGGCCGAGGCGGACACGGAGAAGAAGAATGCCTATCTGGACCGGATGGAGGAGGAGATCAAGGCCTACGAGGCCCAGAACAAGACGGGCAACCAGGTGCTCGACACGGTGCTCACCAGCAAAAGCCTCTACTGCCAGCAGCACAACATCGGCCTGACCTGCGTGGTGGACGGCACGCTGCTGAATTTTATGGACGAGATGGACCTGTGTACCCTCTTCGGCAACGCCCTGGACAACGCCATTGAGAGCGTGGAGAAGGTACAGGACCTGGAGAAGCGGCTGATCCATCTCTCGGTGGCCCGGCAGAAAGCCTTTGTCCACATCCGTCTGGAGAACACCTACGCGGGAGAGCTGAAATTTGAGGGCGACCTGCCCGTCACCACCAAGGCGGACAGCCGAAACCACGGTTACGGCCTGAAGAGCATCCGGCAGACAGCCAAGAAATACGGCGGATCGGTGACCATCACCACCAGAGGAGAGTGGTTTGAGCTGCGGATCCTCATCCCCCTGGACGGGGTATAACAACATAAACGCAAGCCCGGACTTTGGCGAAACGCCCAAAAAGTCCGGGCTTATTTTTGTGTTTTATGAATAGGTGACGGACGGCTTACGGGTAAAAAACAACCGTTCACGGGCACGGCGATCCGGTGAAAAATTTTTGTGGTAGGCTATTTTCGAAAAGAGACAGCGCCGGCAGCCGGCCGGGCTGAGAAGAATCGCATAAAGGGGAAGATGGATTTGACAAAGCGCATTCCGTGGAACAACGACTGGGCGTTTACCGAGACTTTTGACGAGGCGTTTCTCAACGGAGCGGGGGAGAGCACGATGGTGCGGCTGCCCCATACCTGCAAAATGCTCCCCCTCCACTACGCCGACGAGCACGACTACCAGATGGTGTGCGGCTACCGCCGCAGCTTTGATTTGCCCGAGGCGTGGAAGGGCAAGCGGCTCTTCCTCACCTTTGAGGGCGCAGCCCACCAGGCCACCGTGTTCGTCAACGGCAAGGAGGCGGCCAGCCACTCCTGCGGCTACACCGCCTTCAACGTGGAACTGACCGACCTGGTGGAGTACGGCAAGGAGAACAGCGTGGCCGTCAGGCTGGACACCCGGGAGAGCCTGGACCAGCCCCCCTTCGGCCACGTCATCGACTACATGACCTTCGGCGGCATCTACCGTGAGGTGTACCTGGAGGTGAAGGAACCCGCCTTCCTGGCTGACGTGTTCGTCCGCACCCCCGAGCTGGACAAGGCTCTGGTGGACCTGACGCTGGAGAACAGCGCCATGGCGGACACGGTGGGCCTGACCATCCTGGACGGCGACGGCAGGACGGTCTTTACCGGCGCGGCCAAGGCGGAGGCTGAGATTCACAATTTCCCCTGCCCGGTGTCCGGAGCGCAGACCTGGTCCCCCGACAGCCCCGCCCTCTACACACTGGAAGCAGCCCTGAAGGACGCCGCCGGCAATGTGCTGGACGTGAAGAAGGTGCGCTTCGGATTCCGCACCGCCCGGTTTGAGAAGGACGGCTTCTACCTCAACGGGAAGAAGCTGAAAATCCGTGGTCTGAACCGGCACCAGAGCTACCCCTACGTGGGTTACGCCATGCCGGCCTCGGTCCAGCGCCACGACGCCGAGATTCTCAAGTACGAGCTCCAGTGCAACGCGGTGCGCACCAGCCACTACCCCCAGTCCCACCACTTCCTGGACGCCTGCGACGAGCTGGGCCTGCTGGTATTCACCGAGATCCCCGGCTGGCAGCACATCGGCGGCGAGCACTGGAAGGACGTGGCCTGTGACAACACCCGGGACATGGTGCTCCAGTACCGCAACCACCCCTCCATCATCCTGTGGGGCGTGCGCATCAACGAGTCCCAGGACGACGACCCCTTCTACACCCGCACCAACGCCATTGCCCATGAGCTGGATCCCTCCCGCCAGACCAGCGGCGTGCGGTACATCTGGAAGAGCAGCCTGCTGGAGGACGTGTACTCCTTCAACGACTTCTCCCACGCCGGCAACAACGGCGGCCTGCTGCCCAAGTGGCTCATCTCCGGCGGCAAGGAGAAGGGGTATCTCATCAGCGAGTACAACGGCCACATGTACCCCACCAAGTCCTTTGACACCGCCGCCAACCGGCTGGACCACGCCCTCCGGTTCGCCACCGTGCTGGACGCCATCTACGGCAAGGACGAGGTGGCCGGCGGCTTTGGCTGGTGCATGGCCGACTACTACACCCACGGCGACTTCGGCTCCGGCGACCGCATCTGCTACCACGGCGTGCTGGACATGTTCCGCAACCACAAGCTGGCCGCGGCGGTCTACTCCTCCGCGGGAGATGCCGCGCCTGTGCTGGCGGTGGGTTCCGAGATGGACATCGGCGACTACCCCGCCGGCAGCATCGGCGACAACTACATCTTCACCAACGCCGACTTTGTCCGGGTCTGGCGAGGCGACCGCCAGCTGGGCGAGTACCGCCCCACCGGCAAGCGGTGGAAGCACCTGAAGCACCCGCCCATCCCCTTCAACGACACCATCGGCGACGCCATCGAGAAGGGAGAGGGCTGGAGCCACCGCAAGGCCGAGGCCCTCAAGGACTCCCTGCTGGCCATCCAGCGCTTCGGCGTAAAGATTCCCGCCAAGTACATCCTCAAGACCGGTCTGCGGGCGGTGCGCTACCTGGCCGGTCCGGGCACCTTCTCCCGTCTGTACGCCAAGTACTTTGAGAACTGGGGCACCTCCGCGCCGGTGTACCGCTTCCAGGCGGTGAAGGACGGCAAGGTGGTGGCCGAGATCTCCAAGTCCTCCAATGCCAGACTGAGCCTGTCTGCCGACGCCAGCACCACTGTCCTCACGGAAGGGGACACCTACGATGCCGCCGCCATCCGGGTGCGCATTGTGGACGAGAACGGCTCCACCGCCCCCTATGCCCAGCTGCCCGTCCGCTTTGAGGTGTCCGGGCCTGTGGAGCTCATCGGGCCTGACACTATCTGCTCCGACGGCGGCATGTGCGGCACCTACGTCAGGACCACCGGCCAGACGGGCACCGCCACCCTGCGCATCATCGCCCCCCAGACCCAGAGTGTGGAGCTGACCTTCCAGGTGGGAAAAAAGGAGAACTGATATGGAAGAAGCAAAGACCCGCTCCGGCGGCAATCCCTGGACCCGCTTCCGGGACAAACACCCTGGAATAGCCCAGTTCCTGGTATTCTTCATGCTGAGCAACGGCATCACCGTGCTTCAGATGATCATCATGCCCCTGTTCAAGAGCTTGTTCGGCATGACCGACCTGGTGAACACCACCTTTCAGATTCTCCCGGTGGGCCACAATTTTGACGGGAGCGTCTATTACATCTTCAACTACCCCGCCGGCGCCATCGCCGACGGAGGAGGCGGCGGCCTGGCCTACTTCCTGGCGGTCCAGGTGACGCTGCTCATCGCCCAGGTCATCAACTTTTTCGCCCAGCGCAACGTGACCTTCAAGTCCAAGAGCTCCATGGGGAAAGCGGCCTGCTGGTATCTGGTGGCCTATGTGGCAATCACCCTCATCGCCGCGGCTCTTCAGGGCCTGTACAAGGCGCCCGTGTACCAGTTCTTTATGGAGACGCTGAACATGGGCGCGGCAGGGGAGACAACGGCGGATCTGATCACCATGCTGATCAACTGCATCATCTCCTTCTGGGTCTATTTCCCCATTCTCAAAATCATTTTCCGCAAGTAACGGACGCGTTCCGGCTGGAGCGCACAGAGAGGAGGCGAATGGGAGGAAGTTCTCTTGCAGTTCCGCAATGCTATTTTTAGGAGGATGGATATGTTCAAGAAACCCAAAGTATGGCGCGGTCTGACCGCAGTCTGTGCCCTGTTCCTGGTCTTCTCCATGATGGCCGCCAACATTTTTGAGCTCTACCGCACCTCTGTGGACGCCTTCTTCGGCACCCGCAGCCAGGTGATGGTGACCTCCGAGTCCGACGACGCCGAGGACGCCTGGATCTACCAGTCCGACTTCACCACCGCCCAGGAGGCCTATGAGGGCTTTAAGGAGTTCGCCATCCGGGAGTCCCAGGAGACCTACGCCCTGCTGAAGAACGACAATGACGCCCTGCCCATTGCCAGTGATTCCAAGATCACCCTCTTCGGCATCCGCAGCTACGCTCCCGTCTACGGCAACAACGGCGGCAGCACTCCCGACGGCAAGGCCACCGTGGAGATCTTCGACGCCTTTGCCGAGCGGGGCTTCCAGATCAACCCCTCCATGCTGGCCGCCTACGAGGCCAATTTTGTGGGTGAGGAGTGGGCCACGCCCCAGTTCGGCGGCGGCATCATGCCCCAGTACACCTCCATCACGTCCTACAACGACCCCTGCGAGCTGACTCTGGACGAGCTGGCCGCTCTGAATCCCGACTACAACAGCCAGTACAGTGAGTACAGCGACGCGGCCATCGTGGTCTTTGGCCGTCCCGGCGGCGAGAACGGCGACGGCTACTATCCCGACGAGGCCGGTCTGGCCGACGGCGTGGAGACCGTCACCGGCAACATCCTCAGCCTGAGCACCGAGGAGCAGGCCATTCTGGACGAGGCCAAGGCCAACTTCGATAAGGTCATCGTGCTCATCAACGCCGCCAACCCCATGGAGCTGGGTAGCCTGGCCGAGGACCCCGAAGTGGACGCCATTCTGTGGATCGGCTTCCCCGGCGCCTACGGCTTCTACGGCGTGGCTGACGTGCTCAACGGCACCGTCTCTCCCTCCGCCCACCTGGGCGACGTGTTCGCCAAGAACAGCGCCCTGGCCCCCGCCATGATGAACTACGGCAACATTCCCTGGGCCAACGCTGACGACTTCTCCGACGACGCCAACGTCAACTCCTACCTGGTGGAGGCCGAGGGCATCTACACCGGCTACCGCTACTATGAGACCCGCTATGCCGACATTGTCATGGGCAACGGCGGCGCCGAGGCCTCTGCCGGTACCTACGCCAATCCTGACGGCACCGTGGCCACCACCGACGGCATCTGGGATTATAGCAATGAGGTGGTCTATCCCTTCGGCTACGGCCTGAGCTACACCACCTTTGAGCAGAAGCTGGACAGCGTGGAGATTATGGGCGACAAGAAGACCGCCACCGTCACGGTCACTGTCACCAATACCGGCGACGTAGCCGGCAAGTCGGTCATCCAGCTCTACGCCCAGGCCCCCTACACCGACTACGACAAGCAGTACCACATTGAGAAGTCCGCCGTGCAGCTGATGGACTTCGAGAAGACCAACACCCTCCAGCCCGGCGAGAGCCAGACCATCACCATGAACGTGGACATGGCCAACCTGGCCAGCTATGACTCCGAGAACGCCAAGACCTTCATCGTGGATCCCGGCGACTACTACTTCGCCATCGGCGACGACGCCCACGACGCCCTGAACAACATTCTGGCCGCCCAGGGCTACACCACCGCCGACGGCATGACCGACGAGGGCAACGCCGCCAAGACCTACAAGTGGACCTGGACCGGCGGCGTGGACGCCGAGACCTTCTCCGTCAGCAAGGCGGGCGTGGAGATCACCAACGCCCTGAGCGAGGGCGACTCCGCCATGGACATCAACTACTTCCTGCCCGGCACCGTCACCTACCTGACCCGCAGCGACTGGGACGGCACCTTCCCCAAGACCATCAGCGGCCTGACCGCCAATGAGGAGCTCTCCCGTCTGCTGGGCAACGACTTCATTGAGCTGGCCACCGATGAGGACACCTCCGACCTGGTGTTCGGCGACACCACCAGCACCCTGACCATCAACGATATGAAGGGTGCCGACTTTGACGACGAGCGCTGGGATGAGCTGCTCAACAAGGTCACGGTGCAGGAGTTCCTGGACTTTGCCTCCAACGCCTTCCACAACATCGCCGCTATCCCCTCCGTGGGTCTGCTGCAGTACGCCGCTGACGACGGCCCCGGCGGCTCCGATTCCCACTACCTGACCGAGGGCTCCTACCAGGGCGTGCCCTACGAGGACGCTGCCGACTATGACTACGGTACCCGCGTGGCTCCCGCCCCCCAGAACCTGGCTTACAGCTGGAACAAGGAGCTGGCCTATGAGAACGGCGAGATCATCCTGGGCGAAAGCACCCTGGTCCTCAACCTGCCCATCATGATCGGCCCCGGCATGAACATCCACCGCCACGCCTACAACTCCCGCGGCGCTGAGTACTACTCCGAGGACCCCATCCTCTCCGGCTACATCGGCTCCGCTGTGGTCCAGGGCGCCCAGTCCAAGGGCTGCCTGGTGAACATCAAGCACGCCGCCTTCAACGACCAGGAGATCAACCGCTCCGGCATCGCCGTGTTCATGACCGAGCAGAAGGCCCGTGAGCTGGAGCTGCGCAACCTGCAGCAGGCCTTTGAGGCCAACGGCAAGCCCGCCTCCTTTGTCAATGACGAGACCAAGGCCGATACCTACACCACCGGCGCTCTGGGCGTCATGTCCTCCTACAACCGCATCGGCGCCGTGGCTCCCAGCGCCAACTACGGCGTGATGGTCCAGATTCTGCGGGGTGAGTGGGACTTCAACGGCTACAACGTCACCGACTTCACCGGCGTGGACCTGAAGGCCGCCCCCAAGGAGTCCATCCTCTACGGCACCACCGCCTTCTGCGGCTTCGGCATCAGTGAGAACATCACCTACTGGACTCCCGAGGCCCTCAGCGGCGACCACGACATGCTCGCCGCCATCCGTCAGAACACCCACTACATCCTCTACGCCATGGCCAACAGCGCCGCCATGAACGGCGTCAACTCCACCACCCACACCGAGAACGTGATGACCTGGTGGCGTGTGCTCTATATCACGCTGATTGTGGTCTTTGCCGTGGCCACCGTGGTGTGCCTCATCGGCTTTGTCTTCAGCAAGCGGAAGAAAAAGGCGCAGGCGCGCTGAACAGGAGGAAAGAATTATGGCAACTACGAAGCTCGCAAAATCCGGTCTGTCCGTCTGGGTGGCCCTGGTGACCGCTGTCATCGGCCTGGTGGTCTATCTGGTCACCTCCTTCACCGGCTATCTGGCCGGCAGCGCCACCAATCCCGCCCCCATCGTGTGCACAGTCATCGCCATTGTCTTGGCAGTGGTCCTGGCCGCCGCCGGCGATAAGCTGGGCGGCGGGGTCCTGGACCTGGCCGTGCTGGCAACCACCGCGCTCCTCATCGCCAGCTTTGCCCTCTTTGCCCTGGGCCGGGTGAGCCTGGTGGCCGATGTGTACTTCATCCCCGTCAACTACCCCGCCGCCGAGGAGACCGCCCTGAACATCTCCATTGTGGGCCTGGTCAGCTATCTGGTGTCCATCGTGGCCATGATTGCGGCCTGCTTCTCCGGCAAGCTGTCCAGAGACTGAGCACAGCATACCAAACGCCCGGCTTCCCATTGGGAAGCCGGGCGTTTTACTATCCGGTATTCAGTGCTGAATGTCTTTTCTGGCCTGCTGGAGACCATCCAGAATCAGGTTCCGGGCGTCCCTGGCACGCTCCTTCTCCATGGCGGGCACGCCGGAGAGAGGATAGGGGATGCCCAATGCCTCATACTTGGCTGCCCCCATGGTGTGGTAGGGCAGTACCTCCAGCCCCTTCAGGTTCCGGAAGGGGGCGATGAGCCTGCCCAGGGCGGTCAGCTCCCGGGGGGAGTCGGTGATGCCGGGTACCACCACATGGCGCACAATCATGGGCACCTTGGCCCGGTCCAGGGCGCGGGCAAAGGCGAGCACCGGGGACTGGTCCTGACCAGTGAGCTGCCGGTGACCCTGTGGGTCGGCGTGCTTCACGTCCAGCAGCACCAGGTCGGTGACGGCAAAGAGAGCGTCAAACTCCCCCTGTCTGTCGGGCCGGTACACAACACCCGAGGTGTCCAGGCAGGTGTGGATGCCCTGCTCTTTGGCCGCGGTGAACAGCTCCGTGAGGAAGGGCAGCTGGAGCAGGGGCTCTCCGCCAGTGGCGGTGATGCCCCCCTGGCGGTAAAAGCCCTTGTTCCGGTCGTAGGCGGCCAGCAACTCGTCCACTGTCATCTCGGTGCCGCCCTCGGCGCTCCAGGTGTCCGGGTTGTGGCAGTAGAGGCAGCGCATGGGGCAGCCCTGGAAGAACACCACAAAGCGGATACCGGGGCCGTCCACCGTGCCGAAGCTCTCCACCGAGTGGATGCGCCCGGTGTTACATGCCCTCATGGAAGGTGCGGGCGATGACCTCGTCCTGCTGCTCCTTGGTCAGCTTGTGGAAGTTGACCGCGTAGCCGGACACCCGGACGGTGAGCTGGGGATACTTCTCCGGGTGGGCCTGGGCGTCCAGCAGGGTCTCCTTGGTGAACACGTTGACGTTCAGGTGGTGGCCGCCCTTTTCGGCGTAGCCGTCCAGCAGGGCAACCAGATTGTCAATCTGGGAATCGGTGACGTGCATGGATATTTGCTCCTTTCGGGGGTGAGGTGTGGAAAACGGGATTACTCCTCTTCGTCGCTGAGATTGGGCTCGCAGCAGGCGCAGTCCGGGTCCATCTCAAAGGTGATGGCGTCGTCGAAGAGGATCTGGTCGTCCTTGCCCAGGGCGCCGGGGATGATGGAGAAGGTGTTGGAGATACCGTCCTGAGCGTCCTTGAAGGGCAGCTTGGACACCGAGCTGAGGGAGGCCACAGCGCCGTGGGAGTCCCGGCGGTGCATGGGGTTGGCGCCGGGGGCAAAGGCCTCGCCTGCCTTCCGGCCGTCGGGGGTGGAGCCGGTGTTCTTGCCGTAGACCACGTTGGAGGTGATGGTCAGGATGGAGGTGGTGGGAATGCCGCCCCGGTAGGTGTGGTTGCCCCGGACGTAGTCCATGAAGCCCTGGACCACGTTGTAGGCGATGGAGTCCACCCGGTCGTCGTCGTTGCCGTACTTGGGGAAGTCGCCCTCCACCTCATAGTCCACCACGATGCCGTTTTCGTCCCGGATGGTGCGTACCCTGGCGTACTTGATGGCGGACAGGGAGTCGGCCACCACGGACAGACCGGCGATGCCGGTGGCGAACCACCGCTTCACGTTCCGGTCGTGGAGGGCCATCTGGATGCGCTCGTAGCAGTATTTATCGTGCATATAGTGGATGATGTTCAGCGTGTTGACGTACACGCTGGCCAGCCACTTCATCATGTCCTGGAAGCGCTCCACCACCTCGTCGTAGTCCAGGTACTCGCTGGTGATGGGCCGGTACCGGGGACCCACCTGCTTCTTGGAGATCTCGTCCACGCCGCCGTTGATGGCGTACAGCAGGCACTTGGCCAGGTTGGCCCGGGCGCCGAAGAACTGCATCTCCTTGCCCACCCGCATGCTGGACACGCAGCAGGCGATGGCGTAGTCGTCGCCGTGGGTGACCCGCATCAGGTCGTCGTTCTCGTACTGGATGGAGGAGGAGAGAATGGAGGTCTTGGCGCAGAAGCGCTTGAAGTTCATGGGCAGCCGGGTGGACCAGAGCACCGTCAGGTTGGGCTCGGGGGCGGTGCCCAGGTTCTCCAGGGTATGGAGGTAGCGGTAGGACATCTTGGTGACCATGCTCCGGCCGTCAATGCCCATGCCGCCGATGGACTCAGTGACCCAGGTGGGGTCGCCGGAGAAGAGGGCGTTGTACTCGGGGGTGCGGGCGAACTTGACCAGCCGCAGCTTCATGATAAAGTGGTCCACAAACTCTTGGATCTGCTCCTCGGTAAAGGTGCCGGCGGCCAGATCCCGCTGGGCGTAGATGTCCAGGAAGGTGGAGGTACGGCCCAGGCTCATGGCCGCGCCGTTCTGCTCCTTGATGGCGGCCAGGTAGCCGAAGTAGAGCCACTGGATGGCCTCCTGCACGTTGGCGGCGGGGCGGGAGATATCCAGACCGTAGATTTTGCCCAGCTCCTTGAGCTCCTTGAGGGCCTTGATCTGCTCGCTGAGCTCCTCACGCTCCCGGGTGACGCCCGAGTACATGATAATGCGGGTGGTGTCCTTCTGGTGCTGCTTGTCCTCGATGAGCCGGTCCACGCCGTAGAGGGCTACCCGGCGGTAGTCGCCGATGATGCGGCCGCGGCCGTAGGCGTCGGGCAGGCCGGTGATGATATGGCTGGAGCGGCAGGCGCGCATCTCGGGGGTGTAGGCGTCGAACACGCCCTCGTTGTGGGTTTTGCGGTGCTTGGTGAAGAACTCCACGATCTGGGGGTCCACATGGTAGCCGTTCTCCTCGCAGGCCTTCACCGCCATGCGGATGCCGCCGTAGGGCTGGAGCGCCCGCTTGAAGGGCTTGTCGGTCTGAAAGCCCACGATTTTCTCTCTGCTCTTGTCCAGGTAGCCGGGTCCGTGGGAGGTGATGGTGGAGACAATGCTGGTGTCCATATCCAGCACGCCGCCCTTTTCCCGCTCCTGGCGGGACAGGTCCATCACCTGAGCCCACAGGGCCTTGGTGTCCTCCGTGGGGCCGGCCAGGAAGGACTCGTCGCCCTCATAGGGGGTGTAGTTCTTCTGGATGAAATCCCGGACGTTGATCTCCTTCTGCCATACGCCGGGGGTGAAGGAGTCCCACTCCGGTACGATGCGCATTTCTTCCATAGAAGTCTCCTTTGGTACAGATTTGGCTGCCGGGCGGATTGCAATACCGCAATGGTTAGCTTGAGCTAATTATACTATTTCAGTATGAATTCGTCAAGAGCAGCGTGGAACAGTAAAAATGGACATTCGACCGAAAAAGTATACTATTTTTAAAGGTAGCTTGTCAAGGAACGTCAAGAGAAAGACAAAGAGGAGAAAAAAGTCCGGTTCTGGAGGACAAATGGGTCCTCCGGACGGAAGGAGGCTGACAGCTCGTTGAAGGCTTTGGCCTTCTCCACGTCCCCCAGGTGGTACCAGCAGACGCACAGCTGGACAGCGGGGAGGTATCCGTAGCAGTCGGGGGAGACGAAGGCGCCGGAGGTGTCGTCCCGCTTCCGGGTGAGGGCCAGCTCGTACCAGAAGGCGGCCTGCCGCCACTGTTTTCGGGCCAGAAACCAGCCGCCCATATCGCAGCACACCTCAGCCCTTGGGGTGTCCAGAGTCAGGCTGCGGAGCAGGGAGGAAAGGGCGTCCCCATCCCGGCCCAGGGCGGTCATGCACTGGGACAGCAGGCGGCAGGCCTCAATTTGATTCTCCAGCCACCCCTTTCCGCTGTCCAGAAAGGCGGTGAGCACTTTGGCCGCCTCCTCAAAGCGGCTGTGATACCACAGCTCCCGGGCGTAGTAGAACTGATTCCTGGGGTCCAGTGCCTTGCCTGCAGCCAGCTGGGATTCATAGATACGCAGGTTGCGGTCCGGGTCACCTGAACCTACCTTTTTGTGGGATACAGCCGCGTCCGACCAGCGGATTTCCCCGGCGGGGGTGATGGCCTCGTGGACCGCTCCTGACCAGCGGAAACGGGCCTCGTTGCGCACCACCCGCTCCCGGTAATAGGTGAAGGTGGGCTGCCCCTGGGGGTCAAAAGCGGTGTGGTAGGGCATCATCACCACGTCGGCCTCCGGCAAAAGCTGTTCCCGCATGGCACGGAACCGGACCCGGTCGGGCTCTTCTATTACATCGTCCGCGTCCAGCCACATGCAGTAGTCGCCGCTGGCCTGGTCAAAGGAGAAGTTCCGGGCGGCGGCAAAGTCATCCACCCACGGAAAATCGAAGAGCTTATCCGTAAATTGCCGGGCAATCTCCTTTGTAGCGTCGGTGCTGCCGGTGTCCACAATCACAATTTCGTCCACCAGAGCCGCAACGCTCTCCAGGCACCGGCACAGCACGGCCTCCTCGTTCTTTACAATCATACACAGGCTGATGGTACACAAAGGCGTCCCCTCCCAGTTTTCCAGACTCCCTCCATCCTATGCGGCCGTCCACATAATTCCACCGGGGGACGCATACCTGTGGACAGAGGAGGTGGTACCATGGCGTTTTTGGAGCGGCTGGGGGATTTTATCTGGAACCCGTGGCTGCTGGGGCTGTTTCTGCTGGCGGGGTTGTACTGCTCGGTGCGGACGGGCTTTTTCCAGCTCTTCGGCCTGCCGTTGTGGATGAAAACCACCCTGGGCTCGGTGTTCCTGGGAAGGGGAAAAAAGACCGGCAGGGGCATCACCCAGCTCCAGGCTCTCTCCACCGCCCTGGCGTCCACCATCGGCACGGGCAGCATCGCTGGAGTGGCCACCGCTATCTTTTACGGCGGCCCAGGGGCGGTGTTCTGGATGTGGGTGTCCGCTTTTCTGAGCATGATGACCGGCTGTCTGGAAAAGACCTTGGCCGTCCGCTACCGGGAGCCATCCCCGGATGGGGGCTGGCAGGGGGGACCCATGTGCTACATGGAACGGGGCCTGGGCAGCCGTGGGCTGGCCTGCTTCTTCTCCCTGTGCTGCGTGGGGGCGTCCCTGGGGGGCGGCAACATGGTGCAGGCCAACTCCATCGCCACCGCTCTGGAGCACAGTTTCGGCTGGGACCGGCTGGCGGTGGGAGTGGTGACGGCGGCGCTCACCGGTCTGGTCATTCTGGGGGGCATCGGCCGCATCGGCGCGGTGAGCGAGAAGCTGGTGCCCGCCATGGCCCTGCTGTTTATCGGCGGCAGCGCGGTGGTGCTGGCTGTCAACGCCTCCGCCCTGCCCGGGGCGCTTGAGTCCATTGTCACCGAGGCACTGACTCCATCGGCGGCAGTGGGGGGCGGCCTGGGCTACGGCGTAGCAAGGGCCATGCGGTACGGCGTTGCCCGTGGGGTGTTCACCAACGAGGCGGGTATGGGCTCTTCCGCCATGGCCCACGCCGCCTCTGACGTGAAGGAGCCTGCCGAACAGGGCATGTGGGGCATCTTTGAGGTCTTTGTGGCCACCCTGGTGGTGTGCACCATGACCGCCCTAGTCATCCTCACCACCGGCGTCTACCACCCGGCGGAGGCCCTGGCCGCCATCCGGAGCGGCACGGTGTCCGATTCTATGCTGGGCGCGCCCCTGTCCGCCGCCGCCTTTTCCACGGTGTACGGCCCGTGGGGTGGGGCCTTTGTGGCGGTTTGCCTGCTGCTCTTTGCCTTCACCTCCCTGCTGGGGTGGAGCTACTACGGCGAGCGGGGCCTCCAGTACCTCACCGGCTCCCACCGGCTGCGGTGGGCCTATCGGGCGGTGTTTCTGGTGATGATTGTGGTGGGTAGTGCGGGTGACATGTCCGCCGTGTGGCAGATGGCGGATATCTTCAACGGCCTCATGGCCCTGCCCAACCTGACCGCCATTCTCATTCTTTCGCCGGAGGCCCTGTCTCTGTGGCGCACATGGGTGGGGAAACGGACGGGAAAACAGGCTCTTTCTTGCATTGCCCGAAGGAAATCGCTATACTGAAAATAAAATAGGGGTTCCCAGAAGGAGAGAGAGCCGTGAAGGAGATCGTAGTGCTGACGCCCCTCCGGGAGATGAAGGACCGGGCGGAGGAGATTGTCCGGGAGCAGGGCTATCACAATGTGGAGGTGCTGCTGGGCAGCATGAGCGAGGGCGTGGAGGTGGCCCGGAAGGCCATCGCTGAGGGCGCCGAGCTGATTGTCAGCCGTGGCGGAACCTATCAGCTGGTCAGGGAGGCCTTCTCCATCCCTGCGGTGGAGATCAAGGTGACAGCCTACGACGTGCTCCAGAGCTTTGAGCAGGTGGACGACCCCAACGAGACCATCGGCGTGGTGGGCTACTCCAACGTGGTGGACGGGTACGACCTGCTGCGCAAGCTGCTGCCCAACCCGGTGGTGCTGGTGGAGCTGAAGCGGGAGAGCGACATTTACGCCGTCATTGAGGACCACAAGCGCCGGGGAATCAAGACCTACATCGGCGACGCCAACATCACCCGCATCATCCGGGAGCTCAACTGCAACGGCATCATGATCCAGTCCCAGAAGAGCTCCATCCACACCGCCATCCAGGAGGCGCGGCGGATTCTGCGGGTGGCCAAGGAGGAGAAACGCCGGGCCCAGCAGATTGCCACCATCACCGACTTCGTCCACGACGCCATCATCGCCATCGACGAGAACGAGAAAATCACGGTCTACAACCGCCGGGCGGAGCAGCTCTTCGGGGTGCCCTGTGAGCGGGCCAAGGGGCGGCCCATTGCCGACATTGTGCCCAACACCAAGCTGCCCGAAATCCTGGCCACCGGCACAGCCCAGCTGGGGGAGATCCAGAACCTGTGGGACTCCCGCATCGTCACCAACCGGGTGCCCATCACGGTGGACGGGGAGGTAAAGGGCGCGGTGGCCACCTTCCAGGATGTCACCGAGGTGCAGAACCTGGAGGAAAAAATCCGCCGCTCCATGAACGAGAAGGGGTTTATCGCCAAGTACACCTTTGACGACATTGTCTACGCCAGCCACCAGATTGGCGAGTGCATCAAGACCGCCAAGAAGTTCGCCATGTACGACACCCCCATCCACATCTGCGGCGCCTCCGGCGTGGGCAAGGAGCTGTTCTGCCAGAGCATCCACAATTACAGCCGCCGCCATCTGGGGCCCTTTGTGGCGGTCAACTGCGCGGCCATCGCCCCCTCCCTCATTGAGAGTGAGTTCTTCGGCTATGAGGAGGGCTCCTTTACCGGCGCACGAAAAAAGGGCAAGCCCGGCATCTTCGAGCTGGCCCACAACGGCACCCTGTTTCTGGACGAGATCAGCGAGATCCCCATGGAACTCCAGGGCCGTCTGCTCCGGGTGCTCCAGGAGAAGCAGGTCATGCGCCTGGGCGGCGGACGGGTCATCCCCATCGACGTGAAAATCATCACCGCCTCCAACAAGTACTTAAAGCGGGAGATGGAGGAGGGCCGGTTCCGCAAGGACCTGTACTACCGCATCAACGTCCTCACCCTCCGGATTCCACCCCTGGACCGCCGCCGGGAGGACATTCCGGCCCTGACCCGGTACTTTATCCGCAAGTACTCGGAGAAGTACGGCAAGCCCCTGCTGGAGCCCACGCCGGACGTGGAGAGCTGTCTGCTCAACCGGAAGTACGAGGGCAACATCCGGGAGCTGGAGGGACTGATTGAGCGGTGCGTCATCCTCTCCTCCTTTGACGCCATCCTGGCCGAGGGGGATGGGGAGCGCCGTGCTGTCCAGCCAGTGCAGGAGAGCGGGCCGGTGTGTACCGATGTTCTGCCTCCGGACTGGGACGGTCTGGACCTGCGGAGCCTGGAGCAGAAATATATTGAGATGGTGTATCAGCGGACAGGCGGAAATGTCCAAAAAACTTGTGAAATTCTTGGCATTAATCGTACAACTCTCTGGAGAAGGCTAAAAGAACAGACAAATGTCGTTTAATACTGCAACATACGATGCAAAATGCAACGAATAAACGTTGCAAAAAGAAACGGCTGTTTGCAGTTTGTTCATAGAATTCCCAAAATCAAGGGGTTTGAAAGTTGGCACGGGATTTGCATTAACAAATAATACGTGGCCCGGAGAGAGACGGGCAAAGCTGAATAGGAGGGATTTCGTAATGCATATCCTGAAAATGGTCAAGAAAGTCCCCGGCGGTCTGATGATCGTCCCCCTGCTCCTGGGTGCTGCCTTCAACACCTGGCTGCCCGGCCTGATTACCCTGGGCGGCAGCGGCACCTTCACGTCCTACCTGTGGAAGTCAGGCGCCATGCCCATCCTGGCAGTGTTCCTGTTCTGCAACGGCGCGCAGATCAACGTCAAGCGTGCCGGTATCCCTCTGGCCAAGGGCATTGTCCTGACCACCGTCAAGGTCGGTCTGGGCATCCTGCTGGGTGTGCTGGTCAACAAGATCTTCGGCGAGGCCGGTATTCTGGGTATCGCGCCTCTGGCCATCGTGGGCGCCATCTCCAACTCCAACGGCGGCCTGTACGCCGCTCTGGCCGGTGAGTTCGGCGACGAGACCGACGTGGGCGCCGTGTCCATCCTGTCCATCAACGACGGTCCCTTCTTCACCATGGTGGCCCTGGGCGCCACCGGCATGGCCAACATTCCCATCATGACTCTGGTTGGCTGCGTGCTTCCCATCGTGGTCGGCTGCGCGCTGGGCAACATTGACGAGGACATCCGCAGCTTCTGCGCTCCCGGCGCCACCATGATGATCCCCTTCTTCGCCTTCCCTCTGGGCGCGGGCCTCACCTTCACCAACCTGGTCAGCGCCGGTCTCCCCGGCATCCTGCTTGGCGTGGTCTGCACCGCTGTTACCGGCCTCATCGGCTACCTGGTGTATAAGATCGGCCGCGTGAAGCGTCCCCAGGTCGGCGCCGCCATCGGCACCACCGCCGGCAACGCTGCCGCCACCCCCGAGGCTGTGGCCGCCGCTGACCCCGCTCTGGCCGTGGTCGCCGCTGCCGCCACCGTCCAGATTTCCGCCGCCATCATCGTCACCGCCATCCTCTGCCCCCTGCTGGTCACCTTCCTGGACCGGGTGGAGCGGAAGAATCACCCCGAGCGCTATGTGGATGACAACCGCGAGAAGGCTGCCATTGACGGTGAGATGGTCTGATTGACGGACCAGACACAACAGCACATTCATACTACATAGGAGGGAACCCCGTTGAACCGATATCTGATTGTTGCGGATGACTTTACCGGCGCCAATGACACGGGCGTACAGCTGAAGCGGCGGGGCGTTCCCACCAGCGTGGTTTTTTCCAGCGAATTTATCGCCTCTGAGGGCTCCTTCGTCCTGGACACCGAGTCCAGGGCGCTGGGGCCGGAGGAGGCTGCCGCTGCGGTCCGTGCCGGACTCAAGGGCGTGGACCTGACGGCCTTCGGCCGGGTGATGAAAAAGGTGGACTCCACCCTCCGGGGCAGCGTGGCCGCCGAGATCAAGGCTGTGGACGAGCTGTACGGCAGTGAGCTGGTGGTCTTTACACCCGCTCTGCCCGACCTGGGCCGTACCACAGTGGGCGGCGTGCACCTGCTCAAGGGAATCCCCATCACCCGCACCGAGCTGGCCAAGGACCCCAAGACCCCCGTCACCGAGGACAACATCACCAGGCTGCTGGAGGCGGTGTATGACGAGCCGGTGACCCACATCTCCGAGGACCAGGTGTCCGCCGGGGAGATCGATTTCTCCGCCGGCCGGGTCTTTACCTGCGACAGCGCCACCAACGCCGACCTGCGCTCCGTCATTCAGGCGGCGGTGGCCACCGGAAAGCGGACGCTGTGGGTGGGTACCGCCGCCATGGCGGACCACCTGCTGGGCGTGGAGGTGGACGTGCCTCCCGCTCTGGCCGTAGTGGCCAGCGTCAGCGCCGTCAGCCGGGAGCAGGTCAACTTCGCCGCCGGAGAGGGTATCCCCCTGGTCAGCGTCCCTATCCCCGAGCTGCTCACCGGTGAGCAGAAGCTGGAGACCTGTGTGGCGCAGACCGTTGCCCTGCTGAAGGAGGGCAAGGACGCCATCCTGGCCTCCTCCGCCTCCTGCAACCGGGCCGAGCTGGACCGGTCGGTGGCGGTGGGCGAGAAGCTGAACATGACCCGGGAGCAGGTCAGCGGCTACACCCAGATGGTCATGGGCAGGATGACCAAGGCCATTCTGGAGCAGACCCCCATCTCCGGCATGTTCCTCACCGGCGGAGACACCGCCCTGGGCTTCTTCATGGAGGCCCGGAGCCTGGGCTCCTCCATTGTCACCGAGATTGCGGTGGGCATCCCCATGATGCGCCTGTCCGGCGGACCCTTTGCCGGGCTGAAGGTGGTCACCAAGGCGGGCGCTTTCGGCAAGGAGGACGCCATCACCTTTGCACTGAGAAAATTGAAGGAGGTGATCCCCGAGTAATGGCTCGTTTCGGCATTACCATGGGCGATCCCTGCGGGATCGGCCCGGAAATCATTCTGAAAGCACTGAAAACCAGAAGCGACTACCTGGACCGCTGCCTGGTTTTCGGCAGCGCTGCGCTGCTGGAACACTACAACCAGAAGTTCGGCCACGGCTTTACCATCCGTACTGTCTCCCACGCGGCGGAGGCGGCAGACGGCTGCCTCAACGTGGTGGACCCCAACCCCATCGCCCTGGAGGACATTACGGTGGGTAAGGTCTGTGCCGCAGGCGGCAAGTGTGCCTTCCTCTATGTGAAGGCGGCCATTGACGCGGCTCTGGCCAAGGAGATCACCTCCGTGGTCACCGCCCCCCTCAATAAGGAGGCTCTCCACCTGGCCGGGTACAACTACGCCGGCCACACGGAGATTTTTGGCGAGTTCACCCACGGCGACCGGTTCGCCATGCTGCTGTGGAGCGACAAGCTGAAGGCCATCCACGTCACCACCCATGTCTCTCTCCGCCAGGCCTGCGACCTGTGCACCAAGGAGCGGGAGATGGACGTGATCCATCTGGCCTGGGACACCCTGAAAAAGGTGGGCTACGAGAATCCCCGCATCGCGGTGGCCGGTCTCAACCCCCATGCGGGCGAGAACGGCATCTTCGGCGATGAGGAGATCAAGGAGATCGGCCCCGCCATTGAGGCCTGCAAGGGCGAGGGCATCAACGTCACCGGCCCCGTTCCGCCGGACACCGTGTTCCTGCGGGCGGTGAAGGGAGAGTTTGATATGGTGGTGGCCCAGTACCACGACCAGGGCCATATCCCCCTGAAAATGCTGGCCTTTGACTCGGGCGTCAACATCACCGTCGGTCTGGACGTGGTGCGTACCAGCGTGGACCACGGCACTGCCTTTGACATTGCGGGCAAGGGCATTGCCAGAGAGGACAGCCTGCTCAAGGCCATTGAGATCGGCGAAAAGCTCTGAGAAACAACAGACGGTCGTACGCGGGGCGGCGATCAGGGCCGCACCCACCATTCTCTCTTACGTGGGGCGCGGCGCCTGCGCCGCCCCGTTTTACGTCCAACACAATGAAGGAGGAAGTACCCATGCCCGTCATTCAGTTCCCTTACGGTAAGGAGACCCTTTCCATTGACATTCCCCAGGAGCGGCTGAGCGCCGTCCTGACCTCTGAGATGCACCACTACAAGCCCGAGCTGTCCCAGGAGGAGCTGGTCCGTGAGGCCCTGGAGCACCCCATCGGCACCCCCAAGCTGTCCGTCATGGCTGAGGGCAAGAAGAAGGTTGTCATCATCGCCAGCGACCACACCCGTCCCGTGCCCAGCAAGATCATCATGCCCCAGATGCTGGCGGAGATCCGCAAGGGCAACCCCGACGCCGACATCACCATCCTCATCTCCACCGGCTGCCACCGTGAGACCACCAAGGAGGAGCTGGTCAACAAGTTCGGCCCCGACATCGTGGCCCAGGAGAAGATCGTCATCCACGACTGCGACGATCCCACCCAGGTCAGCCTGGGCAAGCTGCCCTCCGGCGGCGAGCTGATTGTGGACCGCCTGGCTGTGGAGGCCGACCTGCTGGTGGCCGAGGGCTTCATTGAGCCCCACTTCTTTGCCGGCTTCTCCGGCGGCCGCAAGAGCGTGCTGCCCGGCATCGCCAGCCGCAAGACCGTCATCTACAACCACAACGCCGAGTTCATCGCCAGCGACCGGGCCCGCACCGGCATCGTGGACGGCAACCCCATCCACATCGACATGCTCTACGCCGCCCGTGCCGCCCACCTGGCCTTTATCTGCAACGTGGTCATCAACTCCGACAAGGAGGTCATCTACGCCGTCTCCGGCGACGTGGACCAGGCCCACATTGCCGGCCGTGAGTTCCTCAGCTCCAAGTGCAAGGTGGACGCCGTCATGAGCGACATCGTCATCTCTACCAACGGCGGCTACCCCCTGGATCAGAACATCTACCAGGCCGTCAAGGGCATGACCGCTGCCGAGGCCACCGTCAAGGAGGGCGGCGTCATCATCATGCTGGCCAAGTCCAACGACGGCCACGGCGGCGCCGAGTTCTACAAGACCTTCAAGGAGGAGAAGGACCTGAAGCGGATGATGGCCACCTTTATGGCCACGCCCAAGGACCAGACCCGCATCGACCAGTGGCAGTCCCAGATCTTCGCCCGCCTGCTGATGCGCGCCACCGTCATCTACATCTCCGACGCTCCCGATGAG
>CABIYL020000013.1:0-44883 GCA_902362925.2 Clostridiales bacterium | reverse complement strand
CAGATCTGCGAGATCATCGGCGGCAAGGTGGCCGAGCACTTCCCGGGCTGCCAGGTGGTGTCCATCCCCGTGGCCGACGGCGGCGAGGGCAGCGTGGACTGCTTCCTCACCGCGCTGGGCGGCGAGAAGGTGAAGGTCACCGTCAAGAATCCCTATTTCGAGGACATGGAGGGCTTCTACGGCCTCATCGACAACGGCGAGACCGCCGTCATCGAGATGGCCGCCTGCGCCGGTCTGCCTCTGGTGGAGGACCGGAAGGACCCCCGCAAGACCACCACCTACGGCGTGGGCCAGTTGATTCTGGCCGCTGCCGCCAAGGGCGTGAAGAAAATCATCGTGGGCCTGGGCGGCAGCTCCACCAACGACGGCGGCTGCGGCGCGGCCGCTGCTGCGGGTGTGAAGTTCTACAACGACAAGGGCGAGGCCTTTGTTCCCACCGGCGGCACCACCAATGAGATCGCCCGCATCGACATGTCTGGCCGGGACAAGAGCCTGGAGGGCGTGGAGATCGTCACCATGTGCGACATCGACAACCCCATGTACGGTCCCACCGGCGCGGCCCACGTGTTCGGACCCCAGAAGGGCGCCGACCCGGAGATGGTCCTCTTCCTGGACGAGGGCATCAAGCATCTGGCCGAGGTCATCAAGCGGGACCTGGGCCAGGATATCGCCCTCATGCCCGGTTCCGGCGCCGCCGGCGCCATGGGCGCGGGCATGGTGGCCTTCTTCGGCTCCCGGCTCCAGATGGGCATTGAGACCGTGCTGGACACCGTCCGCTTTGCCGACGTCATCGCCGACGCAGACATGATCTTCACCGGCGAGGGCAAGATTGACAGCCAGTCCCTCCGTGGCAAGGTGGTCATCGGCGTGGCCAAGCGTGCCAAGCTCCAGAATGTGCCCGTCACCGTCATTGTGGGCGGCGCGGACAACGACATTGATCCTGCCTACGGCATGGGCGTCACCGCCGTGTTCTCCATCAACCGCCTGCCCCAGGACTTCTCGGTCTCCCGCCACAAGAGCGTGGAGAACATGACCCTCACGGCTGACAACGTCCTCCGTCTCATCAAGGCGGCGGAGCAGCTGAAGGGCTGAGCATTCAAAACATAAAAAACGGAAGGCCTTGAGGCCTTCCGTTTTTTCAGCTGTTTTTCCATCTCAAGGCCCGGAGCGCATCCTTCTGCTCCGGGGTGATGCGGTAGCTCTCCACCGCCTTCTGGATGGTCTTGTTGTGGGTCCACTGCTCCAGCCGACGGCTTGTCAGATAGGGAAGCGCGGCGTCGTACTGCTTGGCCAGGGCGGTGGCAAAGTACCAGGCCACCATCATCCGCACATAGTACTCCTCGCTCTTCACCTCCGCCGCCCAGTCCAGGTACTCCGGGCGGAAGCACTCGTCCAGATAGAAGGACATGAGCATCTCCAGACCGAAGCGGACGGTGTAGGTGTCGCCGCTGTCCAGCCAGCGGCGGATCTGGCCGGGGAGCTGGGGCGGATGGGAGCGGAAGGCCCTGGGGGAGAGCAGGTCGCAGGTGGCCCAGTTGTCCACATGGGGGAGGAAAATATCAAGTCCGGCCACCGTCTCCTCATAGCCGGACCGGGCGCAGAGAAGCAGGCCGTGGAGGTTGTTCTCATCGTAGTACCGGTGGGGGAGGGCGGCAAGGAAGGTCTCCGCCTCAACGGTGCCCTTCAGCTCCTTTGCCAGCTTCCGCAGAGCAGGCATCCGCACGCCGATGATCTGCTCCGGGTCCACGGTGGGCATCAGCTTGGACTGAAACTGCCGGTAGTTCAAGTCCTGGAGGGCAAACAGCTTCTCCTGAATGGTGTCCATATCCATACCCCTTCCGCTGTGATGTATCCCCAGTATAGCACAGAATCCGCGGTATGTCAGGCCTGTTCCTTTCCGCTATGGTTCCGCAGCTTGCACACGCCCTGGGTCATGGTGCCCATGGGGCAGAAGGAGCACCAGGTTCTGGGCCGGTAGAGGACCATGACAATAAGGCCGATGAGGAGGGAGGTGAGCATCAGGCTGTAAAAGCCGAAGCTGAACTGGGCCACCCAGTCGGGGACCATACCGGCGGTATAGGTCCAGCCCCAGGGCACCCGGATGGTCCAGAAGAGCTTGATGACCTCACGCAGGGAGGAGGCTCCGGCAAAGACAAGCCAGGTCTGGAACAGCATGTTGCCGAACATGGCCAGGAAGAAGACCAGGAAGCCGTACCGGAAGCCCTTGGAGGCCATCCAGCGGGGCGCAGGCTTTCCGCGGGACAGCTTCAGCCGTCCGCCCAGCAGGGAGAAGAGCTGTCCCCGTCCGCACAGATTGTTGCAGAAGAACTTGTTTCCACCAAAAATGGCCAGGCCCAGAGGGAGGAGAAAGTCGATCATGCCCAGCCAGGCGAACAGAATGTTGAAGAAGCCCAGGGCAAAGAACAGAATGGACCAGAGCCAGAGATAGTCGTACCAATGAGTCTTTTTCATGCCTGAGCCTCCCGTTCCATCAGTGTAATGCAGTCCGCGGGGCAGACCTTGGCGCATTTTCCGCATCCCACGCAGCGGACCGGCTCCACCGCGGCAAAACAGCCCCGATGGACTGCCACAGCCGCTCTGGGACATTCCTTTGTACAGGCGCCGCAGGCCACGCACCGCGACCGATCCACCTCAGCAATTCGTTTTGACAGCATACAGACCTCCAAAGCTCTCTGATTTCAGGCGGGCAGACAGAAGCCCCCCGATTCCAGTACAGTATACCGGAACCGGGGGGCGGTGTATGTGACTGTCTTACACTTCAGGTCAGGGCACGCAGCTTCTCCCGGTCAATGACCGTGACCTTACCCCGGCTGAGGGATACGATGCTCTCCTGGGAGAAGTATCGGAGTACCTTGGTGACCACCTCACGGGCGCTGCCGATGCAGCGGGCGATCTCGTCGTGGGTGAGGGGGATGACCGGGCCGTTTCGTAGTATCTCATCCCACAGAAAGATGGCCACACGCCGGTCAATGCCCATAAAGAGAATCTGCTGCATGGTCCACATGATATCGGAGAACCGCTCGCTGGCGGTCTTGTAGAGAAAAAGCTCAGCCCTGGGGTGGTTCTGGAGAATGGGGGACAGGATGGCCGACGGGATGGTGACGGCCTGGGTGTCCTCCATGGCCTCAATGAGCACGTCAAATACAATGGCGTCCATCAGGCAGGAGGAGGACATGACGCACAGTTCTCCCGCTCTCACCCGGTAAAGTGTGACCTCCCGGCCCTCTTCGGACAGAAGATACACCCGCAGCTGGCCAGACAGGAGCAGAAGCAGGCCCTGGCACTCCTGGTCCGCCCGGTGGGTAACCGTGCCCTTGGGGACGGTGGAGGGCAGAACGCTCCGTTTCAGCGTATCCTGCTCTTCCGGACTGAGCTCCGGCCAGAAGGGAAGGGTATGAGCCAGCAGATGTTCCGGATTGTCCATGGTTATCACCTCGGTGGAATAGCCTGACGGCGAAGGATAGCCCCATTATACGTGATTTTCATGCCGGATACAACGGCATGGGGGCAAGAGAAAAAATTTGAGCGGGATACTTGACAGGACAGGGTGTCATCGCTATAATGAACATCGTTCATATTGGAGGTCGGGCCATGAATACCGTTGTCACATCCAAAGAGGAGATCCTTGCCGCCAGCCGGGAGCTGATCCGCAGCCAGGGCTGGTCTGCCATCAGCATCCGCTCTGTGGCCGGTGCCTGCGGCGTGTCGGTGGGGTCCATCTACAATTACTTCGACTCCAAGGCCGACCTGGTGTCCGCCACGGTGGAGAGCGTCTGGTGCGATATCTTCCACCTGCCTGAGCAGGAGGAGGTATTCCGGGATACCCTGTTCTGCGTCTCCTGGATTTATCAGCGTATGGAGTACGGCTGCCGGCAGTACCCGGGGTTCTTCAACCTCCACTCCATGGGCTTTCTGGGGATGGAGAAGTCCGACGGCAGACAGCGGATGGAGCAGACCTGGCAGCACATCCTGAACGGACTGGGCGTCGTGCTGAAGCAGGACCCCAAGGTCAGACCCGACGCCTTTGATGAGGAATTCACGGCGGAAAAGTTTGCGGACATCCTATTTTCCCTCTTTTTATCCGCACTTCTCCGGGGGGATTACAACCCCACTTCCGTTCTGGAGCTGATCCGCAGGACCGTCTACTGACCGCCTTCAGAACCTTTACAATAAAAATATCCCCGTGCTCCCATGCGTCCGGCCACTGGCCGGACGCTGGGGCCGGGCCTTTTTTAGGAACAAAATGAACAATGTTCAGATAAAGGAGTGATAGCGCATGAAAGTACAGAAGAATACCCTTTTGCTGCTGGCCTGCCTGGTGTGGGGGGCGGCGGGGTTCAACATCCTGCGGATTGGCCTGATGGCTTACCCGGCCTACGTGACTGTGGTGAATCTGCTGCTGTCCGCCGTGGTCTTTGGGCTGTTCCAACGCTTTGTGTTCGGCAAGCTGGTGAAAAAGCACACCGGACGCATCGCAGGTATGGAGGAGAAGCCCCAGTTTTTCCTGAAATTCTTCGACGGCAAGGCCTTTGCCATCATGGCGGTGATGATGACCGGCGGCATTGGCCTGCGGGCTTCCGGCCTGGCGCCGGAGCGGTTCATCGCCGTGTTCTACTCCGGTCTGGGGGCGTCCTTGCTGCTGGCGGGGTGCCTGTTCGGCCGCAACTACGGAAGAGCAGTCCGCGCGGCAGCGTGCGGTTGATATAAAATAACAACGGAACGAAAGGAATATTCATTATGCAGGCAATTGTAGAGACCCTGTTTGACGCGGTCTATCTTATTTCCGTCATTACCATTGGCATTCTCATGATCCGGGGCAGCAAAGGCCGGAGCCAGTACCGGCTCTTCGGCGTGATGGCTGTGGTGCTGGGCGCGGGTGACTCCTTCCACCTGGTGCCCCGTGCGCTGGCCCTGTGCACCACCAGCCTGGAGAACTACACCGTACCCCTGGGACTGGGCAAGTGGATCACCTCCATCACCATGACCATCTTCTATGTGATTCTCTATTACGTCTGGCGTCAGCGCTATCAGATCAAGGGCCGCAACGGCATCACTGCCGCCGTGTACATCCTGGCCGGGCTGCGGATTGTCCTGTGCATGATGCCTCAGAACGACTGGCTCAGCGCCTCCGCCCCCCTGTCCTGGGGAATCTGGCGGAACATCCCCTTCGCCCTGCTGGGTCTGCTGATCATCGTCCTCTTCTACCGCAGCGCTAAGGAACGGAACGACCATGCCTTCCGCTGGATGTGGCTGACCATTGCCCTCAGTTTCGGGTTCTATATCCCGGTGGTCCTCTGGGCGGACGCCGTGCCCATGGTTGGCATGCTGATGATTCCCAAGACCTGCGCCTATGTGTGGACGGTGCTCATCGGCTACCAGGCTATGAAGAACGAGAAATAAGGAGGAATTTTTTATGAAGCGCTACGCCAATACTGCCGTGGTCTACGCCGTGATTGCCATGATCTTCGGCGTGTTCTACCGGGAATTCACCAAGTTCAACGGCTTTGAGGGCCGGACCGTGCTCTCCGCCATCCATCCCCACTACTTCATGCTGGGCATGACCTTCTTCCTGCTGCTCCTGCTGCTGGAGAAGGCGATTGGCTTCTCCGATGCAGGGACGGGGAAGGTGCTGGCCGTGTACCATGTGGGCCTGAACCTGACCGGTCTTACCTTCCTGCTCCGGGGCGTGACCCAGGTGCTGGGGACTAACCTGTCCTCCGCCATGAACGGCGCCCTGTCCAGTGTGGCCGGCATCGGCCATATCCTGCTGGGGGTTAGCCTGATTCTTATGCTTCTCCGGATTCGCAAGTGCGTGTCCGCCGGTAAGTAAATAGAATATCATAAGAGCCGCCCGGGCGCATGCATTGCACCCGGACGGCTCTTTGTCAGAAGGACTGTCACATAAGGACGTGCCGGGCGGGAATAGGATACTTACCATGAAGAAAAATGGAGGGTGATGGTATGCTTACCGCATGGCTGCTTCTGATGCTCAACGGACTCTTTGTCACGCTGCGGCTCTCAGGGGGAAACGGAGGCTCATTCCCGCGTCCGCTGAAGGCGGAGGAGGAGCGGATGTACCTGGAGCGCTGCGCCGCCGGGGACCTGGAGGCCCGGAATATCCTGATTGAGCACAATCTCCGCCTGGTGGCCCACATTATCAATAACGGTTGAAGCAAACGACAAATCCGAGTGTAGCGGCGGTGCAAAGCTACTGTCAGGCTCAGTGCGAGTGGATGGCTATAACCGGCATTTGGACATCCTCTATGAGGCCAGTATCTTGTTGCCTGCATGATACAGAGCTGGAGATGCCCCCATGAATTTTATATGGACAAGCCCGAGAATCCATTGTGGGACAAGGGTTCTTGGCTTTGCTTGTGGAAAAGTTGCTTTGGCCCTTGTATCACACATCGCTCACTGCATCAATCATGGTATCACCTTTGCTTGAGCGATGAATTTCAAATCGAATATATCAGTATCATATTATTTGTTCAAGGAGAGCGTTTTGAATACGCTCTCCTTTTTTGATAGGGGGTGATCGTTATGGCTTCCGTGGAGCTTTCTTATTATTACGGTTATGAAGCAGAACAGTTTTCATTTTACCGTATCCCCAAGCTGCTCTTTACAGACAGCCGGTTTGCTGGCATATCGACAGATGCCAAGCTGCTCTACGGCATCCTGCTTGACCGCATGAGCCTGTCCATGAAGAACGGGTGGCACGACGAGCAAGGCCGGGTATATATCATATTTACCCTGGATGACGTTGCGGAGACGCTTGGGTACAAGACAGAGAAGGCAATCAAGCTGTTCAACGAATTGGACACCAAGAAAGGAGTTGGTCTGATTGAGCGGGTAAGGCAAGGTCAAGGACGGGCCTCCCTGATCTACGTCAAAAACTTCGCCGGAGAAAAACAGACTTCGGAAAGACCGAAATCAAGACCTCGGAAAAACAGAGGTCAAGACTTCGGATAATCGAAGGTCAAGACCTCGGAAAAACAGAAGTCAAGACTTCCGAAAAACAGAAGTCAAGACCTCCGAAAAGCAGAACTCTAAACCTCGGGAAATCAGAGGTCAAGACCTCGGAAAAACCGAGGGTAATAAGACTGAGTATAGTGATACTGACTGGAGTAAAGAAAGAATACATACCGAAAAAAGAATAAGAGAGCCTGCCCTTCAAAAGGGCAAGCTGACAATCGAAACGGAGGTGTTATAAATGCACACAATCGCACTGGCCAATCAAAAAGGCGGCGTCGGCAAGACCACCACGGCAGCAAGTTTGGCCATTGGTCTTTCTCGGCAAGGTAAAAAAGTTCTTCTGGTTGACGCAGATGCTCAGGGTAATCTCACCCAACTTCTCGGTTGGGAGCAGCCGGACGAGCTGAACCCTACCCTGGCAACGGTCATGGGGAAGATCATCACCGATAAGCCCATTGAGCCGCACGATGGCATTCTGCACCATCAGGACGGCGTGGATCTGATGCCTGCCAACATAGAGCTGTCCGCCACCGAGGTAACGCTGGTCAACACAATGAGCCGGGAGACGGTCTTGCGGCAATATCTCTCTACCGTCCAGAGGGACTACGACTATGCCATCGTGGACTGTATGCCTTCCCTGGGGATGCTGACCATCAACGCACTGACAGCAGCCAACAGCGTTATCATCCCGGTACAGGCTCACTACCTGCCCGCCAAGGGCTTAGAGCAATTACTTAAAACCGTAATGCGGGTAAAGCGTCAGCTGAATCCCGGACTGGAGATCGGCGGCATCCTGATGACGATGGTTGACAGCCGCACCACTCTTTCCCGTGGCGTTATTGAGCAAATCCGGGTAGCCTATGGAGGCAGGGTGTTCCACAGCGAAATTCCCCGTTCTATCCGTGCCGCTGAGATCAGCTTGGAGCACAAAAACATCTTTGAACACGACAAGGAGGGACGGGTAGCAAGCGCATATGAATCTTTTACCAGGGAGGTGATGAACCTTGGCAGGCAACGTCAAAAACATGGGCCTGGCCTCACTCGATGATCTGTTCAAAAGTGAGCAGGAACGGCAGCAGGACACCCACGAGCGCATCCTGAACATACCCGTCGGTGAGATCTACCCCTATGCCAGACAGCCATACTCCATCAAGCGGCCCACGCCGGATCTGGTTCGGCTTATGGACAGCATCGAGCAGGTGGGGGTTGCGGAACCGCTAATCGTCCGCCCCCGGACGGAGGGCGGCTACGAGATTATCTCCGGCCATCGCCGTGACTATTGCGCCAGGACGGTGGGTCTGGAAAGCCTGCCGGTTATCATCCGGGAGTACACGGACGATGAGGCTGACATTCTGGTGGTGGACTATAACATCACCCGTGAGGACTTGCTGCCCAGTGAAAAGGCCAGGGCGTACAGCCTGAAGTTGGAGGCCATGAAGCGACAGGCCGGACGACCCTCAAAAGAAAATGGGGGCCAAGTTGGACTCCATTTTATCCGTGGAAAATCGAAGGATATTTTAGCTGAGCAAGTTGGCGAAAGCGCAACCCAAATACAGCGGTATGTAAATCTAACAAAGCTGATCCCTCCCCTGCTGGAGCAGGTGGACAACGGGATTTTGAAGGTCACGCCCGCAGCGGACTACATTTCCCATCTGAGCGAAAAAGAGCAAACTGCCCTGTTGGTCATCATGGAACGGGATGAGGTATCTCCCAGCCTGGGACAGGCCAAGCGTCTTAAGGAACTGAGTGAGGAGGGAAAGCTGGATGCCAATGTCATGGAGGTGCTTCTTCGGGAGGACAAGTCCCTGGCCCGGAAAGTGACCTTAAAAAATGATCGCCTGCAAAAATACTTCCCGCCCAGCTATACCCCCAAGCAGATGGAAGAAGTAATTATCCGGCTCCTGGATCAGTGGCAGAGAAAGAAAATGCGGGAACAGGAGCGATGATATGAACGAGATGGATCAGATTCTTATGCGGGAGCATCATTTAGAGAACGAAACCCTTTCCTTGAAGGCAAAGGGTTTATTCTCTATCATGCTGCTTCAGGAACCGACCTGGAATTTCACTGTCCGCAATTTGGCAGAACTGAGCCGGGATGGGATCGAGGCGGTTGGCAATGCCGTTCGTGAGCTGGAGAAAGCCGGCTATGTGGAGCGGCACCGGGAATACAGTCCGGAAGGGCATATCAGCGGAGTGCGTTATATACTGCACAGAACCCCATGTCAGGGAAAACCGGCACCGGAAAATCACCAGCCGGAAAACTAAATCAAGTTGTGATAAGCGGCTCGTAGGGCCGTTTTTTGTTGCCTAAAAGGAGGTCAAAATGAGCGGAGCACTACCGGAACAATGCTGTTCTATCCTGCCCAGCACCGGGGAACTGATTGTGATTAAGCGAGGCGAGCGTGGGTACTACCGCAGCGAGTGGAACACAGACAGTCGGGAGGAAAACAAAAACATTGCGGACTTCACCAACAGCCGCATGGGGATCACACTGGCGCAGCTGGAAGCCATGATCTGCGGCTCCATGTGCGGCTGGGATGTCCCCGGCGCACAGCCCCAGTTCTATCTCGACAGGGCATCCAAGGAAAAGAGCGTTGCCATCACCGGCCACATCAAACATCCCGTCTTGTCCACCTATTTCCCAGTGAAGGGGAAACTTCACACCTACCACATCATGGGGGCGGATGCCTATTACATCGACTTTTCCTCTATGCCCAAGATGATGATGGAAGAACGGCTGGGTTACACCTACCACCCCAACTTGGTCACAGGAGAGCTTATGATCCCCGTCTCTTATCAGCAAGGGCAAAACGGAAGCTATACCCTGTACCTGGGGAACGGCTCTTTCCATCATACCACGGAACAATATAAAGGCTACACGATGATGGCATCTGTGAGCATGGAAGATCGTGAAATTGCAGTGGGGTTCCACTCTCAGGATTCCCACCAGTATGCTGTTTGGGACTGGCAACCAAATCACAAGCCAAATCCTGCACATACGAGCTTTACAGAGTACGCAGAAGCCATGAAATGCTTTGAAACACACGTTACCATGCTTTACGCACTGCATCGCCATTTGCGGCGGGAAACTCATAAACAGAAAGATTCCACAGGAAGGGAGCGTTAAAGATGGCTGTCCCCGAAATGGCGGGGGATTACGAAATCCTCCAGTCCATCCGTTTGGGCGGGCGCATGATGCTTCTGGGCTACAATCCCAGGGACAAGGAAACGCCCTACATGACCTGTTATCAGCAATATAACCTGCTGGGTGAGAAAATCTTTCCCCAGGCTGTTGCCGGTGACAGTTATATCGAGATCATGCAAATTTTTCTGAATCGTTTGCAGGAGCAGCAAAAGGCGGTGGCGGAATTCCGGGAGAAGCGTGCTGTACCCATTGAGGTGCTAGGAGCCGAGCATTGTCGTGAGCGTGGCGAGAAAGAATCCCTGGAGGGCAAACTTGTGATTCTCAGGCCGACCAGCTTGGCGGCTGAGTACCGCACGGCAGATTGCCAGCTTGGGTACGCAGTCGGCGGCTTTGGGTGCAGCTCAGGAGCAAGAGGCAGAGCCGTGTACTTTCAGGAGCTGTTTTCTGGTGAGCGGTGCCGGTGGGATGCCTCGGATGTCCTGGGGATTGCAGATCTCACCAAACTGCCCGATTGGGCGCAGGAAAAGATGAAGGAGCATGACCGCACCCCGCCGAAAAAAGCAAGAGGAGGGCATGAACGATGAGCCAGGAACCTATCAACATTGCGGGCGTATGCGCCTTTCCCAATCCGAATGGGGTACGGGATATGCGGTTTGTGGACTGCAACTACAACACGCTCTTTCGCCTGCCTAACCACAGCAGCATCATTATGACAAAGCCGGACGGCACTCAGATGAAGCAGCAGTGCTCCTACATCGATGACTACCACATCTACATAGGGCAGTGCGGCTTTCACATCATGGAGTTTGCGGAAATGGCGTGGCGCAACGGCTACACCTACCTGCCGGAGCATCCGAGAGAGCAGGACTGCTGCGACACCTACGCACTCTACCAGATCAAAGATGTCATCAAGACGGATTACTTCTGCTGCGCCTATGAACGGGCCAAGGGGCGAATCAGGCCCGCCGATTACCGCTGTGTGTATCGTGGCAACCTCGGCCCTGGAACCACGCTGGAGGATCTTCGCAAAAAGCACGGCATGGAGCACCGGCCCGGAGGCGGCACCCTCCGCGCTCTCTGCGACAGCGATATTCTGCTGGTCAATCAAAGTGGCAAGCAGGCCGCCTACTATGTGGAGGCCGAAAAATTCCAGGAGCTGCCCGACAGCTTTGCGGCGCAGCTTCCCCAGCAGAACAAGCCGGAAAAGAACAAGCACAAGCATGAATTTGAACGATAGGAGGAAACATGGCGAGCAAGCTGCAAATCGTCACGGAGTTCAGCCAGAAGAAAACCCTGGAACTGGCCTCTGTGCGTGGGAACTGGCAGCGGTACTTAAAAACTGCCGCCAGGATTTATAAATACCCCTTCCGGGATCAGCTTCTGATCCATGTCCAGCGGCCCGACGCCACCGCCTGTGCCACCATTGAGTTCTGGAACAGTCGGATGGATCGCTGGGTAAACCGGGGCAGCAGGGGCATTGCCCTGTTGGATGACTCCGGCCACAAGACCCGGCTCAAGTATGTCTTTAATGTATCAGACACGCACCCTGGACGTCACCGCCCCCAGGAGCCGCAGCTCTGGCAGATGGAACCCGCTTATGAGGAGGCTGTGCTGGAATCCATCAGCAACAGCTTTGAGGTGGAGCGAGAACCCGGCGTCTCTTTCGTGGAACAGATCTGTTCCATGAGCCAGGCGATTGCGGAGGACAATCTGACCGATTATCTGGAAGAACTGCGCAACACCAGGGAGGATAGCTTCCTGGAAGATTTGGATGACCTGAATCTCTCCGTGCGGCTGAAAACCCTGCTGGCAAACAGCCTTGCCTACACGGTGCTGACCCGTTGCGGCTATGACGCAGACCGCTACTTCGATGAGACGGATTTTGAATTCATCCACGATTTCTCTACCTATGAAACGGTATCTGTTCTGGGCAACGCCTCCAATTCCATCTCAAAAATGGTGCTGCTGGAGATTGGGCGCACCATTCAGCAGCAGGAGCGCACTGCAAAATTTGCCAAGCAGCGAAACCCTGTGTATGATAGAGCCACAGAGGAACAACCCAGGGCGGCACGAAAGGAGAATGAAATCTATGACCGAGGAACTGACCTACACACAGATCGGGGAGTACCTGTATCCCGACCTGACCTTGCCGGAGACGGAGGAAGCCCCGATGGGCAAGTACGGGATGCTACACAAGACGTACCTGAAGGAGAACAAGGCGATGCTGTACGACCGGCTGCTGCTGGCGGGCAAGCTGGACGGGCACCTGATGGACATCGACCGGAGGGCCACCGAGATGGTAGAGCAGCTGACGAGAGAGCTGACACAGCAGAACCGGGTGGACGAGGAGATGAAGGCCACCAATCAGATGGCGTGGGTACAGGCCATGAACAACTTCAAGGCATCGGCGGAGGAAGTGGTACTCCGGCAGCTGATTTACAGCTAATCCCCCCAGCGGAACAAGTTCATAACGCACCTACGGAAGCGGAGAATGTATTGCCTACATCCTCCGCTTTTTTTGTTGGACAGCAAGCGGTTGACCAGTTCCTGCGCTACGGCGGCAATACGGATCAGCTGCGGATGAGGGTGATCCATCTGTTTCAGATGGACATTCCCCTGCCCCTTATGATCACCCGCCTCCAGGCCCTCTATCACGGCGGCAACGGCATCACCACGGAGCACGGCCCCATGGCCGCATGGTATGACGAGGACGGCATCCACCTTGCCAATGGAGATCGGGCCAGATATGAAGCCAACGCCCAGGTCATCCCCTGGGAGAGTGTGGCCCAGCGCATCGGAGAGCTGCTGGAGGCCGGTCAGTTTGCCAGCAACGTGGAGCTGTTGGAGGCCGACGGGTATGAGCGCAGCCTTTTGGCGGAAAGTCTGATTTATCTGTACCGTGACCTAAACCGGGAAGATCACCCGAATGATTTCCTTCCCTGCCTGACCGACGGAGCAAAATGGCTGGACTTTCCGAAAGATCAACCCCGCCTTTCCGACCTTCTGGCAGACCCGGACTTCCGAAAAACTCTGCTGAACGAATACCGGACATTTCTTGCCGCCTATCAGGAAGATCGCTCTATCATGCGCTTTCACTACCACGATTTTCGTGGTGTGCTGAACCGCCTGGAGGAACTGGACTTGCCCCGCAAGACCTTCAGCACCACCTTGACGGAACTGCCCGCCATCATGCCCTTTATCACGGAGGACGAGATTGACGAGGCCCTTTCTGGCGGAAGCCACTTTGAGGGCGGGCCGAAGCGGATCTACGGCTTCTTTCAGGAGCCGCACGACACCAAGGAAAAGGCGGACTTTCTGCGGAAGGAGTACGGTACAGGCAGTAATTCCCACGCCCTGTCCAGGTCTGGATACAGCCATGAGGACTACGACAGTAAGGGTATCCGCTTCACCAAACGAAACTGCCCGGAAATCAATCTCTCCTGGGTGAAAGTCGCTCACCGTATTGAGAATCTGGTGCGCAAAGACCGCTACCTCTCCCCGGAGGCCATGGCGGAGTATGAAGATGAGCTTGTCAGCCAGAAGGTGCCGGAGGGCCAGGAGCCTACCCCCATGCAGTACAACGCCGTCAAGGAGCGATACCCCGACCATGTGGTGCTGTTTCAGGTGGGAGATTTCTATGAGCTGTATGGAGAGGATGCCAAGGCCCTTGCGCCGGAGCTGGGACTGACCCTGACCACCCGCCCCGTCCCTGGGGTTGGCCGAGTGGAAATGTGCGGCCTTCCCGCTCACCGGCTGGAGCACTACACCAACCGGATGCGGCGCAACCATGATGTCCTTGTTTCCTCCCTGCCCGCAGGGGCAACGGAGCGCCGTGAAACAGTCATGGAGCGGTTCAGCGGCCCCCGCCGGTATCAGATTCCCTTGGGCAGTACGGTCTACATCGGCACAAAACCCTATGAGATGCAGTCTCTTGGGGAAACTACCGTCACGCTTTACGACCCGGAATTTCCGCTGTTCACCCAAGAGTTCCCCCGTGCTGACTTTGATCGGAAACTGGAGGAAAATCCACTCAACGAACAATATTTCCTGCCTGATATGCCCCAGGAACAGGCACAGCCCACTGATACACGGGATTACAGCGGCAACTATCGCCTGCTTGACCGGCTGCGCACCGACTGTGAGTATTTTCTGGGAGAAGGCCATCGAAACGAGAAGCACCTATGGGCCGGAAATGTGTCCGCACAGATCCACAAAATGCGGGAGTTGTACGATGCTCTGCCCGAAAAACCGAACTGGCTCACCAGGGAGCAGATCGAGGATTACGCCGACCGCATGGCCGCCCGGTATCAGGTGGCTGTCTACCACCACTTTGAGAACGGCTTTGATGAGCGGTTGGATTATCAGACCCTGGAAGAAGCGGAGCGAGTGGCCCAGGGGTATGTGGACGGCACCATGGAGGATGATGGCTTTCGTTATGACGGTGCTGCTGTCTATGACCTGAAGGAGGAGCGTTACCTTCGCATTATCGGAGAGTACCCTGACCCGGCAGCACACGCTCAGGTCAGGGAAAACGCTTTGGAGCATCTAGTCCCGGAGCAGGGACAAGCGGAGCCGCTTCCCGACCTGGAAGCCGAGGTAAAGGCGTGGGAGGCGGAACAGGCCGCAAAAAAACAGGCCGTCATTGATACCCTCTCAGACAGGGAGAAAATTATCGTTCAGGCCATGGAAACCGCCGGTTTCCTGTTCACCCTATGGGAAGGAAGATCGGAGATCACATTTTCCGCAGGGGAATTTGGGTACCCATCAGTCTTTAAGACTTGGGATGAGGCGTATGAGTGGATCAACGAGGCGCAGCTGAAGGATACTCCCGGCCTTCGGGAACAGGTACAAGCTATCCTTCACCCGGCCCTGGATGAAAAGGGCCAGCTTTCCCAGGCGGCTCCTGCGGTTCAGCACGAATTGACCAATGAGGAATACGCCCAGGCCAACCTGATCCCCGGTGAAACTGAATTTGAGCAGGATGGGCGCAGATACCGGGTACACAGCGTAGATCTTGCCACCAATCAGGTGGAGTTGACCGACCTGACCTTTTCGCAGTCGGCGGGATTTCCCATCCTGCGAATGGAGTACATCGGCACTATCCGGGCCTACCTGGAAAATCCGGCCCCGCTGGAGCCGCCCAAGGAACCCAAAAAATCCCGTACCGCAGCACTTTCCAATGTCCTCTACCCGGAGCAAACAGACCGCCATGACCACCACATCACAGATGATGCCCTTGGGGTTGGGACACCCAGCCAACGCTACCAGAACAACATCGCCGCCATCCGGCTCTTGAAGCAGCTTGAGAGCGAGGAGCGGCTGGCCACACCGGAGGAGCAGGAGGTTCTTTCCCGGTATGTGGGATGGGGCGGACTGGCGGACTGCTTTGAAGAAACCAACCGCAACTACCTGGAGCTGAAAAACCTGCTTTCCCCGGAGGAATACGAGGCAGCGAGAGAATCCACCCTGACCGCCTTCTACACGCCCCCGGTGGTCATCCGTTCCATGTATCAGGCCCTGGAGCAGATGGGATTTGAGACAGGAAACGTGTTGGAGCCGTCCTGCGGCACCGGCAACTTCCTGGGCATGATACCGGAGCGTATGTCTGGCTCCAGGCGCTATGCCGTTGAACTGGACGAGATCAGCGGACGGATTGCCCAGCAGCTCTACCAGACCGCCTCTGTAACCATCCAGGGCTACGAAAAGACCAACCTGCCGGACAGCTTCTTTGATGTGGCCATCGGCAACATCCCCTTTGGCAACTTCAAGGTGGCCGACCGGCGCTATGACAAGCATAACTTTCTGATCCACGACTACTTCTTTGGCAAGACCCTGGACAAGGTACGCCCCGGTGGTATCGTGGCCTTCATCACCAGCAAAGGCACCCTGGACAAGGAAAACCCTGCGGTGCGCAAATACATCGCTCAGCGGGCCGACCTGCTGGGTGCCATCCGCCTGCCCAATGACACCTTCAAGGGCGCTGCTGGCACGGAGGTCACGTCTGATATTCTGTTCCTGCAAAAGAGAGATTCTCTCATAGATATTGAACCCGACTGGGTGCATCTTGGTGTCAATGAAAACGGCCTCAAGATGAACCAGTATTTCATTGACCACCCGGAAATGATTCTGGGTGAGATGCAGGAGGTCAGCGGCCCCTATGGGCCTGAGACGGCCTGTATCCCCTTCGAGGGCCAGGAACTCTCCGACCTGCTGACTTCTGCCATCGGCAACATTGGCGGCTCCATCCAGGAGTATGAGCGTGAGGAGGCGGACGAGCTGGAGGAGGATCGCTCCATCCCGGCAGACCCCACCGTGCGCAACTTCTCCTATACTATCGTGGATGGAGAGGTATACTACCGAGAAAACAGCCGCATGAATCCGGTGGAGGTGTCCACCACCGCCCTGGGGCGCATCAAAGGCTTGATCGGCCTGCGGGACTGTGTGCGGCAGCTCATTGAGTACCAGACCGAGGATTACCCGGATTACGTCATCAGCGCCGAGCAGCAGCGGCTGAACGGCCTATATGACACCTTTGTGGAGAGGTATGGCCGTATCTCCCAGCGGGCCAATAACTCCGCCTTCCACTCGGATAACTCCTATTTCCTCCTGACCTCTCTGGAGGTTACGGACAGCGACGGCAACTTCATCCGCAAAGCGGATATGTTTACCAAGCGCACCATCAAGCAAAAGGTCAATGTCAGCCGGGTGGACACCGCATCGGAGGCTCTGGCCCTGTCTCTGGCAGAAAAAGCCTGCATTGACATCCCCTATATGACCAACCTGACCGGAAAAGACGAGGCAACCCTGGTGGAAGAACTTCATGGGGTGATGTTTCAGCTTCCCGACAAGGTGGATGATGAGGGGAAGCCTATCTATGTGACAGCGGACGAATACCTTTCCGGCAATGTCCGGCAGAAGCTGCGGCAGGCGGAGGAGGCTGCGGAAGCCGACAGCCGGTTCCGTGTCAATGCCAAGGCCCTGAAAGCCGTGCAGCCGGTGGATCTTACCGCCAGTGAGATCTCCGTGCGCCTTGGTGCCACCTGGCTCCCGCCGGAAGATGTAGCACGGTTCATGTTTGAGCTGTTCGACACCCCCAACTATGCCCGCTTCAACATCAAGGTGCATTACTTCAAGATGACCGGCAACTGGAACATCGAGGGTAAAAGCTACGACCGCTCCAGTATCAAGGCCAACAACACCTACGGCACCAACCGCATCAGCGGCTACAAGATCGTCGAGGAAACCCTCAATCTGAAAGATGTGCGGATCTTCGACTATGTGGAGGACGCTGATGGCCATAAGACGGCGGTGCTCAATAAAAAGGAAACCGCCATCGCTCAGTCCAAGCAGCAGCTGATTAAACAAGCCTTTGCCGATTGGATCTGGAAAGACCCGGAGCGCCGGGAACGGCTCTGCAAGCTCTACAATGAAACCTTTAACTCCATCCGGCCCCGTGAGTACGATGGCAGTCACCTGAACTTTGTGGGTATCAACCCCGAAATCACCCTGCGGCGGCACCAAGTGAACGCCATCGCCCACATTCTCTACGGTGGGAATACCTTGTTGGCACACGTAGTGGGGGCTGGAAAAACGTTTGAAATTGTTGCCGCCGCACAGGAGAGCAAGCGGCTAGGGCTGTGCAGCAAATCTCTCATTGCCGTCCCCAACCATCTGACTGAGCAGTGGGCCGCTGAATATCTCCAGCTCTACCCTTCTGCCAACATTCTCGTGGCCACAAAAAAGGACTTTGAGCCGAAAAACCGCAAGAAGTTTTGCGGGCGCATTGCCACCGGCGACTACGACGCCATCATCATCGGGCACTCCCAGCTGGAGAAAATCCCTATGTCGCTGGAGCGGCAGCGGGCTATCCTGGAGGAGCAGCTGAGGGAGGTTTTAGACGGCATCAGTGACCTGAAGCGGAGCAACGGGGACAACTTCTCCATCAAGCAGATGGAACGCACCAAAAAGGGCTTGAAGGCCAAGCTGGATAAGCTCAACGACCAGAGCCGCAAAGATGACATCGTGACCTTTGAGGAGCTGGGTGTGGACAGGCTTTTCATCGACGAGGCACATAATTACAAAAATTTGGCCGCTTACACGAAAATGCGTAATGTGGGCGGCATCAGCCAGACGGAAGCACAGAAGTCCAGCGACCTCTACATGAAGTGCCGCTACCTGGATGAGCTGACCGGGGGCCGTGGCGTGGTCTTTGCCACCGGCACCCCTATCTCCAACTCCATGGTGGAGATGTATACCATGCAGAAATACCTCCAGCACGATACCCTGCAAGGGAATGATCTTCTGCATTTTGATTCCTGGGCCTCCACCTTTGGCGAGACAGTGACCGCCATAGAGTTGGCCCCGGAGGGCACCGGCTACCGGGCCAAGACCCGGTTTGCCAAGTTCTACAATTTGCCGGAATTGATGAGTATGTTCAAAGAAATCGCAGATATTCAAACGGCTGATATGCTCAATCTCCCCGTGCCCAAGGCCAACTACCACCATGTGGTGCTGAAACCCTCCGAACATCAAAAGGAGATGGTGGCAGACCTCAGTGAGCGGGCCGAGCGTGTCCGCAATAAGATGGTGGACAGCAGCCAGGACAATATGCTCATGATTACCAACGATGGCCGTAAACTGGCGCTGGATCAGCGGCTGGTTAATCCGCTGCTGCCGGACAGCGATACTGGCAAGGTCAGCGCCTGCGCCGACAACATCTATGAGATCTGGCAGCGCACCGCTGCTTGGAAGTCCACCCAGCTTGCCTTCTGTGACCTCTCCACTCCCAAAAACGACGGCAGCTTCAACGTGTACGATGATCTGCGAGACAAACTGATTGCCAAAGGTATCCCCGCCGAGGAAATCGCCTATATCCATAATGCCAACACCGAGCAGCAGAAAAAGGAGCTGTTCGGCAAGGTATGTAATGGAGAAGTCCGGGTGCTGCTGGGCAGTACCGCAAAGATGGGGGCCGGAACCAATGTTCAGAAAAAGCTGGTGGCCTTGCACCACCTGGATTGTCCCTGGCGTCCGGCTGACCTCCAGCAGCGGGAAGGCCGCATCGTCCGCCAGGGCAACGAGAACAAGGAGGTTGAAATCTACACCTATGTGACGGAGAACACCTTTGACAGCTATCTCTACCAGCTGGTAGAGAGCAAGCAGAAGTTCATCGGCCAGATCATGACCAGCAAATCCCCTGTCCGCTCTGCCGATGACATTGATGAAACGGCCCTCAGCTATGCGGAGATCAAGGCCCTGTGTACCGGCAACCCCTATATCAAGGAGAAGATGGATCTGGACATTGACGTAGGGCGTCTGAAGCTGCTGAAAGCCAACCACCTCAGTCAGAAATACAGTCTGGAGGATCAGATCCTAAAGAGCTTTCCCAAGAGCATTGCCAGTTTGGAACAGCAGATCGCCGGTTATAAAAAAGATATGGCACACTTGGCCGTGGAAACAAAGCCCAGCCCCGACGGGTTCTCGCCCATGGTGCTTCACGGAACGGAATATACCGAGAAAAAGGGTGCTGGCACAGCAATTCTGGAGGCGTGTAAAGCCATGACCAGCCCGGAGGCCGTTGTCATCGGTGCCTACCGTGGTTTTACCATGGAGCTGTCCTTTGACACCTTCCGGCGGGAATACCAGCTTGCCTTGTGCCATGAGCTGCGCCACACGGTCACCTTGGGCACAGATACATACGGCAACCTCCAGCGCATCGACAACGCCCTGGAGGGCCTGGAGAGCCGTCTGAAGGACTTTGAGCAGGCCCTGGAGGATACCAAGGCCCAGCTGGAAACCGCCAAGGTGGAGGTGCAGAAGCCCTTTGCCCAGGAGGAGGAACTGGCCACCAAGTCCGCCCGTCTGGAGGAGCTGAACGCCCTGCTGAATATGGATCAGCGGGACAACGAAATGACCGAGCCATCGGCTGAGGAAATGGAAGAACAAAATGAACGGAACGCCCTTCGCCGCAGCCGTGGGGTGGAGCGTTAGATGTGAGCGGCACCCAGTAACATGGGTGCCGCTGATCGGAAGGAGATTTGAATATGGATGACAGCAGATACGCCATGACCTTGGATGAGGTTTCCGGTGAGATCATCGCTATCCAGCAAAGAGGAGTCCCCTGTGGTTTAACCCAGTCTCGTATTGAGGAAGGTTATCTCTTACAGGATGGGACGACCCTGCTGGAGAGCGAAAAGGATGAGAACGGGTTCTACATCGGTGGGGCCGGAATGGACGGAATGTATCTCAGAACGCCCCAGCGGTATGAGCCGGTTCGGAACGACAGCGGCAAGATAACTGCATTCCGGCTTATGAGCAGCTATCTCGCCCGATTTAACAGCCAGGAACTGGAGGCCATCTTCCAGTATGGCCTGAACACGAAGGAGAATTTGCTTCACGACCTGGAGACTGTGGTGCAGGCAGTCAAACAGCCGGAAATCCGTGCGGCCTTCTCCGGCGCACGGGACAAACTGGAACCCATTCCCCCGGAGGACTGCCGCCGTTTGATGGCGGACATCCGAGCCGCCTACAAGGGCAGGCATGAGCAGTCCATCCGGCAAAGGCAGCGGGCCGCTGATAAGTCCAGGAGAACGGATATGGAACGATAAAGAAGGTGATTTTATGAACGAATCGCAAATCAACCTGGATCTGTATCACAAAATGCGGGAGGAGCAGGACGAGTACCGCAGTTGGCTGTTATCTCAGACGCCCAAAGAGATTCTGGCCCATGCCAGCGAGTACAGCACCCGTGAGGACATCCTGGCGACTATGTGCGAAGGTCATTTGCCGCCCATGTTGGCCAAAGCACTTTTGAACGCAGAACAGCCCCTTGCCAGTGTCTGCGCCCAGTGGGACAAAAACGATCATGGAATTTATGAAGAGTTGATGGAGGCCATCCAAAGCTGTGCGGAAAAGGAACTCAGGCAATCTCCTAAATTTATGGAAATCAGCATTTACCAAATTGATCTTGATAAAGACCATAACCAAATTGCATTCCGTTCTTCGGATGAACTTAGCAGGTTCCAGGGCAGTGACCGTGTAGAGAGCGGCATCTACAACCGTGTCTTTCAGGGCATTGTGGACTGTCCCTCTCTGGAAGGCGTTTACTATATGTTCAACGTCAACCACCCGGACAGCTATACAGGGCGCTCCTTATCTGTGTCGGATGTTGTTCAAGTCATTCATTCTCCATCGGTAAAGCCTGGGTTCTATTTCTGTGAGAGCTTTGGATATAAAAAAATCGACTTTGAACCAGAGAAAACACGGGACATGACCCATGCAATTCATGTCCTGCTTTTGGAGCCTGGGAAGGTGGCTAAACCGGCTTTGGTCAACAACACCCTGGAAGATATGCAGCGGTTGGTTGGAGGCCACATCGAGGCGCTTTCCTTGCCGCGTGGTGGTCAGCTCATTTGCAATGAGGACGGCAAATTCCTCACGCTTCCCCAAAACCGTGCCCTTAAAGATGAAGCGGGAAAAGTGGTGGATGTGCTGGTTGGAACTTGCTTTATCTGCGGCGCAAAAGATGGTGAATTTATCAGCCTGACCCCTGACCAGATGAAACAGTTTAAAAAGGAATTTCAGTATCCACAGAAGTTCGTGCGGCGCAACAATGAGATCGTGGCAAAGGACATCAAGCCCCACGAAATGGAACGGTAGGTGAAGTCAAAATGGGCTATCAGGAGAGTTTATTTTATATCAAGCCGCAGCGCCATTTTGACAAAATGGTGCGTGCTTATGAGAAAGCGGAGTATGCCGGATATTACGAAGTCGCCGGTGCGAAACCTCGCTCCGTGATCGTACTGAAACAGCCCGCTGGAGAACTTCCTGCGGGCACCAGACTTCTGTGGGTATGCGGTGATCGGAGCTTTCATTCGCCCTCCGGCGTGTTCGGCGGGCAGTTTCATACCGGCGGCAAAATTGAGGTAATTCCGGTGGAGAAATTGTTTGACGGCCCGGAAGATCCCCGGCTTTCCAACATTGATTTGGATTCCCCTCAAACCACGGAAAATGACTATTTGAAGCGGTACAGCGCAGACCATTATGCTTATCGGATCAAGTATGATCGGGAGCGTTAAATAGCCGCACGTTCTATCCTCAAAAATCAATCTGAAACCAGGAGGTGAACTGAGTGCCGTACTACACAAAAGAACAAATCCAGCAGGCTCGGCAAGTGGATTTGCTGACGTACTTACAACGCCACAATCCCGAAGAATTGGTTCATGTGAGCGGCGGAACCTACTGCACAAAAAGCCATGACTCACTGAAAATCTCCAACGGAAAATGGTGCTGGTGGAGCCACAATATTGGAGGCTCTACCGCCCTGGATTATCTGGTCAAAGTGTGTGGCTATAAACTGCCGGAAGCGGTTGGAATGATTCTCGGTGAGCAGCCGCAGCTTTCTTCCCGGCCTGTATCAAAACCGCCCCCCAAACCCCATCCCGGCTTTCAATTACCGGAACGAAATTCCAACACCAGGCGAGTATTCGCCTATTTGTGTGCCAGGGGAATTGACGCCGAAATCATCAATCACTGCATTAAGTCGGGCCAACTTTATGAGGATGCCAAACGGCATAACTGCGTGTTTGTCGGCTTTGAACATGGCACGGCAAAATACGCTTCCTTGCGTGGTACACTGTCTCACTCAACCTTTGTCGGTGAGGTGGCCGGGAGTGATAAGCGGTATTCGTTTTGTATGCCGCTGCAAGCCAACAATCGGGAGAGCGTGTGTGTTTTTGAAAGCGCCATTGACGCTCTTTCCTATCTCAGCATCTTAAAGCGGAAGGGGCAGAACTGGAGAAGCGCCAACTGTCTTTCCCTGTCTGGAATTTATCGCCCCAAGGCCGACGCAGAGCTGAAGCTGCCGCTGGCTTTGGAAACCTATCTCCAGCACAATCCGGGCATTCAGAAAATCATTTTGTGTCTGGACAACGATGAGCGTGGCCGGGAAGCGGCGCAAGCTCTCCAACAGTGCCTGCACGGGTATCAGGTGCTGGACAATCCTCCGCCCAAGGGAAAGGATTACAACGACTATTTGCAAATCCAGAAAGGAATTGCAGGGCGGGTGAAAACCCGTGGCGGAGAGGAGCGGTAGTTTTTTTCGGGAAGGTGGATTGAGGAACAGGCGGCTTGCCGCCTGTTCCTGCAAGCATAGCATTTTGATACCAAAATGCGCTTGTTAGGGGGATGTCCCCCTAATACCCCCGTTGAATACAGCGTCAATCGGTCATCATAATGTTAAAGCAATTAAAGCGTAGAGCTATCGAAAGCGCAACAACTACACCACATTTAACATGGAGCGTGTGTGGAGGAACATAATGGCAAAAAAGTATTCTATTATCTACGCTGATCCTCCGTGGAGATACAATCAAAAAGGGGTAAGCGGAGCAGCAGAAAAACACTATCCTACCATGAGCATAGAGGAGCTTTGTGCGCTGCCAGTAGCCGAGATTTCGGCCTCAGACAGCGTTCTTTTTCTATGGACTACATTTCCCCAACTTCCCAGTGCTTTGCAGTTGATTAAGGCATGGGGCTTTTCTTATAAAACAGTAGGTTTCGTCTGGCTGAAGAAAAACCGCAAGTCAGATAGCTGGCTTTGTGGAATGGGCTTTTGGACAAGGGGAAATGCAGAAATTTGCCTCTTGGCCACAAAAGGGCATCCGAAGCGGAAAGCAGCTAATGTTCATCAATTTATTATTTCGCCTATCCGGGAACACAGCCGGAAGCCGGATGAAGCTCGGGAAAAAATTGTTGCGCTCATGGGTGATTTACCTCGCATAGAACTGTTCGCTCGCCAAACTTCCCCTGGGTGGGATGTGTGGGGGAACGAGGTAGAATCTACCCTCCTAAATTTTGGCCCTACCCACATATCAAGTGGAGAGGAAGGTTGTGATATGGCAAAGCGGAATAAGGCAAAAGTGATTCGTTTCACGGATGAAGAATGGGAACACTTAAATCAGGAAGCGATTAAGGCAGGAGTATCAAAAGAGCGATTTATTAGAGACGCTATTGCCGGAATAGAGCTGACTCCTAAGCCGCCGGAAGAACTGGCGTCATTGATAAAAGAACTGAACGCCATTGGCAACAATATCAATCAGATTGCCAGAATTGCAAATAGCAAACACGAGATTGCTCAGCAGGAACTTGCAGTGATAGAGTGCTTGGTAAAGCAAATTTGGGAAAAGGTATTGGAGCTATAAATGGCTATTACAAAAGTGATCGCAATTCGTTCCAGATTGGATAGCCGAGTGAACTATGTGACCAATAGTAAAAAAACAACATTGGCTGCTGGTCTTACTTATATTACAAATCCAGAGAAAACAGAGCAATCTTTCTTTGTCACCACAATTAACTGCGGCAGTCCAGAAACCGCATATCGTGAAATGCAGCAAGTAAAGCAACGTTTTCACAATACGGGTGGAGTGCTGGGTTATCACTTTATTCAATCATTTGCCCCTGGAGAGGTTACGCCAGAGCAGGCTCACAAAATTGGTGTAGCATTTGCAAGGGAAGTTTTTGGAGACGCTTATCAAGTTGTAATTGGTACACATCTGGATCGGGCGCATCTTCATTCACATATCATTATCAATTCAGTTTCTTTTTTGGACGGGAAGAAATATCACTCTAGTCCGATAAGCTACTACAATACTATTCGCAAAACTTCAGATGAACTGTGCAAAGCTGAAAATCTTTCGGTTCTGTCACCCGAAGGTAAGGGAAAACACTATGCCGAATGGAAGGCCCAGCAGGAGGGAAAACCGACGCTCTCTCAAATGCTCCGGGATGAGATCGATCTGGTGATCCGTGACTGCTTTACCTTTCCCGATTTTCTCAACCTGTTGGAGAAAAAGGGGTACACAGTTTCCCGGAACCCCAACCGCAAATATCTGACTGTTCGCCCACCCGGAGCAAAGCGAAATTTCCGCCTGGATCGGCTGGGTGAAGGGTACACCGTGGAGGACATCAAGCGGCGCATCCAGGAGCAGCAGCGGGCTATTTTGGAAGGCCGTGTTGCAGCCTATCAACCGCTTCCGGTTCGGCGCTATCGTTTCTCCGGCTCCTGGAAAACCGTCCGCAAAAAGAAGATCACCGGCTTTTATGCGCTGTACCTTAGATACGTTTATCTGCTGCGCCGATACAAAAGGCCGACCCGAAAAAGAATCTCTTATGAAATGCGTCGTGAGGTGCTCCGTCTGGAACGCTATCAGGCGCAATTTTTATATCTCCATGAGCATGGCATTTCCACCTTGGAGCAGCTTATGGAGCGTCAGGCACAAATAGAGCAGGAGATCCAGCAGCGGACAGAACTCCGGCAACCACTCTATGCAAAAAGGAGGTGTGAAACCGATGAGAATATCAAAGAAGAACTCGTCCGTGAGATTGACCGCCAGACCGCCTCCTTACGGCAGCTGCGGAAGGAACGAGCACTCTGCAAACGAATCGAACAGCAGGTTCCCGGTATTCAGCAGAACTTACGGGAGTTCGAGGAAAACAAATCACAAAATCAGAAGGAGGCTGTAAGACATGAGTACCAGCGGAGAAACCGCTGATCTGATGGTACGGGAAGGAATTCAGATTACCGAGAGCGCCCTAAAGCTGGCAGGGCTGGGAGCCAAGAATCTGGCGGCGCTGCTGATTGCCCTTGCCAACGATAACCAGAAGGTTGCCGGTAAAACCACATTGAAGCGGCTGATCCAGGATCGTGAGGAGCTGACCATTTTCTCCATCAACGAGCAGGACTTGGCTGCGTTCAAGAAGGAAAGCACCCAGTACGGCGTCCTGTACTATCCGATCATCAACAAAGCGGAAAAGACCGGCACAGTGGAAATCATGGCAAAGGCCAAGGACGCACGGCAGATCAACCGTATCCTGGAACGCATGGGTGTTGCCGTCCCCATTCGTCAGGAGGACGAGGCCGCAAAAAAAGAGCCGTCCCGTGTTCCATCCGGCGAAAGATCCAGGGAATACGGGACAGATACGAGAGCAGCTACCGAGACTATGACCAGTGACCCCAAACAGCGCCCCTCCGTGCGCAAAAAGATGGAAGAACTGAAAGCGCAGCAGGCGCAGCGTGAAAAGGGACAGCCCCAGCGTGAAAAGGGCGCTCCCGTTTTTCACCATGCTAAGAGCGGCAAAAAAACAAAAGGAGGACTGGAACGATGAAGCGTATCTTTTGTACCTTGTGCGCCATGACGCTGCTTCTCTACGGCGTCATGACCACCGCATTTGCGACGGCGGTTCCCAGTGAAACGCCCCAGGGGGCTGAGGGTGACAGCACCGCCTCTCCCGCCACCGAAGGGGTGGCGGAGGCGCCGATCCCCACGCCTGATCCGGTGCCGCTCTATCCCGCCGAGGTGAAGCAGAGCGAGGAAAACGGAGTGACCCGGATTGAAAAGATATACTATCTCTCCGCCCAGGATGACCCGTCCAACATTCCCACTGAGGACTTTGAGCGTGAGGGAAAGGTTTACACGCTGCTGGATGTGTTGAAACAGGCCCAGATCGAGAGTGACACCCAGGACTATGTGGAGGTTCTGACACTGGATTCCGATACCCAGGACATGGAGAAGATTCTGGCCATGCTGGAGCCGGAGCTGGAAGTACAGACCGAGGACGGCTATCAGGGAGTTCTCTCCCTGGATCACACCACCATCACGGTGGAGGCCGCAGGCTACAAGAGCAGCAGCCGCACTGTGTCGGCTACCCGCACCTATCCCAACCTGTCCGGAGCAGATGTGTCCCTGATCCCCAAGAGCATCACAGACAGTGGCCGGACGCTGACGCTGGCCGATGTGCAGTGGCAGGAGGCTGCAACCACTCAGACCGACGGATATGATATGGCTCTGCGCTATACCGCCACCGCTACCTACACCGGCACAGCCACCAGCAAATACGCAACCGGCTATGTGGTTACGGCAAACTATGTGGGAGAGGTCACCAGGGTGAGCACCGATGTGATTACCTATACGGCGGTATTTTCCAGCGGCGACTCCGCATCTGCCGGCAAGGACACTGATGCCGCTATCGACACTACGCAGTCCGCCCCGTTCTCCTTTGATTGGAAATGGCTGCTGATCCCCCTTGGGTTGGGTGCTCTGGGCTGCGCCGGTTATTTTGGGCAGAAAGGCTACAAACACTACATCAACAAGAAACGGGGGTACGAATGACATGAAGAAACTGCTTGCCACGCTGCTTGCCGCCTGCTGCCTGACGGGGGCCACCATGCTGCCCGCCAGTGCGCTGGAGTATTCCTTTGATGCGCCGGACAATCCGCTCTTTGGCAGGCCCACCTCGGATGACACCATCTATGTGACCACCGGCGCACCGGCCAACACCGACCGCAGCAAGAACGCTGCCTTGATCCCACCTACCTTTGGCTCGCCCACCTCCTACGTTCTGGGCAGCGGCGAGCTGCTGACGCCCAATCTGATCCGGGACGGGCAGATTTATACTGGCCCTGGAAACGCCACCTCGGCGGGCACTGGGACGGTGACTGTCCCCGGAGCTACCGGGACGACCACCATTCCGAACACCTCCACGGTGCCGACCTTACCCAGTGTGGATACCAGCGGCAGCGTAACGGCTTATACGCCGGTGACGGATGCCCTCTATTACAGCGGCGGCTATATCGCCACCTTGTCCATCCCTTCCATCGGCCTGAAGGTCAATGTCAACGAGGGAACGAGCGCCACCGCCCTGGCTACGGGGGCGGGGCATTTTGAGAACACCAGCATCTGGAATGGCAATGTGGCAATCGCAGGCCATAACAGAGGTGTGAATAACCACTTTGGCAAAATCCATACGCTGTCTGGAGGTGATAAAATTACCCTGACCACAAAGCTGGGCACCCGCACCTATGAGGTGTACTCGGTGCAGAAGATCCTCAGCACCCAGGTGTCGGTGTTGGATGCCACCAACGACAACATCATTACCCTTGTCACCTGTGTCATGGATCAGCCCGCTTATCGTTGGTGTGTGCAGGCAAAGATGGTTTGATTTTTTGACAGCCTCTTATATCCTTGCTATGATGTCGGCAGAAATCACTCAGACAAGGAGGCTTTGATGATGAAAAAGAATATCCCCATGTTTCTCGCAGGTCTGTTCTGCGGGGCTGCCCTGTTTGGCGGCAGCGTAGCCTATGCTGCTGGCATCCTTGCAACACCCACCACCGACCTTGACCAGCGGATCACATTGGACGGTCAGGAAATCGAGCTGATTGGCTATGTGATTAACGGCAACAACTACTTCCAACTCCGGGATCTTGGCGACAAGCTGGGATTTGGCGTGAGCTGGGACAACGACACCCGCACCGTGGTGATTACCACAGAACCTACCGGACAGACTGAGAATCCGGCTAACGTGGCTACCACCGCAGACCCCTATCATGCGGCGGCGGCAACCGGCTCCCGGTATCAGCCCAAAGTAGGCGATCAGATCCTCTGCGATGACGGTTCTACCTACACTATTACAGACGTGAGCCGTTGGGACAAGAATATGTTCCAGGATGGCCCTCTCCCTGAACTGCCCACCGCCACCTGCGATTGGAGCCTCATGCCCCAGGTAGAACTCCCTGCCCCGGAGGTTCGCCGGTACAGCAGCGCAGGACAGGACTATCTCTTTGCCCGCAACATCTACGAATCCCGCCGGATGCTGTATACTTTATTTAATGCCATCGGAGACAACCCCGAAACCTGGAAGGATGGGAAGCCGGTTCTCCATCCCAGCGGAAATGCGAAGGTGAAGATTTCCTTCACTATTCCTACGGAAATCACCCCACAGACCTTCTGGCCCTGGAGATCTTCTGAGATTACCAATCTCTTTAATTCCTGCCCTCCCGGAACCTATTACATGGAAGCGTGGGACGTTTATAAAAACGGCGTTTTCCAGCGCACCGAGTATAACATCATGCACCGCATCTAGCCTATATCCATTAAACTTCATATCCACCTAAAAAGACGCCCAATGCGATTGCATCGGGCGTCTTTGCTATTCAAAGGAGGTCATACCATGACACGGAGACTGCTTGCACTGGTACTGTGCATTGCCACCTTGCTGAGCCTCTGTACCGGCTTTGCCTCTGCTGCCAACACTGTGGAGGACGCTCTGGGTGAAGTTGACATCTACAACGGCGGTTACGAGCTGGCCTACCTGTCCATCAACGGGCGGGTACAGTCCCAGAAGTACACTTACTACAATTACATCAACGCAGCTGGCCAGCAGAAGGAGATCCCGGCCTACTGCGTCAACCCCAATCTATATGGAGTTCCGCAGACCGTTGGGGTTGGGGAAAGCATTTCCTATCTGGCCGAAGAAAAGACCAGCGATCCCAAGGTGATGGGTATTATTGCAAACGGCTATCCTACCCGTGGCCTTGCGGAGCTGAACCTGGAGAACAAGTACCAGGCGTACTATGCCACAAAAATGGCGCTCTGGTGCTATCTGCTCTCCAACTGGAACATCAATAACCTGAAAGTTAATCCCTCCCTGTCTGGAGTTGAGTTGACCCGGGCGCAGAAAATTCTTGCGGCAACAAAGGACATTTACGCCAGGGGCACCAGCTGGACTGAGACACTTTCTCCCAGTGTCACCTGCACCCCGGATCGTGATACCGCATACGCCGTCACCGTAGACGGCAAGCAGTACAAGCAGCAGGTATTTACCTTCTGGAGCAAGACCTGGGTTTGCGATTATACAGTCAATGTGGGTTTCACCGACCCCGCCTCTGTTCCCGAAGGAACCCGTATTGTTGACCTTAACAACCAGGATATTACCACCATTACAACCGAAGGGACTGGCGATGGGTACGCCGGTCAGTTCAAGGTGCTCTACCCGGCAGACAGCATCCAGGGTGAGACTGGCAGCGTCCAGCTCTCCTTCAGCACAAATGTCTACAAGTACGCTGTGTTCTATGCCGTATGCCAAGAGAAGGACACCTATGGCAACTTGCAGAACTATGTAGTAGACACCGACCCCACCGTTACCATGAACCTGTCCGCATACAGCAATTACGCTGATAACCCGGACGATGAACCCGATGAAACTGGACTGCGGATTCTGAAATACGAAACCGGGACGGAGCTGCCTCTTTCCGGCGCACGGTTTGAGGTTATCGGCCCCGATGGTGACAGCATTGGCTCCTTTGTCACTGACAGCAACGGCGAGATCTATATTCCCCTGCTGAAAACCGGCAATTACACCGTCATTGAGCGGGAAGCCCCCAATCATTACCTGATCAGCAAGGAACCCACGCAGAATGTGACAGTGGTATATGATGAGATTGCGGAAGTCACCTACTTCAACGATCCCTATGGCAGTCTGCGCATCGAAAAGAAGTCCAACACGGGTATGAACCTGCCCGGTGCCGTTATCACCATTGAGCATATCGAAAGTGGGCAGACCTACACCACCACCACCAACTCCGCAGGCTGTGCTATTTTCACCGAGATCAAGCCTGGAGCCTACCGTGTTCAGGAAAAGACGGCTCCGGTTGGCTGGAAGCTGGACGATACCATCTACACCACGACGGTAGTTGCCGGTGAAACCACCACGCTGCCTATCATCAATGAGGAACTCCCCGGCCTACGCATTGTCAAGTACGACCGCAAAAACTATCTGGCCATGCCCGGAGTGACCTTCGAGGTATTCCGTGACGAAGTAAGCCTGGGTAAATTCCAAACGGACGCATTTGGTGAAATTCTGCTGACCGATCTGGAACCCGGAACCTACCGAGCGGTGGAAGTAGACACCGGAAACGATGGCTATATCCTGGACACCACCCCCCAGTCGGTGGAACTGAAGGCCGGTGACGGCATTAAGGAACTGACCTTCTTTAATGATATGAAACCCGGCATGAGGCTCATTAAGGTGGATTCCGCCGATCCGTCCAAGGTGATCCCCAATGCGGTCTTTGAGATCAAGTCGGTGGCGGGTGACTATGGCCCGGAGGAGTTTACCACCGATGAAAACGGCGAGATCGACCTGTCCCACCTGCCCGCTGGAGCCTATGTGGTAACGGAGAAGTCCTGCCCCGGCTACATCATCGACGAAGCCCAGCGCATTATCCAGCTTGATCCCAACGAGGACGCCCAGTTCGTCTTTACCAACTCCATCAAGCCGTCCTTCCAGCTGATTAAGCTCAGCGCCGACGGCTCCCGGCTGGCTGGCGTCACCTTCCGCATTGCCAAAATCGAGGATGGAAGCCACTACCTTGACCGTACCACCAATTCCCAGGGCGAGATCCTGATTGCGGATCTGGAGCCGGGTGTCTACTCCGTCAAGGAAACCGCTACGGTGGCCGACCACATCTTAGACCCCACCGAATACCACGTTGAGCTGTTCCCTGGTCAGACCTCTACAATCACCATTCAGAACGACAAGCGGCCTGACCTGACTATCCGCAAGACTGATAAGGACACCGGCGAACCCATCTCCGGCGTCACCTTCACGCTGAACTATGCGGACGGCCCCACCATTACCACCGAACCCACCGGCGAGGACGGCACCGTGACCATCGAGAACCTGCTGCCCGGCGTTTATACCGTCACCGAGCAGAGTGTGCCGGAGGGCTATATCCTGGACGCCACCCCCCAGCAGGTGACACTGGAGCCGAACCGGGACGCTACGGTGCAGTTCCAGAACTACAAGCGGCCCACACTGACCATCCACAAGGTGGACATCAACGGCAACGCCCTGACGGGGGCTATCTTTGAAGTCAAGACCAAGGCGGGCGTGAAGATCGGAGACTTCCCCGTAGGCCCGGACGGTTCTATTACCGTTGAGAATATCCATCTGGATGAGGGTTACTACGTCGTCACCGAAATCCAGGCCCCGGACGGCTACATTCTGGACTCCACCCCTCACGAGGTTTATCTGCGGCCCGGTAAAACCACCGAGATCTCCATTGAGAACGAGAAGAAACCGGGCCTGACCATCAAGAAGATTGATTCCGTCACCGGCAATCCTCTGAAGGGGGCAAAGTTTGAGCTTTGGGTAGCCAAGGACAACACCGAGGACGGCACCTATCAGAAACTGGAGCAGAACTTCTACTATACCGATGAAAACGGCGAAATCTACCTGGATAAGCTGGACACCGGCTGGTACAAGGTGGTGGAGGTTGATCCGCCCATCGGCTATACCCTCCGTGACCCCTCCGAGCAGACCATTTACGTGGACAACGACAAGGCTGTGGAGCTGATTTTTGAGAACACGCCCCTCAGTGCCCTGGTGGTCTGGAAGTTCGATTCCGTCACCGGCGAGGCCCTGGAGGGCGCTGTGTTCCAGGTGCGCTACCTGGGCGGCACCTCCGGCACCGGCGGCACCGTGATCGGCACCTATAAGACCAGCGCCAACGGCAGCTTTACCGTCACCGGCCTGGAGGCGGGCACTTATGTCGTGGAGGAGCTGGCCAGTCCCAATGGCCATGTCATCGACACCGCACCCCAGACCGTGTTTATCTCCGGCAAGGAGCAGGATGTGGTACAGCTGTACTTCGGCAACTCTCCCAAGGGAAGCCTGCTGATTAAGAAGATCGACAGTGAAACCCATGAGCCGCTCAGCGATGTGGAGTTCATGATTACTACTGCCGACGGAACTGTGGTAGGCGACGCCAACGGCAAATTTGTCACCGATAGCGCCGGTACGATTTTGGTTGAGGGTATCGACCCCGGCACCACCCTGGTGGTCAAGGAAACCCGAGCTAAGACCGGCTATGAGCTGGACGATACTCCCCAGACCGCCACGATCAAGGCGGGACAGACCGTCACCCTCGAATTCCGCAATGCTCCCCAGGGCTGTCTCCTCATTACCAAGGTGGACAGCGTGACCCACAAGCCCCTGTCCGGCGTTCAGTTCAAGATTGCCGGGTGCAACGGCTGCGAGTATCCGGCAGGCACCTACACTACCGACGCCAACGGCCAGATCAAGCTGAGCCACATTCCCTCCGGCTGCTACTCCATTACGGAAACCAAGGCCGCAGCGGGCTATCTGCTTAACGGTACCGCCCAGACCGTCAAGGTGGAGAGCGGCAGCTGCAAGGAAGTCACCATCGCCAATGAGCCGCTGGGTGGACTGGTCATCAAGAAGATGGACAGCGTAACCAAGGAACCTCTCAGCGAGGTGACTTTCAAAGTGACCACCACGGACGGGGCCGTAGTCGGTACGTCCAACGGTGAGTTCCGCACCGATGAAAACGGTTATATCACCATCCCCGACCTGGAGCCGGGTGGCTATGTGGTGCAGGAGGTCAAGGCCAAGGAGGGCTACCTGCTGGACAACACCCCCAAGACCATCCAGATCAAGGATCATCAGACCTACACCCTGGAGTTCTTCAACCAACCCAAGGGCAATCTTATCATCAACAAGCTGGATTCCGTTACCAAGGCTCCCCTGGAGGGCGTGGAGTTTGAGCTGACCTACTCCGACGGCTCCTATGTGGACGCAGAAGGCGGCACCCTCTCCAGCAAGGGCCTTTATACCACCGATGAAAACGGCCAGATCATCCTGTCCGGGCTGACCGGCACCATTGTGGTGACGGAAACCAAGACCATCGAGGGTTATACCATCCACGAACAAACCCGTACCCAGACGGTGGTCATCAACCCCAACGACACCCAGGAGCTGACCTTCTACAACGACCCTGTGGGCGGCGTGGAGATCATCAAGGTTGACGAAGCGGATAAAACGGAGCGGCTGGCCAATGCCACTTTTGAAATCCGCCAGATGAATGACGCCCTGGTGGATACCGTGACCACCGACAAGTATGGCCGGGTGTTCCTGGCCCTGGAGGACGGGGCCTATTATGCGGTGGAGATCGAGGCCCCGGAGGGCTATAAGCTGGATGATACCCCCCACTACTTTGAGGTGGTGGACGGCAAGACCAGTAAGCTGACCGTGACCAACAAAGCCTTCTCCGGCATCCTCATACACAAGACCGACAGCAGCACCGGCAAGGGCATCTACGGCGTGACTTTCCTGCTGTATGACGCCAACAATAACCCTGTGGGCCAGTACACCAGCGACAACCAGGGCTACGTCTACATTGAGAACATCGAAACCGGGCGCTACTATCTCCGTGAGCTGGAGAACGAGGGGTACATCCTGGACACCCAGCGCAAGACCGTCTATGTAAAGTCCGGCGAGACAACCTTGGTGGAGTGGGAGAACACCCCCATCATGGGGCAGATCCAGATCATCAAGAAGTCTGCGGACGATAACCCCATCAACGCCCTGCCCGCCGGGACGCTGCTGGAAGGAGCTGTGTTTGAGGTCTACGACAAGGCGGGCAATGTGGTGGACACCATTGTGTCCGACTACAATGGCAGAGCGGTATCCAAGCTCCTGCCCCTGGGCCGCTATACCATCCGTGAGGTACAGGCCCCCGACTATTACTCCATCAATCCCACCGTCCTGACCGCATACCTGGATTATGAGGGCCAGATCGTGACCTTCGAGGTGGAGGACAACAGCGTGTCCACCGGCGTATCCATCAAAAAGACCGGCTATGCCGAGGTCATGCCCAACCAGCCCATCCGGTACACCATCACCGGCATCGGAAACACCTCTACCGTGCCGCTGTCCTCCTTCTACTGGAGAGACACGCTGCCCGGTCAGGTGCAGCTTTCCAAGGTGGTCACCGGCACCTACAACCAGCAGCTCTCCTATAAGATCGTCTATAAGACCAATCTGAAAGACAGCTATCAGACCCTGGCAGACAGCCTTTCCACCACCAAGAACTATGTGCTGGAAGCCAGCCCTGCGGCCCTGGGCCTTGCCTCCAACGAGCGTGTCACTGAGATCATGTTCGTGTTCGGCACCGTCAAGGGCGGCTTTGGTCAGGTGGAAACCGCCTATATCCACGGCAATGTGGTGAATGGCCTTGCCAATGGCTCCAGCATTGTCAATGTGGCCGATGTGGGCGGCGTCTACAATGGTCAGTGGATTCAGGCCGTGAGCCGCTGGGTGACCAAGGTTTACGCCAAGACCATTACGACCCTGCCCAAAACCGGGTATTAAGCCGTGAAGCGCAATCAGAATTTTCGCAGTGCCGCCCCTTTGTGGGCGGCACTGTCTGTTCTGGTGATTTGGGCCGCTCTGCTGATTGCCACCGCCTACGAGGACGGTATGAACCTATTTACCCTGATGGAGCACATATCCGGGCAGTTTGCCCATCCGTTCTCCATCCAGTGGAAACCCCACTCCATGAAGGTTGTGTTGATCTGTCTGGTGTGTTACTGCTGCGGAATCGGCTTGTATTACACCTCCAGGGAGAATCGCAGGCCCGGAGAGGAGTATGGCTCAGCCAAATGGGGCGACCCCAAGGCCCTCTGCAAGAAGTACATGGATGCTAAGAATCCGCTGTCCAACGTGATCCTTACTAGAAACGTATCTATCAGCTTCAACAGCTACAAGCACCGGCGGAACCTCAACATCGTCGTAGTGGGCGGCTCCGGTTCCGGCAAGACCCGCTTTGTGGCCAAACCCTGGCTTTACAGCGCAAACTGCTCCTATATCGTCACAGACCCCAAGGGGGAGCTGCTGCGGGCTTCCGGGAATCTGCTCAAAGAGATGGGATATGAGATCGTGGTATTCAACCTGATCGACCCCAGCCAATCGGATGGCTATAACCCCTTCGCCTATATCCGCAACGAGGCCGACGTGCTGAAGCTGATGGACAATCTGATCCGCAACACCACCCCCAAAAACGCAAATAACTCTGACCCATTCTGGGAGAAAGCGGAAATTGCATTGGATTCCGCTCTCATGCTCTATCTGCTCCATGAGGCTCCGCCTTATGAGCAAAACCTTGAAATGATTACCTACCTGCTGACCTGTGCGCAGGTGCGAGAGGAGGATGAGCAATACCAAAGCCCTCTGGATCAACTGTTTCTGGAGCTGGAGTACAACAAGCCAGATCACATAGCAGTCCATCAGTATAAGATTTTCAAACAGGCCGCAGGCAAGACGGCAAAGACAATTCTTGTGTCGGCAGCTGTCCGTCTAGCGGCATTGGCCATGCCGCAGTTTGCCGCCATGACCTTCAGGGACGACATGGACTTCGGTTCTCTTGGAGAACGCAAGAGAGCCATTTTTTGTGTCATCCCTGTGGCAGACGGTAGCATGAACTACCTCGTAGGTATGCTCTACACCCAATGCTTCCAGGAGCTGTACCGGGTGGCGGATGAAAAGTACAAAGGCAAGCTGCCCATCCCGGTGCGTGTCATCCAGGATGAATGGGCCAACGTTGCCCAGCCAGACAGCTACCCCAAAATCCTGGCCACTTGCCGCAGCTATAATATCAGTCTCAATATCATTGTCCAGAACATCGCTCAGATCAAAAACATCTACGAAAAGGAATGGGAGAGTATCATCGGCAACTGTGATACTCTCCTATTTTTAGGCGGCGGCAACGAGCCGACCTCTCTGGAGTTTATGAGTAAGCTGCTGGGCAAGGAAACGCTGGACACCCGCACCCGTGGCCTGACCCGTGGGCACAGCGGCTCCAGCTCCACCAACTACCAACAGGCAGGCCGTGAGCTGATGATGCAGGAGGAAATTCGTTTGATGGATACCGACGATTCCATTCTGCTAATCCGTGGAGAGCGCCCTGTGCTGGATAAAAAATACGACCTCATGAAGCACCCCAATATCAAGCTGACGGAGGACGGAGGCGCAGCGCCCTATGTCCATAAGAGCCTGCCCACTAAATTTGAGGTATCCGATCTGCCCTACGATTTTCGTTCTCTGGACGATTATCAATTTGATACGATGGAGGAATTTGACCATGAAAATCCTGATGAAGATGAAGAAGAATGAGCAGCCCAACACGCTGTGCCGCCGTGTGAGACGGCGCTACTTCGCAGGGGCCTTTACGGTTCTGGCCTTCACGCTCTGCACGGTGCCCGCTATGGCTGCTGGTTCTGATCCGTTGACTATCGTCAACAGCCTTTCCGACTTCATTTTCAATATCATCAAGGCCATCGGCGTCATCATCCTGGGCTGGGGCGTTGTCCAGGTTGGCATGAGCATCCAGTCCCATGACGCCAGCCAGCGCACCCAGGGCTTCCTTTGCCTGTTCGGTGGGCTGATGATTGCCTTCGCCAAGGAGATCCTGACCACCATCGGCGCTATCTAAGAAAGAAGCAGCCGGTCTGTCAGCGATGACAGACCGGCTGCGCTTAAATATGCTCCGGTATATTCCGACGATTGTAGAGGATGCGGCGCACTTCCATTATATCTCCAATCACAACGTAAAAAATGACATAGTTTTTCACGTAGATCCGGTAGTACGGATATTGCCGCTCCTTTGCCGAGTGATACGGCTCAAATGCTTCCGCACAAGTGGTACGCTCTCGAATGGCCTCCTGAACGGCATCAACCAACTGGTCAGCCGCTATGGGGTTCTTCAAACGATACGCAATATAGTCCACAATGCCTGATAGGTCATCTTCAAATAATGGCAAAAACCGCAGCTTATAGTGCTTTCCGTTCATGGAGCCGACTCCTCACTCTGCCAAACACTTCTTCTTCCGTATAGCGGACACTGTCTGCCGCCGCAGCCCGGTCAGCTTCGTCCAGGCGCAGCTCCACTTCATCCGTCAATGCGGCATACTGCTCCAGGCTGAGCACCACCATGGAACCATAGCCATTTTTGGTCAGGTAAACCGGCTGACCGCTCTTGACCGTTTCCTCAATCTCGCTGAATTTGTTGCGCAGATCGGAAACCGGACGAATATCCAGCATAGAAAAGCCCCCTTTCTGGCATGGCTATATTTTATCACAATTACGCCACATTATCAAGGCGGCAGACAATCTTACCATATCCAAAACTCTATCACCTGGAGGTGAATCAATTTGGACAACAACTGGGTTGTAGACAACCTTCAAAACGCATTTACCACATGGAACACCAAAATGGAGGAAATGTGGGGCCTGCTGACCCAGTCGTCGGAAACCTTCAAGGGCGGCACGATCTGGAGCACTATCGTCACCATCAATGGCGGTATGCAGGCCATCGGTTATGGCCTTCTGGTGCTGTTCTTTGCTATCAGCCTTTTTCGGAGTGCGGCCAGCTTCCGGGACTTCCAGCGACCGGAATATGTGGTGCGCCACCTGATCCAATTCGTATTGGCAAAGGTGGCCATTACTTACGGAATGGATTTTCTGACGAAAATCTTTGCGGTGTGCAACGGCATTGTAGCGACCGCAGCGGGCAGCATCGGCGGTGCCGATGGAGCCTCCATCACCATGCCCACCGAAATCATTGATGCCATCAACAGCCTGGGCTTTCTGGAGAGTATCCCGCTGTGGTTGGTCACGCTGCTGGGCAGTCTCTTTGTAACGGTACTAGCCTTTATTATGATCCTCACGGTCTATGGCCGCTTTTTCAAGCTCTATATGTACGCCGCCCTTTCGCCCATCGCCCTTTCCTCCTTTGCGGGAGAAAGCACCTCCTTTATCGGCAAGTCCTTTCTCAAAAGCTATATCGGTGTCTGCATGGAGGGGGCCGTGGTGGTTTTGGCCTGCATTATCTTTACGGCCTATGTCTCCAGCGGCACCCCCGTCATCGACGCTGAGGCAGCAGTCATCACCCAGGTCTGGAGCTATCTGGGCGAAACCATCTTCAACCTTCTGGTGCTGGTTGGACTTGTAAAAGCCGCCGACCGCATCGCCAAAGAAATGTTTGGAGTGTGATCTATGGAAATCAAAATCAACAAAGAAATCCTGACCTATCAGGAAACCATCTTCTTCGGCCTGACCATGCGGCAGTTTTTCTGCTCCGCCCTGGCGGTTGGAACCGCTCTGGGGCTGTATGCTTTGCTTAGCAGGTTCATGGGCCGGGAATCGGTGAGCTGGATCTGTATTCTGGGGGCCGCTCCTTTTGCGGTGGCTGGCTTTTTCCAGTATAACGGCATGAAGCTGGAGAAATTCGCCTGGGTGTGGTTCAAGTCCTGCTTTCTGCTGTCCAATCACCGTGTTTGGAAATCACAAAACCGCTTTATCCCCGAAACCAAGCGACAGGAGGGAAAAAGGAAATGATTAAGCCCTTTAAGGGGAAAAACCCCAATCTTGAAAAGTTTTTTATCCCCCGCAGCGTCCAGCAGTCAATCCCCATCAAAAAAGTGCATAAGGATGGTGTCTTTGAAGTCGCCGGTCTTTACTCCAAGACCTGGCGATTTTTTGATGTCAATTATGCGGTAGCTGGGCCGGAAAAAAAGGAGGCGCTGTTCCTCAGCTACTGCGCTTTCCTAAACTCCCTGCCGGTGCGGGCGCTGGTGAAGATCACCCTGTTTAACCGTACCATGAACCAGCAGGAGTTTAGCCGCAACCTGCTGATGCAGATGGCTGGTGACGGCAAGGATCGCTACCGGGTGGAATACAATGACATTCTGACGGAAAATGCGGCAAACAGCAACAATCTCACCCAGGAGAAGTACATCACCATTTCTGTGGAGCGAAAAAACATTGAGGAGGCCCGTGCCTTCTTCAATCGTGTGGGCACGGAATTGAGCACTTACCTGTCTCGCATGGATGTTATGGTGCGGGATACCAACGTGGTGGAGCGTATGCGGCTGTTCCATGACTTCTTCCGTCCCAATGACCCGGACTTTCAGTTTGACCTCAACCGCATCGCTCACCGGGGTAATGACTTCCGGGACGCCATTGCCCCGGACTGCATGACTTTCTATAAAGACCACTATGAGATTGGAGATCAGGTGGGCCGTGTCCTGTTCCTCCGGGATTATGCCAGTTTCATTAAGGATGAGATGATTACGGAGCTGAGCGACCTACCCCAGAACATGATGATCTCCATCAACCTTCTGCCCATTCCCACCGATGAAGTGGTGAAGGAGATCCAGCGGCGGATCATGGCCATTGAATCGGACGTAGGCCGCTTTACCCAGCGGCAGAATTCCCTCAACAATTTCAACGCTACCATCCCGTACCACCTGGAGCAAAGCCGCCTCCAGACCCGTGAACTGATGGACGATGTAACCACCCGTGACCAGGGCCTGATGCTGGGACAGGTGACCATCACCCATCTGGCCGACACGCTGGAGCAGTTGGATCAAGACACCGAAACGCTGGTTTCCATCGGGCAGGGCCGTGGCTGTCAGATCTCCACCCTCAAATACCAGCAGGAGGACGGCCTCAACACCGTGCTGCCCTATGGCCTCCAGCGGGTGGAGGCCATGCGCAGCCTGACCACCGAGAGCACCGCCGTCCTTATGCCCTTCAAGGCCCAGGAGATCCAGGATAAGGGCGGCGTTTACTATGGTGTCAATGCCGTGTCTCACAACCTCATTATCTGCAACCGGGCCAACCTTCTCAATGGCAACGGCTTTATCCTGGGCGTTTCCGGCTCCGGCAAGTCCATGGCGGCAAAGCAGGAGCTGACCTCCCTGATGCTCGGCACCGACCATGACATCATTGTGGTAGACCCGGAGCGAGAGTACGGCCCTCTTGTTCGGGCGCTGGGGGGTGAGGTCATCACCATCTCGGCCTCCAGCGACCAGTGCAGTTACATCAACGCCCTGGACTTGTCGGCGGAATATGGCGACGGCAAGAATCCCCTGGTGCTGAAAAGCGAGTTCATCATGTCTCTATGTGAGCAGCTGATGGGCAATCAGGAAATCGGGGCCAAAGAAAAATCCATCATCGACCGCTGTACGGCCAATATCTACCGGGAATACATCAAGGACTTTAAGGGGGAGCCTCCCACCTTGAAGGACTTGCACCGTGATCTGATGATGCAGAAAGAGCCTGCCGCCCACGATATTGCCCTGGCTCTGGAGCTGTTCACCACCGGCACCCTCAATGTGTTCTCTCATCAGACCAATATCAACTCCAATAACCGGCTGCTGTGCTTTGACATTCAGGATTTGGGCGAGAACCTCAAACCCGTGGGCCTGCTGGTCATGCTGGACGCCATTTTCAACCGTGTCATCCGTAACCGGCAGCAGGGCCGGTACACTCACGTCTATATCGACGAGATCTACCTGTTCTTCTCCAGCGGCTCCGGGCGGGGCCAGAGCAGCATCAACCAGTACAGCGGTGAATTCCTCTATAAGTGTTGGAAACGGTTCAGAAAGTATGGTGCCATGCTGACCGGCATCACCCAGAATGTGGAGGAGTGTCTGCGATCCGAAACAGCAAAACTCATGTTTGCAAACAGTGAATTCCTCCTCATGTTCAACCAGGCCGCTACGGATCGGATGGAGCTGGCCAAACTGCTGGGCACCTCGGATACCCAGATGGATCATGTGAATAATGCTCCCGCTGGTCACGGCCTGATCAAAGTCGGCGGTGCCATCGTCCCCTTCGTCAACGACTTTCCCAAGGATACGGAGTTGTACCGCTTGATGAGCACTCGTCCGGGCGAGGGATAAGCTATGGCTGACATTAAGAAAAAAGGCTCCATGGACAAGCCAAAAGTGAAAATATCCGGCTTTGTTCCCAAAGAAGCCAAGTCCATCATCAAGGAGAAGTACCAGGAGCAGCAAGAACGCAACGCACCGGGCCAGAAAGACCCGGTGCGTTATGCTACCGATCATGTGGACGGCGGCGGAAAGCGGGTTGCAAGAACCGCAGGTAACGCCCTCAAGCAAAAGGTAAAAAAAGAGTTTGTCCGACGTCGCCGGAAGAAAGTGACACAGGATACGAACACCGTGTCAGAACAGCCTCAGACAAGCAGTTCTCAACCTGCAAACACCCCTGGCGAAGCGTTGGGGCCGAATACTGACACCCCTTTGGATTCAAACCATTTCGACAGCTATGAAAGGGCCGAATCGCCCACAAAATACTATCGGCATGACTTGTCCACAACTTCCACCGATTTTTCCACAACTAATAGTGCTCATCCAAATAGTGACACACAAAATATAGGAGGAAGGCAAAAGGAACTCGGACGCAAAAAGGCCATCAAGGACGCTCAGCGGTCAAAGGCAAAGAAAGCGGAGCAGATTAAATTTAGTACGAGAGATCAATCCCACTTAGCAGAGCCAAACAGACACGACTCCCCTGGAGGCGGCGAACGTCCCCTTCCTAATGCAGGCAATAAAAATGCTGGTTCTTTTGACAAGCCCTGGCGGAACGGTGTCCAGTCCCCCGTAGGCCAGAGAGAAACACCGGATTTTAAGATACCTGCCGGAAAAGACAGGAACCTAAAAACTTTGGGCCAGAAACCCGGCAATAAAGCGCCCCGCTCTCTTAAAGTGGATGGAAACCGGCCAAAACTGGGGACTGCGCTGCAAAAAAGAAAGACACCCTTTCAGCACAGCAAGACCGTCCAGCGGCAACTATCCCCGGCGCAGCAGGCTAAGGCCCTGGCCCGCCGGAGGGCGCAGAAAGAAATGGTCAAAAAGGCCGGTCAGCGGACAAAACAGGCTGCGGCCAAGGCTGGAAAACTCACCATGCGGTTCGCCCAGGCAGTTGGGCGGGTGGCCCTGGCTGCGGTTAAGGGGGTTTTGGCTGCTGGTGGAGGTGTGATCCTGCTGATCGTGCTCCTCTGCCTAATTCTTGTGGCCGCTATTGCAGCGTCCCCCTTCGGCATTTTCTTTGCGGGGGATGGCAGTCAGGACGGTGTACCCGTATCGGTTGCCGTGGCCCAGGTCAACTATGCCTACAATGAAACCCTGGAGGAATTGCAGACAGCGGAGAGCTATGACGATGTTGTGATTGAGGGAACCGGAGCGGACTGGGTTGACGTACTGGCCGTCTTTGCGGTAAAGGTTGCCGGCAGCAATGACACAGACGCCACAGACGTAGTGACCCTGGACGAGAACCGGATCGACCGGCTGGAGGCAGTCTTTTGGGATATGAATGCCGTTGCCCATGAAGTGGAGGAAATCGACCACCCGGAAAGCAGTGAGGGGGCCGATGACGGATACACAGAGCGAATCCTCCACATCACCATTACAGGCAAAACGGCAGAAGAAGCAGCTGCGGAATATAACTTTACGACTCAGCAACTTGAGATGCTTCAGGAACTGCTGGAGGAACGGGAGATGCTGGCGGACTTGATTGGAAGTCTGATGAACATAACCGCCGATGCCAAGGATGTCCTTTTGAATCTGCCGGAGGATCTGTCCCCAGAGCGTGAGGCGGTCATCCGTGCGGCCTGTTCCCTGGTGGGGAAGGTCAATTACTTCTGGGGCGGTAAAAGCCTCGTCCTGGGTTGGGACAGCCGCTGGGGACGGCTCACAGAGGTCACAGCGGCAGGGAACAGCACCACAGGCACCTACCGGCCCTATGGCCTGGACTGCTCCGGGTTCGTGGACTGGGTGTTTTACAACGCAACAGGTGGTGAGTACATCATCGGCCATGGTGGCGGTGCTATGGCGCAGCACAGCTACTGTACCAACATTTCTTGGGCGGAGGCGCAGATTGGTGATCTGGTCTTTTACCCGGAGGATACCCATGTTGGGATCGTCTGCGGCTGGGACGAGAGCGGCAATATTCTGATCCTGCACTGTGCCTTCAGCGCCAACAATGTGGTCATCACCGGGCAGGAGGGGTTTACCTCCATCGGCAGGCCAGTTTTTTATGGAGGTGCATAATGGAACTTGTGGCACTATTGGCAAAGCAGAAAAATTGCACCTACATTTCCGATTTGAGATTCCTCCCAAAATCTGACCGGCATTTCCCTCAACTCAAAGAGGTTGACATTTCTGCCTACTCAGATCGGGAGTGGATAGAGGCTGCATGGTATGTTCTTAATCGTAGGTGCAGAAATAGTATGCAGGCTCGTCGGCTTTTGATTGGATAAAACTGGGGGCTATGGTATTGCCATAGCCCCCAGTTTTTTATTTATCTTCTTTGATATGCTCCATTATATCCTCAACGTTGCAATCTAATATTCCGCAAAATACATCAATCGTGTGTGTACTTACGCTCTCATTTCTCTTTAAGCGAGTAATTTGCGCAGGGCTTATGCCAAAATTTTTTATCAGCGCATATTGCGTGATTCCTCGTTTCTTCATAGTCACCCACAGTTTTTCATAAGAAATCACGATGCACTAGCCCCCTTTTATTTGAATATTAACCGAACATGGTATATAATCATATTAACCAAAATCGGTTATTCCTATGAAAGGGGAGAATTACAGGTGAATGAGAAAACTTGTTGTGTGACTGGGCACAGAGATATTCCCGAAAAACGAATCGATTATGTGAAACAAGCACTTAGGCATGAAATCTTGTCAGCGCTTGAGGATGGATATACTCGGTTCATATCCGGCTTTGCTGAAGGAGTTGACCTCATGTTCGCTTCTATCGTGGCCGAAGAAAAAAGGCAGCACCCGGAGTTATTTTTGGAGGCAGCTATTCCCTATGCAGGGAAATTAAAAACGAAAAATCAGCAGTTCCACGAACTGTTGCGGGCCTGCGATGGGGTTAAGGTAGAATGCGAAAAGTATGTTCCATCCTGTTTCATGCAACGAAATCGCTATATGGTACACCAGTCACAGCTGGTAATTGCTGTCTATGATGGGCGTGATCACGGCGGGACTCTATTTACCATGCGCTGTGCACATACGCTTGGCAAAGAAGTTCATCTTATAAAGGTATGAGCTAAATTAAAACTGTGGACAACATTTCGGTTGGCCACAGTTTTTCTTAATCATAATTCTATCTTAACTTCTAAACAATTCTATTGGTTGATTGCATAATGAAGTTGGACACTTGAGAAAAGAAAATCCATAGTGATTTTACTCGTATGGTAGAATGAAGTTCCCACACCACATTCACCAGAA
>CABIYL020000012.1:90380-126245 GCA_902362925.2 Clostridiales bacterium | reverse complement strand
CCCCCGCCAATCTGGCGGGGATGTGCGCTCTGGCGGGCATTGAGGCCGCCGCCCTCACCGACCACAACACGGTGGGCAACTGCGCCGCCTTCTGTGAGGCCGCGAAGCGGTACGGCATCCTCGCCCTGCCGGGAATGGAGCTGACCACCGCCGAGGAAGTCCACGTGGTGTGCGTGTTCGGGAATCTGGACGCCGCCCAGGCCTTTGAGGCGGAGGTATTCCGCCGCCTGCCCCCATTGGAGAATGACCCCCGGGTCTTCGGCCCCCAGGTGAAGATGGACAGCGAGGACACCGTGCTGGGCGAGGAGCGGCGCATGCTTGCCACCGCCACCGGCATCGGCATCTACGAGGTGCCCGGCCTGGTGGCGTCTCTGGGCGGGGCCTGCTGGCCCGCCCACATCGACCGCCCCTCCTTCTCCCTCATCTCCAACCTGGGCCTGTGGGACCCGGATCTGGGCTTCTCCTTCGCGGAGGTGTCCCGCTCCTGTCCCCCTGATTTTCTGGACCGGCCCGACCTGAAGGGACTGCCGGTCATCACCGCCTCGGACGCCCACTACCTGGATCAGGTCATAGATGCCTGCCAAAAAGTCAGCCTTCCAGAAAAAAATTTTTCCTCCCTGCTGGCTTGGCTGAAACGCCCTGATTTCAATGCTTACAGCCTTTTGCAATCTTGAATTTTCTACCCTTTTGTAGCACGATTTTGACATCTGTCCGTTTTTCCTCTTGCGCCCTTCAAAAAAGTTAGATATAATGAACAAAAGTTAGATTCATAGAACACCAATCATTGAGAACATATACGAAAAAGGAGGACACCTACATGCCAAACTGCAAGACCGTTGTGCCCTACAACGGAACGCCTGAGCAGGAGGAGCGGCTGCGCCAGGTCATCGCCGAGCACAAGGGTCAGCCCGGCTCCACCATGCCTGTGCTCCAGGCTGCTCAGGAGATCTTCGGCTATCTGCCTGAAGAGGTTCAGATCATGATCGCCGAAGGGCTGGACATTCCCCTCTCCGAGGTCTACGGCGTCGCCTCGTTTTACGCGCAGTTCTCCATGAACCCCAAGGGCCGGTATCAGATCTCCGTCTGCCTGGGCACCGCCTGCTACGTCAAGGGCGCGGCGGATATCCTGGCCGCAGTGGAGAAGAAGCTGGGCATCCGTCCCGGCTCCATCACCCCCGACGGCAAGTTCTCCCTGGACGCCTGCCGCTGCGTGGGCGCCTGCGGTCTGGCCCCGGTCATGATGGTGGGCTCCGATGTGTACGGCCGTCTCACCCCCGACCAGGTTGGTCCTATCTTAGACAAATACGAGTAAGAAGCGCTGAGCCGCCGAGCAGGGGAGCCTGGACCGGAGCGAGGGCGAGCAAAGGGCCGCAGAGCGGCCCGGAGACCAGCCCGAGTCGCAGGGAAGGCGACCCGCCCGCGAGGCGTGGGAAGCGTGACAAATAAGCCGGCCCCAGGGAGGGCGGAATTATGAAAGAGCTTTCCCTTCACATTCTGGACATTGCCCAGAACTCCATCTCCGCCGGATGCACCCGTCTGGAGCTGTCCCTGACCGAGCAGGACGGACAGCTTACCCTGGTCATCGGGGACAACGGCCGGGGCATGACGCCGGAATTTCTCTCGTCGGTCACCGACCCCTTCACCACCACCCGCACCACCCGCAAGGTGGGCCTGGGCCTGCCCCTCCTCCGCATGGCGGCGGAGCAGACCGGCGGCAGTCTGGCCATTGAGAGCACGGTGGGCGTGGGCACCACGGTGACCGCCCGGTTTTGCAGCGGGCACATCGACTGCCCGCCCCTGGGCGACATGGCGGGCACGGTGGCTCTGCTGGTGCAGGGCGCGCCCGAGGTTGACACCATCTACACCCACACCACATCCCGTGGTTCCTTTACCTTTGACACCCGGGAGATCCGCGCCGTGCTGGGAGAGGGCATCTCCCTGGCTGAGCCGGAGGTGGCCGTGTGGATGCGGGGCTATCTGGAGGAGCTGGAGCAGAGCGTTTGATCACGGCGCGGGAGGTACCCTCCCGCTGACAGGGCCGCGGCGGGTTCGCCCCGTGCCGGCGGCACACCAACTTGTTTGAATGGGGGATGAATTTGTGAAAAGCCTGGAAGAACTGAAGGCCATCCGCGACCGCATGCAGAAGCAGGTCGGTCTGCGTGAGTCCGATGAGAATACCATCCGCGTCGTGGTGGGCATGGCCACCTGCGGCATCGCCGCCGGCGCCCGTCCCGTCCTGGAGGCCTTCCTGGAGGAGGTCAACAAGCGGGAGCTGAAGGACGTTACCGTCACCCAGACCGGCTGCATCGGTGTGTGCCGTCTGGAGCCCATCGCCGAGGTGTATGTCCCCGGCGAGGAGAAAGTCACCTATGTCAAACTCAAGCCCGAGATGGTGCCCAAGATTGTGGCCGACCATCTGGTCAACCGCCAGGTGGTGACCGAGTACACCATCGGCGCGGCAGAATAAAGGAGGGTATGCGGCATGAATCTGGTTCGATCCCACATCCTGGTCTGTACCGGCACCGGCTGCACCTCCTCCAACAGCCTGAAGATCATTGAGGCCTTTGAGCGTGAGCTGGAGGCCCAGGGCATGGCCAAGGAGGCCCAGGTGGTCAAGACCGGCTGCTTCGGCCTGTGCGCCATGGGCCCCATCGTCATGATCTACCCCGAGGGCGCCTGCTACACCAAGGTCACCCCGGCTGACGTGCCCGAGATCGTCTCCGAGCACATCGTCAAGGGCCGTATCGTCCAGCGGCTGCTCCACATGGAGAGCGACGAGGGCGGCACCGCCACCAGCCTGTCCGAGACCACCTTCTACAAGCATCAGCTGCGCATCGCTCTGCGCAACTGCGGCGTCATCAACCCCGAGGATATTGACGAGTACATCGGCGTGGACGGCTATGCCGCCCTGGGCCGCATCCTGACCGAGAAGATTCCGCCCCAGCAGGTCATCGACGAGATTCTGGCCTCCGGCCTCCGCGGCCGCGGCGGCGCCGGCTTCCCCACGGGCCGGAAGTGGCAGTTCACCCACGACGCCGTGTCCCCCGATGGGGTGAAGTTCGTCTGCTGCAACGCCGACGAGGGCGACCCCGGCGCCTTCATGGACCGCTCCGTGCTGGAGGGCGACCCCCACAGCGTCATTGAGGCCATGGCCATCGCCGGCTACTGCATCGGCGCCCAGCAGGGCTACATCTACGTCCGCGCCGAGTACCCCATCGCCGTCAAGCGGCTGGAGATCGCCATCAAGCAGGCCAAGGAATACGGTCTGCTTGGCGACAACATCTTCGATTCCGGCTTCTCCTTCAACCTGGAGCTGCGCCTGGGCGCCGGCGCCTTCGTCTGCGGTGAGGAGACCGCCCTCATGACCTCCATCGAGGGCAAGCGCGGCGAGCCCCATCCCCGTCCTCCCTTCCCCGCCGTCAAGGGTCTCTTTGAGCGGCCCACCCTGCTCAACAACGTGGAGACCTACGCCAACATCACCTGGATTCTCAACCACGGCGCGGACAAGTTCGCCGCCATCGGTACCCCCAAGTCCACCGGCACCAAGGTCTTTGCCCTGGGCGGCAAGATCACCAACACCGGTCTGGTGGAGATCCCCATGGGCACCCCCCTGCGCACCGTCATCGAGGACATCGGCGGCGGCTGCCCCAACGGCAAGAAGTTCAAGGCCGCCCAGACCGGCGGCCCCTCCGGCGGCTGCATCCCCGCCAGCCTCATCGACACCCCCATGGACTACGACTCCCTGGGCGCCATCGGCTCCATGATGGGCTCCGGCGGCCTCATTGTCATGGATGAGGACAACTGCATGGTGGACATCGCCAAGTTCTTCCTGGAGTTCATCGTGGACGAGAGCTGCGGCAAGTGCTCTGTGTGCCGCATCGGCACCAAGCGTCTGCTGGGCCTGCTGACCAAGATCACCGAGGGCGAGGGCACCCTGGAGGACCTGGACACCATCGAGGAGCTGTGCTACCACCTGAAGTCCAGCGCCCTGTGCGGCCTGGGCCAGACCGCTCCCAACCCGGTGCTGTCCACCCTGAAGCACTTTAGGGACGAGTACGTGGCCCACGTGGTGGAGAAGCGCTGCCCCGCCGGCGTGTGCAAGAATCTGCTGCGCTACACCATTGACCCCGTCAAGTGCAAGGGCTGCACCCTGTGCGCCAAGAATTGCCCGGCGGGCGCCATCTCCGGCGCGGTCCGCGCGCCCCATGTCATCGACCAGAGCAAGTGCATCAAGTGCGGCGTTTGTATGGACAACTGCCGCTTCAGCGCCATTCTCAAGGGCTAAAGGAGGGGAAACAAGATGGAACAGAAGATGGTCAATCTGAAAATCGACAACATCCCGGTCTCCGTGCCCGCCGGCACCACCGTGCTGGAGGCGGCCCGGAACGCGGGCATCAAAATCCCCTCCCTGTGCTTCCTCAAGGAGATCAACGAGATCGGCGCCTGCCGTATCTGCGTGGTGGAGGTCAAGGGCGCCAAGAGCCTGGTGGCCTCCTGCGTGTACCCGGTCAGCGAGGGGATGGAGGTCTTTACCAACACCGAGAAGGTGCGCCACTCCCGTCAGCTCACCCTGGAGCTGATTCTGTCCAACCACCGGATGGACTGCCTCACCTGCTCCCGCAGCGGCCGCTGCGAGCTGCAGGACCTGGCCCGGGACCTGGGCATCGACGCCGTGCGCTACGCCGCCGACAACCTGCCGCCCCAGATTGAGGACTCCGCGCCCCATCTCATCCGGGACAACTCCAAGTGCGTCCTGTGCCGCCGGTGCACCGCCGTGTGCCGCAAGAGCCAGGAGGTGGGCGTCATCGGCTGCAACGACCGCGGCTTTGCTACCCACGTGGGCTGCGCCTTTGACCGTGACCTGAACGAGGTGGACTGCGTGTCCTGCGGACAGTGCATCGTGGCCTGCCCCACCGGCGCCCTCCAGGAGAAGGACGACACCGCCAAGGTCTGGGCCGCCCTCAACGACCCCACCAAGCACGTGGTGGTGGGCCCCGCTCCCTCCATCCGCGTCACCCTGGGCGAGTGCTTCGGCATGCCCATCGGCACCAACGTGGAGGGCAAGATGGTCACCGCCCTGCGCCGTCTGGGCTTTGACAAGGTCTTCGACGTGGACAACGCCGCCGACTTCACCATCATGGAGGAGGGCACCGAGTTCCTCCACCGCCTCCAGAACGGCGGCACCCTGCCCCTCATCACCTCCTGCTCCCCCGGCTGGATCCGGTTCTGCGAGCAGCACTACCCCGACATGGTGCCCAACCTGTCCTCCTGCAAGTCCCCCCAGCAGATGTTCGGCACCCTGGTCAAGACCTACTACGCCGAGAAGATGGGCATTAACCCCCGTGACATCTTCGTGGTGTCCATCATGCCCTGCACCGCCAAGAAGTACGAGGTGCGGCGTGAGGAGATGCGCCAGCACGGCTGGCTGCCCGTGGACGTGTCCCTCACCACCCGTGAGCTGGGCCGCATGATCACCCGGGCCGGCCTGCTGTTCCAGAACCTGCCCGACGGCGAGTTTGACGAGATGCTGGGCGTGTCCACCGGCGCGGCCACCATCTTCGGCGCCTCCGGCGGCGTGATGGAAGCCGCCCTGCGCACCGTGGTGGAGATCGTCACCAAGGGCGAGATGAAGCCCCTGGAATTCACCGAGGTCCGCGGCATGACCGGCATCAAGGAGGCCAGCTACGACCTGCCCGGCAAGACCGTGCGGGTGTGCGTCACCTCCGGTCTGGCCAACGCCAAGAAGGTGCTGGACGGCGTCAAATCCGGCGAGATGCAGTACGACTTCATCGAGATCATGGCCTGTCCCGGCGGCTGCATCAACGGCGGCGGCCAGCCCATCCAGCACGCCGACGTGCGCAACTGGACCGACGTCCGCTCCCTGCGTGCCAAGGCCCTCTACACCCAGGACGAGGGCATGACCTACCGCCGCAGCCACGAGAACCCCATTGTCCAGCAGGTATATAAGGAGTATCTGGGCGAGCCCGGCGGCCACCGGGCCCACGAGCTGCTCCACACCACCTATGTCCCCCAGAAGCGGTACCGCACCGAGTAATCCGCTGTTTTGCCGGGCGCGTCACATGACGCGTCCGGCTTTTTTATTCAGAAAATGCGCCAAAAAGTTTCCTGGCGGGAACCAATTCCGCCAGTTGGGGTTTTTTCCTTCTCACTTCTCTGATATAATTATTTTAGATAAAAAAAATATTTTTTGGAGTTCAAATTTGTTGATTAAACACAGAGGAGGCCGTGATATGACTTTGGACAACCTCTGCGCACGTTACCCTGCCCTGACCGCTCAGTTCAAGGAGCTTCCCGCCCGTCTGCTGGAGATTTCCGACCCGGTACAGCTCTATCCGGGGCAGAAGGTGGTGGTGCGGGATGAGCCGGTAAAGTACGCCTACTATATCCTCTCCGGCGAGCTTCTGGTGTGCAACGAGACCATGGAGGGGAAATTCTCCACCTGGATGACCATGCACGCCCCCACCATCATCTCCGACCTGGAGATTCTGGCCGGCATCGGCACCTACGCCGCCAGCGTCTCCGCCGCTGCCCGGTGCGTCGCCCTCCGCTCCCCGGCGGAGGAGTTCACCGCCCTGCTCCGCAGCGACGTGGACTTCCTCTGGTCCGTGGCGGCCATGGTGACACAGAAGAACTTCGCCCTGTCCCACACCCGGGGCAACGCCGCCTTCCGCTCCAGTCTGGACAAGACCGCCCTGTTCCTGCTCCAGCACTGCGTGCTCTCTCCCCCTGGCGACGGGGAATCGGTGGTGCTCAAGACCCGCTCCCGCATTGCCAGCGAGGTGATCATCAGCCAGAAGACCCTGGACCGCTGCCTGATGCGCCTGCGGGATGACGGCTATCTGTCCATTGTACGGGGCAAGGTCCGAATCAGCGCTTCACAGCACCAGCGGCTGCTGGACACCTGGGGTCCCACCTGCTGAGGCTGTTCTGCGGCACTATCCGCCCGTGAAAGAAGGAGGTATACAAACGTGAAACGCGCCATGAGCATCCTGACAGCGGCCGCTCTGCTGCTGTCCCTCACCGTCTCCGCCCTGGCCGCCGAGACGGAATCCCTCCCCTGGTACGCAGAAGCACAGGACTATGTGACGAAAGAAGGCATTATGACCGCCGTGGACGGAGATTTTCAGCCTGACGGCCCGGTGACCCGCGGAGTGGTGTTCCAGACCCTCTACCGCATGGCGGGCGCTCCCACCGCTCCCGCCGCCAGCTTTACCGACACGGCGGGCACCTGGTACGCCGACGCGGCTGGCTGGGCGGAGTACACCGGTCTGGCCGCCGTGCCTGAGAGCAAGCGCTTTGACGGCGATCGGCTCATCACCCGGGGTGAGCTGGCGGCCATCTTCCACCGCTACGGCCAGCAGGTGGCCCTGCTCTCCTCCCCCGAGGATGTCCCCGACCTGGCCTCCGCCCCTGACTACGCCGATGTGGCCAGCTGGGCGGCCGACGGGCTCAAGTGGTGTCTGTCGGTGGGCGTACTGTCCGGCAAACCGGGCGGCCTGCTGGACCCCAACGGCACCGCCGTCCGGGCGGAGCTGGCCCAGATGCTGTTCAAGCTCTCCCAGGTGGAGCCCCTCTACTCCGACGCCAAGCAGGTCCGGCTGCTGGCCACCAGCGATCTCCACGGCTGGTTTGTCCCCTGGGACTTCGCTCTGGATGAGGAGAACACCGCCGGCAGCCTGACCTATCTGGCCACCCGGTTCGCCCAGGAGCGGGCCAAGAACAAGAACGTGGTGCTGGTGGACTGCGGCGACGCGGTGCAGGCCAACTATGTGGAGTACTTCATTGACCACCAGACCAACCCCATGGTGGCCGCCATGAACGCCCTGGACTACGACCTGTGGACCTGGGGCAACCACGAGTACAACTTCGACTTTGCCCGCCGTGCCAAGCTGGCCGCCCAGTTTAACGGCGCCGTCCTGTCGGGCAACGTGTACCTGAAGGGCACCGACAAGCGCTATATGCCCGCCACCACCGTGGTGGAGCGGGATGGCGTACGGCTGGGCTTCATCGGCCTGACCACGCCTCTCATTGAGGAGTTTGAGGCGGGCAAGGGCACCCTGGACCAGGTGGACGTCCACAGCCCCATCGAGGAGACCAAGCTGGCCATCCAGGAGCTGAAAAAGCAGAATGTGGACGCCGTCATCGGCGTGTTCCACATGGGTCTGGACCGGGAAAACGACGTGGAGGGCTCCAGCGTCAGCGACATCGCCAACGCCTTCCCCGAGCTGGACGTCATCGTGGCGGGTCACGCCCACCAGCTGGTGCCCAGCCGGACCGTCAACGGCGTGCTCATCACCGAGCCCCAGAGCTACGCCAAGGTCTACTCCGCTGTGGACCTGACCTTTGCCCCCGACGGAGACGGCGGCTATCAGGTGGTGTCCAAGCGGGCCTGCGCCATCCCCGCCGGCCGGGAGGAGGACAGCGCCATGGTGGAGCTGATGGCCCCCTACAAGGCCGAGCTCAGCGGCTACGTCAACACCCCCATCGGCACCCTCATCAACAGCGATCTCAACGGCACCGACAAGATCAAGGGCATCTCCGCCGGGTACACCGAGGCCACCGGCATCTGGAACCTGCTGTTCTCCGCCTCCATGTACTACTCGGGTGCCCAGGCTGTCATCCTCAACACCGACTATGAGAACGCCGGCTTCCCGGTGGGCGACGTGAGCATCAAGAGCATCTCCTCCAGCTACTCCTACTCCGGCGGCGAGATCACCGTCTACAAGGTGACCGGCGCGGATCTGAAGGCCCTGCTGGAGTACAGCGCCGAGTACTTCAACCAGATCAAACCCGGCGACCTGACCGTCAGCTACAATCCGGAGCGCCGCCAGTCCAAGTACAGCACCAACAACATCGGCGGCGGCATCACCTACTGTCTGGACCTGACCCAGGAGGCGGGCAAGCGGGTGAAGGACCTGTGCCTCATCACCGACTACCACGAGGACGGCACCCCTGTGCTGGACGGCAACGGCATGCCCAAGACCACTCCCATCACCGACGACATGGAAATTCTGCTGGGCACTAACTCGTACAGCATGAACAAATGGCTGGGCGAGGGCGGCTGTCTGGCCGGCCGCCAGCTGGAGATCGTGTTCAGCTCCTCGGAGAAGTGGGGCGACGACGGCACGGTCCGCGCCCTGGCCATCCGCTACATCAAGGAGGCCCTCAAGGGCACCGTGGACGGCGACGCCTTCAACTACGACAACTGGCATCTCTACACCGGCATTGACGAGACCTCTCCCGCCTACCAGAAGGCGGTGGAGCTCATCAACAACGGCACCCTCACCCTCCCCGCCCTGGAAAACGGCCGCACCAACGTCCGTTCCATCACCGAGGCGGATGTGGCGCCCTATCTGTAAGCAGCATTTTTGTCGGAAAGGGGACCTCTTCAGGTCCCCTTTCCCTTATTTTTGCCGCTTTTCCCTCATTTTACCCATTTTAGCCAATTGTCCAATTCCATGTTGCTTTTTTCCCTTCGATTATGTAAAATAAAAAACGGAACTCTCTGATTTTACTCTTCTCTGGAGGCGGCATATATGGATCTCACCAGCTATCGCGAGAGCAGCAAGAAAGTTGCGGAATTCCTCAGCAAGGTTCCCCCTGCCCTGCTGGACAGCGGCACCCTGGTTCGGGTCCCTGCCGGACAGGTGGTGGTGCGCCAGGAGGAGCCGGTGAAATACGCCTGGTTCCTGCTCATGGGTGAGCTGCTCACCTTCAGTGAGACGGAGGACGGCAAGAAGTCCAGCTTCATCACCCTGGACGCCCCCAGCATGCTGTCCGACCTGGAGTTGCTGGCCGACATGCCGGTCTACGCCTCCAACGTCATGGCCAACAGCGACTGCGACATGATCCGCTGTGACGCCGAGCTGGTGACCCGCTGGCTGGACAACGACCTGCCCTTCCTGCGGACGGTCTCCGCCCTGTGCAACCGCAAGACCTACGACAGCTCCTACTACCGGGGCAAGTCCGCCTTCCGCTCCAGCCTGGACAAGGTGGCCATCTATCTGCTGCGGTACTGCTCCCTGACGCCCCCCACCGCCGCCCGTGATACGGTGGTCACCAAGACCCGTCAGACCATGTCCAGCGAGCTCATCATGAGCGCCAAGACCGTGGACCGCTGCCTCCAGCAGCTCCAGGACGGGGACTATCTCTCCATCGTCCGAGGCAAAGTCCACATCAACGCGGACCAGTACGCCCGGCTGACCGAAAACTGGGGCAAGAACGACTAAAGTCCCCTTCCCGTTCTGACTCTTCCGCCCGCTGTTCCCATCCGGGGGAACAGCGGGCTTTTTCTGCCGTTTTTCCGGTTTGGATGGAAGTTTTGTCCCGCTTTTCTCGGAGAACAGCCGTGTGTCCGTTGCTTTTTTCCCGCCTCTGGTGTAAAATACCTCTGACTTGCCGCATACTATGGCCTGAACGCTGAAAAAGGAGGTTCTCCGGTATGGATGAACGCGTGAGAGAGCTGCTGGATCGGGTGAGGGGCACTGCCCTGACTGTGAGCGAGGCTGCGGGCACCACCGCCCGGTATGCCGCCAAATGTGCCGGGCAGACCGTGGACATTGCCAAGCTGAACATGAAGATTTTCGACCTGAAGAGCGACATTAACAACCTGCTGCGTGAGGTAGGCCAGACGGTCTACGACACCCATCTGGGCCGCACCGCCGACCAGTCCGCGCTGGAGGAAAAGCTGGGCCAGATTGACCAGAAGAATCGCGCCATCGACGAGCTGAAGGACCGCATCGCCGCCCTGAAGCACGCCAAGGAGTGCCCCGCCTGCGGCGCCTCCTGCGGCCGGGACGACAAATTCTGCAAGAGCTGCGGCCGACCCTTCTGAGTCCGGCGGATTGCATTTCCCTTCCATCCACGCCGGGCGGACTTCCCGCCCGGCTCCACCTACTATAAAGGAGGACAACCGTATGAATTATACCTTTGCCCAGTATCAGGAGAGCGCGGAGTACATCCGCTCCAAAATCGGTGATTTTACCCCCAAGGCGGCCATGGTGCTGGGCTCCGGCCTGGGCTTCATGGGCGACGTGGTGAAGGACCCCATCGTGGTGCCCTACAAGGAGATCCCCCATTTCAAGGCCTCCACCGCCCCCGGCCACAAGGGCCAGCTGGTGTTCGGCTATCTAGAGGACAAGCCTGTGGCCGTGATGCAGGGCCGCATGCACCACTATGAGGGCTACTCCTTTGAGGATGTGTCCTACGCCGTGCGGGTGCTGCGTCTGCTGGGCGCCGACACCCTCATCGTCACCAACGCCGCCGGCTGCGTCCGCACCGACTGGAAGGCCGGTGACCTGATGCTCATCACCGACCACATCAAGATGTTCTCCGAGTCCCCCCTCCGGGGCGAGAACATGCCCGAGTTCGGCGTCCGCTTCCCCGACGCCTCCTCCCTGTACACCCCCGCTCTGCGGACTCTGGCCCGTGAGGCCGCTGCCGAGCTGGGCATCGAGCTGCGTGAGGGCGTCTACTTCTACTGCTACGGCCCCCAGTACGAGACGCCCGCCGAGGTGCGTGCTGCCCGCATCCTGGGCGGCGACGCGGTTGGTATGTCCACCGCTCCCGAGGTCATCGTGGCCGGCCACTGCGGCATGCAGGTGCTGGGCTTCACCCTGCTGAGCAACATGGCCGCCGGCATCCTGGACCAGCCCCTCAGCGAGCAGGAGGTGCTGGACGCCGCCGAGGCCTGCAAGGACAAGTTCTCCCGGCTGGTGCTGGCCTGCCTGAAGAAGCTGTAAGATAACCGTCCCGTGGGAGACGGCGCCTTTTGGCGTCCGTCTCCGCGGTTTTTTCCGACTGAATACTGAGATAAGGGGGTTTTCCCATGTCCGTTCTGTTTGAAAACGCCTGCGCTGTTCTGATGGACGAGAAAAACACCGTGCTGGAGGGCGCCTTTGTGGCCGTGGAGGGGGACAAGATCTCCTACGTGGGCACCGACCGCCCCCAGGGCACCTTTGACCAGGTCATTGACGCCGCCGGAAAGGTGCTCATGCCCGGTCTGGTCAACGCCCACACCCATGTGCCCATGACCCTCATGCGGGGCTATGGCGACGGCAACAACCTCCAGGACTGGCTGACCAAGTTCATTTTCCCCGTGGAGGACAAGTGGGACTGCCGTGCCATCCATTCCGCCACCGCCCTGGGTCTGGCCGAGATGATCATGTCGGGCACCACCTGCCTGGCCGACATGTACATGTTCTGCGACGAGATCTGCCAGGAGGTGGCCGCCGCCGGCATCAACGCCAACATCGCCCGGGGCGTCACCGCCTTTGACCCTGCCGCCGACTTTTCCACCTGGACCTCCTGCGTGGAGACCCGGGAGCTGGTGGACAAGTGGCATGGCTACAACAACGGCCAGATCCGCATTGACGCCTGCCTCCACGGCGAGTACACCTCCTTCCTTGCGCCCCACATCTGGGACAGCGTGGCCCAGTACGCCAAGGAGAAGGGCCTGGGCATGCACATCCACATCTCCGAGACCAAGACCGAGCATGAGGAGTGCGTGAGCCGCTGGGGCATGACCCCGGTGCAGGTGATGGAGAAGCACGGCCTGTGGGACGTGCGGGCCATCGCCGCCCACTGCGTGTGGACCACCCAGGACGACTGGGCCATCATGGCCGAGCACGGTGTGTCCGCCATCCACAACCCCTGCTCCAACCTGAAGCTGGGCAGCGGCGTGGCCCCTGTCATCGGCATGCGCAAGGCCGGAATCAACGTGGCCCTGGGCACCGACGGCGTGTCCTCCAACAACACCACCGACCTCTTTGAGGATATGAAGATCGCCGCCATGCTTCAAAACGGCGTGGAGCACGACCCCCTGGCCCTGCTGCCCTCCGACGCCCTGCGGATGGCCACCGTCAACGGCGCCAAGGCCCTGGGCCGCAGCACCGGCCGCATCGCCGTGGGCTGCGACGCCGACCTCATCCTGGTGGACTTCGACCACATCAACCTGATGCCCCGGCACGACGTGATCTCCAACCTGGTCTACGCCGCCCACGGCTGCGACGTGTCCATGAATATGTGCCGCGGCAAGGTCATATACAAGGATGGGGAGTTCCTCACCATCGACATCGACCGGGTCAAGCATGAGGTGAAGGAGTACGCCCTTCCCCTGCTCTTCGGCTGAGCCGCTCGCCAACCAACACAGCCGCCCGGCGGCTGTCCTGTGAAAGGAATGTAGCCCTTGTCTAACGCAGAAAAGAAAAGCACCTTCTTCGGCGGCGCCGCCATTCTGGCTGCCAGCGCCATCCTGGTGAAGGTCATCGGCGCCATCTACCGCATTCCCCTAGGGAACATCCTCTCCGACGAGGTGATGGCCGACTACAACAGCGCCTACAACATCTATAACTTCTTCCTCACCATCTCCACCGCCGGCCTGCCTGTGGCTCTGTCCAAGACCATCTCGGAGGCCAACGCCCTGGGCCGCCACAACCAGGTCCAGCGCACCTTCCGTGTGGCCTTTATCACCTTCCTGATTCTGGGCCTCATCAGCTTCTTCTGTATGACCGTGCTGGCCGCCCCCATGGCCCAGATCGTCATCAGCAACCCCAAGGCGGTGTACTGCGTCATTGCCCTGGCCCCGTCGGTGCTGTGCGTGTGTATTATGTCCGCCTTCCGCGGCTACTTCCAGGGCCACTTCAACATGATGCCCACCGGCATCTCCCAGGTCATTGAGGCCTTCTTCAAGCTGGTGGTGGGCCTGGCCCTGGCCCTGTTCCTGGTTAACGTGATCCAGAAGCCCGAGCTGGGCAGCGTGGGCGCCATCATCGGCGTGTCCTGCGGCAGCGTGGTGGCTCTGCTGTATATCCTGTACCTCTTCTTCCGGGACCGGAAGCGCCGCCAGCGTATCCACGCCACCGACCGGCCTGACGGCTCCATGCGCATCCTGAGCAACCTGCTGAAGCTGGCCATCCCCATTACCCTGGGCTCCGCCGCCACCTCCCTGGTCACCCTCATCGACACCAAGCTGGTCATGAGCCAGCTTCAGAGCGTGTACCAGACTGTGGACGGCCTGGACAAGGAGGCGGCCCTGGACGCCGCCCGCGGCCTCTACGGCATCTACTCCAAGACCATGTCCATCTACAACCTGCCCTTCTCCATGATGGTGCCCCTCACCGCCTGCATCATCCCCGCCGTGTCTGCCAGCCTGGCCCGGCGTGACCACCTGGGCGCCCAGAAGGTCAGCGAATCCGCCCTGCGCATCGGCCTGCTGCTGGCCCTGCCCATGGGCATGGGCCTGTTCGCCCTGGGCGGCCCCATCATGGGCCTCCTGTTCCCCACCATCGACGTGGAGGTTGCCGGTCCCCTGCTGTCCGTGCTGGGCCTGGCCTCCATCTTCGTGGCCCTCCAGCTGCTGTGCAACTCCATCCTCCAGGCCAACGGCATGGTCAACCTGCCCATCCTGGCGGTGGTCATCGGCGGCGTGGTGAAGGTTGTGGTCAACTTCATCCTGGTGGGCAACCCCAACATCCGCATCAACGGCGCTCCGGTGGGCACCCTCACCTGCTTTATCGTCATCAGCGCCCTGGAGATCTTCATCATCCGCCGCTCCATCCCCGCGCCCCCCAGCTTCCTGCGGGCCTTCCTCAAGCCCTTTGTGCCCTCGGTCATCATGGCCGCCGCCGCCTGGGCTACCTACGGCCTGCTGACCAACTTCCTCCACATGGGCAACTCCCTGGCCACCATCGGCGGCATCGGTGTTGGCGTGGTGGTGTATCTGGTCCTGGTGCTGGCTCTGCGGGTACTCTCCCGGGAGGATCTGGAGCTTATGCCCAAGGGTGACAAGATCGCCAAAATTCTGCACATTAAATAATTGGGTGCCGTGCGCCCCTTTTTGTCAGCCGCCCCGCAATTTGGCGGGACGGCTGACCTCTTTCCCGTTCATTTTCGGTCACGAAGGATTAAAAAAGCCAAAAAACGCTTGCAGGAGTGTACAAAGTATGGTAGATTTTCAGTACAAGGATTCCTATGATGTGAACGATTTGGTGGAAATTGTGCGGATTCTCCGCTCGCCCGGCGGCTGTCCCTGGGATGCAGAGCAGACCCATGAGAGCATCCGGCGGGATTTCCTTGAGGAGACCTATGAGGTGGCCGAGGCCATCGACGAGGGCAGCACCGAGCACCTGAAGGAGGAGCTGGGCGACGTGCTTCTCCAGGTGGCGCTCCACACCCGCATTGAGGAGGAGCTGGGCAACTTTAATCTGAACGACGTGGCCGACGGGGTGTGCAAGAAGCTCATCTACCGCCATCCCCACGTGTTCGGCGATGTGTCCGTCTCCGGCACCGGTGAGGTCCTCACCAACTGGGATGCCCTCAAGCGCAAGGAGAAGCACCAGGCCACCCATACCGACGCCCTCAATTCCGTGGCCCGTTCCCTGCCTGCCCTGTGGCGGGCCGAGAAGGTGCAGAAAAAGGCGAAAAAGGCCGGCTTCGACTGGCCGGATGTGTCCGGCGCGCTGGACAAGCTGTCCGAGGAGCTGACCGAGTTCAAGGCCGCCGTGGCCGAGAACAGCAACGTGGAGGAGGAGCTGGGCGACCTGCTCTTCTCCTCCGTCAACGCCGCCCGCTTTGTGAAGGTGGACCCGGAGATTGCCCTCCAGAAGGCCACGGAGAAATTCATCGGCCGGTTCCGCCGGGTGGAGGAGCTGGCGGGCGACCGCCCCATGGAGGACATGGATTTGGCGGAATTGGATAAGCTATGGGAGCAGGCTAAGCACGAGGCTTAACAGCGATACGCTTTAAGTGATAAACGCGGCGGAGAACCGCTGCCAGAATGTAGGAGGAATTTTTACCATGAATAAAGCCGAACTCATTAACGCCGCCGCTGAGAAGGCCGGCCTTTCCAAGAAGGACACCGAGAACGCCCTCAACGCCGCCCTGGATGTGATCGCCGCTGCTCTGGCCGAGGGCGACAAGATCCAGCTGGTGGGCTTCGGCTCCTTCGAGGTGAAGAGCCGCGCCGCACGCATTGGCCGCAACCCCAAGACCAAGGAGAGCATCGAGATTCCCGCCTCCAAGGTGCCCGTGTTCAAGCCCGGCAAGGCCCTGAAGGACGCCGTGGCTCAGTAAATTCGTCCCACATGGAGCGGCTCCGGGCATCCGGAGCCGCTCTCAGGCTGCCGGAAAAGTCCAATGACTTTTTCGGCAGCCTTCAAAAATGCCGTTACTTTTGTACCGCACAGCGGCACAAAAGTCCTCGCGCTGCTCTCCGCAAGCCTTGCACAGCAAGGCATTGCGGGACATTCGATTCCATTCGAGGCGGGCGGCTGCCCCCTCGAGCTCCCCCGCCCGAATTCGGGCGTGAGCTTTTGGAACCATATTCCCCATATACTGGGAGCGGCTCCGGGCATCCGGAGCCGCTCTTTTCAGAGAGGAGTTTTCCCATGCGACTTGATAAATGGCTTAAAGTCTCCCGCCTCATTAAGCGCCGTACTGTGGCCAATGAGGCCTGCGACAACGCCCGGGTCACCGCCAACGGCCGCCCGGTCAAGGCCTCCTACGATGTGAAGGAGGGGGACGTGCTGGAGATCCGCTTCGGCGAGAAGGCCGTGCGGGTGGAGGTACTGGCCGTGTCCGAGTCCGTGAAGAAGAACGACGCCCCCGCCATGTACCGGGAGCTGGCGTAAGAACGAAAAGAGCCGTATGCACGTCCAGGTGCACACGGCTCTTTTTTGTTTTCTGATTTACTCGATGGCCCCGAAATTCTCAAAGGGCAGTACCACAAAGATGGCCCGGCCGATGACATACCGCTCGTCAATGACCCCCAGCCGCACGTCCCGGCTGTCGTTGGAGTGGTTGCGGTTGTCGCCCATGACAAAGATGCAGCCCTCGGGCACCGTCACCGACGTGATGCTCATGTTGGGGTCGCTGGGCTGGCGCATGGGCTCGCCCAGATAGCTGTCGTCCATCTTCTCCCCGTCCACATAGACGCAGGAGGCGGCATAGTCGATCTCCACGGTCTGGCCCTCGGTGGCGATGACACGCTTCACGATGGGGCCGTCGGCAATCTCGGAGGGCTTGGTGAGCACCACCACATCCCCCTGCTTGGGCGTGTAGCCCAACTCCTGGATGATCATCATGTCCTTGTCGTAGAGCGTGGGCTCCATGGAGTGGCCGGACACATAGATGAACCGGCCCACAAAGGTAAAGACGAGGATAATGCACACCAGGGCCATGACCAGGGCCTGGAGCCAGTCATACAGCGCCTGGGACAGGGCAGGGCCCTGCTCCTCCTCTGTCTCAGGTTGTTTTTCTTCCGCCATTGGTTATGCCTCCTAATGGATTGTTTTCAGGTGTCCCAGGGGGAACAGCACCGCCTTGGCCTCTCCCAGCACACAGCGCAGGTCCACTGTGCCCAGATTGGGGTGGCGGCTGTCCGCAGAGTGGTTCCGGTTGTCTCCCATGACAAAGATCTCCCCTTCGGGCACTGTCACAGTCTCCACCGGGTTAGAGAAATCAGGCTGGGCCATAACCTCCACCACATAGGGCTCCTTCAGCCGCTGGCCATCCACGGTGACGCTGTTTTGCGTGTAGTCGATGACCACGGTCTGGCCCTCGGTGGCAATGACCCGCTTCACAATGGGCTCGGAGATAAAGGACTCCTGGGTCAGCACCACAATATCCCCCTGCTCCACGCTGCCCGCGCCGCTGCGCAGCAGCAGCATGTCCCCATTGTAGAGGGTGGGCGCCATGGAACTGCCCGACACGGTGACCACCCGGCCCAGATAGGCAAAGCAGAGCACCACTGCCACTGAGATGAGCACAAAGGCCTGGAGCCAGATGTAGAGGTCGCCCTTGACGGCATCCATCCCCTTCAGGCTCAGAATTTCGGGTTTCAGCTCACGCTTTCCCCGGGCCATGCCCTCATCTCCCGTTCCACAGATAGTTTATTATACCGCGCCCCGCCTCCCATTGCAAGAAACAGCCTGTCGAAAAAGTGATTTCGGCAGGCTGTGGTCTGTTTTGGGTCAGGAAAGGCTGAGCACCTTCACGTCCTCCGCACCCTTGAGGCACTGGGCCTCCCGGCTGTGGCAGGTGAAGAGGAGAATCTGCCGCTCCTCCGCCAGCTCCCGCAGCACCTCCAGGGCCAGAGCCATGCGGCTGTCGTCAAAGGCGTCCAGAGCGTCGTCCAGCACGATGGGCGCCGGGTCCTCCTTGGGCAGGGCCAGGCGGCACACCGCCAGCCGCACCGCCAGATAGACCTGCTCCGCCGTGCCCTGGGACAGCAGCAGCGTCCGCCGGGGCATGGGGCTGTCCGCCTCCTCGGCGGAGGCCTCCAGCTCCCGGGTGAGGGACACCCGACTGTACTTTCCGCCGGTGAGACGGGAGAGCAGCTCTCCCGCTCTGGCGTTGAGGGCGGGAGAGAACCGGGACCGGAGCTGGCTGTTGGCCTCCTCCAGCCCCTCCAGGGCCAGGGTGAGGGCGGCGTACTCCTCCCGGCGGCGGGACAGCTCCTCGGTCAGCTCCTCCCGCCGGGACTGGAACAGCACCGGGTCGCCCAGGGTGTTCATCTCCCCCTGGGCCATGGCCTGGAGGCTGCGCAGACGGCTCATCTCCCCCTCGGCGGAAGAGAGGGCGGCAGCGGCCTCCTGGGGATCAAAGTGCTCGGGGAGAACGCCGTCCGGGTCCCCCTCCACCGCAATGGCCTGGGGCTTGGGCAGGCTGGCGGCCAGCTTTTCCGCTCCGTCCAGCCGCACCCGGGCGGTGGACAGCCGCTCTTCCAGGTTCAGCGCCCGGGAGATGGCGGCGGACACACCGAAAAAGTCCCGCACCGCAGGCTCAAAGGTGTGGACCAGGTTCATCAGACTTGCCGTCAGCTCCTCCCGCTGGGCAATCAGCCGGCGGCGGGAGTCCTCCACCGCCTCAGCGCTCCGTCTGGCCTCCTGAGCGGCCACCCACTTCTCACGGAAGGCGTTGGCTCGGGTGATGATGTCGTCGGGGTACTCGGCGGAGTACCGGCTAAGCAGCTCCTCCGCCTCCCCGGTCAGCTTAGCCGCCTTGCCCCGGCTCACCGCCAGGGACACCGCAGCGCCGATAACCAGCACCGCCGCCCCTGCGATGGGCAGAACATACCCGGTCTGGGGCAGCAGGAACCAGCCGGCGGCGGCGATTGCCGCGCCTGCCACCACGGACGCCGCAGCTCCCACCCATCCGTTCCGGGATGCCCGGGCGGCCTGGGCACGGCACTCGGTGACCCGTGCGCTGTGACCCGACGCCTGCTGCCAGGCCTGGTCGGCGGTCATGTCGGGGAAGAGGGCATCCTCCGTCTCCGCCTGGGCCGCTCTGGCCTTCTCCTCCGCCTCCTGGGCCTGGCTCTCGGCCAGCTTCAGGTTGGCGTTCACCGTCTTCAGATAGGCCAGGTCCTCCTGGGCCTGCCGGAGGGTCTCCCTGTCCGGAGGCGCGCCGTGGCGGTTCTGGTCCGCCTCCAGGGCGGCCACCTCCGCTCTGGCCTTCTCCAGAGCGGCAGCGGCCTCCTCCCACATGCGGCGCCGCTCCCGGTTCTCCCGGCTCTGCCAGGTGGCCAGGGCGTTTTTCAGGCTGTCCCGCCAGTGGGTCAGCTGCTCCAGGTCCCGGCGGGCGTCCTCCGCCTGCCGGGCGGCCTGGTCCTGCCGGGCCAGGGTGTCGTCCAGCACGGTCAGCTCGCTCTCCAGCCGGGGGATCTGGCCGCTCTTGTTGTACTTTCTTCGCCGGAGCCACTCCTTCAGGGTGTCCTCCACCTGGGAGTAGGACACATCCTCCTCCCCCGAGGACACCAGGGCGGCAATGCGCCGCTCCAGCTCTCCGTCGGCGGAGATGGCGGCACCCCCCTGGCCCACAAAGGCGGATTTCTCAAACACGGACCGGGACACCCCCAGAATGGTCTCTCCGCAGTTGGAGGCGGTGAGTCCGGGGATGGGCTCTCCCGTGTCGCTGTACACGGCGGAGAAGGCGCCGAAGGGTGTGGTACCCTTGGGGCCCCGCCGGATGGTGATCTGTCTCCCCTGCCACTCCAGCTCCAGGGCGCCCTCCATGGCGCTGCCCGACCAGGGCTGGTAGCGGTTCTTCTCGGCGATGTAGTCCTGACGGTCCCGCTCCCGGGTGGGGATGCCGTAGAGCATGGCCCGCAGGAAGGCGCACCAGGTGGATTTTCCGCTCTCATTGGGGGCCTCAATCAGGTTCAGGCCGGGTCCAGGCTCCAGCACGGCGTGGTTCAGGCAGCCAAAGGTGGCCGTCATCTTGATGATTCTCATGGGCAGCAGTCCTCCCCGTTCTCCAGCGCCGCCAGACCGAAGCGGACGGCTTTTTCCACCAGCGCCCTGTCCTCGTCGGTCTCCGCCTGGGCCAGTCTGGCCTGCATCTGCCGCAAAAACAGCCCGGTGAGGGTGTCCTCCTCAGCCCGGCTCCACAGGTCCCGGCGGACCCGGGTCCGATCCCGGAGGGTGACGCTGTAAAAGTAGGGCTGGGCCACCGCCTCCAGCGCCTCCAGGTCCAGACCCTCCACGCCGCTCTCGCCGGTGAGGATAATGCGGCAGATGTCGTTCTGCCCGTCCCTGGGCAGGGCGGCGGCCAGGGTCTCCGCCGGATTTTCCCCGCCGGACAGGTCCACGGTGAGGATCTCATAGCGCCGGCGGCACAGGGGCACGAAGCGGGCGGAGACATTCCCCTTCTCCGCCTCCACCACCAGCACGCCCTTGTCCCCCAGCTCGTCAAAGCCACGGCCCTCGGGGCAGCCGGGGTAGGCCCACCAGGTGTTCCCCTCCTTCTGAAGGCCGGAACAGGCGTGGATATGGCCCAGGGCCAGGTAGTCCAGGCCGCTTGCGGCAATGTCCGCCCGGTCAATGGAGCCGTACCGCCCCCTGCCGTCCACGTCGCCATGGAGGACCATCAGGTGGACTTTTCCGTCCTCCGGGGCGGAAAAGCCCTTCAGGGGGGACTGGTCGCAGGAGGGGGCGATGAAGGCAGCGCCGTGGACGGTGCAGTTCAGCTCTGGCAGCTCCACCGTCTCCAGAGTGGAGCGGGAAAAGATGTGTACATTCTCCGGCCAGGCTCCGGCGCTCCAGGGGGAGCGGGCCGACCAGAAGTCGTGGTTGCCCGGGGCGATGAACACAGGGACCTTGATCTCCCCCAGGGCACGGGCCAGGGCCTGGACGGTCTCATAGCGGGCCTGGTCGCTGTCCAGCAGGTCGCCGGACAGCAGCACCAGATCGGCCCGCTCCGCCTCGGCCAGCTCGGCCAGGCGGGTGAGGAGCTGCCGCTGCTCCTCCCGCCGCTCCGCCGCCCGCTCGGGGGGCAGGGCCGCAAAGGGCGCGTCCAGATGAAAATCAGCGGCATGTATCAGCTTCAGCATGGTTCTTTCCTCCGGTCTTTTTTCCGGTCAGCCCCGGATGTCCACCCGCTCCACCGCCACGCACCGCTTGGTCTCCGTGTCGATGGAGAAGAGCACGCTCTCCAGCTTGCACTCCCCTCCCGCCGACTCGTACCGCTGGGGCAGGCCGCCCAGGAAGCGGTTGATAGACTGCTCAGGGCGGATGCCCAGCACGGAGCGGGCCGGGCCGGTCATGCCCAGGTCGGTGACAAAGCCGGTGCCCTTGGGCAGAATCTGGGTGTCAGCGGTGGGCACGTGGGTGTGGGTGCCCCACACCGCCTGGACCCGGCCGTCCAGATAGTAGCCCATGGCGCCCTTTTCGCTGGTAGCCTCGGCGTGGAAGTCCACCACCGCGATGTCGGCGCCGCCCTCCTTCAGGATGCGGTCGGCCACGGTGAAGGGGTTGTCGAAATTGGAGTCCATCTCGCACCGGCCGATGAGGTTCATCACCCCGATGCGGATGCCCCTGGGACCCTCAAACACGCCCCAGCCTCGTCCGGGTACCCGGCTGGTGTAGTTGGCGGGGCGGAGAATGTACTGGTTCTCGTCCAGGAAGTCGGCGATCTGGATGCGGTTCCAGGTGTGGTTGCCCAGGGTAATGACGTCGGCTCCGGCGTCAAAGATGTCCTGTGCCTGCCGGGGCAGGATGCCCACGCCGGAGGCATTCTCCCCGTTGACCACGGTGAAGTGGACGTCGTGGAGGCGCTTGACCTGGCGCAGGTGTTTTGAGAGGTAGTTCAGGCCGTCGTCGGACACAACGTCCCCCACGGCCAGCAGATTGAGTATCATGGCTGTTCCTCCTGCCGGATGACCAGCTCGTCATAGCCGGTCTCCGGGTCAAATTCCGTGTCAAAGCGGACGCCGGGCAGCTCCAGCACCACGATTTCCGCCGTTGTGTTGACAATACACCCCGCCATCAGGTGGCCTCCCAGGGTGGTGAGGTCCTCCCGGGACAGGGAGATGTGCAGGTGGGTCCGCTTCTCTGACAGGGTACCCATCAGGGAGACGATCTCCAGCGGCTCATCCAGGGTGCGCACCGTGACGCCTGAGGCGTCCCGCACACGTGTCCGGCTGACGCAGCCCACACCGGAGACCACCGCGGCCGCCGGGATATGGTGCTCCCTGGCGAATTCCTCCAGCTTTTCCAGCAGGTCGTCTCCCCGCCGGAGCCGGAAGCAGTGGGTTTTCATAGACATGCCTCCCTTCCGCCCGCCTCTCCCGCATGGAGAGGTGAGACTTATATTATATGCGATTTTTCCAGCCAGGGCAATGTGCTTTCTGTTGGGGGCGGCGTTTTTCATTTGCCTGTGGGGGCAAAATGGAGTACAATGTGAGGTACTCTGGGCCCTGGGCCCCGCTTCTTAAAAAGTTCTTAAACCTTTCCGTTCTTGCGGCTTAAAGTTTCCGTGCTAGGATAATTTCAGACATGAGGTGAACGAGTTGTACAACATTCTCATCTGTGACGACGACAAAGATATCGTCTCCGCTCTGGACATCTACCTCACCAGCGAGGGGTACAAGACCTTCAAGGCCTACGACGGCCTGGAGGCGCTGAAAGTGGTGGACCAGCAGGACATCCAGCTGGTGCTGCTGGACGTGATGATGCCCGGACTGGACGGCATCCGCACCACCGCCAAGCTGCGGGAGAGCAAGAACATCCCCATCATCCTGCTCACCGCCAAGAGTGAGGACTCGGACAAGATTCTGGGTCTGAACATCGGCGCCGACGACTATATCACCAAGCCCTTCAATCCCATTGAGGTCATCGCCCGGGTGAAGAGCCAACTGCGGCGGTATACCACCCTGGGCGGCCGTGAAAAGACCGAGGACAACGTGATCCGCAACGGCGGCATCGCCATGGACGACGGCGCCAAGTCGGTGACCGTGGACGGGGAGAGCGTGTCCCTCACCCCCATTGAGTACAACATTCTCAAGCTGCTGCTCAAGAGTCCGGGCCGGGTGTACTCCACCAGCCAGATCTACGAGCAGGTGTGGAACGACCCCTCTCTGGGCTCGGAGAACACGGTGGCGGTGCACATCCGCCACCTGCGGGAGAAAATCGAGATTGACCCGGCCAACCCCCGTTACATCAAGGTGGTGTGGGGCCTGGGCTATAAGATGGAGAAGCTGTAAATCCCGGCTTCTCCGGCAAATCAACTGACAGGAGCTGATTTCTGTGAGAAGCCTCAATTTCAATCCGGTATCCCGGGTGGGGGTCTTTCTCCTGACCATGGTGGTGCTGGCGGCGGCCTTTCTCTCCAGCCTGCTCACCGCCGCCAACTGGGATGACCTGTGGACCGGCGGCGACTACTACAACAGCAACACCGCCCGGATGGACATGTACTCTGACCTGAATCAGGTGGAGCAGCTGGTGGATCTCCTGCTGCGGGAGCGCTGGAGCGGGGACCTGTCCTATCTGGAGGAGCAGCAGCTCAGCGGCCTTCAGGATCGGCTGTCCCCTGAAAACACCAACTTCCGCTACCAGGTCCACGACCAGTCCGGAGCCTTGCTGGCCACCAACTTGGAAGGCCAGTCCCTGGAGGGCAGCACCGGGGTGCAAATTACCAGCTCCATCACCTACTCCCAAGGGGAAGACCTGTCCTACCAGGACTCCAACAGCGGCAGCTCTCTCATGGTCCGCACGAAGGACGGTTATGTGGCCTGCAACCCCAGATTTGAAACGATAGATTCCTATAACGACTATGGCTATTACTCCGACGGCGAGGACTTTACGGAATACAACAGCAACTTTGACACCCGCATCAAGCGGGAAGAGCTTGTTATCCAGGCGGGTATTGCCAACCCCATGCCCATCACGGACAGCTACTCTCAGAGCCGTGTTGCCTACGCCCAGCTCCAGGGCCGGCTGCCCTATGTGGCTCTTGTGGCTCTGATCACCTGCCTGCTGAGCCTGGCGGGTATCCGCAGCCTGCTGATGGACTGCTGCCGCCGCCGGGAGGACGGCTCCGTGCCCCTCACCTGGCAGGAGCGTGTGCCCTATGACGTGTACCTGACAGCCGACTTCTTCCTGGCCGCCGCCCTGCTCTCCGCGGGGGACCAGGTGACCTATGTGTACAACCAGGGCAACACCCGGCTCTTTGTACTGGTGGGCCTGGCCGTGTTCGCCATGGTAGGGGCCGCCCTCACCCTTGGCCTCATGATGACCACCGCCATCCGCCTGAAAAACCACAACCTGCTGCGCTCCATGCTGGTGTGGCGGATGCTCAGGGCCATGGTCCATGGCCTGTCTCGGATGGTCCACGGCTGGACCATAAGCCGCCGGATTGTGACCCTCTTCCTGCTCTACCTGCTGGGCAGCGTGCTCACCGGCCTGACCGTGGTGCTCATCCCGGTCTACCAGGGCTTTGTGCTCTGGTGCCTGTGCCGGTGGAGCCGCCAGTGGAAGGCCATCCGGGCGGGTACGGCGGAGATTGTGGGCGGTAATCCGGAGACCAAAATCGACACCACCGGCATGTACCAGGACCTGCGGGAGCACGCCGAGCAGCTCAACGACCTGGGCGCGGCAGTGAGCGCGGCGGTGGACCAGCGGATGCAGTCCGAGCGGTTCAAGGCCGAGCTTATCACCAACGTGTCCCACGACCTGAAGACCCCCCTCACCTCCATCATCAACTATGTGGACCTGCTGAAAAAGGAGCCGCTGGACAATCCCAAGGCGCTGGAGTACCTGGAGGTACTGGACCGGAAGAGCCAGCGGCTGAAAAAGCTGACAGAGGACCTGGTGGAGGCCAGCAAGGCCTCCACGGGCAGCCTGCCTGTCAGCCTGGAGCGGCTGGGCATTGTCCAGTTCGTGGACCAGGCGCTGGGCGAGTACGAGGAGCGCTTCCAAGCCTGCCACCTGACGGCGGTGCCCACCCTGCCCCAGGATGAGCTGTTCATCTGGGCCGACGGCCGCCACCTGTGGCGGGTCATCGACAACCTGTTCTCCAACTGCTGCAAGTACGCCCTGGAGGGCACCCGCATCTACCTGGACGTGACCCGTTGGGAGGGCATGGTGACCCTATCGGTGAAGAACATCTCCCGCCAGCAGCTCAACATTCCCCCTGAGCGGCTGATGGAGCGGTTTGTCCGGGGTGAGGAGTCCCGCACCACCGAGGGCTCCGGCCTGGGCCTGTCCATCGCCCGCAGCCTGACCGAGCTCCAGGGCGGCACCTTCCGGCTGGACATCGACGGAGACCTGTTCAAGGCCGCCGTCTCCTTCCCCGAGGCGGTGGCTCTGCCCGAGCCCGTCCCCGGTCTGTCCTCCGAGCCGGAAAACGGCCCCGATTCCCTGGACCACAGCGCATAAATTATCTCCGGCACGGGACAATATCCCGTGCCGGAAATTTTTTTGCTTTTTGGGCATTTTTCTCTTTTCAAATTTCCTATTATATGGTATGATTTAAATAAGAATAATTCTTGTTACTGAGGTGAGGATATGTACGACATCATCATCATCGGCGCCGGTCCTGCGGGCCTGACCGCCGCCATCTATGCCAAGCGGGCCGGTTACTCCGCCCTGCTGCTGGAGGGGGGCACCCCCGGCGGCCAGGCGGCCACCACGCCGGACATTGAGAACTGGCCGGGCAGCAAACAGGTCTCCGGGCCTGACTTTGCCATGAACCTCTATGAGCAGGCCCAGGCTCTGGGCACCGACATCCGCTTTGAGCGGGTGGCCTCCCTGGCCGACAACGGCACACACAAGACCGTAACCACCGGCGGCAATACCTACGAGGGCCGGACGGTGATCATCGCCAACGGCGTGCGCCGCCGGAAGCTGGCGGTGCCCGGTGAGGAGCGGCTGGCGGGCCGGGGCGTCAGCTACTGCGCCACCTGCGACGGCAACTTCTTCCGCGGCAGGGACACGGCGGTGGTGGGCGGCGGCAACACCGCCCTGGAGGACGCCCTGTTCCTGGCCAACATCTGCCCCAACGTGTACCTGGTCCACCGCCGGGACACCTTCAAGGCGGAGCGGCATCTGATTGACGCTCTGGCCGCCGCGCCCAATATCCATGTGCTCCTCTCCCACAAGGTGGTGGAGGTCCAGGGTGAGCAGACCGTCACCTCCCTGCTGGTGGAGGGTCCCGACGGCAGGCGTTCCCTGCCGGTGGCGGGTGTGTTCGCCGCCGTGGGTCTGGCCCCGGACAACCAGGTCTTTTCTCCGCCTCTGGAGCTGGACGATGCTGGCTATATCATCGCCGGTGAGGACACCCGCACCAATGTGCCCGGCATCTTTGCCGCCGGTGACACCCGTGTGAAGGACCTGCGCCAGCTGGTCACCGCTGCGGCGGACGGCGCTTCCGCCGCCTCCCAGGCGGGCCGCTACCTCCAGTCCGCCCAATAAACAGCAAATATGCGCCCTGGAAACAGCTGTTCCCAGGGCGCACTGTCTGCCTAGAATATGGATCCAACCGCCGTCAGGCTGCCGGCCAGGTCGGCCCGGTAGCCTGCATGACCGGGTCGGAGGCTGTTGATGACAACGCCGTCGTCCCCTGCACGGGCGGTGGCGTGGATGTACCGTCCATCCCCCAGATACATAGCCACATGGCCGGGGAAGAAGAGCAGGTCGCCGGGACGCATGTTCTCTCTGGGAATGGGCCGGATGGGGTAGCCCTCCCTGATGGCCGCGTCCCGCCAGATGATCACCCCGCAGAGCAGATAGGCCATGGAGCACAGCCCGGAGCAGTCGATGCCCATGGGACTCTTGCCGCCCCAGCGGTAGTGGGTTCCCCGGTAGGCCAGAGCGGCGTCCACCAGGGCGGAGCGCATGCCCTCCTCGTCCTCATAGACGGGTGAGGTGTGGTACTGCCCCAGAAAGCTGCTGCGGAGATACCCCTCCTGTCCGCCGGGAAGCAGCACCTGCTGCCACCCCTCCTGTTCTCTCCCCTTGGGCGCCACCAGGTCCCCACGGACCAGGGAGGCCACCTGCCAGGCGGCCACGTCGGGCGCGGCCAGCACGTCGCAGGTCCCCTGGAGCACCACCTTCTTCTCCCGGCGCTCCCAGCGCGCCGCCGTCTCCTCGCCGAAGAGGAGACATGCCTCCGGCGCGTAGCCGGTGTAGCCGTAGTGGGTGCGCACCAGCCGCCAGGCGGTGCCCGTGTCCTCCAGCACCTCCACTGTCATGCCTCCCAGGGCCTCGTCCGCCCGCTCGCACTGATACGACGGCCCGCTCATCAGCGGGCAAATGGGTGCTGTCACAACCGCTCTCATGGTCCTGCCTCCTCTCTCTCCGGGCCCGCAGCCCGGATTTCCGCCCTCTATGAGTACGAGGGTAGCACAGTTTTTATGCCCTGTAAAGTAACAGAAAAAATGGCCTGCTTCTCAAAATTTTCTTTTTCTTCTTATCCCGTGTTACTTGGCACGGGCGTGAAAATATGGTATGCTTCTAAAAAAGTCCGCTTTATCGTACAGATTTTGCGCTATGATGGTATGGAAAGGGGGGATGCGCCATGGCGAGAGGCGCAAAGCAAAAGCTGAAACTGCCGCTGCTGGAACGGGCTCTGCTCCGTGAGACCGACGAGGACCACCCCATGACCGTCCAGCAGCTGATCAGCACCCTGGAGGCCCATGAGGTGGGCGCGGAGCGCAAGAGCATCTATGACGACATGGACGCCCTGCGGGAGCTGGGTCTGGATGTCCAGAGCCGGAAAGGGAAATCCCCCGGCTGGTTTATCGGCGGAAGGCTCTTCGAGCTGGCCGAGCTGAAGCTGCTGGTGGACGCGGTGCAGTCCTGCAAGTTCATCACCCGGCGCAAGTCAGACGCCCTGATCCACAAGCTGGAGAGCCTGACCAGCCGCCATCAGGCCCGCTCACTCCAGCGGCAGGTCTATGTCTCCGGCCGGGTAAAGGCCATGAACGAGAGCGTGTATTACAACATCGACAAGCTCCACAGCGCCATTGCCACCGGCAAATCGGTGACCTTCCGGTACTTTGAGTACAATGTGAGGAAGGAGAAGGTCTACCGCCGGGAGGGCAAGCGCTATCAGGTGAGCCCCTACGGACTGATCTGGGACAATGAGAATTACTATCTGGCCGGATATGACCACCTGCACCACGAAATGCGGCACTACCGGGTGGACAAGATGGCTGAGCTGGCGGTAACCTGCCTGCCCCGGCTGGGGGACGACAGCTGCCGTGATTTTGACCTGTCCACCTATGCCCAGAAGCATTTCGGCATGTTCAGCGGCCGTGAGGCCCAGGTGACCCTCCGCTGCCGGAACCAGCTGGTGGGCGTGGTGCTGGACCGGTTCGGGCAGGACGTGATTCTGGTGCCTGACGGGGACGACCACTTCACCGTCACGGTGCGCGCGGTGGTCAGCCCCCAGTTTCTGGGCTGGCTCTTCGGCCTGGGCTCGGGCGCGGAGCTGCTCTCCCCCGAGTGGGCGGTGGAGGCCTTCCGCGACCAGCTTCACAGCGTGGAGGACTCCCTGGCTCCGCCCCGTCCGGCGGAGGCCATGGGCCTGTAACCGCCCCTTCCCTGTCCTGTCCCTGTCGACTTCTCACGGAAAGGAGACATCTCCATGGCAGAACGGATTTTGATTGTGGATGATGAAGATAAAATGCGGTCCCTTGTGGCAAAGCACGCCCGGCACGCAGGCTATGAGATCGCCGAATGTGCCGACGGCCATGCCGCAGTGGAGCGCTGCCGTGAGGGCGGCGTGGATCTGGTGATTCTGGATATCATGCTGCCCGGCCTGGACGGCTACGAGGTCCTCCGGGCCATCCGCACCTTCTCCGACGTACCGGTGCTCATGCTCTCCATCCACGGAGAGGAGCAGGACAAGGTACGGGGCTTCAAGCTGGGTGTGGACGATTTCATGGTCAAGCCCTTCTCCCCCCGGGAGCTGATGTACCGTGTGGCCGCCATCCTCAAGCGCAGGCGTCCCGCACCTGCGCCCGACGCCCCCATTCTGGGCATCGGCGGTCTGGTGGTGGACCCTGCCGCCCGCCTTGTGTCGGTGGACGGCAGGCCCGTGGACCTGTCCCCCAAGGAGTTCGATTTGCTGCTCCAGCTGGTGTCCCACCCGGGCACAGCCATGCCCCGGCAAACCTTGCTGGAGGAGGTCTGGGGCCCCGACCGCCCCAAGGGCGAGCGCACTCTGGACACCCACATCAAGCAGGTCCGCCGTGCCATCGGCCCCTATGCCGAGCGGATTGTCACCCTCCGGGGTGTGGGGTACCGCTTTGACAATACGCCCGGCCGCTTCCCCTGAGTCCGGGCCGCAAAACCGCCGCAATCAGCCTGCCGCCTCTCCCGGCAGGCTGATTTTTTTGCCGCCACCCTCTGCTGGCCCCAAAAACGCCCTATTTTTATAAATCGTTTAAAATTTCTTACTGGATTTCCACTGCTTTGCATTCTAGAATATACACTGTCAGCTTATTACCCGTAATTTCCAATTTTCTCCCCGGACCGCCGGGGAGCTCAGTGAGGCGTTTGAGGAAATGAAGAAACAGCAGACCGGGGGCGCCGCCGTCCAGGCCCCGCCCCCTCAGAGCAGACGGCCCATTGCCCCTGTGCGTACCGACCCGGAACAGGGGCTCACCTCCGCCCAGGCGGCGGAGCGGACCGAGGCGGGGTACGCCAACACCCCCGTGGAGGCCCCCACCAAGACGGAGAAGCAGATCATCCGGGAGAACGTCTTTACCTTCTTCAACCTGATCTTTGTGGTGCTGGCCGTGTGCCTGGCCCTGGTGGGCGATTTCCGGGACATGCTCTTCCTCGTCATCGCCATCGCCAACACCCTCATCGGCATCATCCAGGAGATCCGCTCCAAGCACACTATCGACAAGCTCACCCTGCTTTCCGCCCCCAAGGCCACAGCGGTACGGGACGGAAAGGTGATTACCCTGCCGGTGGCCAAGCTGGTGCGGGACGACGTGGTGGTCTTTTCAGCGGGCAGCCAGATCCCGGCGGACGCGGTGATGGTCTCCGGCTCCCTCCAGGTCAACGAGGCCCTCATCACCGGCGAGCCGGACGCCATCCCCAAGGCGGCGGGGGACGAGCTGCTGTCGGGCAGCTTTGTGGTGGCGGGCAGCGGCCGGGCGGTGCTCACCCGGGTGGGCGCCGAGTCCTACGCCTCCCGCCTCACCCTGGAGGCCAAAAAGGGCCACGCCCCCCGGCAGTCCGAGATGATGAACTCTCTGGACAAGCTCATCCGAATCATCGGCATCGCCCTCATCCCCATGGGGGTAGCCCTGTTCGTCAAGCAGTACTTCTTCCTGGAGACCGGCATTTACCACGCCATGACCTCCACGGTGGCCGCCCTCATCGGCATGATTCCCGAGGGGCTCTACCTGCTCACCAGCGTAGCTCTGGCGGTGTCCGTGCTCCGTCTGGCCCGAAAGCGGACCCTGGTCCACGACATGAGCTCCATTGAGACCCTGGCCCGGGTGGACGTGCTCTGCGTGGACAAGACGGGCACCATCACCGAGCCGGGCATGGCGGTGGCCGGCCTAGTGCCCCTGGATGAGGAGCTTTTCCCCGTCCGGACCGTGGAGACCACCCTCAACGCCTTCTATGCCGCCGCCGACGCCGACAACGACACCGCCAAGGCTCTCAAGGCCCGTTTTTCCGGCAAATCGGTGTGGAAGGCGGACAAAGTGATTCCCTTCACCTCAGCCACCAAGTGGAGCGCCGTCACCTTTGTGGGCCACGGGACCTATGTGGTGGGCGCGCCCGAGTTCGTCATGGGCCAGCGGTACGCCGACCTGAAGGAGACGGTGGAGGAGTACTCCGGCCAGGGGGAGCGGGTGCTCCTGCTGGCCAAACACGAGGGTTCCATCGCCGGCGGCAGGCTCACCGGCAAGCTCTCCCCCATGGCCCTTATCCGCATCGCCAACAAGATCCGCCCCGAGGCCCCCGACACCTTCCGCTACTTCGCCCAGCAGGGCGTAGCGGTGAAGGTCATCTCGGGCGACAACCCGGTCACCGTCTCCCAGGTGGCCCTGCGGGCGGGCATTCAGGGGGCAGAGCAGTATGTGGACGCCGCCACCCTCAAGTCGGACGCCGACATCGCCCGTGCGGTGGAGCGGTACACCGTGTTTGGCCGGGTAACCCCCAGCCAGAAGCGGAAGTTTGTCCAGGCTCTGAAAAAGGCGGGGCACACGGTGGCCATGACGGGCGACGGCGTCAACGACGTGCTGGCCCTGAAGGACGCCGACTGCGGCATCGCCATGGCCTCAGGCGCCGACGCCGCCTGCCAGGCCGCACATCTGGTGCTGCTGGACTCCAACTTCGCCTCCATGCCCCAGGTGGTGCTGGAGGGCCGCCGGGTAATCAACAACATCCAGCGGGCCGCCTCCCTGTTCCTGGTGAAGAACATCTTCTCCTTCCTGCTGTCCCTCATCACCATCTTTGCCGCCGATATGCCCTACCCCTTTGTTCCCCTCCAGCTCTCCCTCATCTCCGCCCTCACCATCGGCGTGCCCTCCTTCTTCCTGGCCCTGGAACCCAACCGGGCCATTGTCAAGGGCCGTTTCCTGCCCAACGTGATGAAGCAGGCCTGTCCCGGCGGACTGACCAACCTGTTCCTGGTACTGGGGGCCGAGGCCTTCGCCTACGCCTTCAGCTTCTCCACACAGTCTTTGTCCACCATCTCCGCCATGCTGATGGCCTTCAACGGCCTGATTGTCCTCTTCTACGTATGCCATCCCTTCGACTGGAAGCGGCGGGTGCTGTGGGTGGCCATGACGGTGGCCATGGTGGTGTGCGTGTGGTGGTTCGGCTCCTTCTTCTCCCTGGAGCCCCTGACCCTCCAGACCGGCCTGGTCTTCTGCGTGCTGCTGCTGCTGGCCGTACCCTGCCAGAAGGCTGTGCTCAAGGTGATGGAGGTGTGCGCCCTGGTACACAAGGCCTTCGTGGCCCGGCTGAGGGCCCATCGCCGTCTCCGTGTGCTGCCTGAGGACAGCTGATTGACAAAAAACATTCAGCTCCGGAACGGAACCAATCCCGGTTCCGCTCCGGAGCCTTTTTGTGGGTCAGTCGATGATATCCCAGGCCACGCTGTGGGGCTGGGCGCGATATTTTGCCGGCGGCTGGCCGTAGTGCCTCTGAAAATCCCGGGCAAAGCTGCTGTGGGAGGGAAAGGCGAACTGCATCGCCGCCTCGGCCACAGTGATATCGGTGGTCAGCAGCATATAACGGGCGGCCCGCAGCTTCTCCCGCAGGATGTACTCCTTCAGAGTCATGCCTGTCTGGCGGTGGAAGAGGGCGGAGAGGTAGTTGGGGGACAGTCCGCAGTGCCGGGCCAGCTCGGCCACGGTGATTTTGAAGTGCAGGTGCTTGGAGACATAGTCCCGGCAGGCCACCACCGCCGGAACCTGGGACAGCCGGCTGTCCCGCACCCGGGAGGCAAAGTCCACCCCCGCCCGGTGGAACAGCTCATACACCGCCCTGGGGTCGTCCATCCGGTGGACTACGCAGAGGTAGGCGTCGGAGAGGCTGTACGCGATCTCCTGGTCCAGTCCCCCCTCAATGGCAAAGCGGGTATAGAGGGTTATCGCCACAATGAAGGCACAGCGCCACTGGTCCAGCTCACTCTGGGCCATCATGCCCATGGATGCACTGCGCCCGTAGCTGTGGCCGCTGTAGAGCTGGGCCAGCTGTTCCGGCCTCCCCTCTTTTACATAGAGAAACTGCAGCGTCTCCTCCTGGTAGTTCTGGTGGAACTCCAGATTCTCCCGCCGCTGTGCCACCAGCCGGTCCATAATGGCCTCCACTTCCGGCGGCGTAATGGGGCTCTTTTCCGGTTCACTCACGGTATTCCCTCCATTTTCACCAATTTCGCATGCTTAAATTTATTATATATGGACATTTTTATATGTAAAGTAGATTTTTTGTATTAAGCGTAGAAATCGTGTATCTATTTTTCTCCTCTGTCGGTATTCTTTTTCTGCAATGTGTACGGACACATTGCAGAAAAAAGGAAGGAGAAATGAAAATGGAGCAATCGAAAGCAAAGAAGCCCCTGAGCAAGGGCGCTAAAATCGGCATCGGCGTGGCCATTGCCGTGGTGGTGCTGCTGGTGGCCGTTCTGGTCTACGCCTTTGTCATCACCAATTCCGGCTACTGGTTCCTGTCCAAGTTCAAGGCGGACACCCCCGAGCAGCAGATGTCCTACACCTCCGCCAGCGACACCTCCCAGACCATCGCCGACGAGGGCTTTGTCCTCATGCAGAACAACGAGGACCTGATGCCTCTGGCCACCTCTGCCGAGAACAAGACCAAGATCAACGTGTTCGGCATGCGTGCCGTGCAGCTGGTGTACAACGCCGGCGGCTCCGCCGCCTCCGTGGTTGACAAGTGCGTCCGCCTGGAGGACGCCATGGCCGAGGGCAACTACGAGCTCAACCCCGACCTGCTCAACCTCTACTACAACTACTACAAGACCGGCAAGGCCTCCATCGCTCCCACCGAGGCTCCCGGCAACAGCAGCGCTTCCGAGTTCATCACCGAGCCCAGCAACATCACCGTCCCCGATGTGCCCGGCAGCATCCTCACCGACACCTCCCTCTATGACGACGGCCGCTCCATCCTGGACCACGCCTACGACTACTCCGACGTGGCCATGATCTTCATCGGCCGGGGCGGCAGCGAGGTCTTTGACTTCACGCCCTCCCTGCTCCAGCTCTCCGAGGACGAGGCCTCCATGGTGGACGCCGTGTGCTCCAAGTTCGACAAGGTCATCCTGGTGCTCAACACCGCCAACGCCATGGAGCTGGATTTCCTGCGGGATTATCCCCAGATCAAGAGCGTCCTGTGGATTGGTTACCCCGGTGAGGCCGGCATCCACTCCCTGGTGCGCATCCTCAGCGGCGAGGTGAACCCCTCCGGCCGCCTGGCTGACACCTGGCTTGTGGATAACCTGGCCACCCCCGCCGCCAACAACTACCTCCAGCTGGAGTCCGACGGCACCTGGAACGCCAACAGCTACCACTACACCAACGCCCCCGACGACGCCGGCTACTTTACTCAGTACAGCGAGGGCATCTACGTGGGCTACAAGTACTTTGAGACCCGCCACGACACCGACGAGAGCTATGACTACGACAGCGAGGTCATGTTCCCCTTCGGCTCCGGCCTGTCCTACACCACCTTTGACAAGGATATCATGGCCATCAACGAGGAAAACGGCGTGATCACTGTCCGGGTGGAGGTCACCAACACCGGCGACGTGGCCGGCAAGGACGTGCTGGAGATCTACTACAATCCTCCCTACACCGGCGCCATTGAGAAGTCCACCGTGAATCTGGTGGCCTTCAAGAAGACCAACCTGATTGAGCCCGGCGCCACCGAGTACTACTCCATCGAGTTCAACGTGGAGGACATGGCCTCCTACGACTACACCACCAACAAGGCCTGGACCCTGGAGTCCGGCGACTACATCATCTCCCTGCGCAGCAACGCCCACGACGTGGTGGACGAGGAGACCTGGACCCTGGCCGACGACATCATCTACAACGACGCCAACGACGGCAAGCGCTCCTGCGATCTGGTGTCCGTCACCAACCTGTTTGACGACGCCATGGGTCCCGACGACTTCCTGACCCGTGAGTGGAACCAGGACAGCCGCGCCTTCACCGGCCCCAAGGAGGAGGACTTCACCGCTTCCCAGGCCGTTCTGGACGCCATTTCCGGCTACTCCGCCCCCACCGACGCTGAGCTGGGCCTGACCGAGGCCGACATGCCCGCTGTGGGCGTGACTCTGGACACCCCCATCATGCTCTCCGACATGAAGGGCGTGGCCAAGGACGACCCCAAGTGGGACGAGTTCGTCTCCCAGCTGACCCTGGACGAGATGGCCCTGCTCTCCGGCAACGGCGCCTGGCACATTGAGGGCCTGGAGCGTCTGGGCGTGCCCTTCACCCGCACCCCCGATGGCTCCGTCTGCGTGGGCGCCTCCACCTACTCCGGCGCCATCATGGGCACCGACGCCGCCGGCATCACCTACCCCTGCCCCGTGGTCATCGCCTCCTCCTGGAATGAGGACATCGCCTACATGATGGGCACCAGCGCCGGCAGCGAGGCCCAGGTCAACGGCTACGCCGGCTGGTATGCCCCCGCCATGGACACCCACCGCACCGCCTTCAACGGCCGTAACTTCGAGTACTACTCCGAGGACAGCTTCCTGGCCGGTACCATCGCCTCCAACGTGGTCCGCGGCGCCACCGACAAGGGCGTCATCTGCTTCGTCAAGCACTTTGCCCTCAACGAGCGCGAGTCCAACGACCGCAACCAGCTCTTCTCCTGGTGCAACGAGCAGGCCATGCGGGAGATCTACCTGAAGCCCTTTGAGATGGCCATCAAGGAGGGCGGCTCCCTGGGCGTCATGTCCTCCTTCAACTACATCGGCACCGAGTGGGCGGGCGGCAACTCCACCCTGCTCACCGACCTGCTCCGCGACGAGTGGGGCTTCGAGGGTCTGGTCATCACCGACGCCCATGTCTACCCCTACATGGATACCATCGCCATGTCCTACGCCGGCGGCGACCTGTCCCTGGAC
>CABIYL020000012.1:84072-90172 GCA_902362925.2 Clostridiales bacterium | reverse complement strand
TTTTTTTGTTATTCCGTGTATCCGAATAGTCCCCGGACGGACACATCTCCGGCGTTGACGGTTTCCCGGGTGCCGTCCTCCCGGCGGACAATGAGGGAGAAGTCGTCGGCCAGGTCCTCGGCCACGCCAGTGAAGGTCTCGTTGCCCCGGAGCACCCGCACAGGCTTTCCCAGGGTAAGGCAGTCTTTGCGGTAGCGCTCATACCAGCTCTCCCGCTGGGTGGGGAACTCCCGGTACATGCGGTCCAGGGAGCGCAGCAGGGCGGCGGCCAGGTCGGTGCGGCGGGGTACCTTCCCCAGTGCCTGGGCCAGGGAGATGGCCACCGGCGCGGCCACCGGGCCGAAGTCCTCCGCCTGCTGGCTCACGTTGACGCCGATGCCCACCGCCGCGTACTGGAGGCGGGCGCTCTCCCCCTCCATGCCCAGCTCGGTGAGGATGCCGCACAGCTTCCGCCCCTCCAGCACCAGGTCGTTGGTCCACTTGATGCCCGGCCGGACACCGCACACCTCCTCCACCGCGTCGCACACCGCCACCGCCGTCCAGGCCGTGAGCCACATCAGCTCGTCCAGGGTGCACTCGGGCCGCAGCAGCACGGAGCAGTACAGCCCCTTTCCCGCCGGGGACTCAAATTCCCGGCCCCGGCGTCCCCGTCCGCCGGTCTGCTCATCGGCCAGCACCGCCAGCCCCTCGGCCTTACCCGCCAGTGCCTGACGCTTCACCTCGCTGTTGGTGGAGTCCACGGTGGGCAGGCAGAGCAGTTCCCGTCCCACCAGGCAGCCGGACAATGCGCCGAACAGCTCTCCGGCGCTGAGCAGGTCGGGTGATTCCTCCAGCCGGTAGCCCCGGTTGGTGGCGGAGGAGATGACATACCCCTCCTGCCGCAGGTTCTCCACCGCCTTCCACACCGCCGCCCGGGACACTCCCAGCCGTCTGCTCATGGCCTCCCCCGACAGGGGGCCCTCCCCCTGCTTCAGCAGTGCCAGCACCTCATCCCGCAGCACAGCCCTCTCCCCTTTCTCTGTTTTGTGTTCCATTGTATCTCCCCCGTCCCCTCCCGTCAACCGAAATTGTAACCTTCTTTTAAAAATCAGTTGACAATTTTTCAATTGTAAACTATTCTATCTTAGAAGTTTACAACTGTCCCGGACCTGCGCCGGGAGAGAGGAGCGTATTATGAAGACAAGAAATCTGGTTCTCACCGGGATCATGGCCGCCCTGCTGACCATCTGTGCCTGGATTTCCATTCCTACGGCGGTGCCCTTCACCCTCCAGACCATGGGGGTGTTCCTGGCAGTGGGACTGCTGGGCGGAAAGCTGGGCTCCCTGGCCGTGGGGGTGTATCTGCTGCTGGGGGCGGTGGGACTGCCCGTGTTCTCCCACTTTACCGGCGGCATCGGGGCCCTTGTGGGCACCACCGGCGGCTATCTGCTGGGCTTCCTGCTCATCGCCCTGGTGATGTGGGCCGCCGAGGCCCTGCTGGGCAAGGGACCTCTGGTCTACCTGTGCTCCGCTGTTGTGGGTCTGGCGGTGTGCTACCTGTTCGGCTCGGTGTGGTACCTGTACCTCTACTCCGCCGGCGGCGCTTCGGCGGACATGCTGACCGTGCTGGGCTGGTGCGTGTTCCCCTTCATTGTTCCCGACCTCATCAAACTGGCCCTGGCCTTTGCCCTCTCCCGGCGGCTGGCTCCGGCCCTGTCCAGACAGCGGACCTGACCGGGCATATCCTGTCCCCCTCCCCCATATAGATAGTGCAGAGACTGAAAGGGAGGGACCTGCCATGCCCTATGATGAAAAATCCATCCGTACCGACGCGCCCCACCATCTGATTCTGGAGGGCCGGGAGCAGCTCTCGGTCTCCGGCGTGGAGGAAGTGGAGAGCTTTGACGAGACCCAGATTGTCATGTACACCACCAAGGGGACGCTGATTGTCCGGGGTGGGGATCTGCACATTGAGAAGCTGAGCCTGGACGGCGGCGACCTGAAGGTGGAGGGGGAGATCGACTCCCTTACCTATGAGGACAGCGGCCGTGACAAGGGCGGACTGTTCTCCCGGCTGTTCCGCTGAGGGGGCGGCCTATGGAGATCTCGGTGGCCGGGCAGGCCTTCTCTCTGGCGGCCGCCCTGGTGCTGGGGGCCCTGGTGGGCGTGCTGTACGACCTGTTCCGGGTGCTCCGGGTCCGGGTGCGCCTGCCCCTGCTGGGGGGCGCGCTGGACCTGCTGTTCTGGCTGGCGGTGACCGTCTCCCTCTTCGTGTTCACCATCGCTGTGGGGGACGGCCGGGTCCGGCTCTTTCACATCGGCGCCATCTTCCTGGGCGCGGTTGGGTACTTCCTCCTGCTCAGCCGCTGGGCCCTGAAGCTGGGCTATCTGCTGGCCGATCTGGCGGGCCTTTTATGGCGTTTTGTCCTTCTGCCGGTGACACTGCTGACCGCTCTGGGTAAAAAATTTAAAAAACTTGCGAAAAATCACTTTCATTATAAGCGGAGATGGTATAAAATAAAGCAGATACCCGAAGAGATGGCGCAAGCTGCCCGCAGACGGGCGGCACGCGGAGAAGGAGGAGCCGGATATGAAGGTCAAACGTGCAGGACTGCTCACCAAGATCGTCGTACTGGCGCTCCTCATCGGCCTGTCCATCGCCCTGCTGGATCTGCGGAGCCGGCTGGAGGATGCCCAGGCCCAGAAGGCCGCGCTGACCGCTCAGGTGGACGCCCAGACTCAGGTCAACGCCGACCTGTCCGACGCCGTGGAAAACAGCGATGACCCCAAGCGTCAGCAGGATATCGCGCGTGATTCCCTGGGCCTTGTGCTCCCCGGCGAAAAGATTCTGCGGATCACCGAGTAGCCCATCCCCGGGTGAATTTTTAAGGAGGATATATCGGTCAGTATGGAGTTTGGTGTTGGTTCTATCCTGGAGGGTAAGGTAACAGGTCTTACAAAATTCGGCGCGTTCGTCTCGCTGCCCGAGGGCAAGTCCGGCCTCGTGCACATTTCCGAGATCGCCTATTCCTATGTGAATGACGTCAAGGACTACTTAAAAGAGGGTCAGGAGGTCAAGGTCAAGGTCATCGGCATTGACGAGAACGGCCGCATCAACCTCTCCATTAAGAAGGCAATGGATCCTCCTCCCCGCCCCGCCGGCCAGGGCCGGCCCATGGGCGGCGCCCGTCCCGCCGGCGGCGGACGGCCCGGCGGCTTCAGCCGGGGTCCCGCGGCTCCCCGTGAGCCCGCCAGCTTTGAGGACAAGCTCAAGCAGTTTATGCAGGCCTCGGACAGCAAGCTCTCCGAGCTCCATTACACGGAGAAGCGGAGCAGCAACCGCCGCGGCGGCCGGAAATAAGCGCTCAGCATCCGCGCAGCCTGTCGAACCCGGTGGTTCGGCAGGCTGCTTTTTTCGCTCCAGTGCAAAAAAAGAACGCCCGGTAACGGGCGTCCAAGGTGCGCGGGAGAATGGAATGAGTTCCCTTGCTGGAATTGAGATGGATTGCATATTGGATGAGCTGCAAGCATAATATAACTCTTTTTCCTATATTTGTCAAACACTACTTTTGTCGAAAGGACGGGATTTCCTTGCTGATTATCAACGGAATTCTGCACACCATGGACGGCCCCATCATCGAAAACGGCTTTGTCCACGTGGAGGAGGGCAAGATTGTGGCCGTCGGCCCCATGTCCGCCCTGCCCGACGGCGTGGACCAGGACGTGGTGGACGCCGCCGGCGGCCACGTCTACCCCGGTCTGGTGGACGCCCACTGCCACCTGGGCATGTTCGGCGATTCCCTGGGCTTTGAGTCGGACGACGGCAACGAGTCCACCGACCCCTGCACTCCCCACCTGCGGGCCATCGACGCGGTCAACGCCCTGGACCGCTGCTTTTCCGATGCCCGTGCCGGCGGCGTCACCTGCGTGCTCACCGGTCCCGGCAGCGCCAACCCCATCGCCGGCCAGTTCGCCGCCCTCAAGACCAACGGCCGCTGGGTGGACCAGATGATTGTCACTGCCCCTGTGGCCATGAAGTTCGCCCTGGGCGAGAACCCCAAGAATGTGTACAACGACCGGAAGGAGACCCCGGTCACCCGCATGGCCACCGCCGCCATCATCCGGGAGAACCTGTCCAAGGCCCTGGAATACATGGACAAGCAGAACAAGGCTGACGAGGACCCGGAGACGGACATGCCCGATTTTGACGCCAAGATGGAGGCCCTGGTACCCGTGCTGAAGGGCACTCTGCCCGTCCACTGCCACGCCCACCGGGCGGACGATGTGGCCACCGCTGTGCGCCTGGCCAAGGAGTTCGGCCTGCATCTGGTGGTGGTCCACGGCACCGAGGCCTATCTCATCTCCGACCTGCTGGCCCAGGAGGGCATCCCGGTCATCACCGGCCCCTGCCTCACCGACCGCAGCAAGCCCGAGCTGGGCGGCCAGAACCAGGAAAACCCGGTGATTCTGGCCAAGGCCGGCGTGAAGGTGGCCATCTGCACCGACCACCCGGTCATTCCCATCCAGTACCTGCCCATCTGCGCCGCCATGGCGGTGCGTGCCGGTATGGACGAGGAGGACGCCCTGGCCGCCATCACCATCAACCCGGCTGTTATCGCCGGTATCGACAGCCGGGTGGGCTCCCTGACCCCCGGCAAGGACGCGGATATCGTCCTCTCCACCGGCCACCCCCTGGACTGGAAGAGCAAGGTGGAGCAGGTGTACATCGGCGGCGTCCGGGTCCACTGAGGAGGTGCCCGCCATGCGTGAAATCCGGTTTGACGACATTGTAACCGCCGTGCGGGACGCCTGCATCAAGGCCAACACCGTGCTGCCCGACGACCTGTGCGGAGCCATCCGCTCCGCCGCTGAGAGCGAGGAGTCCCCGGTTGGCCGTGCCATCCTGGGTGACCTGGAGGAGAACTTCACCTTTGCCGCCCAGCGGGGCCTGCCCATCTGCCAGGACACGGGCATGGCGGTGGTCTTTCTGGAGCTGGGCCAGGAGGCCCACATCACCGGCGGTCTGCTGGAGGACGCGGTAAACGAGGGCGTCCGCCGGGGCTATCTGGAGGGTTCCCTCCGGTGCTCGGTGGTGCGTGACCCCCTCCGCCGGGAGAACACCGGGGACAACACCCCCGCCGTCCAGTACCTGCGCCTCACCGAGGGCGATCGGCTCACCATCACCGTGGCCCCCAAGGGCTTCGGCAGCGAGAACATGACTAAGCTGAAGATGTTCACCCCCGCCGCCGGACGGCAGGAGATTGTGGACTTTATCGTGGAGTCGGTGTCCCTGGCCGGTTCCAACCCCTGTCCGCCGGTGGTGGTGGGCGTGGGTCTGGGCGGCACCTCGGACCGGGCGGCCCTGCTGGCCAAGCGGGCCCTGCTCCGCAGCGTGGACACCCACAGTGCCGACCCCTTCTACGCGGAGATGGAGGCGGAGGCCCTGGAGCGCATCAACGCCCTGGGCATCGGTCCCCAGGGTCTGGGCGGCCGCACCACCGCGCTGTCGGTGGCCATCCTGCCCGCCCCCACCCACATCGCCGGTCTGCCCTGCTGCGTCAACCTGGGCTGCCACGTCACCCGCCACGCCAGCGTAACACTTTGATTGTTTTTGTCCGTTGTTCACAAATTGTTGTAGCTTTTTCTTTGTAGTGTGGTATAATTAAGACAAGGAAGCCGGACCACTCCGCTTCCAACGAGTGCCCTCCCCAAAGGGCGGAAGGAGCTGACAACTATGAAGTTCGTGTTCACAGACAAGAAGGTCAACCTGCCCCGCAAGGTGCATGCCTATGCCGAGAAGAAGGTGGGCAAGCTGGACCGTTATTTTAAGGCGGACGCGGAGGCCGCCATCGTCTTCAGTGTAGAAAAGGACCGGAACAACGTAGAGCTGACCATTCGCTCCGCCGGTACCATCATCCGCGTGGCTGAGAGCACCTCCGATATGTTTGCCACCATCGACGCCGCCGTGGCCTCTGTGGAGCGCCAGCTGCGTAAGAATAAGGCCCGCCTGGAAAAGCGCCTGCGTCAGGACGCCTTTGTCCGCTCCGTGGACGAGGAGGAGATCTCCTCCTTTGTCCCTGACACCGAGGAAGAGGAGTTCCGCATTGTCCGCACCAAGAAG
>CABIYL020000012.1:24703-83763 GCA_902362925.2 Clostridiales bacterium | reverse complement strand
ATACTGCACCAGCACGTTTTCGCTCTCGTAGTAGACATAGAAGTCTCCGCGCCAGCTGTCCACGTCGCCGCTGTCGTCATCCACGTAGCGCATTCGGGCGGCAATCACCTCGGGGGTCACGTCCTCAATGGCGAACACTGGGCGGCCAAACTCCTGCCAGTATTCCTCGGGCACCGAGTCGGCGTAGGGGATGGTGTACAGGTTCACGTCGTATTTCTCCCGATCCGCCGGATCGGTGATGGGAAGGTCTCCTACGGTGCTGGCATCCCAGATGTCGATGGAGATATTGGTGTAATATCCGGTCCATCTCAGGAACAGGTAATTCCGGTTCTGGCCCCACTCCCGCCAGGCCCCCTCAAAGGTGAAGCCGTCGGGCACATCCGCGGGGACATAGTCTCCGAATTTCTCGTCGGCCATGGCCTCCTCCCAGGTGGGCCGCTCGCTGCCCCAGTCGGGGATCTCGCCGCTGCAGACCAGCAGGCTGTCCAGGTACAGCTTGGTGCCCGCAAAGGTGTTGGCCGCCTGGGTGCACAGATACTCGGCGTCCTCTTCCTCCAGCTGCCGGGCCTCAAAGTTCAGTCCGGCCTCCCCCGACATCATGGTGATCTCATAGATATAGCCCATCTCCCCGCTGTCATCCCAGCCGTACCGGCCGATCTTGCTGCCATAGACTGTGACACTGTTGAGCTCGGTGGAAGTCTGATCAGGGGCAATCATATCGGTCAAGGGATAATCCCCCGGCCGGACCGTGAGGGTGAAGCCGTTGTGCTCGTTGCTCCGGCTGACGCCGTTGAGCCACAGCTGCCACAGGTTCCCCTCCCCGTCGTAGACGGCCTTTCCGGTGATATCGTACCCCACCCAGTACAGGGACCAGGGGGCATCCTCCGCCCCGGGACCACCCAGCAGCTCCACCATCTGCGCCCGGGTCAGCTGCTCCTCAAACCAGCCGTCCGGATAGGCGATGGAGGCGCAGATCTCAGGAGCATCTCCGTACTCCACGCCCTGGATGTTAAAGCTGCTGTGGGGCTGGCCGTCAAAGGGGTCCTCCGGCGAGAGGACATATTCGCTGTCCAGCTCCGGCGGAACGGATTCCGTGCTTCCCACGTCAGGGGACAGGGTCCCGGTTGTACCGGGGACGTCCTCCAGCAGCCGGTCGGGGGCGGTATCCCCAACCGGGAGCCCCGCCAGCCGCCACACTCCAAAAGCCGCCGCGCACACCAGCACCAGGCAGGCCGCGGCAGTCACCCACCGGGCGGGAGAGGGTTTCCGGGCAGGACATCTCTTTCCCTCCAGGGCGTCCATCAGGGCCCGGTGCTCCTCCGGACTCAGCTTCACCCGGTTCATATAAGAACGGTAATGTTCCATGCTGTACTCCTTTCACTCGGCATCCGCCAGAAGGGCCTTGAGCTTCTGCCTGGCCCGGGAGAGCCGGGACCGGACGGTGCCCTCGCTCTGGCCGGTCATGGCGGAGATCTCCGGCGTGCTGTACCCCTCATAGTAGTAGAGGTGGACCGCTGCCCGGTCCCTGGGCGGCAGGGCCAGCACCGCCTCCAGCACCGCTTTTTCCTCCGGCTCAGGGGCAGGCAGGCCCTCGCTCAGCTCCGTGCGCCGCTTCCGCCAGGGTGAGCGGAGACGGCTCCTGCAGCCGTTTACCGTCACCCGGATGAGCCACGCCTTCTCGTGCTCCGGGCTGTCAAACTCCGGCACCTTCTCCAGATACCGGACAAATGTGTCCTGCACCGCGTCCTGGGCCTCGTGAGCGTCGCCCAAGACGGCCAACGCCGTCCGGTACAGGGTGTTCTCATACTTCCTTACTGTCTCTTCCAACCGGTTGGGGTTCATTCCCGTCCCCCCTTTCACCCTATATACGCTTTGGAGCGGTCAAACGCTGCGCCCCTGCTCCATTTTTCCGCCGGAATTCTGTTCCTCCCCCGGCGGCTTTGTGCTATACTGGAGTTGTAAGTTCTGACATACCCCGGTTTCCGGGTTTTTTACACTGATATGAGGAGATTATCATACATGGACAATCAGGATCTGCGGCTGGCCGTGCTCATCGACGCGGACAACGCCCCCCGCTCCGCCCTGCGGGACATCATGGCCGAGGCGGCGGTGTACGGCACGCCCACAGTCAAGCGCATCTACGGCGACTGGACCACCCCCAACATGGCCTCCTGGAAGCCCCTGCTGCTGGAGCACGCCATTACCCCCATCCAGCAGTACAGCTACACCACCGGCAAGAACGCCACCGACTCGGCCATGATCATCGACGCCATGGACCTGCTCTATTCCGGCCGGTGCGACGGGTTTGTGCTGGTGTCCAGCGACAGCGACTTCACCCGCCTGGCTACCCGTCTGCGGGAGGCCGGCATGAAGGTGTACGGCATGGGTGAAAAGAAGACCCCCCTGCCCTTTATCGTGGCCTGCGACAAGTTCATCTACATCGAGGTCATCCGGGCCGCCGGAGAGAAGGCACGGCAGGAGGCGCTGGCGGCCTCCATGCCGGACCCCGAGCCCGTCCCCGAGCCGGAGAAGGAGAATCAGGCCCAGTCGGCCAAGAAACCGGCCAAAAAGACCGCCAAGAAGAAGGCCCCTTCCGCCCAGCCCCAGCCGCCCGAGCCTGAGGAGATCGCCGGTGTGCCCCGTGCGGTTGTGGACCTCATCGCCGACTCCCTGGAGAGCATCGCCGACGAGGACGGCTACGGCTTCATGGGCAAGCTGGGCAATCTGCTCTTGAAGAAGCAGCCCGACTTTGACCCCCGGAACTACGGCTACTCCAAGCTGACCCAGCTGGTGAAGGCGCTGGACCGATTCGAGGTGGTCTCCCGCCAGACCAGCGCCGACGACCCCACCAAGCACGTATACCTGCGGGATAAACACCGCAAATAATCACATTTTGTATTTCATATCTTAAAAAATGAGGAGCGCGGCAGACGCCGCGCTCCTCGTTTTACGTTTGATTGGGGGTTACTTGGCGTACTCCACAACCTTGGTCTCCCGGATCATATTCACCTTGATCTGGCCGGGGTACTCCAGCTCTTCCTCGATCTTCTTGGCGATGTCCCGGGCCAGGAGCACCATCTGGTCCTCGCTGACCTTCTCGGGGGCCACCATGATGCGGACCTCGCGGCCAGCCTGGATGGCGAAGGACTTCTCCACGCCGGGGAAGGAAGAGGTGACCTCCTCCAGCTTCTCCAGACGCTTGATATAGTTCTCCAGGTTCTCACGCCGGGCGCCGGGACGGGCAGCGGACACCGCGTCGGCGGCCTGAACCAGGCAGGCCACGATGGTGCGGGGCTCCACGTCGTTGTGGTGGGCCTCGATGGCGTGGACCACGTCCTCGTTCTCCTTGTACTTCCGGGCCAGCTCCACGCCGATCTGGACGTGGGAGCCCTCCACCTCGTGGTCGATGGACTTGCCCAGGTCGTGGAGCAGACCGGCCCGCTTGGCCTGGGTCACGTCGGCACCGATCTCGGCGGCCAGCAGACCGGCCAGGTGGGAGACCTCGATGGAGTGGTTGAGCACGTTCTGGCCGTAGCTGGTGCGGTACTTCATGCGGCCCAGCAGCTTGACCAGCTCGGGATGGAGGCCGTGGACGTTGGTCTCAAACACGGCCCGCTCACCCTCGGCCTTGATGGTGGCGTCCACCTCACGCTTGGCCTTCTCCACCATCTCCTCAATGCGGGCGGGGTGGATGCGGCCGTCCTGGATCAGCTTCTCCAGGGCGATGCGGGCGATCTCACGGCGGACGGGGTCAAAACAGGAGACCGTGATGGCCTCGGGGGTGTCGTCGATAATCAGATCCACGCCGGTCATGGTCTCCAGCGTGCGGATATTGCGGCCTTCGCGGCCGATGATGCGGCCCTTCATCTCATCATTGGGCAGGGGAACAACCGACACGGTGGCCTCGGCCACGTGGTCGGCTGCGCAGCGCTGGATGGCAAGGGACAGGATTTCCTTGGCCTTGGCGTCGGCCTCTTCCTTAAACTGAGCCTCGATCTCACGGATCTTCATGGCAGACTCGTGGGTGACCTCGGCCTCCAGCTGGTTGATGAGGTAAGCCTTGGCCTCCTCGGCGGTAAAGCCGGAGAGCCGCTCCAGAACCTCCATCTGGGTCTTCTTGATGGTGGAGACCTCCTCACGGGCCTCTTCCAGCTCGGTGAGCTTGGTCTGGAGAAGTTCTTCCTTCTTCTCGATGTTCTCGGTCTTGCGGTCCAGGGTCTCTTCCTTCTGCTGGAGCCGGCGCTCCTGCTTCTGCAGGTCGGCCCGGCGCTCCTTCTGATCCCGTTCAAAATCGTTGCGGGCCTTGAGGATCTCCTCCTTGGCCTCAACCAGCGCCTCGCGCTTCTTGCTCTCGGCGCTCTTGATGGATTCGTTAATAATCCGCTTGGCCTCTTCCTCGGCGCTGGAGATCTCCTTTTCGGCGACCTGCTTACGCCACTTGACGCCAAGCGCGAAACCTACCGGCACGCCGACCAGCAGCGTGACGATAATTCCCACTAACATCCAAATGGGTTCCATAAGGGCTGAACACACCTCCTACTTTCTTGGTTTTTATAAAATCAATTGTAACGTGGCATCGGCGGAGCTGGCGCTGCTTGTCAATTCCGCACAAAAATTGAAAAGCGACCCCTGCTGCTTTTCAAAAACTATACCTAGACTATTTTAGTGCTGACGCCCATTCCTGTCAAGAAAATTCGTATTCGATAAAAAGCGAAAACGGCGGAAAAATGCGGCAGGAAGCCGCTTTTGCCTCCTGCCGCTCTTCTGCATCCATGGTACCGGCTGTCGGTACGGTCACGACACCCGGGACATTTCCGCCTTCGCCTGCCCCAGCAGGGCCTGAAGCGTATCCGGGCCTACCGCCCAGGTGAGCACCAGCGTGTCTCCGGCCGCTCCGGTGCCGTAGAGCCGGGCACTTTGGCCGGCCATGTGCTCCAGGGCGGACGCCTCCTGCCTGGGCAGCACCAGGACAAAGGTCCTGCCGCCGATCCGGTAGAGGTCACCGGAGCGTCCCCAGCACCTGCGCAGGACCTCCGCCGCCCGGGAGATGGCCTCATCCCCCGCCCGGTAGCCCTGGGTGCGGTTGACCGCGCCCAAATTCCGCAGCCTGGCCAGCACCAAGGCGCCTGTATGCCGCCTTCCCTTCAGGCGCTGCCGGAAGGCGTCCCGGTCTCCCGCGCCCGTCAGCCAGTCCGTCCCCTCCCCAGAGCGGCGGCATACTGCCATGAGCGCAATCCACGCGCCCGCCATGCCCAGTCCGCAGATAAACGCCCGCCGCTTCGCCCAGTCTCTGTCCATGCTCTGTCCTCCGCTCCGCGATTTTGGCTCTATTATAGTTGCGTTTTGTCTCTGCGTCAACTTTATGCAGGAATATTTTCCCTTTAAATGAGACATATTGCAACGTGGATTGTGTCTTGTCCGTGTCTGACGGTATAATTTTTTTCAGAGAGCCGGGAGGTGAGCACATGCTGAGCCAGCGCCTGCGTCTTTTGCGGCAGTCCCGCTGCAAAACTCAGTCTGAAATCGCTGCACTGCTGAGCATTTCTCGCTCAGCCTATGCACTCTACGAGGCCGGGAAACGTCAGCTCAACTACGACTCGTTGGTTACTCTGGCGGACTTCTACCACGTCAGTCTGGATTATCTCTTCAGCCGAACCGATGTGCCGGAGCTGCAGCGCTCCTTTACACGGGAGGAGCGGCGTCTGCTCTCCCGCTACCGGGCCCTGGACAGCCGGGGCCGGGAAACGGTACAGGCTATGGCAGACACAGAGTACTCCATCTCCAACCGAAAAAAGTGACCGCCTTGTAAAAAATCCCTGCCGGATATCCGGCAGGGATTTTTCATATGTCATGCTCAGGTCATGGTGAAGAGCATCTTGGCCACCTCGCCCCGGCGAAGGGGATCGGAGGGCATGATCTTGTTGTCGTAGCCGCTGATGACCCCCTGGGCCACCAGGGTCTTGACATAGGTCAGGGACCAGTCGGGCACGCTGGCGGCATCGTCAAAGGTGAGCTCGGTCTGGGCATAGCCCTGGGCCTGGACACGGCCCAGAATGGTCATGGCCTCGGCACGGCTGATGGTGGCGGAGGCGTTGGCGCTCAGGTTGCCCGCGCCGTCGCTGCTCCCCTTCAGGTATCCCAGGGCGTACATGGTCTTGACGCCGGGCAGGGCCCAGTCTGGAATCTGAGCCGCGTCCACAAAGGGCAGCTCCACGCTGCTGTACTGGTTCATGTCCACGCCCAGCCAGCGGGCCACCATGGCAAAAAACTCGCCTCTGGTGATGGTGCGGTCGGGCTGGAACTGAAGGGTGCCGTCGGCCTCGTTGGGCACGCCGGTGGTGATGCCCTGCTCATAGAGATAGTCGGCGTAGCTGGCGGCCCAGTGGCCCTGGGTATCGGTAAAGGCGGAGGCTGTGGTCCCGGTGGCGCTCTGGGTGGCGCTGCCCCGTCCGATATTGCCCGAGGCGTCGGTCACGGTGACGGTCACCCGATGGGTCTTGCTGTCCGCCGCCGGCAGGGTGGCGGTCAGCTTGGAGGACGCGGCGTCCCAGGTGAAGCTCAGGGGCTCGCCGTCGTAGGTCAGGGAAATCTGGCTCTTGTCAAACTGCTTGTCCACGTCTTCGGAGACCACGGCGGTGATGCCGCCGGACAGGCTCACCGACACGGTGGGGCAGGTGCTGTCCTGAAGGGCCTCGTTGGAGGTGGTAATCTGGTCCAGCCAGACAGTGCCGCCGGTGCTCTCTCCGCCGCCATAGATGAAGTTGATGGACCGGATGGAGGCGGCGTTGGCGGGCAGCTGGGCGGAGACATACTTCCAGCCGCTGAAGTTCAGGCTGGTAAGGGCCACCTCGCTGGTGACACCCTGGCGATCGGCAATGGTGGCGGTGAGGCTGTTGCCCGATCCGTCGCCGTAGATCCACATATTGACCCACTTCTCGCCCTCGGCGATGGACAGGGTGGTGGTCAGGCTGGCGGTGCCGGCGGTCTGGGCGTCGTACTCCACCCGCAGGCTGCCGGTGCCGTAGCGCACGTGGTCAGAGGAGGTCTCCTGGCTGAGCTGGACGGCCGCTGTGCCGCCCACGGAGGTAATGCCGTCCTCAAAGTCCTCCACCGTCTTCACATGGCCGGCCACGGTGACCGGAATAGTCACGGTGGTGCCGCCCGCCGAGACGGTCAGGCTGCCGCTGGCGGTCTTGTCACCGGCGGTGATCACGCCGTTTGCGTCCACAGTGCCCACCGCCGGGTCCAGTGTCCAGGTGTAGCAGGTATCCTGGGAGGTCACGGCCAGCTTGCGGTAGACGGCGCTGGCCTTCAGGTCCATGGTGCCGCCCGGCTCCAGGTTGAGGGAGGTGATTGCCGCACCGCTGGCCTCGCTGGAGATGGTGATGCTGTCCGGCTTCTTTACCACGGTCATGGTGGTGTATCCGCTGGCGGTGCCGCTGGTGGCGGTGACCTGGGTGCTGCCGCTCTCACTGCCGGCGGTAAAGAGCCCGTTGGTATCCACCGAGCCGTCCCCGTTGCGGATGGACCAGGTGACGGGGACGGTGGTGTCCATGGCGTAGTAGGCGGTGTCCACCGGGGTGGCGGTGAGCTGCATCTGGGTTCCCGAGAGCACCAGAGCCTCGCTGGGGGTCACATAGAAGCTGCCCAGCTCGCCGGTGGGCTGCAGATCGGTGGTTAGGAAGAGCGCTACGCTGTTGGCCCGCTGGCTGCCGTCGGAGGGCTTGTTGAGCACGCCCAGCTTATCGCCGTCGGGCGCTGTGGCGCCGATGGTGGTGGAGCCGCCGCCGTCCAGGCTGATGGCGTCCACACAGCCCAGCTCCACCAGGCGCATGGCCACCTGGGTCAGGCTGGCGCCCACGCTGTACCCGGGCTGCTTGCCGTCAATGGTGTAGAAAATCACGGTGCCGTCGGCCTTGACGCCAACAGCGGTGTAGGCCGTCTGTTCGGTGGGCAGGCCGCTCTCTACCTTGCCGGCGGTGACCAGCTTGTACAGTCCGCCCATAGCCTGGTCCGCCTCCTGCCAGATGGCGTCGGTGGTGATCACGTCGATGTCCACCAGGTCCCCGGGCTTGAGGCTCTTCACGTTGGACAGCCAGTAGGAGTTGGCCTGGTTGTTGATGGACAGGACCACCTTGCCCTCGGGGATGGCGATGGAACCGGTGGACTCCAGTACCTGCTCCACCTTATAGGTCACCCGGCTGCCGATCATAAATTCATCACTCTGGGTCAGTGTGCCCTTGACCTCCTTGGCCGGGTCGGCCTCGCTGCCGGTCTGGGTGCCGCTGGTCAGGTCCTCGGAGCCGGTGATGTCCTCTTCAGTTGCGGTGGAACCGCTGTTCTCCGCCGCCTCCTGGCTCTGCTCCGACACGTCCAGGTCCACGTTGACCGTCTCACCCACGTCGTCCAGCACCGGGGTCAGAATCACGTCGATGCCGGGCTGGGTGTTCTGGGTGGTGGCGCCGAAGTCGTCGGTAAAGAGGACCATGCCGTCGCTCAGCCGGACCTTGTTGATGCCGCCGGTCACCTGGAAGGTGGTGTTGTGGAAGGTGGCGGTCACGGTCAGGTCGGGCTTGCCGATGAAGGCGGTGCCGTCGCTGCGGAAGCCGATGGCGTAATAGCCCTGGTTGTTGGTGCCGGGTACGGAGCGGAGCACACCGTCGGTGATGACGGTGCCCAGAGGCTCACCGGTGGCCATCACGTACAGGTCGCCGTTGATGCCGCCCACCAGCCGCTTGCCCTCCCCCTCCAGCCGCTGGGCCATGGTGGTGAGGGTCTCCCGGCTGGTGACCTTGTCGCCATAGGCTACCACAGGGGTTACATTTTTGTTGGGCGTGTAGGTAAAATACCGCTCTGTCCGCAGATCTGAGTATGTATCACTCCAGAAAATCTGGTGTGTCAGCTCAGTTCCCGCGGCCAGGCTGACCGTTCCGGTCTGTATATCGTGTCCCAGCGCCTCAGAGGCCCACGCCACCGGGGCAAGTCCCAGGGCGGCGGCCAGTACCAGGGCGATGGTGCGTGTGCGAATTGACTTCATGCTCTCCTCCTGTCATGCGTGGCTGTGCGCTGCTTTGGTTGGACTCATGTCTTATTATGTTAACATAATCTATCTCTATTGTAAACAGCTTATCTCCTGGTAATACCAGAATTTTTTCGTCAGTTCTCCGGGTTTTTCCCCTCATCCTCCGGCTTTTTCTTCCCGAATGCCGCTCTGGCCTTGGGCAGCAGCTCGGAGAGCACCGACTTCTCCTGCACCTCCAGCAACTCGCCGATGAGCTGGTTGGAGATGAGGAAGCCCTGGGGGGTGAAGTGCCAGCGGGTGTCCTGACGGGCGGCCCAGCCGTGGTGCTCAAACTCGGCCAGCTTCTGCTCGATGGGCTCAAAGTTCATATAATACTGTCTGCGGTACTCCCACTCCTCAATGCCCCGGGTGGTGCGCATGCGCAGCATCAGATACTCGCCGCCCCGCTCCCGCTTGGGGATGAGCTCGGACTCGTCAATGACCGTGCCGCCCTCCAGCACGCCGGAGATATAGCCGTCCAGGTCCTTGATGAAGGAGTAGCGCCGGCCGCCGAAGTCGGAGTGTGCGCCGGGACCCAGGCCCAGATAGGGCTTGCCCATCCAGTATTTCAGATTGTGCCGGGACTGGCAGCCGCACTTGGCGAAGTTGGAGATCTCATACTGCCGGTACCCTTCCCGCTCCAGCCGGTCCACCATCCACAGGTACATGTCCGCCTGGGCGTCGTCGTCGGGCAGCACCTCTCCCCGGCTCACCCGCTGCCAGAGGGGGGTGCCCTCCTCCACCTTCAGCCCGTAGCAGGACAGATGCTCCGGCTTCAGGGAGAGAATCTGCTCCACGCTCTCCTGCCAGGAGGCCATGTCCTGACCGGGCAGGCCGTAAATCAGGTCCAGGGAGAGGTTCTTTATCTTGGCCTCCCGGGCGGCGGCCACCGCCTGGCAGGTCTGCTCAAAGGTGTGGGGCCGGTGAATGGCCCGCAGCTCCTGGTCGCAGGCGGTCTGGGCGCCCAGAGAGAGCCGGTTCACCCCGGCACGGCGCAGCCGTCGGAGCATCTTCACGTCCACGCTGTCCGGGTTGGCCTCCATGGTCACCTCAGCCTCACGGCTCACGTCAAACCGCTTCTTCACCGCCCGCACCAGCTCGGCGATCCGCTTCTCCCCGTAAAAGCTGGGGGTGCCGCCGCCGAAGTAGATGGTGTCCACCTGATACCCCTTGGCAAAAGGCGCCGTCTCCTTGATATGGGCCAGCAGGGCCTTCTGATAGTCGTCCATCCGGTCCTCCCGTCCCGACAGGGAGTAGAAGTCGCAGTAGTCGCACTTGCTGCGGCAGAAGGGGATATGGATGTAAATACCCAGCTTTTCCGTCATAGAGGGGCACCTCATTCCTTTGTTTCTAAAGTAGGTATTATACCCCCTCCGCCCCCCTCACTCAAGGCTGGAAATGTGAATTTTCCGCACCGCGGAATTTTTTCCAGCTGCTCTTGACTTTCATGTAAAGTGTGCTATACTTTTTTCGTAAAGCAAGCTTTACTTTTTCCGACAAGGATGTGATACCTTGAAGAACCGCATCGCCCAGCTGAGGAAGGAAGGCCGCATCACCCAGGAGGAGCTGGCCGAGGCCGTGGGAGTCACCCGGCAGACCATCATCTCCCTGGAAAACGGGCGGTACAACGCCTCCCTGCTGCTGGCCCACAAGCTGGCCCAGTATTTCCACCTGACCATTGAAGAGCTGTTCGTGTTTGAGGAGGATGAGACATGAACCGACCCATACACCCCCTGTCCCCTCTGTTCCGGTTGGGCGTTCTGCTGTTCTGTGCCGGAACTGCCGGTGAATGCCTCTCCCTGCTGCCCGGCACGGTCTGCGCCTTTCTGTGCGGCTCGGGGGCAGCACTGGGCCTTTTAGGGCTTTTCCTGCACTCTCCCCTGGCCCGCCCGCTCCGTGCCTGGAAAGACAACATTTTAAGGAGGTTTTGACCATGATCCTTCGTCTCTTTTCCGCCGGACACGGCGACTATCTTGCGGTGCTCCGCCGCCGCTGCTGGCTCTTTATCCTGTGCATCGTCCTGGGCCTTGCCGCCGCCTGCGCCGGCTTTGTGCTGGCTTTCCTGGACGTCCCCCTGCCCGACATGGCCATGGGCTTCTACGGCGGCTTCGGCACCGGCATCGCCATCTGCGGCGTGGCGGGGCTCATCGGCACCCGCCGCACCATGAAGGACCCCAAGAAGCTGCGGGCCTCTGAAATCAAGGAGACCGATGAGCGGTGCCATGAGGTGACCCGCCGTGCCGTCGCCTTCACCTCCCTGGTGCTCATCGTGCTGCTCTACGTGGCCATGATGGTGTCCATTGTGGTGAACTTCGCCGTGTTTCTCACCCTTATCGCCACCGCCGGGGTGTTCTTCGCGGTGTTCCTGGCCTCCACGGCCTACTACAACCATAAGCTGTGAGCGGCGGTATGGATTCCCCCCGGCGTCTCAACCTGACCGTCACCTCTGATCAGACTGGCTGGAAGGTGGACGCCCTGCTCCGGGGGCCTCTGGGGCTGTTGGGGACGGTCATCCGGCGGGTGAAGTGGCTGGAGGACGGCATCCTGCTGGACGGCGTCCGGGTCACGGTTGGGGACCGGGTCCAGGCCGGTCAGGTGCTGTCCGTGGTGGTGGGGGACACCCAGGTGTCGGGTGCCATTGTCCCCGCCCCCGGTCCCCTGGACATCGTGTATCAGGACCAGGATGTGTTGGTGCTCAACAAGGCGCCCGGTGTGGCCGTCCACCCCGGCCCAGGCCACCATTCTGATACAATCGGTAATTTTCTGATGGATTATTACAGAAAACAGGGGATTTTGGCCGACTTCCACCCGGTCCACCGGCTGGACCGGGGCACCTCCGGATTGCTGCTGGTGGCCCTCCACGGCCACGCCCAGGAGGTGCTCAAGGAGCAGCTCCACTCCCCTGCCTTCCGCAGGGTGTATCTGGCGGTGTGCGAGGGTGTGCCGGAGCCCCCCTCCGGCGTCATCGACGCCCCCATCGGACGGCTGGAGGGCTCCGTGCTGGCCAGAACCGTGCGGCCTGACGGCCAGCAGGCCGTCACCCATTACCGGACTCTGCGCACCGGGAATGGCCGCTCCCTGGTACGCTTGGAGCTGGAGACCGGCCGCACCCACCAGATTCGGGTCCATATGGCCCACCTGGGCCACCCCCTCACCGGGGATTTCCTCTATGGCACCGAGGACCATTCCCTCATCCCCCGCCCCGCCCTCCATGCGGCGGAGCTCTCGTTCACCCACCCCATCACCGGCGCTTCCATGTCCTTTGCCGCCCCGCTGCCCCGGGACATGGCGGCTCTCGTACCGGAAGAATAGCAAAAACGGGTTTTGAACGCGCAGATGTGCGTTCAAAACCCGTTTTATTATGCAAGTCCGCAGTATTTCCGCCAGCGGCCGCTGCGCCACCGGAAAGTGCACAGGATGCCCCGGAGAATCAGGTCCACGGCCATGGCGATCCACACCGCCTCCAGGCCCATGCCGAACTGGAACACCAGTAGGGGCGCCAGGGCGATGCGCACACCCCACATGCACACCAGGCTGACCACCATGGGGAAGCGGACGTCCTGTCCGCCCCGGAGGGCTCCTGTGAACACGATGGATACAGCGAAGAAGGGCTCGGCCACCGACACGATGCGCAGCACCATAGCCGCCTGAGCCACCACGGCCTGGTCGGTGTTGAACAGTCCGGCCAGGGGCTCAGCCAGCAGGAAGAGGAGCACGCCGGTGCCCACGCACAGCCCGAAGCCCAGCAGGCCGGACAGGGTGCCGTAGGCCTCGGCATCCTCCCGGCTGCCCTCTCCCACCGACTGGCCCACCAGGGCGGTGGCGGCGTAGGAGATGCCGTAGGCGGGTAAGTAGCACAGTCCCTCGGCGGTGGTGGCGATCTGGTTGGCCGCCAGGGCCACGGTGCCCAGGTGTGCCACCAGGGCGGTCATGGCGATCTGGCCCAGGTTTACGGTGGCCCGCTCGGCGGCGGAGGGCAGGCCCAGCATGGCCGCCCGGCGGAGAATGGGCCCGTCAGGCCGCAGGCCCTCCCGCAGCTTCACCCGGTACCGCTCCCCCTGCCGCAGAGCCACCCACACCATGGCTACGCCTGAGAAGGTGAGGGCGATGGCAGAGGCGATGGCCGCGCCTGCGGCCCCCAGCCCGGCGCCGGGGATGGTAACCGCCCAGCCAAACAGGTTTGCCGGGCGGGTGGGGTAGATGAGGAAGAAGTTGAGCACAATGTTGAGCAGGTTGGCCGCGGTGTTGAGGATGAGGGGCGCCTTGCTGTTGCCCATGCACCGCAGCACTGCGGAAAATACGATGCCCGCCGAGGCGAAGGGCAGGGCGGCGGTATAGCACCGCAGATAGGCCACAGCGGCGGGGTACACGTCTGGCTTGGCCCCCAGCCACAGTGGGATGAACCCAGCCAGCAGCTGATACACCGCCAGGGCGATGAGTCCGCAGGCGAAGGCGCCCAGCACGCTCTGCCGCAGCACCTTCCGCACCTGGCCGTCCTCCCGTGCGCCCACGGCGTGGGAGATCTGCACCGAGAAGCCCACACCCACACCGGCCAGAATGCCGTTGATGAGCCAGATGGACGCCGCGTTCACCGACACCGCCGCCGTGCCCCCCGCACCCAGGGCGCCCACCATGGCGGTGTCCACGTAGCTGACCATGGTGGCCAGAATCTGTTCCATAATCGCGGGCCAGGACAGCCGCCACATGGTGCCCATGCGGTGGCTCCCGGCCCGTTGCTTCCATTTCAATGATATCTTCCTTTCCTTCGGGGCAGAGGCGCTTATACGCCGGTCAGGTCAAAATCGGGGATAAAGCCCTCGGTGGCCGAGAGCAGCTCCTGGGTGAAGCCGTCCAGGTTCAGGGCGGAAAAGTACTCTTCCGCCGCCCGAATCTCCGAGTTTCTGGCCCGGCGGTTGATCTCCGGGTACTCGGCCGCCCGGCCGCAGGGCACATACTGGCTCATGAGGGAGAAGAGGACGGTGTGGGGCGGGAACTGCTCCGCCACAAAGTCCATCACCGCCTTGGCCTCCTTCACCCGGCCGGGGAGAATCAGGTGCCGGATGAGCACGCCCTTCTTCAGCAGGCCGTCCCCGTCCAGCTCATAGGGGCCGGTCTGGCGCACCATCTCCCTGATGGCCGCCACTGCCTTCTCCGGGTAGTCAGGCGCGCCGGAGTACCGCTCCGCAGCGGCGGAATCCAGGTACTTCAGGTCGGGCATGTAGATCTGTACCTTCCCCTCCAGAGCACGGAGGGTGTTTACCTCGTCGTAGCCCCCCGAGTTCCACACCACCGGCACCGGCAGAGGCTCCGCCAGCGCTTTGGCGATGGCGTGGGAGAAGTGGGTGGGGTTGACCAGATTGATGTTGTGGGCCCCCTGGGCGATGAGCTCAAAGAAGATCTCCCGCAGCCGCTCCACCGTGATGGGCTTACCGAAATTGCCGTGGCTGATCTCGTCGTTCTGGCAGAACACGCACTTGAGGGAGCAGCCGGAGAAAAAGACCGTGCCGGAGCCACGGGTGCCCGAGATAGGGGGCTCCTCCCACATGTAGAGGGCGGCACGGGCCAGCACCGGGGCTTCCGGCATGGCGCACACGCCGTTACCAACGGTCTCCGTCCGCTCAGCGCCGCACTTGCGGGGACAGATGCTGCACTTCATGGCGCTCACTCCGCATCACCGGGCAGGGTCTTGCGCCAATCGGGCCCCAGGTCGCCCTCCTTCCAGTGCTTGCGGCACAGGCCGATGTACTGGTCGTTGGCCCCCAGCACCACCTGCTCGCCTTCCTTGAGGACGTGGCCCTGGGCGTCAAAACGGGCGTTGCAGGTGGCCTTCTTGCCGCACCAGCAGATGGTCTTGATCTCCTCGATGATGTCGGCGCAGGAGAGCAGCTCCTGAGAGCCAGGGAACAGGTCTCCCCGGAAGTCAGCCCGCAGGCCGTAGCAGATCACAGGCAGATTCAGGTCGTCCACCAGGTGGGTCAGGTACTGAACCTCCTCCTTGCTGAGAAACTGGGCCTCGTCCACGATGACGCAGGCGTAGGGCTTCAGCTCCTCGGGGGACATGGCCCGCAGATCGGAAAAGTAGATGCAGGGGTTGCTTAGCCCGGCCCGGGAGGCCACAAAGCGTGCCCCGTCCCGCTGGTCAATGGCGGGCTTCACCAGCAGGGCCTCCTGGCCCCGCTCCTCGTAATTGTACCGCACCATCAGGGCGTTGGCCGTCTTGCTGGAGCCCATGACCCCGTATCGGAAATAGAGCTTTGCCATCCGTCTCTCCTCTTTCTCTCTCAATTAAGCCCATATTACATGAGCTTTTTCACCGTATTCAGGTTTTTGCCTGCGTAGGGGGCGTACCGCATGGGCAGGTCCAGAGCACCCCGGCGCACCACCGTGCGGTAGTGGGTGAAGGTGTCAAAGCCGGTCCTGCCGTGGCAGGCGCCCATGCCGCTGTTGCCCACGCCGCCGAAGGGCACGTGGGGATTGGCCAGGTGGATGACCGTGTCGTTGACGCACACGCCGCCCGAGGGCAGGGCGGAGACGATGCGCTTCTCCAGCGCCCTGTCCCCCGTGAAGATATAGAGCGCCAGGGGCCGGGCCTTTTTCTGCTGCCGGGCGATGAGGTCGTCCAGGCTGTCGTAGGTGAGCACGGGCAGTACCGGGCCGAAAATCTCCTCCTGCATCACCGCGTCGCTTTCCGCCACGTCCACCAGCACCGTGGGCTCGATGCGCCGGGTCTCCGGGTCGGTGCGGCCGCCCACGGCGGTCTTTCCGCTCCCCATCAGACCGGCAACCCGGTTGAAGTGCTTTTCGTTGATGATTTTGGGCAGGTCGGGTCCGGTCAGAGGGTCAGCGCCGTAGAGCTGATGAATCTGCCCGGCCAGCTCCTTCACAAAGGCGTCCCGCAGGTTTTGGGGGATATAGACATGGTCGGGAGCCACGCAGGTCTGGCCCGCGTTGAGGAACTTGCCCCAGGCGATGCGCCGGGCGGCCAGAGGAATGTTGGCGTCGGGGGCGATGATCACCGGGGACTTGCCGCCCAGCTCCAGGGTGACGGGGGTCAGGTGCTGTGCCGCTGCGGCCATCACCGTCTTGCCCACGGCGGGGGAACCGGTGAAGAAGATATAGTCAAAGTCCTGCTCCAGCAATGCGGCGTTCTCCGCCCTGCCGCCCTGGACCACGGACACATACTCAGGCGGGAAGATGTCTCCCAGCAGCTCCGCCACCACCCGGGCTACATTGGGCGCGTAGGCCGATGGCTTCACCACGGCGCAGTTGCCTGCCGCCAGAGCGGAGACAAGGGGCACCAGGGTGAGCTGCACCGGGTAGTTCCAGGGGGACATGATGAGGACGGTGCCGTAGGGCTGGGGCACCACCCGGCTTCTGGCCGGGAACAGGGGCATGGCCGAGGGCCGACGCTTAACCGCCGCCCACTTCTTTAGGTGCTTGCGGGCAAAGCGCAGCTCCCCCAGGGTCATGCCGATCTCGCTGAGCCAGGACTCATAGGCCGCCTTGCCCAGGTCGGCTTTCAGTGCGGCGCACAGGGCCTCCTCCCGCTCCTCCAGGGCCTGCTCCAGCTTTTTCAGCTGAATGATCCGCCACTCCACACTCCGGGTGGCTCCGGTATTCCAAAACGCCCGCTGCCGGGACACCATGGCCTCAAATTCCATCCATTACCTCCTGTATATTGCCCGCTCCGGCCAGTCCCTCCTCCACCAGGGACGTGAAGGACTGAAAGGCGTTGGGCACGGCGTAAATCTGCCGCAGGGCGGGGCCGTCGGCCCACACCCAGCCCTCGGGCAGTTCCTCCGTCTCCGCCTGCACCATCCGGGCGGTCATGTGCCATTCAATATGGGTGAAGATATGCTTTCCCGTACCGCCCCACCGCTGGGACGCCGGGACGATGCCCCACGATTCCAGTATACCCGTTTTTTCCGCCGGCTCGTTGGGGTACTCCCACAGTCCGGCCAGCAGGCCCTTTTCCGGCCTGCGGCGGAGGGCCACACGGCCCTCATAGAAGATGAGGTATACCGTCCGCTCCTCCACACGACGTGCCTTCTTGGGGGCCTTGACGGGGAGGGAATTGATTTTGTCCTGGGCCAGAGCGGCGCAGAAGCCCGCTGCCGGGCACCTGTCGCACAGGGGTGCGCCGTTGGGCAGGCATACGGTTGCCCCCAGCTCCATCATGGCCTGGTTAAAGGCGCCCGGCATGGCGGTGGGGATGATCTCCCGCAGCGCCTGCCCCATCCGCTTCTTGGTGGCTGGGAGGGTGATGTCCCCCTCGTCCCCGGCAATGCGGGCCACCACCCGGAGCACGTTGCCGTCCACCGCCGGGACGGGGATGCCGAAGGCGATGGAGGAGATGGCACCCGCCGTGTACTCCCCCACTCCCGCCAGGGTGAGCAGCTCCTCATAGCTGGCGGGAATGGCCCCGCCGTACCGCTCCATCACCTGTCCGGCGGCCTTTTTCAGGTTGCGGGCACGGCTGTAATACCCCAGCCCCTGCCAGAGCTTCATCAGGGTGTCGTCCTCCACTGCCGCCAGGGCGGCCACATCGGGCAGCGCCTCCATAAAACGGCTGTAATAGCCCATCACAGCGGCCACCCGGGTCTGCTGGAGCATAATCTCGCTGACCCAGACGTGATAGGGGGTGGGATCGCTCCGCCAGGGCAGCACCCGGGCGTTCTCGTGGTACCAGGCCAGCAGGGGGATGGGCAGTTGTTCCAGTTCTCTCAAGGGTGACCTCCGCAGATATATTTTCTCTCAGAAAATGGGCGGACAAACCGCGTTGCGGCTTGTCCAGCAGACATTATATAATGAAGAAAAACTTTTTTCAACAGGCCAATCAAACCCATGCCCAAGTCCGTCTAATGGGTGAACGGAGCTCCAATTCAACTGAGAGGAGGGATCCCCTCTGGACGCCAACGAGTACGCCCACAAGGCACATGAATACCGCACCGCCCTGTACCGCACGGCGCTGCTCTACCTCCACAGTCCGTCCATGGCCCTGGACGCGGTGGACGAGGCGGTGTACAAGGGTCTGACCGCCTGCCGCAAGCTGCGTCAGCCCCAGTTTTTCCACACCTGGCTGACCCGGATTCTCATCAACGTCTGCAACGATGAGCTGCGCCGTCGGGCCCGGGAGACCGGCATGGCCGAGCTGCCCGAGACGGCGGCCGAGGCCTTCGACGACCTGCCCCTGAAGGAGGCCATTGCCCGGCTGCCCAAGGACCTGCGGGCGGTGGTTGTTCTGCGGTACTTCACCGGCCTGACCCTGGCCGAGACTGCCCAGGCCCTGGACATTCCCCAGGGCACGGTGGTCACCCGGCAGCGCCGGGCACTGGCACTTTTGAAATTGGAATTGAGCGACACCGAGGAGGTGTGACCATGAACCGAAATGAGGAATACAACGCCCTGCTCCGGGAACTGGAGCAGGTTCCCCCTGCGCTGGACGGCACAGTGGACCGGGCCAGAGCCAGGCTCCGCCGCAGGCGTGCCGGCCGCTGGTGGGGCATCCCGGCAGCCAGTCTGGCGGGGGTGGCCGCGGCCTTTGTGCTGCTGGTCAACTACTCCATGCCCTTTGCCCAGGCCTGTTCCGCAGTCCCCGTGCTGCGGGAGCTGATGGCCGCCGTGGCCTTCTCCCCCAGCCTGAAGCTGGCGGTGGAGCACAATTACGCCCAGTATATCGGCGAGGAGCAGACACAAAACGGCGTCACCCTGCGCCTGGAATACCTGATTCTGGACCAGGGACAGCTTCAGTTCTTCCTGAAGGCCTCCGGGCCCTGGGATTCCTACCAAGCCCATCCCACCCTGACCGATGGGGACGGCGTCCCTGTGGAGGGCAATGTCGTCTCCTCCACCCTCTTTGACCGTGACGAGCTTGTAGGCGCCGCGTCTATCCATGTTTTGAGTGACAGCTTCCGCTTCCCCAACGTGCTGCGGATCACCTTCCATCTGACGGGCGAAAGCCACTCCGGTCAGGCCCCTGCCAACGCTCGGGACGATGAGGAGGAGGAGACAACCCCCGCCTATGAGGGCGACTTTGTCTTTGAGGTTCCCCTGGATGCCTCCCACCTGAACGAGGTCATGTCCATTCCCATGGGGGATTGGGTGGAGGTAGACGGTCAGCTGCTCCGCTTTGCTCTGGATAGCTATCCCACCCACGGCCGCCTGACCGTGGAGGAGCACCCGGACAACACCGCCTCACTGGCCGGTCTGGACTTCTATCTGGAGGACGAGAAGGGCAACAAGTACGAGGACAATCCCTCCGGCTCCATCGGCGGCCTGGGCAATTCCCGGATGTGCGACACCACCTTCTTCTCCAATCCCGCCCACCTGACCCTCCATATTACCCGTCTGGACTGGCTGGAGCCTGAGAAGGAGTGGGTGACGGTGGACCTGAAGCAGGGCGTAGCCCTGGATCCTCTTCCTGACGGCGTGGAGCTGGCGGTGAACCGGACGGAGGATACCGTCCTTGAACTGGCCTTCCTGGCCCCCTCCTCTCCGTCGGTCAATGAGGGCGCCACTGCGCAGTTCCGGATGGACAGCGCCATGCTGAGCCTGGAATCCACCTCCGAACTGGTATTCTATCAGGTGGGCAGCGGCAGCTACCGCTCCCCTGACGGCGAGGAGCACGACTTCGGCGGCCACAGTGTTATGCATACGGAGCGGCTGTGGTACGGCACGGATGCTGAGCTGGCTGTTCCCGAAGGCTACTTTGTGGAGCTCTACCGGCTGGTTGGCTATGAGGAGGACTCCGTAGACATCGGTCTCCACTTCACCCAGCGCAAGGACCTGGACACTCCCATCTCCGTAACCCTCAAATGAGATGCAAAAAATCCCGCCGGGCGTGGAGTTTTCCACACCCGGCGGGATTTTTGTGGACAAATTAAGCTTACTTGTGCAGCTTCTCCAGCAGCTCCACTGCCTCACGGACCATGCGGTCGCAGTGGGGCTTGCGGGGCTCACCCCGCTTGGCGGCCTCGGCCAGAAGCTGGGCGCAGTCCAGGCAGCCGTTCTTCTCCTTGAAGGCGTCGGTCAGCTCCTTGGCGGCAGCGGAGTCCTTGCCGGTCATGCCCAGCACCATCAGCGCGCCGGTAACGGCGCCGCAGGTGGCGCCCCGGCGCATACCCGCGCCGAAGTTGCTGCCCAGAGCGTTGGCCGCCTCGTGGCTCAGGCCGCACTCCTCCGCAAAGGGGATGAGCACCGACTGGCAGCAGTTGTAGTGGACGGTCTCATCCGCCCGAAGGGCGTTTACGTGTTCCTGTTTCGTCATTGGTTTTTCCTCGATTTCTCTGTGTTTTTGCTTATATCTCTTATTCCCCATCCAGAACCATCTGATTGTACTGCAGGAAGCGGAAGCCTAGCCGCTCATAGAGACGGGCGGCGTTTGCGTTGGCCGGGGTGACCTCCAGACGGAAGCGGCGGCACTCGGGGTGAGCCGCCATCACCTGGTTGAACACCTGGCTGCCGTAGCCCTTGCCCCGGCAGCTGTCCTTGAGGTACAGCTCGTCGAAAATGAGCACCTTGCCGCCTACCTCGGAGGCGTAGTTCCAGGACAGGTAGCAGTACCCCACCGGCTCGCCGTCCTCCAGCAGCAGCAGGCCCTCAATCAGGGGCTGGGCCGGGTCGGCTGCGTCCCGGAACGCCTGCTCCAGGGTGGAAAAGTCCACCTCATGCTCTACGGCAGGGCTGTGGTAGAAGTCCGTCACCATGGCCATCACGGCGTCCCGATCCGCCGGGGTCATCGCTCTCATCTCAAACATGGTATCGTTCCTTTCCATTTTATCTGTATCCGTCAGTTGAAAATATCCGGGTTGTCGCTGAACATCCGCTTCACCCGCTCCAATAGTGGGCGGTGCTTCCGCTTCTCCAGCCCCGGGTCGGCCTCCAGCAGGTCACGGGCCGCCTGCTGGGCCTCCTTGAGCAGCCGCACGTCCCCCGCCAGGTCGGCGATATGGAGCTGGGGCAGGCCGTGCTGCCGGGAGCCGAAGAAGTCGCCGGGACCCCGGAGCTTCAGGTCCTCTTCGGCGATTTTAAAGCCGTCGGTGGTAGAGGCGAGCACCTTCAGCCGTGCCCGGCTGTCCTGGCTGTGGGTGGCGGTCATGAGCACGCAGTAGGACTTGTGCTTTCCACGGCCCACCCGGCCCCGGAGCTGGTGGAGCTGGCTCAGGCCGAAGCGCTCCGCATTCTCCACAATCATCAGCGCCGCGTTGGGCACGTCCACGCCCACCTCAATGACAGTGGTGGACACCAGCACGTCAATGTCACCGGCGGAAAAGGCGGACATGACCGCGTCCTTGCCCTTGGGCTTCATTTTGCCGTGGACAAAGGCCACCCGCAGGTCGGGAAACACCTGGGTTTTCAGGGTCTCGGCGTAGGTGGTCACCGCCTTCAGGTCGGCCAGACCGCCAAAGGCGTCCTCCCCGTCCGGGTTCTCCTCCACGGCGGGGCAGACAATGTAGGCCTGACGGCCCTCGGCCACCAGCTTGCGCACAAAGCCGTACATCCGCTGCCGCTTGTCCTCCCCCACCACAAAGGTCTCCACCGGCGTGCGGCCGGGGGGCAGCTCGTCGATGACCGACACGTCCAAATCTCCGTACACGATGAGGGCCAGGGTACGGGGGATGGGGGTGGCGGACATGACCAGCACGTGGGGCCGCAGACCGCCGTCCGCCTTGGCGGCCAGGGCAGCTCTTTGGGCCACGCCGAAGCGGTGCTGCTCGTCGGTGATGACCAGCCCCAGCTTGTGAAACTCCACACCCTCGCTCAGCAGGGCATGGGTGCCCACCATCAGGTCCACCTCGCCCGCCGCCAGGGCCGCCTTTGCCTTCCGCTTTTCGGCGGCCTTCATGCTGCCGGTGAGCAGCCCCACTTTCATCCCGGCCGGGGACAGCAGAGATGAAAGGGATCGGAAGTGCTGCTCGGCCAGAATCTCGGTGGGGGCCATCATGGCGCTCTGCCAGCCGCCCCGCCAGGCCAGCCAGGCACAGGCGGCGGCCACCGCCGTCTTGCCCGAGCCCACGTCGCCCTGGACCAGCCGGTTCATGGGCCGGCCGGAGGTCATATCCGCCGCCGCCTCGTCCACGGTGCGGCGCTGGGCTCCGGTGAAGGAGAAGGGCAGCAGGGACAAAAACGGCGTCAAGTCCCGGTTCTCCACCGCCGGACCGGCGCCCCGGTCCCGTCCCGTGCGCAGCAGGGACATGCCGCAGGAGAGAAGGAAAAACTCCTCAAAAATCAGCCGCCTCCGGGCAATCTCCAGGGCCTCCCAGCTCTCAGGGAAGTGGATGTTCCGGCAGGAGAACTCCACCTGGGCCAGGCTGTGGCCCAGACGCACCTCCTCGGGCAGCAGCTCGGGCACCTGTCCGGCGCAGGCGTCCACGCACCGCCGGGCCAGCCCGGCCAGCAGGTTGTTGGAGATGCCCGCCGTCAGGGGGTAGACCGGCATGATGCAGCCGGTGAACCGGGCGGCTCCCTCCCGCTCGAACACCGGGTTGGTCATCTGCCGCTGCCTGCCCTGCCGCTCCACCTTGCCGTAGAAGATGTAGCTCTCCCCCTGGCGCAGGGCGTCCCGCACATAGGCCTGGTTGAAAAAGGTGACGGTCATCACCGCCGTCTCGTCGGCCACCTTCACCTTGACTAGCTCCAGGCCCTTGCGGATATGGGACACCCGGGGCGTCTCGGCTACAAAGGCCGCCACGCACACCGGCTGTTCCTCGGGTGCGCCGTCAATGGTGGAGATTTTGGTCCGGTCCTCGTAGCTGCGGGGGTAGTACCCCAGCAGATTCTCCACAGTGGCCAGGCCCAGCTTGGCCAGCTTGGCGGCCCTGGCGTCGCCGATACCCGGCAGCTCCTTCAGGCCGCTCTCCAGCGTCAGCGCCACGGTACGCCCCCCTTTCTCAGTCTTTGAGGCCTAGTCTACCATAAAACAGGCAGGCAAACAAGCGTTCTCCGTCGTCCGGCATTAAGGTCCGTCTTAATCCCGCCCTTTTCCCCTCTTTTTTCCGCTTTCTCCCCTTGTCCCCCGCCGGAGCGGTTTAAGTTCCCCCTTCTCTCCGGCTGTATTCCCCGTTCCCTATTACGGTTTCCCTTAGCGGTTTTGCAGAAGAAATATATTGTTCCTTCATTTTTTCATGTTTTTCCCTCTGTCTTTGGTCTTTCTTTTCTTTTTTTGCAGAGCACAATAAAATTGATTGCAAAATCAGATTGCAGTCTGTATAATACTCTTTAACACATCAGTTTGACCGGAGTTTGGACTGCACCCGTCCCCCTCCGGACCGCATCCGCCGCAGCGGGAAGAAAGGATGAATCAAGTGACAGAGCGTATATTCAATAAGGTACTGGTGGCCAACCGGGGCGAGATCGCCATCCGGGTGTTCCGCGCCTGCTACGACCTGGGACTCCACACCGTGGCCATGTACTCCCACGAGGATATCAACAGCCTGTTCCGTACCCGTGCCGACGAGGCCTACCTCATCGGCCACAACAAGTCCCCTCTTGGTGCCTATCTGGACATTCCCGCCATCATCGACCTGGCCAAGCGGCGGAAGGTGGACGCCATCCACCCGGGCTACGGCTTCCTGTCCGAGAACCCGGACTTTGCCCGGGCCTGTGAGGAGGCGGGCATCAAGTTCATCGGCCCTTCTTCCGATGTACTGGCCCGCATGGGCGACAAGCTGGCCGCCAAGGCCACGGCCATCGCCTGCGGCGTGCCCACCATCCCCGGCTCTGACCGCCCCCTGAAGGACGCGGACGAGGCTCTGGAGAAGGCCGTTTCCTACGGCTTCCCCATCATCCTCAAGGCCGCTGCCGGCGGCGGCGGCCGCGGCATGCGCCGGTGCGACACGCCCGAGGAGGTGGCTCCCGCCTTTGAGCTGGTGCGCAACGAGGCCCGGAAGGCCTTCGGCAGCGAGGACATCTTCATCGAAAAGTACCTGGTGGAGCCCAAGCACATTGAGGTGCAGATTTTGGGCGACCAGTACGGCAACGTGATGCACCTGGGCGAGCGCGACTGCTCCCTCCAGCGCCGTTACCAGAAGGTGGTGGAGTACGCCCCCGCCTGGAGCGTGCCCCAGGAGATCCGGGACAAGCTCCACGCCGACGCGGTGAAGGTGGCCAAGCACGTGGGCTACGTCAATGCGGGTACCGTGGAGTTCCTGGTGGACAAGGACGGCAACCACTACTTCATTGAGATGAACCCCCGGATTCAGGTGGAGCACACCGTCACCGAGATGGTCACCGGCGTGGATCTGGTGCGGGCCCAGATCCTCATCTCCGAGGGCTGCCCCCTGTCCGACCCCCGCATCGGCCTGACCAAGCAGGAGGATGTGCACATCAGCGGCTACGCCATCCAGTGCCGTGTCACCACCGAGGACCCGGCCAACAATTTCGCCCCCGACACTGGCAAAATCACCGCCTACCGCTCCAGCGGCGGCTTTGGCGTCCGTCTGGACGGCGGCAACGCCTACACCGGCGCGGTCATCTCCCCCTATTACGACTCCCTGCTGGTCAAGGTCACCGCCTGGGACAACACCTTTGTGGGCACCTGCCACAAGGCGGTGCGCGCCGTCAGCGAGGAGCACGTCCGGGGCGTCAAGACCAACATCCCCTTTGTCACCAACATCCTCACCCACCCCGCCTTCCAGGCGGGCAAGTGCCACACCAAGTTCATCGACGAGACCCCCGAGCTCTTTGACATCAACACCGGCCGGGACCGTGCCACCAAGGTGCTCAAGTACATCGCCCAGATCCAGGTGGACAACCCCTCCGCTGAGCGCAAGCAGTACGACATCCCCCGGTTCCCACCCGTCACCGGCAACCGGCCTGAGGGTCTCAAGCAGCTGCTGGACCGGGAAGGCCCCGAGGCGGTGAAGAAGTGGGTGCTTGAGCAGAAGAAGCTGCTCATCACCGACACCACCATGCGGGACGCCCACCAGTCCCTGCTGTCCACCCGGGTGCGCACCCGGGACCTGCGTCTGGCCGCCGACGGCACCAGCGAGATTCTCTCCGACTGCTTCTCCCTGGAGATGTGGGGCGGCGCCACCTTCGACGTGGCCTACCGGTTCCTTCACGAGTCCCCCTGGGAGCGGCTGGACACCCTGCGGAAGAAGATCCCCAACATCCCCTTCCAGATGCTCCTCCGTGGCGCCAACGCGGTGGGCTACACCAACTACCCCGACAACCTGATCCGGGAGTTTGTGAAGGAGGCCGCCCGCAGCGGCATCGACGTGTTCCGCATCTTCGACTCCCTCAACTGGGTGCCCGGCATGGAGGTGGCCATGGAGGAGGTGCTCAAGGCGAACAAGCTCTGTGAGGCCTCCATCTGCTACACCGGCGACATTCTGGACCCCAAGCGGGACAAGTACACCCTCCAGTATTATGTGAATCTGGCCAAGGAGCTGGAGCGCCGGGGCGCCCACCTGCTGGCCATTAAGGACATGTCCGGCCTGCTCAAGCCCTACGCGGCCAAGAAGCTGGTGTCCACCCTCAAGCAGGAGGTGGGCCTGCCCATCCACCTCCACACCCACGACACCACCGCCAACCAGGTGGCCGCCTACCTGATGGCCGCCGAGGCGGGTGTGGACATTGTGGACTGCGCCATCGCCTCCATGTCCAGCCTGACCAGCCAGCCCTCCATGAACGCGGTGGTGGCCGCTCTCCAGGGCACGGAGCGGGACACCGGTCTGGACCTGCAGCGGCTGCAGAAGCTGGACGACTACTGGGCCGATGTGCGGCTGCGTTATGACAGCTTTGACCACGGCCTGAAGAACCCCACCACCGACATCTACCGCTACGAGATCCCCGGCGGCCAGTACACCAACCTGTATCCCCAGGTCATCTCCCTGGGTCTGGGTCACCGGTTCGAAGAGGTCAAGGAGATGTACAAGACCGTCAACGACATGCTGGGCGACATTGTGAAGGTGACCCCCTCCTCCAAGATGGTGGGCGACCTGGCCATCTTCATGGTGCAGAACAACCTGACGCCGGAGAACATTGTGGAGCGGGGCGAGGCCCTCACCTTCCCCGACAGCGTGGTGAGCTACTTCAAGGGCATGATGGGCCAGCCTGCCTGGGGCTTCCCCGAGGACCTGCAGCGGGTGGTGCTCAAGGGCGAGAAGCCCATCACCTGCCGTCCCGGCGAGCTGCTGCCTCCCGTGGACTTCGACGCCGTGCGGGAGACCATGCGTCCCTTTATGGGCGGCGACGAGATCAACATGCGTGCCATGCTGTCCTACTGCCTCTACCCCAAGGTCTATGAGGAGTACCGCCAGCACCGCAACGAGTACGGCTACATCGCCCGCATGGGCAGCCATGTGTTCTTCCACGGCATGGCCCTGGGCGAGACCAACCAGATCAACATCGAGGACGGCAAGACCCTGGTCATCAAGTACCTGGGTCTGGGCGACCTGAACGAGGACGGCACCCGTACCGTTCAGTTTGAGCTCAACGGCCAGCGCCGTGAGGTGGCGGTGCCCGACAAGACCGCCGAGGTCAAGGGCGTCCAGGTCACTCTAGCCGACCCGGCGGACAAGAGCCAGGTGGGCGCGTCCATCCCCGGCATGGTGTCCAAGGTGAGCGTCCAGCCCGGCGACAGGGTGGAGGCCAACCAGGTGCTGGGCATCATCGAGGCCATGAAGATGGAGACCAGTGTGGTGGCCCGTCTGGCGGGTACCGTGGAGGCCGTCCATGTCCAGGAGGGCGACAACGTGAAAGCCGGTCAGCTGCTCTTCACCGTCAAGCCCGACTGATATTCCGTCAAATCCATACTTTTCAGGGGGCATGGCCGCAGGCCATGCCCCCTTTTTCCTTGATGACGGACTTTTTTGTGCTATAATGGAGATACAGGAAGGAACTTCATCGGTTTTCATGGAAGGAGGGCGTTCCCTATGACAAAGCAAGGGAAGATTCTGCTCCGCATCCTGGCTGTGTTTTTATTCCTATTCTTCTTTTTCTTCGGGGTCAGCCTGGGGAACGGCTTCTGCATGGGGGATTCCATCATGACCGGCATGGGCCTGAGTCCCTGGTCAGAGGGCACCGAGGGTACCCACTATCCCGGGATCATCGCTCTGGTGGGCATAGCCGCCTCCGCCATCTTGTTCACCTCTACCACGGAGCAAAAGGCCAGAACCTCCCGGCGGCTGGTCATCGGCACTGTTGCGTCCCTCTTTCTCATCAATCTTATCTACGCCCTTGCTATTCTGAGCTGATGTCCGCTTACAGACAGCAAGAGGGCGCGCCGTATGGCGCGCCCTCTTTTCCTGTATACGGGGAAATCCGTCAGTTTTCCCTGTCTTTCTTATCCTTTTTGTCCTTCTTCTCCTCTTCGGTCTCCTCGGGCAGCACCACCACTTTGATCTCCATGACCCGGCGGTGGTCCACCTTGGTGACGGTCACATCCAGGCCGTCGGCCTGGAACCGATCCCCCTCGGCGGGAATGCGGCCAATCTGCTCCATGACCCAGCCGGACACCGTGTTGGCGTCGCAGCTGCCCTTGATGGAGAACAGGTCGTACAGGTCGGTCAGGTCGGCGGAGCAGGAGATGAGGTAGCTGCCGTCGGCCTGCTTCTGGAACTGCTCGATGACCTCATCGTGCTCGTCCCAGATCTCACCCACCAGCTCTTCCACGATGTCCTCCATGGTCACCAGACCCTCGGTACCGCCGTACTCGTCCACCACAATGACCATATGGGCTTTCTCCCGCTGGAGAATCCGGAGCATCTCGGAAATTTTGGTGTTGCCGGTGGTGTAGAGCACGTTGCCCATGAAAGAGGACAGGTCGCTGATGCCGTGGTAGCGGGCGGCGTGGAAGTCCTTCTCGTGGATGACGCCCACAATGTCGTCAATGTCCTCGTGGTACACGGGCAGACGGGAGAAGCCGCTCTCGGCGAACACTCTGGCCACCTCGTCCATGTCGGCGGTGTCCTCCACCGCCACAATGTCCACACGGGGGGTGAGAATCTCCTCCACCTCCATGTCGCCGAACTCGATGGCGGAGCGGATAAGCTCGCTCTCGTGCTGATCCAGGCCGCCCTCGTCCTCGGCCTGGTCCACCATGGTGATGAGCTCCTCCTCTGTGATGCCCTCGTCCTCCTTTTTGTGGAAGACAAGGCTGAGCAGCTTTTTCCACTGGGTAAAGAGAAAGTTGAGGGGCCGCAGCAGGGTGATGAAAAACTTCAATATGGGCGCGGAGAACATGGCGAAGGTCTCGGGGGACTCCTTGGCCAGGCTCTTGGGGGAGATCTCGCCGAAAATCAGGATGACCGCCGTGAGCACCACCGTGGACACCGTGGGGCCGTAGGCCCCCAGCAGCTTGGTGAAGAGGACCGTGCCGATGGTGGTGGCGGTGATATTGACAATATTGTTGCCTATCAGGATAGTGGAGAGCAGGCGGTCAAAGTCCTCCTCCAGCTCCAGAACCAAGGCCGCGCGGCTGTCGCCCGCATCGGCCCGGCTCTTCATCCGTACCCGGTTGAGGGAGGAAAAGGCGGTCTCCGTGGCCGAGAAGTAGGACGACATGGCCACCAGGAAGATGAGGATAACTATCATGATAATACTGGCACTGTCCATAATGGAACTGATCACTCCTAAGTAATATGTATTTGCAGGAACTGCCCCGGTATTTTCCCGTTTTTGTGCGCAAAAGGACAGCCTTATCCCAGAGGGATAACGCTGTCCTCACCGGATGTGACTATGCAGTTGGGTAAGGGGGGTTCGTCCACGAGGGCTCACCGGATCCTTTCCTGCTTAATGTTACAGATGATACCACAGCCTGGTATAAAATGCAAGAGGCGTGTTTCCCCCGTTCCGGCCGAAAACTTTTCCCTGGGGGGCAAAATGGTTTGCCATCCCCCGAAATTTAAGCTATACTAGCTTTATATGATCTATCCGGACGGCTTAAGCGTCCCCGGACTTCTGATTTACACACCCGCCCCGCCGGGGCCCACGGAGGTTTTTATGAACCAGCTGCAATTTTTTGTTCCCACCCTGTTCGGCCTGGAGGGTCTGGCCGCCGACGAGCTGCGCCGCCTGAATCTGGCCGATGTGCGGGCGGAAAACGGCCATGTGCTGTGTACCGGCCGGCCTGGGGACATCCCCCGCCTCAATCTGAACCTGCGCACCGGTGAGCGGGTGCTGCTGGTGCTGGGCTCCTTCCACGCCCCCGATTTTGACGCCCTGTTCGAAGGGGTGAAGGCCATCCCCTGGGAGGAGTACCTCCCCCGCACCGCCGCCTTCCCCGTCAAGGGCCACAGCCTCAACTCCGCCCTCCACTCGGTGCCCGCCTGCCAGTCCATCGTGAAAAAGGCGGTGGCTGCCCGTCTGGGCAGGGCCTACGGGCTGGAGACCCTGCCGGAAAACGGCCCCCTGTTCCAGATCCAGTTCTCCATTATGCGGGACACCGCCATGATTATGCTGGACACCAGCGGCGCCGGGCTCCACAAACGGGGCTACCGGGCGGTGGGCGTGGTGGCTCCCCTCCGGGAGACCCTGGCCGCCGCCATGGTGATGCTGTCCCAGTACCGGGGCAAGGACCCCTTCTGCGACCCCTTCTGCGGCTCGGGCACCATCGCCATCGAGGCCGCCCTCATCGCCAAAAACCGTGCCCCCGGCCTGGACCGCTCCTTCTCCGCCCAGAAGTGGCCCTGGCTGTCCTCCCAGGTCTGGATGGACGCCGCCAGCGAGGCCATGGACAAGGAGTTTGACGGCCAGTACGACATCTGGGGCGGCGACATTGACCCCAAGGCCGTGGAGATTGCCCGCTCCAACGCGGAAAAGGCCGGTGTGGACGATGTGGTCCGCTTCGAGGTGGCCGACGCCACCCGCTTCCACCGCAGTGAGCCCTACGGCCGGGTGGTCACCAATCCCCCTTACGGCGAGCGCATCATGGAGAAGAAGGAGGCCGAGGGCCTGTACGCCGCCTTCGGGCAGGCGGTCCGTGGCCTGCCTGCCGGGTGGCGGGTGTCCGTCCTGTCCTCCCACACCGAGTTTGAGCGCACCTTCGGCCGCACCGCCGACAAAAAGCGGAAGCTGTACAACGGCATGATCAAGTGCGACCTGTTCCAATATCACAAGCGGTAACGTCCCGCCATCCCCGCTCGGGGATGCTGTATGCTGTCAAAGGAGTTTGAAATGAAACGAACCATCCGCAACCTGTCCCTTGTTCTGTCCCTGGCGCTGGTCCTCTCCCTGGCCGTCCCCGCCCTGGCGCTGGAGGTCAAGGGCAGCTATACCGAGGGCATGGCCACCGCCACCGACGGCTCCGCCTGGGGCTATGTCAATGCCTCGGGCATTGTATCCATCCCCATCCGGTTTGAGGAGGCCTCCGACTTCTCTCTGGGCGTGGCCCGGGTGAAGGAGGAAGGCAAGTACGGCCTGCTGCGTCAGGACGGCCTCTGGCTGCTGGAGCCCCTGTATGACAGCCTGACCTCCGTGGACTGCGGGGTGTACATCGCCCAGCGGGAAGGGGTGTGGGAGCTGCTCACCGTGGTGCCTGTGCCCGGAAAGGACGGCGCCACCCATCAGCTGTACACCGGCGCCAGCTCCATCACCGTGGAGCAGGGCACAAACGGCAAGGAGATTGTGGTCCGCTGGGCCGACCGGGACAGCGTCCACATTCCTCTCTCCTCCCTGCCCAAGACCCTCTCCGGTCTGGGGGTGCCCTTTTCCTCCTTCTCCCTCCGCTCCGGCCGCACCGCCTCCTTCTCCGACGTATCCGGCAAAGACTGGTTTGACCTGTGGGTGGATCTGGCCTATAATCTGGGCCTGATGGAGGGTCCGGGAGACGGCACCTTCCTGCCCTACAGCACCCTCACCGTGGGCGAGGCCCTGAAGATGGCCGCCGTGCTGGACAGCACCTACGCCGGCAGAACCTTCACCAGCGGCGGCGACCCCTGGTATACCAATGCGGTGAACTACTGCCTGACCAACGGCATCATCACCGAAAACACCTTCAACAGCTACACCCGCCCCATTACCCGCGCCGAGCTGGCCCTGGTGCTCTCCGCCACCGCTCCCGTCCGGGACGCGGAGGACATCAACGACCCCAGCCGTGTGGCCTCCTCCATCCCCGACGTGTCCAGCGGCGACTTTGCCGCCAGCTCCATCTACACCCTGTATTCCAAGGGCATTGTCAGCGGCAGCGACAAGCAGCTGACCTTCCGGCCTGAGGCCGTCATCACCCGCAGCGAGGTGGCCGCCATGGTGGCCCGCATCGCCCGGCCGGAGCAGCGGATTCTCCTCTGGCCCTCTGCTGATTCCCCCACCTACTACCACGCCGCCGGAATTCAGCTTTCCTCCGCTACTTCCTGATAAGGAGCTGAAGTGTGCCTTGAAGCACCTGTTCATCATCAACCCCGCTGCCGGAAAACACGGCAGCACCGACGCCCTGACCGCCCAGATTCGGGATATCTTCGGCGGCCGGGGGCTGGACTACGAAATTGCCTTTACCAGCGGCGCTGGCACCGGAGAGACCCTGGCCCGTGCCGCCGCTCAGACCGGTGAGCCGGTGCGCATCTACGCCTGCGGCGGAGACGGCACCCTCAACGAGGTGGTCAACGGCGCCGCCGGGTACGACAACGCCGCCGTCACCAACGTGCCCAAGGGCACGGGCAACGACTTCCTGAAAATTTTCGGCAAGAACTACCGCGCCCGCTTCTCCGACCTGGCCGCCCTGGCGGACGGTCCCCAGGCCGCCATGGACCTGATGGACTGCAACGGCAAGCTGGGTCTGGGCGTCATCTGCGCCGGTGTGGACGCCCGGGTGGCCGCCGACGTGCATAAGTACAAAGCCCTGCCCCTGGTGTCCGGCGTGGGGGCCTACATCCTCTCCCTGGTGGTCAACGTGTTCAAGGGACTCACCCGCCCCACCCAAATCCGCGTGGACGGCGAGACCCTGGACGGCCCCAGCACCATCATCTGCATCTGCAACGGCCGTTACTACGGCGGCGGCTTCATGCCTGTGGGCGAGGCCCAGCCGGACGACGGCATTCTGGACATGCTGGTGGTGCCCAAGGTGAGCCGCTTCACCTTCTTCCGCCTGGTGAGCAAGTACGCCAAGGGCCTTTACCGACAGTGTCCCCAGGTCATCCGGGACTTCCACTGCCAGGCGATCTCCTTCACCTCCCCGGAGGAGCTGGTGGCCGTTGTGGACGGTGAGGTGATGCGCTCCCGCAGCTTTACCGTCCGGCTGTCCGGGAAGAAAATCAACTTTTTTTACCCCCCTGACCTGTTTTGGCGTGAAAGTTTACAGACTGCTAACAATTGCGAAAACTCCTTTTCTGCAATCCCGTGATATCAGGAGAAAAACGGAGCTTCCAGTATTTTGAGCGAGCTATTTTTAAGTGCGCTGGATTTTCAACGAAATTTGGTTGAAAATTCAGCGTTTTTTTACTTGCACATTTTACGTTCCAAAGCTATTATTATAAGTGCGTTAGCACTCCGGTAAAATGAGTGCTAAGACATGAGATAGTTTACAAAACAATTCTTCATATACGCAAGGAGGAACCAGCTATGAATCTCAAACCCCTGGCTGATCGCGTGATCATTAAGATGGTAGAGGCCGAGGAGACCACCAAGAGCGGCATTATCCTCACCGGCTCCGCCAAGGAGAAGCCCGAAGTGGCCGAAGTTATCGCCGTGGGCCCCGGCGGCATGGTGGACGGCAAGGAAGTCGTCATGACCGTCAAGGTTGGCGACAAGGTCATCACCAGCAAGTACTCCGGCACCCAGGTCAAGGTTGACGGCGAGGAGTACACCATCGTCCGTCAGGGCGACATCCTGGCCATCGTGGAGTAATTTCCTTCTTTGGGGCGCACTTTGCTGTCCGCCCCCCACACAGCAATGAATTTTCCCGGGCGGCTTCCGCCCGACTTAAATTGGAGGTTTTTGATTATGGCTAAGATTATTTGCTACGGCGAGGAGGCCCGTCACGCTCTGGAGCGGGGCGTGAACCAGCTGGCCAACACCGTGAAGATCACCATGGGCCCCAAGGGCCGCAACGTGGTGCTGGACAAGAAGTTCGGCGCTCCCCTGATCACCAACGACGGTGTGACCATCGCCAAGGAGATCGAGCTGGATGACCCCTTTGAGAACATGGGCGCCCAGCTGGTGAAGGAAGTCTCCACCAAGACCAACGACGTGGCCGGCGACGGCACCACCACCGCCACCCTGCTGGCTCAGGCCATCATCCGCGAGGGTCTGAAGAACCTGGCCGCCGGTGCCAACCCCATGGTCATGAAGAAGGGCATCGCCAAGGCTACCTCCGCCGCCATTGAGGCCATCAAGGCCAACAGCCAGAAGGTCAACGGCACCGCCGACATCGCCCGCGTTGGCGCTGTCTCCTCCGGCGACGAGACCATCGGCAAGCTGATTGCCGAGGCCATGGAGAAGGTCAGCCACGACGGCGTCATCACCGTCGAGGAGTCCAAGACCGCCGAGACCTACAGCGAGGTCGTCGAGGGCATGCAGTTCGACCGTGGCTACATCACCCCCTACATGGTCACCGACACCGAGAAGATGGAGGCCGTTCTGGACGACGCCATCATCCTCATCACCGACAAGAAGATCTCCAACATCCAGGAGCTGCTGCCCGTTCTGGAGCAGGTTGTCCAGGCCGGCAAGAAGCTGCTGGTCATCGCTGAGGACGTGGAGGGCGAGGCCCTGTCCACCCTCATCGTCAACAAGCTGCGCGGCACCCTGAACGTGGTGTGCGTCAAGGCCCCCGGCTTCGGCGACCGCCGCAAGGAGATGCTCCAGGACATCGCCACCCTGACCGGCGGCACCGTCATCTCTTCCGAGGTGGGTCTGGAGCTGAAGGAGGCCACTCTGGAGATGCTGGGCCACGCCCGTCAGGTGAAGGTCTCCAAGGAGAACACCATCATCGTGGACGGCGCTGGCGATGCCGAGGCCATCAAGGCCCGTGTCGGCCAGATCCGCGCCCAGATTGAGACCACCACTTCCGACTACGACCGTGAGAAGCTCCAGGAGCGTCTGGCCAAGATGGCCGGCGGCGTGGCTATCATCCGCGTCGGCGCTGCCACCGAGGTGGAGATGAAGGAGAAGAAGCTCCGCATCGAGGACGCCCTGAACGCCACCCGCGCCGCTGTGGAAGAGGGCATCGTGGCCGGCGGCGGCACCGCCTATGTCAACGCCGTGCCCGCCGTGGAGAAGCTCCTGGCTGAGACCGAGGGCGACGAGAAGACCGGCGTGCGCATCATCGCCAAGGCCCTGACCGAGCCCATGCGCCAGATTGCCACCAACGCCGGTATCGACGGCTCCGTGGTGCTGGAGAACGTGAAGAAGGCCGACAAGGTCGGCTATGGCTTCGACGCCTACAACGAGACCTATGTGGACATGATCTCCGCCGGTATCGTTGACCCCACCAAGGTGACCCGCTCCGCTCTGGAGAACGCGGCCTCCATCGCCGCCACCCTGCTGACCACCGAGTCCCTGGTGGCCGACAAGCCCCAGCCCCCCGCTCCCGCTGCCCCCGCTGCTCCCGACATGGGCGGGATGTACTAAGAAGCGCTGAACTGTCGCGAGTAAATCAAGCAATAGCAAGTCCCCGGAACACAACGTGTTCCGGGGACTTTTCTTATATGGGACGGGGCTTGCCAGAGCAGACGACCGGAACGCAGCTTCGACTTACGCGAGAGAGGATGAGCATGGAATCGTGCTCCATGGAGCGGACGGGACATTGTAGTCCGCAGTAACCGAGTTTCCCATCTATGGCAGCCAGAGGCACCAGAGCATATGGGTACTCTGGTAAAGGGTGTACCCTGCCTATATTTCAGTTATATAAAAGCCCTGCCCCACCGGAATATCGGCGGGGCAGAGCTTTTTACTTGCTTGGAATGACCTGAACTCAGGCAGCCTGGTCAGCAGCCGCGGTGCCGCTCAGAGTGTCCACAAAGAAGTCGGCGGTAGCGGAGATGACCTGGTTGATGGCGGTGTAATCACCGGAGAACATGTTGAGGGTGTGGTCGCAGTTCTCGATGATCAGGTTGGCGGAAGCCTCGTTCTGGGCGGCATCAGCCACGGTCTTGCCGCTGGCGGGGTCCACCACGGTGTCAGCCGCGCCGTTGATGGTGAGGATGGGGGCCTTGATGGTCTTGGTCTCCTCCAGAACGTCGGTGTTCTTCACGTCCTTGAACCACTGGAAGCCGGTGGGCAGAGAGGTGCGCCAGTCAAACTCCATGGTGAAGGAACCGTTCTTCTCGGCCTCGGCGTAAGCGGCGTCGAAGTCCTCAAACATGACGGTCAGGTCCAGAGCGCCGGCCCAGGTGACCACGCTCTTGAAGGTGTCGGGATAGGCAGCGGCGGCCAGGAAGGCGTTGGTGCCGCCCTGGCTCCAGCCCATGACGCCCAGCTTGTCGCCGTCCACAACCTCCAGGCCGGCCAGATAGTCGGCAGCGGCCTTGGCGTCGATGTTGGCGGAGGTGTAGCTGTAATTCACGTACAGCTCCTCAGTACCCTCGTCGATGCCCTGGAAGTTGAAGCGGATGGTAGCCAGGCCCTGAGCGGCCATCTGAGCGGCGGCCATGTCATAGGCGCCGTTGACCTCGTGCAGGTTGGAGCCGGTGCCGTGGAGCATCACCACGCCAGGGACCTTGGCGTCCTTGGTGGCGGAGGTGGGCACGGTGACGATGGCAGTCATGGTGTGAGCGGGCACACCGTCCTTGGCGGCAACCTCAATGGAGACGGTCTCCTCGGTGTAGGTGGGGGTGAGCTTGGAGATGTTCAGCAGAATCTGGGCCAGCTCGGAGCGGACGGCGGTGCCGGCGGGATTGAGCTGGTTGTTGGAGCCCTTCAGGATGCCCAGGGACACGGCGGTCTCCATGGACTCGGAGGCCCAGCCGGGGATTTTGTCGGCGTCGGCATAGGTGCTCAGGTCCACGTCCTCAGTGGGCACGATGCACTGGGAAGCGGTGTAGTCGGCAAAGACCTTGGCCAGCTCCTGGCGGGTGATGGCGGCGTCGCCGTTGAAGAGGCCGGTGCCGGTGCCGGTGGTCAGGCCCTCGTCCTCAGCCCAGGCGGCGGCGTCAGCGTACCACTTGCCCTCCACGTCGGTGAAGGAGGCGGCCTCGGTCACCTCGGGCTTGCCGGCCATGTTGTACAGGGTCTGGAACACGGTGCCGCGGGTGACGGTGCCGTTGGGCTCAAAGCCCTTGCCGGTGCCGTTCATGATGCCGCCGTTGAGCACGTAGAGGGCAGCCTCATAGTACCAGGCGCCGGAGGTGATGTCGGCGGGCAGGTTCACAATGCTGATGCGGCCGTCGGCCTCGCCGTACTGCTCGGCGGTAATCTTGCCGCCCAGCTCCTCGGTGGTGTAGTTGATGAGGGCATCCTCCAGGGCCACGCCCACGTCCTTCCAGCCGCCGGCAGCAGCGAAGACACCGTAGGTGTCGCCGCCCTTGGCGGTGAAGTCGTTGGTGGCGATGGTGTAAGTAGCCTCAGCGTCGAAGGGCTGGCCGTTGACAGAGGTGATGGTCACGCGGCTGCCGGGATTGGCAGGAGCGTAGTAAGTGGAGTTGGGGTACTGCTCGCCGTTGACATAGGCAACAGCGGTGTTGATGGTGAACTCGATGCCGGAAACCTGGGGGAAGGCGCCGATGGCATCGGGGGTGGTGCAGGTGGCGGCCTCCAGGGCCTCCAGCAGCTGAGCACCGGTCACGTCAATGGTGGCCACGGTGTTGCCGAAGGGGAACACAGCCAGCAGGTCCAGCTTGGAGATGTCGCCCTTGCCGATGGTCTCGCGGATACCGCCGCCGTTGGTGAGAGCGGCGTCCACGTTCTCCTCGCCCAGGGTCTTGCGGGCCTGCCAGAGGATGGCGTCGGCAGCGAAGTCGCCCAGGTTGGTCTCACCGGTGCGGACACCCACACCGTCGGGGAAGGTGATCTCAGCCTTGGTGTTGGTGGCAGTGGCGGCGCCGCCGGAGCGGGAGCCGTTCAGGTCAACCTCGGTCTCGGCGATCTTCTGGCCGTACTCCTTCTCAACAGCGGCATTGCGGTCGCTGACCAGCTTGGCCACAGTGGCGTCGGTCTTGGTGTAGGAGGCGGCGGAAACCAGGCTGTCCTCCAGGGTGTTGGCGGTCTTGTCGTACACCACAACGCCCACGTTGGCCAGAGCGGTGCCGGTGGAGACGATCTTGGTGCCGTTGACCACGTTGCTGTCGGTACCGGTGGCGGCGGTGATGTCGCCGGTGGTGGAGTGGCTGTGGCCGTCGATGAACAGGTCAATGCCGGTCACATTCTCACACACGTCGATGGAGCGGTTGCCGGTGCTCTCGTCGGCGATGCCCAGGTGGCCCAGGCACACAATCAGGTCGGCGCCGGCCTTCTCCAGCTCGTCCACCTGAGCCTGCGCGCAGGCGTACAGCTCTTCCTTCTCGGGGAAGACGATGTTGGGCATCTTGGAGGCGTCAGCCTTGGTGCGGGTCTCGGGGGTGGCCAGACCAAACACGCCAACCTTCACGCCGTCCAGATCATAGATCTTGCTGGCGGAGAACACGGTGCTGTTGGTGGTCTCGTCAGTCATGTCGGCGCAGAGGATGTCAAACTCGGCGTCCTTGGCCAGGGTCTTCAGGTTGTCAATGCCGAAGTCCAGCTCGTGGTTGCCCACGGTCATGGCATCGTACCCGGCGGCGTTCATGAACTCAATGGCGCTCTTGCCCTCGTCAGCGCTGACCAGGGGCTTGCCCATGATGGAGTCGCCGGCGGAGAGCAGGAGGACCTTGGCGCCAGCGGCCTCAAAATCCTTCTTCAGCTGAGCCACACCGGCCATGCCGATGGACTCACCCTCCACGGCCAGATCGGCACCGTGGGTATCGTTGGTATGGAGAATGACAACTTTTCCGTCTACGTCAGGAATCTCATAGGGCGTGACAGCGTCCTCTTCAGCCATGGCAGGTACGAACAGGGAGCATACCATTGCCAGCGCCAGGAGAAGGGACAGGAACTTACTCGTACGCTTCATACAGGACATTCCACCTTTCATTCCTTTTCAGAAAAGGGTCCCGGACGCTCTGCCCCGGCTGTCTCTCCCCGGTGCGTCTCTTTCGGCAAGCCCCCCTGCTTCGCCGCAAGCTGCGCCTCCGGAGTCAGGCACGGAGTTGGGCTTTGCTTCCGTTCCCTTTCCTCAAGACAATTTAATAGTAACAAAACGGTGACAGAAATACAAGCAGGTTTACAAGTTTTTTATTTTCTGCGTTACTCCGGCAGCACTGCCTTTTCTCCGCAAAAGCATACAAAAAGCACCCTGAAATCAAATTTTCAGGGTGCTTTTACATATTATAACTTCTTTTACTTGGTCACCCAGGTGCCGGTGGCCTCGCACTTGAGGTAGGCGTTGATGAAGCCGTCGATATCGCCGTCCATGACGCCGTTGACGTTGCTGGTCTCAAAGCCGGAGCGGTTGTCCTTCACCAGCTGGTAGGGCATGAACACATAGGAGCGGATCTGGCTGCCCCACTCGATCTTCAGCTGCACGCCCTTGATGTCGGAGAGCTTCTCGGCGTGCTGCTGCATCTTCAGTTCCACCAGCTTGGCGCGCAGCATGCGCAGACAGGTGTCCTTGTTCTGGAACTGGCTGCGCTCGGTCTGGCAGGAGACCACGATGCCGGTGGCGTGGTGGATGAGTCGGACGGCGGAAGAGGTCTTGTTGATGTGCTGGCCGCCAGCGCCGGAGGAACGGAACACCTGCATCTCGTACTCCTCGGGACGGATCTCCACGTCGGCGTCCTCGGGCAGGTCGGGCATGACCTCAACGGCGGCAAAGGAGGTCTGGCGGCGGGCGTTGGCGTCAAAGGGAGAGACACGGACCAGACGGTGGACGCCGTGCTCACTGCGCAGGTGGCCGTAGGCGTTCTCGCCCTGGATCATCACAGTGGCGGACTTGATGCCGGCCTCGTCGCCGTCCTGGAAATCTACCACCTGGTACTCGAAGTCGTGGCGCTCGGCCCAGCGGGTGTACATCCGCAGCAGCATCTGGGCCCAGTCCTGGGCCTCGGTGCCGCCGGCGCCGGCGTGGATGGCCAGCACCACGTTGTTGTCGTCGTACTCGCCGGTGAACAGGGTGGACAGACGGGCTTCCTCCATGTTGGCGGTGAGCTTGTTGAAGCCCTCCTCCAGCTCGGGGACCAGGGACTCGTCCTCCTCCTCGTTGCCCATCTCGCAGAGGGTCAGCAGGTCCTCCCACTCACCCAGGCGCTTTTTCTGGCCGTCCACCTTGTGGTGAAGCTGCTTGATGCGCTGCTGAATCTTCTGGGCCTTCTCCAGATTGTTCCAAAAGCCGTCCGAGGCACTCTCAGACTCCAGCATTTCCAGCTCCCGCTCCGCGGCTTCCAGACCAAGGGCCTGACCCAGTTCGTCCAGCTCGGGCTTCAGGTTATTGAGTTTTACCTTGTACTCATCAAATTGAAGCATGAGTGCCTCCTATCATCGTTGTGCATAAAATGAGCTCCCTGACCTTTAAGGTCAGGGAGCCTTTTCTGGTTGCGGGGAGAGGATTTGAACCTCTGACCTCCGGGTTATGAGCCCGACGAGCTACCAAGCTGCTCTACCCCGCGATATTGGTGCCGGAGACCGGGGTCGAACCGGCACGGGATTCCTCCCACGGGATTTTAAGTCCCGGGCGTCTGCCAATTCCGCCACTCCGGCATTTACGATCCAGTTCTCCGTCCTTTTAGGTGCTTATTGATAATACCATACGCAAGATACTTTGTCAACACAAAATTTAAATTTTCTTTCTGTTCCCTTCGACTGCATTGTCGCTCCCCTTTGGGGTACCCTTAGACAGTCGGCCTTTTGGGCGGCGGTGCATCTTCCCTGCCCCGCCGCATAGGATGATATGAGGGCAGAATTTTCTCTGAGAGGAGGGTGCCTGTGTCTGAGATTCAATCTGTCTCCCTTCCCGTCCAGCCGTCGGCGGCGGATCCCCGGGAGGATGTGGATGACTATATCTTTTATATGGAGTCCGAATGGCAGGTCAGTGAGCGCTGAGCCGCCGGGCGGAGGCTGCTTCTCTCTTTGACAGCCTCCGCCCTTGTCATATCTCACGCCCTGCGGATGGTGAGGGCGAGCCGGCCGCTGCAGACGGCGTCCTCCTCCCCCAGCACAAAATAGTCCGCTACGATTACGTCGCCCTCCAGCCGGGTATCCCAGTCCAGCCGGATTCCCTCGTCCGTCCGGCTCAGGCTGGAGAAGGCCTCCGTATTGGCCACGGTGTCCATCAGCCCCATCCTGCTCCAGTAGTCAAGCCAGCCGCCCTCTCCGGCAGCAAAGGCCAGTGTCAGTAGCTGCATGTCCAGCCCCGGCCACTCGACAATGCCGCTTCCATCCCAGCTCCAGGCAACAGTGACCGAGGTGAGGTTGCCCGCACTGTCGGTCTCCCAGGTCAGAGGCTGCCGCTCCAGTCCCGGAAGATGGACGATATAGGCCCCGTTCCGGGTCTCCATGGCTGTCCAGCTGCCGTCCTCCTCCAGAATATAGGTGGGCTTGCCGTAATATTCCGCAAGGAAGTTGTAATTCTCGGTGAATTCCGCCGGGGTCAGACCGTCCCGGTTGGGCGGGAAGCCGCCTGCAAGGGCAATCACCACGGACAGCGCAAGCACTGCTGCTGCAGCCCCCATAAAGGCCACGTTTCTCAGGCCGCTTTTGGGCTTTGCCTCCACCACCAGGTCCTGAGCCCTGTCCCAGGGCAGCTCCTTGTCCTTACAGTAGATGTCATAGCATTTTATCATCCGGAACAGGTCGTAAATGGGGATATTCCAGCCCAGTCCACGCCAGATTATGGACATGGTGCGGGTGTTGCCCTCCCCGTAGGTCAGCCTGCCGCCCTCTGCCTTCTCCACACGCAGGCCGAAGATGGCCTTGCCCGGTGTGGTGCCCCAGCAGCTCAACAGGATGGGCTCCACCATAATCATGATTACCAGGCAGATAGCCGAGTCCAGCCACCACAGCGCTGCGTTCCGCTCTGCCATATTGATATGCAATCCCAGTGCGAGCAGGGCTGTCCACGCCAGCTGGTACAGCGCCAGGTCAAACAGGCGGGCAAACAGACGCCGCCAGGGACAGAGCACCGGAGGCGGCGCGTCCCGGAACAGCGGTGCAGGAATTACCTCCCGGTTCAGGTACTTCTCCGGGTCCAGGCTCTCGTAGCCCACGCCCTCCTCCCGGATGGCACGGCAGGTCTCCCTGGCCGCTCCCGCGTCCGCCATCTCCTTCTCCAGCGCCGCCATGCGGTGCTCCAGGGTGACCGGCAGCGCCTGCTCTCCCTGCTGAAGGGCCCGGATCTCCTCCAGGGACACCCCCAGCTCCCGCAGCAGCTTGATCCGCAGCAGCGCCGTGATCTCTTCCTCTGCGTAGTCCCGGTAACCGTTGTCCAGCCGCTTGGGGCTGATGAGCCCCTCTTTTTCGTAAAAACGTATGGTGGCCCGGTCCAGACCGGTCCGCTGCTCCGCTTCCCGTATGGTCATCTTCATCCCGCCTTTCCTCTTGTTGTGCTCAGAATAAGGTATGAACCTGGTTTACAGTCAAGCCTTTTGCGGGTTTTTCTCTTTATTTTATTATATAAGGTGTTGGATTTCCCCGTCAACGGCCGCAGCGTAAAAATACCCCCGGACGCAGATGCGTCCGGGGGTGTAAATGCGCTTTTCGATTACTTGTACAGCTCGATCAGCTTGGTCAGGTGCTCGTAACGCTCCTTGGCGGACTCCTCGTTGCGGGCGAAGAGCTCCTTGGCGCGGTCGGGGAAGGACCGGGTCAGGGAGGAGTAGCGAGCCTCGTTCATCAGGAACTCCTGATAGCCGCCAGCGGGGGCCTTGGAGTCCAGGGTGAAGGGGTTCTTGCCCTCGGCCTTCAGAGCGGGGTTGAACCGGAACAGGTTCCAGTAGCCGCACTCGACAGCCTTCTTCATCTCGACCTGGCAGTTGCTCATGCCGCCCTTGATGGAGTGCATCTCGCAGGGGGCGTAGCCGATGACCAGGGAGGGACCGTGATAGGCCTCGGCCTCACGGATGGCGGCCAGGGTCTGGTTGGGGTTGGCGCCCATGGCCACCTGGGCCACGTAGACGTAACCATACTGCATCACGATCTCGGACAGGGACTTCTTGGCCACAGTCTTACCGGCAGCGGCGAACTGAGCCACCTGGCCGATGTTGGAGGACTTGGAAGCCTGACCGCCGGTGTTGGAGTAGACCTCGGTGTCGAACACGAAGACGTTCACGTCCTCGCCGGAAGCCAGGACGTGGTCCAGACCGCCGTAGCCGATGTCGTAGGCCCAGCCGTCGCCGCCGAAGATCCAGACGGACTTCTTGGCCAGGTACTCCTTCTCAGCCAGAACAGCCTTGGCAACGTCGCAGCCGGCGGCGGCGCCCTTCTCCAGCTCGGCAACCAGAGCGGCAGTGGCCTCCTTGTTGGCCTCGCCGTCCTTGTAGGTCTCGAAGTACTTGTCGGCAGCAGCCTTCAGCTCAGCGCTGGCCTTGTCGCTGCCGGCGCACTCGCGGACCATCTCAGCCAGACGGTCGCGGATGGCCTTCTGACCCAGATAGAGACCCAGGCCGTGCTCGGCGTTGTCCTCGAAGAGGGAGTTAGCCCAAGCGGGGCCGTGGCCGCACTTGTTGACGGTGTAGGGAGAGGTAGCAGCGGGACCGCCCCAGATGGAGGAGCAGCCGGTGGCGTTGGAGATGTACATCCGGTCGCCGCAGACCTGGGTGACCAGACGGGCATAAGCGGTCTCGGCGCAGCCGGCGCAGGAGCCGGAGAACTCGAGCAGAGGCTGCTTGAACTGGCTCTCCTTGACGGTCTTGATGCTCTCCATGTCGGCCTTGGGAGCAACCTTGGCCACCATGTAGTCGAACACGGGCTGCTGAGCAGCCTCCTGCTCCTGAGGCACCATGGTCAGAGCCTGGACGGGGCAGTTCTTGGCGCAGACGGCGCAGCCCATACAATCCAGGGGGGAGACAGCGATGGCGAACTTATAGACGCCCTTGCCCTTGCCGGCCTTCACGTCCACGATCTTGGCGGCCTCGGGAGCGGCAGCGGCCTCCTCCTCGGTCAGAGCGTAGGGACGGATGGTGGCGTGGGGGCAGACGTAGGAGCACTGGTTGCACTGGATGCACTTGGAAGCGTCCCAAGTGGGAACCATAACGGCAACGCCGCGCTTCTCGTAGGCGGAAGCACCCTGCAGGAAGGTGCCGTCCACGTGATCCACGAAGGCGGAGACGGGCAGGGAGTCGCCGTCCATCTTGCCCACGGGCTCCAGGATCTCCTTGACCATCTTCACCAGCTCGGGCTTGCCGGTCAGCTCGGTGGAAACGGTCTCGTCCTGAGCGGTAGCCCAGGAAGCGGGCACCTCGAACTTGTGGAAGGCGGTGGCGCCGGCGTCGATGGCCTTGTGGTTCATGTCAACCACGTCCTGGCCCTTCTTCAGGTAGGAGTGGGTGGCGGCGTCCTTCATGTACTGGATGGCCTCGGCCTCGGGCATCACCTTAGCCAGCTTGAAGAAAGCGGACTGCAGGATGGTGTTGGTACGCTTGCCCATGCCGATCTCGATGGCCAGATCGATGGCGTTGATGGTGTAGACCTGGATGTTGTGCTCAGCGATGTAGCGCTTGGCCACAGCGGGCATGTGCTTATCCAGCTCCTCGTCGGACCACTGGCAGTTGATCAGGAAGATACCGCCGTCCTTCACGTCGCGGACCATGGGGAAGCCCTTGATGATGTAGGCGGGCACGTGGCAGGCCACGAAGTCAGCCTTGTTGATGTAGTAGGGGCTCTTGATGGCCTTGTCGCCGAAGCGCAGGTGGCTGATGGTCACGCCGCCGGTCTTCTTGGAGTCGTACTGGAAGTAAGCCTGCACGTACTTGTCGGTGTGGTCGCCGATGATCTTGATGGAGTTCTTGTTGGCGCCCACGGTACCGTCGCCGCCCAGACCCCAGAACTTGCACTCGATGGTGCCCTCAGCAGCGGTGTTGGGGCAGTCGTGCTCGACCAGGGAGGTGTTGGTGACGTCGTCCACGATGCCGATGGTGAACTGACGCTTGGGATCGGCCTTCTGCAGCTCCTCATAGACAGCGAACACGCTCTTGGGCGGGGTGTCCTTGGAGCCCAGACCGTAGCGGCCGCCGATGATGGTGGCCTGACGGCCGGCGTTGGCGAAGGCGGTGACAACGTCCAGGTACAGAGGATCGCCCTGAGCGCCGGGCTCCTTGGTGCGGTCCAGCACGGCGATGTGCTTGGCAGTCTCGGGGATGGCAGCCAGCAGCTTGTCGGCGCGGAAAGGACGGTACAGGCGGACCTTCACCAGACCCACCTTCTCGCCGTGAGCGTTCAGGTAGTCGATGACTTCCTCGGTCACGTCGCAGATGGAGCCCATGGCGATGATGACGCGGTCAGCGTCGGGAGCGCCGTAGTAGTTGAACAGCTGATAGTTGGTGCCCAGCTTGGCGTTGACCTTGCCCATGTACTCCTCGACGATCTCGGGGAGAGCGTCATAGTACTTGTTGCAGGCCTCACGGTGCTGGAAGAAGATGTCGCCGTTCTCGTGGGAGCCGCGCATGACGGGGCGCTCGGGGTTGAGGGCCCGCTTGCGGAAGGCCTCCACGGCGTCCATGTCCACCATTTCCTTCAGATCGTCATAATCCCAGATGGCGATCTTCTGGATCTCGTGGGAGGTGCGGAAGCCGTCGAAGAAGTTCAGGAAGGGAACGCGGCCCTTGATGGCGGCCAGGTGGGCAACGGCGCCCAGGTCCATGACCTCCTGGGGGTTGGTCTCGGCCAGCATGGCAAAGCCGGTCTGGCGGCAGGCCATGACGTCGGAGTGGTCGCCGAAGATGTTCAGGGACTGGGCGGCCACGGTACGGGCGGAGACGTGGAACACGCAGGGCAGCAGCTCGCCGGCGATCTTGTACATGTTGGGGATCATCAGCAGCAGGCCCTGAGAGGCGGTGTAGGTGGTGGTCAGGGCGCCGGCGGCCAGGGAGCCGTGGACGGTACCGGCAGCGCCGGCCTCAGACTGCATCTCGATGACCTTGACCGTGTCGCCGAAGATGTTCTTGCGGCCGGCCGCGGCCCACTGGTCCACGTTGTCGGCCATGGGGCTGGACGGAGTGATGGGGTAGATGCCCGCCACCTCGGTGAACGCATAGGATACGTGCGCCGCAGCGGTATTGCCGTCCATGGTTTTGAGTTTTCTCGCCATTTTGAACAATTCCTCCTTATGTGAACTTGCGTGAATGGCTTCTAAATGATTCAGCGCAGATATTTTACCACCTTCCAGCCGGTTTGTAAATTGCATCTTGCCCAAAAGGGGGGATTTTCCCCGCTTTTTTTTGGCGGCTGGGGAAAACTCCGCGCCGGAGCGGGCCGAGCGCGGCGGGATGGGCGTCTGAAAATTTTTGTCAGGGAATTTTTTGAAATCAGCCTCTGCTAATAAATTTGAGAAGGCTCGCCCAAGTCTGTTTCGCGGCCCGTTCGCTCCATGTCCGCCGGGGCGCAAAAAGTCAATGCTATGCTGCCCGCATATGGTTTTTTGTTTTCAGGTGTGCCATACTGAAAAAAACGGAAAGAAGGAGGAACCCCACATGAAAAAGCGTGCGCTTTCCCTGCTGCTGGCCTGCGCTCTGGCGCTGTCCCTCATGCCCGCCGCCATGGCGGCGGAGACGGGTACCGTCCAGGTCGGCCCCTATCTCTTTACCCTGAGGAGCGACGGCACGGCCACCCTGACCCGCTATGACGAGTCCCTAGCCGACTCCACCTACGCGGACATCCCCGCCTCCGTTACCGACGGGAACGGGCAGGAATACCCTGTGACATTTATCTCTCCAAAGGCATTTGAGGACGCTCCCATCACCGGCGTGACCATCCCGGACAGTGTAACCTCGCTCGGCGAATCCTCTTTTGCTTATTGCAACTCTCTATCCGACGTCAAACTGAGTGAAAACCTTATCTACATCAACGAACTTGCCTTCGCAAGCTGTGACGCCCTGAGAGAGATCACCATCCCCGCCAGCGTGAAGGTGATGGATAATCCCTTTCGATGGAGCAGCGCACTGGATACCGTCTATATGGAGGGTATGGTAGCCCCTGAGTACTATTTCAATCCCTACGCCGCCTACCGCGAGGGCAGCGGTGAGGTCGTTTTTGTCATCCCCAAAGGGGCTACCGGCTATGAAGACTGGTCCTCACGGAACTTCGTCCACTCCGTCATCTATGAGGGAGAATCCATCCCCGGATACAGCATCTCTCTGAGTCCCTCCACCGTGGACTTCGGCACCACTCTCAAAGGAAATCAACCGGGTCCCACGGTCATCACCGTCACCAACACCGGCGAAAAGAATGTCATCTTTGATCTGCCTACCGACCGTTCGGACTGGATATTTAACTGGGAACCAGATTATTCGGCATCCACTAAGGCTATAGACATCGGATGCTTAGCGCCTGGAGAGAGCTGCCCTTTCATTGTGGAACCCAGGTCCGGACGCGACTATGGAACACACAGCGAGACCGTCACCGTCACCACCCAGGAGGGAGCCAGCGCCGACCTGCATCTGTCCTATACCGTGCAGGCCCCGGATTTCCGGGTGACTGTGAGTACGGAGGCCATAGACTTCGGCGCGGTGGAGGTGGGATACGCCCAGCCCGCCGCCCGCAGCATCTCCTTCACCAACGAGGACGATTATGAAATCCGCCTGAACGGGACATCCGTATTAAGGGTTGAGTGGAGCAAGAGCGGGTTTGTCTATTCGCACGAGCGCATGAGCGCAGACATCGCGCCCCACGAGACCGTCACCTATACCGTGCAGCCCCAGGCCGGCCTGAAGCCCGGTATCTATATCCAACATGTACGGGGCAACTTCACCAGTTCCCATATTGGCGGGGATACGTTCCAGTCTTTCGATATCCCGGTGACCTTCATCGTGGCGGCGGAAGGGGACCTGCCCTCCTCCTGGGCCGCGGGACAGCTCAGCCAGGCCGCCGTCGCCGGCATTGTGCCCGACAGCTTCGAGAGCCGGTACACTCAGGCCGCCACCCGGGCCGAGTTCTGCGCCCTGGCGATGAGGCTCTATGAGAAGGCGACGGGCGAGACCATCACCCAGCGGGCCACATTCTCCGACACCACCGACTTCAACGTCCAGAAGATGGCCGGTCTGGGCGTGGTCAACGGCGTGGGCGGCGGAAAATTCGACCCCGGCGGCACCCTGACCCGGGAGCAGGCGGCCACCATCCTGGCCCGCCTGGCGGAGGCTATGGGCCATCCCCTGCCCCAGGCGGCCCCCGCCTTCTCGGACAGCGCCGCCATCGCCTCCTGGGCTGCCGCCGGGGTGGGACAGGTCCAGGCCGCCGGAATTATGGCGGGGGACGGCAGCGCCTTCATCCCCCAGAGCGCCTACACCAGGGAGCAGTGCATCCTCACCGCTCTGCGGCTGTATCAGCTGACCCAGGGCTGAGCATCCCCGGCGACGTTTTTCTTGGCAGCCGCCCTTTCTCCGTGGTATACTGATGCTGTATGGAGAAAGGGCGGCGATTTTTATGCTCTGCGCGGTGCGTTCACTGGGTCTGACCGGCGTGGCCGGGTATGAGGTGCGGGCCGAGTGCGACCTGTCCGGCGGCCTGCCCGCCTTTGATATTGTGGGCCTGCCCGACGCGGCGGTAAAGGAGGCCCGGGAACGGGTGCGGGCAGCGGTGAAGAACTGCGGCTTCACCTTCCCCGTGTCCCGCATCACGGTGAATCTGGCTCCCGCCGCCCAGCGGAAGGCGGGCACCCTCTACGACCTGCCCATTCTGGTAGGGATTCTGGCCGCAGGCGGGCAGCTCCGGTGCGACCTGTCCCGCTCGGCCTTTGTGGGAGAGCTGTCCCTGTCCGGGGAGGTGCGGCCGGTGACGGGCATGCTGCCCATGGCCCTGGCCGCTGTCCGGGCGGGTGTGGAGGCCCTCTATGTCCCCGCCGAGAGCGCCGCCGAGGCCACCCTGGCCGGCGGCGGTATGGCGGTCTACCCGGTGGAGAGTGTCACCGCCCTTATCCGCCACCTGACCGGAGAAGAGCCCCTCTCCCCCGCTCCCCCCTGGGCCCCCGGCGAGGCTCTCACCGCCGGACCGGATTTTTCCGAGGTGAAGGGTCAGGAGCATGTAAAGCGGGCCCTGGAGATTGCCGCCGCCGGCGGGCACAACATCTGCATGGTGGGTCCTCCCGGTTCCGGCAAGTCCATGCTGGCCCGGCGGCTGCCCTCCATCCTGCCCGATATGACAGAGGCGGAGGCTCTGGCCGCCACCGAGGTCCACTCTGTGGCCGGACTCACCACGGCGGAAGAACCCCTGCTGCTCCGCCGTCCCTTCCGCTCCCCCCACCACACCATCTCCCCCATGGGTATGGCGGGCGGCGGCTCCAATCCCCGTCCCGGTGAGATCTCCCTGGCCCACAACGGGGTGCTCTTTCTTGACGAGCTGCCCGAGTTCAAGCCCGAGGTGCTGGAGGTGCTGCGCCAGCCCCTGGAGGAGGGACAGGTCACCATCTCCCGTGCGTCCGGCACCGTGTCCTACCCCGCCCGGTTCATGCTGGTATGCGCCATGAACCCCTGCAAGTGCGGCTGGTACGGCCACCCGTCCGGCCGGTGCCGGTGCACCGAGGCTGCGGTGGAGAAGTACCAGGGCCGGGTATCCGGGCCCCTGATGGACCGGATCGACCTCCATGTTGAGGTGCCGCCCCTGGAGTTCCACGAGCTGTCCCACGCCGCTCCCGCCGAGTCCTCTGCGGACATCCGGGTGCGGGTCAACGCCGCCCGGCACATCCAGTCCGCCCGCTTCGGCCCTGACGGCCCCTCCTGCAACGCCCACATGGGCCAGCGGGAGCTGCGGGAATTCTGCCAGCTGGACAGCGCCTGTGAGGCGCTGATGAAGGGCGCCTTCCAGCGCATGGGTCTCACCGCCCGTGGCTATGACCGCATCCTCCGGGTGGCCCGCACCATCGCCGATCTGGACGGCAGCGAAGCAATCCAGGTGCCCCATCTGGCCGAGGCACTCCAGTACCGGCCCGGGGCCTACCTTGTGAAATAACGATGTAACTATAAGGAGAACGAACAATATGGACGAGATTATCCTGATGAAGCTGGGCGAGCTGGTGCTCAAGGGCCTGAACCGCCGCAGCTTTGAAGACAAGCTCATCGCCAACGCCCAGCGCCGCCTGAAGCACTGCGGCAGCTTCAAGGTCTACTCCAAGCAGTCCACCATGTACGTGGAGCCCAAGGACGACAGCTGCGACATGGACGCCGCCTGGGAGGCTATGAAGCGCCTGTTCGGCGTGGTGGGTCTGAGCCGTGCCCGGGCCTGCGCCAAGGGCAAGGACGCCATGCTGGAGACCGCCAAGACCTATCTCCACGACAAGCTGTCCACCGCCCGTACCTTCAAGGTGGAGGCCAAGCGTGCGGACAAGACCTTCCCCATGACCTCCATCGAGCTGGCCCAGTACGTGGGCGGCGAGCTCCACGACGCCTTCCCCAACCTTGCCGTGGATGTCCACAATCCGGAGCTGACCGTTCACCTGGAGGTGCGCGACTACGCCGCCTTTGTCCACGCCGACCCGGAACCCGGCGCAGGCGGCCTGCCGGTGGGCATCGGCGGCCGTGCGGTGAGCCTGCTCTCCGGCGGCATCGACTCCCCCGTGGCCTCCTGGATGATGGCCAAGCGGGGCCTGGCCCTGGACATGGTCCACTTCTTCTCCTACCCCTACACCTCCCCCGAGGCCAAGGACAAGGTCATTGAGCTTGCCCGGCTCATCACCCCCTGGTGCGGCCGTCTCACGGTCCACGTGGTGCCCTTCACCAAAATTCAGGAGGAGCTGCGCCGTTCCTGCCCCGAGGAGCTGTTCACCATCCTCATGCGCCGCTTCATGATGCGCATTGCCTGCCGTGTGGCCTACCGGGTGGGCGCTGGCGCTCTGGTCACCGGCGAGAGCCTGGGCCAGGTGGCCAGCCAGACCATGTCCGCCATGCGGATGACCGGCGCTGTGTGCGACCTGCCCATCCTCCGGCCCGTGGTGGGCATGGACAAGGAGGAGATCGTCCGCATCGCCCGGAAGATCGGCACCTTCGAGACCTCCATCCTGCCCTACGAGGACTGCTGCACCGTGTTCACTCCCCGGCACCCCCGGCTGCGTCCTCTGCCCGGCGAGATTGAGGCCGCCGAGGCCAACCTGGACATCGAGGCCCTGGTGGACGAGGCCGTGAAGAACATCGAGCGGATTCAGGTCAACCCCTGATCGCCCCTCCTGACACATATCTTATTGGCCGGGACTCTCCCGGCGTTTCGGAGGTCTTTTATTATGACGCATACCGCAGAACTCATCGCAGTGGGCACCGAGCTGCTCCTGGGCAACATCGCCAACACCGACGCCCAAATGCTCTCCAAGGGTCTGAGCGCCCTGGGCATCAACGTGTACTACCACACCGTGGTGGGCGACAATCCCCAGCGGCTGAAGGCGGCGGTGGAAGTCGCCAAGAGCCGTGCGGACATCATCATCACCACCGGCGGCCTGGGTCCCACCTGCGACGACCTGACCAAGAACGTGCTGGCCGAGTGCTTTGGCAAGAAGCTGGTGTATGACGAGGAGTCCGCTGAGCGCATCCGGGACTACTTCCAGCGGCTTCATCCCGGCGGAACCATGACGGAGAACAACCTCCAGCAGGCCTACCTGCCCGAGGGCTGCACCATCTTCTCCAACGACTGGGGCACCGCCCCCGGCTGCGCCTTTGAGGCCGACGGCGTCCGGGTCATTATGCTCCCCGGTCCCCCCAACGAGTGCACCCCCATGTTTGAGCACCGTGCGGTGCCCTATCTCCAGGCTCTGGCCGACGGCGTCATCGCCTCCCGGACGCTGAAGATCTTCGGCATGGGCGAGTCGGCGGTGGAGGCAAAACTGCGGGACCGGATGAACGCCCTCACCAACCCCACCCTGGCCCCCTACGCCAAGACCGGCGAGGTGGAGCTGCGCATCACCGCCAAGGCCGCCACCGTGGAGGAGGCCCATGCCCTCATCGTCCCGGTGGAAAAAGAGGTCCGGGATATCTTTGGCCCCCTGGTGTACGGTGCCGATGTCTCCTCCATGGAGGAGGTTGTGCTGGGCCTGCTGAAGGAGAAGGGACTGACGCTGGGCACCGCCGAGTCCTGCACCGGCGGCCTGGTGGCCAAGCGGCTCACCGACCTGTCCGGCGCTTCCGCCGTGTTCAAGGGCGGCGTGGTGAGCTACACCAACGAGGTGAAGGCCGGGGTTCTTGGCGTGCCCCAGGAGATGCTGGATGAGTTCGGCGCTGTCAGCGCCCAGGTGGCCCAGGCCATGGCCCAGGGCGCCCGGAAGGTGCTGGGCTGCGACCTGGCCGTGTCCCTCACCGGCGTGGCCGGTCCCAATCCCGACGACCGGAACAACCCGGTGGGCCTCATCTATGTGGCCCTGGACACCCCCGAGGGCACCCGGGTCCGGGAGCTGCACCTCATCAACGGCCGTGCCCGTATCCGCACTGTGGCCGCCACCAACGCCTTCGACATGGTCCGGCGTTACCTCACCGGCCTGCCTGACCGGGACCAGTAACAGAACAAAAAAAGTCCCGTGGACGCTGTCCACGGGACTTTTTTACACATAATTTTAGGAAATCAGCCGCCCAGGTAGGCCTTCTTGACGCTCTCGTCCTGGAGCAGGGCGGCGCCGGTGCCGGTGGAGACCACCTTGCCGGTCTCCAGCACGTAGCCACGGTCGGCCACGGACAGGGCCATCTGGGCGTTCTGCTCCACCAGCAGGATGGTGGTGCCCGCCTTGTGGAGCTCCTTGATGATGTCGAAAATCTGGTCCACCAGAATGGGGGCCAGGCCCATGGAGGGCTCGTCCAGCATCAGCAGCTTGGGCTTGGACATGAGGGCGCGGCCCATGGCCAGCATCTGCTGCTCGCCGCCGGACAGGGTGCCGGCCACCTGCTTGCGCCGCTCCTTCAGCCGGGGGAACTGGGCGTACACCCGCTCCAGGCTGTCGGGAATCTCGGCGGCGGGGCGGGTATAGCCGCCCATCTGCAGGTTCTCCTCCACGCTCATCTGGAGAAACACGGCGCGGCCCTCGGGCACCTGGGCCATTCCCTTGGGGATGAGCTTGTGGGCGGGGACGCCGCCGATGTTCTCACCCTGGAAGGTGATGGAGCCGGTGTGGCTGTGGAGCAGGCCGGACACGGTCTTCAGGATGGTGGACTTGCCGGCGCCGTTGGCGCCGATGAGGGTGATGATCTCCCCCTCCTCCACGGTGAAGGAGACGCCCTTGACGGCGTGGATAGCGCCGTAATACACATTGATGTTCTCTACGTTCAGCATGGCCACGGCGTCACTCACTCCTTCCGGTGCCCAGGTAGGCCTTGATGACCTCCGGGTTGTTCTGAATCTCCTGGGGGGTGCCCTTGGCGATGACCTGGCCGAAGTTGAGCACGCAGATGCCCTCGCAGATGCCCATGACCAGGTTCATGTCGTGCTCAATGAGCAGGATGGCGATCTGGAAGGTGTCGCGGATTTTGACGATATTGTCCATCAGCTCGGAGGTCTCAGAGGGGTTCATGCCGGCGGCGGGCTCATCCAGCAGCAGCAGAGACGGGTTGGTGGCCAGGGCGCGGACGATCTCCAGCCGGCGCTGGGCGCCGTAGGGCAGGCTGCCCGCCTTGGCGTTGGCCAGATCCTGCATGTCGAAGATGCTCAGCAGCTCCAGGGCCCGCTCATGGGCCAGCTTCTCGCTCTTCCAGTAGCCGGGCAGGCGGAAGATGCTCTGCCACATGCCGCAGCCCACCTGATTGTGCAGGCCGATCTTCACGTTGTCCTCCACGCTCAGGTTGGAGAACAGGCGGATGTTCTGGAAGGTACGAGCGATACCGGCCCGGTTGACCTGGACGGTGTTCATGTTGTGGGTGTCCACGCCGTCCAGCAGCACGGTGCCGCGGGTGGGCTGGTACACCTTGGTCAGCAGGTTGAAGACGGTGGTCTTGCCCGCGCCGTTGGGGCCGATGAGGCCGGCGATCTCGGTGCGGCCGATGGCCATGTTGAAGTCATCCACGGCGGTCAGACCGCCGAAGTCGATGCCCAGATGCTGGGCCTCCAGGATGGGGTCCTTGTCGATGTCCCGCTCGGGGATCATGTTCTTGCTGGGCACGGGGACCAGCTTGGTCTCAGGACGAGGTGGTCTGCTCACTGTGCCGCGCCTCCCTTCTGCTCTTCCCGGTCTTTTTTGCTCAGGCGACTCTTCAGCTGGGCGAAGAAGCCCCGGATAGCCGCGTTGTTGGTGGCGATCATGACCAGGATGAGGACGATGGCATACACCAGCATCCGGTACTTATCCAGGTTCAGGCTGCGCAGCAGCTCAGGCAGCACGGTGAGGAAGGCCGCGGCGATGATGGAGCCCCGGATGTTGCCGATGCCGCCCAGCACCACGAAGACCAGGATGAGGATGGAGGTGTTGAAGTCGAATTTCTTGGCGGTGACGGAGGAGTAGTTCATGGCGTAGAGGGTACCGGCGGCACCGGCCAGCACGGCGGAGGTGACAAAGGCCATGAGCTTGTACTTGGTGGCGCCGATGCCCACGCTCTCGGCGGCGATGCGGTTGTCCCGCATGGCCATGATGGCACGGCCGGAGCGGCTGTTGACCAGGTTCAGCACCACGGTGATGGTGATGAGCACCAGGATGAAGCCGGCGGTGAAGGAGGAGATCTTGTTGATGCCGGTGGCGCCCATGGGGCCGGAGAGGATGGCCTTGCCGCCCTCGCCCAGGCCCAGAGCGGCCTCACTCTCCAGGGAGAGGTGGAGGCCCTCATCGTCCAGGCCGATGTAGAGCACGTTGATGATGTTCTTGATGATCTCGCCGAAGGCCAGGGTGACGATGGCCAGGTAGTCGCCCCGCAGGCGGAGCACAGGCACGCCCACGATGAAGCCGGCCACACCGGCGCAGATGGCGCCCACCACCATGGAGACGGCCAGACGCAGGGCGTCGGAGGGGATGGTGTTCTGGAGGCAGGTGGCAGCGATGACGCCGGAGAAGGCGCCCACGCTCATAAAGCCGGCGTGGCCCAGGCTCAGCTCGCCGGAGATGCCCACCACCAGGTTCAGGGCCACAGCCATGACCACGTAGGCGCAGATGGGGATCAGCTGGCTCTGGAGGGAGTTGCTCAGGTTGTCTCCCGCCATGAGGATCTGGATGATAACATAGGCCGCAATGACAATGCCGTAGGTGATGGAGTTGCTGACGAGACGGCGGCGGCGGGTAGATACGGTTTTCATCTCTTCCACCTCACACTTTCTCACGGATCTGCTTGCCCAGCAGGCCGGTGGGCTTGACCAGCAGCACCACAATCAGCACCGCGAACACCACCGCGTCGGACAGCTCGGTGGAGAAGGACTTGGCAAAGATCTCGATGACGCCCAGCAGCACACCGCCCAGCAGGGCGCCGGGGATGGAGCCGATGCCGCCGAACACGGCGGCGGTAAAGGCGCGGATACCGGGCATGGAGCCGGTGGTGGGGGTCAGGGTGGGGTAGGTGGAGCACAGCAGCACACCGGCGATGGCCGCCAGAGCGGAGCCGATGGCAAAGGTGATGGAGATGGTGGTGTCCACGTTGATACCCATGAGCCGGGCGGCGTCCTTGTTCTCAGAGCAGGCGCGCATGGCCTTGCCCATCTTGCTGCGGCTGGTGAACAGGGTCAGGCCCACCATGATGATCACGCACACCAGCATATTGAAGATGGTGGTGTAGGCCACGGTGCAGCCCAGCACGGTGACGGAGCCGCCGCCGGGCAGCTTGGAGAGCATCTGGCTCAGGAAGCTGGGGAACACCTTGGTGTCGGAGCCCCACAGCAGCAGCGCCGCGTTCTGGAGGAAGTAGCTCACGCCGATAGCGGTGATGAGCACGGCCAGGGAGGCCGCCTGCCGCAGGGGCTTGTAGGCCAGGCGCTCGATGACCACGCCCAGCACGGTACACACCACAACGGCCAGCAGGATGCCCAGCAGACCGCCGGCAATGGGGGAGTCGGTAAAGGCGCTGACGGTAAAGAAGCATACGTACGCGCCCACCATGATGACGTCGCCATGGGCGAAGTTGAGCATCTTTGCGATGCCGTAGACCATGGTATAGCCCAGGGCGATGATGGCGTACACGCTGCCCAGGCCCACACCGTTGATCAGGTTCTGGAGGATGTTCAAATCCTTCACCTCTCTCTTTCTCTCTCCCGCGGCGGGTTCCGCGGGTCTTGGGGCGCATCTGAAGCGTCCACGTGCCGGGCGTGTGGATGTTTCAGATGGGCCCCATGCAGGGCAGAAAGCCCGGCGGCACGTGTGCCGCCGGCCTTACCGCCCCTCACTGCTTATAATGCAGGCAGAGGGCCGCCGTATCTTCGGCAGCCCTCCGCCGGGCCCCTTTCAAACAGATTGTTCTCAGGGTGAAATTACTGGGTGACGTACACGCCGCCCTCAACCTTGACGACGACGGGGGCCTTGGAGACCTCGCCGTTTGCGGACCAGGTCATGCCGGTACCGGTCAGGCCGTCCACGCTGAAGTCGCTGCTGGTGAAGGTCTCGATGAGCTTGTCGCAGATGGTCTCGTGGTCCATGTCGGCGGTGATGCCGGCGGCGGTGCAGGCCTCATAGATGGCGTACATGCAGTCGTAGGCGTCAGCGGCGAACTGGTTGGGGGTGCCGCCGTAGGCAGCCTCGTACTCGTTTACGAAGTTGACGGTGCGCTCGTCGGTGGCCCAGGCGTTGAAGGGGGTCATCAGCATCAGGCCCTCAGCCAGGGAGGCGTCGAAGCCGTCCATGTCCAGGATGCCGTCCATACCGTCGCAGCCGAAGAAGGTGGGCTCATAGCCCATGCTCTTGGCCTGGTTCAGGATCAGGGAAGCGGGGGTGTAGTAGATGGGCATGAACACCAGGTCGGCGCCGGCTTCCTTGGCGGCGCTCAGCTGCACGGTGAAGTCGGTGTTCTTGTCGTCGGGGAAGGTCTGGGAGGTCACAACCTCCAGGCCGATGGCCTCGGCCTCCTCGGCAAAGGCGTTGTAGATGCCGGTGGAGTAGGCGTCGGAGTTGTTGTAGATGGCGGCAATCTTGGTGCCCAGGTTGTTGTCCTTGATGTAGTTGGCAGCGGTCTTGCCCTGGTTGGGGTCGGTGAAGCAGACCTGGAACACATTGTCGCGGCCCTCAGTCACCTTGGTGGAGGAGGCGGAGGGGGTCAGCTGGAAGTAGCGGTCGGCGTTGGTCTCGCCCGCCACGGAGATGCAGGGGTTGGTGGTGGTGCAGCCGTAGATGATCTGGGTGCCGGAGTCCTTCAGGTTATTATAGGCGTTGACAGCCTTCTCGGTGTCGCCCTCGTCGTCCTGGAAGTCCAGGGAGAACTGCAGGCCGCCCAGAGCGTTAATCTCCTGGATGGCAATCTCAGCGCCCTGCTTGGTGGCCATGCCGTACACGGCGGCGTCGCCGGTCAGGGGGCCGATGCCGCCGATCTTGATGGTGCCGGCGGTCTCCTGGGTGCTGCCGCTGGGAGCGGGGGTGTTGTCACCGGAGGTGTCGCCGCCGGTGGAGTCGTTTCCGCAGCCGGCGAGCATGGAGAGGCACAGCGCGGAGGCCATTACGAGAGAGAGAACACGAAACTTCTTCATTTCATTTACCTCCTTTAAGGTTGTTGACAATTATAATCTTCGCCTCCGGAATTGTCAACCTCATTCTTGCACAACAGGAGGTCTTTCTGTCCTTCCTTCTCTGGGCGCTTTGTACCAATGTCCCTTTTTTCCCGGTTTCTCAGGCCGTTTTTGCTGGTCAGATAATCAGCCCGCCGTTGGGACAAAGCACCTGTCCGGTGATGAAATCCGCCCCTTCCGACGCCAAAAACAGCACACTTTCCGCCACATCCTCCGCTTTGCCGATGCGCTCCAGAGGCGTCTCCTCCCGGAGGGCGTCCAGGTCCTCGCCGGTGAGATTTTTGTTCATTTCCGTGTCGATTACCCCCGGTGCCACGCAGTTTACCGCAATTCCGGAGGGTCCAAGCTCCTTGGCCAGGGCCTTTGTCAGGCCGATGACGCCCGCCTTGGAGGCGGAGTAGGCCGCCTCGCAGGAGGCGCCCACCTGGCCCCACATGGAGGAAACGGTGATAATTCTGCCCTTTTTCCGGTGAATCATGTGGGGCAGCACCGCTTTACAGCAGTAAAATACGCTGTCCAGGTTGACGGAGAACAATTCCCGCCACTCCGCCACGGTCATATCCCCCAGCAGGCCCACCCAGCTCCTGCCGGCATTGCATACCAGAATGTCAAGTTGACAAAATTTATCCAACACATTGTCAACCATAGCCTGTACCTGCTCCGGGTCGGATACGTCGGCACGCACCGCCATTGCGGTATGTCCTTCCGCCCGCAGCTCCTCCACCAGGCCAAGGGCTCTTTCCTCGCTGTTGCAGTAGTTCACCGCCACAGCGTACCCCGCACGGGCCAGCCGCCGGGCCGTGGCCGCGCCGATGCCCCGGGACGCGCCGGTAATCAGCGCCGTCTTCTGTTCCATGTCCGTTCCTCCTCAGTCCTTGTTCCGCCAGGTCTCCCGCTGCAGCCAGCGGACGCACAGGGGCAGCCAGGTGGCTGCCTGCTCGTCCTGCCAGCCCGGATCACCCGCCGCCTCGCTGGTGGCGGTGGCCATGGCGTGGGGGCCGTAGCCGTAGTAGTGGAGCTCCAGAGGCACCCCCTGCCGCCGCAGGGCACAGGCATAGAGCAGGGTGTTTTCCGGCGGCACGGTGCAGTCAGTGTCGGTTGTCCAGAGGAAGGTGGGCGGATTGCCCGCCGTGACGCTCTTCTCCAGGGACAGCTTTTCCAGCGCGGTGGAAAGCTCCTCCCGGCCGGTCAGCCTTTGGGTACAGTCCCTGAGCCCCCACTCCCCCGCCGAGATCACCGGATAGCTGAGGATGGCCGCATCGGGCCGCACCTCCTCCGCCGTCAGGCCCAGCTTCTCGCCGATAATGGGGTCGGCCCACAGATTGGCCAGGCAGCCCGCCAGGTGTCCGCCGGCGGAAAAGCCGCACACCGCAATACGGTCGGGACGGATGCCGTACTTGGCCGCATTCCGGCGGATAAAGGCCAGAGACGCGGCAGCCTCCAGAAATGCCTGGGGCCACTGGTCGGGCTCCACGCTGTAGCGCAGCACAAAGGTCTGCACTCCGCCGTGGAGAAAGTCCAGCGCCACCGGCTCGGCCTCGCTGTCTGCGGTCAGCCGGTAGCCGCCGCCGGGCAGAATCAGCACACCCCAGCGCGCTCCGTCCGCCAGAGCGCCGATATTCTCTCTGGCATAGGACGTCAGGGAGATTTCCGTCGCCCCCTTCGGCAGGGCAGGACAGATTTCCTCCCTGTCAAATCGCTCATATAACATAATCTCTTCCTCCTTCCGCCTCAGATGGCGGACAAATGCTTCAATATTTCTCAGTATAACAGGCTTTTCCCCCTCTGCATACCCTTGCCCTCCCTCTGCTCCCGCCCCCTTTTTATTTTTTAAAAATTTTTTGAAAAAACAGTTGACAAAGGGCACCTTCGTGGATATAATAGATTTTGCCCTTTGGACGATTAGCTCAGCTGGTACGAGCATCCGCTTGACGTGCGGGAGGTCACAGGTTCGAATCCTGTATCGTCCACCATACGGAAAGAGACACGACTTGGGTCGTGTCTCTTTTTTTCTGCAAGGAGGTCCTTCATGCATCAGGAGGAATTTACTCAGCTTCTGAATTTCTATCAGGGCCGGGGCGCGGCCAGCGACCAGAACGAGCTGGTTCAGCTGCTGCGGGAGACCCAGGCGCTGTACGGCGGCGTCATCCCCCAGCAGGCGCTGGAGGAGATTGCCCAGGCGCTGAGCTTTCGGGAGTCCTTTCTCCCGGCGGTGCTCAAGCGCTACCCCTCTATCAAAACCGAGTCGGTGCGGCACAGCCTGACGGTGTGCCAGGGTCCCTCCTGCGGGCGGCGGAGGGAGCTGCTGGACTTTCTGTCCAAA